>DASZTX010000032.1:0-228880 GCA_035547875.1 Mucilaginibacter sp. | reverse complement strand
AGATCTGTTTCTAATTATCTTTCTACAGTTTCCTAACCTCCTAAACTCAACTTAACCTTGACGGGAAACTTTCTTTCCCCTTGTTAAATTTAACAGTCTCTCAACCGTTACGCTACATGATTATCTCTTATCTTTAAGAACGTTTATTGTTCTCTGTCGCAGAGAACCGATATTAAAAATCCCGCAGGATTTTATTTTTTTAACCTTTTGCTTCGTTGCCGAAGCGGCTGCAAAGATGCGACTTTTTTTATTTTCTGTCAAGTGTTATTTTCACTTATTTTTTCAGATTATTTTTATTCGCCGGATCTTCAAAAAACGACCGCTTGATCAGAAGCGGGCCACAAATGTAGGGAGATTTTACCTACCTGCAAAAACATTTTTCAAAAAATTTAAAACAATTTGGTAACTGACTGTAAACTAACCGTTACGAAATCAACGCTGCCATTTAAATTTAATCACCGTTACGGCAATAAGCTATTTTGTATCTTTGAAGACACTATGAGTACGTTTGTTTTTCCGGAAAATTTTATCGCATCTCTGCAAAATGAACCCGGTTTTAACCGCGAAAATTTTACGGATGCACATCAAAATACCCCGCCGCCAACTTCTATCCGATTAAATCCATTTAAAAAACCGGATATAAAAACGGATGGACCGGTTCCCTGGTGCGCTAATGGTTTTTATCTGGATTCGCGGCCATCATTTACTTTCGACCCGCTTTTTCATGCCGGATGCTATTATGTACAGGAAGCGTCATCCATGTTTATCGACCATATCTTAAGGCATATTCGCTCAAACGACAAGGAAAATATCAGGATACTCGACCTGTGCGCAGCGCCCGGCGGCAAAAGCACCCTAATCAATTCCGCGATAGATGCTGATGACCTGCTGGTGTCGAACGAAATCATCAGAACGAGGGTACCGGTACTTTGTGATAATCTGAACCGCTGGGGCACCACCAATACCATCGTGACCAATAATGATCCAAAAGATTTTAGCCGGCTCGAGGGTTTCTTCAATATTATACTCGTTGATGCACCCTGTTCAGGTTCCGGCATGTTCAGAAAAGACCCGCCAGCGATGGATGAGTGGTCAGAAGCAAACGTCAACCTGTGTCACCAGCGGCAGGAGCGCATTCTCGCCGATATTTACCCCGCACTAAAACAGGATGGCTACTTTATATATAGTACCTGTTCCTATTCGCACGAGGAAAACGAGGACATCCTCGACTGGCTATGCAGCTCCTTTGATATGGAAAGCATACAAATACCCTTATCCGGCGATTGGGGAATAGTTGAATCACAGTCACGGAAAGAGCAGGCCTGGGGCTATCGCTTCTATCCCGGACTAATAAAAGGTGAAGGCTTCTTTGCTGCCTGTCTGCGAAAGAAGGAATTTACGCCTGTCCCGTCAGCATATAAATCAAAAACGAATCAAAAGGTACCGGCAAAAGAAATCAGTCTCATAAAAAATTATCTTATGACACCCGATGCGTTTTATTACTTTAAGCTGAATGACGACTGGCTCGCTATAAGTAAAGTACACAAGGAAAGCATGGAAACGTTGCAGCGGCACCTTTATATAAAAAAATCGGGCGTGCGATTAGGCAAGCTGATAGGGAATGACCTGATACCAGACCACGAACTGGCATTATGCATGTATGTCAACAAACAACAGTTCCTGGAAACGGAGCTTAATACCGATCAGGCTATTCAATACCTGCGGCGCGATCCTGTCGATATTGCTGTAAACAGTAAAGGCTGGAGCCTGATGTGTTTTGAGGGGCATCCGCTGGGCTGGGCTAAATTGTTACCAAACCGGATCAACAATTACTACCCTAAGGAGTTGAGAATATTATCTTTGGCGCCCCCCATAGAATAAACTTTAACAAGTCCCCGTATAACAGCATTAAATATAGTACAACATTGCTTCAACAGTGCTTACAAAGCAAAAACGCAATGGCATAATATCTACCCAACCTATCAACTTTATAAACTTCATTCAAAAATCACCTAAAAATCTGCACATTTGCACATCCGCACATTCTACACCGTAAAATGAACCAATTTTATATTATAGATTTCGACAGCACATTTACCCAGGTTGAAGCCCTGGACGAACTGGCAAGAATATCATTAAGACATCATCCTGGCCGGGAAAACATTTACAAACAAATTGAAGATCTTACCAATGCCTCTATGGAGGGGCGGCTTTCGTTCACTCAAAGCCTGGAAAACCGCGTACGCTTACTGCAGGCAAACCGCGAACATCTGAAACAGCTGGTAACCCATTTAAAAAAAAAGGTATCTACTTCATTCAGTCGTAACACTATATTCTTTAAAAACCATGCGGATGATGTACTTATCGTTTCCGGCGGATTCAAAGAATTCATTATCCCGGTAGTTACGGAATATCATATTAAAAAAGAAAATATTTATGCCAACACATTCGTATTTGATGATGACGGCAATATTGTGGGTTATGACCGCGAGAACCCTTTATCGCAGGAAGGCGGCAAGGTTAAGCTTTTAAAAGAACTGGATCTGCAGGGGGAGATATATGGTATTGGCGACGGCTATTCTGATTTTCAGTTAAAGGAATCGGGGTTAATTAAGAAATTCTACGCCTTTACCGAAAACATAGAGCGCAAAACAGTGGCTGAAAAGGCGGATCATGTTACGCCGAGCTTCGACGAGTTCCTGTTTATCAATAAATTGCCGAGAGCAATATCTTATCCCAAAAACCGGATCAAATGCCTGGTTGTGGGCGAAGTAGAGGAAGAGGCGCTGGCGCAGATGAAAAAGGAAGGTTACAATATCCGGCATCAGCAAACGATCGAGGATAAGTATCTGCAGGAGGCGGGCGTGCTCTTTTGCGATGAGACACATCAGCCTACACCTAAACAGATTGAAAATGCAGGTCGGTTAAAAGTAATCGGTATTTTTGGCCGCATCAGTTCCAGGAAACTGGCGGAAACGGCTTGCGAGAACGGGATCATTATCTTTGACGACCCGAAACACAACCCAAGAAACGACGACTTTATCCCAAAAAGGGTGATGGCCTTTATGAACGAGGGTAAAACGCACACCAGCTGCAATTTTCCGGATTTACAGCCCCCACGCATCAACAACGCCCACCGCCTGATCCATATTCATAAAAACGTTCCGGGGATACTGGCCAAGATTAATGATGTTTTTGCGCGCCATAACATCAATATCGTAGGGGAATTTCTGGTAACCAATCCGCAGGTCGGTTATGTGATCACGGACGTGAACTCCGGGTATGGCACAGAGGTGTTAAATGAACTGAAGGCTATTGAACATACCATTAAGTTTAGATTGCTGTATTGACCTGAAGCCAAAATATTCATAGGGAACGGCGTTCCCGTAAGTTATTTCTTGTCTTCTTTAACAAGCGGAACAACAAGCACAGGCACTTTGGCATGTCTGACCACGTGTTCGGCTACGCTGCCCATCACCAGCCTGTCAAAACCCGTGCGACTGTGTGTGCCGATCACGATCATATCGGCTCCGAAATCTTCAGCACATGATATGATCCCATCGGCTGTCGATCCGTATTCCGTGAAATGCGCTACCTGCAGATTATCTGCAAACTTCTTTATAGTATCTTCAACTATGCGTTCGCCAAATTGCTTCTGGATATCCATGATCTCAATATCATCTTCAGCGTTCGATACTATGCCCGAGCCGGATAAAGGATCAATTCCCGATGCCGGACCTGTCATGATAGCAGGCTCAATAATATTAACGATGCCTACCTCAGCCTCAAACTTGCGGGCTATGTCAAATCCATAAGATGCGGCGTGCTCGGCATACTTGCTGTCGTCAACCCCTATAAGTATTTTACTGATTTTCATGGCTTAAATATCACCGGCAATATAATAACAATCATAACGCAATATGTTTTTTAACTTACGAAATAGAAGCACCATTCATCGGATTATATAAGAGCTAATGACCTGCTGAAAGATTTGCCCGCAAAACCTTACCTTTACCACATGCATTTCTCACCGGAAATTGAAGAACGCCTCGCCCGATTACAGGAGAAATATGAGGCAATGGGTCAGGATATGGTTTCCTATCTTGACGGCCTGCTTTATGCAGATTTCTTAACCTACTGGGACTACATCCATCTTGATACTTTACTAACCCTTCAAAGCCCCAAGACTCCTTTTCCTGATGAAGAGATCTTTATCATGTACCACCAGATAACAGAGCTTTATTTTAAACTGGTTTTACATGAATGCAAGCAAATCGCAGCGCAGCAATCATTAACAGCCGGGTTCTTTTCAGTAAGGCTAAAGCGGATCAACCAGTATTTTGAAGCGCTTACGAGGTCGTTCGATATCATGATCGACGGGATGGAAAAGGAACAATTTTTAAAGTTCCGGATGTCACTGCTGCCCGCAAGCGGATTTCAGTCGGGGCAATACCGGATGATCGAGATCTATGCCACCGATTTTATCAACCTGGTTGCCAGAGACAAACGCAAGCAGCTTCGCGACACAGGTATCGAGGAGCAATTCGAATATATCTACTGGAAGTTCGGCGCTACCGAACTTTCCACCGGAAAAAAGACGCTGACCTTGAAACAATTTGAGAAAAAATACGCAAAAACATTTATTGATCTCGCCAAAGCAAATACGGCTCTTAACTTTTATGCCTTATACCGCAATTTGGAGCAGGCTGGTGAAGCAACGGCCGAACTAAAGACCGGATTAAAACAATTCGATGTAAATGTTAACGTAAACTGGCCGCTGGTGCATTACAAATCGGCCGTGCGCTATCTTAACCGGGAGCCCGACGAAATAAAAGCTACCGGAGGCACCAACTGGCAAAAGTATCTGCCGCCGAGATTTCAAAAACGTATTTTTTACCCTTCGTTATGGAATGAAGAAGAATTGGAAAACTGGGGTAAAGCCTGGGTGGAAAAAGTGTTAAGCGATATCAGCAGCTGAGACGCAACCGGCCCAACTGTTTATTCTTGTTTATCTGCTTTACTTTTTACAAGCTTTTCGATCTCATCAAAGTTTTCAAAACCATTACTGATAAAGAAAGTCTGTTTTGCGGATGATTTACTGGTTAACAGCAGCCCGGATTTCTTTTCCTTTACATCGGCGATGTTATCAAGCCGGATCATCTCCTCTGCCCGCTTTGGGATTTGCAGTTTAATGGCTGTCTTTTCTACGACAAGCTTCGTTTTATCGGCTTGCTCACTATATCGCCGGATATTATAAATATAGGTGAGTATAATGACCACGGTAAAGATAGTCATCAAAAAATGATGAGGATCAATGGCCGGACTGGCCATCAATGCGAATGAGAACAATGCGATGATCACAAAATAATTTACGCCAAGCAAAATCGACATCCTGCGTTTAAGTTTCACCCGGTTTTCGGCGCTTATTTCGTAAGTCTGCATATTATCTGATATAAAAGTCGTTTTAAAGTTATCTTTCTAATCGGTAATAAAAAAATAAATTAAAAATAGCTACCTTGCCATATTTATGAAATAAATACACTAAGGCCATGACCGAGACGCTTGATATCAAGATCACAAAGACAGCACACTCCCGTTTAAACGAAACGGATTTTAATAACCTGCCCTTCGGCAAGACTTTTTCAGACCACATGCTGGTGGCTGATTATGCTGACGGCGAATGGAAAAATTTCGAGATCGTCCCTTACGGAGAAATTCCGTTAAGCCCAGCCATTTCAGCTTTACACTATGGCCAGGCATTTTTTGAGGGCCTTAAGGCTTACAAGCATGAGGACGGTCAGGTTTCTATCTTTCGTCCGGAAAAAAACGCCATCCGTTTTAACAAATCAGCTGAGCGCCTTTGCATGCCTGCGCTCCCTGAAGAAATGTTTCTACAAAGCCTGGCTGCCGTAGTGGATATTGACCGCGACTGGGTTCCGGCAAAGGCGAATCATGCGCTTTATATCAGGCCGTTTATGTTCGCTACCGATCCTTACCTGGGTGTTACGCCTTCTGAAACCTATAAATACATGGTATTGATAGGCCCGGTTGGCCCTTATTTTTCAAAAACACTGCGCGTTAAAATAGAAACTCATTTTACAAGGGCTGCCGAAGGCGGTATGGGCTACGCGAAAGCCGCCGGAAATTATGGAGGCGGTATGCTTCCTGCAAAAAAAGCTGCGGAAGAAGGGTTCGATCAGCTGATCTGGACAGATGCCAAAAATCACGAATATATTGAGGAAATGGGAGCAGCGAATGTAATGTTCGTGCTGGATGGTAAGTTAATCACACCGTCAACCCGCGACACCATTTTGGATGGCGTTACCCGCGATACGGTTTTAGCGCTTGCCCGTGAGTGGGGAATGGAAGTGGAAGAACGCCGCGTTTCTGTAGCTGAAATTATTGACGGTGCAAAAAACGGAAAACTTCAGGACGCTTTTGGCGCCGGTACGGCCGCAACCATTGCACCCGTAGGTTCGATAAGCCATGACGGAGAAGAATACTTTTTAAGTGATCCGAAAACCCGTGAATTTTCACAAAAGGTTCTTGCGGAGCTTGACACCATAAAATACGGTCGCGTTTCTGATACTCACAACTGGAATTTTATAGTTTGATAGTAAACTAAGTATCACTATTTAACAAAAACGGCCCTTGCTAAATGCAAAGGCCGTTTTTGTTTATCCGGCGACAATACTATTCCTGCGTTATTTGAGATCCGTCAGATAAGCCTTCATATCATCGGTCAGCTTTATGTCCAGCTTTTTAAGCTCTTCCATATAAAATGTGCGCACATCCGCCCACTTATAATAAGGAAAGGACGAAGTAGTAAGCCCGGATATACGGACTTCGTTTTCATTAAGCAGGATTTTTACTAAAATATTTCCGCGGCGGTTCCTGTAAAAAATCCACTGAATATTGGAACTTAACGGCGCCACTTTCGATGCACTCCAGCTGCTTTTCAATTGTTTTGGTGTAGTTGCAACTCCATCAGCTCCTGAAAGCCGCAGCAGCGCAGCAAACGGCGCAATAGTTTCTGCATGTGCAAATCTAAGCTCCGCATTTACAGGGTGCGACTTAACAAATTTGTCAGAGGTATTAATAAAATTTACCAGCAAAGGGGCCGATATTCTTACCTGAATACCGTTATTATTCATCGCCGGGCCTTTTTTTAAGTTATCATCAACAGCATCAAGAAATCCCAGCCTCGCGAGTTGGTCGCAACTAAAAAACGATTTAAAGTCAAGCGCTGCGACGGAATATCCGGCCTGTTTGATCTCCTGATCTAATGAGGGAACGATCGACACGAAACCAAAAATGTCGGATACGAATTTATCCTTTTTTCCCTCATCCAGCTTTTTTAAAAATTCGGATGAAAGAAAACGGGCGGCGACCTCGTCGTTCAGGCTATTAACGTTTTCGTTCTCCCGGAGTGACTGCATCAAACTGCCGTTGTCCACCGCTTTTTCAAAATCATCATACGCAGGAGAGAAATCATAGAATCGCAGGTGGGTATCATCCTTGAATTTATTAATTGCCAGAATTTTTTTTAAGGCATTATTTAAACCTTTCAGAAAGGCGTCGGCACTTTGTGTGGTTCTGATCTCCCTGGTTACCGATACATTCAGCTTAACACGTTCTTTGAAAACCAACCGGTTATTATTGTACATCCTTTGTGCAATTCCCATTAACTCGTCCCTGCCTTCGTCCGATATATTTTTGACATTGCTTTGTTCCACCTTCTGCAATGCCTTAACCATTTGCCAAAGTTTCTCTCCTTTTTGTGTCAGTGCATTCAGACTATCTGCCTTTTGCAACGCCCTGTAAGCGAACGATATTTTTACATCTTTCGTCAGGTGCCGCGCACCATGACGGCCAACATAATTTATAAAAACAGGAGCGTAACCCGCAGGCACTGGCGTATAAAGCTGTGCGGGGGCAGGATACAAGGTTTTTGTCCCTAAAAAATCTGAGTCACAATTTTGAGCAAGAGCAGATGCGGCAATTCCGCAAAAAAGGAAGAGAAATAACAGCGTTTTCTTCATCGTTTCAAATATACATTTAGCTACCCGTAAAGCAGCAAAGGACGGGCAGCGCCTCGTCCTTTAGCTTTATCGGGTTTAGTTTAATCTTTTTTAATGCTGGTTCCCGGTGCCATCGTTCTGATAAGCGCCGATGTCAATACCAGGCTGGGTTATGGTTGCTCCGTAAGTACCGGTAGCTGTAACTACACCCAATGGAACAAAATCAGTTTTACCTTTTCCGAGACCCTTAGATGAAGCCTGCAGCCTTAAGTTCGACATACCCAGGGTAACTAAATACGACGGTTGCGTTTGCACGGTCATCGGACCAGGATTCGCTGCATAATCAAATTGCGTTACGTTATAACCATAAAACTTAGGGTCGCTATCACCGGGAGATGAAGACTTGATGTCGTTCGACTGGATCGTAGCAATACCGTCAGCAGCGGTAAACTGGTCAACGATCTTTTGGGACGAACCATAATAATATTGATTATTATAATGTACGTTGTCAACATCTGCATCGCTGGTGACACGCAGGCCGAAACGGCAATTAACGATCAGGTTGTTGTAAGCCAGACCGCGCGCTCCTTTTTCAAAGTTGATCGATCCGCCGCGTCCCGATTTTGTTTGCCTGAAACCTCCGTTAACGATGGTGTTGTTATACATGGTCACGTCGCATTGTACGCCGGAACTGCCCGAGTCAGAGGCCTTAAGCGAGTTTGTAGCTGCACCGATGAACACGTTGTAGGCAAGATCGCCCACGGTACCGCTCTTCATATTGAAAAACTCACCACCCGACTGGCCGCATAACTCAAATGTGTTGCGCATGATACTGATCTTGCCACCTGCCGTACGAATGGCATCATCCTTACTGCCGAATACCCAGGAGTCTTCAAGAATAAAATTCCTTTTGATATTACCGTAGTAAATAATGTAGCGGGGGTCACCTTCGCCGTAGATCGCCGGGTCGTTATTAGGTCCGGATGGGCCACCGGCAAATTCAAGATGTGTCCATTTAATGATCACGTCACCTCCGGTTGGGTTAGGATTAGAAGAAGTTACCGGACCTGGAGAACATACAATACCGCCCCAGTATCCTGCAAAAACGTTCGCATAATTTTGCTGGGTGGCCTGCGCGTGCAGATCAGATGCGTTTGCTACCGTGATGTAGTTCGGCTGATCCTGTGTGCCAAGGCTGATAAACGTCCCGTGCATAATGATCTCCGGGCTCGTTTCAGCAGTTTTGCCATCGCCGATGGCTATTAATTTAACGCCCGCTTGCATCAGCAGGGTATCACCCTCATTAACAGTGATGTCACTTTTAAAATAATAGGTTTTTCCACTAAGCATGGTTCCCTTCACCGTTCCGCTCAGGGTATCCGATTTTATTACGTTTCCTGTCTGAACAAGCGGACTTGAAATGTCTGCCAGTTCGCTTTTATGACATGCAGCAAGCATTGTCATGCCTGTTGCTGCGGTCAATATAATTTTGAATATTTTCATCGTGCTGTCCTCTTATATTATAATTTATACCTTAACCCTGCGATGTAGTATTGGCGATAGTTGTCTTTACGTACAAAGGTGTTCTGTCCCGGTTCCTGGTACTCAACTACCTGTCCGTTCTGCGGATAAGGCCTTCTGATCTCCAGCTCGTAAGGCGTGTTTAGCAGGTTGGTTGCCTTAACGTAAACGAACAGGTTTTTAACCAGCCTTTTTTCTGCGGAAACATCCAGCGTTACGAATCCTTTTTGCCAGATATCATTTTCGTAGAACGGAGATACGGTGTTGATTCGAGAACCTGTGTACACCATAGACACCTGCGCATCAAGTCCGGATTTGCCGTCCCTGAACAGGAATGACAGGTTAGCTATGTTTTTTGACTGGCCCTGGAGCGGACGGGTTTGCGATACCGTTTTGTGGGTAAGGAAGCCGTTATCATCGCGGTAATCGAGTTGCTTGTCGGTAGTAATTCTGGAATTGGTAAAGGTGTAATTAGCCCGTACACCAAATTTGCGGACATACTTAGTAAAATCGAGCTCGAAACCGTAGTTCTTTGCATTGCCAAAGTTTTCAGGCTTAAAAGCAAAATCTGTTCCGGAAGGCTCAATCGCATATTCGATAGGGTTCTTGATGCTTTTATAGAATACGCCTACCAGCAACTGATCCAATGCTTTTGGAAACAATTCATAACGCAGGTCAAAGTTTTCAGCGGTAATGCGTTTCAGGTAAGGGTTACCCTGTTCCTTATAATCCGCATCAGGATCACCTGCCGTATGCGGGATCAGTTCATAAAAGTTCGGGCGGCTCACTGCAGAATAATATGATAAACGAAGATCCTGCTTATCCGAAAGCATGTATTTAAAGTTGATGCTTGGCAACAGATCATAATATCTTATCGATCCGTCCGTACCGGCAACCGTAACCGGGGCGCCGGTATGCCATGACTGATCGGTGTGCTCATAGCGTAAACCGCCGATGGTTAATAACTTTCCCGCCTTAAATTTAAACTGACCATAACCCGATCCTATTTTTTCGGTGAAGTCATAGTTCAGCGCGTCACTGCCGGTACCCTGTGTGTTGAACACATCAAAAGTATTATTGTCAATATTTCCATCAAATTGCTGTGCCGTATTATCAGCGGATGGCCGCAGATCGTATTCATCATAGGTGCTGTGGCGTGTTTTATCGCGATACATGCCGCCTGCGCTAAACTCAACCCCTGTGTTAAAAATAACAGGCGTGTATTTCAGATTCAGATATCCGCTTTTGTCCTCATCAGAGTTTTTGGCAAAAACACGCGTCTGCGCTTTCAACGCGTCGAAAGTGAAAGGAGCCTGAACAATGGTTCCGTCCGGCTGAATGTTTTTACCTGTATTCAGGTTAAGATCGGCGCGGTCAGGCTCATTGGCGGTTGCCTTAGAATAAACAGCTGACCAGTTGATCGCAAAATTATCAGCGAGCTTATGTTCACCGTGAAGGTTCAGGTTATAAATATTCTGTATGGTACGGTCGCTGCGGTAATCCTGATTAACGCGGCCGGTGCCAATTCCGGCACGGCCAAGCTGTAAGCTGGTATCCGAACTGAAACGATATTCATTCTGATTAAGGTTGATCAGATCAGCGTCGAGGGTAAGTTTGTTCGAGGTATTGATCCTGTAGTCGAATTTGGTTACGATACCTGTACGTTGCTGCTGAATATTATACGTCCTGCTTTGGATGCTTGTTACCAGCGGATCGTTTGTAGCCAGATCCACCTCGGTTCCAAAGAAGGTACTTTTTGTCTGACGGTATGTATTCTGGTAACTTACACCCACCATTGCGCCAAATCTCTTATCGGCAGAACGCCCGCCAACGGTTATTCCTGCTATAGTGGCCAGCGGAACTTTAATTTCGCTGTAGTGGAACGGATTGTTGGGAAAGCTCGCCATTGTAGCGCTGTAACCGCTGCCGTTCGCAGCACGCGGAGATGTTTTCAGGCTGGCGCTATGATCAAATTTTTTAAAACCGTTATCAAAAAAGCTTGCAGCATAGCCAGTACCTAAATTGACGTGCAAGGTGAAATCTTCAGGCGCTTCTTTAAGTACCAGATTAATTCCGCCACCAATCGCATCACCCTCCATAGATGGTGTCAGTGATTTATTGATCTCCAGGCGGTCAACAATATCCGCCGGGAAAATATCAAGCGGAACGTAACGGTTTTTATTATCGGGACTTGGTATCTTAATACCGTTCACCAGAGTGTAAATATACCGCTGATCCATACCCCGGATAATGGCGTATTGCGCCTCACCGTTGCTGCTTCTCTCGACTGACACACCCGAAACACGCTGGGTTACGTTGGCAACGGTAATATCAGGTGAAACCTCAATCGACCTTGCGGACACCGCGTTCAACACCTGATCCGATCTGCGTATGGCATTCAGGGCCGACTGGTCGGTGGCCTTGCTGCCCGAAGCGCTGATGGTCACTTCGTTTAACTCACTGCTCTTCGATTCCGGATTAAGGTTGATCACAACCGTACTGCCTGAAACAGTAAATTGCCTGGAAGCCGGCTGATACGAAATATACTCCGACTCAATCTTATATGTGCCGGAAGGCACATTCCTGAATAAATAGGAACCATCGAGACCGGCTGTTGTTGCCATCGTCGCACCCGACGTTTCATTTTTTAAAGTTATGGTTGCGCCCGCAAGCGGCTCGCCGTTCCTTTTGTCGGCTACCACGCCTTTCACCACGCCCTGTGCATAAGTAAAGGAAGCGAGTGAACAAAAAAGAAGGATTAAAATAAGTAAACGTTTCTTCATTATATACCGGGATTAATTCCCGGCAAAGAAACCCAGCGAAGTTTATGGCAAGATAAACTGATTATTAAGATTAAATCAATAAGAAATAATACTGAAGAAATTCTGTAGAATATTGATTTTATTATTACTTAAAAACAAAAAGATTGTAAAAGGCATGGAAATGGCGCTGGCGGGCAGAATTATAGCCGAAATAGGATTCTCCTGTATTATCCGGGGAAAAAGACTGTTCCTAAAAGGCGACTTTTTATGTCTGGCAGCAAGCAAATAAGCGCAACAACCAGGCAACATCATTAACTGAGAGGAAATTTTCACCCTTATAAAAGGGCTCCGTATGTTAAATTAATATGAATGTGAATTTCTACAGACCAGATTGTAACAAGTTTTTTACCTCTACCCAGTTTGTTAAAGGCGTGAAATCTGCTTAACCATAAAATCAGTGTTTGTTATTCAACACTGACCGTTAAGCCTTCCTGCTGTAATATTTTCCGGTAAATTTCCATCTCGGTGAATGAACCTTCCAGCACCGCGCACTTTCCCTCGTTATGCACTTTCCAGGCAATCTTCTCAGCCTGAGACTCCGTGTAGTCCAGATACTTCATCATGCAAAAAATAACGTGGTCAAATGTATTGTGATCGTCGTTCCACAAAATCAGGCGATGCATTTCCTTCAGCTCCGCCAGGATCTCATCAAGGGTTAGGGTTTCTTCCTGTACTTCAGTTGGCATAAGTAACTACAAAATTACTCAAAAACTATAATAAATACTGTCATAATCCTGTTCAATTGACGCTTAAACGATAATTTTATAACATGAAATTACCTTACCCCTATTTAGCTTTAACGATTTTTACGCTATTTGTCTCAACAAATCTGCTACACGCACAGTCATCCGCTACAACAACTCTCGCGGCGCCGCCAAAAAACATCAGCGTTGACGGCTCAGTAAAGGAGTGGGGCGACAGCCTGAGCTACTTCAATCCAAAAATGCGCCTCAATTACGGCATCGCCAACAGCGGCGATACCTTATACATGGCCATCCGGGCGACCGACCGCAGCCAGCAAATACGTATTTTACGCGCGGGGGTAACTTTTGCGATCAATGTCAAAGGCAAAAAGAAAGACAGTTACAGCATCACTTTCCCTTTGAGCACCAACGGAAATGCATCGCTGTTTAATCCGGGGGCTTCCGAAGGAGAAAGCGTAAAGCAAAGCCACGAGGCGCTGATGCAGGCCGTGCTTACGCTGTTAAGAGGCATCAAAGTTGAGGGGTTCAGAGACATCGATGAAGAAATGATCACAACCAGTAACACCTATGGCATCAGGACGGCAGTGGATTATGACGAAAACGGGGCGCTGGTTTGCGAAGCCGCCCTACCGATGGCACTGCTGCACGCGGAAAAGGAACAAAAAAACGAATGGGCCTTTAATATCAAAATTAACGGGATAACCAGGCCTTCATCACAAAGTGAGGGACACGAAGGCGGCGAGGGGCGCGGCGGCAGAAACGGAGGATTTGGTGGCGGCGGTGGCGGCCGGGGAGGCCGCGGTGGAAGAGGCGGCGGTCGCGGAGGTTTTGGCGGGGGGTACGGCGGTAATGGCAACGCCGATCGCAGTGTATTATCAACTTTCGAAGACTTTTGGGAGAAATTCTACCTCGCACAGTAAAGGTGCGGGATAGTTTAAATCGTTTCTAATCCCGCACCTTGCTCTTGAGATATTTTCCGGAAAAGTCCCCCTGGTGGGTCTTAGCTTTAAAATCCTCTACCTGCCAGTCTTCAACATCGCCGGACTTTATGGAAACTTTGTCTCCAATTTTGATATTATGGATCTCAAACGGTGAATCAATGAAAACACCTTTAAAAGCGGTTCCGTCAAATTCAAATACACGTGACCACATGTGCTCATGTGTACCATTCTCTACAAAATCCGACTTGATTGTAAACCTGTAATTATCCACATCCTTTCCGTGACTGTTAAGGCGTTTTATAAAACCGGGCAGATATTTCTGTGCGGAATCTTTAAGGGCCAGGAATATCCTGTCGTTTTTATCAAGCTTCACAGACTGGTAAACTGTATCGTTTTCTACCTTTCTCTGGCAAAAAGCAACAACCGGGTAACCAATCATTAAAATAAACAATATCCCTTTCATTTTTCCCCTCCTTAAATATCTGCCCGTACTGAAGGCATTACTCCACTACTCTTACCTTCAAAAAGCTCGGATGTTCCTTTGATGTATAAACCTTTTGCGTGGCCTTTTTAAACGCGGAGGTATCGCATTTCATAATGTCAACAAAAGTCTGCGGATTACGGTCAATAAGCGGGAACCATGAACTTTGCACCTGGATCATAATCTTATGCCCTTTTTTAAACGTATGCAAAACGTCCTGCAACTCCCACTTCACCTCAGTGACCTTTCCCGGCACAAAAGGCTCCGGCTTGTCGAAGGCGTTGCGGTATTTCCCCCTTATCGGCTCACTCCGCACCATCTGCTCATAGCCTGCCATCTTTACATTGTTCCTGGTGTACTTGTTGTTTGAAGCGGTATCCGGATAAACATCCAATACCTTTACTATAAAGTCTGCATCAGTTCCTGTAGTGGATACTTTCAGGTTTGCCCAGATATTGCCCGCAATGGTTACATCTTTCGGCAATACATCGCTGGTGTAGCTGAGCACATCTTTGCGATCACTCAGAAAACGCTGGTCGGCTGTCATATAATCACGATCCATATCCATGCTCTTGTGATCAAGAAAAGGAACGGGATTATTGGGGTCTGACACATACTCATCATAGCTGTCTTTACCCGAAACAGGCGCATCGAATGATAATTTACCGCCAGGCAACAGATATAATTCTTTTTCGGTTATCTCCTTTGGCGGCCATGTTTTATATTGTTTCCATTTATTGACACCGGTCTCAAAAGCATTCACCGGGGCGATGTTCAGCGGGGTACCCTTCAGGTAATGGCTAAAAAATTTAAATTCTATATCATCGCGGTAATAAGGGCCGGTGGGGCCGCCAAAATCCACATCCCCCAAATGATCTCCATCGCCACGAGCCCATCCGCCGTGAACCCAGGGGCCCATGGTAAAATAAACAGGTGTTTCGGGATTTTTCTTCACCAGCGTTTTGTAGGTATTGATGGCGCCGTAAAGGTCCTCGGCGTCATACCAGCCGCCTGTAACCAATACGGCCGTTTTAATATCGTGTAAATGATAAAGAACGTTGCGATCTTTCCAATGCTGATCATAGTCAGGATGATCCATCATCTCATTCCACAAACGAATAGTATCCTTGTAATACTTATCGTTCGTATTTTTCATCGGCCCCATCTTCATAAAAAAGTCGTATCCGTCGTCAGTACCCGGATCAAAGCGACTGCCTCTGCGTTGGGTTGGCTTATCATCCTGGCGGTTGGTAAAACCGGGATAAAAGCCAAAGTTAGCCACCAGGAAAAACGCCCCGTTATGCCAGCCGTCATCGCGCCAAAGGTCGGCGATGGGCGCCTGCGGTGATGCCGCGACAAGCGCAGGGTGACGACTCAATAAAGATGTTGTGGTATAAAACCCCGGATATGAGATACCCCACACACCTACCTTGCCGTTGTTATTCGGGATATTCTTTAATAACCAGTCAATCGTATCATAGGTGTCCGTTCCCTCGTCAACATCTTTATTGGTTTTATGCTCTTCTTTTTCGGGGGTCATTTCCTCATAAATTCCCTCGCTCATCCAGCGCCCCCTGACATCCTGATAAACAAATATGTAACCATCATGCGTAAAGGCAGACGACGGACCGAGACTGGTCTTATATTTATCAGGGCCGTACGGCGCAACGCTGTAACACGTCCGATCCATCATAAAGGGGTATTTCTTCGATGTATCTTTTGGAACATACACCGATGTAAACAATTTCTTTCCGTCGCGCATCGGTATCTGATATTCGTATTTGGTGTAATTTTCTTTGATGTAGTCGGCATCAGGACTTCTGTAGCCCCTTTGCGCAACTGCATTCAAAACAAAGATCATACAGCATAAAGCTGATAAAAAAGTTCTTTTCATGTGGATCAGTTATATGGTTCTAAATGTACGTAATTAAATAAAAAAGACAACCCGCGCGGGTTGTCCTGAATAAAATCGTTACGTAGAAATCACCGGAAATTCCGGTTCGACTCAATCGTTTATAGCCTTAACACCGGGAAGTTCTTTGCCCTCCATATATTCCAGCAAGGCACCTCCTCCCGTTGAAACATAGCTCACATCGTCAGTTAGGTTGAACTTAGCTACAGCAGCAGCCGAGTCGCCCCCTCCTATCAGAGAGAAAGCTCCGCTTTCTGTCGCCTTTACAACTGCTTCTGCAATGGCCTTAGTCCCGGCTTCAAACTTATCCATCTCAAAAACCCCCATCGGGCCATTCCACAGGATAGTCTTTGAACCTTCAACCACTGCGCTGAATGCCTTGATCGAATCCGGACCGATATCCAGACCCATCCAGCCATCCTTTATGTTATCATTGGCGGCTGTTTCTGTGCTGGCATCATTGCTGAAGTTATCTGCAATTACGGAATCGGTAGGCAAGAGCAGGTTGACATTCTTAGCCTTTGCCTTTTGGATCAGGCTCAGGGCAAGATCAAGTTTATCCTCTTCGACCAGCGATTTGCCTATTTTTCCGCCCTGTGCCTTGGCAAAGGTATAAGCCATGCCGCCACCGATGATCAGGTTATCCACCTTTTCAAGCAGGCGTTCAATCAGTTCAATCTTATCAGATACCTTCGCACCGCCCATAATAGCGGTGAATGGTTTTTCGGCGCCATTCAGCACTTTCTCCGCATTCTGCAATTCAGCGGCCATCAGATAACCGAAATATTTTGCATTGGGGAAGAATTGTGCAATAACCGCAGTAGATGCATGCGCCCGGTGTGCTGTACCAAAAGCATCATTTACATATACATCTCCCAATTTCGACAACTTTTCTGCGAAGTCTTTGTCACCTTTTTCTTCTTCTTTATAAAAGCGGAGATTTTCCAGCAGCAATACCTCTCCCTTGCCAAGTGCTTTTGCTTTTTCAATGGCTTCTGCTCCGATGCAATCGTCCGCAAACTCAACCTGCTGACCAAGCAGATCAGAAAGGTGAGAAACAAGATGTTTTAATGAGAATTTCTCTTCAGGGCCATTCTTCGGCCTGCCCAGGTGCGACATCAGGATAACGGCGCCGCCATCATCCAATATTTTTTTGATCGTCGGCAAAGCGGCGGTCATGCGGTTATCGTCGGTTATATGATAATCTTTATCGAGCGGCACGTTAAAGTCAACCCGGATGAGCGCCTTTTTGCCTGAAAAGCTTATTTGATCAACTGTTTTCATAATTTTAATGTATAATATTTTTGAGCAATCGATTTTTAGAGCCGCCAAATTCAGCATTTAATTCTAAAATCCGAGCCTAAAAGTTAAAAACATATTGCAACGACCCGAAAAATCACTGAATCTTAACATACATGACATAATGGGGACCTATACCCGGTATTTCAAACTCCCCCGATATTGGTTCGAATCCCATGTTCAAATAAAATTGAAATGCATTTTTCCGGGCGTTGCACCACAGGTAAGTCACCTTTTGACCACGCAGATAAACCAGCGCAAAATTTACCAAAAGGCTGCCAAAACCCTTGCCCCGGTTTGCGGGCGTCGTAGCCATACCCCGTAACTGGTAACCGATGCCATCATAGCCCTCATAGCGCTGCGGATGAAACGAAGCAATACAGACCAATTCATTTTCCACAAAATAACCCAGATGAAAGGTTTCGGCCAGATGATCCGTATTGAAAATGCATTCTTCCCGCTTCAGCTTACCCTCGCGCAATACTTCATTCCGGATATCCAGCGTTTGATCAACAGTTATAAATTTTATCATTATGGTTAACAGAGGTTTCGTTTTACCCCAAAAACGGGCATTCTTTCCCCAAACATATCAATTTCCCATCGCGGGCAAAGTTCATTTAGTATAATTTTTCCTGTTTTTACCCTTTGATTTATACCATTGGGCAAATTTTTTCAGACAGATTAAAAAACAGCACAACTATTGCTTATAAATTTATAGCAGGGCCTATTGATTAACGTTATTATGAAAAACCTTTTTTTATTAATCATAGTTTCTGTCGTGCTTTGGGGTTGCAGCACCCAAAACGATGTGCAGCCCCAGTCTGCCGACAGTACCCAAACCTCAGTCACCACGCCTGCTGATCCCGCTACTCCCGGCAAGCTTAACTGGGATGACACCATACACATGGTTGCATTTGTTATCTTCCCGCAAAAAGTAAAGACCAGCGTTTCCGGAACAACGTTGAATATGACGTTTGATGAAAATGTTAATCTTTTTGTGCTGGCTGAAGGATATAAAGTAACCTCTGCCGTTCATCTGAAAGAAGATTTTAAGAAAACCGGACTTGCAGGATTTGATTTTACGACTGTTAATCAGGATGGCCAAACCACTTTCAACTCTATCGATGATAACCTGAATAACGTAAAATTCAAAACTATCGGCGACACCGTTATTAACGGTGTTAAGGCTGTAAAGATCAACATACACCGGCAGCTTGTATTTTCCAAAACCTATGCCTCCGCCCAGCTCGCGACCGATCAGCAAAACCTGATGCTTGGCCGGTATGAGGATGTTGTAAGCTTTTCATCTTATACTTATTATAATCAGAAAAACTATCCTGTTACCAGCGCGGTAGCATACGTAGTTTATGAAAAGTAATCTGAGCCGGCCGATAACGGAAAAGCGATCAGCTCAATAAACTTATTTTGCCGACCAGGTCAGCAAGACGACTTGAATAACCCATTTCGTTATCGTACCAGCCTACTACCTTTACCAAGCCGCCTACAATCGAGGTTAATTGCGCATCGAAAATACAGCTGTGGGTGTTCTCCAGAATATCAGTGGAGACAATCGGATCTTCGGTGTATTCCAATATGTTTTTCATTTCGCCGGCTGCGGCGGTTTTAAATGCATTATTTATTTCCCCAACAGTGCATGGTTTTTTCAGGCTACAGGTAAAGTCAGTAAGCGAGCCGTTTAAAACAGGCACACGAATGCCCGCACCACCCAGCCTGCCATCGAGGTGCGGAAAGATGGACGTTATCGCCTTAGCTGCGCCGGTGGTGGTAGGTATGATAGACGCCGATGCGGCCCGGGCCCTGCGAAGATCGCGGTGCGGTGCGTCATGCAAATTCTGATCTCCGGTCATGGAATGTACTGTTGTGATATAACCATCTATAATTCCCCAGTTGTCGTCGAGTATCTTCACCATGGCCGCCACATTATTGGTGGTACATGAAGCGTTTGATAAAACAGCTGACAGCAGGTTTGTACGGTCGTCATTTACACCAAGTACGACAGTGGGAATATCCTTGTCAGCCGCAGGTGCTGAGATAATAACCTGCCTTGCTCCCGCCCTTAGGTGCCCTTCTGCACCCTGCCTCGTCGTAAATTTTCCCGTCGATTCGATGACCAGATCAATTTCTAATGCGCGCCATGGTAAGGCAGCCGGATCGGATTCCTTCAAAACAACTATCGGCTTCCCGTTGATTATCAGATGGCCGTTATCGGCCGCAACATTGCCGCCAAAGCCACGGTGAACCGAATCATATTTAAAAAGATGCGCGAGTGTTTGCGTATCGGTCAGATCGTTTATCGCGACGACATCAATATCCTTCTTTTCTAAAATCCTTCTCAGGAAAATACGGCCGATGCGTCCAAAGCCGTTGATAGCAATCCTCATCATAAGGATGCAAATTTAGCTAAAAAATCAGGTTGCGGATTTATTTTGCCGGATGCGGCAAAATGCGGGTTAGCGATCAGGCAAACAAATTGCGGAACGCCAGGCTCTCGCGCTCTTTTGAGCGAAGAAAAAAGGTGATCAGCCAGTTGAATAACAGTGACATGGAAATAACCATCAGGATAAGAATGGTATTGCCATAGCCCTTCAAAACCAGTACCATCAGGATAATACCAACATTGGCGGCTGTAAGTATCAAAGTGGTTTGTAAATGGGTAAAACCAAGCTTCAGCATACGATGATGGATATGGTTCCTGTCAGCGGTAAATGGAGAACCACCGTTTATAATGCGTACAACAAATACACGGATCGTATCAAAGATCGGCCCGATCAGAATAGCAACGGTCAGGGCCGGGGCCTCATAAATGTCGGGTAGTGTTGTCGGCGTGATGGTATTTACCTGCATAAATTTGAGCGCCATTACCGCACTGATCAACCCAATAAGAAGGGACCCGGTATCGCCCATGAATATTTTTGCGGGAGTTATATTAAATCTTAAAAAACCGAGGATAGACCCTGCCATTGCAAAGGAAACGGCGGCGAGTTCGTACTGTTTTACATAGATGAACAGAATAGCGAATGCGCCGTTTGCGATTATCCCGGTAGTTGCCGCTAAGCCATCAATACCATCGATGAGATTAAAGGCGTTTACTACCAGCAAAATCAAAAGAATGGATAAAGCGGCACTCACCGCATAGGGCAACTCGTAAATACCGAATACACCATACATGCCTGTCAGGCGGATATCACCGAGTATAACCAGTATGGAACAAACGATAAACTGAATAACGAATTTGGTGTTTGAATTAACGCCGGAAAGATCATCCTTTATTCCCATCGCAAATAAGATGATGCAACCTGTTAAAAGGTAATTTATCGGCAGTGACTTATCGGTCATGCAGAACAGCAGGGAAGTTATGGTAAAGCCTACGAATATCGCTACGCCGCCAAGCCGGGGAATGCCGTGGTCATGCTCCTTGCGGAAGTGGCCAAGATCGTCATAAAGGTGGCGGAAACGCGCTACGTGCAAAATAGAAGGGATGGCGAATGAAGTGATCAGCAAAGAAACAGCTACAATAAAAATGTAGTAAACGGCAGCGTAATTATGCATCAAATTCATCATCGTAATCGTAGCCTATTATACAATAGTTAAATTTCGCAGTGCAAGTAAATAACAATTGTTAATTCACAAGGGCACTTCTTACTAACATATTAACAATTTTTTTCGGGCTGATTAAAAGAATTGATTGAGCTTTCGTATAGGTTTAACTATTAATGCAATAGCGGGCAACAAAATACGGTTATGTCTCATTGCCTTAAAATCAGACCATAACCCTTTTACGCGGTTGGTTATACTTTTGTTGCTTTTTCCGCCGATTTTCATGTTAATTATTACCTTTTTTTCGTACCAAGCCTTTAACTTATTGACATACAGATACCTAAGCATTAATTCATAATCGCCTGCGGTACCAAAATCAAGGCTGTAGAACCCAAACTGATCAAATAATTTACGTTTGCAATAAAAAGTAGGGTGCGGCGGCATCCAGCCAAAACTAAGGCTCAGGCGACTGAATTCTCCTGACCGCCATCGCCTTACGACCCGGCCTGTTTCGTTTACGTAATCGAGATCGGCATACACGATGTCAACATCGTGTTTATCAAAGGCCCCGGCTATGGTGCTTAATACGGTATTATCGATAAAAAAATCGTCAGCGTTGAGCATACCCACCACATCGCCTGTAGCAAGACGGATTCCCTTATTCATGGCATCGTAAATTCCCCGATCGGGTTCCGAGACAAAGCAACTGACATGATGTTTATATCTTTCAATGATGTTGATAGTTTTATCTGTCGAACCTCCATCAATAATTATATATTCAACCCTGTTAAAGTTTTGCGCTATAACAGATTCAATGCAGTCGCTTATAGTGCGTTCCGCATTATAGGCTACGGTAATCAAAGAGATTTTTATATCCTGCACTTAGGAAAAGGTGGGCTGTTAATAGTCGCAAATTTATGTAATTTTGAAAAAGCTACCTAATTTTAACGAATAGTTTATATCTATCTGAATGCGGCAAGTAACTGGCATCTATATCGTTCTGATAATTTTTTTGATCTGTACCTCCTGTTCCAACAAACAATATCAGGTACTTTTTCAACAAAAACAATCCCTGTCTGATACTGCTTACAGCGCAGCGGACTCCGTGCCTGAGTATCGCATCAAATCTCAGGATATCCTGCAAGTGCGTAATCTTCAGGACGCAAAAAAATATCTTGTTAACACCACACCAAATATTGCTTCCAATATCAATGTGCTGACTGACGCCGGTTCAACAAGCGGAGGGCCTGTTGATCAGACCTTTCAGGTAGCGGATGACGGAAACGTAATGCTACCGGTAATAGGCTCCGTTCAGGTAGCGGGCCTTACCCGGGCCGAGGCACAAAAGAAGATTGAAGATATTTACCGGAAGAATGTGCTGGTCAATCCGATAATTGAAGTAAAAATAATTAATCTTAAAGTAACGATGCTTGGCGCTGTAAACGCGCAGGGTAATTTTCCTTTAACGAAAGATCATACCACGCTGATCGAACTGATCGGCGCGGCAGGGGGCCTTTCGGAGAAAGCGGATGAAACTCATATAGAGATCATCAGGGGAACACAAAAAAATCCTAAGGTCATTATGGTCGATCTTGGAGATATCAGATCAGTAAATGATCCCAGGGCCGTTTTGCAAAATGGTGATATTATTTACATAGCAGAAAACAAAAGAGCTACCCGTACGGACAACCTTCAAAATTTTTCAAGCGTTTTCCAGCCGGTGTTGATTTTGTTTAATACTGCGTTAATTGTGCTGACGCTTATCCGCCGTTAATTATGGATGCATCATCAGAGAAGATAAAACGCAAATTACCAAGTCAGGAGATCGACTATCTGAAAATAGCGCGGATCTTGCTGAGCAGATGGTACTGGATAGCCGGTTCTGTAGTCTTCTGTATGATTATTGCCAACCTGTACCTGTGGTACACACCTAAGACATACGCCACATCTGCAACCTTAAAATTCGAAGAAAAAAAATCTGAAATATCAGACATCATCAGCATGCCGGGCGCGACCGACCGCAGCGGGCTTTCAAAACTCCAGAGCGAAACGGTGGTACTGCAAAGCACCCCCCTTCTGCTGAGCGCTATCAGGCATCTTGATTACCGCATGAGCTTTTACGTAGTAGGACGCGTGCTCAATCGCACCAACGAACTGTATCCGCAAAGGCCGCTCAACGTCGAGCTCATCAAATTTGACAGCCTGAATTTTTTTCATGACCTCATAACCTTCCGGCCAATAAATGGCAAAACATTCGCTATCAGCTACAAATCAGGTGGAAAGGAAATTAAACGGGTACACCGGTATAACGAACCATTTACCATCGGCCCAACAGCTTTCAGTATCAAATCACCAGGGTATCTGCCAAAGACGGCCATGTTTCTTTTCAAGCTGAATTCACCAGAGGATTTTGTCGGGCGGATACGAAACGGCCTGCATACAAGCGAAACCTCAAGGAACTCGAATATTATTTCGCTACAGGAGACGGATTCGAATCCGCAATTTGCTGCGGACGCACTGAATGCCGTTATGAAGGAATACCTGAACTATGACCGCAACCAGCGCACACAGTCCGCTTCGCAGATGATCAAATTCATCGATAAACAGCTTGACTTTCTCTCGCAGGAGGTAAAAGGTTCAGAAAAGTCTATTCAGGACTATCAGAATAAAAAGAAGATCGTTGATATTTCTACCGCCTCATCACGGGCGCTGGCACAAGCGACAGAAATTGAATCGCAGATATCAATTTTAAAAATCAATTTGCTCGCTGTTGATCAGTTCAAGCAGGATATGATCAAGTCGGGAAATGACGATCTTCCAAATTTTAATCTCGGCGGCGAAGACTACAACCAGCTGACCACGGCTATAGGCGGATTAAATAACCTCGTTTTAGAAAGAAAAAGTGCCTTAAAAACGTTCACTCCAAACTCACAAACGGTACGTGAGCTGGATCAGCAAATACTCCAGGCCAAAAACAACATCATCAACAGTATCAATTCGGCTCATGGTCTGATCGCCAATAAAATAAAATATCTGCAAGACCAGCTTGGCCCGATCAACCAACGGATATCAGAACTGCCGACGGCAGAACGGGATATGGTCAGCCTGAAGCGGGATTTTGACATTAATGATAAGGTATATTCTTTCCTTTCGGAAAAGAAGCTCGACGCTCAGATAAACAGTGCGGGAATACTACCCGGGGCAACGGTGATCGATTTTGCCCAGCCGAACTTCTCCCCCATTTTTCCTGATGTAAAAAGTGTAAAGCGCTCAGCCGAAATCCTGGGATTCGCAATCGGGTTAGGACTGATCGTCCTGATCAGGATATTAAACCCTTTTATTTACGACAAGGAAACAATCGAAAGCCTGACTGCCGTTCCGATTATCGGCGTCATCCGGAAATACACTGATGATATTGATGAATACAGTTCTCAAATCCTGGCTTTGAGTAAACCGAAGTCCATTTTTGCAGAATCGGTGAGGTCTGTCCGGACGAATTTAAGCTTTCTCGCTTCCGAAAAAACAAGCAAGGTTATCTGTGTAACGTCGGAAGTAGCCGGAGAAGGCAAATCATTTGTTGCGGTCAACTTATCCAGTACCTTATCCCTGATCGACAAAAAGGTCGTGCTGATCGCTGCCGATCTTCGGCGATCAAAACTGCACAAGACATTTGCCGTACCCAACGACATTGGCTTAAGTAATTATCTCGCTAACCAGTGTAATGTTGACGATATTATTTCAAAAACCAGCCTGGATACGCTTGACTTTATTGTATCCGGACCGGTACCGCCCAACCCGTCGGAACTTCTTCACACAAAAAGGATGAAAGAACTGATCGCCGAACTGAACACCCGTTATGATATTGTGATGATCGATACGGCGCCGATCGGTCTGGTATCGGATGCGATTCCGTTGATCCGGCTGAGCGACATTAACGTATTTGTGATACGCTCTGGCAAATCAAAATATTATGCGGCTACCGTACCACAACGCATAGCACAGGAATATCACCTTGACAACACCGTGATTGTGCTGAATGCCTTTGAACAGGATCTGCTGCATTCCCGGTATTATACAACCAAATACACCGGAGAAAATTACGGTAATAAGTATTATTATTATTCGGATTATACCGGTTACGAAAGTTCGGGCTATTACGTGGATAGCGATAAAAAAAGTTGGTGGAATTTAAAACGTTGGCTTAAAAAGAGCTGACCGCGACGACGAATGGCTTTGACGGAGATTAAAGACACCCGCAGATGGTATCCCGTTTACACGCATCCGCGGGCAGAAAAAAAAGCACATACGGCACTGCTGAAACAGGGTATAGAAACTTATTTGCCGCTGCACCGCCAATTGAAGCAATGGAGCGACAGAAAAAAATGGACGGAAGAACCATTCATCAAGTCATACTTATTTGTCAGGATTCATGAGCATGAACAAACGGAAGTGCTGATGACAAAGGGCATCGCCAGATTCATTTATTTTTCGGGCAAAATAGCGTCGATGCCAGACCGGCAGATAGAAGATTTAAAATTGCTGATGGCAAGTCCGTACGAATTGGAGATCACTGCGGAGAATTTGCAGCCCGGCGAAAAAATCATAGTAAAAGCCGGGCCATTGAAAGGGATCACCGGCGAAATAATAGCCTACCGGTCTCAAAAGCAGCTGGCCCTGCGGCTGGAAAATCTGGGTTATTCCATCGTGGTACACATGGCAGCGGCGCTGCTTGACAGGTTTTAAAAAGCAAATTTAAACCGCTCAGCAGAGCGGCAGATAAATATCAAAATATTGATTATAAATAAGTTGCAAATTTTCAACTGTGACTTACGGGGCGAAGCTATGAATATACCTGAGATATGTGCAGAATAGCCGGAATAATTTCGGATAAACTACCGCTTGGCGAGATCAAGGCAAAGTTAAAAGCAATGTGCGACACCCTAAAGCATGGCGGGCCGGACGACGAGGGTATGTATGCTGATGAGCGCGCAAATCTCGTCTTTGGGCATCGTCGTTTATCGATAATTGATCTGAGCCAGAATGGTCATCAGCCTATGCTGGATGCAGGTGCGCAAACCTGTATTACCTTTAATGGGGAAATTTACAATTACCGCGAACTGAAGCAGCAACTACGGAAAGCCGGTGTTAAATTTCAATCCGAAACGGATACGGAGGTGATCCTTGCCGCATATCTGCATTGGGGTGTTGGCTCATTCGACATGCTGCGGGGTATGTTCGCCTTCGCCCTGTATGATGCCGTTAAATCGGTTACCTACCTTGTAAGAGGTTCAACCGGTATAAAACCGCTTTACTATAGCACAAATGACGGGCAACTTATTTTCGCATCGGAGGTCAGGGCCTTCAAAGCATCAGGAATGGCTAATACTACAGACCCTACGTGGCGGGTAAGATTTCTTTCAATGGGGCATATCCCGGAGCCTTATACCACTTTAAAAAATGTATTCAGCCTTCAAAAGGGACATTATCTGACCTGGGATCATACCGATAACAGCTTTAGCATCAGATCATATTTAGGCAATAGCGGTATAACATCATATATTGATAACGCGGAAGCGGCAAAGGCGGAAATTCACGACTGTCTTAGAATGGCGGTAAAGCGACAACTGATCGCGGATGCACCTATCGGCGTTTTCCTGAGCGGAGGGGTTGACTCAAGCCTCTTAACTTTACTCGCTAATCAGGAAGATCAAAAATTAAAAACCGTTTCGATTTACTTTAATGAGCAAAGCTATAACGAACGAAGCTTTCAAAATATCGTCCTCGACAGATTGACGGCTGAAAAATTTTCGCATCTGGTTCAGCAAAGAGACTTCGACATGTTTTTTCCGCATATCATTAATAATATGGATATGCCGACAACCGACGGTATCAACACCTGGTTTATCAGCAAATATGCGCGGATGGACGGGTTAAAGGCGGTGCTTTCCGGTGTTGGAGCCGATGAAGTTTTCGGTGGTTACCCATCATTTAACCGCATAAAATATTTAAAATATCTGCGTATGCTACCTGCGGCGCTGCTTAAAATCAGCAGTCATTTCAGCGCAGACAGATACCGAAAAATTTCCTTTTTAGCACATCCGCAACCTCTGGCCGATTACCTGCTTTTACGGGGACTCTATGCTACGAAGGACATTGCACAAATATTGGATACGGATGTTGCCGAGGTAGAGGAAATTCTGTTTGGTGAAAATATGATCCCGGACCTGGGTGACTATGATAAAAACCGGGCCGCGTGGCTGGAAACAAACATATATATGCAGAACCAGCTATTAAGGGATACGGATGTGATGAGCATGACGCATGGCCTCGAAGTACGGGTGCCCTACCTTGATGAAGATTTTCAGCGACTGGTAAACCGGATATCGCCTGAAATAAAATTCGGCACCAATCCGCCAAAAAAAATATTAATTGAAAGTTTCGGCGATCTATTGCCTGAAGCTGTGTGGAAACGGCCAAAAATGGGATTTACCTTTCCGCTGCAGGAGTGGATGGGTAAACATTGTGAAATAAGCAATGCCGACCTGTACCGTGGGAAGCTGGCGAAAGAATTGGTCAACAAATTCAAAAACAATCAGCTGCACTGGTCGAAGATATTCGCGCTCTATCAAATTCAGCTACATGACTAAGACGCTGATATTGTTTTCCTTACAAACGTTTAGCTCAACCGGTGGAATACAAAAGATGACGCGGACGCTCTCACATTCCCTGCATCTGCTTAGCTTGCAAAAAAAGTGGCATTTCAGTCTCTGGTCGGCATACGACTCAGACAGCGACCTGATGCCACAATACCTTCCCGGCAAAAACTTCCGTGGGTTCGCCGCAAACAGAATGGCATTTGTTTTTAAAACAGCCTTAAACGCAAGAAAGCCTGGTGTTATCGTCATCAGCCACATCAATCTTGCGCTTATCGGCTTGTTGATCAAGGCAATCAATCCGAAATGCAGAACGCTGATGATTGCACATGGTATAGAAGTTTGGCGGCCCTTATCGCTCATTAAGAAGGTTTTCTTAAAAAGTTGCGACACCATTATTTGTGTAAGCAATTTCACCAAACAGCAGATGATCGAAAGGCATGGCATTGATGAAGCAAGGTGTGCTGTTTTAAATAATGCGATCGACCCATTCATTAAATTTCCTGAAGAGTTTGCAAAACCCGATTGGCTTATGAAAAGACACGGGATAAATTGCTCATCACCGGTCGTATTTACCCTGACGCGGCTTGCTTCAACTGAGCAGTATAAAGGGCATGATCTGGTGATACAAGCAATCGCTAACCTTAAACCAAAGTTTCCGTACATCAGATATGTATTAGCCGGGCAATATGACCAGAAGGAAGAAAACAGAATCCAGGCCCTGATAAAAGAATGGCAGGTTGGTAAAGAGGTGATCCTGACAGGCTATATTGAAGAAGACGAAATTTCCGATTACTTCCAAATGGCTGACCTGTTTGTATTACCGAGCAAAAAAGAGGGATTCGGTATTGTTTTTATTGAAGCGCTGGCCTATGGGGTGCCGGTAATATGCGGTAATGCTGATGGCAGCGTGGATGCCATCGCTGGCGGCTTACTTGGCACAGCTGTGAATACTGACAATCAAACTGAACTGGAACTTGCTATTGCGAACTATCTCCGTTATCCACCGGACGATGAAAAACGCAGGTTCCTTCAACAGCAATGCATTGCGCACTTTAATGAAAACGTCTATATTGATAAACTTGAAAAAATCATTTGGCTGAATGGGCGACCTGACTGATGAACGTTGGGATATTGAATTAACGCCGCACGCGCACCTTTTCGATCTGAAACTAAAAGACGTCTGGCGTTACCGCGACCTGCTTGTTCTGCTGGTGCGGCGTGACTTTGTTTCATTTTATAAACAAACTATCCTTGGCCCGCTGTGGTTTTTTATTCAGCCGTTGTTTACGACGATAATTTACACATTTGTATTCGGCAGCCTTGCCGGAATACCGACGGACGGACTTCCGCAACCTTTGTTTTATCTCGCCGGAATCACCGCATGGAACTATTTTTCGGACTGCCTTACAAAAACATCAACGGTTTTTACAGCAAACGCGGGGTTATTTGGGAAAGTCTATTTCCCGAGGCTGATCGTGCCCCTAAGCATTGTCGTATCTAACCTGATCCGTTTTGGCGTGCAGTTGCTGATGTTCTTTATTATCATGGCCGGTTATTTGATAAAAGGCGGCGTTTCATTTCATCCAACCGTTTCGCTGTTGTTATTCCCGTTCCTGCTTTTACTTATGGCTATGCTCGGATTAGGCTTGGGCATGGTAATATCGGCAATGACCACAAAATACAGGGATCTTACTTTCCTGATCAATTTTGGCGTGCAATTGCTGATGTATTTAACAACGGTTATTTATCCCCTTTCAACCGTCAAGGCAAGATATCCAAAATATGAATGGCTGGTTGAATACAATCCGATGACCCCGATTATTGAGGCATTCAGACAAGGTTTTTTGGGAAAAGGGACATTTACTGCAACATCATTGGGAATATCAACCATTATAACGGCAGCAATTTTGCTTATTGGCATCGTGATTTTTAACCGGGTTGAGCGCAACTTTGTGGATACCGTATAGCGATGAGCAAGGTAATTAAAGCGGAAAATCTTTCAAAAGCTTATCAACTGGGTGAGATCGGCACGGGAACACTGTCGCGTGATCTTGAACGTTTTTGGGCGAGAGTCAGAGGAAAAGAAGATCCCTTCCTGAAGATTGGTGAAGTGAACGACCGTTCCGTTAAAGGCACAAGCGATATCGTATGGAGTTTGCAAAACCTGAACTTTGAAATTGAACAGGGGGATGCAGTGGGAATAATCGGGTTAAACGGAGCAGGGAAAAGCACCTTGCTGAAAATCCTCAGCCGTGTTACAGCACCGACCACCGGGTCTGTAAAAATTAAGGGGCGGGTTGCCAGTTTGCTGGAAGTAGGCACGGGTTTCCATCCGGAACTGACCGGCAGAGAGAATATTTTTCTGAACGGCGCCATCCTCGGAATGCGCAAAGCGGAGATAAAGCGAAAGTTTGACGAGATCGTCGATTTCTCCGGCGTGGAGCGCTATGTTGACACCCCTGTAAAACGCTATTCGTCAGGAATGTATGTACGTTTAGCCTTCGCGGTTGCAGCGCACCTGGAAAGCGAGATCATGATCGTTGATGAAGTACTGGCCGTCGGCGATGCTGAATTTCAGAAAAAGTGTCTTGGAAAAATGAACGACGTAAGCACTACCGAGGGACGGACAGTTCTGTTCGTTTCGCATAATATGGGTGCGGTGACGAGACTTTGCAACTCGGCCATGCTGCTGAGAAACGGGATATTGATACAACAGGACATTACATCGAGGGTAATTACCAATTACCTCAGCACAGACGAGCTGTCGGCCGCCTTTAACGAATGGACTGAAAATGACGCCCCGGGCAATCAAATCGCCAGAATTTTATCGGCAGGAGTATTCAATGAAAACGGTGATCTGTATGAATACACCGACATACGAAAACCGGTAATTGTTAAGATGGAGTATGAAGTCTTGAGTGACGGAACGAAACTTACCCACGCTTTTGTATTTCACAACGAGCATGGTTTGCGATTATTTGATTCGCACGATGTGAATACAAAATGGAAAAGCAACACGGTCAGAAAAAAAGGTATTTACACCGCAGAATTGATTATACCGGGCAATTTTTTTTCTGAAGGCAAAATAAAGGTAAGTCCGGCTGTAATTACCTCTGACCCCTGGGAACTCCACGCCTATGCAGAGGATGCAATTGCTTTCTTTGTAAGGGATAGCCAGGACGGCGATTCTGCCCGTGGTGAATTCAGCGGCAATTATGCCGGAGTAGTAAGGCCGTTATTTAACTGGCGGTCGCAGTTTGTTAGCAAATGAAGATACTTATCATAGGGGCAGGCATTTTTGGAGCATCCGCGGCTACTATTATCGCTGATAAAAACAACGAGATCGACCTTATCGAAGCAGAAGGCGATATCATGCAAATGGCTTCGAGGGTAAATCATAACCGCATCCATTTGGGGTATCATTATTTACGCAGCATTCAAACTGCGGAGCAAAGTATGGAAGGACTCTTGTCTTTTCTGTTTAATTATGGAAAAGCAGTAATCCATCAACTACCTAATTATTATGCCATAGCGAAGGAGGGCAGCAAAACCACTCCGGCAGAATTTTTAAACTTTTGTGATAATGTCGGTATCGGTTATGACAGCGAATATCCTGATAAAAAATTCCTCGACCCAGATAAAATTGAAGAATGCTTTAAGGTACCTGAACCGGTTTGGGATTATGATAAACTTAAAAAGATTATAAAACAGAATTTAAGAAAATCAAAAGTTAACCTGATTTTCAATGCCCGTTGCACAGGGCTGAAAAAATTGGCGAACGGAATGTTTGAGGCAGAATACAATAACCAGAAAACAAAATATGATATTGTTATTAACGCTTCCTACTCCGGCTTAAACACGATTAACGGTTTCCTGGGTGTCGGGCAAAAGAAGCTGCTTTTTGAGAATGTGCTGATACCAGTTTTCAATTACAAAACGCCTGCATTGGGACTGACCGTTATGGACGGGCCGTTTTGTTCGGTGATGCCAAGAGGAAGCGTAAAAAACGAGTTTCTTTTATATAACGTCAGGGAATCGGTCATTGGATCGGAATTATCCGCAACCCGTCCTGATTACAAAGATGATCCAACGGCGGATAAACATAGTGAGCAACTGATCTACGACCAGTCCGCGTTGTTTATGCCATTTTTAAAAGCTGTTAATCACAGAGGCTATCACAGAACCACCCGGGTAGTTTATGAAAACAGTGACGATGCGCGTTTAACCGAGTTATACACATTCCCTGAGGTTAAAAATTACTTTTCAATACTCTCCGGCAAAGTGACGACCTGCATCCAGGTTGCCCTCGAAATCAAGCATATTTTACAGGGCAGGCAAAGAGTGAAAAGGGTGAAAATATGAAATTACATTTAGGCTGCGGTAAAAACATCAAAGACGGCTATATCAATATAGACAAATATGTTACTGCTCCCGGTGTAGAAAATCTGGATATTCTTAACCTGCCTTATGAGGACGAAAGCGCTGAAGAAATTTTGTCGGAACACCTTGTGGAACATATCGGGTTTGAGGACGAGGAAAAGTTCTGGCGGGAATGCGCAAGGCTGTTAAAATCCGGTGGCAAACTGATCACCGAGACACCCGATATGGAGTGGCTTTGCAAACAGTTTATGGAAGCGGAAGACTCATTCATTGAATTTTATCAGGTTGGAGCGGAGGATCATTATTTCGGCAACGGATGTTCGATTACACAGCGATGGGGGATACTAACCACTCACCTGTTCGGCAACCAAAACGGCGACGGTCAGTTTCATCATAATGCTTACACCGAAAAAAAACTTTTGCGAATAGCAGAAATGATCAATATGACAAGTTGCGAGGTCAGTAAGCATTTTAGCAAAGGCTGCCAGACACTTATAGCGACAATGACAAAATAATGAATGTAAGAGTCCTGATATTTGGAGCAAACGGCTTTCTGGCAAAAAAATTCAACCATCTATACAAAGAAAGGTTTTCTATAGAGAATGTCTATAGGAAAGATAAAACAGGTGATCTTCATTTCGATTTTGTTGACGACAATGTTTCAGTCATCAGTCAAAAACTGACAGGCCCCTATAAAGCCGTTCTTTTTTTCCAGGGTATTCAACCATCTGTCGGTGCGAAAGATATGGATGAAGATCATTTTGAGCAGATGCTCAAAATCAATCTCGTCATCCCTTCGTTACTTGTAAAAGAACTGGCCGGTAAGATGGAATCAGGTGCCTTGGTTTTGTTTGTATCGTCTGTTGCCCGAAAAAAGGGCAGTTACGATCCATCCTATGCCAGCGCGAAGGCCGGACTTATTGGTTTAATGCACAGCCTTGCGAATGCCTGGCCAGCTTTGCGATTTAACTGCATTTCGCCAGGACTGATAGAGGGCTCCCCGGTATTTGAAAATATGACGCCTGACTTCAGACAAAAACATGCTTTGCGCATGTTCGGTCATTCATTTATACAGGCAGAGGATGTTGTGACGATCGTTGCTGAACTGATAGAAAACAAATCAATTAACCGAACCAACATTGAAATTGATGGCGGATACAACTGATCTACCTTTAGTTACTATCGGGCTATGCTGTTACAATCGGGAAGAAGGACTTAAAAATGCTTTGAGATATCTTACCGGCCAGACTTATAAGAATCTCGAAATAATCGTTTCGCAGGACTATCATCCCGAGATGGATTTTACTCGGATTATAGAATCGAAAAATGATGAAAGGGTAAAATTTTATAAACAACCCGAACGTCTCTCGATGTACCGAAATTTTGGATTTGTACTTGGGAAAGCTACGGGTGAGTATTTTATGTGGGCATCAGACGACGACTGGTGGGCCCCTGAATTCGTTGAGATCATTATCAGCAAAATGATTGACAATCCGACGGCAGCGGCAGGGCATTCCAATTTTTATATGGTTAATGAGCAACAGGAGAAACTGGTGCGATTCCCCGATTATTTTCCTTTTATAAAAGAATTTTCAGTTAAAGAAGATATCAGGCGGCTAAAAAATTACATCAACCAGTTTGAAGCATTCGGGAAGCCAAACCTCATCTACTCCATTTTTAAGACGAGCGCAGTTAAAACCAAACTGGTGTTTGATATCCTTAAAGATTGCGAATTATGGGGGGATATGTTAGTGGTGATGGCGGTACTAACCAACGGTGAATTAGTCGTACCAGCCGAAGTGCTGAGAACGGCAACAGCAGAGAACGAAAAGACCTATAAGCTCGATCCGCCTGAAACGAAACGGATAAATCTGGGTATTGCGTATTTATATTGGAATCGTCTGAAACATTTGCATAAAAAGTGGGCCAGGTTTATCTACCTGCATTTTAGAGTGATCAATCGGTCGGAGCTTTCTTTTAAAAAAAAAGTTTTCTTGTATCCTACCCTGATAAAAAAACTCTTTCTGTTTTATTATGACCTTATTACCTACAATATCAGATTCAGAGGTTATGACTTTTTTTCATTGATAAGGAGATCTCACTCGCTTAATTGATTCTCTTTTAATGCTGAAATACTGGATTAATAAAATTAAAAATAAACTACGACGTAAAAAGCCGGTACAAATACTCGGGCTTGACGAATTTGTATCTGCCGCCAAAAAAACAGAGACAAGATTTATATTTTCAGAGGATGATTATTTCCCCTGCCTGGATGATAATACAAATAGCACTGATTTTGACAGGCACTACATTTACCACCCTGCATGGGCGGCCAGAATAGTAAGACAGATCAACCCGGAATTTCATATAGATATTTCATCTACCCTGCATTTTTCCTCAATTTTATCTGCGTTTGTTCCAGTTAAATTTTATGACTACAGACCTGCGAATCTTGTACTCGACAATCTAACCTCGGAAAGAGCAGACCTGACAAATCTTCATTTTCAGACTGAAAGCGTGCATTCTCTTTCCTGTATGCACACGGTTGAACACATTGGTCTTGGGAGATATGGCGATGAAATAGACTACGATGGAGATCTGAAGGCAATCCGGGAGCTTTCAAGGGTTTTAGCGTTAAATGGCAACCTGTTGTTTGTTACACCCATAGGTAGCAGGGCGCGCATTTATTTTAATGCACACAGGGTTTATACGCTGCAACTTATTTCTGATCTGTTTAGCAAGGAAGGTTTACGATTGAAAGAATTTACTTTGATACCGGAAAATTACGAAGATGGCGGTCTGGTAGTCGGTCCTTCGCCGGAATTGTTAAATAAGCAAACCTATGGCTGCGGCTGTTTTTGGTTTATAAAAGATGGTCATCGCTGAATTACAGGGAGGTTTGGGTAACCAGATGTTTCAATATGCTTGTGCGAAGGCATATTCCCTTAAGCACCGGCGGTCCCTGTACATTGATACCAGCTTTCTTGACAATAATCAGCTGGAAAAAGACGGTTTTACGCCGAGGAGATATGAATTAGGTGTTTTTGGATTAAAGGAGCCCTTTATCGGCGAACAATTAACACGTCCCTTTAGACAATCCTCCATCTTTAAAAAGATAAAGAAAAATTCCGGACTGAGGTTTAGAAAAATTTACGTGCAAGATCAAAACAAGGGGGCTGAACAACTGAATGAGGTTACGCCACCGGTTTTACTGAGCGGATACTGGCAGTCTGAGCAATATTTCATAAAATATGAAAAAGAGATCAGGCAAATTTTCCGGTTTCAGGGGGTTCCGGAAATAGGCGGACTTTTAAAAGAAATAGAAAGTGTTAACGCTGTAAGCGTTCACTTCAGGAGGGGCGACTATATAACAAATCCCGTTGCGGGGCGGGTGCTGGGTGTACTCACAAAAGATTATTATGAACAGACTATTGAGAGAATAGCATCGGAAGTTAACGATCCGGTATTTTACCTGTTTTCCGATGATGTGGAATGGGTAAAGAACAATTTTAAAATAGACTATAAACATCATATCGTTGAAGCCACTGCTACGAATAAAAACTGGCATGATATGCTGATGATGAGCAAGTGCAAACATCACATTATAGCCAATAGTTCATTCAGTTGGTGGGGTGCATGGTTAAATCCTGATCCTAACAAAATAGTGATCGCGCCTGCGCAATGGTTTGCCGATACTGCGTTGAATAAAACTTCAGTCAATATAACCCCGGCTGAATGGATCAGATTATAAAATTTAACTGCAAATGTTCAAAAGGTATTTAGATAAATTAAAACCTGAAACCGGCAAAGAGCTTGATAAACACGCATCGGAAACAAAGTTCTGGAAAGACGAACTACAGCGGTATAATGACTGGTATGACGGCAGCGTAAAAGAAATGTATAACACATCAGCGCCATCGGAAAATGAGAAAGTTGTTGAGCATTTAAAAAGCCATTCATCTATTTTAACCTGGCATAAATTGCATCAGGAGGTTAAATACCTGAATGACCTGAACCTGAATAAAAATGCATTTGCCGGTAAAAAAGTACTTGATGTGGGTTGCGGGCCGATGCCGAGCGCTACCTGCTTTAAAGAAGCCGATATTTATTGCCTTGACCCTTTGCTTGACCGCTATATCGGGGTTGGCTTTCCTTTGCATTTATACGGCGATGTAAAGTTTGTGCAGGGATATTCGGAAAACATGCCTGTTAATGATGGCTTTTTTGATGTGGTATTATCCGTAAATGCACTTGATCATGTGGATGATTTTGAATTAACAGCGAAGGAAATAAAAAGAGTTTTAAAACCCGGCGGCTGGGTTGTTTTGCACCTTCATTATCATCCCCCTACTCAAAACGAACCATTAGAGCTGAACGACGAGAGAGTGGCAAAGGCTTTTGCTGATATAAGAAACTTCAGAAAGCTATCAGAAAGCCAGGAGAAATTCGGATATCAATGCGATGAGGGTGAATCGTACGCGTTATGGTCAAACATGTCATCATAAATTTTGTCTGCTGAAAGAGTCACCGTGTTAATGCCCGTTTATAATGGAGCGTCATTTCTGCGGGAGGCTATACAGAGTGTACTTGATCAAACCTTTTCAGATTTCAGCTTTCTGATCATTAATGACGGATCGACTGACAAATCAGATAAGATTATTAAGAAATTTAATGACCGGCGCATACGATATGTCAGTCACGAGTTCAACCGCGGACTGATTGCTACATTGAACGAGGGGCTTGAACTTGCAACAGGCGAATACATTATCCGTATGGACGCTGATGATATATCATTTCCGCAACGATTTGAAAAGCAAATTGCATTCATGGAAGCCAATCCGGACATTGCTATAAGCGGAACATCTCTTTCAGTCATAGGCAGTAACGAGCTGATCGCTTATCCTGAAACCAATGAGGCTTGCAAAGTAATGCTATTATATAACACCGTTATGGGGCACCCGTCTGTTATTATGCGCCGGGAACAAATACTTGCCGCCGGGTTAAAATTTGATTGCACAGCCCTCCATGCGGAGGATTATAAATTCTGGACCGATGCCGAAATAAAGGGCTTAAAAATAGGCAACCTCGCCGAAGCGCTTGTGGCTTACAGGAAACATGGCGGTCAGATATCAGCGGTAGCATACGAACGACAACAGGAAACCGTCCGACAAGTCCGGTTAGAATATGTCCGGCATTTTTTTGGAGAAATTATTGACGGGAACGCCCGGGTATATAAAGCCTTTTCTGAAAAGGCAATCAATACATTTGTCGATTTTAAAGCAGCGGTGGAAATAATGGGAGCGATGCAGGAAGAGAATAACCAAAAAAAATATTTTGACACAGTTGCTTTCAACCTTTATATGAACGACCTGCTGCAATCAGCCGCGTTCAGGATATACGTTCTTTGTACAGATTGTAACCTGTCCAAATTGAAGCAGGCTTTTTTTGACAGATATTTTTATAAAACCACAACATTGCCGCAGAAGGCAAAATTTATATTTCGTTCAATTAAAAATACATTTTCCTGAACCCGTTAATTTCCGTTATTGTCCCGGCTTATAACCAGGCGACCTATCTACCTGAAGCCCTGGATAGCGTTATAGCACAGCATTATAGGCATTGGGAATGTATTATTGTAAATGATGGCGCAACGGACAATACAGAAAGAATTGCTTTAACCTATCAAAAAAAGGACAAACGTTTCAGGTATATCAAAAAAGAAAACGGCGGGCTGAGTTCGGCCCGGAATGCGGGACTGGAAGCTGCAAACGGGGAATGGATACAGTTCCTCGACTCGGACGATTACATTACGCCTCAAAAATTCGAACTGTCGGTTGAACTTGCCGCAAGCCACCCATCTGCCAGCCTGATTGTGACTGATTTCAAAATGTTCCGGAATAAACCGGAAGATGCAACCCCTGCGTTTTGTGAGCTAAACCAGGAGCGGTTAAATTTTGAAAATATATTACTGAAGTGGGACGGTGAATTTAATATTCCTATTCACTGCGGGTTATTTAAAACGACTATTTTTAATGATTTACGATTTGTTGAAGAATTAAAGACGGCGGAAGACTGGGTGATGTGGGTTGACGTATTTAGCAGGGAAACCGAAGCGGTTTATCTGGGTGCGCCCCTGGCCTATTACCGGATAAACCCACACAGCATGACCAAAGACAGGACCTTTGTGCGTACTCATTTACTGGAGACCTATAAGTATCTTTTGCCAAAGTTACCCCCGGACTATGCGAACAAATTGATCTCCGTTATATTCGACCGGCTGAACGACCAACTAATTTGCCATGAAAAAGACCTTGAAATTTTACGAGGTAAATTGCACATCAGGGCCGGGCAACTGTTAAAGAATACCTTGCGGAAAATCATCAAACGGAAAAAGATCTGATCTCGATCATTATTTGCTCACGAACGGCATCTCTGTCAGCCGAACTCGAAAAAAACATCAGCGATACGATAGGTGTAACGTATGAGATTGTACTGATCAATAACGAAGGCAACAGCTATAACATTTTCGAAGCCTATAACCTTGGCGTCCAACAGAGCAAATACCCGGTTTTATGTTTCATGCATGATGATATTGCATATCATACCTTTAACTGGGGGCAAATGGTATTGAAACACTTTGAAGTTGATCAAGCCGGGGCTATCGGTATTGCGGGCACACCCTATGCGGCATGGATGCCGGGCTCCTGGTGGGGTGGTGGCGTTGTCAACCAATACATACTGCCAACTAAATCTGATCAACCCGATAAAATTAAGATCGCAGAACCAGCAAATAACCGGAACGAAGTGGTGTTACTTGATGGTGTATGGATGTGTATCAGGCGGTCGCTTTTCGAAATAATAAAGTTTGATGAGCATACTTATACAGGCTTTCATTTTTATGACGCCGACATCTGCATGCAGATAAACGGAACGGGGTATAAATTATACAGTGTTTTTGATATCCTGATCGCGCATTTCACGAAGGGTAGAATGGATAAAAGCTGGTGCGAAAACGCCATGGCCTTTAACACCAAATGGAAAAAAGATCTGCCTGTGTCGGTTATCAAACTTTCCCAAAGGCAACAGTTTGACGCGGAATTAAAAACATTAAAGGAGTACATATATAATTTAATCTATAACGGTTATACACATAGAGCAGCCTATACCATGGCCATTGCAAAGCTGTTCAGCTTTCGTAAGGGAATGTTTTATCAAAAGACCCTGGAACATCTGATAAAATATTGCTATAAATGGCTGATCAAATATCCATGAAGCTTGAACTGTTATATACTGACCGGAATTTTGAAACCTGGCCGACATGGTCTTTAATATATGAATGGGAAGACACGATAACAGAAGTTTTAAATTTAAAATTGGCTGACTCAAAAGTCGCTTCCGTAACAACATTTTATCTGGACAAAGCGTTACGATTCACCTCAAGAAAAATATTCAGCGATAACAGGCTCTTAATTTTTGCCGACAGGTTTATTCATAAAAAAACAGGGCTTTACTTTGAACTGCTGCCCAGAAGTTCGTTCTATTTTACAGGCAGTAAGAACACAGTGCCCATTATAATTGATTTCTGGAAGACTATCGACTTGCCATTATTCTACAATGCCTATAAGAACTGCAAAATCGTTTTAATCGCAAATCTGCAGGCATACAATTACCTGAAGGAACTTAATTGTCCGCTAAATATTTACCATTTTCCACAAAGCATTGCAGATAAATATCAAATCAAGCCAACCCAGCCGTTTACAAAGCTATATGACGTAATTGTACCCGGCAGGGTTGATTCTGTGCTTTGGAATTTCCTGAAAGAGTTTCAAAAAAAGTTTCCTGAGATTGAATATTTATACCGGGAAGAAATAAACGGAGAGTTTTATTACGTTTCCAATAAATCAGGCAGACGTTACCGCGGACAGGAACGAAACGAGTATATGGAGCTTTTGCAAGCCTCAAAAGTTGCGCTCTATTCGACCGTCGGAATTGACGGGGACTCGGAGAGAACTGGAGGGTTTAGCCCGGTGACTCCAAGATTTTTAGAAATGATAAGTGCAGGATGCCATGTTATTGCGCGTTACCCTAAAAATGCGGAAACAGATTTTTTTGAAATGAATAGGTTTTGCATCTCCTGTGACAATTACGAGCTTTTTGAAAAAGAATTATCAAAAGCTTTAGGCCACAAACCGGATTTGAACTTTTATGGGGATTATCTGCAAAAACATTACACCTCTGAAAGGGCGAAACTCCTGAAAGAAATCGTAGTTAACATGAATTGAATTCAGAAACGGATGACAGAAAAGATTAACATCGACATAATCATCCTAAGCTATGCAAAAAGCGATGAGTTAAAACAAACCACCATCGATACCATAAATACTTTGATCGAATCAGAAAATCCGGATAAAATATCCTTCAATATCCTGGTTATTGAATCAAATAAAAACCTCAAGCCATACCAATTTGAGCACACGACTACCCTTTATACTGATGTTCCGTTCGGATATAACCGCTATATGAATATCGGCATTAAGGCTACCTCAAACCCCTATGTTTGTTTATGCAATAATGACCTGATCTTTCATCGGGGCTGGGCGTCAGCCATTCTTGAGCAAATGGCACTTGACGCTGATTTGTTAAGCGTAAACCCTTATTGCGAAATTGCGCACTCAGCTACCATTCCTGCGGACGGCAGTAATATTATAAGTACAATTCCGGGTATATTAGTTGGGTGGTGTCTTTTCTTTAAGCGCGAAATGCTAAAGGTTACGGGATACTTTGATGAGCGGTTTATATTCTGGTATGCCGACAATGACTACGGTAATACCATGGAGAAACACCGGATAAAGCATGCGCTGGTAACTTCATCAAAAGTAACGCACATAGGCAGCCAGTCGCATTTTATTTTGAACGATGCTGAACGTTTTGAATATACCTACGGACAATATCTTTATTATGACCTGAAATGGATCGGTAAAAATCCTTTATCCTATTTTTTTAAAAGATCATTACTGCCCGTGTTCCGGTATCTTTTTATGGGGCGGGATCATTCAAAAACACGACGGTTCGGATTCCGTGCGTTAGCCCGGCTGTATGGCGGTATAAAATAAATGAAACGACCAATAAAGATCAGGTTTCAGAATGGGTTATTATTTCAGACCGCCATCAATGAAATATTAGGCGAATTAAAGAGAGAATTTGAGTTTATCGATAGTGATAATCCTGATTTTATCGTTTTCGGCCCTTACGGGAATGACATACCTGCAAAGGGCAGCTACACCCGTATTGGCTATTACTGTGAAAATATTGTGCCTGATCTTAGTATCTGCGAATGGGCCTTCGGCATTCCGCGAGAAGAGCAGGTTAGTAACGACCGTTATAAGCGTATTCAGTGGCATGGGCTTGATGAACAGACGCTGGTAAAACCTGCAGGTTACGATCCCGAGGCGATTATGTCTTCAAAAACAAAATTCTGTAATTTTTTGTACTCGCATGAGGTGCCCTATCGTGAGGCTTTTTTTAAGCAGTTGTCCCGCTATAAAAAGATCGACGCCCCGGGACGATCAATGAACAATATGCCCGGTATGGACCAGCAGTTTGAGGGGAACAAGTGGCAGGTAAAAAGACAGTATTTATCAGAGTACAAGTTTACGATCGCTTTTGAAAATGATATTTTTCCGGGGTATCAAACCGAAAAACTATATGACGCCATGCAGGCCAATAGTATTCCAATTTATTGCGGCGACCCGTTTATTGGTGAGATTTTCAATACCAGGAGCTTCATCAACGCCTGGGACTATCTGCCCGAACAACATGGTAAGCTGGTATCGTGGCTAACGCGCAACGGGCAAATGGATTTTGAGGATATGCGTCCTTCTTTTTTGAACAATCCCCGGCAGCGTGTAAAGCGAAAAATAAAGTCATATTTGCGCACCTGGAAAACGCAGCTTCAGTTTAATAAAATGGATTTTAGCAAGTTGATCGAACACATCATAGAAGTTGATACAAATACGGACTTGTATCTGCAATATCTACGCGAACCATGGTTTAAGAATAACCAACCGCCGGCTAACGCTTCGACGGCGGAGCGATGGCGTCAAATTTTCAGCATGTGATTCAGCCGCTGGTTTCAGTTATTATACCCGTTTTCAATTCAGAAAAATACCTGAATGTGGCAATAGCCTCCGTCCTTGATCAAACTTATAAAAATTTAGAGCTGCTCCTTGTTGACGACGGCTCGACTGACGAGTCACTGGCTATCGCTCAGGGTTTTGCATCTGAAAAAGTAAAGGTACTTCACCAGCAAAATGCGGGCGCTTCGGCTGCAAGAAATAAAGGGTTAAACGAAGCGAAGGGTGAATATATCCAGTTCCTTGATGCGGACGACCTAATCGCGCCGGAAAAGATCGCTTTCCAATTGGAATTACTACAAACAAGACCCGGTTACATCTGTACAGGACCAACAGTATATTTTCAGGATACAGAAGATTTCTTCCAAAAAAAGCCCGCGCCCCATTGGATAGAAAACGGCTCGGACGACATCGCTGATTTCCTGATCAAGTTGTATGGAGGCGATTTAATGGGGCCGCTTTATGGAGGGATGATCCCGCTTCACTCCTGGCTTTGCCCCAGATCTGTTTTGGATAAAACCGGTGAATGGAATGAGGATTTAAATGTAGATGATGACGGGGAATACTTTTGCAGGGTTGTGCTGGCTTCAAAAGGGGTGCTATACAGAACCGGTGCTATCAGTTATTATCGTAAATACACGAATAAAAACAGTCTTTCGTCTTTGCACAATGAACAATCCTACAGGTCAGCCATAAAAGCAATCGATTTGAAATTAAGTCATCTGATTCGATCAGGGATAAACAGGCCGATGATAAGCAAGGTTTTTGCGCGGTTATATAAAGCTGCCGAGGTGGCAACTTATCCGCAATTCAAAGAATTGTCAGGTTACGCGGGCGAACGATCAAAAAAACTTGGAAAGGTGCCGTCTCAATACCAGGCTGGCCCGGTGAGCACTTTTTTATCAAAGCTTTTTGGCTGGCGGCTACTGCGCAGGATAGATTATTTCAGACATGGAAAATAGCGGAGTAACATTGGTGATCTTTACTTGTGAAGGTCGGGAGCTCCTGCTAAAAAATACGCTTGATTCCTTCTTCAAGGCTTGTGACTATCCTTTCAAACAAATCATTCTTGCCGTCGATGGGATAATTAACGAAGCCATTTTCAGCGCCGTCAAACCCGATATTGTGTTGTATAATTATAAAAGAAAGGGGTATGTTAACAGCATTTTAAATGCGATGTTCCATATTAAAATGCCATACTTCTTTTGGCTGGAAGATGACTGGCAATTCAGTCGGCCCGTTGATATGCTACATCTGCATACCCTGATGAAGACAAATGACAATTGGGCTGAAATTGCACTGAGCAAATATGGACCACTTGAAGAAAGCTTCAGGAAACATCCCCTTGGCAATAATCTATACGAAACCACTTTCGGATTTTCTGCAAATCCCTGTCTGTGCAATACCAAACATTTACAATCGGCATTCAACCTGCTGCGGCATTCACCAAAGGGCGGCAAACCGGGCGAGGACGGATTTGAAAACTTTCTGAGCAGGACGTTTAAACAACAGGATATAAAATGCGTTATTGCCGATCCGGTAGATCATCTGCCCATATCGCATGAAGGATACCTGGAAAGCACCCCGCGCAACTGGCACATGACCAATTCCCTGGAGGAAAAAACCAAAGCACATTTGCTTACTATCCCCGCCCCCTCGCCGTTACGCAGACTGATGATGGTCGTGAAGCTGATGGGCACATTTTCAAGTCTGGCAATACGGCAACTGGCCAATAATAAAGTTTATGAATTCTGTTTCAGGATAATTTCCTCTGTAAAAACAATGACCAGGAATGAGTAAAGAACGATGGATACTGACTATTGCGACCGGCAAAAAGCTATATATCGGGCTGGCTGCAAATCTTGCGCGTTCCTTTTTTTGGTGGCACCCTGAAACCGATATTCAATTCCGGCTGGTAACAGATATGCCTGACAATATACCCGGTGACATCGCAGAGAAGATTGATATTATAGTAATCGAGCCGGGGGAGCTTGGCGTTGGATTCAGCCCCAAACTTTATCTTGATCATCTGGCTCCTGCTGGACAAACATTGTTTATTGACAGTGATTGCCTGATATTTGGCTGCCTTGACAGCATATTCGATGCGTTTGAGGGACATAAGGTTTCTGTGGTCGGAAACTATATAGCAACCGGCGAATGGTTTGGCGATATCGCCAAAATATGCGGTCAATTTAACGTACCGCATATCCCCAAATTCAATGGGGGTATTTATTATCTTGAAAACGGACCCGAGGCAAAAAAGGTTTACGAGTTGGCCCGCAAACTGGAAAAAGACTATGATGAAATAGGTTTTGTTCGTCTGCGTAACCGCCCTAATGATGAAGTGATCATGGCGCTTGCCATGCAACTTGAAGGAATGACGCCGGTAATTGATGAAGGCACCTTTATGAGTGATCCCCAGGCTTGTGCAGGAGGTTATCAATTAGATGTGATCAAAGGTAAAACATTACTGATCAACCCTCCGGCTCCTGATCCCCTACACCGCGAATGGTATCCTTTTGAAACGGTCAACCCTTTGATCGTACATTTTTTGGGCTATTATACACAGCATTATCCTTACCGTCGCGAAGCCTACCGGCTTAAAAAAGCGTTAAGCCAACAACTGAACTGGATGACCGACTTAAAAAGTCGGTTTTTTATAGAATATCCCGAAAGATTAAAAAACAGTTTAAAAAATGCGCTCAGACCTATTTTCAGAGGCCTGTTTGGTGCAAGAAAGGTAAAACCGTCGGAGAGAATAGTATAAATGGCGAACGCTGACGTATCGGTAATTATTCCAACTTATAACCGCTTATGGTGTTTGCCAAAGGCTGTTGACAGCTGCCGCAATACGCGCTGCAAAACCGAGATTATCGTTGTTGACGATGGTAGCGATGACGGAACCTGGGAGTGGTTGCAGCAACAGCCAGATATCATCAGTATTAAGCAGGAAAACCAGGGACAAACCTATGCTGTCAATAAAGGCTTTGCTGTTTCCACAGGAAGCTATATCCGTTTTCTGGATAGCGACGACTATCTGTCGGAAGGAATTATCGACAGACAATTTGAGAAAGCAGTTGCAACGGGCGCTGAACTGATTTGTTCAAGGGTTGATTTTTATGACCGGGATACCCGAAAAACGACCGTCAATCCGGATATTGATCACTGGACAGACTTTATGGAAATTCAGCTGGGCAGTGGTTATGGCAGTCACTTTCTCGGTATGCTTTTCAAAAGGAATTTAACCGAGCAGATTCCACCACGCAGACCTGATTTTTCATTTCGAGATGACAGAATGTTTTTGTTGGAGGTCGCATTATTAAATCCCAAAATGGCCATTGTTGAAGGTAATGCCGGTTATTGGGTGCAACACGGAAAACAAATGCAGGGAAACTATTCCGGTCTGAAATCGCAGGCTGTTAACTGGCAGCATCTGCAGATCTATAAAATAATATTAGCCAAACTGAATTTGCAGGGCAGGCTGACATCAGCCTATAAAAAGGCTGCCTGCACAACACTGTGGCCCCTTGCGCATTGGATAGCCATTTACGATATCCATACCGCAAATAACGTGGTGAAATGGATCAACCAACTTGATCCGGATTTTGAGATTCCTCAAAAAGGCGTATTAGGTTTTTTATATAAAAAAATCGGCTTTAAAGGAACTGAAAAACTGCTGCGCCTGAGGCGGGCATTGCTATTTAAATGAAAGAAAACCGGCCGATCAATTTATTTTATGAAGAACCGGATCCGGACCGCTGGTTTAAGTTCGACAAATATCCGCGCAGGGTGATTCGGAGGATAGTGCGGGGTACCCCGCGGGCGGGAGGCCATGCGATGATAGCCATAAACCTGATGAAGGGGCTTGACAGGATGGGTGTACCTTATCGCTTAAATAATTATAATTATATAAAAAAAAATCCCGAGGAAATAGTCTGCATTATCGGGAAGCCCCATGTGCTATTTAAAAAACAATGGGAAAATCCTGTACTATTTGGCGCGGCTGTTTTTTCGCATCCTGTTGATCATCCCAATCTTTTTGAGCAATATCCTAACGTAAAAAAAATACTGGTGCCCGGTGAATGGGCCAGAGATATGTTCGCCGGTATTTACGGGAATAAAGTTATCTGCTGGCCGGTTGGGACTGATACGGACTATTGGCGACCTTATGAAGAACAGAAAAAGATTGATTTTTTGCTGTATGATAAGGTCATGTGGGATTATGATGCAAAAAAGAAAGAATTATTAGAGCCGCTTATTGATATACTAAAAAGAAAAGGACTGACTTTCGATCATATCCGGTACGGAAAATACAAATCTGCCGATCTGCTGAACGCGACGAAACATTGCAAGGCGGCCATTTTTTTGTGCGAGCATGAGACCCAGGGACTCGCCTATCAGCAGGTTTTATCCACCGGGACGCCCATATTGTGCTGGGACCAGGCGGGCTACTGGCTCGATCCCTCCTATTACCCGCACAAAGTAAAATATCAGCCGGTTAGTTCTGCATCCTACTGGGATGATCGCTGCGGCTTAAAGTTTAGCACACTCGCCGACTTTGAGGCTACTTTGGAACGGTTTTGTCAAATGCAGGATCAATTCAAACCGAGAGATTATATGCTGGAAAATCTTACACTGGAGATATGTGCTAAAAAATATTTGCAGATATATCATGATGTGGAAAGGGGACTGGCATGAGGATACTGCTGATCATGAATCCCGGCATTCCTGTTCCGCCCAAATTATATGGCGGTATAGAACGCATGGTTTACCTGTTAGCTGAAGAATACATCAAAAAGGGACATAAAGTCACCCTACTGGCGGGACCCGAATCGTATTCCTCCGGGAATACGGTAACGTTTGGCAAGCATATAAAAGTCGGCCCAAAAGATGAATATCGTGAAATATTTTTCGTATGGCGTTTCCTTAGAAAAAACCATAGCAGCTTTGATCTGATCCATAATTTCGGCAGGCTTGTTTATCTGCTACCCGTGCTGAATAACCCAGTCCGCAAGATCATGAGCTATGAGCGGCCGGTTTCACAAAGGGGAATCAGGTGGACGACCACCATGCCCAACCGCAACCTGATATTTACAGGATGCAGTAATTATTGTGTTTCCACTGGAAATGTAGCCGGTAATTGGGCGACGGTATATAACGCGGTTGATTTTTCGCAATACCAGTTAAATAAAAACGTAAGTGCCGATGCTCCGTTAGTGTTCCTGGGGCGCATCGAGCGGATCAAAGGCGCTCATACTGCTGTAAGGGTAGCAAAAGAAACAGGCAGCCGCCTGATCATAGCCGGAAACATACCACCCGGGGCACAGGCCTATTTCGATTCGGAGATAAAACCCCATGTGGATAATGAACTTATAAAATATATCGGCCCGGTAAATGACGCCGAAAAAAACAACCTCTTAAGGCAATCGAGGGCGTTGCTTTTTCCGATTAAATGGGAAGAGCCTTTTGGCATCGTTATGATCGAAGCGATGGCCTGCGGAACGCCAGTTGTCGGCTTTCAACGCGGCTCCGTTCCGGAAGTGATAGATGACGGTGTCACGGGGTTTATAACCAATAATGGACAGGAAATGTCGGCAGCTATTGCTCGTCTGGATAACATCGACCGCGCAGGCTGTCGCGATCATGCCTTTGAGCGCTTTAGCGCAGAGAAGATTGCTAACGATTATCTTGCTTTGGCACAGTGAGTATCTTTAAAAAAATGATCGCCAAAATACGACATGAACTAAAGTTTGGCAATACGCATTATTACACCAGAATCTCTGAAAGGGTACTAAAGAACAGATACCGTGGAGCGTTGGAAAAACATGTAAAAAACTTGCCGCCCCTAGCACTGGAGAAAGACAATAGTAAGCTAACGCTGGCTATACTGGCCAATAAGAGAAACTTCTATGAATCCGTTGCGGCACTTTACAGCTTTTGCTTCTGGAAAAGGGATTTGCTGATCCATTACCATGAAGATGGCACCCTTACAGGTGCCGAAATTGATCTTCTTAAGAGAACTTTCGCCGGAATTACAGTATTTAAGAAAGCGAATGAAGATGTCAAAGTTCAGGAATATTTATCCAGCAAAAATCTTGATAAATGTGCTTCATTGCGCAGCCATTTTATCTTTTCGTTACGGCTATTTGATATGCTGATCGAAAAACAAACGCCTTACCTTTTACAAATCGATTCGGATGTACTGTTTTTCTCAAGACCTGGGGTAATATTGAACATTATTGATTCGGAAAATAATAATGGATGCTACAATCTCGATCTTCCGAATGCCGCTTATACCTTTGGCGACGACGCAATGAAGGAAATATTATCTGTACCGGTAATACAGCGATTTAATGCCGGTGTGTTCCTGCATAATTTCGATGATGCACTGTTTGAATTTACTGAAGACATTTTGAATAAGCGCCCCGAGGCAGTAAACTCATGGCATCTGGAGCAAACAATATTTGCCATGTATGCCAGTTTGAAGGGCGGATTTATCGCTCTGCCAAAAGAATATGATCTGGGCAGGCGTGAACGCAATGCAGGAAATAAGATCATCAGCGAGCATTATGTGCACAGTACCGGGCATGATTTTCATAAAGACTTTATCGACAAATTATTTCCGATCTATACCGGAAAGAACAGTTAATGAAAGAAACTGTATTATTTATTTCGGATAAAAAATATCTGAATGCAGAAATCAGGGGCGGCGTCCAGTTGTGTACACGCGAATACGTCCTGTACCTCGCTGCGGCAGGATATGAATGTCGTTTTTTTGAGATCAGCCCGCATACAGACTTGTTCACCCGGATAAAGATCAGGCTTGGAACGGATGCCTACGACCGTTATCCTATCAAAAACTTTCTTCAGCAAATATGCAGCATCATACATGAGCAAAATATTAAGCTGGTGCTACTTAACCAGGTTAACATTGCCTCCTGGGCGATAGAGTTAAGGAAACATGTGAAAGACGATGTAAAATTCATCGGTCTTTCGCATGGTAATGAAAGCGCCGACTATGTGCATGAGATCACGAAAGGCGGTAATACGGGTAAATTACAGACGTACAAACTCGGTAAACTGATCGCTCACGAAGCAAGGATATTCTCGGAGACGTTGGATGGCGTGATCGTACTAAGTGAGCAGGAGAAAGCGATCGATCAATGGCTTGGGGCGAGCAGAATACTTTATCTGCCAAGAATGTTGCACCCGGCCTATATTGACTGGCAGCCCGAAAGTCCGAATGCAGGTTTTGCGGGCACACTTGATCATTTACCTAACCGGCTGGGTATCGAAATGCTGGCGGATGAACTGGTTCGTTTAAAATTCAATTATAAACTGAACATCGTCGGTGGTCCGGAAAATGTTGGCATGGAATTACAGTTGAAATATAACTTTATTAATTATAAAGGGCCAGTTTCTGACGAGAGCCTGTTAGATGAGGTAAGTCGCTGGTCGTTATTTATCAATCCGGTGTTCTGGTATGCAAGAGGTTCGTCCACTAAGCTGGCGCAGGCCATAAACTGGGGTATCCCCTGTATTACTACACCGGCCGGCAGAAGAGGTTATGAACTCATCAACTCTGAAATTGTGACCGCTGATGATAGCCCTGCTGAATTTGCATCTACAGTGCTAAGGGCGCTGGATAATCCGGATTATCTGGAGAAACTATACGGCGCCTCCAGACAAAACGCGGAGGAATTTGATGCGCATCGGTTTATTGCCACCCTTGATGAGTTTCTAAAGTCTTTCAGGAAAGCCATTTGAAAAAGGTACTGATCATTTCCCCATATTTTCCCCCTTCAAATGCCGCAGACATGCAACGTGTGCGGATGAGTCTTCCCTACTTCAGGGAATTTGGGTGGGATGCGGAAGTGGTAACGGTTGATCCTGTTTTTTCGGAAACGATGAGGGACGACTTGCTGTTTGAGAATATCCCGAAGGATATAAAGATACACCGGGTCAGGGCGCTAAGTAAAAAATGGACGTCAAAACTTGGTTTAGGCAGTTTAGGGCTGCGGTCGATCTGGCATTACCGGAGGAAGGTAAACCACCTGTTGGCAACCGGGAACTATCAGCTTATTTATTTTTCAACCACCCAATTTCCGGTTTGCATATTAGGGCCATACTGGAAAAGAAAGTTCGGAACGCCTTACGTAATCGATATGCAGGATCCCTGGCATTCTGATTATTACCAGGACAAGCCCAAAGTTCAGCGACCCTCTAAATACTGGTTTTCGTACCGGATGCACAGGTATCTGGAGCCAAAGGCAATGGCGCTGGTTGACGGGTTGATCAGCGTATCCGAAGCGTATATAACTGACTTGCAATCCCGGTATAGCAGATTAAAGCACATACCGGCAGCCACCATAACATTCGGAGCCTTTGACGCCGACCTAAAAACCGCCCTTCAGCATAAAGCATCCTTTAAACCGCTGCTTCAAACAGGTTTTAAAAACATTGTATATGTCGGCCGCGGAGGAATGGACATGCACCGCGCGTTGAGGCCCGTTTTTGAGGCTTTAAAGGAGGGCTTGCAGGAAAATCCGGATGGATTTAACAACCTTAAATTTTATTTTATCGGTACCAGTTACGCTCGGTTGGGGGAAGCGACTATTCTTCCGCTGGCCGGGGATTGCGGAGTGGGGACGCTGGTGACGGAAATACCCAAAAGAATAAGCTACTATCATACGCTGCTTACTTTAATGCAAGCCGACGCCCTGCTGATCCCCGGATCGGATGATGCGAAATACACTGCATCAAAACTTTATCCTTACCTGCTGACGCAAAAACCTTTACTGGCTATCTTTAACCAAAACAGCAACGCAGTCAATGTTTTGGCTGAGTGCACCCGGAATGCGGCGGTCGTTACTTTTGACAGTACGCAAGCTCCGTCGAAAGAGGAAATCTGTACTGTTCTTAACAGTTGGGCAGCAGGCCGGTTTATGCCGGTTACTCTCACCCCGGCCTTTGAAAAATACAGCGCGCGTAACCTCACCGGCGAACAGGTAGCATTATTTGAGCGGGCGTTGCGATACCATGAGACAACGGATACAAACACTTGACGGGCTTAGGTTTCTGGCTGCTATAGGCGTTTTATGGATACATGCATGGACCTTATGCGGCAATCCGAGGTATTATATTGCAGGCATCGACGTCGCCAGTATTCTTGCTATCGGCGGTAACGGCGTCGATCTGTTTTTTGTGATCAGCGGGTTTTGCATGTATTATTTTTACGCCTCGAAAAGCAATTTTTCCTATCATGATTTTTATCGTTTCATTGTAAAACGATGGGTAAGATTGTCAACCGCATTCTATGCCGCTACGCTGGTTTTTATGCTGGTTGCATCAGGCAGGTATCATACACCTTTCAGCCCCATTCCGTTGTTTACAAGTGTTTTCTATTTAAACTCCATATTTCCGCAATACACCGCAGCCACCCATTTCTGGACGCTTGGTGTCGAGTGGCAGTTCTATCTAGTCGTTCCCTTTTTACTGATCTATCAGAACCGTACAGGCTTCACCAAAACCTTTACCGGGATATTCGGTCTTTTACTCTTCGTAGCGATTGCCAGTGTTTTTATATTCAAATCTGGTTTTGATCTGCTGACAGAACAGATCATTTACCGGGGCTCTGAATTTGGTTGCGGCGTTGTCATCGCGCGGCTGCTTTACACGGGCCGTACCGTGCTGCGAAACAGGATATTTTGTTTGGTGTTGTTTCTTGTGCTCACCTATGCGGGCAGGATCATGATCTCGAAGACGGTTTTGTCCCTATTGCAGGATTATTATAATCTATTTAAAGTGATCGGCTTTGCGGTAATGGCTGCCGGGTTTGCGGGGATCCTGTTTATGGCGCTTACCTCAGCCAAATGGCTGAACCTGCTTTTAGGCAACCGCGTTTTTAAAACCATGGGACGGATCTCGTATAGTTTTTATTTGTGGCACCCGTTGGTTTTGTCATTTGCAGGCGCCCAGGTGGTTAAATTCATCCCTGTCGAAAAAGGAATGATCACACCAGTTGCGATAACCATCGCAAGCACTATTTTGTTATATCCCATTTCGCTATTGAGTTATGCGCTTCTGGAAAAACCGTTTTTATCTGTCGGCAACCTAAGCACCAAGTGAAAAAGCTGGCCATTGTTACGACGCATCCCATTCAATATTATGCACCTGTTTTCAGGCTGTTAAACGAGCGCCGAAACATCAGTATAAAAGTGTTTTATACCTTAGGTGAAACCAATTGGCAAAAATATGACCACGGCTTTCAGCAGGCGGTGAGCTGGGATATTCCCCTGCTGGACGGCTACGATTTTGAATGGCTTGACAACATTTCCGGCACACCCGGCTCGCATCATTTTAAGGGAATCAATGACCCAGAAGCCATCAGCCGGATTAAAAAGTATCAGCCGGATGCGCTTCTGATCTTCGGATGGGCTTATCAGACACATCTAAAGGTCATCCGTTATTTTAAAGGCCGTATCCCGGTTTATTTCCGGGGAGATTCGACATTGCTGAACGACAAGAGAGGCATAAAGAGTACCCTGCGGCACCTGTTTCTCAAATGGATCGTTTACCGGAATATCGATCATGCATTTTATGTGGGCCAAAATAACAAAGCCTATTTTCAAAAAAACGGATTGACGGACAGCGAACTCAGCTTTGCCCCTCATGCGGTGGACAATGAACGGTTCAGCAAGGACCGCAGCAAAGAGGTGTCCGACTTACGGCAGTCATTGAACATCGGCAACAATGAGATATTGATCCTGTATGCCGGAAAATTTGAGCCGGTTAAAAATCTGCCACTGTTTTTAAGCGCATTTATCGATTTGCGACAGAAGAATGTCCACCTGCTGCTTGCCGGAAACGGATCGGAAGAAGATAAACTAAAATCAATTGCTCAAAACGATAAGGCGGCAGCGAATATTCATTTTACGGGTTTTAAAAACCAAAGCTACATGCCGGTATTGTATCAGGCTGCCGACCTGTTTTGCCTGCCCTCAAAAAGCGAAACCTGGGGTTTAAGCGTAAATGAGGCGATGGCTTGTGGAAACGCAGTGCTGGTATCAGACAAGGTGGGTTGTGCGCCCGATCTGGTCGGGGCTCAAAATGGGGGGGTGTTCATGAGCGGCGATATACAGAGTCTTACGGACAAATTACGCGAACTCACAAATGACAAAGCGCGGCTGACCGAAATTGGTAAACAATCGTTTAAAATAATCAGAGACTGGAACTTTTTGCATATTGCAGAGTCGATTGAAAATAAACTGCAAAATGAAGCGTATTGACATTATCAAGCTCAATTTTACCCGGAACTGGAAACTGCCGGGAAAGGAACGTCTGGCTAACCTGCTCCAACCTTCTGACCTTGCCAGGACGAGCATCAATAATGGTATCGTCTGGCTGACCGGAGAGGACATTGCTATTTATACCAGCGGAAACAATTATATTGAGCACACGATACTCAGCACGGGCACTTATGAGGACGAAATTAATAAACTCATCCGAATTTCGTTGCGGGAAGGAGGTAATGCCGTCGACGTGGGCGGTAACATCGGTCTGCAAAGCCTGCGTATGTCGCAGTGCGTTGGCACGACCGGACGGGTGCTTGCCTTCGAACCCCTGAAATACCTACAGGAAAAATTCAACCGGAACATGGCGTTGAACAAAGCTGCGAATGTTACCCTTATCCCTTTTGCCCTGTCAGATAAAAACGGCGAGGCCGATTTTGCCATCGACACCAATGCGTGGAACCAGGGCGCATTCAGTCTTGGCAGCAAGAATGCTCATGGCGAAAAGCAGCAGGTGATCATTAAGGCCGGCGATGAACTTCCGGAGGTTAGTCAGCTAACATCGCTCGAACTGATAAAGATCGACGTAGAGGGTTTTGAATATAATGTTTTACAAGGCCTTGCAGCCACGATAGAAAAGCATAAGCCGCGCATTATTTTTGAATACGACGATAATTACTGGCTGCGAACCGGACAAAAAATATCCGACTGCTACGCCTTTTTGAAATCGTTGGATTATGATATTTACCAGATCACTGCTGTGGGATGCGAATTGCTGAGCGATCCCCTGTCCGTAACAGGCGGTAACCTGTTTTGCATACCGGCATAAAAAGATGGAGACCAGATTTAATCCCGGCAAACTACTGATACTTTTTATACCCTGGGCACTGGCGTCAATGTTCTCCTTCTCGCCCGTGTTTTCGTATTTTATTGCCTGGACCGGATCATTCTTTATTTTTTATCTCACGCTAACCGGCAAGATAAAACCCCTTCCTACCGATCTGACCTTTGCGGAACAGCTAATGCGACCGATCTTTATTATCCAGATCATTTTTGCGGGTTATATGGCCTGTACGTCGATATTCTATTTCCTCAGCTTATTGGGATATCATTATTTCTCGAAAGTAAACAGTATCATAATAACCGATACCGAGACGCTTGCCCTTGCAGCGCAATGCCAGCGTTATTATTGTCTGGGGCATGCGGCCTTTGCTTCGGGCATTCTTTTTTTCATGAAATACCCGGTTGAAAAAAAGTATCATATAGAAAAAGAGAAAATTGCCAACCTGCTTTTAAAAACAGCGTTGATCAGCTTTCCGGTATCCATCCTGTTTCTGCGGCTACCGGGCCTGTCTCAATTTTATTTTCAGCTAAGCTCCCTCAGCTTTATTTCCGGAACGCTTGCCCTCGCATTTGCGTTGCCACTGCAAAAGGCAACGAACACGATCATCTGCTTCGGGCTGTATGCCTTCAATTTTTACCAGGCGATCACATCCGGTTATAAAGAGCCGATCATCATCAGTGTACTGGTACTCGGAATATTCTTATACCCCAATTATAAAAAGTTTGTAACCGTCACCTTTGTACCTGCGCTACTGCTGCTGTTCATTGTGCTGCCAGCTTATGTGAGTAACTTCAGGGGTACGGTGTGGTCGGGTGATGAGAATGCTGACGACGCCACAAAAACGGCATTAGATGCCGCCCTCGACCCGGAGACGCAGGAAAACGCCAACTGGGCATTTCTGGTTTACCGGCTGAGCGAGATAGAAATGTTTACGAGATATGTAAGCTCAACTCCGGAAGATGTAGATTTTTACGGTTTGCAGCTTTTAAAACAATCGGCGATTGCCATCGTTCCGCGCATACTCTGGCCATCTAAACCTGTGACCGAAGACCTGGTGATGGAGCGTGTTTATAATGCGCATGTGATTTACCGGGCGTCTAATGTGTCTGCCAAGCCCCCGTTTATTGTTGATGCCTATTTATCCTATGGAGCCATCGGCATCGTGATCTTCCTGTTTGCATATGGGGCTACCGCACAATTGATCGCGATGAAGGCCGAGCAGCTTTTTGGGGGATATACCTTAGGTGCGGCACTGATCTTCAGCGGGCTTTTCCAAATATTCTGGCGCGGCCTCAGCTTTGAATTTCTCATCAATTCTGTATTCTGGAGTTATATCACCATGCTGGTGATCTTCAGGATCATGCGTTCAAAAAATATACTCGAGGAAGTTTGAAGATACTTCAGATCTGCGCGGCTTACAAACCAGCCTTTATTTATGGTGGGCCAACCATGTCGGTTTCCATGCTTGCTGAACAATTACAGCAGAAAAATATTGAAATCGAGGTGTATGCTACCACAGCTAACGGGAAGACCGAACTACCGGTAAAGCCAAATGAGCCCGTAACAGTTGAGGGCGTTTGCGTGACTTATTTCAAACGAATAACCAAGGATCACAGTCATTTCTCACCTGCGCTTTTCCGGAAATTATGGAAAAATGCAAGAAACTTTGATGTCATTCATATCCATGCCTGGTGGAACCTTGTTTCTCTTTTTTCCTGCGCAATAGCATTGATGTGCGGTATTCCGGTGGTTGTGTCTCCAAGAGGAACGCTCAGTGCGTATTCATTTACTAACAAAAATATCAGCGTCAAACGGATCATTCATCAGTTGTTCGGTAAACGTTTGCTTAACCGCTGCTTCATTCACGTCACATCGGATGATGAAGAGAAGCATATCAGCGCGATTCTGACGCCAAAAGGTATCTTTAAAATCGCGAACTTTGTTAAGCTGTCCGGATGCGATCCGGACAGCTTAACAAACCGGGAGGTTTTCAGGCTGATCTTTCTTTCAAGGATCGAAGAAAAAAAAGGTCTTGATCTGTTACTGAACGCACTACCCCTGCTGTCCTTTCCCTACCAGCTTACTATAGCCGGAGACGGCGAAGCGAATTATGTGGAGCAGCTTAAAGATTTAGCAAGATCAAAGAATATAGAACACAATATTGACTGGGCGGGTTTTCAGGGTGATGATAAGTTTAGGTTACTTGGTCAGCACAATCTGCTTGTTCTGCCTTCATTCGACGAGAACTTCGGCAATGTGATCATCGAAAGCCTTAGCGTGGGCACTGCCGTGCTGATAAGTCCGTTTGTAGGGTTGGCGGATTACGTGGAAGAAAACAAATTTGGATGGATAAGTGATATAGATGCGGATTCATTCAGCACAGCTATCGGCCAAATCAGAAACAATCCAACGGAACTCGACAGGATCAAAGCATCGGCGCCCGCGAAGATCCGCGAAGACTTTGAAGCAAACAATCTTTGTGAACGATATATAAAAATGTACGATACGATTCTTAATGGCTGATTACACAGACTACGGTTTTCACAGCGACACAGCAACCCATAATTTTAGCTACCAGCTAAAGCATCTTCTGCGACTGATCGACAAGGATAAAAACAAATTTATCCTCGACCTGGGCTGCGGTAACGGTTTCCTGGTAAATTATCTTGTGCAACAAGGTTTCAATGCCTATGGCACGGATGCTTCGGAAAAGGGCATCGCTATAGCACGCCAAACCAGTCCGGACCGCTTTTTTGTCCAGGATCTCTCATCCGATGAGCTTCCCGCCGAATTGCGGGCCATACCTTTTGATACCATCATCTCGACCGAGGTTATCGAACACCTGTATAATCCGGAGGCGTTCCTCGACTTTTGCCGCCGACAACTTAAGCCGGGTGGGGAACTGATCATCACGACTCCCTATCATGGTTATTTAAAAAATCTCGTACTCAGCCTGTTTAACAAGTGGGACAAGCATCTTGATCCACTATGGCTGGGCGGGCACATCAAGTTCTGGTCGAAAAAAACACTTAGCAGGGCGATCACCAATGCTGGCTTCACCGTGACCAGTTTCACCGGGTGCGGGCGTTTTCCGTATTTTTGGATGTCAATGATCGTAAAGGCAAAACTTTAGTGAGCAGACTTTTTTCTTTTATTGTCTTAACCTATAACGAGGAGGTCCATCTTCCGCGACTGCTCGCGTCATTGCAGGGTATTGACGCGCCTGTATTCATTTTGGACTCAGGCAGTTCGGATGACACTTTGGCCATTGCGAAACAATTCGGAGCGGTCGTCCTTCAGCATCCCTTTGAAAACCATCCTAAACAATGGGATTATGCCCTGAAAAACTTTCCGGTGGCAACACCGTGGGTGATCTGCCTTGATGCCGATCAGGTTGTAACTCCCACACTCAGGGCCCGTTTGGAAGCGTTCCACGAAGAAGGCCACCAGCATATCGACGGAATATATTTTGCCAGGAAATTCTTTTTCAAGGGCCGGCAGATCAGGCACGGGGGATATTCTCCGTTTTACCTGCTTAAAATGATCCGTTTCGGGAAGGGGTATTCCGACCTTAATGAGAATATGGATCACCGGCTGGTGGTGCCGGGCAAGACGGAAATTTGGAAAGACGGCTACATCATCGAAGAAAACCTGAAAGAGAACCACATCAGCTTCTGGATAGACAAACATAACCGCTACAGCGATCTGGTTGCACAGGAGGAAGTTGAACGGATGATGCAGCTGAGAACACAAACTGTCCGGCCACAGCTATTCGGGTCGCCGGATGAACGGACAGCCTGGCTAAAACAGTTATGGTGGAAGCTGCCGCGCTATACAAGGCCGGTGTTATACTTTTTTTACCGCATGATCTTTCAGGGCGGCATACTTGACGGACGGACGGGCATCATCTTTCATTTCCTGCAGGCTTTCTGGTTCAGGCTTGTTGTTGACATTAAAATAGACGAGATTCTGCTCAAAAACAAGAACGCCACAGCATCCGGACGGGAGGACACGTCCCCCTTAAGGTTTATCATCGGGTTTGCGGTTCTTTTCGCAGCATTTTATTACTTTAATATTCTTTTTTTTGGCTTAACACTACCCGGAGGGCATTACCTGCCCTTTGTTGCGGATCATCTTAACTATATCGCCGGACTGAGGGAACTTCTGCTGCAAAGCAGTGCAACCCTGCTGCACTGGCTTGGATACGATGTGATCACCAACAATTACGAACTACTGGTTCCGGGGCATACAGCTATAAAGCTGGTATATTCCTGCCTGGGGTTGGGGGTGATGAGTTTTTTTTCGGCGTTCGTTATTGCTTATCCTGTAAAATTCAAACAGAAAGTATGGTTCCTTGTCGGCGGCATACTCGTAATACAGGTGTTGAACGTTATCCGGTTCGTACTTCTTGCGCTGTATTGGAACAGCAATCATAACCGCGTTGTCGATCATCACCTCATCTTCAACATATTTATTTATATAATTATCGCCTGTACGCTTTATTTTTGGGTGAAACGAAGCGACAAATTATTAAATGCCCATGCAGCGGACTGATCTTTCCCGATACAACAATGCGCCATTCAACCCCGGTGGAAGCGGGCTAAAAAGGTTACTGTGGTATTACGTTAATCTTCTATTCTTCAAAAGCGGAATCGTTCCCATCAGCGGGGTGATGGTATTTTTTCTCCGGCTGTTCGGCGCTGATATCGGCCGGAATGTTACCATCAAGCCGGGCGTGAGTATTAAATACCCCTGGCATCTGAAGATCGGTGAGCAAACCTGGATAGGTGAGAAGGTCTGGATCGACTGTTTAGTGCCCGTCACCATCGGCGCGAATGTATGCGTTTCTCAGGGTGCCGTAATCCTTACCGGCAGCCATAATTATAAAAAAGCCACTTTCGATCTCCTGACAGCGCCCGTTGTCCTTGAAGACGGTGTTTGGATCGGCGCCGGCGCCATCATCAATCTCGGCGTAAGGGCAGGTTCTCATGCTGTGCTGACGAGCGGATCGGTAGCCACAAAAAATCTCGATCCTTACTCGGTCTTTCAGGGAAACCCTGCAATAAAGCTCCGCGACCGCCTAATTGGCTGATTTATTTTATAATAATTAAATTGGCGTTCTACAATCCCTAAAATTTATCCCATGCCGGCAAAAAAATACAATTCCTATAAAGTTATCCTAACCGTTATCGGCATTCTGGTTGTCGCGATGGGTGTGCTGCTGTTCTTTATCCCTCCTGCGTTATTCCCTGATCCTGCAAATGGCTTTCAGGTATTGCGCAGCATGCAAATGGGCTCGGCATTCAATACGCTTACCGCGCCCGATCAGAGCGATATTGCCCAGAATTATACCGAATATATCACTTGGTGGTCGCCGGGACAGTACCTTGTACCTTACTTTTTTAAACTGCTGGCCAACATCAACACCGGACAGGCTATGTCCGTAACGGTTGCTATCGCGCAGCTTTCAGGACTGGCAGGCCTTTACTGCTTTTTTAAAAAGATCGGATTCAGTCCGCTGGTATCCGCATTGAGTATTGTATTTATCTTTTGTCAGCTGGCCTTTTTTGTACCGTACGTTTATTACAATGGCGGTGAAGTGCTGCTGTTCTCGTTCGAGGGCTGGTTTTTATACGGGTGTGTCGCCTTTAAAAAAGCAGACTGGAAACTTCTCCTTTTCGTGCTTTTATCCGGATGGGTGGGATTTTTCTTTAAGTCTTCATTTTTGTGGATGTACGGCGCGGGACTTTTCTGTCTATGGGTACGGTTGTCGTACGCGCGGTCAGGATTTTCAGCATGGATAAAAAAGGGATTGTGGATCGGCCTTCCGGCGATGTTGTCGATGATCAGTATCTATCTCCTCTTTCTGTCAAAAGGCGAGAGTCCGGCTACCGCCTCCAAGGGATTCAAACTGACTTCCGAAGCATTTAGCTTCCCGCTGTCCACCCCCATATTATCCGGCTTCTCTGTAGATGATTTTTTTAACGGTCTGCTCTATCACTTTGGCAAACCGGTGATCAGCCATCAGTGGGCGATCATTCTTTTGCTGACGCTTGCCTTGCTGAGTGTCTTAATCGTTCTGAGCATTCTGCGCCGCGTACCAAACGATGAATACCGGCTTTTTGTGATCGTTTTCTATTTGGGGGCGTTGTTGTTTTTCGGTATGGCCTATCTCCAGCAGCTGAATATTTCGTACGAAGCGAGGCATTTCCGGATCATCGGGCTGCTGATCGCGCCGGGCATGATCTACCTCATCGTCAGGCTGCGGCGAGGGTACCGCGTGGCGTTCACCCTCATTTGTATTGGCATAGCCGTTTTCAGTTTCCGGTATCTGGTTAAAGGCTATTTTATTAACGCCGATATGGGTGCCAGAGGAATTACCGGCATATCACAGATCAACATCGACCAGCCGTCACTCGACAAGATCATCAAACTGGACCGGGAAAACAGGAATGCAACTTTTGTTTTTATCGCCAATGACATCAGCCTCGAAATCAAACACAACCGGGTGATCAACCTGCCGCCTATCGGTGAAGATTACCGTATCGATGTTGACGATTATCGTTATGACGGATTTGCCGGGCCGCTTTTTATTGTACTCCCGGAAACATACGCCGGACCGCGTGAGAAAATGATCATGAAAAGCTTCCCCGATTATGCCGGTTTTAACATTTCGATGCTAAGTAATAATTACAGGTTGTACACTGCGAAAATGAAAAGACAATCGTTCGCGAAAAAGTAGCTGAGGCAGCTATCAATAAATGCGTTTATTCGGGTGTCAGTTATTGATCTCTTTCCAGAGCAGATCCTTCAACTTATCGATATTTTTCTGCGCTACGGATGAAATAAACACCGAAGGCACGTCAGCCGGAAGTTCAGCCTTCATTTCGTTCATCAGCTCCTCATCCAGCATATCCGATTTGGTTATAGCCAATACCCTTGGTTTATGAATAAGCTCAGGATTATACTCCTTTAGCTCGTGCAGCAATATTTCGTACTCCTGTTTGATGGTGCGGTTAGTGTCTGCCGGAACCATAAACAATAGCACGGAGTTCCGCTCGATGTGCCGTAAAAACCTGAACCCAAGCCCCTTTCCCTGCGACGCACCTTCAATAATTCCCGGTATGTCGGCCATCACAAATGATTTGCTGTCGCGGTAGGATACGATGCCGAGGTTAGGAACGATGGTGGTAAAAGCGTAATCGGCGATTTCGGGCTTAGCTGCCGATACCACCGACAGCAGCGTGGATTTACCTGCATTAGGAAAACCAACCAGACCAACATCCGCCAGTATTTTCAGTTCCAGCACGTTCCACACTTCCTGTCCATCACCTCCTGGCTGGGCAAAACGGGGGGTTTGCAGTGTCGGTGTCTTAAAATGCCAGTTACCGAGGCCTCCCCGGCCGCCGGGCGTTAATATCTTCGTCTCACCGTCGGCAGTTATCTCGAACAAGGTCTCGCCGGTTTCCGCATCTTTAGCGATCGTTCCAAGCGGTACCTCCAAAATCTCGTCACGGCCTGTCTTCCCGCTTTTTAGCGCGCTACCCCCCGGCTCGCCGTCACCGGCGATCACATGCTTGCGAAATTTAAGGTGCAGCAAGGTCCAGAGCTGTGCGTTTCCCTTGACGACCACATGTCCTCCCCGACCACCGTCGCCACCGTCAGGCCCGCCCTTTGCGGTAAACTTATCGCGGTGTAAATGTGCAGACCCTGCGCCCCCATGTCCGGAGCGGCAGCAGATCTTTACATAATCGACAAAATTGGAACCTTGAGACATTTGACCCGGTTTTAACGATACGGATTATTGAGCCGGAAGCCGCGGGTAGCGGCCTGAATCCCGGTTATTATAAAACTCTCCGGATCGGGTTTAATAAGAACTGATCACACCGGCAATGGTTTCAAATATTTCATTGATGGTACCAATGCCATTGATGCTCTTAAATTTTTGCTGTGCTTTATAAAAACCCGCAACCGGTGCGGTTTTATCGTTGTATTCTTTTATCCTTTTACGAATCACTTCCGGGTTGGCGTCATCCGGCCTGCCGGAGTCTTTCCCCCTCAGCAGCAACCGCTTTTCCAGTTCGTCATCGGGAACTTCCAGCGTAATCATACCGGAAATAGGAGCTTTCTTGCTTTCCAGCAATACATCAAGCGCTTCTGCCTGTGCTACCGTACGCGGAAAACCGTCGAATATAAATCCTTTGGCGTTCTTATTTGCGTCCAGCTTATGGCTGATCATCCCTATCACAACGGCATCAGGCACCAGCATTCCTTCGTCCATCAGCTTTTTAGCCTCCAGGCCAAGGTCAGTACCCTGCGCAATCTCGCTCCGCAGCAAATCACCGGTTGAAAGATGAATCAATCCGTATTTTTCAATAAGTTTCTGTGATTGTGTCCCTTTCCCTGCCCCGGGTGGACCAAACAATACCAGGTTTAGCATGCTTTTATCAAATTAAAAGCCTTTCGGCACTACACAGAAAGGCTTAATCAGTCTTGAGTCCGGAGTAGTCAGCCCAGCATAAGCGCAGGCTTAAAACATCCCACTTTTTAAAAGTGCACTTGAAGGGAGTCGAACCCCTAACCTTCTGATCCGTAGTCAGATGCTCTATCCAATTGAGCTACAAGTGCTTTTTTTAACGGACTGCAAAAATAGGATTTCTTTTTAATCTGTTATAATATTTTTCAAAATTACTTTACCGCTGCCGCAATTGCATCAAAATCAGGCAGATCGGTAGCCACGTCGAGCACCTCGGCGTAGGCAATATTCTGCTGCTCGTCGATAACAAAGGCCGCGCGTTTTGATACACCTTTCAATCCCATCACGAAGTCGGCGTACAGCGCTCCGTATGCTGCCGATACTTCTTTGTTAAAATCCGAAAGCAGCTGAAACTGATAGTTGTTCTCTTCCTTAAACTTAGCCAGCGTAAACGGTGAATCCACAGATATGCCTAAAATCGTCGCGTTAAGACCATCGTAATAGCCAAAATTGTCGCGCATGGTGCATAGCTGGGTCGTGCAAACCCCGGTAAACGCAAATGGAAAAAAATGGAGTACCACTTTCTTTCCCTTAAAATCTGATAACGAAACTTCTTTGTTTTCCGAAGAAAATAGGCTGAATTGCGGTGCGGCTGAACCAATTGTTAGTGACATACTTTTTTTATACAAATAAACCACAATTATTAAAAACTGCACCTGCTTAAACAAAACGGCGACAAATTTTACATTGAAAATATTTTGAGAAACTTCGGGTTATAAACTATTTGGCTACATCTGTAGCCTATCATTGAGCCAATACGCTATAATTCAATTCAACGATCTGTTACTTGGTTATTCAAGAAAAAAGCTGCTGTATAAAAATCCCAATTTAAATATTGGACAGTTCCGCCATAATTCTGTCGGGAAAGTCACTCAAAAAAATCCCCCAATAAATTCTCTCTTTAAAAAAATTGAGCGGCCATTTGCATAACTAAATAATTAGTTATAGTTTTACTGTAGCTAATTTGCTGATATGCTCAGGAATCAAATCAGAACTGCTCTTCGCAGCCTTTTAAAAAACAAAGGGTTTACACTGATCAATGTCGGGGGGCTGGCACTTGGCCTGGCCGCCTTCCTGCTGATTGCGTTATATGTTTATGATGAATTGAGTTACGACCGGTTTAATATCAAGCATGACAGGATATATCGCGTAAATACAGAACTGAAATACGGCACCAAAGAAACCTCTTTCGCCATTACAGCACCGCCTGTAGCCGACGCCCTTGCAAACGAATTTCCGGAAGTGGAGAAATCGGCACGCATTGGCAGCGCGGTGAACATCCGTTTAAAAAAGGGCGACGAGGCCATCGAAGAAAAGGGCGCATTTTATTGTGATAACAATATATTCCAGATATTTACGCTACCGCTGATCCATGGCGATGCTAAAACCGCACTTGCCGAACACAACACCATCGTACTGAGCCGCAGCCTTGCGTTAAAATACTTTAACTCGGACGATGTGGTAGGCCGGACGCTTTTTATGTTAAGCGATTCGAGCGCACATAAAATCACGGGGGTGATGGCTGACATGCCCGATCAGTCTCATTTCAGGGCTGATCTGCTGTTGTCAATGGACCCCAACAAGGATAACAACTGGAGCCATTTTAATACAGGAACCTACATCCTGCTGAGAAAGGGCTCGGATGCAAAAAAACTTGAAGCAAAATTTGATGAGCTGATCCGCCGGAAAATGACCACATCATCTTTTAATTACGACAAGTTTTCTGCGGGCGGTAATTATATCCGGCTTGACCTTACGCGGGTTACGGACATCCACCTTTATTCCGATCGTCAGCGCGAACTTGGCATCAACAGTAACATACAATATGTATATATTTTTTCAGCGATAGCGGTTTTTATCCTGATACTGGCCTGCATCAATTTTATGAATCTTTCCACTGCGCGGTCAGCCGGCCGGGCACGGGAGGTCGGTGTGCGAAAGGTATTAGGGTCAACGCGCCGTTCGCTGATCATGCAGTTCCTGCTGGAATCGGTAATGGTCAGCCTTGTTGCGGGTATTATTGCCGCCCTGGCGGCCTGGGCCTTACTTCCTGTGTTCAATCATATTTCCGGAAAATCACTCAGCCTGAACGCCGGGGTGTTAAGTTGGTTCGGTCCGGTGCTACTGCTGATCCTGTTGTTTACCGGCTTGCTGGCGGGCGCCTATCCCGCATTCTTTTTGTCGGCGTTTAAACCGGCCCGGGTACTGAAGGGAAAATCCACAGCCGGACACAGAGGCGGATTCTTACGAAGTTTCCTGGTAGTGTTCCAGTTTGCCATATCTATTTTTCTTATCATCGGAACGCTGGTTATCTATAACCAGCTGGATTACATCCGGAATAAAGACCTCGGCTATGACCGGCAGCAGGTGCTGGTCATCAGGGGGCTTAACCCGATAGAAAATCCGCACATTTTTAAGGATCAGGTAAAACAACTTGCAGGGGTTATAAACGCCACGCTTACACACTATCTTCCGGCGTCAAACATCTCCGCGCTTAACTATATCACTTCGGGCGATCACAGGCAAATAGAGACCCAGTTCTGGCCTGTAGATGCAGATTATATCCCTACGCTCGGTATGAAGATCATTCAGGGGCGTAATTTTGATGAGCGCCTGCAGTCCGACTCTTCAGCGGTGATAATTAATGAGACGCTTGCCAAAGCCATTGGCTATCATGGTGAAAAAGGCGCAAAAATAAAGATGAATAAAGACTATCGCATCATCGGGGTAGTAAAGGACTTTAACTTCGCGTCGCTGCGCGACAATATTACACCGCTTATCCTGACCATGAACGATGACTGGCTGGCTTCACTAAGTATAAGAATTAAGACCACCCGTTTACCAGTCCTGATGCGGCAGATAGAAAATATATGGAAAACCCTTGCTCAGGGACAGCATATGGATTACACTTTTATGGATGATAACTTTAATGCTTTGTATGACAGTGAACAGCGCATGGGCAGCGTATCTGTCGTATTTACCGTTCTCGCCATTTTCATCGCCTGCCTCGGATTATTTGGCCTGGCTGCCCATGCAGCCGAACAGCGTAAGCGTGAGGTGAGCATACGTAAGGTGCTTGGCGCAAGCATAAGATCGATATCTGTAATGCTTTCGAAAGATTTTGTCGGGCTGGTCGTCCTTGCAATGATTATAGCCGCGCCGCTTGCATGGTTTGCCATGCACAGGTGGTTGCAGGGATTTGCCTACCGTCAAAACATACAATGGTGGATATTCGCCGTTACCGGTTTATGTGCGCTGCTTGTTGCGATATTAACCGTGAGCTACCAGAGCCTCAAGGCCGCAGTGGTTAATCCCGTGAATAACCTGCGCAGCGAGTAAATCTGAAATACATTCAACAACTAACTTAAACTATAGAACCGCAGGGGGCGAATTTGTATTCGCCCTTTTGCGTTTGACACCATTATGAAACATTGTTTGCCGCAATAGGGTTATATTTAGCGCATGAAAGCCATAGTGATCACCCAACCCGGCGGGCCTGAAGTATTGCAAATGAAGGAAAGGCCCGTACCATCCTGCGGGCCTAACGAAGTATTGATAAAGGTTCATTCGTCGGGCATTAACCGCCCGGATGTGTATCAGCGCAAAGGCAACTACCCCCCGCCCAAAAATGCACCGCAGGATATTCCGGGGCTTGAAATCGCCGGGGTAATTACTGAAACCGGCAGCAATGTTACCCGCTGGAAAGTTGGCGACAAAGTTTGCGCATTGGTTAGTGGCGGCGGTTATGCCGAATACTGCAATGTACCGGAGGGTCAGTGCCTGCCTATTCCGGGAAAACTAACGTTCGCCGAAGCGGCGTCGCTGCCCGAGACTTTTTTTACCGTCTGGACCAACGTTTTCGACAGGGGGCAACTGAAGGGTAATGAAACGTTGCTGGTTCACGGAGGCTCCGGCGGTATCGGCGTTGCGGCCATACAAATGGCCACCGCACTTGGTCACCCCACCTATGTAACGGCAGGTACGGATGAGAAATGCCGCCATTGCGAAAAGCTGGGGGCGGTGAGAGCCATTAACTATAAAACGGAAAACTTTGAGGAGGTGATCAGTCAGTTAACCGGCGGTAAGGGTGTGAATGTAATACTGGATATGATCGGCGGGGATTATACCGAAAGAAATATCCGCTCGCTTGCTGAAGAAGGGCGCCTGGTGCTGATCAACACGATGAACGGCAGGGAAGCGCAGGTTGATCTATCGGCAATTATGCGAAGAAGGCTGACCATCACGGGATCGACGCTGCGGCCGAGAGATACCGCCTTTAAAGCCGCTATAGCCCGGAACCTTGAGCAAATCGTCTGGCCGCTGATCGCATCGGAAAAGATCAGGCCGGTTATAGACCGGATATTCCCTGCAGAAGAGGCCGCAGCAGCTCATCGCCTGGTGGAAAGCAGCGAACATATCGGCAAGATTATCATTGACTGGCCATGGCCCTGCAACCATTGATTAACAGGATGATGTCTCGCCGGAACATATTTTGCCATACCGGGAAAACCTGACGCAATACGAGGCAAAAATTCTTACAACTCTTATTTTAATATTTATTTATAAATCATAACTTTGCGCTCCGAAACAGACCGTATTTTTTTAATACGCTTTGTTTCATAATTAATAGTTTAAATTACCAGGTAATATATGCCAAACATTGGAAAAATATCACGGATCATCGGTCCGGTAGTTGACGTAAGCTTCGCAGATGACGCTCATCTTCCTAAAATTTATGATGCATTAGAGATCACCAAGGAAAATGGTCAGAAAGTTATTTTAGAGGTTCAACAGCACTTAGGTGAAGACCGCGTTCGTGCTATCGCCATGGACTCCACCGACGGACTGCTTCGCGGAATGAAGGTACTGGACAAGGAATCGGCCATCAGAATGCCTGTTGGTGAGGAAATTAAAGGCCGTGTATTCAACGTAGTTGGCAGCGCTATCGACGGTATCACCGAGCTGGATAACAGCAATGGCCGTCCGATCCACGCAGCACCTCCAAAATTCGAAGACCTTTCAACCGAAACCGAGGTATTATTTACCGGTATTAAAGTGATCGACCTGCTTGAGCCTTACGCAAAGGGTGGTAAGATCGGGTTATTCGGTGGTGCCGGTGTAGGTAAAACCGTATTGATCCAGGAACTGATCAACAACATTGCAAAAGCATACTCTGGTTTGTCAGTATTCGCCGGTGTAGGTGAGCGTACCCGTGAAGGTAACGACTTACTGCGCGAAATGCTTGAATCAGGTATCATCAAATATGGCGACGCTTTCATGCACTCGATGGAAGAAGGCGGCTGGGATCTTACCAAGGTTGATAACGATGCCCTGAAAGACTCAAAAGCAACCTTCGTATTCGGACAGATGAACGAGCCTCCGGGTGCGCGTGCACGTGTGGCGCTTTCAGGTCTGACCATTGCCGAATATTTCCGTGACGGCGACAGCGAAGGCAAAGGCCGTGACATCTTATTCTTTATCGATAACATCTTCCGCTTTACACAGGCAGGTTCCGAAGTATCGGCGCTGTTAGGCCGTATGCCTTCGGCGGTAGGTTATCAGCCAACACTTGCAACCGAAATGGGTGGCATGCAGGAGCGTATCACTTCGACCAAACGCGGTTCGATCACTTCCGTACAGGCTGTATATGTACCTGCGGATGACTTGACCGACCCTGCGCCGGCTACAACTTTCGCCCACCTTGACGCAACCACCGTACTTTCACGTAAAATTGCTGAGTTAGGTATTTATCCTGCTGTGGATCCGCTGGATTCAACTTCACGTATCCTTAGCCCTGCAATCCTTGGCGACGAGCATTACAATACTGCTCAGCGCGTTAAGGAAACCCTGCAGCGTTATAAAGAGCTTCAGGACATCATCGCCATCCTTGGTATGGACGAATTGAGCGAGGAAGATAAACTGGTAGTATCGCGCGCACGCCGTGTACAGCGTTTCCTTTCGCAGCCATTCCACGTTGCGGAACAGTTCACCGGCTTAAAAGGCGTATTGGTTGATATTAAGGACACTATCAAAGGCTTCAATATGATCATGGACGGTGAAGTGGATGAATATCCGGAAGCAGCGTTCAACCTGGTAGGCAGCATTGAAGAAGCTATTGAAAAAGGTAAAAAATTATTAGCAGAAGCAGGTAATTAATGTGCGGATGCGGGGATATGCAGGTGTACAAACCGGTTCATCTGCATATTCATAAATTCACACATTTATAAAATCCGCTCATTTGCACGGAAGCATATTTGCACATTAATAACATGACATTAGAAATCCTTACTCCCGACAAAACAGTTTACGAAGGCGAGGCCACATCGGTAACGCTTCCAGGTGCGTTGGGATTTTTTGAAATATTAAATCATCACGCGCCGATCATTTCCACTCTTGAGGATGGTAAGGTAACTATCCGTGGCGGCAGCGCCGGAAAAGAGGAAACCTTGTTTATAAAAGGCGGCGTAGTGGAAGCGTCTGACAACAAAGTGGTTATTTTGGCTGAAGGTATCCAGCAGAAATAATATCTCCCCTCCCCTGATTAAAAAGACAAATCCCCGGTCATTATGGCCGGGGATTTTTTTGTTCACTTTTCCGGTAACCGCTTACCCATGAATGGTCTCGGCCTTACCGTAATTTTTTACGACCCTGGCCTCAAATTCAAGATATTGTTTCCAGCGTTTATCCACATCCAGCCCATTAGCGTATTTCTTTGCCAGGCGGATAAAAGTGGCATAATGCGTGGCTTCACTGATCATCAGTTCATGATAAAATGCAGACAACTGTTCATCGCCGATATTCTCAGATAAAACCTTGAAACGTTCGCAGCTCCGTGCCTCGATCATGGCGGAAAACAGCAGCCTGTCCACCAGTTGCTCTGTGCGGCTTCCGCCTACGATGATAAACTTGCGCAGCTCATTCACATAATCATCCTTCCGTTCACGGCCCAGCACAAAGCCACGCTCCAGTATAATGTCATGTACCCGTTTAAAATGATCCATTTCCTCCTGTACCAGCATAGCCATCTCCTGCACCAGGTCGGAGAGATTGGGATTCTGAACGATAAGCGTGATGGCATTGCTTGCGGCCTTCTGCTCACAAAAGGCATGATCGGTCAGCAGTTCTTCTATATTACTTTCCACCACGTTCTTAACCCAAAGCGGATCGGTGGGTAGCTGCAGCTTAAGGATGGTTTTTTCACTCACAGATGCAAAGATAATTTTTTGTTTCTGAAAGATTGTACACCGGATCAGGCGCCTACTTTCCGTACAGATTTTTGCTTTCGATGAAGTTAAGCACAACGTCAGGAACAAAGTATTGCACATTCTTTTTCTCGGCCAGTGATTTACGGATGAAGGTGGCCGACAGTTCCATGAGCGGTGTCATGGTGATGGTCACGGAGGGGTGAGTGGCGAGGTCGGTGTTTTCATATCCCGGCCGGGGATAAACGTAGATCTGATAATCGCGGAGTATCAGTTTATAATTTTTCCATTTGGGCAAGGATACAAGGTTATCCGACCCCATGATGAGCGCAAACTCATGCTGCGGATATTTCTCCTTTAGATGCGCAAGTGTATCGATGGTGTACGAGGGCTGCGGCAGTTTCAGCTCCACGTCGCTTACCTGTATGTTATTTGAATTGTCGGTCGCCAGCTTGGCCATCTCGAGGCGGTCATAGGTATTTGCCAGGTCGCCATACTTTTTCAGGGGATTTTGCGGCGATACCACCAGCCACACTTTGTCCAGCGTGGTATAGTTGGCCATGTAATTGGCGATAATAAGATGCCCTACGTGAATGGGATTAAATGAGCCGAATAATAGTCCTATTTTCATTCTTTTTCACGGTTATATGTTTTGTTACTGCCAGATAGCCCCACCGGGTTATCAACTATAAACTACCGCACCGAAAGAAAATCGCCCACCAATTTCTCCGCTTCCGCACATGCCGTTTGAAGATCGTAATTTTTCAGGATAATATCAAATTGCGGGGCGTAATCCAATTCTTTTTCAGCCTTTGCAAAACGCTCGTTTAATTTCTCCTGACTATCGGTGCCACGTCCGGTTAAACGCTGCTTCAGCACCTCCAGCGACGGAGGTTGAACAAAGATAGCCAGTGCCTGCCCATCGTATTTGCGTTTCAGGTGCAGACCACCCTCCACGTCGATATCAAAGATCACCGCTTTGCCCTGCTGCCATATCCTTTCGATTTCGGTACGGAGCGTACCGTAGAAGGTACCGCTGTAAACCTCTTCAAACTCAACGAACTGTTTTTTAGCAATACGGTGCAAAAACTCTTCTTTGCTGATAAAGTAGTAGTCCTCGCCATCCACTTCCTCACCCCTTGCCTCGCGCGTGGTAGCAGAAATGGAAAAAGCCAGTCCGGGTACCGCTTGGAGCAGATGGTGTACAATGGTTGTTTTGCCCGCTCCGGACGGCGCTGAAAATATAATAAGTTTACCTTCGGGGTTCATAGTTCGTGATTAACTGTGCGTGGCTATTAGTTTGTGCTTTAATGCGGTGGTTATTAACCATCAACTATAAACGGTTATAATACATTCAATAGCTGTTCCTTGATCTTTTCCAGCTCCTCTTTCATGCCAACTACCAGTTTCTGGATGGTGGCATCGTTAGCCTTTGAACCAAGTGTGTTTATTTCCCTGCCGATCTCCTGCGAAATAAAGCTGAGCTTCTTTCCGTTGGCATCGTCATTTTTCAGCGTCTCAATAAAGTAATTGCAATGTGTTTTAAGGCGTATCTTTTCCTCTGTGATGTCCAGTTTGTCGATATAATAGATCAGTTCCTGTTCAAAACGATTCTGATCAATTACCTCACGACCGACGGCGTCACTCAGGAACTGGTTGAGCCTTTCCCTGATCACCGGAACTCGTTTGGGTTCCTCAATCTCTACCAGTTCAAGATTATTCAGAATAACACCGATACGATATTTTAAATCCTGCTCCAGCACATCGCCTTCATCACCCCTGAATTTCTGGAATGCAGCCAGCGCCTGCTGGTAAGCCTTCTCTGCGGTCTTCCATTCTTCCTCCGATACGGTTTCCTCCTCGTACTTTACAACCTCGGGTAATCCCAAAGCCAGTTCAAGCAGGTTGGCAGCCGACTCATTCAACTCCTCACTTACCGCTTTCAGCTGTTCATAATAATGTTTGAGCAGCGCCCTGTCGATGCCTGCGGCATTAACGGTCGTGTTGGCTTTTTCAATATTGATGGAAAGATTCACCTTGCCACGCTCGATCTGTTTGCTGCAATCGTTCCGCAGCTGAAATTCCTTTTCGGCGAGCGATTTAGGCAGGCGCAATGAAAGTTCAAGAAACTTACTGTTAAGCGATTTGATCTCGACAGTATATTTCGCTCCGTCAGAGTCGATACTGGCGATTCCATAGCCCGTCATGGATTTTATCATGTGCAAAGATAGGGTTTTTAGTCTGAAAATGACTAAACTGCCTCAATCCGGCCCGAAGATTGCAGGATGATGGCGGTAAGGTTATTGTTAAACCCCGGGCGCAGGACCTGCGGGCGTTAAACCTTTAACACTTTTTTACATTTACTATAAGATAGTATTCATAAATTTGTTCTTCTATGCGCCAAAGGATTGCCATTTTAGCCGTGTTCTGCATGTTCTTTTTTTTGCGGGTACACGCGCAGGAAACGTTTGTTGTCAAGGGCGTTATCTCGCGCAATATCAGCGTTGAACGTATTGCGCAGGTATTGATCACTAATCTCCGCACCAAAGAAATATCCATGAGCGATGACCTTGGCTGGTTTTCCATCAAGGCAGCCATCGGCGATACCCTGAATTTCAGCAAGGAAAATTACACCGATCAAAAGGTCGCGATCACGGCCAAAGGCGATATCCCCGTTTATATGCAGCCGGTCATTCAGCTTGACCAGGTGACCATCAAGGGTCAGAGCAAAAAACAGGAGCTGAACGATGTGATGAGCGATTACCGTAAACAGGGCATTTATTATAACGGCAAGCCGCCTGTATTGTCTTTCCTGACATCGCCGCTCACAGGGATATATGAACTGTTCGGCCGGGGACCGTCGCAGGCAAGAAGGTTTGCGCAGTTCTCCAAAGGCGAGCTGGAATATGCCGAGATACGCCGCAGATACAACCTTCCGTTTGTGATGCGGGTTACCAATGCGGACAGCGCATCTGCAAAAGGCTTTATGGAGTATTATACCCCCTCCTACGAAGATCTTAAACAATGGAATGATTATGAACTGATCAAGCAGGTTAAAAAGTCGTATGAGTTTTATGACAAATCGCCTGATAAGCACCGGTTAGAACGACTGAATGAACCGACCTTCATCCAGCAGCAGAAGGAAAAAGAGAAAGAAGATCAGCAGAAGAATTAAATTCCGAGGCTTTCGCAGGCCTTTTCAGCGGCCAGTTTTTCAGCATTCTTTTTACTGAATTCCTTACCCTGCCCCATCACGTCACCATCAACAATGGCCTGAACAGTAAAAAGCTTTGAATTCTCGCCGTCATCGTTGTCCACCAGATAAAATACAACGTCCTTGCTGTGTCGCTGACACCACTCAATGAGTTTGCTTTTGAAGTTGGTTTCGGTTTGTTCCAGGGTCTGGATATCCACGTGAGCCTTGATAATGTAATTGACGAGAAAGCTACGGGTGAAGTCGTATCCTTTATCAAGATAAACGGCGCCAATGAGGGCCTCAAAGGCATCACCAAGCAGCGATCCCTGCCGCGAAGAGTTGAGCATCCGGCTGTCATATTCGATCAGCCTGTCAAAGCCGAGCTTACGTGCCAGCGCATTCAGGTTATTGCGGCTTACGATCTTTGAGCGCAGCTCGGTTAAAAAGCCTTCATCCTCGTAAGGGTATAACTTAAAGAGCACATCGGCCACTACGCTACCCAAAACCGCGTCACCCAAAAATTCAAGCCGCTCGTTACTGTTCTTTATCCCCCGCTTTATATTCTGCGCAGCAGACTTATGGCGGAACGCAAGTTTATATAAAGACAAATTGCCCGGTACGAAACCGAGCAAATTCTTTAAAACCTTTACGTATTTTCTGTTTGGAGATAGGTATAACTTGTAAAAGCGACTTATGGGCATCCAGTTGTTATTCTTCGTACTTTTTAAATATCACAGAAGCATTATGCCCGCCAAAACCAAACCCGTTGCTTTGTGCTATTCTCACTTCACGCTTCTGCGCTTTGTTAAAAGTAAAATTAATCTTCGGATCGAACGCCGGATCGTCTGTGAAATGATTGATTGTGGGAGGAATAATACCGTTTCTAACCGCAAGTATGGCAGCTATTGCCTCAACCGCACCCGCGGCACCAAGCAAGTGACCGGTCATTGATTTGGTTGAGCTGATATTAATGCGGTAAACTTCGTCACCGTAAACATCCTGTATAGCTTTCACCTCCTGCGGATCGCCGATAGGCGTAGAGGTACCGTGAACATTTACATAATCCACATCGGCCGGTGTAATACCCGCATCTTCCAATGCGTGCCTCATTACAAGGGCTGCGCCGAACCCTTCCGGATGCGGAGCTGTCATGTGGTAAGCATCGGCGCTCATGCCGCCGCCGATCATTTCTGCATAAATCTTTGCGCCGCGCTTTTTAGCATGTTCCAGTTCCTCAAGGATGATGGTTCCTGCACCTTCGCCGGCAACAAAACCGTCGCGGTCAAGGTCAAAAGGGCGTGAAGCCGTTGCAGGGTCATCATTGCGGGTGGATAAAGCGTGCATGGCGTTAAAACCGCCGATGCCGGCTTCGTTGATGATCGCTTCCGAACCGCCACTGATGAACATATTGGCTTTACCCAAACGGATATAGTTAAATGAATCGATCAGTGAATTGTTGGACGATGCACATGCCGACACGGTAGAGAAATTCGGCCCGCGCAGGCCATACTTGATGGAGATATGACCTGGCGCAATATCTGCAATCATTTTGGGGATAAAGAACGGGTTAAACCGGGGGGTTCCATCGCCTTTGGCAAAGTTTACCACCTCGTCTAAAAACGTTTTTAAACCACCAATACCTGATCCCCATATCACTCCAATGCGGCTGGTGTCCAGCTTCTCAAAGTCTATTCCTGCATCTTTTACCGCTTCGTCAGTTGAAAATAAGGCGTATTGAACAAAAGGATCAAGTTTACGGGCGTCTTTACGGCCCAGGAAAGCATCTGCATCGAAGTTTTTCACTTCACATGCAAATTTCGTTTTGAACTTTTCAGTATCAAAACTCTTAATTAAGGCAGCACCACTCACACCATTGATCAACGATTCCCAATAGTCAGGAACTGTATTACCAATTGGGGTGAGTGCTCCAAGCCCGGTTACAACAACTCTTTTAAACTCCATTTAATAGCGTTGGGGGAGTTCCTTATTTAACGTTTTTTTCGAGGTAAGCAATAGCCTGGCCTACAGTACCGATAGTTTCGGCCTGATCATCAGGAATAGCCACGTTAAATTCTTTTTCAAACTCCATGATTAATTCCACGGTGTCTAACGAGTCAGCACCAAGATCATTGGTGAAGCTAGCTTCGGGTGTTACTTCACTTTCGTCAACACCTAATTTTTCTACGATAATAGCTTTTACTCTTGAAGCGATATCAGACATAGTCTTATAGTTTAAATGATTAATAAATTCTGTGCAAAGAAAAATAAATTCTGTTAAATATCAAATCTAAAAACTTTTGCTTTATGTGCAACAATATTTATTGCACACGGTTTCGATTTCGTATTTTTACCGCCGCAAAAATAATGATTTTGAACAGGAAATTTTTAAAGTTTGAGTTCGATCTTGATTTTGTTCTCGTTGCGGTTACAACATCATTGAAAGATTACCGCGTTTGCTACCTGATTAACAGGCATTTAAACTTCAATCTGGCTAAAATACCGGACCTTGAGGTTGATATTCACAATGGAACGCAGCCGGTATTATTTTCAAAATATCACTATGCCGAGGAAGCTACCGGGACTGATTTCTATGTCATCGGCAACAAGGGAACAGACGGCTACCTGGTGCCCGAGATGAGAAAGGCCGATTACTTCCTGCTCATTAAAAACCATATTGACGAGGATGATGTGGACAGCCTGATATCGGCCATAAATAAGATACCCGAATTTGTGGCGGCGGTAAAGATTGATCCTAAAAAAATAAAATCACGGGAAAATCTATTATTTTAGCGCAAATTTTAGAAGTGTAACACGGACACTAAAAATATAACCCTGAAAAGCCAGTACTAACCTGATAAATATGAAAGTAAACTATAACCGGACCAAGATTGTTGCCACCATGGGCCCCGCGTCGGCAAAAAAAGATGTTCTCACAGCCATGATCAAGGCTGGCGTTAACATCTGCCGCCTGAACTTTTCGCACGGAAAGGCGCAGGACCACAAAGCAGTGATCGATACCATTCGTGAGATAAATGCAGAGCTGAAAACAAATGTGGGAATCCTTGCCGACCTGCAGGGTCCAAAGATCCGCATTGGGTTAGTAAAGGACGGCGGCATTCACCTGGTAAACGGCACCCGGATCAACATTACTACCCACGAGCTTATCGGCGACGACAACCAGATCTATATCACCTACGAAACATTTCCGCAGGATGTCAGACCAGAAGAGATCATTCTGCTGGATGACGGCAAGATCCAGATGCGCGTGATAGAGACCAACAAAGTTGATACTGTTGTGTGCGAAGTGGTACACGGCGGCATCCTTACCTCGCGCAAGGGTGTTAACCTGCCTAATACCAAAGTTTCTATCCCCAGCCTTACCGAAGAGGATAAAATAAACCTGGGCTATGCGCTGGAGTGGGATGTGGACTGGATAGGACTTTCGTTCGTCCGTACCGGCGAAGACATCATTGATCTGAAAAGTATTATTGCTGAAAGCGGCAAGGGAGCAAAGGTTATCGCCAAAGTTGAAAAGCCGGAAGCGATCGATAACATCGACTCGATCATCGCCAACACCGACGGTGTGATGGTTGCGCGTGGCGACCTCGGCGTTGAAATGCCGCTGGAAGAAGTTCCTTTGTTGCAGAAAATGATCGTGCGCAAATGCCGTGAGGCGGCCAAACCGGTGATCGTGGCTACACAGATGCTTGAATCAATGATCACCACACCGCGCCCAACCCGCGCAGAGGTGAACGACGTAGCCAACTCCGTTCTGGACGGCGCCGACGCCGTAATGCTGAGCGGCGAGACCTCGGTAGGTGAATTCCCGGAGATCGTTATCCAAACAATGGCAAAAATTGTAAGGAATGTAGAAGAGCAGGGGTATCCGTTCAACAGTAAAACAGATGTGACCGATCCTGCATCGCCGGATTATCTGAGCAATGCCGTATGCGGTTCGGCAGTATATCTTGCTGAACACACCAATGCCAGCGGTATCGTATCAATGACGACATCGGGCTACACCGCCTTTGAAATATCAAGCTATCGCCCCAAAGCGGGAACCTATATTTTCACCGCCAACAAGCACCTGCTTAATGCGCTGAGCCTGCTATGGGGCGTACGCACCTTTTATTATGATAAGGAAGAAAGCACCGACCAGACCATAGCTGATGTTAACCAGATATTAAAAGACGCCAGCCTGGTACAGGAGGGCGACGTGGTGATCAATACCGCATCGGTTCCGATCGCGAAGAAAGCGAAGACCAATATGCTTAAGGTAACGGTAGTAGAATAATCCGTTCCTGATCCCGGAACTGTAAGTCCAAACTTTGGAAATTATAAACTTACGGTTCCGGGTTTTTCATTTTCATTTCAGTACACTTCCGCAACACAGGCCTTTTCTTTTAACCTGTTCAGGTTAGCGAAGTAGTAATCCCAGCAAATTCTCAGCGTTTTCATATTATTGTAACCTTTATGTTATTTCTATATGAATAACGTGTACAATAACGGGGCCAAAGCCCGAAATATTATCAGGAAATCATACAACTTTAGGTATTGATCCTGCGCGGAAAACAAACGAATTATTTCGACTTTTCGTAGCTTTTCGGATCGATAGCGGCAGGCGACCAATCCTTAAAAAATTCCATTACCTTTTCCTTGCTGTGGCCTTTGCCTTCTTCCAAATAAGCAGAATTCTGGGTATTCAGCCGATTGCCCTTATCGTCCAACACCACGAACACGGGAAAACCAAAACGCTGCGGATAACCTAATTCAGCCAGCAGAGGCTCGTTCATATTTTCCTTGCTGTAGTTAACGTGTACGATCTCGTAGTTGTCGCGGACATATTTGTTCAGATCTGGGTCACGGGTTACCAGGTCGTTAAAGCGAATACACCAGATGCACCAGTTGCCACCGATCTGAAGCAGTACATTCTTGTGTTCGGCGGCAGCCTTTTTTACGGCCGCGGCAATTTCCGCCTTTGCGTCCGCTTCCGGATGGTACAGTTTGGCGGTATCAGTAAGCTTTACCGTTGTAGTGGTGGTGGTCTGCGCCTTTGCGACCACGCCTGTTATAATAAGTGATGCGACGATCAGTAGCTTTTTCATGTTATTCGGGGTGTTTATATTGCTAAAATGGGTAATTTGAACGATGAATACAAATCCCGTTTGCAGAGCAGATCATAATCTAACACGAGGCAGACAAAACTTCGTCACCAGGACGAAAAAACCTTAGAAATACACCCGCTCCGAAACCATTCGGTGCTTCAACCTAAACTTTCCGTTTTCCACAGTGTTAAATCATTGTAATTTAATTATTTAATCAAATTTACGCGATAACGGTGCGGTATGTCCACCGGGTGTGGAAAACTCTGCATTGAAATCCATTTTTACGAGTAATAGATTTACTTAAAACCCCCTAAGTTTTTTAAACTGATCTTTTTCTACTTACTACACTTGTATTGATATGGGAGCTGACATCTACGAAAAACAACATGCTGAAACTAAAGGACTAAAGGTCGGGCGTTATTTTACCAAAGAAGGCACGAGCGTTTTTGATCTTTTTAACTACGAAAAACGCTCCTCTGTGATCCGCAATCCATCGGGCGATGCGGTATTTGAAATGAACGATGTGGAGGTGCCTGCCGCCTGGAGCCAGGTAGCGACGGACATCCTGGCACAGAAATATTTCCGCAAGGCAGGCGTCCAGCTTCCGGATGGAACCACCGGTTCCGAAAGAAGCATTAAACAGGTCGCCAACCGCATGGCCAAATGCTGGAAGGATTGGGGCGAACGCTATGGTTACTTTGCCACACCACAGGACGCAGAGGCATTTTATGATGAGATTGTTTACACGATAATCGGTCAGTTAGCTGCACCGAACTCGCCGCAATGGTTCAATACCGGGCTGCATAATTCATACAACATTACCGGCAAGCCGCAGGGCCATTATTTTGTTGACCCGGTAACCGAAAAACTTACCCGCTCGACATCGGCCTATGAACGCCCCCAGCCTCACGCCTGCTTTATTCTTTCCGTAAATGACGACCTGGTGAATGAGGGCGGCATTATGGACCTGTGGGTGCGTGAGGCCCGGATATTTAAATACGGGTCAGGCGTGGGCACCAACTTCTCGAAGATACGCGGCGATCATGAAAAACTTTCGGGCGGGGGATACTCTTCTGGTCTGATGTCATTCCTGAAGATCGGCGACCGCGCAGCAGGCGCCATAAAATCAGGCGGCACTACCCGCCGGGCGGCCAAAATGGTTTGTCTTGATCTTGACCATCCCGAAATAGAAAGCTTTGTGAACTGGAAAGTGGAAGAGGAGAAAAAGGTTGCAGCACTGATCGCGGCGGGCTATTCATCCGACTACGAGGGTGAGGCTTACCGTACCGTTTCCGGGCAAAATTCGAATAATTCGGTACGTATTCCGAACAGCTTTTTCAAAGCTTTAAAGAACGGCAGCCCCTGGGAACTGACCAGCAGGATGACCGGCAAAGCCGTGAAATCCATATCCGCACAAAAGCTTTGGGACGATATTGCCTTTGCGGCCTGGGCATGCGCCGATCCAGGCGTACAGTTCGACAGCACCATCAACGAATGGCACACCTGTCCGGAGGGGGGATGCATCAACGCGTCGAACCCATGCTCGGAATATATGTTCCTTGATAATACGGCATGTAACCTTGCCTCCGTTAATCTCGCGCATTTTTTCGATCCTAAGACAAGAATATTTAATGTAAAAGGATTTGAACATACCTGCCGCATCTGGACCATCGTGCTGGAAATCTCGGTGCTGATGGCGCAGTTTCCGTCAAAGGAAGTAGCCCAGTTATCATACGACTATCGTACGCTTGGCCTCGGATATGCGAATCTTGGCTCGGCGCTGATGGTTAATGGCATCCCTTATGATAGCAGTAAGGCCCGTGCCATTGGCGGGGCGATCACGGCGATCATGACAGGGACTGCATACGCTACCTCGGCGGAAATGGCGAAGGAACTGGGGTCGTTTAAACGCTTTGACGATAATCGCGAACACATGCTGCGCGTAATGCGGAACCACCGTTATGCGGCCTATAACAGCACGGACAATTATGAAGGACTGGAGATTGCGCCGCCAGGTATAGACCAGGCCGATTGCCCCGATTACCTGCTTTCGGCTGCCTGCAATGCCTGGGATAAGGCCGTCGAAATGGGTGAGCAATACGGCTATCGCAACGCGCAGACAACGGTGATCGCACCGACCGGCACCATTGGGTTAGTGATGGACTGTGATACCACCGGCATTGAACCTGATTTTGCGCTGGTAAAGTTTAAGAAATTATCAGGCGGCGGGTATTTTAAGATCATCAACCAGGCGGTGCCGTCAGCACTTCGTAACCTGGGTTACACAGAGCACGAGGTAACTGCCATTGTAAACTATGCCAAGGGAGCCGCCACGCTTAACGGCGCTCCGCACATCAATATTGAAACCTTGAAAGCCAAAGGCTTTACTGATAACGAACTTGAAAAATTGGACAAGGGGATCGTGTCGGCATTCGAGATCAGCTTTGCCTTTAATGTATGGACGCTCGGCGAGGAATGCCTGAAACGGCTTGGCTTTACTGCGGAGCAATACAACGCGGCTGACTTTAACGTATTGCGCTCACTGGGCTTTAGCCGAAAGGAGATCGCGGAAGCCAATGAATATGTTTGCGGCACCATGACCATAGAGGGCGCGCCGTACCTGAAACCGGAGCACTACCCTATTTTCGACTGTGCCAACAAATGCGGCACCAAGGGCGAACGCTATATCCATTCGCACGGGCATATCAAAATGATGGCGGCCGCACAGCCGTTCCTTTCGGGCGCGATATCAAAGACCATCAACCTGCCCAACGAGGCAAACGTTGACGAGATAAAGGATTGTTACGAACTTTCGTGGAAGTTAGGCCTGAAAGCTAACGCACTTTACCGGGACGGCTGCAAATTATCACAGCCGCTTTCGACCAAATCCGACACCAAAGAAGAAAAGGAAGAAGCGGAAAAGCTGGATTCGGTGGAAGAAGTATTGGGCAAGGCAGCGAATGTAAAACTCAGCGATTTGACCAGCGAACAGGTGATCGAGGCGGCTATGGCCATCATGGAAAAATCAAAAGACACGAATTTTATGCGGCAATTGTCGCGGGTAGTGGAGAAAAAGAGCCTGCCGTTTAAGCGGCGCGGCTTTACGCAGAAAGCAAGCATTGGCGGACAAACCGTATTTGTGCGCACAGGCGAGTATGAAGATGGCACTTTGGGCGAGATCTTTGTCGATATGCACAAGGAGGGTGCCACCTTCCGCTCGCTGATGAACTGCTTTGCAATCGCGGTGTCCGTTGGCTTGCAATACGGTGTCCCGCTGGAAGAATACGTCGAAAAATTCACCTTCACCAGGTTTGAGCCTGCGGGTATGGTGGTGGGACATGACAACATCAAGAGTGCCACCAGCATCATTGATTACATTTTCCGGATGCTCGGCTATGAATATCAGAACCGTACCGACCTCGTTCACGTATTAACGGAGCAGGGAGGTATTACCGGGAATCCGCAGATGAATGACGATGACTTTAACACCGACGAAAGCAATGTATTCGAGCCGGTGGAAAAGGAGACGGCACCCGGACATAACGGAAGTAAAATGCAGCTCGGCGTTGACCTGAGCATGGGCGTGCAAAGCGATGCACCGGCCTGCAACACCTGCGGGCATACGACAGTACGGTCGGGCACCTGTTATAAGTGTCTTAACTGCGGCGCATCAATGGGTTGCTCCTGAAAAACAGAAAACGAACAGCCGGAAGTAAAAGCCAAAGCTTCCAGTTGATAAAATATTAAGGCTGAAAGAACGATCCGTGCAGAGAGAACAGGAGAAACTTTATGCTTTGCTCTTTTAGCTTTAAGCTCAAAATCAGGCGTTTTGTGTTCAGTTTTATAGTTTACTTTAGTTGGCCCCGGCGTAGTTAACCGGGGCTTTTTTGTGCAAACCGGACTAATAATAAGAAGATGTCCGTCGCCAATACAGCTAATGACTAAAGATTGGTAAAACTCCGCTCAACCACCGACTGATCTTTCAGGATCACCCACTCCCTGCCGTCATCCGTCTGGTAATGACTGTATCCCGGACGGCAGCAGCGATACCTTTTTTGCAACGCGCGCATACCTGCCCCGAAACCCTGCTCGGTGGTTATTCGGTAAACATACCGCGAACAGGACTCCTTAAATACACAGCCCCGTCGCCACCCTGAGGGCAGCAGCCAGTAAATACGGATAATAAACCTTAACAGGACGCCCATCAGGGTCTGCTGAAGACCAGCACATTGTAGGCTGTGGTGGTACCAGGTATGGAACCGAAACCGAAACAGCCTTTGGTTGGCGCTACAAAGGTTTCAACGGAATCCATCCTCATGTAATTCCAGCCCTGATCAGAATGAGAATCGATAATAGCCTGCATCTGGGCAGCAACAGTCGCTGAGGTGTCTCCCCTGGAAATTTTTGCCTTAAACGGCACTACTTTAAAGGTCATATAAAATTGTAATAAGTGTTATGGCATGAATTTATAAAAACGGATGTACATTTTAGGCGAAGGAGTAAAATATTTTTATCAAGAAAACCAGGCATTTAGGGTTTTAGAGCCCAACACGAAGATGACAATCTTACCCTTGGATGAACAATCCGGCGCAGAAGAATTGAAATGGGTTATATTCAAACCGGCTGAATGAGCAGACTACTGTTCATGGCGATAAAATTGAAGTCCTTATCGTCATGCAGGAGTTTTACAGTGTTCTTAATCGCATAGGAAGCTATTAAACAATCATTAGGTTTTCTGACCGTAAATCCCTTTTTTCTTATCTCCCGGTATAAAACAGCGGCGTCGTGCGCCAGTTCGTAGGGGTCGCCCGTCAGCGGAGTTAATGCCCTAAAAGAGGAACTGACTTTTTTAAATTCGGTATCATGCACCACTCCCTGCAATACTTCCTGTATAATCACCGGACAGGTAGTAATCACGATACTTCCTAAATTACTTTTCAGGAATAAACTGGCAGGCGTTTCCTTTCCCTTAAAAAAGTTAATCCAGACTGATGTATCCACCAATATGATATCCATTAGTACTGGTAGGCTCTGTCATCAACCTCAATATTCCCCCACAACTCAGCCAGTTTTTTCTGGCTTTCAACAGTTACATACAGACGCAAGGCATTGTTTACCAAAACTTTTTTTGTTTTAATATTCGTTAATTTCTGCGCCTTAGCCATTAACTGATCATCAATTTCAATATTTGTTCTCATACACCTTATTTTGCATAAATATACACATAGAACATTGAATTTTAATAGTCAGCTCTAAAATTGATGAGAAAATTGACGTGGCCATGTAAAATTTACTGTTCGGTTAGGCTGACATAGTTTATATACCCGCTGCAAGGGACAAATTTCGGGGCCTTCAGGCCATCAAAAATGCGAATAAGCCTAATCCTCATTACTATTTCAATTAAAAATCCGTATTTTTGCAACCTCTAAAATTTGAGGTGGAATTTTACTGATGTACAAGGAATATAAGCAGTTAAACTTATCGCAGACCGGCAAGGACGTCCTTGAGTTCTGGAAACAGCAAAACATCTTTGAAAAAAGCATCAGCAGTCGCCCGGTAACCAACCCTTATACTTTTTACGAGGGGCCGCCGTCTGCTAATGGCATGCCTGGTATTCACCATGTGATGGCGCGTACCATCAAAGATATTTTTTGCCGTTACAAAACCCTGAAAGGCTACCAGGTAAAACGCAAAGGCGGCTGGGATACCCATGGCCTGCCTATCGAGCTGGCGGTTGAAAAAGCGCTTGGCATTACCAAGGACGATATCGGTAAAAAAATATCGGTAAAGGATTATAACGACGCCTGCCGCCGCGAGGTGATGAAATATACCGACATCTGGAACGACCTCACCGAAAAAATGGGTTACTGGGTCGATCTGGAAAACCCTTATGTTACCTACAAGAACGAATATATCGAGTCGCTTTGGTGGATACTGAAGGAGTTTTATAAAAAAGATCTGCTGTATAAAGGATATACCGTTCAGCCGTATTCGCCAAAATCCGGCACGGGGCTTAGTTCGCACGAGCTTAACCAACCCGGCACCTATAAAATGGTGAAGGACACCTCGATAACCGCGCAGTTCAAAGTAAAAAGAGACGAGGACTCGGAGATATTTTACAGCCAGATAGATACCGACCTGTATATATTAGCCTGGACGACTACCCCCTGGACACTGCCTGCCAACTGTGCGCTGGCCGTCGGCGAGGCGATCGCCTACAAATGTGTACGCACCTACAACCAGTACACCGGCGAAAAGGTGGCCGTTATTTTTGCAGATGCGCTTACCTCTAAGGTGCTGGACCCCAAAAAATATACCGAGGTTTTAAGCGAGGAAGAACTTGCCGCGTACGACCCGGCGACATCAAAGGTAATTCCCTACAAGCTGGTGGAAATCGACTTTACCGGAAGCGTTTTCAGGGATTACCGCAAGCCAACCTTTAAAGGCAACAAACTGACCGGGCTGCACTATGAGCAGCTGCTGCCCTACGTTACCAATGAGGAACTGGAACAGAACGCTTTCAGGGTGATCCCTGCGGATTTTGTGACCACCGAAGACGGCACGGGGATTGTTCACACCGCCTCTGTATTCGGTGCGGATGACTTCAGGGCCTGCAAGGAAAACAATGTGCCCTCGGTAATGGTGAAGGACGAGTTTGGTAAAGACGTGCCGCTGGTAAACAAACAGGGCCGCTTTGTGGACGAAGTGACCGACTTTGCCGGAAAGTATGTTAAGGAAGAATATTACAGCAAGGAAGAACGCGAGGAACCGGGTTTTAAAGCGACCGACGTACTGATATCGATCAAACTAAAAACCGAGAACAAAGCCTTCGACGTAAAGAAATACGAACACAGTTACCCGCACTCGTGGCGCAGCGACGAGCCGATACTTTATTATCCGCTCGACAGCTGGTTTATCCGCACCACAGCGGTGAAAGACAAGTTAGTTGCGCTGAACAAGACGATCAACTGGAAACCGGAATCAACCGGGACGGGCCGTTTTGGAAACTGGCTGGAAAACTTAGTGGACTGGAACCTTTCGCGCTCGCGCTACTGGGGAACGCCGCTACCGATCTGGCGCAGCGAAGACGGCGAGGAAACCTGCATCGGCTCGATAACGGAACTGAAAGATGAAATTGCCAAAGCGGTGAAAGCCGGATTAATGGTCGCTGATTTCAGCATCGATGATCTGCACCGTCCGTACGTGGACGATGTTATTCTGGTATCTTCCACCGGCAAACCCATGTACCGTGAACCGGACCTGATCGACGTGTGGTTTGACAGCGGAGCCATGCCATATGCACAGTGGCACTTTCCTTTTGAGAATAAGGAACAATTTAAGAATGCCTACCCGGCAGATTTTATCGCCGAAGGGGTTGACCAGACACGTGGCTGGTTCTTTACGCTGCACGCCATAGCAGTGATGCTGAGCGAAACCAGCGACGAGGTAAAAGAGATCAATGCCGAAACCGGCAACAGCGGGGTAGCATTCAAGAACGTGATCTCGAACGGCCTGGTGCTTGACAAGAACGGCAATAAGATGTCGAAACGGCTCGGCAACGGCGTCGATCCTTTCGAGACGATAGAAAAGTTCGGGCCGGATGCTCCGCGCTGGTACATGATCAGTAATGCTGCGCCCTGGGACAACCTGAAGTTCAACCCGGAAGGCATTGACGAGGTAAGACGTAAATTCTTCGGAACACTGTATAACACGTACAGCTTTTTTGTGATGTATGCCAACATCGACAAATTCAATTACAGTGAAGCCGAGATCGCGATAAATGACCGGCCGGAAATAGACCGCTGGATCATCAGCCTGCTGAACACGCTCAGCCAGGAGGTTGACAGCTACTACGCCGATTTTGAGCCAACCAAGGCCGCACGCGCTATACAGGATTTTGTAGATGCACACCTGAGCAACTGGTATGTGCGTTTGAGCCGCCGCCGTTTCTGGAAATCGGATAACTCCAACGACAAGCTTTCGGCATATCAGACGCTGTACACCTGTCTGATCACGATCGCTAAGCTGATGTCGCCGATAGCGCCGTTCTTTGCAGAAAAGTTATATACCGACCTGAACAACATCACCAAAAAGGAATCTTTCGAGTCGGTACACCTGGCCTTCTTCCCGGAATATCACGCCGAACTGGTGAATACGGCATTAGAAGAACGTATGCAGATGGCGCAGGATATATCGTCGTTAGTGCTTTCGCTGCGCAAAAAGGTCGGCATCAACGTGCGCCAGCCGCTGGGAAAAATATTGCTGCCGATACTCGACAGCAACTTTAAGCACCAGGTAGAGCAGGTAAAGGATCTGATACTTTCGGAAACCAATATCAAGGATATTGAGTACATCACCGATACGGCAGGCATCATCAAAAAGAAGGTAAAACCCAACTTTAAGGCCCTCGGCGCAAAGGTCGGTAAAGATATGAAAGTCGTTGCCGAAGCGATAGGCAATCTGAGCCAGGATGCTATAGCGAAGCTGGAAAACAACGGCGACCTGCAGCTGCCGACCGGGCACCTGATCAACGTGACAGATGTGGAGATCATAGCGGAAGACGTACCAGGGTGGCAGGTTGCAAATTTGGGAAAACTAACCGTTGCGCTGGATGTTACCATAACCGATGAACTTAAACGGGAAGGCCTGTCGCGCGAGCTGATCAACCGCATACAGAACCTGCGCAAAAGCAATGACTTTGAGGTTACAGATAAGATAAATGTCAAGGTATCGGGCCATCCGCTGATAAGCGAAGCAGTGAACAATAATTTATCCTATATTTGCGCCGAAATTTTGGCGGAAAGCCTGGCGCTTGATAGTGAGCTTACTACGGGAGAAATGGTTGAGATTGACGGAATTGAAATTTTGATTGCTATTAGTAAAATTTAAATGAAACAAGAAAAGGAAAAAACACGGTATTCGGAGTCGGACCTTCAGGAATTCAAAGGTATTATCTTAGAGAAACTGCGGAGCGCAAAGGAAGAACTGAGCGCGCTGGCAAGTTCACTGAGTTCGCCTAACGCCAATGGTACCGATGATACCGCCGGCACCTATAAAACTTTGGAAGACGGGTCGGCCACGCTTGAAAAAGAGCAGATCAATCAGTTAGCTGCACGTCAGAAAAAATTTATTGAGCAGTTAGAGGCTGCGCTGGTGCGTATCGAAAACAAAACCTACGGCATTTGCCGCGAAACAGGTAAGCTGATACAAAAGGAACGTTTGCGCGCTGTGCCGCATACCACCCTGAGTATGGAAGCCAAACTGAAACAATAGATGAAGGCAGCCTATACAAAACCTTTCCTGGTAGCTGCCTTTATCGTGTTGATAGACCAGATCATCAAAACCTGGGTACGCACGCACATGTCGTTCGATACCGAGATACATTTTCTGGGCAGCCATGGTATGCTGCGTTATACCGAAAATAACGGCATGGCCTTCGGCTGGGAGTTAGGCGGCAAGTTGGGAAAACTCTTTTTAACTACCTTCCGCATCGTGGCGGTATGCGGCATTGGTTACGGGCTGGTTTATCTTATCAAGCATAAATATCACCGGGGCCTTATTATGTGCGTAGCACTGATATTTGCGGGCGCCCTCGGTAACATTATCGATTCCACATTTTACGGGCTTCTTTATCAGCACAGAGGATTATTTGAAGGCCGGGTGGTGGATATGTTCTATTTCCCGCTGGTCGAGGGTACTTACCCGTCGTGGTTCCCGGTATGGCATGGCCAGCATTTTGAATTTTTCGAGCCGATATTTAACCTTGCGGACGCCTCCATTTCGGTAGGTGTCATAGCGATACTGATATTCCAGAAACGCTATTTTAAGCACGAGGTTCCTGAAATAAGCAGTCCGAACAGCGAAATGGTAGAAGATTAAGCAGGCTTCGGCCTCGCTTTGCCTGCCATTGCGGTAACCGGGTTTGCCGGACATTGCCCTAAATGCTATCTTCGTTGTAAACCGAACCCTCTCTGCATGATATTTTTGACCTTTTTTATCGGGCTGATCGCCAATTTCATCGGCTATGTACCGCCCGGAAATATAAACCTGACGGTTGCCCAGATCACCATCAACCGCGGGCTGAAGCAGGCAATGGCTTTCATCATTGCATTTTCATCCGTCGAGTTCTTCTTCACCTATTTTATTATGCACGCGGCCAAATGGCTGAGCGGAGAAGTAAAGCTGGATACGGTTATCGACTGGGTCATGGTGGTGTTGTTCGGTACGCTGGGTACCATTACCTGGATACACCGCAAAAAGCCGCCTGAGAGCAATTATTCTGAAAGAGAAAGTATTAAATACGGCATCCTGCTCGGCTTTTTAAACCCCATGCAGGTTCCGTTCTGGATGATCACCGGCACTTATCTGATCACCCACGAATGGATAGAGGACGGCAAACTGGCACTGGTGATCTTCAGCGTTGGCGCTGCAGCCGGGGCCTTCCTGGCCTTATTCCTGTATGCGCATTTTGCGCGGTATATTAAAAACAAGTTTGCGCTGAGCACGCGGCTGGTGAATACCAGCATAGCCATTTTATTCTTTGCATTTGCAGCTTATCATATCGTGAAGCAGATATACCTGGCTATCCGTCATTAAATCATTCGGAGAACGTCAGCCCTGAATACTTTTAAAATTCCATATCTTTTCAGCCTTGCGCCCGATCAGCCAGAAGGAGGCGCCTAAAATGGCGAAGAACAGCGCCTTGTTGGTATGATCCCAGAAGTATTCGAAATATTTGGTATAGATCAGGATAATGAGAAACGTAATGCCAAACTCGCGGGCGATCACATCCTTGGTCTTTAAGCCCAGGAAAAGAAAGCCGCCTGCCACTGCTCCGGAAATAATGCCCCAATAAAAAAGACTGATCTGACTGATATGCCACCACTTATCAATACTGCCGAGGTTACCGAAGATGCTCAGCAGCCAAAGCGAAATAAAGAGATACAGCAATCCGACCACATAGGTGAGTTCCCAGAAACGCCGGAACCATTCGCGCCTTTTGAGCAGGTAGATGCTTAGCAGCAACACCAGACCGAACAGCACAAAGCGCAGCGGATAATTCATTCCCAGGAAGTAATCGCTCCAGCGTGTCTGGTACCCGGTTTCGGTGCCGAACCAGCTCCCGAGCGATACCAGCGCAAACAGCCAGATAAGGCGGGAATCCATACGCCAGGCCAGTATGCCGTACACAAAAATGGATAACAGAAACAGAAGCGAGTAATGCCCGGAGCCATTGTCGAACGTTTTGCCGAGGTAGGCAATGCAGCAGGCGGTGAAAAGCACGCCCGTAAAAATCACGGCCTCGTTGCTGAAAATCTTTTCGGGATACCTTTTCTCCCAGCGTCTGCCCAGATAAAACAATACCGCCGCCGCCATTCCTGAAACAATGCTGATCACAATATCGGGGGTGTAGTAAAGATTTTTCAGCAGCTTAACAATCCTGTCATCAATGATAAGGGAGCCGAAAGCGATAAAACCGCAGGCCAGCGCAATCCAGAAGGAATATTTGGCGAGACGCATCCAGTCGAAGCCCTTCACCTCATACGAATTCCGGAGCTTTTCGGCGCTGTCAGCATCGAGCAGGCGCTGCTCTTCCCAGTGCTTTATTGCCCGGTTTAAAAATTCGCTTTCCTGTTTATCGAGATTAAGTTTGGGCATAATTCCATCTGTAAAACCATTAGCCAAAGGCATTGGTTTTAATGCAAGTTAAGATAAAATTAAAAACCGCCAAGCATCAGCTACGCATCAACCGGAACGCCGGGTTATTCGCCCAGCAAGGCTTCTACGTCCAGTTTGTCTTTTCTTATCTGCTCCTTCAGTTCATCCAGGCTGTCAAACTTCTGGTCGTCGCGCACAAAGTTGTAGAATTCCATCCGGATATTCTGGCCGTAGATGTCGCCGCTGAAGCCGAAGATATTTACCTCGATGTTGCGCGTGGCGCCATTTACCGTGGGGCGGCTGCCGATATAGGCCATGCCTTTATACGTATCGCCCCCTACCTTCACCCTTACGGCGAAGATCCCGTCGAGCGGAATCAGCTTGTATTTTTCTTCGATAACGATATTAGCCGTCGGGTAACCGATCTGGCGACCAAGCTGCTCACCGCGTATTACCTTTCCGGTGATGAAAAAGGGATAGCTTAAAAAGGTGTTGGCCAGCTCGATGGCGCCATTCAGCAGTGCTTCGCGTATGCGTGTTGAACTGATGGCGACTTCGTAAATGTCCTGCTCTGGAATCTCAACCACATCAAAACCGTAAACGGGGCCAAGCCGGAGCAGATCATCCAGTCCGCCAAGCCTGTTTTTTCCAAAACGGTGGTCGTAACCGATCACGATCTTTTTGGTGCCGAGCTTTCCGACCAGCACATCACGGATATACTCTTCCGCCGTCTGGTTCGAAAAATCGCGCGAAAAGGGGGTGATGATGAGGTGATCGATACCCAACTCTTCCAGCATTCCCGCCTTTTCGTCAATGGTATTGATCATTTTTATGCTCTCATCCTCCGGATGCAGGATCATCCGCGGATGGGGGAAAAAAGTAAGCAGTACGGTTTCGCCGCCTGTTTCGTCGGCAAGGCTTCTGAGGTCAGCAATAATTTTACGGTGACCGGTGTGAACACCGTCAAAAGTACCGATGGTAACTACTGCGTTGTTTAATGGTTCAAAGTCATCAAGATGATGATAGATGCGCATAGTTATTTAAAAAGTGCTAAGTTAATCAAAATTGCAGACCTCAAAATTGATTTCGGATTTGTTACAATCGGCCTACTCGGGAATGACCGAAGCAGCCTTCAATTCGCGAATGGTACCCACCAGTTCCATCACCTCCCAGGCATCGTCAACGCGGTAATTGCCGGAGCGGGTACGGCGCAGCCGTGATAGGTAGGCCCCGTTGTTCAGCGCCTTGCCAAAATCATGCACCAGCGAACGGATATAAGTTCCCTTGCTGCATACTACCCTGAAACTAACCTCGGGTAAGGTGATGCCGGTTATCTCAAATTCGGTGATGGTCACCGTTCGGAGCTTCAGTTCCACTTCCTCGCCGCGACGGGCCTTCTCATACAGGCGTTCGCCATCCACTTTTATAGCAGAATGCGCCGGGGGATACTGACCGATCTCGCCAATAAACTTTGCGCATGCAACCCTGATCTGATCTTCGGTAAGATGGCTGATGTCAAACTGCTGGTCGGGCGCTGTCTCCATATCGTAGGATGGGGTTGTTTCGCCAAGCACCATCGTACCGGTATATTCCTTTTCCTGCGCCTGAAAAGTATCTATCTGCTTGGTCATTTTCCCGGTGCAGACAATCAGCAGGCCCGTTGCGAGGGGATCAAGCGTTCCCGCGTGACCTACCTTTAGTTTCAGCGGCTTAAAGGCGTTGCGGATCTTGCCCACAACGTCGAAGCTCGTCCATTTATATGGTTTGTTGATCAGCAGCAATTGCCCGTCGGCAAAATCCTGTATATTGGTGTAAATATGTTTCATCTGTTCTATAAGGCCGTACCAGCCGTCGCGATCAGTCCCCGGTAAGGAACAATTCATGGTCGATGCCGGGAATGATACCATTTTTCAGCGCAGTATCGAATAACAGCCTGATCGCTTTTTTTCCTTCTGTGCCCAAATCTACGGAATATTGATTTACATAGAGTCCGATGTGCTTATACATTACTTCTTCGCTCATTTCCTGTGCGTGGGAGCGGATAAATTCCAGTCCCGACTTCGGATTAGCAAAGGCAAACTCCACCGAGCGGCGGATCACCCGGTTTATCTTATGCTGAACATCTGCCGGAAGTTTGCGGTTGGCAACAATGCCGCCCAGCGGAATGGCGCAGCCTGTTTTCTTCTCCCAGTAATCGCCGAGATCAATAATCTTTTTAAGCCCTTTATCCTGGTAAGTAAAGCGGTTTTCGTGGATAATAAGACCGATGTCTATCCGTCCGTTCAACACAGCGTCCTCAATCTCTGAAAAAACAAGCTCCACCTTGTTGGTCGCGGCCGGGAAGGCCGTACCTAACAAAAAATTGGCGGTCGTGTATTTTCCGGGGATACCGATCAACGGACTCACTCTTTCCGACCGGCGATTTACTATTTCTCCTTTTTCCAGGTCGGCAACGGGGATCTCTGTATCCGAGATGAGGAGCGGCCCCACACCGAAACCAAGCGCACTGCCTGCGTCGAGCAGCACATATTTATCGGTCACATAGGCAAAAGCATGATAACTGAGCTTGGTAATGTCCAGCTCGCCGCGCATGGCTTTCTGATTAAGGGTTTCGACATCATCATAAAACACTTCGAAGTCCAGGCCTTCGGTGTCGATCTTATGATGAATCATGGCATCAAAAATAAAGGTATCGTTCGGGCAGGGCGAAAAGCCGAGGGTTAATTTCATCGGGGTGTTATTTTTAGAAACACATCATTTCAAACCAGCGGGAAATGACCGTGCGTTTTGTAAATATTAAGCATAAAGCTTTAAAAACTCGACGGCAAAGGTATTCAGATTTTTTATGGCGAGCGGTATATTCCAGTTATCGCGGTCGCGCTTCTCCACATAATTTGACACTGCCCTGATCTGCAGGCAGGGTACATTCATTTGTTTGCAGGCATAGAAAAAAGCGGCGCCCTCCATACTTTCCAGCTGCGGGTTCAACCGTTGGGTTACCTTCCTGATCGATTCTTCGTTGCCATGAACGGTATTGACAGTTATCGCGTCGGCCTGCTTCAGGTTGAAGGTATTGAACAGGTTATACAGGTCGGTGAGCTTTTTTGAAGGGTAGAATGTATCCTCGCCGAATCCCATCTGTGTTATCGGTAAAAAACTGGTATCATCCTCTGCACCAAGCTCCGCAAAAGTATCCTGCCTTACTTCGAAAAGTTCGCCAAGCGCAGCGGAACGGTCGAAACAACCGGCAATGCCGACGTTGATGGCCAGATCGCAGGGGTGTAACGCAAGATGCCTGCCCAGCGCAAAGGCTGTAGCGGCCATGCCTACGCCGGTTATTAAAAGCTCAAAGTCGAACGTCCTGAGTTCTGAGTCGCCGGATTCGTTTGTTACAGATTTTGGGCTTAAGGCTTCCGACCGCAGGCCTGTAACTTCCTGCTCTGTCGCCGCCACAACCAATATCTTCATATTGCATTATTTTGACGGCTAAGTTAAAACATAACCCCTGATTTTGTTTTGTATATTTGCACCAGTTTTTATTATGATGATATATATTACGCGTAAAGAACATTTTAACGCGGCACACCGGATGTATCGCGAAGAATGGAGCGAAGAAAAAAATGCCGAGGTATTCGGTAAATGTGCCAACCCCAACTGGCACGGACATAATTATAACCTGTTCGTTACGGTAAAAGGAGAGATAACCCATGCAACGGGGTACCTGATCGATCTGAAAGAGCTAAAGGTGATCATTAACGAATACGTGATCGAAAAGCTCGACCATAAGAACATCAACAAGGATGTGGAATTTATGGCGGGCAAAATGGCTTCGACCGAGCTGCTTTGCATCGAAATTTTCAACCAGTTGAAAAAGCCCATCGAGGCATACGAAGGGGTGTTTTTGCATTCGGTGAAACTTTATGAAACCGAAAACAACAGCGCCGAGTATTTTGGCGATTAAACTTATAAGATGATCAAAAATGACCATATCCCCGACCGGGATGAAGATATTGACGGCTATATCAAGATCGACCGCTATAACCCGGACCTGATCTCCAGCCTCAGCGGACATTACAAGGAGGTATTGAAACTTATCGGCGAAAAGCCCGAGCGCGAAGGTTTACTGAAAACACCGGAGCGTATGGCGAAAGCCATGCTGTATCTTACCCAGGGCTATGACCTTAATGCACAGGAAATACTAACCTCGGCCATGTTCAAGGAAGAATACAGCCAGATGGTGATCGTAAAGGACATCGAAGTATATTCCATGTGCGAACACCACATGCTACCGTTTTTCGGTAAGGCACATGTTGCCTATATCCCCAACGGAACGGTTGTGGGTCTGAGCAAAATTCCGCGTGTGGTTGACGTGTTTTCGCGGCGTTTGCAGGTACAGGAACGCCTGACCAACGAAATACGCGACTGCATACAGGAAACGCTTAACCCGATGGGCGTGGGCGTAGTAATTGAATGCCGCCATCTTTGCATGAGCATGCGCGGCGTACAAAAGCAAAATTCGGTGACAACCACTTCGGCTTTTACCGGCGAATTTCTGAAAGAAAAAACCAGGACAGAGTTCCTGAATTTAATATCAGCTAAGTTAGGTTAATTAAGCCGACAACGAATATGGCTGGTCATGTTCCGGCCTGTTTCAACAGACCGGCTTATTCAATCCAGACAACCAATTAACAACACAAGATGAAAGCATACGTTTTCCCGGGGCAGGGCGCCCAATTTGTAGGTATGGGTAAAGACCTGTACGAACAATCTGAACAGGCCCGCGCAATGTTTGAAAAAGCCAACGAAATACTTGGCTTCCGTATTACCGACCTGATGTTTGAAGGCACCGACGAAGACCTGAAACAAACCAATGTAACCCAGCCTGCCATATTTTTGCATTCCGTAATACTGGCTGCGGTATTAGGAGATGATTTTAAACCCGATATGGCGGCAGGGCATTCGCTCGGGGAATTTTCGGCGTTAGTTGCCTGTGGCGCGCTCTCGCTCGAGGATGGCCTGCAGCTGGTTGCCGCCCGCGCAAATGCCATGCAGAAAGCCTGTCTGATCCAGCCATCGACGATGGCAGCGATCATCGGCCTTGATGATTTTACCGTTGAGGACGTTTGCGAACGCATCAGCGACGTGGTTGTTCCTGCAAACTATAATTGCCCGGGGCAGCTCGTGATATCAGGCACCATTGCCGGAGTGGATCAGGCCTGCGAAAAGCTGACCGCAGCCGGAGCCAAAAGGGCATTAAAGCTGAACGTGGGCGGGGCCTTTCATTCGCCACTGATGGAGGCTGCACGCGTAGAGCTTGAACACGCTATTGTACATACCGAAATAAAACAGCCGGTTTGCCCGATCTATCAGAATATAGATGCGAAACCTTATACCGATCCGGCAATGATCAAACATAACCTGATCGCCCAGCTGACCGGGCCCGTTCGCTGGACACAAACTGTAAAACACATGATGGAAGACGGTGCAACATCGTTCACCGAAGTGGGGCCAGGGACCGTACTACAGGGCCTTGTAAAAAAGGTGGACCGCCACACGCCTACCGAAAGCGCTTCGATAGAAAAGCAATAACCCCCTTTATGCAGTGCGCGGAGAGGTTGTTTTACTTTTCCGCGCAACGCTAAAAACTTACCTGTTGAATTTTGGTTACATTTGGTGTATTAAATCAATCAATTGACGGCATCCGGGAAAATACGTTTCATGCTGGCGTTACTATGCGGCAGCCTCCTCCTTACAGCGATCATCATTCGCAAAACGTACACCCCTGTAAATAACCTCGACCAGACCGCAAAATTGCTGGAAAGCAACCTGCAAAAAAAGGAAAGCTATGTTAACGCCTTTATTAATGACAGCAGCAGCTTTGAGAAGCTAAGGCATCTGCAGGAGACGCCGCAGACCGCCCTTGACCTGATCTCGGATTTTACCACCGACCGAAGCACATGGTTCATCACCACCAAACGCAATAAGCTGAGCTTTTGGAGCGGGATCAAGGTCATCCCCACGCGGCCAGCGTCAATAAAGGAGGGTTACAGCTTTCTGAAGGAATCCAACGGGCTTTATGAGGTGATCAAAAAAAGCAAGGGCGACTTTTCGGCGATCTTTTTTATCCCGGTAAAACTGGACTATACCTTTCAGAACGAATACCTGCAAAACGGATTTGCAAGCGATCTGCTTAAAGACAACAATATAGAAATAGCCGATTTTACCGACAAAAACGTTTACGAAGTACACAGCACCAACGGCAGTTATCTTTTTGCCGTAAAACTGACACAGGGTAAGGTAAGCCACACTTTTTTTTATTACGAAATAACTATCTGGCTGCTGACGCTGCTTTGCTTCTGCATATTGTTTAACAATATCTGCAGCTACATTGCCTCGAAGGGGTATTTCTTCCTGTCGCTGTGTGTGCTCGCGGGCTTCATTCTGGCGGTAAGATGGATCAATCTCGGCCTTAACTGGCCGCAGTTTACCTACCGGCTGGATATTTTCAACCCTACGCTGTATGCGTCGAGCGCTGCATATCCTTCTTTAGGCGATCTGTGCATTAACATATTTTTCATGACCTGGTTCGTTAGCTTCGCATACGTGCGGCGGCGCAGGTTCATTAAGCAAACACCGGGGAAGGCTGTTAGCTATGTCATCCTCATCGCGGGTATCGGCGTACTGGTTGCAGTGGCGGCGCTTTTGCTCAACATTTTTAACGGACTGGTCTTAAATTCAAAGATCAGCTTTGATGTAAGCAACGTTCTTAACCTTTCGTTCTTCAGCATACTTGGCGTAATCGATCTCTGCTTCAGCTTCCTGACCTTTTACCTGCTGGGAGAGATCTTTCTGACGATTGCAGGCCGTCTGCCCGTTCCGAACCTGCACAAATCAATACTGATCATCGCGGCATCGGTTATTGCCACCGCGGTTTCAACATATTATGAAGGGTTCAGCCTTTTCTATATTTTTTGGGCGGTTCTGATATTTGCGAGAGCGTACGCCCACCGTTTCCAGAATGCGAAGTTAAATGCCATTTCACTGTCATTCATTATCATGATCTGCGCCCTTATCTCGGCGATCAAACTGAACTATTTTGAATCGATCAAGGAAAAGGAGATCAGGAAAGCCTTTATTCAAAAACTGGAGGTGCCGAATGACGCCAACGCCGATTATACCTTTAAGAAGATTGAGTACCACATAATTAATGATCCGTCGATAATCCAGTACTTTACCGACAGCGTGCATAATTCAAGCTACCTGAAGACCCGTTTACAAAAGCTGTATTTTAACGGTTACCTGTCGCGGTACGATTTTAATGTGTACGAATTTGACAGCAATGGCGATCCATTGTCGGCGGAAAAGAACTATGCACTAAGCGTATTCAAAGACCTGGTGCAGTACAGTTCGTTAAAAGTCTCCGATTACTTTTACCGGGTGAACGAGTCGTTCGGTTTTCAAAATTACTTTGCCATCCTCCCCATATTTGAGGGAGGGCAAAACCTGGGGACCATCGTGGTCGATCTGAAGTCGAAACCACTACAATCGTTCGCCTCATTTCCAGACCTGCTGGTTGACGGACAGATCAATCGTGAGGATGAGTTCAAGAACTACTCATACGCATTTTATCTTGACAATCAGCTTGTTACACAGAGCGGGAGTTACGTTTATAATTTAAAGAACACTATTTTTAAGGGTGCTGTAAAAAAGTATGTATCCCTCACTACCCACTCTAACAAGCCGCAATGGTTCCTTCACTTTACGAACTATGACCATCTGATCTATAAGCCAAGCGAGCGAAACCTGATCGTGGTAAGTAAGGAGCAGAATTTCCTGTTCATTGCCATTACTTCCATCACGTTCTTCTTTGTGGTATTCCTTCTGTTCAGCGTACTTATTCTGCTGATCGGCTGGCTGTGGATAAGGGTAAAGATCTTCAGCATCAGGAACAACCGTATCGGCTGGAACTTCAAGATGAATTTTGACCTGGTGCTTTATAAAACGCGTATCCAGTTCTCGCTGATCTTTACCGTGTTAGCTACGCTGATAGCTGTGGGGCTTATTACCTTTTTTTCGATAAGTACCGAATACCAGACGCAGCAGGACAATACCATAAGGGAAAAGATAAACCGCATCGCAGCAGCCTTTGAAAACAATCCATACGACAAATATCTTTCCAACATTAACGAGGAAAGCCAGGTAGATTTTAACGCATTTGCCAATACCTACGCTGCCGACCTTACCTTATATGATCCGAACGGCGTCGAGCTCATCAACACACAGCCCAAGATATACGAATTCGGTTTGCAGGCAAGGCGCATGAATGCGAGGGCGTTCGTTTACCTCAGCAAATTTCAAAAATCGGAGTTTGTGAACGATGAGATCGTGGGTAAGCTGAAATATAAGGCAGCCTACGTGCCGATTACCATGAGGAGTTCGAACAAGACGATCGCCTATCTGCAACTGCCCTATTTTAGCAACGAAGCGGATTACCGCGAAAGGATCGGTTCGCTGCTTAATATTATGATCAATGTTTATGCGCTGATCTTTATTGCCATCGGACTTTTCGCCGTGATCATTGCACGACAGATCACTGCTCCGCTGAGCTTTATACAGTTCAGCTTAAGCAAGACCAGCTACGGTAAAAAGAACGAACCCATTAAGTGGGACCGCAATGATGAGATAGGTGCGCTGGTAAAGGAATATAACAAGATGATCGCGGCCCTGGAAAACAGCGCCCAGAAACTGGCACAAAGCGAGCGTGAAAGCGCCTGGCGCGAAATGGCTAAGCAGGTGGCCCATGAGATTAAAAACCCGCTTACGCCGCTCAAACTTGGCTTGCAACTGCTGGATAAATCATGGAAGGACAAAGACCCGAAATTTGAACAGAAATTCGAACGCTTCAGCAAATCGTTTGTCGAACAGATAGAAAGCCTCTCCAACATTGCCTCGGAGTTCTCCGCATTTGCCAAAATGCCCGATACCCGGCTGGAGCAGATCAACGTGTTCGAGGTGGTAGCCCAGGCAGTGACCATTTTTAAGCAGATGGATAATGTAAAGATCATCTATCAATCGCCGGAAGCACCGTTTATTATAAATGCCGACCGTGACCAGCTTTTACGCTGCTTTAATAACCTGCTTAAAAATGCAATAGAGGCAACTCCTGACGATGTAAGGGCCGTGATAGAGATAAACCACATGGTGACCCACAAAAACATATTGCTCACCCTGAAAGACAACGGCAAGGGTATCCCGGAAAATTTGCGGGAAAAGATATTTGAACCAAATTTCACTACGAAAAGCTCGGGTACGGGGTTAGGGCTTGCCTTCGTTAAAAACTCCGTTGAAAATGCCGGCGGAAAAGTCTGGTTCGAAACGGCTGAGGGCGAGGGCACCACATTCTATTTCAGTCTTCCTTCGGCCCTGTCCTGATCTTCGTCGGCTGTACTTTGCTGATTTTTGTTCCGGTAAACCACCCAGATATAAAAAGGTATGCCCGCCATCAGAAACAGGAAACCATAATAAACCGTGTTCTGACCTGATCCGGCTATCGCCCACAACGAATAGGCAAACGCGAGAATACCGATGAGCAGGCTTGCCCAAAGTTTTCCGTTTGCTTCGCGTTTTGTCTTCAGCTTTACGATCAGGTAAGCTGCGGCGCAGAACAGATATGGCACCAGCGTAGTGAAGGTGGAAAGCAGGATTAAAATCTTGAATTGATCAACCAGCCCCCTGGTATAGTTCATGACCATAAAGAGGGATACGAAGGTGCTGCTGACCAATATTCCTACAAAAGGCGCACCGCGTTTATTTTTCCAGCCAAACACCGGCGGAAAAAGATTATCGCGGGCAATGGCGTACGGCAACTGCCCCTGGATGAGCGTCCAGCCGTTAAGCGCCCCGAAAGCGGCAATGGCCATGCCCGCGCCTGCCCAGTACCGGGCATTATTGCCGAAGATAATAGCTGCCGCGTCGGCATAGGGTGTTGGCGAATGAGCCAACTTCTCCGGCGGAATGATCCCCATGATGCTTACGCTGCCTAACAAATACACTATTGTACAGATGATCAGCCCAAGCATGGTTGCCCTTGATATGGTTTTCTTCGGGTTCTCGACGCTTTCTGCGGGAATGGTTGCGCACTCGATGCCCACAAACGAAAAGAGCGTGATCGCGGCGGTTGTGTTGATTGCGTCATATACGGACCCGCCGGTATTGTTGAAGGGATGAAAGTTGGCTGCATGGATAAAAAATAATCCGGCAAAAGAAATAACCACCAGCGGGAGCAACTTCAGGATAGAGGTGATCAGCTGTACCCTGCCTGAGGTAGTGACGCCGCGCATATTTATCCACGACAGAAACCAGATTGCGCCGAGACCGGTAGCTACCGCAGCAACCGCATTGGTGGCCAGTCCGGGAAAGAAAGTGCTGAGGGCGCTTACGAAAGAAATGGCGATAGCAGCGTTGGCGGTTATGATCGAAATATAATACCCCCAGGCTATCATAAATCCGGCAAAATCACCGAAGCCGGAACGGGTATAAGCGTACGGGCCACCTATACTTTTAGAGACCATCGAACTAAGTCCACTGAAGACTTTCGCAATAAAAAAAGCCCCAATCGCCGAAAATATCCACCCCAGCAGGCTGACACTGCCAAAGGGCGCCATTGCCGCCGGTACGAGGAATACTCCGGCTCCGATCATACTGCCAACTACGAGCGAGGTGCTTGTCCAGATGCCTAATTTTTTTGATGATTTTCCGGCCATTCGCCCCGATCTGTGTGCTGAATAAATAAAAAAAGTTCAGCTTAAATATATTGATTTTAAAATAAAACCGTTATGTAGCCGGTAATTTTCACTTTTCTGTTCCGGAAAATGTTCCACGGGGAACATATAGTGAAAAATTTTCTCAATTCTTAATTTTGTTGAGAATTATTTACCTTTACATAATTAATTTAAACTTGGGACAAAAGATTAAATGAGATTTACCCTTTTATTAATTTGCTGCGCGTTCAGTATCCCCGCTTCTGCGCAGTGGTATCGTGTCGATCTGCTTTTTAAAAGTCATAAACGCCTGCCGTTGATCGAGGAGGCCGCCGTCAATTCCACTTCAATGATTGCGCTTAAAGCGGATTTAATGCCGGTTGCCTTACGCAATTTTCAGCTGACCCGCAGCGAATACAGTTTTCAGGCGGCAGAACACATCGTGATGCGCAATGCACAGCATAATATGCGCTTCAGGATCTACAGTGATGCAAGCTATAACTTTAGCGAACTCGCCAATTTATACATCCAGCAAAATCGGTATTCCGAGGCTAAATGGTATTTATTGCAGAGCAATATCATATCCCGCCAGCAAAACGATGACAAGCATACCATCAACAACCTGATGGCGCTGGCAATCATCAAATCAGAACTTGGCGATTTTAACCAGGCCCAGCAGGACCTTACCGAAGCCCATGACATGGCCCTGACGCGCGGGTTTGCCGATGATCTCAAGGCCATCGATAAAAAAATGGCTTTTATCAAACTTAACAAGAATAACGCCCCCAGGACTGATCTGCGGTACGCGGAAGCGCCAGCTACTGATTCCAAAGCCGAATGATTCGGTTAAGCGGTTTACTTTCAGCAAATTTCCCGCCTGTTGCATCGTTTTATCGTTTATTATCCGGACAAATAACCGTCTGTTAATTTGTCCACAATAAATTTGTAACAATACCGTAAAATGTATGCTGATTTTTGAAAAACATTTCAAACATTATTGTAATATTGTTATTCATTATTAAGACGGCGATGGCTGTCTTTTTTTTTAAAAAGTATTAAACGGAATTTTAGGCATAAGTATTGATGTTTTATATAAAGCCCGGTTTTAAGGAAGTAAAGGATATGTTCAAAAAAATTTATTTAGTGCTGGTTCTTGGCGCCACGTTGGCGTGCAGTGCAAAGCCAGCCAAACTTGTTCAGGTTGATGGTTCCAAAAATATACAGCCCGACGAACAGCAGAGCGTGGTATGTAAATATATTGCAACTTTAATATCAAAGTATAATTATAAGAAGGTTGATCTCAACGACTCCATCTCCCAGGTGGTGTACAACCGGTATATAAAAATGATGGACGAAAGCCACAACTATTTCCTGGCTTCAGACATCACCGATTTTGACAAATACAAAACCGTGCTTGATGACGATGTAAAGAATGGCAACCTGAATGATGTATTTTACATGTTCAACGTTTACCAGAAAAGATACATCGACCGCATCAAATATTCGTTAACCCAGCTTGACAATAATTTTGATTACGACAAAAACGATAAGTTTACTTATGACCGTGATAACCTGCCCTGGGTGTCTTCGGCTACAGAAATGAACAAACTCTGGACAGAGCGTGTAAAATACGACATGCTTAACCTTAAGCTGGCCGGAAACGATGCGGCAAAGAACAAGGAGACCTTAAAAAAACGATATGAAAACCTGCTTTCGCAGGCGAATAAGCTGAATAATCAGGATGTGTTCCAATTGTTCATGGATGCCTTTACTGAAGCGATCGACCCGCACACCAATTATTTTAATCCTGCAAATGCAGCGAACTTCAATATTGACATGTCCCGCCAGTTGGAAGGGATCGGTGCCGGGTTGAACATCGAGAACGAGTTTGTGGTGATCAAGTCGTTAACTCCCGGCGGCCCTGCTGAAAAAAGCAAGCAGGTAAATGTTGACGACCGTATTATCGGTGTGGGACAGGGGCCGGCCGGAGAATTTCAAAACGTAGTGGGCTGGCGTATAGAAAACGCGATTGCCCTCATTCGCGGTAAGAAAGGAACCATCGTTCGTCTGGAACTGTTACCCAAAGGCACCAGCGTGGGCAGCAAGCCGAAGATCGTCGAATTGGTGCGTGACAAGATCATCCTGAAAGACGAATCGGCCAAAAAGGAGATCCGGACGTACAATGAAAACGGCAAGACCATCAAGATCGGCGTTATATCGGTTCCGGCTTTTTACATCGACTTTAATGACTATAAATCAGGCAACCCGAATTACAAAAGCACAACACATGACGTTAAGCTTCTGATCGACTCACTTAAACAGGAACACGTGGATGGTATCCTGATGGATATGCGTCAGAACGGGGGCGGCTCATTGCTGGAAGCCGTTGACCTGACAGGTTTGTTCATCAAAACAGGTCCGGTGGTTCAGGTAAGGGACGCAAACAACCAGATTGAGGTGGACAAGGATGACGACCCTTCGGTAGCATGGTCAGGCCCGATGGCGGTTCTGGTTGACCGTTTCAGTGCATCCGCAACAGAAATATTCTCCGGCGCCATACAGGATTATGGCCGGGGGATTATCCTCGGTACGCAAACCTATGGCAAGGGTTCGGTACAGAACGCGATCGATCTCGACAAGGTGATACCGACCTCCATGGTTGACCGTATCGCCGCCCTTGTAGGTAAAGACAAAAAATCGGTGAAGGTAAGCACTGGCAGCCAAAGCGTTTTCGGACAGCTTAACCTGACCATCGCGAAGTTCTACCGCATCACAGGCAATTCAACCCAGCACAAAGGTGTTATGCCGGATATTCAGTTCCCGTCGATCATCCCGATGGACAAGTACGGTGAAGATACCGAACCATCTGCCATGCCTTTTGATGTTATCGCCAAAACGGACTACACCAAGGTAGGCGACTTTTCGGCGGTATTGCCAACGCTTAAAAAGCTGCATGAACAGCGCATCGCTACCAGCCCCAACTATAAATACATGCTGGAGGATATTGCCGAGTTCAAAAAACACGAAGCCGAGAAGAGCGTAACCCTTAACGAACAGAAACTGAAGGAGCAGCGCGACGCCGATGAGAAAAAATCCTTTGAGGAAAACAATCTCCGCCGTGTTGCAATGGGCTTACCTGCCCTGAAGAAAGGTGAAACCAAGCCCCGCGGTGAAGATTTGGATTATGTAAAACGTGAAGCAGGCCAGATCCTGACTGACTATATCAGTCTCGATAATAAATTTACCAGCACCACGTCGCCCGCTGCACCAGCATCCAACTGATAAAATTCAAACACAATATTAACGACAGATCCCGGCTCAAACCGGGATTTGCCGTTTAAAACCAATTGGTCGTATCAAGGTTATATACGTATGCCAGCAAAACCGTTGCTTGAATTTACCGACAAAGGCATATACTGCGCTGCCGGCGATTTTTATATCGACCCGTGGAAGCCGGTTGACTATGCCGTAATCACCCACGCCCATGCAGACCATGCCTATTGGGGGCACCGGCATTATCTCGCCCATCATCTTTCGCGCGAAGTGCTGCTATACAGACTCGGCGATATCACTTTGCAAACCGTTGAATACGGCGAAAAGGTGGTAAGGAACGGCGTTCAAATATCGTTGTTTCCGGCGGGGCATGTCATCGGGTCGGCACAGATACGCGTGGAACATAAAGGACGGGTCTGGGTCGTATCGGGCGATTATAAAGTAGAGGACGACGGTATTTCCACGCCTTTTGAGCCGGTCAAGTGTCACCATTTTATATCCGAGTGTACCTTTGGTATGCCGGTATATCAATGGAAACCTCAGTCGGACATCTTTAACGACGTCAACAACTGGTGGCGCAGCAATGTTGAACACAATCTCGCAACGGTGATCGTGGGCTATTCGCTCGGAAAGGCGCAACGTATCCTGCAAAATCTTGATCTGTCCATCGGCAGGGTTTATACGCACGGTGTGATAGAAAACACCAACGAGGCTCTGCGTAGAAACGGCGTGCAGCTTAACCCGACCACAAGAATAACGCCCGAAACGCCAAAGGATGAAGTGCGCAAAGGGATCATCCTCGCGCCGCCATCTTCGGTGGGAACTCCCTGGATGCGCAGGTTCAATCCGTACAGCTTTGGCTATTGCTCGGGATGGATGGCCATTCGCGGCGCCAAGCGCCGTCGCGCTGCCGACCGTGGGTTTGTGCTTTCAGACCATGCTGACTGGGACGGATTGATCAGCGCCATCGATGCCACCGGCTGCGAATGTGTTTATCTCACGCATGGCTATACCGCTTCTTTCGCCCGCTACTTGAACGGGATCGGCTTTAACGCCCGGGAAGTACACACCCTGTATGGCGATGACGAGGGTGTGGGCCGTGTGCCGGATGATGAACCTGAAGAACAGGCCGGGAAAAGCATACCTGCGGAAACAGCCGGGGAGGGCGCCCGATGAAAAACTTTGCACAACTGTTCGTCTCGCTCGACGAGACCAATAAAACCAACGAAAAGGTAAAGGTTTTAAAGGATTATTTTAATACAGTTCCCGATACGGACAAGATGCACATGCTGGCGCTTTTCACGGGGCGCAGGCCGAAGCGGCAGATCAACGCCACGCTGGTGCGCAACTGGGCTATCGAAGCTTCCGCTATTCCTGCATGGCTTTTTGAGGAAAGCTACCAGGTGGTTGGCGATCTGGCCGAAACGATGGCCCTGTTGTTACCGCGCAGCGAACGCAGCAGCAGCAAAACGCTTACCGAATGGATCGCGGAGATCAACGCCCTGAGCAACCGCACCGAGGAAGAAAAAAAGCTGTGGCTGATGGAGTCATGGGCGATGCTCGACAGCAGCGAGCGCTTCGTATTCAACAAGCTGCTGACCGGCGGCTTCCGCGTCGGCGTATCACAGAATTTGGTCATCAAGGCCCTCGCGGAAATAACGGGCATCGATGCCCCCACCCTGACACACCGGATCATGGGCAGTTGGATGCCCGAAACCTACACCTATGAACAGCTGACACAGGAACAAAGCCCGGCCGACGATAATTCGCGCCCGTACCCATTCTTTCTGGCTTATCCCATACAGGAAACGTCGGAAAAACAAAAGTCAGCCGGTGAACTGAAAAGCGCATTGGGTGATGAAAAACAGTGGCAAGCCGAATGGAAGTGGGACGGCATACGCTCGCAGCTCATCAAACGCGGAGGCGAAATATTTATCTGGAGCCGGGGCGAAGACCTCGCCACCGGGAAATTCCCGGAACTCCATCCCTTTTTGCAGGCCCTGCCCGACGGAACCGTTATCGACGGCGAATTGCTCAGCTTTAAGGATGGGCAACCTTTGCCCTTTAACGTATTGCAGACACGCATTGGCCGCAAGAATTTGAGCAAAAAGATATTGGAGGAAAGCCCGGTCGCGGTCATCGCCTACGACTGTCTCGAATATGGTGGCGAGGATATCCGTAGTAAATCGCAGACAGATAGACGGCTGCTGCTGGAACAATTACAGGCCGTCACACCCTTCCCGGAAATTTTCAGGCTGTCAGCTTTGATCGCATTTGAAACCTGGGATGAGCTGGCCGCAATACGCGGACAATCGCGCGCAATGATCGCCGAAGGAATTATGCTGAAACGCAAGACCGCCTCCTATCAGGTGGGTCGCAGACGCGGCGACTGGTGGAAATGGAAGATCGACCCGCTGTCTGTGGATGCCGTGATGATCTATGCACAAAAGGGACACGGCCGCCGCGCCGACCTGTACACGGATTATACCTTTGCCGTGTGGGATGGCGATAAACTCGTACCCTTTGCCAAGGCATACAGCGGCCTCACCGATGCCGAGATCGGCAAGGTGGATTATTTTATCAAGCGTAACACGCTCGAAAAATTCGGGCCGGTGCGTACCGTAAAACCGAAGCTGGTGTTCGAGATCGGGTTCGAGGGGATCAACAGGTCAACGCGGCATAAATCAGGCATTGCCCTGCGTTTCCCGCGCATCCTCCGCTGGCGGCACGACAAACCCAAGGAAGAAGCCGACACCATCGAAACGCTCAGGGCTTTGTTAGGGGATTGAACGGCCCCGCGTGTGCTCTTAGAAGTTCGTTGTAATTTTTTTAAAATCAATATTTTCATGCCTAATATTTAATGCTTTTCAAGGTGTTCCTTCGCCTCACCTCACATAATCTTAAAAATAAAAGTAAGTAGTGTCGCAAGATTATTGTGAGCAATTGCGAATAGGATAAAATTGTATAACCGCTTCGATAGATAATAGCGTACCTACGGCACGCTACTATCTTTTATTCGTTTCTACCGATACCAGGCACCTACGGCGCCTGCTAAAACAAAGGTGAGGTTTACCACTATACAGCACGAATCTCCAACAGAACGACGAAAAAACATTTATTTTCTCGGTATTGGTGTTTATCGGAACTGTTTGAAAAGAGGTGGCTTTTTTACGTCCCCATCGGGGACTGATATTGGTAGAAAAATGCAAGGCAAAATTCAACTCCGTAAATCCATAATTCGTTTCTACCGATATCAGGCGCCTATGGTACTCGGTTAAAACAAAGATGAGGCTTACCGCTATACGGTGCGAATCCCCGAAAGGACGACCAACTATTTATTTTTTATCGGCGCCGTTTGAAACGGGGCAGCTTTTTTATCGTTCAAATCTGGGACCATTATGGGTTGAAAAATACCAGATAATTCCGCTTGCAGGTACCCGGCCAAATGGTCTTTTTTATTCACTTCTATCGGTATCAGGCGCCTACCGCGCTCGGTCAAAACAAAGATGAGGCTTATCGCTATACGGCGCGAATCTCCGAAAGGACGACCAACTATTTATTTTTTATCGGCGCCGTTTGAAACGGGGCAGCTTTTTTATCGTTCAAATCTGGGACCATTATGGGTTGAAAAATACCAGATAATTTCGCTTGCAGGTACCCGGCCAAATGGCCTTTTTTTATTCAATTCTACCGGTATCAGGCGCCTACCGCGCCAATTTAAAAGAAAGACGATGTTCGCCACTTTATGACGCGAATCTCCAACAGAACGACCAACTATTTTTACTATCAAACCTGCCTGAAAAAGGATAACTTTTTATCGCCCCCATCAGGGGCTATTATTGGTAGAAAAAACGCCAGGTAATAATCCCGCTCCGTAGGTGCGTAACAGCATGGTAGTTTCTCGCGAGTTTTGTTCGCCAATAAACAATCACCAATAGTTCCATCAATTCCTTAGCTTTGGTCTTTACGCTTTCTGCTTTTATCTTTTTACCAAAAAAACATGGCGATCCTACACATCCTCAATGGCGAATCTACCCGCTACGGTTTTGAAGAAACCGGCCTGAGCGGCGATGTCATGGTCTGGCACGAGATATTCTCACAGGGGCCGCTTGACGAAGACATTTCTTCAGCACAGTTCTGGCGCAACCGCGAGGAGTGGATTACAGAGACTTTCGGTGAGCAACCCGAAAGTTACCGGCAAAAAATGCTGGATGAACTGGCGAAACTGTCCTGCCCGTATGATGAGATCAACCTCTGGTTCGAGTTCGATCTGCATTGTCAGGCAAACCTGTTAGGCGTTCTCGCTTATCTCGACCAAAAAACCGATATGTCGGCCCCGGCGGTTTATCTGATCTGTCCCGGCAGCTTTCCCGGCAAACCGGATTTTATGGGCATGGGCGAACTGAACGGCGAGGAACTGACCTATCTCTATGATAACATCCGGGAGCAATTAAGCGAAGAAGACTTTGCCCTTGCGCGGCAGGCCTGGCAGGTTTTCGTCAGCAAGGATGCTGCACGGTTAGCCAATTTTCTGCAGCAAACGACGTTCTGGGGTAGCTTACATTTCTTAAAACCTGCGCTGCAGGCACGGTTATCATTGTTACAGTTGAATGTACAAGGGCTCAACTACGTCGAACAGAAACTGTTGGATATCTGCAACGCTGGTGCTGTTACCCTGCCGGAGAGATGTAAGGCGTTCTGGCGGACCGAGAAAATATTTGGCATGGGCGACGCGGAGATCAGCGTTTATCTTGATAATCTCCGCAACAAAAAACTGATCGGTTAACCCGTTTTCTATTTCGCCATTTGCTTTATGCTTGCCGCCACGGTCGGCGTGGGGTCGCTTTCATTCTTCAACCTGTCCAGCGCCGTGACCACATAGGAATAGCTCTTCCCGCGTTTAGCCGTCTCGTCCACAAAATAAGTGCTGTTATTATAACGGATATGCAGGATATGGCGCGGGTCGTTCAGGTCGATCTTCTCTGTACCCTCAAAACGGTAGATCACATATCCGTAAACGGGTTCCTTATCATCGGCTAACGGCGGGGTGCCCCATCGCAGTTGAATACCCTTCGGCGTAGGCACGGCGGTAAAGTTCACGGGTGCATTTGGCGGTATCGAGTCCAGCCAGAGCATGGGTGGCGGCAGGGCCGGGTATTTATAATAGTTTTCGCGCAGTGAATCGGCAAAGCCAAGCGGGTTATTGTTGAGCGAATTTGAGCTGAAATAAACACTGCCCTCCACCCGTGGATTCTTGCGCAGGTATTTTATCTGGTCGGGCATTTGTGCCGGATCTTTAAATTTGTTCACCCGGCGCTCGTTGATGCGGTATGCCGCCATCCCGATATAGAGGTGCCGCCCGTAGGTATTATCACTCCACCAGTCGAGCAGTGTATTGAACGCTGCCGAACGGTCGTCAATTGGCCAGTAAAGCTGCGGGTTGATATAGTCCACCCATCCTTCCTTTACCCATTTGCGGGAGTCGGCAAATAATTCGTAGTACGACGAGCCGCCATGCGTGTCGGACCCTTCCGGATTCTGGTATTTGTTGGCCCATATCCCGAACGGACTGATGCCGAATTTAACGCGGGGTTTGTGCGCCTGTATGCTGTCGCTCAGCATCTCTATCAGCGTATCCACGTTATGGCGACGCCAGTCGCGGATATCGTCATAGCCCTGACCGTATTGTTTAAAAGTTTCGGCATCCCTGATGTGCTGCCCGTCTATCTGGTACGGATAAAAATAATCGTCAAGATGAACGCCGTCGATGTCATAATTATCCACCACGTCCAGGAACACCCTCACAATATAGTCGCGGACTTCCGGAATACCCGGATTGAACAGCTTGATGCCGCCATAGGTAAAAAACCACTCGGGCTTGATCCGGGTGATGTGACTGGGACTGAGCTGCGAAAATTTATTGTCGTTGGTGGCACGGTAGGGGTTAAACCAGGCATGCAGTTCCATACCGCGTTTATGCGCTTCGGTAATAGCGAACGCGAGTGGATCATAAAAAGGGTCGGGAGCTTTGCCCTGTTTGCCGGTCAGCCATTTCGACCACGGCTCACGGCTTTTGGCATAAAATGCATCGGCAGCAGGCCTGATCTGTAGCATCACCGCGTTAATACCCTGTCGCTGGTGGGCGTCAAGCCGGTCTATCAGTTCTTGTTTTTGTTGTTCGGTGCTTAATCCCGGCTTGCTGGGCCAGTCGATATTCCCTACTGTCGCAATCCACACTCCTCTGAATTCCCGTTTCGGCGGCAGGCTGTCGGCCTTGGCCTCTTTAGCTGCTGTGGCAGAATCAATATTTTGTTTCGGCTGGGCTTTGGCCTTAATACACAGGATTAACGATAAAATCAGGAGGGTCACTTGGCGGTTAATGCGCATCAAATAAAATTTTAAAAGCTGCAAAGATATTAAACTCGTTGCGATGCTGTTTGCGTATGGAATTAATAATTAGCTGTTTTGTGTTTTGTTGATTTGTGCTTATTTTTAACGAATCTTCAACCCTATATTATATCATAAAGAACAATATTTGCGTTATATTTTTCACATTTCAGGTTTACCGGTGAAATAAAATCAATAATTAATATATTCCCGATAGTATGCTGAAACAAAAGAACTAATAAGTTGTAACCTATAATATTTACAGATCCGCGTAGCATTTGCTATTATTGAACATTTAAAACATCAAATTGTTATGGAAGATACAACCAGTCAACAACAACCGAAAAAGAACTCCAACGTCATCTACTTCCTGATCGTGGTTGTACTTGCCTTGCTTGCTACGGATGTATATCTATACCTGCAAAAAAATAAATCGGACAGCAGGATCGTTTACCAGAACGACGAAAGAACAAGACTGCAAACCGAGCTGGACAGTCTGGAAGCACAGATAGAACAGGTTAATGCCGGTAAAATGAAAATGACGGCGGCATTACAGGCAAAAAACGATTCGCTTCGCGCCAAGATAAAGGTGTTGCGTACCGAGCTGGCAAAAGGCAAGCTTACCGTGGCTGAACTGGCCCGTGCGCAGGAGGACGTAAAACAACTCCGCTATTTTGTGACCAAATACACCGCCGATATCGAAGAGCTTAAAAAACAAAATGCATCATTAACAACCGAAAGGGATACCCTGAAGAGCAACCTTGCTACTGCTGCAAAAAGGGACAGCGACCTGACCCACCAAAACCAGACTTTGGATGCCAAGGTGAAGATCGCTTCTGCATTAAAGGTTTCCGCCATCGACGTTGTAGCTTATAAGATCAAGGGCAGCGGCAAGGAGGTTGATACCAAGCGCTCCAGCGTAGCCAAAAAGATCAAGATTAATTTCACGATCATCAGCAATGCTGTGGCCGAGAAAAATATGCATGACATTTTCGTCCGGGTGATCGATCCGACCGGCAACCTGATCACGGCAGGCGATTCGGGAACTTTCAACGCCGACGGACAGGATCTGCAATACACCTACCGTACTACGATAGAATATAAGGACGATGGCAGCGGTTACACCATTGATTGGGTGAACCCTGTTGCGTTCCAGAAGGGCTCATATACCGTGTTGCTGTATGCTGACGGCTATACAATGGGCAAAACCAGCTTCAGCCTGAGATAATTATCAACCCGGGGAGGTACCGATAACAAAAACGCCGCGGAATGATCTGCGGCGTTTTTGCTTTATGGTCATATCGAAATGTCAGTTAGCTGAAATTCACCAGGGTCTGTCTTGCCTCGCCCAGGCCATCAATACCCAGTTCAACCACATCGCCTGGTTTCAGGTAAACCGGGGGATGCATCCCCAATCCTACCCCCGCGGGGGTTCCTGTTGAGATGATATCACCGGGCAGCAGGGTCATAAACCGGCTGGTATAGGCGATCAGGTGCGGAATATTAAAAATAAAATTTGATGTCGTGCCGTCCTGCATGGTCTTGCCGTTCACCTTAAGCCAAAGGCGGAGGTTATGCGGGTCAGGAATTTCGTCCCTGGTGGCAAAAAAAGGCCCGATCGGCGCAAAGGTATCACAACCCTTGCCCTTATCCCAGGTGCCGCCACGCTCTATCTGAAATTCACGTTCGGACACGTCGTTGTGCAGCACATATCCCGCTACATAATTCATGGCCTCTGCTTCGTCCACATAGCTGGCTTTTTTACCCATCACTACAGCCAATTCAACTTCCCAGTCGGTTTTAACGGAGTCCTTCGGGATCACGATATTATCAAAGGGGCCTGTAATAGCTGTAGTCGATTTCATAAAGATCACCGGCTCAGCAGGTGGTGTCGCATTGGTTTCGCGGGCATGGTCGGCATAGTTAAGCCCGATACAAACGATCTTTGACGGGCGCGCCAGCGGGCAGCCTAAACGTACCTCGCCGGTAACTTCCGGCAGCAGGCTGTCTTCTATAAAGTAGGCGAGCCTGTTTAATCCGTCGTTCTCAAAAAAAGTCTCGCCGTAATCTTCCCCGAAAGCCGAGGTATCATACTTCTTGTCATTTATAATCACGCCGGTCTTTTCCTTGCCGGCTTCGCCATATCGTATCAGTTTCATAATAGTTTTTGGGTTGATTCGGTGTGTCTGGATTAGCCACGCAAACCTATTGATAATAATTGAAAATTTTAGCACTGGCCTACATGGCCGGTCCATGCCGCTTATAAAACGGGTTGCTAATTGTTAAAATAGTATTATTATCCGGCAGCCTTAAATGGTAAGTTTGTTAGATGCCGCCATGCGGTCACCAATTATAATAATTGCCGGTATTCCCGCCTTTTGGTACCGGCCTTACATTAACCTAACTGACTGGTATATGAGAAATTTATATACTCTTATATGCGCCATTTTTATTCTTTTTTTTACACCGCAGATCAAAGCGCAATACACGTCGCAACAGATAGATAACAGCAGCGGGCTTTCCAACAGCTGCATCAACAGCATTTATCAGGACGCGGACAACATTATCTGGTTCGGTACCTGGGATGGCCTCAACTTTTATGATGGCAGTACCATCCATGTATTTAATTATGAGCAGGGCGACTATAAAAAATCTATCGCCAGTAATGTGATCTACCAGGTTGGCGGCGATAAGAACAGGAACATCTGGATCAGCACCGTAGAGGGAGTATCCCGGTTTAATAAGAATACGGGTGATTTTACCAATTATTTTTACGATCCGCGGAAAGCCGTCGCCAGCGGATATACCACTGCGATAGACAATAACGGCGAAGTTTACACCGCTCAAACACGCAGTTCAGAAATACTGCATTATGACCCGCGAGATGATGCCTTCAAAAAAATAAAACTGGCTGCGCTCGGCCATTTCATGCTGCTGAAGATGCTGTTTGATGCGCAGAACAATCTCTGGCTGCTGCGCGACGACGGCGTATTGGAAGCCTACAAGAAAACACCGCAGGGTTTCAGCCGGGCCGCCGCATTCCGTGCGGTTAACAACGTGGACAACATCTTTGCGGCAAACGACCGCTTTTTTTACACTACACGGCAGGGTGAACTCATACAGGTCACGTCCGCTTTTCAGACCGTAAAATGCGCGCGGTTGCCTCACGAGGTGCGGGCGATGAGCTTTTTTAAGCAACATTACATTTTTGCCTGGGCATCAAAAGGTATCGGCGAGTATGACGACCGGTTCCGTCCGGTTGAAACCATATCGCCGCAGGTAACGGTATTGCAGAACGAACGTATCACCACCCTGCTCACGGATGCTTCAAACCTGCTTTGGCTGGGCACCGATGGCAACGGAGTGCTGAAGCTTTCAAAAAAAGAGGATTATTTCGGCATCGTGCAAAAACAGCCGGATGGGCAGCAGTTTCACATTCCGGTAAGGGCGTTTTCCGAGATAAACAGCGAGCTGTGGATAGGCACCAAGGGCAACGGCATCATTACGGTAAAGGACCTCGGCGACAGGAACATGAAATTCTCCGCGATCAGGTCGTTTCATACCGATGTTGACCTGCTCGACAATTGTGTGTATGCTATAAAAAAAGACCTGCGGGGTATTGTCTATATCGGTTCCGATGCACAGGGCATTACCCTTTATGACCTGAGACAACGACGTTTTATTAACTGGAACGAGGTTGAAAACAGCGCTTCGTACCCTGCATTCGGCTCGGTGCATTGTGTTTTGCTGGATGATGACGGTTCGGTCTGGCTGGGGCTGAACGAAAGCGGCCTGATCCATCTCAAACTCGATCAAAAACCCGGCGGGCGGCTCAGCGTAGCCTATTTAAAACGTTATGCCTACACCGGTGGCAATGGCGGGCCGGCCAATAATGTAATTTACACCCTTGCGCACGGCACGCATCATACGCTCTGGGTAGGCTGCCGTTACGGCGGCCTGAGCCTGTTCAACAAACGCACCGGGCGGTTCAAAACCTTTAAAGCGCATACCTACCAGGGAAGCCTCTCCAATAACGATGTGTTGTCCCTTTACGTGGATAGTGCTGACCGCCTGTGGGTCGGCACCAGTTTCGGCCTCAATTATACCCCGGAAAAAACGGCTGTAACTGTCGCGCGCCCCGTGTTTAAGGTACTGAGTACCGGCAGCGGCCTGCCTAATAATACCATACATGCCATCACCAGCGACGATAGTAACCGTATATGGATAAGCACCAACAAAGGCCTGGCCTGCATCAACCCGCAGGATATGAAAGTGGTGCAGTATAAAGAGGCGGACGGCCTGCAAAGCGACGAATTCAGCGATAACGCTGTTTGGAAAGACACGAAGGGAATGCTGTACTTCGGCGGCATCTACGGATTTAACCATTTCCTGCCGGAGAATATCCACATCAGCAGCGAGCAGCCGCATTTGCTGATAGCTGATCTGCAATTTGCCGGGAACAGTAAACCGGAACGCGACCTGCGCGTACTGACGAGGAACGGCCGGGTACCCTCCCGCCATTACGAACTGAAACCCCAGGACAATTACTTTGAGCTTACCCTCCAGCCCATATCCTACACAAGCTCTCAAAAATGCCGTTATGCCTATTTTCTCGACGGAGCCGATAAAAACTGGCACTATATCGGCAACCACGAAAAGATAATATATAACAACATTCCCCCGGGCGATTATAGCCTGAAGATAAAATGGTCGAACGGCGCCGGTGTTTGGACGCCCGCCGCCGAGGCATTCAGCGTCACCGTAAAACAATATCCCTGGCTTACGCCACCTGCATTTTTTCTGTATGGCCTGATGATCTGCTGCTCGGCGTGGTATTTTGTGCGTACACGAAGAAATAAGTTTCTGATGGCGCAGGAACTGAAGGTGGAGCACATGCTGCGTGAAAAGGATGAGATGCTGCATCAGGAACAGCTCGACTTCTTTACCAATGTCGCACACGAACTGCAGACCCCGCTAACGCTCATCACCGGGTCGGTCGAGCGGTATCTGCAAAAGGTCAGCCTGCCCGTTAATGCCGGGCACCCAACCTCCTTTCTGCATATCGTTCAACAGGAATCTGCACGACTGCACTACCTCATACACCAGCTGCTTGACTTCAGGAAGGCAGAGGCGGGGCAGCTGCATAATCATTATTCCTATATCGACGGCACCACACTGCTCACTGACAGGGCTTCGCTTTTTCATGTTTTGAAGGAACAGAAACAGGTTGATTTTACCTGCGATGTTGATGCAGGCATAAACTTCTGGACGGACAAGGATAAGCTCGAAAAGATCATTTTCAACCTGCTTTCCAATGCCTTTAAGTATTGTCCCGAACATCAATACATCGTCTTTTCTGCACACAAAAAAGACGCGAAAACGCTGGAGATTGTGGTAGCCAACTCTGGCTGCACGCTCAGTCCGGCTGAGGTAAGCCGGTTGTTCGACAGGTTTTTTGTCGCGGAGAACAATCCGCAGCAGAATATAAGCTCCGGTATCGGACTGGCTTTCACCCAGCAGCTTACCCGGCTGATCAACGGCGACATCCGCGTGAGGTGCGAGGATGGGTGGATTGACTTCAAGGTCACACTGCCATTAAACTTTGTACCGCCGGAAAACCGGCGATCAGCTGAACTTCCTGAAAAGCAGGACAGCATGTCTTATATCTTCAGCACACTTGACCTTCCCGGGAAAGATCTCATAAATATAAGCGCCGCCAGCAGCAACAAAAGGTCGATGATCGGCAGCTTTGAAAATGACGGCCGGAAATCGGTCCTGATTGTGGAGGATGAACAGCTGATCCGTTTCCTGCTGAGGGACATTCTCGGTGAGTTGTATATTATTTACGAGGCCGGTTCGGGAAAGGAAGCGTTAGAAGTGATCAACCGCGTTATGCCCGACCTTATCATCAGCGACATCATGATGCCGGACATGAACGGCCTGCAGTTGTGCAATCTCGTTAAGGAAACCAGCGAGACCTGCCACATTCCATTTATCCTGCTATCGGCCCGTACCACGGTGCAGCACATGACAGAGGGCTACAGCTGCGGTGCCGACGCCTATATCTCCAAGCCTTTTCAGGCTGAGCATCTGCTCGTCCGCGTTCAGAAACTGTTAGAGTACCGTGAAAAGCTGCATCGTCTTTTCAGCAGCCACGGAGTCCCCGGTACGCTTGGTGACCTGAATGAAAGCGACAGGAATTTTATTGAAAAGGTGACCCGCGTGATAGAGGATAACCTGACGGAGGAACTTGACGGTGCATTCCTTGAAGATGCGCTTAACCTGAGCAAGATACAGCTATACCGGAAGATCAGGACGCTGTCTGATATGACGCCGACAGAACTGATACGTCACGTAAGACTGAAGGAAGCCGCTGCGCTTTTACGAAACACGGACCTTACCGTTTCCGAAATATTTTACCGCACCGGGTTCAATAATAAAACTTACTTTTTCAGGGAGTTTAAAAAGATGATGGCCTGTTCACCGAACGATTACAGGCACAAAAACCGCCTGCCTGACATGAAGGATATTCCCTTCGGTAGGTAAAACACAGCGGAACGGAATTGTCCCGCTGTGTTTTAAGCGATGTTTTACCAGCCCGGTAATTCGTCGAGCGTTACCACGTTGCCGGCGTTGTACAAACTCGAAATCGCGGAATTCGAGTTTTGCTGCTGTGTCAGCTCAGCCCAGCCGTTAAAGTAAACCCATCGCGGCTGTGACGACAGCGTCGAGGAGCTGGGCAGCGTACCGCACTCTGCAATGGCGATCGGCTTGCTGCCCGCCTTGTTCAGCATGGCATTGTACTTGGCAGTAGTAAAGCCGGTACCGTCGCTCCAGTAAACATCAAGCGCGAGTACGTCCCAGTAATCCGGCCCCGGATCATAGTTGTTCAGATCGCTGCTCAGGCTGCTGAAATCCTGCAGGTTCCATACCCATATCAGGTTGGTAAGCCCCTTGGTGTTCACCAGGTAGTCGTGGGTCAGTTTGTAAAGCTTCACGGTTCCGTTAGGGCCGGGTCTTCCCGCCCACCAGAACACACCCTGGTTCATTTCATGAAAGGGCCGGAAGATAACCGTAACGCCATTATTTTTCAGATCCTGCAGGTAGGACGCAAAAATATCAAGCCTTGCCTTCCAGTTATTGTTCAGTGTGCCGCCATCGGTTACCAGGTCGTTCCATTGCGCATCGGTCAGCGAGCTTTTAACGCCGCCGTCCCACTGGCAGGGCTCGGCCTGCGTTGGTGGGCAGGCATGGAACATCAGCCCGATCATAGCGCCGGATGCCCATCGGGTTTTGGCGGTGCTGGTAACCAGGCTGCGCCATTGCGACATGGATGTGGTACCCTGGAATGGCTGGAACGAAAAGTCCTCGCCCCAGTATCCCGGATACTTCCCGCTGATGTCTTTCATGGGTTGCCAGTACTGCATGCCCTGCTGACCGGCTACGGTTTTATGCGAGCTGTACAGGTAATTAAGTACTTTGGCATTGGCAACTACGGTGCAGGTAAATTGCTCCCACGCCTGGGCCGGGCTGCGCGAGCAGGTAATGGCTTGTACGCCGTTTTCGCTGCTGACATATTTACCGTTGTTGCCCTGCAGCGATATGGTGCCGTTGCTGTTGGTGATCCAGGTGAATTGCTCCCATGCCTGTGCCAGCACGCGGCTACAGGTCATCGCCTGCGCACCGTTCTCGCTCGACACAAATTTCCCCATGCTGAGCAGTTCAACCTTACCGCTTCCGGCATCAATCACCATAAACTGTTCCCATGCCTGCGCGGTGGCGCGGTTGCAGGTCATCGCCTGTGTGCCGTTCTCGCTGCTGATATATTTCCCGTTGTTCCCCTTAAAAGTAACGATCTTTCCGATAAAGTCCGTCACGGCGCGGGGTTCGGTCGTCTGGGAGACCTGGTCGTTTTGGGGTTGGGTAATGTCTTTCTTACACGAAAAAAGAACGCTGCCGCACAGCACCATAACACCCGCAAGATATTTGTAGGATAATTTTTTCATCATGTTAAAAAAAAGCAGGCTGCCTGTGAGAGATGGGGCAGCCTGTAATTATAGAGAGATTTAGTTGATTGATTAATAGGTCACCATGTTGTACATTTCTATCTGCTGGCCGGTGTTGCTGCCGCCGCCATACCAGTGGTTGGTGCCCACAAAGTAAAAATAATTGCCATAGTAATGTCCTGAGTTATTGGTGATGGTACACTTATAGGCCCCGTCAACATAAAAGTCAACCATGTGCGTATTGTTTGACCGCGCCTGACATTTATAGGTGTGGTAGCCGTTGTCGCCGGTGGAGATCACCGAAACAATGTACTGGCCGCCGCCTTGCAGGTATGCTTTCAGCACGTTGTTCTCCAGCGTTTTTACAAAGCCCATTTCGTTGCCGTTCCATTGTGTTACGTTATCGCAAAGAAAAACCGCCTCTTCGCTCGCGCCGGAGTTAGCGGCTGTTCCGCCTTTAAAACACCCGTTGAACTGCATGCCGGTAGCGTTCTGCCCGCCCGACTGCTGTGCTGCGTCAATATCGGTGCTGCAGTTCCCTACCGGGACACAGATCCCGTTAGTGCCCGAAATGTTGTACGGGTGTCCGTTGCAGGTTCCCCACAGGTTAAAGGCGCTTTGCCCCAGTGAGGCGAACGATCCGTTCAGGTTTTTTGATGAGAGATCGACGCTTTTGGTTTTTTCGGCCGTACCCGCCGGTTTGTTGGCGTCTTTGGTACATCCAAAAGTCAGCAACATCAGCAATGCGCTGCCAATGGTTAGTGTGCTTAGTTGTCTTTTCATAATTATAAAATTTAATAGGTTTGTATTGTTAGGATAAAGGTAGCGGCGGCTTATTTTTTGCCGATGCACGCATGTTTCAATTTAGTACACTATGATAACCATGTTCCTGCACCTCATAGCCAGCGGCACCTGATACAGCATTCTATACGGCAGGTAACAGCAACTAACAGATCATAAAAACATGATTATCTTTTGTTTATCGCCAGGCGGACCCTCGCTTTGTTAGTCACCTTATTTTCATATCCCAAATTATTCCTTCAAACCTTCTCATAAAAAGTTAAATTTGCCGTTGCTAATAATCAAGCCTCTTGGACAGAAAACTAATTATAGGAACCCGTGGCAGCGATCTTGCGCTCTGGCAGGCAAACTTTGTGAAGGACAGCCTTGCCGCCATTAATATTGACGTTGACCTTAAGATCATCAAAACACAGGGCGACCGGATCCTTAACCTTAGTTTTGACAAACTGGAAGGGAAGGGCTTTTTTACCAAAGAACTTGAAGAAGAACTACTGGCCGGTACGATAGATCTTGCGGTTCACTCGCATAAGGACCTGCCTACTGAAAATCCTCCGGGACTCATTATCGCAGCAGTTTCAGAGAGGGAAGACCCCGCTGAACTACTGCTGATACTGAAAGACTGTGTGGATGTTCACCAGAAGCTATCCGTTAAATATGGCGGCATTGTAGGCACCTCGTCCAACAGGCGCAAGGCGCAACTATTGTCATACCGCCCCGATCTTGATATAAAGGACCTTCGTGGGAATGTGCCTACACGCATCGGCAAGCTGCGCGATGAAGATTATGACGCCATTATGCTGGCGAAGGCCGGGGTCACCCGTCTGGGGATTGACCTGAGCGAGTTCTATGTAGAAGAATTAACACCCACCGAAATTATACCGGCTCCCGCACAGGGCGTGCTGGCCATACAGATACGGGAGAACGACAAGGAATTGTTCGATGCGCTGCAAGCCCTGCACCATCCCGAAGTGGCCGAAGCGCTGGCGGTAGAGCGTACCGTTTTAAAGTTATTCGGTGGCGGTTGCCATCTCCCGTTGGGATGCTATTGCCGCAAGGACGAAGACCTGTTTCAGGTGTTTACATCCAAAGCCGATGAAGGCGAAGATTTCCCGGACAGGCTCTTCCTGGAGGCGCCGGCGACAGAAGGGCTCGCACAGAAGGTTTCGCTGTTTTACAGCAAGGATCGCAAATTCCCCATGAAGGTGTTTATCTCGCGCGAGCTTTCGGCAAACAGCTATTTCCGCAAGGCCCTGCAGAAACACCATATTGAAGTAGAGGCCCGCTCGCTGATTCGTACCGTTCCGGTGATCACCAAGCTGGATAATTTTATCCTGAAAAATGCTGACTGGATATTTTTCAGTAGCAAGAATGCTGTAGAATATTTTTTCCAGCTGAACCCGCTTTTACCAAAAAAGGTGAAGTTCGGCGTGATGGGCAGCGGATCGGAAGACATGCTGCGGCGTAAAGGTTTTTTTGTGGATTATACGGGAGCCGGTATCGACTCGGCCGATGTCGCGAAGGAATTCGCGGCGCTGGCCAACGGGCAGACCATTGTATTCCCGTCTGCCGAAAATTCCATGCGCAGCATCCAGCAGTCGCTTTCCGCCGATACTAAAATCATTGAACTGACCGTATATGAAACCATCCTGGAGGATGAAGTAGAGCCAAGCGGCGCGGAAATACTGGTATTTACCAGCCCCTCCAACGTTGAGGCTTACTTTGTTGACAACCTGCTCGATCCTGATCAGAAGGTCATCGCCATCGGTCTGTCAACCGGCAGGAAGCTCGACGAGATCGGGGTAAAATATACGCTCCCCTACTCACCTGATGAAACCGGCCTTGCCGAGGCCGTATTCGGCACGATATGCCTGAGCCAGCGGTGCTGACCTGCTACAGGACCGCGGCAGCCCGAAACCACAGATAATGAACGATCAGCCATAAAAAAATGCAACGACCAAGAAGAAACAGAAAAAGTGAAGTGATACGCCGGATGGTGCAGGAAACCCACGTCAGTGCTGCGAACCTGATATTTCCGTTATTTATAGTTGAGGGCGTTTCGCAAAAGACGGAGGTAGCCTCTATGCCCGGCATCTACCGCTATTCGATCGATAACCTGCTGCGCGAAATTGAAAGCTGCATGAAACTCGGTTTGAGTTCGTTCGACCTTTTTCCGAACATCGACGAGTCGCTGAAGGATAAATATGCCACCGAGAGCTATCGTGAGGAAAGCCTGTACCTCCGCGCCATACGCGAGGTAAAAAAGAACTTCCCGGAGGCTTGTGTGATCACCGATGTGGCGATGGACCCCTACAGCAGCGACGGCCACGACGGCATAGTGGAAAACGGCGAAATACTGAACGACGAGACACTGGAGATACTGGGAAAAATGGCGCTGGCCCATGCGCAATGCGGTGCGGACATTATTGCCCCAAGCGATATGATGGACGGGCGTGTAGGCTATATCCGCAATGTGCTTGATGACAACAAGTTCACCAATGTCTCGATCATGTCTTACTCGGCAAAATATGCGAGTGCCTTTTATGGCCCGTTCCGCGATGCACTGAACTCTGCTCCAAAGTTCGGCGACAAAAAAACCTACCAGATGAACCCCGCCAACCAGCGCGAGGCGCTGATAGAAGCCGATCTGGATGAACTGGAAGGCGCGGATTTCCTGATGGTAAAACCGGCTTTGCCCTACCTGGATGTGATTAAATTGATACACGACAATACTGAACTGCCTGTTGCTGCGTATAATGTAAGCGGTGAATATGCCATGATAAAGGCCGCCGTACAGAAGGGCTGGCTTAACGAGCAGCGGGCCATCACCGAAGTACTTACCGGCATCCGCCGCGCGGGCGCTACGGCGATTTTAACTTACCATGCAAAGGAAGTATTGGAAAATAAATGGATCTGACGGTATAGCTGTAACCATCCGTAAATAAATATAAACAAAGCCTCAGGCGTCGCGCCCCGGGGCTTTATGATAAAAACACATGTTCGACTCGATAAAGAAAAAGTTTACATCAGAAAATAATGAGCCGGCCAGCTCGACGGGCAAACCTGACATCTGCAGGGATAAGTCGGCGGAATTGTACGAAAAGGCAAAAATGTATTTCCCCGGCGGTGTCAATTCGCCGGTAAGGGCGTTTAAGTCGGTGTACGGCACGCCGCTTTTTATTAAAAAAGGCGACGGATGCCATCTTTGGGACGCCGACGACAATCAGTTTATAGATTTCTGCTGTTCATGGGGCCCGCTGATCCTTGGTCACAACAACGCAAAGGTGCGCGAAAAGGTAACGGAGGTAATGCAGAACGGCATGTCTTTTGGCGCCCCAACAGCTTTGGAGAACGAACTCGCCGAACTGATCGTTAAAAACAATAAATATATTCAGAAGCTCCGGTTTGTCAGCTCCGGAACCGAGGCGGTGATGTCGGCCATCAGGCTGGCTCGGGGCTATACCAGCCGCGATAAGATCTTAAAGTTCGAGGGCTGCTATCACGGGCATTCGGATTCCCTGCTGGTAAAGGCAGGGTCGGGGCTGGTCACCTTCGGCGAAACCTCATCGGCGGGCGTACCCAAAGCCTTTGCGGATGAAACCATTGTGGTGGCACTGAACGACCGGGAGGCGGTAAAAAAGGCTTTTGAAGATTTTAAGGATCAGATCGCTGCGGTGATCATCGAACCGGTAGCGGCCAATAACGGTCTGCTCCTGCAGGAAAAGGAATATCTTCAGTTTCTGCGCGAACAATGTACCCAAAACGGCGCATTGCTGATCTTTGACGAAGTGATCTCCGGTTTCCGCATCGGTTTTGAGGGCGCTGCGGGCTACTACCAGATCAAACCCGATATCATTACTTACGGTAAGATCATCGGCGGCGGCCTGCCGGTTGGCGCATACGGCTCTTCTGCCGAGATCATGGGCCACATCTCGCCCGACGGCGGCGTTTATCAGGCCGGGACGCTGTCAGGCAACCCCGTGGCTATGGCTGCAGGCATTGCGCAGCTCAGCGAACTGCTCCGTATGGGCTTTTACCGCGACCTGAATAAAAAATCGGAGGAGTTTGCCGAGGCGATACAGCGTTTCGCTACCGCACGCAATTACCGGCTTAAGGTATTCTATATAGGCTCCATATTCTGGTTTGCCTTTACCGACCGCGAGGCGATTCGCAGTGCGGACGAGATCGATCCGGCCGGTATGGATAAATTTAAAAAATTACACCGCGAATTGCTGAACAGAGGCGTTTATCTCGGCCCCAGCGGATACGAAGTAGGCTTTATATCGTCGGCCCACTCCAAGATAGAGCTGGAAAAGGCAAAACGTGCTATATTTGATAGTCTGGAAGTAGTATTCAGAGAAAAATAATTTGCGAACCCAAAACCGCTTACCGGTATGAGAAGACCATTCATCATATTTTACGGCCTCATCACCTACGCCCTGGCTGAGCTGATCTGGTGGGGATACTTACTGGCGAAACACATGCCTGCCGATATCGGCATGATCATGGGCGAAGGGTCCGTATTTATTTTCGTGTTTTTTGTCGGTGCCTACTCCATGCATAAATCGATCAACCGCGAGCGCAGGCTCCAGGAGCAGAAAAGGAATTTCCTGCTTTCGGTAACGCATGAGCTGAAGTCGCCGCTGGCCTCCATGAAGATTCTTTTGCAGACGATACAAAAGCGAACCCTGACACGGGAACAGGTGCTGAGTTTCATCGGCAAGGCGCTGATGGATATTGAACGTCTTGATGATATGGTGGAAAATATGCTGCTAGCATCCAAGATCGATAATCAAAGTTATACTTTCCCCAAAGACAGGTTCAGTCTTTCCGCGCTGGTTGACAGCATTGTTAACCGTCTGCAGATCACCAAGTGCGAAGGAACCCAGCAGATAATCGACGCCGAGATCGAGCCAAAGATCGAGATCACCGGGGATAAGTTCGCGCTGACATCGGTCGTGACCAACCTTATCGAGAACGCGATAAAATACTCCGGCCCCTGCGAAACGGTGGACGTTAAATTATTCTCAAAAGAAGGCAGGATCTATTTTGAAGTGGCCGACCGTGGCATCGGCATAGCCGACCACGAGAAAAACCGTATCTTCGATAAGTTCTACAGGGTAGGCAGCGAGGACACACGCAATACCAAAGGAACGGGCTTAGGTCTGTATATTGTAAAAGAAGTGCTCGACAAGCACAGGGCAAGTATAAAAGTGAAGGATAACCGCCCGGTAGGTAGTATATTTGAAGTAGTTTTTGATTAAGATAAAACGCCTGCACGAAAAAACGGATTAAGGCGACGCGGACTTAGATGCCGGTTTCGGCAAAGTTCGCGGCAATGTTAACCGTTCATTTCGTGAATTCATGTCAACTAAAGTTTAAATCACATGCCAAGTAAAAAAAGAATTTTATTAGCCGAAGACGAAGAACATTTGTTGGAAGCTATCAAGCTTAACCTTGAGCTTGAAGGGTACAAGGTATCCACCGCCAATAATGGCAAAAAGGCATTACAGATATTTAAGGAGGAACGCTTTAACCTGGTTATTCTGGACGTAATGATGCCGGAAATTGACGGATTTGTCGTAGCCGAAACCATCAGGCTGGAAAACTCTGAAGTTCCGATCATGTTCCTCACGGCAAAGAACACCAACGAGGATAAGATCGCGGGCTTAAAAAAGGGCGCTGATGATTACCTTACCAAACCATTCAACCTGGAAGAACTTATTCTCCGTGTTAACAACCTCGTAAAACGCAGCCTGAAGGGCGATGAGCTGAAAGAATTTAACAGCTATAATATCGGTGACAAAACCATTCATTTCAATTCGTTCGAACTCGTGAACGAAGACGGCTCGATCACACCGCTAACCAAAAAGGAAACCATGCTGCTGAAGCTGCTGATAGAGCGCCGCAACGACGCGGTATCGCGTGAGCAGATCCTGGAAACAGTGTGGAATTATGATGTTTACCCCTCAACCCGCACGATCGATAATTTTATCCTTACGTTCCGCAAGTATTTTGAACCTGATCCTAAAAATCCGGTTTATTTTCATTCCATCCGCGGCGTAGGTTATAAGTTCACCGATAATCAGCATTAATGTTTACAAACAGGACGCGGTTATTTATCGGTACTATATTTTTTTTGTCGCTGATGTTATTAGCCTACCGGCATCTGTATGAATTTGCCTGGCTGGCTTTTATGCTGATCGTGTTGCTTGCATGGGATTACATCCGGCAGGGCACACTCGTTGTGGCGGCACGACAATTTCACTACAAGGAATATGATAAGGCCGAACGCACACTGATGGAGATACTTTCTCCGCGCTGGCTGAGCAAGAACCGTCGCGGATATTATGAATTTCTGATGGGCGGTATCTGCCTTCAACGGCAGGACTTTGCCGAGGCGGAACAGCATTATGAGATTGCCGCACAATATCCGCTGCGCTCCGTAAACGACCACGTTGCGGCGCTGGTACATGTGGCGAACATCAGCATCCGCCGGGGTAATTTCGATAAGGCCGAGGCATATATCGAGCTCACTGAAAAGCATAACGAGAACATCAACGCCAAGATGAGAGAAGTGATCGGGCGATTAAAACAGGAAATAAAAACACACGAATTGTAGCAACGCGGAAAATCTGCGTTCCTACGGAACATACCATGAACAATTCGCTATTTATAAAAGCAGCATTTTCCGAAAAGACCGAAAGGCCGCCCGTATGGATGATGCGTCAGGCCGGGCGCTTTATGAAAGAATACTGGGACATCAAAAACAAGTACTCTTTCCTCGAAATGTGCAAGACACCGGAAATTGCCGCCGACGTAACCATGCTTCCGGTTGACCTGCTCGGCATCGATGCTGCTATCCTCTTTTCCGATATTCTGGTAACCGCAGAAGCGATGGGCGGTGATCTGAGCTTTACGCAGGGCGTAGGCCCTTTGTTCGCAAACCCGGTACGCAGCCGGGCAGACGTTGATCAGTTGCAAATAAACGTAACCGATAAACTGCAATATGTAGCGGATGCAATAAAGGTTATCCAGCAAAGACTAAACGGCAGCATACCGCTGATCGGGTTTGCAGGCGCGCCGTTCACGGTAATGAGCTATCTTGTGGAGGGCGGTTCATCAAAGGATTTTAAGCTGACCAAACTGATGCTGCACAACGAACCGGAACTGGCGCACCAGCTTCTCTCGAAAATCGCAGCCGTCACCGCTGACTATCTGAATCTGCAGATTGCGGCCGGCGTAAATGCCGTACAGATATTTGACAGTTGGGCGCTGGCCTTGTCGTGGGACGATTATAAGGAATTTTCGCACCGCTATATTGCCGAGATCATCAGCAAACTGAACCGTAAAAACATCCCGGTGATCTCGTTCTGCAAAGGCAGTTCCGTTTTTGCGCCGTTAATGGCCGAAGCGGGTCCTGACGTGGTATCGGTTGACTGGAACGCCGATCTGCTCGATATCAAAAAACGACTGCCTGCCAATGTTGCCGTTCAGGGCAATCTTGATCCGCATGTGCTGTATGCAGGTAAAGATGTGATCAGGGAACGTATTTACCGCCTGTTCGACAGGATGAGGGGCGAAAATGGCTTTATCTTTAACCTTGGTCATGGCATTATGCCCGACATTCCGTTTGACAATGTAAAATATGCGGTAGAAGTGATAAAGGAATATTCAGCATAAAAACTACAGGTATGCACCCCGTTAATCAGATAAAAAGTTAAGCCATGTACCCCTACGTCCTTTCCATACATATCATTTTTGTGGTTTGCTGGATGGCAGGGCTGTTTTATATGGTTCGTCTTTTTATCTATCATACCGAGGCGCAGGACAAACCCGAACCCGACCGCACCATTCTTTCCAGGCAGTTTGAGATCATGGAGCGCAAACTGTGGTATATCATCACGGTGCCCTCGATGGTGCTGGTGCTGGCCGCCGGGATAACCATGCTTTGCCTCGTACCGTCATGGCTGCAACAGGCCTGGCTGCATATAAAGCTTGCCTTTGTGGCTGGTCTGCTGGTATATCATTTCATTTGCCAGAAGATGATGAAACAAATGGCCAAAGGCGTTTTTAAATGGTCGTCAACCCGGTTACGTATCTGGAACGAGGTGGCTACGTTGCTGCTTTTTGCCATCGTTTTTTTAGCCGTGCTGAAAAACGCGGTAAACTGGATATACGGCTTTGTTGGGCTTGTGCTGCTGGCCGTAATCCTCATGATCGCTATCAAGATCTACAAACGCCTCCGTACAGGGAAGTAATTGATCACTTCTTTTCCTTCAGGGCGATCAGAACACTTGTTCTGCCCTCCCTTACATCCGGGTTGATCCCCACCGTCATCAGGAATTTTCCGGAATAAGCGTTTTCAGCGACGGAAGACTTTGCGCCGGGGAACATATTCACCTCCGAAATGGTGTATATTTTATCCGGATCAAGACCTTTCAGCCGGATGGGTGAATGCGTCCCTGCTCCATACCGCTGACTGACAAGATAGTTGAACATGATGGCTGTCGATCTGCTTGAATCTACATACATAATGGAAGCGGCGTCATTTCCGCGCGGGTCCTGCAGGCGGAACTGATCGCCGTGCCATATCGCCTCGCAGAATTGCCGGTAAACATTAACCGCCTGCTGGCAAAACTGCAACTCGGCGGGTTTCAGCTTACTGATGACAATATCAAACCCAAGCTTGCCCATCATGGCCACGTCCACCCTGTATTTCAGTGGCTGTTTGCCCCAGTCCGTAACGTGGTTGGAGCTTGCCAGCGCCGGGTAAAAATAGGAATATTCCCACTGCATATAAATGCGTTCGAGCGGATCGGTGTTATCGCTCGGCCAGTATTCCGTAAAATATTTTAGCGCCCCGTAATCCACGCGACCGCCGCCGCCTGAACACAGCATCATCGGTATTTTGGGATATTTCGCCCTTAAACGGTCGAGCACATGATATAGCCCGAACACATAATCGGTATAAAAATTCGACTGGTTTTTCTCGTATGCGGAATAGGCGTTGAATATAACCGAATTACAGTCCCACTTGATATAAGCCAGATCAGGGTTTTTAGTAAAGAGATCATCAACCACGCCGAAAACAAAATCCTGAACCTTTGGATTGCTCAGGTCAAGCACCAGCTGATTACGCATGTAAAATTCAGGACGCTGCGGTTGCTTTACGATCCAGTCCGGATGCTTTTCATATAATTCGCTTTTAGGATTAACCATCTCCGGCTCCACCCAGATACCGAATTTTACGCCGTCTGCTTTTGCCTCTTTGGTTAAGAATGCTATGCCGTCGGGCAGTTTTGAACGGTTTACCTGCCAATCGCCTAACCCGGCATGATCGCCATTGCGCGGATATTTATTCCCGAACCAGCCATCGTCGAGCAGGAACATATCGACGCCGAGCTTTTTGGTATCCTTAAGCAAACCCGAAAGCTTGTCTTCATTAAAATCAAAATAGGTGGACTCCCAATTATTGAGCAGCGTCAGCCGGGGCCCTTCTCCATCCACAATTTTATACCTGCGTGCCCAGCTTTGCAAGTTGCGGCTGGCCGTACCCATGCCCGTATGGCTCAGCGTATAAACAAATTTAGGGGTGGTGAACGCAACGCCGGGTTTTAACACGTAATCACCGGCAAAATTATTGATCCCCGCAATCACCCGCAGGTTATCCGAAGGGTCAACCTCCAGATCGATCCGGAAATTGCCGCTCCACTCCAGGTTGCCGAACATCACCTCGCCAGTGTCCTCGGTAGCCTGCTTATCAAAGGAGACCATAAATACCGGCGGCTGAAAAAGGTCTGCCCGGGTACCAAGTTTGGAGTCGAGTGTCTTGATCCCGTGATCCAGTTGTTCTTCCTCGGGCTTCATTTCTCGCGCCCACTCGCCGTGATAATGGCGCAGCCAGTAACTTGCGCCATGCAGGTAAAGATTGGCCGATGCATACTTATTCAGTACAACGTCCTTTTTTTCATGGTGACTGATCACGCTCCATTGTTCCGTTACATCCTCGTTATAGTAGGTCTGGTAATTCAGCGCTACCTCAAAGTCATAAACAGAGTCCTTCAGATGAATGGTTAGCAGACTTACGTCGTCGCTGATCTTTGTGATTTTATGATCAACGTATTTCAGTTCCAGCGATTTGTTGCCGTCGGCGTGGGTTACGGCAATGGCAGGTTCTAACAGGTTGGTGGTACCTGCGGTGGTGTAGGCGCTGTTGTAGATACTGGTGCCGCTGGTGTTGTGGTATGCACCTGCTATTGCGCCATATTCGTTTTTATCCGAAAGCCTGCCACCAAAATAAACCATACTGAGTAGTCCCTGCCGGTTTACCTGCAAAACAATGGCATTATTCTTCGTCTCTACCGGGATAATTTCCTGTTGCGCTTTTGCCACGATCGTATGTAACAGCACGATCATTCCGACGAATAACCCTTTCGGTGTCTTCATATTCATTACAATAAAATTTTAGTTTCCTTAGCGGGTATAGGTTACCCCGTCTTTCATCACCATTTTTACCTGTTTTACAGCCTTTATGTCTTCGGCAGGGTTTCCCTCAACGGCGATTATATCGGCAAGATAACCCGATTTTATATTTCCGAGCATATTTAATTTAAAAACCGCTGCATTCACACTCGTCGCAGACCGTAAAACGTCAATGGGTTTCATGCCATACTCGGTCATCAGTAGCATTTCACGGGCGTTATCACCATGCGGAAATACCCCAACGTCTCCACCCATACAGATCGTCACCCCGGCCTGAAGCGCCTGTTTAAAAATAAGATGCTTTTTCTTTACGCTCTCCGGTTCCGGATCAACCCCCTTTTTCCATCCGCTGTAGCTGGTTATGGCCTCTGTCGCCGCGAGGGTGGGGCACAGGGCTATACTCTTTTCCTTCATTTGCCTGAAGAGTTCCGGTGTGCCACCGTCACCGTGTTCAATAGTGGTAACTCCGGCAGCTATTGCCCGGCGCATGCCCTCTTCCGTTCCGGAGTGTACCGCAACGATCCGGCCGCTGCTCTTTGCCACCTCCACCGCAGTCTTCAGTTCGTCCTCTGTAAATGTAGGTTCAACCGAACCGTCCGGCCCCCAGCGGTAATCGACATATATCTTGATGACATCAGCGCCATGCCCGATCTGCGAGCGCACCACATGCGTAATACCGTCAACCCCGTCTGCCTCCTCTCCTCCTTTTATAATAGTTGCCTCCGCAACGTTGCTCTTCGGGCCATAACTTCCGGTAGCCACGATCGCGCGGGTGGCAACCAGCATGCGAGGCCCCGGCACCACGCCCTTCATAACCGCCATTTTCAGGCCCACGTCATCATATCCGGCCCCTTCTGTGCCGAGGTCCCGAACGGTGGTAAATCCTGCCAACAGCGTTTCGCGGGCGTGATTAACCGCTCTGGCAACGCGCTCGGCGCGGCTCTCATTCAATACCTGGTTATTCCATGAAGTTTCGTTATACGGATGCAGAAAAAGATGGGAGTGCCCCTCGATCATCCCCGGCATAACCGTCATTCCTTTAAGATCGACTATTTTAACCGGAGCGGGTACGATGATGCTGCCCGGCTCGCCTGCCGCTTCGATATGATTGCCCTTGATCAACACCCACCAACCCGTATGCATCTGCTCACCGTCGAAAACGCGGTCGGGCTTCAGCAGCGTACAGGTATCGTTTAATTTTGGCTGTGCATTAAGGCAGGCGGCAAATATCAACAGGAATGCTAAGGAAAGGCGGAATGGTTTCATCGGTCAGTAAATAGATGAAAAGCAAGTTATTAAAATTATTTTAATCGCCGTGCAACCATTTTGATACCCTTTTCATCTTACCTTTAAATGATGTTTTTGGAGCATAAATATACTATTGACGAACTGATAAAACGCTGCAAGTCCCGTGAGCGTAAAGCCCAGGAATTGCTGTACAAACAATTTGCTTCAAAAATGCTTGGTGTTTGTTTAAGATACGCCGCAGACCGCATGGAAGCCGAGGACATGCTGCAAAATGGATTTATCAAGGTCTTCGGAAAAATTGAGGACTACCGGGGCGAAGGTTCTTTTGAAGGATGGATACGCAGAATAATGGTACACAGCTCCATTGAATATTACCGCAAGCATCATAAAATGATGCAGCTGGTAGATATAGATGATGCCGCCGGACAAGCCTCTACCGAGGCGCTGGCTACTTCAAAGCTTGCGGCGGAAGACCTGATGGCGCTGGTGCAGCAACTGGCCCCCGGCTACCGGATCGTTTTTAACCTGTACGCCATCGAGGGTTATTCGCATAAGGAAATTGCCGAAATGACCGGCATTACCGAGGGCGCGTCCAAGTCGCAGCTCTCAAGGGCGCGGTCAGTGTTAAAAGAACAGGTAAAAAAAATGGAAAATAAAAGATATGGATATGCAGGATAAGGAATTTGATTCATTGTTCCGCTCAAAACTCGAGAATTTTGAGGCGGAGCCTACAAGCCAGGTCTGGACGGGCATTTCAGAACGTCTTGACGGGAAAACAGGGTACCGGAAGTTAGTGCCCTACCTCAGCATCGCGGCAAGTGTGCTGATACTGGCTGCGGCAGGAATAGTGTTCATCCCGCGTACCAGCAAAAACACGAAGGGTGATAAGCCTGTGGTTAAAACCGGACTTGTTAAAACACAGCCCGTAGCTCCCGCCCAACCGGCACAGCCGTCCGTAAAAGAAGAAGCTGTTAAACCGGCAACAGGCGCTACGAATACGATGGCACAGGTTCGCCACAGCAATGCAGTCCGGCCAACGGTTAAGGAACCGGTAAAGCAAGCGGTTGAGCAGCCTGCAATACCTGAAGAACAGGTGCATCAGCCGGAACAACTGCTGGCAGCGGTTCAGCAGAAACCGGAAAGCATTGACCCGGTATTGCCAACCGGCAGCACACCGCTGATCGCAAAGGATATTACCGATGAGGCGCCCGTTGTGACTGCAACACCTGCGGCAGCAGCCAGCGACGAGCCGGTAACCACCCGCCCAAAACGCAGGGTTCATGGCATCGGCGGCCTGCTGAATACGGTTATAGCGGCGGTTGACAAGAGGAAAGATAAGATCATTGAATTTTCCAATACGGACGATGATGAGTCGTCAACCATTACCGGGGTGAACCTGGGTATATTAAAATTTAAGAAAGAAGAAGCTAAATAATAAAAGCCGGTTAAGTGACCATCAAAGGGCGGAGTGTACATATTGCCCTGGAATATCTTACCGTTAAGTCAACAAAAATCAAAATAACATATATTTATACCACAATATGAAACGTTTAATTTTCACCGCAATAATAAGCTTATCCATATACAGCGCATTTGCACAGGACAGTTCCGATAGTACAAGCTCATCCAGAAAGGATAAAGGCTTCAGAATTTATGCCGGATACGGCGAGGAAGGCAAACATCACTGGTCGAAAGACACGACCACCTACAGCGATCATGCGTATCCAAGGGCTTCATTTGGCCTTACCTTTTCAAGGTTCGACCTTGGCCTGGCCACGCTGATCGACAATGGCAGTTTTACGCTGTCGCCAACCAACAGCTTTTTACGCTACCGCTCGTGGAAGACCAGCAACGTCGGGTTCGACCTTGTCCAGATGGGGGTAAGGTTCAGTCCTAATTTTAAGATTTATCTTTCGGGCGGGTTCGACTGGACGCTGATCCGGCTGCGCGAAAATATTACCATCCTTCCTAACCAGCCGGTACTCACCTATCGCCAGGATAATATCGATTACAGTAAGAACCGCTTTTCATCAAGCTATCTGCGTATCCCGTTATCATTCGATTTCCGTACCAACGAGGATTTCCGAGGCAAACAAATGCATTTTGTGTTCGGGCCGGATGCAGGCATCCTGCTGAACGGAAGGGTTAAGCAGATCAGCCACGAAAACGGCAAACAAAAGATAGACGACGACTATCACTTCACCCACTTCCGCTATGGTGCCTTTGTGCGCATGGGCTACGGCGACATGGGTATCTTCGCTAAATATTACTTTAACGATATGTTTGAAAACAGCCCCGCACAGCAGGGCCTTAAAAACTTCTCGTTCGGCTTTACGCTCGGCTTCTGAGGAACCGGCAACAGGGCTTGAGCATCAGGTTACTTAGTTCAGCAATTTACCCGGTCGCCATGCGATTTGGGTTCAGATACAACCAGGAAACACAGATCAGCACCGCCATTATTCATAATGCGGTGCTTCTTATTTGCGGCAATATGAATAGATTGATTTTCCCTGACAGTAAATATCCCGCCCTCAATTTCGAATGTCGCCTCGCCCGTCAGGACGTAAAATAATTGCTGTGCAACATGATGATAATGCAGTTGCTCCGAAGTACCCGGGGGCATGCGTTCCTGGATCACGCTGAGCGTATCGGATTTAAGAAAATGCCAGCCGTCGCACTGGTTGCCCCAGATATAATGTTCGGCATTGGCGGCAGATGTGATCATATTAAATGTATTATCGGTTATTAACAAACGGCGCTCCCGTTACATAAAATTGTAGAATTTCAATTGAGAGCCGCATTATGCCATGCCGGGCACGGTTTTTATGCTTAATTTTACTTCAACACATCAATCTTTAACCTATGAAACAGAAATTCCATTATGCAACGGTAACCGAAGCTGTCGCAGAGCTAAAAAAACAGGGCTTCACACTTGATCTTCGCTTGCAGGGCGATCATTTTGCTGCGGGCGACCAGCGCTATCCGGCGGACGAGTTTGAAATAGTTGACCTTTACCGTTACGAAGGCGCATCCGACCCCGCCGATGAAGCTACCGTTTATGCGCTTACCTCGGCATCAGGTAAAAAGGGTATTCTGGTTACCGGCTACGGCGTTTCAACCGACGACGTTTCAGCCGAAACACTTAAACAACTGCACTATAAACACCAGCAAAGCCAGCTTTAACACCGGAAGTTCCGGATATTTTATTTTATGCCGTAATGGTCGTTCATCAGCTTTTCGAACAGGCCGCCCGGCAGAATGGTCTTGAGCGTCGGTACAATGGTCTGGCCGATGGCGCCTACCAGATAACGATGCGCCGGGCTGGACATATCAACGATCTGGCATACCTTTTTCCCGATCAGTTCCGGATTAGCGCCGATGCTTTCATCCTTTTCCATCGCCGCTACCGCAGAATTGTATTCCTTCTCCAGCATTTCGTTTTTGATCGGGAACGCAACCTTCGCGCGGTTTTGTGTAAACTCCGATTTAAAGTCGCCCGGATTGATAAGCGTCACCTTAACACCTGTGTTCCGCAGCTCCATACGCAGACTCTGCGAGTAGCCCTCAACGGCGTATTTCGACGCGCTGTACATGCTCTGATAAGGCAGGCCAAAAAGCCCCGCCAATGAGCTGATGTTTATCACAAGCCCGCTTTTTACCGCGATCATGTGCGGCAGTACCGCGCTGCTTACGCGAACCACCCCGAAAAAATTCACTTCAAACTGTTTTTTCGCATCCTCTACAGGCATAGCGTAAGCCGGACCGGTAACTCCGTTGCCTGCGTTATTAACCAGCACGTCGATACGGCCCTCGGCTTTAATGATCTTATCAATCGCCGCGCTTACCGAGGCATCGTCGGTAACATCAAGCTGAATGGGTTTGAATGACACAGACTTCATCCGGCTCAAATCGCGTGACGAACCATAAACCGTATGTCCTTTTGCCTGCAAGGCGGTTGCGCAGGCCAGACCAATGCCAGAGGATGCACCGGTCACCAAAATTATTTTACCCATTTTTTGTATTGCTTAAGCTGTTGATTTTTAATTGACGAGGCGTAAAATTGCGAATTAATAAGGAAGTACAAAAATTGTTTTATAAATAAAAGACGGCACAATTAGCACAACAGGCTTAAATAAAAAAATATGTGTGAAAACAACAATCGTTAAATATTTATACCTAATTTTAATAACCTTATTTTGATTTCAACATATTTGCCGCCCCTTATGTATGTTTTGCCGTTACATAATGTTACCAAATACGTTCGCAGGCGTATCGCCAGTCACGCAAACTACCACTACCCAAAACGCATCACCGGAACCTTTCAAAACTTATGATCACTGAAAACTATCTGAAAGGTATATTTAAATCGCTGCCTGCACCAGTAATGATATTGCTGCCGGATGCCCCGGTCTTTACCATCGTAGATGTTAACGACGCATACCTTGGCTTAAATGAATTTACACGCGAGGAATGTATAGGCAAGGGGCTTTTCGGGATAACTTACAGCGGAAAAAATTACGAGATGCCCGGATGGGCGGAGTCGCTGGAGAAGGTGGTCACAAAAAAGAAACCGGACAAGCTGTCTTTGCGCAAATACGAAGTCTCTTTGCCCGATCATGCTGAAGATACATCCCGGTATTGGGAGATAGATCATATTCCCATCCTGAATGACGATAATGAGGTATCTTTTATCGTACGGTATGTCAGTGACCAGACACACATTATCACCGCCAGGAAAAATACTGAGCAGGCGCTGACCGAATCGCGCGATAAGTTTTATTCTCTCCTGCAAACTATTGAAGGCATTGTGTGGGAGGCTGATGCCGATACGCTGCAATTCACATTCGTTAGTGATCATGCAAAGCAGATACTTGGGTATTCGCCCAAACAATGGCTGGAACAGCCGCGTTTTTGGGAAAACCACTTCTATCCTGCCGACCGCGAAGAGGTGCTGAATTATTATAACCTGAAGCTCCGGCCCTTTAAAAGCTACACTTTTGAATACAGGATGACGCGGGCCGACGGCAACGTGATCTGGATTAAAGATATCGTATCGCTGGTTAAGGGCGAGGGTAATAAAAAATGGCTTCGCGGCCTGATGCTGGATGTCACCGCCTCCCGGCGACTGAGCAGCCTCGAAAATCTTGAGCGTAATGTACTGGAACTGAACTCCAAAAATGCTGTCAGCCTGCGGGAGATACTCTCCTATTATCTGAGCGGCGTGGAAGCATTGTTCCCTCAGATGCTTTGCTCCATCCTCGAAGTCAAAAACAACCGCCTGTTCGACTGGGCCTCACCGTCATTGCCCGCAGCTTATATCAAGTCGATAGAAAATCTGCCGATCAGCGAAAACGGCGGCTCGTGCGGCACAGCCGCCCATCTGAAAAAAAAAATAATCGTCAGCGACATTGCCACCGACCCGCGCTGGGCCGATTACAAAAATCTTGCGCTCACCTATGGCCTGCGTGCATGCTGGTCATATCCTATTATTAACGCCGAGCGCAAGGTAATGGCGACGCTCGGAATGTACTATAAGGAGATAAAAAAGCCCAACGATGAGGAACTGAAGGTGATCGAGCGGGTAACCGCCATCTTAAAGATCATTCTGGAAAACAGGCAGCGCGCCGAAATAATTGCCGAAACCAACATGCTGATGACACAAAGCCAGGAACTTGCCCAGTTTGGCAACTGGCGCTGGGATGTGCAGACCAACGTCGTTAGCTGGTCCGATAGTCTTTACACCATCTATGGCCTGAATAAATCCAATTTTAAGGCAACTTTTGAGGGTTATCAGGAATTGCTTCACCCCGAAGACAGGGAACGGGTGTACAACATCATTTTGAATGTGCTGAATACCGGGGAGGATATGGAGTTTGAGGAACGTATTATCAGGCCAACCGGAGAAATGCGGTATCTGAAATCGTGGGGGAAACTGAAATGCGACTCAAGGGGCAACCCGGTTGAAATGATAGGCGCCTGCATCGACATCACGGAAAGCAAAATGACGCAGGAAGTCCTGCAGGAAAGTGAATCGCGTCTGCGTGCATTGTCCGACTCGCAAACCAACTATGTTATCCGCATAGGGCTGGATGGTAAGTTTACCTATCTCAACAAAAAATATATCGAAGATTTTAACTGGATACTCAAAAACGAGGTACTTACCGATACCAATGCATCGATAACCGTTCAGCCCTATCATGGCGAGCTGGTAAAAGAGATAATGGAAGATTGTATCAAAAACCCGGACCGTGTAAATCAGGTGGAAATAGATCACCTGCGGGACGATGGCAGGATACGGCCAACCTTGTGGCACTTTATCGGCCTGACAAACTCCAAAGGTGAAACCACGGAGATCCAGTGCATCGGTCTGGATATCACCGATCTTAAAAACGTTCAGAAAGCACTCAAGATCAGCAATGAACGCTATGAATATGTTAACATGGCCACCAATGACGCCATCTTTGACTGGAACCTTGTGAACGGACGGATAAAATGGGGTAACGGCTTTTTCAGGTTATTCGGGCTGGACAGCAAGGAAAACTACACTTACAAAAACTGGCTGCAGCGGGTGCATCCGGACGACACCGCCCGGGTTGAAGGTGAAATTAAAGACACGCTGGCTGACAATACGCAAGGCAACTGGAGCGGCGAATATCGTTTTAAGAAAGCAGACGACACCTATGCGCACGTCGAGGGGAATGGTTACATCATCAGGGATGACGAAGGTAACGGAATCCGCATGATCGGTGTTGTCCGTGATATTACCGAAAGGCTGAATTATATCACGGCGATTGAAAAACAGAACGAAAAGCTGCTGGAAATTGCCTGGATGCAGTCGCACGTGGTAAGAGCACCGCTGGCCCGCGTTATCGGGCTTGCTGATCTGATCAAGGACTTCCCTGCCAACGGCGAGGAGGAAACCAACATACTGGATCACCTGATCAACGGTGCCTACGAGCTGGACGACATCATCAGGGACATCTCAAAAAAGACCGAAAACATCGACCTGAAACAGCAGCATCCCTGACTTATGCCTGTGCATCTGCTTTTTTTTCAGGCAATTCTTCAGTCTGCGCGGGGTTCATATTTTTCATGACCAGCCTGTTCAGCGGCAGGCTTTCCGGATAGTTGTCCTTCAGGAATTTTATCAGGTTCTCGCGGATAAAACACCGCAGATCAAAAGCCTGGCCTGAATTGCGGGCGCTCACCAGCACACGTAATTCAATGCAGTTCATTTTGGCGTCAGTCACCTGGATACCCTGCACGCGTTTATCCCATAATTCGGAGGTTTGCACCAGGCGCTCAAACTCCTCCCGAACGGCATCGACCGGTGTATTATAATCAAGATAAAGAAATACAGTACCCAGCAGTTCCGACGATGTGCGCGTCCAGTTTTGGAAAGGTTTTTCAATAAAGTAATTGATCGGAAGGATCAACCTCCGCTGATCCCAAAGGCTCAGTACCACATAGGTCAGGGTGATCTCTTCCACTCTTCCATACTCACCTTCCACAATCAGCACATCATCTATCCGGATAGGCTGGGTAAAGGCAATCTGGAAGCCCGCCAGCAGATTTCCAAGTGATTTCTGGGCGGCAAAACCAATGATAATACCGCCGATACCTACGCCAGTCAGCAGGCCTGCGCCAATCTTCCGCACGCTGTCAAAGCTCAACAGAATAATGGCGACCGTTACGAAGACCACCACCGTACCTAACACCTTGCGGATAAACTGTATCTGGGTGCGTATCTTCCGCTCCTTCAGGTTGTCTTCCTTATCCAGGCTGTAAGTGTGGTAAACATAATCTTCAAACACGTTCATCGCATTCATCAGCAGCGTTGCAAACGAGATGATCAGCGCGATCTGTATGGTGCGGCTGAGCGCAAGATCGTACCGGGGTGAAAGCTCCATCAGCGGCTCCATCAGATTCAGCATCAGTAACGGGACGAAATGATTAAGCGGGCGGCTGAAATGTGTGAGTATGCTCCGGAACAGGGAGTAGTCCTTGTGTTCCTTGTGGTAATTCAGGATGGCTTTGATGATCAGTTTTACGAGCAATCCCAATATGATGGCTAACGCAAAAATTATCAGATCCCAGACAAGAGGCTGAATACGCCCCGACCAGCTTTCTACCAGTTCTTTCATAATAACAATTTGTTTTTACAACATCATGTCGCCGGATTTGTTGGCGCGAATGTTAATCAGTTTTATTTCAACAACAAGGGAGCCGGAATTCCTTCCGTAATGTATAACCGTGAAGCGAAAGTTTGCAGCGACAAACTTTATCAAAGTCAATATTCCTGCAGCAGGCGTTTTATATAGTCTGCCTCCAGCTGATTTCGTTTAACTTTTACTTTTTCGGTCACCTGTTCAAGTATTCTTGCGATATTCTCCCTGTCGTTGATCCCTTTAACAATATAATCCAGCGCACCATGTTTGATCGCACTTACGGCCGTCATGATACTTGCTACTCCGGACAAAAAAGTCACCGGAATTTCCGGGTCGATCTTCTTTATCCTTTTGAGTACTTCAAGCCCGTTCATGTGTTCCATGCCGTAGTCAAGAAAAATAATATCCGGCTGCTTGCTGAGATTGTTCAGGCAGTCGGCGCCATTTTCGAACGTCGATATATTAAAGTAATTAAGATCGTTAAGATATTTTTTATAGACATTGATACAAAAAGCATCATTATCAACCAGGAATATCCTGATATTATTATTTATTCCCTTTTTCCGCATCATCTTTTTCATTTAAATTACATACCTCCTTATGAAATTTCGATGCCGTTATTTTTATCCAACTGATTATTAGTTAATTAAATCAACATCAAAGTGATTGTCAATCCATATAAAGGATTCCATTCCTGTTTCTGGAATTTGACCGGGTTACTTTTTTGATGTTTTTAGCCTGATCAAAAACAAAGCGAAGCGTTAACTTTGGCAAAAAATAGCATCCCCTTGTATGGCCGGCATTTATATTCACATCCCTTTTTGCAAACAAGCCTGCCATTACTGCGATTTTCATTTCAGCACGTCACTGAAATATAAGGACGAAATGCTGGATGCGCTCGTCCGAGAAATTGGGTTACAAAAGAACTACCTTAATCAGGAAACGGTTGAAACCATATATTTCGGCGGCGGAACACCATCTGTATTAAACGCAGGCGATCTTAACCGGATCATCGGCGAGATCAGCCGTTTGCATTCGGTAAGCAGCAATGCCGAGATCACTTTGGAGGCAAACCCCGATGATCTGGATAATATGCAGGTCCGTGCGCTCCGCGAAACGGCGATCAACCGTTTCAGTATCGGCATTCAGTCTTTTTTTGACGACGATCTTGCCTGGATGAACCGCGTCCACCGTGGAGCAGCGGCTGAATCGGCGGTAAAGCGTGTACAGGATGCCGGTTTTGAAAATATTACCGCCGACCTGATCTACGGTTATCCCCTGCTGACAGATGAAAAATGGAAATATAATCTGAACAAGATCACCGGGCTTGATATTCCTCATCTTTCTTCCTACTCCATGACGGTTGAACCCCGTACCGCGCTGGCGTCGTTCATCAAAAACAAAAAGCAGCCCGACATGGATGAACAACAAAGCGCCGCACAATTCATGATACTGCTTGACGTCATGCAGGCCAACGGATTTGAGCATTACGAAATTTCGAACTTTTGCCGGCCCGGCCTTTATTCAAGGCACAATTCCAACTACTGGGCAGGGGTTAAGTATCTTGGCATCGGACCTTCGGCCCACTCCTTTAACGGCGAAACCAGGCAATGGAACGTCGCAAACAATGCGCGATATATGGAATCGCTTGAAAAGGGTCAGATTCCCGCAGAGCAGGAAACACTTACCGAAACCGACCGGCTGAACGAATATGTCATGACCTCGTTACGCACGATGTGGGGGCTTAACCTCAAAAAGCTGAACAGCATCGCCGCTTCCGCAGGCGATCAGCTCTTGAAGTCCGCGCAGCCTTATTTTGAAAACGGCTGGCTGACCTTGCGTGGTGGCGTAATCCTGCTGAGCAAAGAAGGAAAGTTATATGCCGATAAGATTGCTTCCGAATTATTTTTTTGAGATGGGGCAGTCCTGCGGTGAGTCCGCTTCATAAAGTGCTGAACCCGCAGGCACGTGTACGAAATTAACCGCCCTACGGATTAGATCTGTTTAAAACCTCATGCTATTCGATTTAACGACGCTGGCAAATCTGCCTGCTCCGGAGCCCCGTATCTTTTATAAAACAATCTATACATGAAAAAACTATTAATCGCGGCGTTTGCTTTAGCAGCTATTGCAACAACGCCCAGAGCCAATGCTCAGACAAAAATGGTAGGCGGTGCAGCCATGTACCCTACAAAAAACATCATCGAAAATGCGGTTAACTCCAACGATCACAAAACGCTGGTAGCCGCAGTTAAAGCCGCCGGGCTGGTTGAGACGTTAGAAGGCAAAGGCCCTTTTACCGTGTTCGCACCAACTGACGAAGCCTTTAAAAAACTTCCCGCCGGAACTGTGGATAATCTGGTAAAACCGGAGAACAAGGCTACGCTGACCAAAATTTTAACTTACCATGTGGTTTCGGGCCGCTTAAGCGCAGCTGATCTATGGGCAAAAATAAAAGCGGGCAACGGCAAAGCAGAACTTAAAACAGTTGAAGGCGGAACTTTAACGGTAATGGCAAAGGGTAAGAAATTATATCTTGTTGACGAAAAGGGCGGCAAATCCTGGATCACCATTGCGGATGTTTTTCAAAGCAACGGGGTGATACATGTTGTTAATTCGGTTTTGATGCCAAAGTAAATACCGCCGGATTGTATTAATAAATTTAAAGGCTGTTTCCCGCGAAACGGCCTTTTTTTGTACAATCACCATAGTCCGGGGCAGAAAAGCCGGATTACAGCAGCGATAATTGTCAGATTAGGATCAAAAAAAACGGGCAAATGACCAAACGTTTTTCGTGTTTGTATAATTTTGCTGTTAATTTATTGTGAACATGGGTTTGATTCTTTCTGCTATTGACAGCGTTGACAACATTTCAAAAGATGATTTTATTCGTGATTATCTGAAACCGCGCAGGCCGCTAATTATCCGTAAAGCCACCGAAAGCTGGCCTGCTTTGGAAAAATGGACCTTCGATTACCTGAAAGAAACCGTCGGCGATATCGTCGTACCGCTATACGACAGCTCGAAGGCTGACCCTGCCAAACCCATCAATGCGTCGGCTGCGGAGATGAAGTTTGGCGACTATATCGACCTGATCCAGAAAGGGCCTACCGATCTGCGTATCTTCCTGTTCGATCCGATCAAACACGCCCCCAAACTACTCGATGATTACCGCTCGCCGAAAGACCTTATGGGCGGCTTCCTGGATAAATATCCGAATATGTTTTTTGGCGGCGCGGGCTCGGTTACCTTTCTGCACTACGATATCGACCTTGCCCATATTTTTCATACCCATTTCAACGGACGTAAACACATCATCCTGTTCGATCAGAAATGGAGCGAGCGGCTGTATTGTATTCCGTTCGCTACCTATGCGCTGGAGGATTACGACATCGAAAACCCGGATTTCGACAAATTCCCAGCACTTGACGGTGTGGAAGGTCAGGAAGCATTTCTTGAACATGGCGACACCTTGTTTATGCCGACGGGTTACTGGCACTGGATGAAATACCTCGACGGTTCCTTCTCCATTTCGCTGCGTGCCTGGGATAAATCATGGGCGATAAAGGCGAAAAGCCTTTACAACCTCACCATCCAGCGAAAATTCGACGACCTGATGAAGAAAAACTTCAGGTCCCGCTACATGGGATGGAAAGAAGAACTTGCCGTAAAACGCGCTAACAAAGCCTTGCGCAAAGGACAACCTTCGTAAAAATGCACTCCATTGCATTTGCCGTAGCCGAGGGGCTGGTCTGCTAATCTTCCCATTAAATTTTTTTAACAAATATTTAATACACATCGGTATTTTATTTCGTTATTTTGGTAAGTTTCTGATAGATAAATCTCATTTCGGGGTTTATATAGATGCGGAAAACAACTAAAACAATGAGCTTTATTCTGCGTCCTATCGATACGGTAGCAACTATCAGTGCAAACGATTTTACCGCGAATTATCTAAAACAGCGACGGCCGCTGGTGATCAGGGGATTAACCGACAACTGGGCCGCCCGTGAAAAGTGGACGCCTGAATACCTGAAACAGGTTGTGGGCAGTAAGGTAGTCCCGCTGTATGATAACTCGAAGGCCGACCCGTCGAAACCGATCAATTCCTCAGCGGCGGAAATGCCTTTCGATCAGTATATCGATCTGATCATGTCCGAGCCGACGGAGCTTCGTATCTTCTTCTTTAATATTTTTAAACATGCGCCGCAATTGCTGGATGATATTGCCTTTCCAAAGGACCTGATGGGCGGTTTTTTAGAAAGTATGCCCTCCATGTTTTTTGGCGGCTCAAACTCGGTTACCTTTCTGCACTACGATATTGATCTTCCGCATATATTCCACACCCATTTTGGCGGCAAAAAGCATATTATTCTGTTTGAAAACAAGTGGAAACGCCGTTTGTACTGCATCCCCAACGCGACTTATGCGCTGGAAGATTATGATGTGCTGAATCCGGACATTTCCCGGTTTCCGGCGCTCGAAGGCGTGGAGGGCACAGAGGTGTTTTTAGAACACGGCGATACCCTGTTTATGCCAACGGGTTACTGGCACTGGATGAAATACGTAGAGGGTGGTTACTCCCTGAGCCTGCGCGCCTGGGATGCTTCCGTTACGCGCAAAGCCGCCAGTGTTTACAATCTCGCCGTAAAAGGGGGGGTTGACAGCGTGCTGAAGATGGCCTTTAAGACAAGCTATGCACAGTACCGGGAAAGACTGGCCATCAAACGCGCAGGCCGCGAACTGGCAGCCGGAAAGCCTTATTAGCCTTAAATTTACTTTTGAAGTAGTGCCAGCGCCTTTTCTTTGGCGGCGTCGGTTCCGTTTTGCAGGTCCTCAGCCGTTGGGGCTACAACGATGTCGGGCTGTATGCCAATTCCAACAAACTCCTTCCCGTCGGGATAGCTATCGCGCTTTGAGCAAACCCGCGCCGAACCGCCGCCGGGCAGGGTAAAGCCATAGGGCTGACCGGTGCTTCCGCCTGTAGCCTGTCCTACAAGTTTGCCGCGTTTCATGTAATCAAACGCTACGACGAAATCTTCCGCTGCCGAAAAGGTACGCGGACCGGTGAGCACTATAACAGGCTTGTCATAAAATATCTTACCATCCGGCTGCCATTCTCCGGTTTCATTAATAGCCCACTGGGTCTCCGTGCCGGGTCTTGAATAATATTTAATAACCTTTGAAGCCGAAGTTTTAAATGGTTTGTCGGTAAGCTTCCGGATAATGTTATATCCGATACCGCTGCTTCCGCCGCCGTTATTGCGAACATCAATGATCAGGCCTTTGGTATTCATGATCTGGTTTTTAAACAGCGAGTCCACCTGTTTTACAACGGCATTGGTTTCAAACTCATTAACCTGCAAATAACCGATATCGCCGATGGTTTGGTAGGACACCGATGGCAGGTACCGGACATCGTGATACCCCCTGCGCGAAACAACTTTACTGAACACCCTGCCTTTACGATCCTTAAACTCAAGGTTGACCGGCTTGTCTGCCGGGCCCGAAAACAGAGCGTAATAATATTCACGTATTTCCAGATCCTGCGGCGTTGAACTGCTCTGGTATGGCCTGATATTCTTTTCTGCATAGGCTATCACGGGTTCACCGTCAATCTTTGTTATTTCCAGACCGGGTATAATGCCAGTCTTTTTAAGGCTGTCGCTAAACACCTCCGCGACAAACACACGACCATCTATCAGTAAAGCCCGGACAGGCGGGCGCGAATAAAAATCATTCGTCAGTTCTTTGGGAGGATACACGTTGGTATGACCGTCGTGAAGCTCTGCGTAAAATCTCATCAGCACTTTATAGTAATCGGCGGTGTTTTTGGTGTTGTTGACCAGCGTCAGGTAGTCAAGATAGGTTTTATTCCAATCCGTTTTCAGACGGTCGAAATAAACAAAATTAGCGCGTGCCTCCATCCACAACAGCGACAGGCCCGCAACTTTTTCCTCGTTACTCAGGTTCTCCTTATACGGCGTTTTCAGCGCAGTATTGCTATAAAGATCGCCGGTTCTTTTTATCTTATTGATAAATGAAACAAAGCGCGGATCGGACCGGATGGCCATATAGCCCGAGTCTCTTTCCAGATAGGAAGCAGTGCTGCTGAATACGCCACTGCCATACATTTTTTCAAGCGCATCAAAGGCAAGGTCCTTTTTATTTGCAATGGAATAGGCGCGGGCAAGGTCCATATAAACGTCGTGCGTACGACCCTTTAAATAAATATTGCCTTCTGCGAGTTCAAAAACGGGGATACTGTCCAGAAAACGGATAGTCGCTTTCAGCAAATCGATACCTTTGGCTATATCCTGCGGGGTGGCGCCTTTTTTTGCGTAGAGATCATCGGCAATATCACGCTGATGCTGCGCCCTGTCGTAATAACGCATAGATAAAGATTCTTCCTGTGCTGTTACTTTCAGACAGACCGGTAAAATAAATAAGATCAGTAAAATAATGGTTCTTCCTGAATGCATTGCGTGGGTTTTAAGTTAGCAGTTATGCCTACCGGTATAAATATAAATAATTGCGAAAAAAAGACCGGCAGACCACTAATTTTTTACAATATATCCTTATTTGCTACCCTGTTACCGGTAATAGGAATTGATTGCTGATTATATAATAGTTAAATTTGCGGATATGAAAAAGAGACTGGCAATTGTTGTATTACTTATGGTGTTCGGTTTAACGATCGCCGCCACCGTTCAGGTTAAGGCACAATGTTCACAATGTGCTGCCACCGTTGAAACCAATTCAAAAAATGGGGGTTTGGCGGCAAAGGGGTTAAACAAGGGCATCATGTTTTTACTGGGCGCGCCTTATCTTGCCGTTGGCGTTGTTGGATTTGTATGGTACAAAAAATATCGCCGCAAAAATGTTGATATGCATATCCACGACGAAAAACTGCACCTGAATTAATTACCGCTCCGGCGAAAGCCTTAGCGCCAATCACAACACTTATGCGGAACCAGCGATGACGGAAACTCCTAAATCATCGGCGATGCTGCGATGCAAATGCCCTCGCTGCCGCCGGGGCAATATGTTTAGCGGCGGCTTTTACAGCTTCTTCTCCAACAAGATTTATGAACGCTGTCCGCATTGCAATCTTCATTTCGAGATTGAACCCGGCTATTTTTATGCGGCGATGTATTTAAGCTATGCGCTGAATGTTCTTGAAGGCTTCATAATCGTGGCGCTGACCTGGTTGATAACCCGGAACGGAGATTCGCCCTGGCTATACGCAGGAACGATCATTGCCGGGCTTTTTTTGCTGGCTCCGGTAAATTTCAGGTATGGCCGCGTCCTTCTTTTATACTGGTTTTCACCCAAAATAAACTATCAGCCGCATTTGGACAATGATGATTCAACGCCATACATTTGATTTTTTAGCCGACCTTGCCGGAAATAACAACCGCGAGTGGTTCCAGGCTAACAAAGACAGGTATGAAGCTGCGCGCGAAAATGTCATAGAATTTACCGGCGAGCTACTCCGGCTGATGCATCAGATCGATCCCGGAATTGACCCGGCCCTTGATGCGAAAAAGTGCGTAATGCGCATCTACCGCGATATCCGTTTCAGCAAAAATAAAACTCCGTACAAAAATAATTTCGGCGTCAGCCTGCCCACCAGGGGGTTAAAGCTCGGCGGCGCGGAATATTACCTCCAGATTACGCCTGGAAATTCGTTCATCGCAGGGGGATACTGGATGCCCGAGGCCTCCCACCTGAAAGCCATCCGTCAGGAAATTGATTATAATGCACATGAACTTAAAAATATAATCGATGCGCCTGCGTTTAAAAAGCTGTTCGGCGACTTCAGAAAACAGGAACAGTTAAAAAGCGTACCGAGAGAATACAACGCCGACAATGAAAACATCGACCTATTGAAGCTGAAAAGCTTTGTAGCCTTTCATCAGCTGAAAGATGAGGATCTGTTAAAAAAAGATGCCGCGGGCAACGTGGCCGGTCTTTGCGGCAGGATCTATCCGTTAAATGTATTTTTAAATAATGCCATTACCTAAAACAATATAATACCACCATGAAAATCAGGCACGTCCTTCCATTCGCAATTTGCTGTCTTATACTGCATTCCTGTGTGATCATGTCACCAAAAAAATATAAGGCGCTCGTTGCCGAACGCGATTCGCTGTCCATGCGGGCCAATGCATTGTATGATACTGTAGCAATGCTGCGCGCCGACACTGCGCGACTCCACCGCGCAATACAGGAAGCTCAGGGCAACTTACAGGCTTTGAGAACCAATTATGACAACCTGAACGAAAAATACGGCACACTCAATAATAATTTAAGTGCAAGTTCTTCAAAAGTAAGTGAGCTATCAGCCGATCTTAAAAAGCGGGAAGCCCGCTTACAGGAAGTAGAAGCCGCACTTCACAAACGCGACGAAGCCACCAATGCGTTAAGGGACAAACTGCAGCAGGCCTTGCTGGGTTTCCAGCAAAGCGGCCTTTCGGTTGATATAAGGAACGGGAAGGTGTATGTATCGCTTACCGATAAGCTGCTTTTCCCTTCGGGCAGTATCGTTATTGACTCGCGCGGCAAACAGGCGCTTACGCAGCTGGCGGCAGTACTGAACAAAGAACCTGATATCAATATAGCCGTCGAAGGACATACCGACGATCAAAAAGTGATCAATCTCGGTCATATCAAGGATAACTGGGACCTGAGCGTATTACGCGCTACCTCCGTTTGCCGATACCTGACAGAAGTGGAGATGGTCGATCCGCACCGCCTGACCGCAACCGGTAAAAGTGAATATCAGCCGATAGATTCCGACAACTCGGCAGCTGCGAGAGCTAAAAACAGACGAATTGAAATTGTTTTAAGCCCTAAGCTGGATGAATTATATAATTTGATAAAACAGTAAGGACAATAAGTTTTTTAAAAAGGACTTACAAATGATTTAAAATCAGGCAGGATCTGGTCTTTGGGCGAAAGCAGCGCTTCACCGGGGGCCAGTTTCCAGTCGATATTAAGTGTCGGGTCGTTCCATACCACACCGATCTCGGAGGCTTTGTCGAAATAGTTATCCACCTTATAAATAAAGATAGTGTCATCCTCCAGCACGGAAAAACCGTGCAGGAAGCCCGGTGGTATCCAGAAAAGCAACTTATTTTCACCCGTCAGCTCTACTGAAAAGTGCTGCCCGTAGGTGGGTGAATTTTTGCGGATATCTACGGCAACGTCGATCACGCGACCGCTGACCACGCGCACCAGCTTCCCCTGCGCAAAGGGGTTAGCCTGTCCGTGCAAAGCTCTTACCGTTCCCTTACGCGAAAATGACTGGTTATCCTGTACAAAATCGGCTGTAATTCCGCAGTCTGACAGTATGGTTTTGTTATAACTCTCGTAAAAATACCCCCTGTCATCGCTGAAAATACGCGGCTCAATGACGAGCAATCCTGCTATTCCGGTTTCTGTAACTTTCATTGTTAATCAACTGTTTTCATCAGTGTGTTAAACATCACGAACTGGTTCTCAAATTCGTTGTTGTGCAGCTCCTGCAACTGATGCAGATGCTTGCCATAAAACTGGTTAAAGTCATCTATCGTTTCTGCATAATACTGAACGCAGTAGGTTACGCCCTCGTTCGGCGAATCGATAACATTCAAAACCTGGTACGATTTAAAATAACCTGTTTCCATCACCGCGGGAATATAAACCTGCTGCATCCAGTCAAGCCATTTCTCGTGAACGGACTCCTCTATAATTACGGTATCGTTAAATATAATCATCGGGCAAAGGTAAAGCTTTAGGACAAATAGTTAATTGACGGATAAAGTTAGTTTTTAGTTACTGAAACCCATAATTCCGGGCGGGCTTACTTAGCTGGCTGTTTCGTTTTTATCACCGCGCAATACCCTGAACCGTTTACGCGCCTCGTTGATGTACAAACTACCCGCATAGTCGGTTATTATTTTCTGGTAATACATTTTTGCCTTTTCAGGGTCCTGCAGCTGGTGCTCATAAATATCGCCTAACATAAAAACCGCATCGTCGGCCCACAGGTCAAAGCTGTGCTCGTTAGCTATTTTCTGCAGCAGGGGCACGGCATCTGTATAGCTTTTTTGCTGTATAAAAAGACGCGCCTTCGCCATCAGGATATCATCCGTCAGCGAATTGCCAGGATACTTTACATCAATGCTATCTAAGGTGGCCTGTGCTTTTGCAGGTTCTTCCGCAAATATCTCCAGATCGGCCCGGGCATACATCTTCAGCGCAGCGCCGCTGGTATCCACCGCGATATTATCCGAGATCAGCAGTGACAGGTTGAGCGCATCGTTCGCGATCAGTTGTGAGGTCGCTGCCTTCAGTACGTCAAGCTGCCCCTTCGCCCAGGTAAAATCGCCGGTATAATAGGCCAGTTTTGCGTTGCGGTATTTTGCGTCCTGCCCGATGGAGGTATTGGGATAATCTTTTTCAACCTGACTGTAAAGCAGCGTGGCATCCCAGGGATGGCCGGCAAGCAGTGTGACATCGCCCAGATCGAGCTTGCAGCTTGCCAGCAAAACAGGTTTAATGCCGGGTATTTTCACCGCTTCTTCCAACAGGGTCTTTGCCTCGCCGATGTTATGCAGCTTAAAGGCCATCAGGTTGGCCAGCTTTTGCATGGCAAAGGCCGTATTGGCATTCCTGCCAAACTCGGTAAGCAGATCCTTATAATCCTTCACGAGGCTAAGCAGATCCTCGTTGGTGTATTTGCCGGACGTGATCCGCAGGTTTTTGGTGTTGATCAGCTCAATTTTTGCAGGGATATAAAACTGCTGATCTTTCCCCCGGCCAACAATGTATTCATACCCGCGAATGGCGGCGTCATAAGCCTCGTTTGACACCAGCGTACGGCACAGGTCGAACACGTCGCTGCCATCGTCATTCTGACGGCGGCTCAGCGCAAGCTGCTGGTTCAGCGCCATATCAAACTGACGCTGCTGCAAAAACTGCCAGATAAGCAGCTCGGGATAGATAGGCTGCTGCGGGTCTTTCTGAATCCGTTTAAGCAGGGCGAATTTCAAGATATCGTAATCCGCCGAGCCATCAAACAGGTTTGACATGGTGTTCTCCGCCTGCGTGATAAATGGCGGATTAGTGGGCAAAAAATTGAGATACTCCTCTACCAGCGATGTTTTGTCGCGCTTGTAACGGTACAGGTTGATAAGCTCGTATGAAAAAAGCTGATCGTTATGCAGCACCTTGCGGCCCTGTAAAAATATCTTTATCGCATAGTCGATATTGGAGTACTGATAAAACAAAGATGCCAGTACGGATATCTGGCTTTGATCCGGCGGCAGGTTTTTGACAAGATCATCGTAAATGGCATTCGCCTTATCAACCGAACCCTGTTGAGTATAGGCAGCAGCTAACATGATCTCATACTGATGGTCGCCCGGATGCTTGTGGATCATCTTCTTCGCAGCGCTTATCGCGTCGCCAAATTTTTTAAGCTCCAGCAGGCTATTGACGTAAACCGAAAAATATGCTTCATTATTTTCCCTGTACAGTTTCTGGTAGATGTCCAGCGCCTTTTCAGGCGCCCCGTTAGCCGCATATTGCTTGGCCAGCGCAAGGTCATCGTTCTGCGCGGCAACCCGCAGACTGCACAAAAACAACAGTAAAAAAACTGCAATCAGTTGCTTCATCAGCCAAAAATAAGTTATTTAAATGGAAGATTGTTAGCCGGAAAGATACGGAACGAGAGCCTGGATTTAAAAAAAGGGGATATAAATATTGCCATTTGCACTAATATTCTGAACGCTTTTTTTAACTTCAAATTATCGGACCGGCATATTTTCCATGCTACCCACCGCGGTAAAATTATGGTGACAGTTTGAATAGCTAAACATAATTATATAATTTAACCTGATTAAAAAAATCTGACAGACAGGCCGATGTTGAAGCGTCTTAAATATTTTCTATTTATTTGTGTTCCAATTGTTTTAAGCGCATGCCGGCATCATGCTAAGCCTATTCCGATTATTGACTTTTTTAAAACACCCGAAAAAGTAGCCTACCGGATATCCCCAGACGGAAAATATCTCTCGTATCTGAAACCGTATAAGGACAAGCAAAATATCTTCATCCAATCGCTGGAAAACGGAAAAGGACAAATGGCAACCATGTTTACCGATTATTCGGTACGCGGCGATTATTACTGGACGTACAATAATGAGATCGTTTTTTTTCAGGATGTAATTGCCGACGACGAGATAAAAATGTTTGCGCTGGATATTACCAGCATGAAAGTACACCCGGTTATTTCGCAGAAAAATGTGCGGATATCGATTATTGGGCGCGACAAGCGTGAGCCAGACATTGTTACCGTCCGGATGAACAAACGCGATCCGGCCAACTTTGATGTTTACCGGCTGAATATCAAAACAGGCGAGTTAAAACCATACCTGGTGAATCCGGGAAATATTACGCAATGGTATCCAGATGCCGACGGCAAAATAAGGCTCGTACGGGAATCTGACGGGGTAGATGAAACTATTTTATACCGGCCTAATGACAATGCGCCGTTCAAGCCTATCATCGCCAATAATTTTAAGACCTCTGTAAAACCTATAGCGTTTACGGGGAAGAAAAACTATTTCTATGCGCTCTCCAACGTTAACCGCGACAAATCGGCACTGGTGGAGATCGACGCGGAGACCGGCAAGGAGCACAGGATCATCTTTGAATCTGCCAATTCGGATATACAGGATTACTCCTATTCGAAAAACACCAACCGGATAGAACTGGTGGGCTGGGACGAGGCGAAGCCGCAAAAACACTTCCTCGACAACGATATCAAGAATATCTATGACAAGATAGATCATGAGCTGAAAGGCAACGAGGTGGTGATCACCGACCGCGACAGCGCTGAAAACAAGTTCATCGTATTTGCCTACACCGACCGTAACCCGGGCTCTTATTATCTGTACCAGCGGTCAGATTGTAAACTTACCAAACTTGGTGATATTAATCCCAGCCTCAAGCAAAACGAACTTTGCGAAATGGAACCGATAAGCTACAAGGCCAGCGACGGCATGCCGCTCAACGGTTATCTTACCCGTCCGCAGGGTTCAAAAATGACCAACCTGCCCGTTGTGGTAATCGCCCGTGACGGACTGTTCGGCCATACCGGATGGGGATTCAATCCCGAAGTTCAGTTTTTAGCCAACCGGGGCTATGCCGTTTTCCAGGTTAACTACCGGGGTTCAACAGGGTTCGGAAAAGCATTCCACAGCGCAGGGTTTAAGGAAGTAGGCGGAAAGATACAACAGGACATTACCGACGGCGTAAGATGGCTGATCGACCAAAAAATAGCCAATCCTAAAAAGATCGCCATTTTTGGCGGTGGCTTTGGCGGTTTTGCGGCTTTGTATGGGGTATCCTTTCACCCCGACCTGTATAACTGCGCCATCGTTCAGCACGGCCTGATCAACTTCTTTACTTATATAAAGGACGCGCCGCCGTATTTTAAACCAATGGTGCAAATGATGTACGAACGCGTGGGTAATCCCGAAACCGATGCTGCCCATTTCAGGGCGATCTCACCGGTGTTCAATACGGCCAAGATCAAGGCTCCCCTGCTGATCTTCCAGGGTGCGCGCGATGACCGTGCCAACATCAGTGAGCTTAACCAGTTCGTCCGCGAGCTGCAAAAACAAAACGGGGCTGATAAGGTTAAATACTTTTTAAAGCCTATGGAACGAACCTTTTTCAAGAGCCAGGCCAACAGGATGGAAATGTACTCGGAAATTGAAAAGTTTCTCGGGCAGAACATGCGGATGAAAAACTAAACCTGTTTTATGAAAAAGCAGGCTACCACTTATCGCAAAAGCTTTTCGCTGATCATCACCTTTCTCGTTCTTATTTCGGTAACATTTATCATTGCCCTGTTTGTATCGTACAATCTCAATGTCAAATACGTTGAAAATGAATTTGATTCAAAAAAGATCGATGTACAGGAACAGACCATAAAACCCTACAACGACTTTTTCCAAAACAAAATAACGGAGATCACATCCTATCAGGGCTTTCTTGATTCTGCAACCGCAGCCCGTTATGCCGACTCGGTATTTCACGATTATAATTTTGTAAAGCGTATTGTTTTCTATGACGTCCGGATCGGCAATCAAAAGAATAGTACCCTGATAAAGAACCATCTGGGCATTTCCATCGAGGAGATGTACCAGTTTCAACCCAAAAACGGCAAGGTTGACGGGATACGGATATGGAACACCAAAGGGGAAACTGATTTTGACCAGATGGCTGCAAAACTGGGGAATTATATCGCCTTCTCGGATACGACCCGCGCTTCGACGCAGGACGAGATATTCCGGACATTTTACGACGTAAAATCGGATAAGATCAGCTTCTCCAATATACTGCGCAAGGAAGACGTAAAGATATTGCGGGAGTTGCAGAAACATCCCAATTCCGCATCATTTGCCAAGCAGGATATGATGACCTTCTTTCTTGACCCCTACCTGCTTGAGGTAAAAAACACGCATAAGGAACTTTACCAGCAGGTCAGCATACAACCCGTGGTATATGATCAGCCTGATAATCCCATCGGCACACGGGTAACTGAGGTTGCCTTGCCGGGCGCCTTTTCTGACTACAAACTATACTTCCTTTCCGGCCCGGATTACCTGAACGCCGAGATCAGGCGCCGCTTTATGCCTATCGTCGCCATGGTCTTACTCATTTATTGCGTCCTGGTACTCATTGGCTGGCTCATTTACCGTAACCTGAACATCAACATCAAGCTGTTTAAGCTGCAATACGACTTTATCAATAATTTCACCCACGAGTTTAAAACACCCGTAAGTGTGATCAAAATTGCAGGCTCCAACCTCAGCGGCGACAGTGAGCTGACCGAACGGCAGCGCAAGCAGTACGGGCGCATCCTGAACGAAGAAGCCGATAAGCTGAATGAACTGATGAATAAGCTGTTATCGTTCACACAGCTTGAAAACAGATCGATCGATATTAAAAAGGAACTTATTGACGTTGATACTTTTGTAAAAAGTTATGTGGAGACATTCCGGATAAAATATCCGCATTTCAAAATCACGGCTGATATTGACAATACCGGCATTGAACCGTTTTATACGGACCCGGTACTGCTGGGCAGCGTGTTTCAGAACCTGATGGAAAATGCCTATAAATATTCGCACCCGGACAAAAAACAACTGGAAATAAACGTCCGCGGTACAAAAAAGCACCTGTCGTTCTCTTTTAAAGACCAGGGCATAGGTATTGAAAAGGGCGAACTGAATAATGTTTTTAAGAAATTTTACCGAATAGAAAACCAGTATAATCAGAATGGCAGTGTCGGGCTGGGCTTGGCTTTTTGTAAAGAACTGGTTAATTTTATGGACGGAGATATAATAGTTAACAGCAAAGTGAATGAAGGTTCGGAGTTTATCGTTACCTTACCTTACGAAAATTAGAAGATGAATAAAGAGATAAAAATTGCGCTGGTTGAAGACGATGAAAACCTGCGCTTTCTGGTAGCCGAGCGCCTCCAGTCAGAGGGGTATAAAGTTTTAGAAGCTGCAAACGGAGATGAAGCAGAAAAAATCATTTTGAGCGAACAGCCTGATATCGTGTTGCTGGACTGGATGCTTCCGGGCAAACAGGGATCGGAGGTATGCACAAGTATCCGCGACAAAGGATTTGATAACCTCGTGATCATGATGACCGCAAAAGGACAGGATGTTGACAAGATAGCGGCCTATAATTTCGGCGTGTCCGATTATATCATCAAACCCTTCAATATGGATGTTCTGGTAGCGATGATCGACAACAAGATCAAATTCTCGCTAAACAGTGAAAAGACCGAATCGTATAAGTTTGCCAATATGGAGCATCTGCCCAATACGCACTTGCTCATTAAAGAAGGCCGTAAAATAGAGCTGACCATCCTGGAGAACAGGATACTGCTTTATTTCCTGAAGAATAAGAATAAAGTGATCAACCGGGAAGAGCTGATGATGGAGGTTTGGGGATATAACGCGGACGTAAACACGCGCACGCTCGACATGCACATCGTGCGGCTTCGTAAGAAAATTGAGTCTAATCCGGATTCTCCGCAATATCTGCAAACCGTCAGGGGTATCGGGTATAAATTTGTTTATAACGGTTAGCGGTTCTTAAATTGACTGCCCCGAAAAATTATACCGCTTTAGTATTTTTTGCACTCGTTTTAATTGTTCATTGCGGTTACGGCCAGACTAACATCCGGCTGGGCGGCAAGGACTTTACCATTCCGAAGTTCAGGACGGACACGCTGACGGCAGCGCAGCAGTTTGTAAAGGAGGAGGATGTTTTAAAAAGCTATCACTTCATTAAACCGATATCGTCATCTGCGGACGATTTTGAAGTGAGGTTTTTTTTTAAGGTTGTTACCGACGAAGCCCTCTTTTCAATGGTCATTATCAAAGGCAGCAGGCACCGGATGTCCGTCAGTCTTATCAGATGCCCCTTTGCGGCGGTGGGCGGTGATCGTGCGATCGGGGTTCAGCTGGCTCGATACGTTTTTATGTGCGTTGATAAAAGCAGGCATCATCTGAACTTAAAAAGAGATTCCGTTCTTAATAAACTGATCGAATACGGCCTTTTTGATTATCCGGACAAGACCTTTTTTGATAGCCCCCGAAAGTATGCAGGAACTGAGGAAAACAGGTTTAGGAACCTATTAACCGATTATGTTTTTGAGATCAAGTTAAACAACCAATATCACAGCTTCAGATTTGACCAGGGGATGCATGTCCCCGATTCTCAAAAAGAGTTATTCAACAACGGGTTAAAGATCATTGAAATATTCAGGCAGCTTGCAGGCGTACACAGCTACGATTCCGTGATTTTTTGATAAGCGCGCGCTACTACAAAATCCCCGTAAAAAAACCTTTGTTCTGTAAGGTAGTAACTGCCATCCTTAAACTGCTTCTCAATGTCCGGCAAGGCCGAGGCTTCAATGTTACAAACCAGTCTGAAGAAGATAAACATCGCTCTTAAAAACACAATTTGCCACCATTTCCCGGTAAGCTGAAAATCTGCATTCAGCCAGCGGCCAGACGGCCGGAGTCGTGAATGAATATGACCGAATACCGTCTTCATGGTTTGCGCGGTAAAATTATCGAACAGAAAAGGGGTGATCACCACATCAAACCCTGATCCGGGATCGGTATGTTCCACGGCATCATTTATAAAAGTCACCTCATTCTGCCCGGCATTGCGGCGCATTGATCTTTCCATCATATCCGGCGCTACCTCTACATAAGTTATTTTTAACCCTGACGTATGAATTTTTGCCAGTTCCTCCAGTATCCAGCCGGTACCGCCTCCTACAACAAGCACACACGAATCAGCAGGTACAAACTGCAGCAGGTAAACCTGCGCATTAACTAATGCGCGGCCATATACCAGGCGCGAAAGCCGGTCATAAAACCATGCAGATCTGTTATAGCTGGCTGCCATCGCTGTTAAATTTCGGTTATGCCTGCCAACATGCTTAAAGAAATTCTCAACTCTTCGCCTCCCATTGATTGTATCCTAACGGACAAGCCCTGCAAAATGAAAGCTTTTCCCAAAACCTGACGGCAAACAAGCTGTTAAAAAAAGCTCCATAGCTTATTGGAAAAGAGCACGAGTATATACTGGAGGATCAGCACGCCGTCCATATAAAAGAAGTAGTAATATTCGTTCTTTTCCCATTTTGACCTGAATATCAGCCATCCGGTCAGTACTACCGATGCCAACAGACCATAAAAATTGGCATTCACGAAAGTATTCTTAAACAGGAATAAAAGAATGACATAACCAGCGAGTAATATCTGGCAAAATAAATAGGCATTCTTTTCCCCCAATACGGTGGGCACGGTTTTCAACCCGGAAAGCTTGTCATAAAAAAGGTCGCGGATGTCAAACGGAATGGTAAGTGCTGCGATAAACAAAAACCGCTTGGCGATAAGTATGGTGGTATCGTGCAACGATATGGCCGTCAGGTTGGAATGCAGTGCTTCCAGGACAGGCAGCAGGACGATGCTCAGCGTCCATACCAGGGCGATCATAAATTGCTTTAGCCAGGGTATGTGCCGCAATCCGAACTTCTGATCTCCAATGGTGAAGATGGGAATACTGTAAAAGAAAGAGATGAGGCCTAAAAAAACAAGCAATATCCTCGACTCCATCGACAACAAAAAGAACAGGGGGATCAAAGACAGCAGGGACACGATAGTAAAAGTCACCATCAAACGATAATGCGAAAAAAACCAGTTAACGCGTTTATAAGGAGAGCTCAAAGGTTTTTCGGGCTTCGTGGCCAGGATGCAAAAATTATAGATGCCAAGCGTGGAGCTGAAAAGGAGTCCGATAACCGGGAAAACAGGCTTCGACCCGATCAGATAAAAAGTCAGCAAACCCTGCGCAACGGCACAGAGCGACATGAAAATATTACTGAACAGCAGAAAATCAAAAACAGAATAAAACGTTTTTTTCATTCTTAAATGATAACAGCCGCGTCAGGTGGTCTTGGTAGTGTTCAAAATAGGCGCTGCTCCGGCTTTTAATGTAAATATCGTAATCTCCGGCAATATTCCAACCCTTCCGGCAAAACCCGCGAAACCATAACCGACATTTACATACAATTGCTGCGTCCCTTCATGGTAAATACCGGCCCATTCGTTATAGATGTATTGTATCGGGCTCCATTCAAAATTCTCTGTCCTTACCCCCATCTGCATGCCATGTGTATGACCTGAAAACATCATATCTATTTGCGGATACTTCGGCACTACCTCAGCGCGCCAGTGTGAGGGATCGTGCGATAACAATAGTTTTACAGGCAGGTCATCCGTGTTTTTTACAGCAAGATCCATCCGGCCATATTTGGGAAAGCGGCTCAATACTCCCCAGTTTTCGACACCAAGTATGCCGATCTCTTCGCCATCGACTTTCAGTCTCCGGTTTTCGTTCAATAACAAATCCCATCCCATGTGCTTATGGCATTCCCTGATTTCTATCTGGTTTTTGCGTTTGGCAGCTTCTGTAGGCCACCAGCCGTAATCGCCATAATCATGGTTACCCAGACTGGAATAAACGCCGAACGGCGCCTTCACTTTTGAAAAAATGTCCTGGTAGTCCCTCATTTCACCGCTCAGATCATTTACCAGGTCGCCCGTGAAGAAAATAAAGTCAGCCTTTTCCCGCATCAGCATCTCCACGCCGCCCAGCACTGCTTTCTTGTTAAAAAAACTCCCTGAATGGATATCCGATATTTGCCCGAGGCGGATACCGTCGAATTTTTTTGGCAGATTTTTTAGGTAAATGGTCTGCCGCCTGATCTGGTAATCATACAAACCGCTTTTCATGTTGAGTTTCAGGGCAGCAAGCGGAACGGCACCCGCAAGGAGGCCAGCTTTCATTAAAAACTCAGAACGCGGAATGGCATTGGGTTGCCGGGTAACGACTCCGGTATCCTGTGCATCCTGTCCGGTTTTCTCTGGTAAAGCAGACTCTTTTCCACGCCTTTTTTTTAACATCACAAAAAGCCTGCGTAGGTCGTCGATCAGCAGGAATGGCAGATAGCAAAGTTTAAACAGAAAGGCGACGAAAAACATGGTGATCAGGATCAGCCTGCCCATAAAGCCCATCTTTACGAACACGACAAAAAGCAGGCTGGCGATGAGCAATGCAGCGAACGCCCAATACAGACGCCGGAAAAGCCGGGTTTGTAAAAACCTCCATTTTACAATACCTCTTAAACCGCTGAAAACATATAAATCGATCAGCAGAAGTGCGGCTACCAGTAAAATTACGTGCAGAGTTAGTCCCGTCATTATCGTTTAATTCATCATGCCTCAATACCTGTCATCCAGGTCGAGGTCGTCCTCGTCATCATCGGGCTGCAAATTAAACAAACTGTTGAACATATCCGAAAAGGCAAAGCCATTGTCCAGAAAACCTTTATTCAGCTGAGAATATTCCGACAGGCCATGCAAAACAAATTCCATCAGGAGCAGGGTCTGATTTTCAGACATGCTGGGATGTAATTTTTTAACCAGCTCCTTTAATCCCGGAACGGCATTCAAAGCCTTCTTGTATTCCTGCTGCGGCAGTTCATCAACCAGCGAGAGCGTATTTCCGTCGCCGAACCAGTTGATGATCGATGCGTACGGATTCGGTCCCTTGGTTTTTTTGGCCTTTTCAGGGTCGGGGAAGAACTGAACCATCAGGCTTTTAACCGCCTTGCCGATCAGTATATTAGCCACTTTTCCAGGGCCTTCCAACTCGCCTTCATATACCAGTTCTATTTTACCTGTAATAGCGGGGATAACGCCCAGAAAATCAGAAATCCGCACAAAGGTGCTTTTCTCATGATTGATCAGCATCCTGCGCTCGGCATTACTGATAAGGTTCTCATAAGCCGATATGGTCAGACGGGCGGACACACCCGATTTTTTATCAATGTATTCCGAATTACGGGCCTCAAATGCGATCTGTTCTACCAGGTCTTTCACCAGACCGTCAGCCTCAATGGTTTCACGCTGTTCGGGAGAGAGCGAGGCTTCCTGCTGTGTGATCTTACGGGAAATTTCGACAGAGCGGGGATAATGGGTTAATATCTGGCTTTCTATCCTGTCCTTTAACGGCGTTACTATCGAGCCGCGGTTGGTATAATCTTCCGGGTTGGCAGTAAATACAAACTGCAGATCGAGCGGCAGGCGCAGCTTAAAGCCGCGAATCTGTATATCGCGCTCCTGCAGGATATTGAACAGTGAGACCTGTATGCGTGCCTGCAGGTCGGGTAGTTCATTGATCACAAATATACCTCTGTGCGCACGCGGGATAAGCCCGAAGTGGATCACCCGTTCATCGGAATAGGTGAGCTTCATGGTCGCTGCCTTAATGGGGTCAACGTCACCGATCAGGTCAGCAACGGTTACGTCGGGAGTTGCCAGCTTTTCGGTATAACGCTCCGAACGGTGTACCCAACCGATCGGCGTGTCATCACCCTTGGCCAGTATCTCATGATGACCGAACCACGAGATCGGGTTCAGCGGATCGTCATACAGCTCCGACCCTTCGATATAAGGCACCCACTCATCCAGCAGGTTAACCAGCAGGCGGGCTATCCGTGTTTTTGCTTGTCCGCGCAAACCGAGCAGCAGGATGTTATGGCGGGACAAAATTGCTGTTTGCAGGTCCGGGATCACCGTATCCTCAAAACCAACAATTCCCTCAAAACCGCCTTCGCCTTTTTGCAGCTGGGTAATCAGGTTGGCCCGCAGCTCGTCCTTAACGGAACGGCTTTTATAATTTGTTTTTTTTAACTGCCCGAGGGTAGTAATATCTTTTTTGTTCATTGAATGCTATTGTGCTATGTAATTGCTTACCTCGACCAGGTTACGATCCGGATCGCGGAAATAGATCGAGGTTGTCTTAACGCCGCCACTGCGACGCTCAACGATCCCCTCAATGGGTACGTTCTTTTTTTCCAGTTCGGCCTTAACCTGTTCAACAGAATCGGCTACTATGAAACATATATCTATTGCTCCCGCGGGCAGGGCATCGGCATCCATGGAAAATCCCCTGGCCTTCTGGTGCAGGTTCAGTTTCTGATTGCCAAATCGCAGCGCTTTTTTCCTTGCCGAAAACTCCTCCACCTCCATCCCCAGGATGTCCTTATAAAAATTACAGGTCTCATCAATATCTCTTACGGTTAAAACAAGGTTATTAATGTGTTCAACTTTCATGGTATGATGTTTAGAAACCGGGCAGACCAATTCCGAGATCAAAGAATAGAGATAATCTTAAACTCCAAATTAAGAACCTGTCAAATTATCTGACGGTTTTACGCCTGTTACGGATATAGTCTTCAAAAATATATTCGCCAAGACCGTTTAACGAACTGTAAAAGGCTTTTCCGCCGTTTGTCTCAGTAAATTTACGAACAAACTGCTGCAGATAGGGGTCTTTTGCGATCATAAAAGTGGTTATGGGTATTTTAAGCCGCTTGCACTGCGCCGCCATATTGAGTGTTTTGTTTACCACCTTACGGTCGAGCCCGATGCTGTTCTTATAATACCGCGTACCTTCCTTTAAGCAGGTAGGCTTGCCATCGGTGATCATAAAGATCTGTTTGTTATGCGTTTTACGCCGACGCAGCAGGTCATTCGCCAGTTCGAGGCCTGCGTAGGTGTTGGTATGGTATGGCCCGACCTGCAGGTAAGGCAGGTCCTTCAAACTGATGGGCCAGGCATCATTGCCAAAAACCACGATGTCCAGCGTATCTTTAGGATACTTGGTGCGGATCAGCTCGGCGAGCGCCATCGCCACTTTTTTGGCTGGTGTGATGCGGTCTTCGCCATAAAGTATCATCGAGTGCGAAATATCGATCATCAGCACGGTAGATGTGAGAGTCTTGTAATCCATTTCCTCTACTTCCAGATCACGCTCGGTCATCATAAAATCGCCTATGCCATGATTGATCTGCGCATTGTGTATCGATTGCGTCATGTCGATCTGGTCAAGGCTGTCGCCAAACTCGAACTCCCGGCGCTCCGCATTCTTTTCGTCTCCCTGTCCTGACTGCGGCGAACGGTGGTTACCCTTCCCCGACTTTTTCAGCTTGCCGAATATCTCCTCCAGAGCCGACTGCCGGATGCTTTGCTCGGTTTTCGCGGTGATCTTCACCTCACCGTTTTGCTCGTCTCCGCTGATATATCCCTTTTGCTTCAGCTCGTCAATAAAATCCCCCATGCCGTAATCGTCATTGGTGATATGATATTGCTTATCCAACTCGTTCATCCAGGACAAAGCTTCGCCAGCATCGCCCGCCGTGTAATTAAGCAATTCCAAAAACAGTTTCAACAACTCGTCAAACCCGCCTTTTGGGAGTTCGTTGGGTCTAAACTTAGAAAATTCAAATCCGCGCATGCGTTACCTTTCTGATATAAAATAACGGATTATTTTTTGCAAAAGTTTTGCAAAAACCCTTTGGGACTGAATTGTTATGAGAATATGACAATTAAATCTTATGAAGCAGTCTTATGGATATCTCTGATGTGGGTAGGATATATTCAGGCCAGCAGCCTTACTAAATCTTCATCATATTCCGGATTCGCACCACGTTTTCCTGCCACAAACGCGCCTACCCTGCAGGCCCTTTCAATCAGCTGCCGCATCGGCTCCTCCCTGAGCAGCCCGGTTACCAGCGTGGCTAAAAATGCATCGCCCGCACCAACCGTGTCAACCACCGAAACCCGACAGCCCGGATGCTCATAAAATTCATGATCGTGCCACGCTATTGCCCCACGCTCACCGCGGGTAACACAAATGGTCTTAGGGTGATATTTCTTCTGAAATTCGATCATACTTTCGCGGATATCACCGTTACTGCCGCCGATAAGCAGCGCAGCTTCCTCCTCATTCATCTTTACCACATCGGCGCCTGCAACCAGCGTTTCGATGGTTGACAAGGTGTAATGCGGCGGGCGCAGGTTAACGTCGAATACTTTCAGTGCAGTAGTTTCCTGCAGAAGGTTGAGCAGCGTATCCCTCGTCGTTTCGCTGCGGCATGCCAGACTCCCGTAAACAACGGCAGATGCCTGTCCGGCGGCATCGGTAAGCTGGCCCTGGGGTTTAATATTGTCCCAGGACACAGGCTCCGGGATAATATAGGTGGCAACACCATCGGCATCAAGCTGAACGGTCACTTCGCAGGTGGGCAGCTTTTCATCGGTTTGTATCAGCTCACTAAAAAGACCACCGGACTTTAAAAAAGTGATCAGTCCATCTCCGGAAACATCATTTCCTACCCGGCTGGCAAACAGGACGTCGGCTTTCTGCTGCACCAAATGACGTGCAACATTCATCGGAGCGCCCCCGGCTATTTTTTCATCGCCAAAGGCATCCCATAAAATTTCACCGAAACAAAGTACCTTTTTCATAGAAGACGTTTAAGCTGATACCAAAACTAAGGGGTTTTGCTCAAAAATATTTAATTTGCTTTATGAAAAAGCTATTTCTCTGCTGCCTTTTCCTTTCTTTCTGCCTGACACTTGCTGCACAGGACCGCCAAGCGATCCTCAAGGTTCTGGAAGACCAGCGCATCGCCTGGAACAAAGGAGACATCGATACCTATATGAAAGGTTACTGGAAATCGGATTCGCTGATGTTCATTGGCCACTCTGCGCCAAGATATGGCTGGAAGGCCACGCTGGAAGGCTATAAAAAGGGTTATCCGTATAAGGCAGCGATGGGAATGCTGACCTTCGATATTCTGAAAGTCAACCTGCTTGACCGCAGCAATGCCTTTGTATTGGGCGCATGGCATTTAAAACGCGAGAACGACGCTCCGGGCGGATATTTTACGCTCTGGTTTAAAAAGATAAACGGCCAATGGAAGATCGTTTGCGATCATACCTCATAGGTGACCAGCCGCGAGGAGAAATATTTCCTTTTAGAACCGGTAATACGGCGAAATCAGCAGATAGACCACTACTCCCGTAACGGTTACGTACAGCCAGATCGGAAATGTCCATCTTACCAGCTTTTTGTGCTTTTCCACCTGCATCTGCAAACCGCGATAAAAACTCAGGAGGATCAGCGGCAGTACACCGGCAGCCAGTATAATGTGTGTGATCAGAATGGTCAGATATACCGGACGCATTCCACCCACCGCATTGCGCTCCATCTCGGATAGTTTACCGTCGCCGTCCAGATCGCCGAATACGGTGTCTTTTTTCATCAGGTAATGAAACAGGATATAGGAAACCAGGAAAAGAGACGAAAGGCAAAATGCAAGGATATTGATGCGTTTATGCACGATGATATTCCTTTGCTTGATATAATATAACGACACGAGCAGCAGCAGCGTGCAGGTTCCGTTCAAAACCGCATTAAGTTTGGGCAAAAGCGGCGTAAACGATGGAAGAACGGCTGGCGTGGGCAGGATCTTCATGCTGAGGATCAGCACTACCGCAAACACAAATATGGATACGGCTGCAACAAATCGGAATATAAATTTATCGGTCATTTTTAAAATCTGTCTAAGTTACGGTCTTTTATCCCTTAATATAGCGGTATATCCTTTTTCCGCAGCTCTTCCGAGATCAATACCTTAATTTCATTATTGAGCCTGTCCACCTCTTCGGATTGCGCCCCGGTATAGTAACCCCGGATGCGACGCTCCGCATCGATCAGTATCAGCTTATCACTGTAAACGAACTGACCCGGCGCTGTTTGCAGCGCATTTACCAGACAGCCATTACGCGCAAGGTTATAGATCGTAGCTGTATCTCCCGTCAGAAATAATCTTTTCGGTGACAGCCCCGTAAATTCGTCCGCGTATTTCTTTAATACTGCCGCATCATCGTGCTCCGGATCAACGGTAACCGAAACAAAAGAAACCATTTTGTTCTTAAAAAATATTGAATCCAGCGCATTGACGTTCTCATTCATCAACCTGCATACCGTCGGGCAACCCGTGTAAAAGAAATTTAAGATGAAAATCTTATCCTTAAACGTTGCCAGTGAGACTGTCTTTCCGGACTGGTCAGTTAATTTAAAATCAGGCAGGGTATGATAAACCGTATCCGGGATACGTTTTCCCTTTACCGTATGAAACGTGGCTGCCAGCGTTTTCGGGCCTAAAACCGGCAGCGGTTTGTACCTGTTTTTTCCGCCAACGGTTAGTAAATAATATAAAAATCCCGGTACTATTAATACAAGTACCAGGATCGTTATTTTTTTTGGCAGACCTGCTTTCTTCATTACAGGCTTAAGGCGTGCCTTAAGTCGATCCAATAATGGCTCTCGTTAGTAAGTACCAATATTAAACCGATGATGAAAAGCACAGGTACTATGATCGCCATAATAAGGCCTATCTTTTCAAACTTTAAGTGCATAAAGAACGCAACTATATAAAACGCCTTAACAAGTGTCAATACGATATATATAGGGTTAATCCACGATGCGCCGACATGTTTGGGAGCTATCACAAGCGCAACAAAGAACTCAATACAGGTGATCACCAGCAGTATGAAAAAAACTTTCCATATCCTGCCTTTGCTCATTCCTTCGTGATCGTCATGTGCGCCTTCGATGGCTGCGTGTGTGTTATCTGATGACATATATAATACCGGTTTTAAATTATCAAACTAAATAGAAGAACGTAAATACAAACACCCACACTAAATCTACAAAGTGCCAGTAAAGGCCTACTTTCTCAATCATCAGGTAGCTGCCGCGGCGGGCATAGGTACCTATCAGTACATTGATGGTGATGATAATGTTTATTACCACCCCTGAAAATACGTGGAAACCATGGAAACCCGTAATGGTAAAGAACAGGTTGGCAAACTGGTGCGCCGTCATGTGCTGAGCAGGCGTTATAGCTCCCTTTGCATTTTCAAAAAACCCTCTCAGCGTTTCGTCGTTCGGGATATGTCCCCACCAGAAACCTTCGCTGTGCAGGTGTGTCCATTCCAAAGCCTGACAACCCAGGAACATTAAACCGCCGATGATCGTACCGATCATCCACCAAACTACTTCTTTCTTCGAATTGCGGTGACCGGCTTCAACAGCCAGTACCATCGTAACAGAACTCATGATCAGGATGAAAGTCATCAAACCAACAAATACCAGCGGCGCGCCGTGCTCGATTGACGTACCCGGAACCGACTGGAATACCAGCGATGCCATTGGCCAGGTGGATGCACTGAAACGCAATGCGCCGTAAGAGATAAGCAATGATGAAAATGTAAAAGCATCCGAAAGGAGGAAAAACCACATCATCATTTTACCATACTCAACATTAAAAGGCGATCTGCCTCCCGACCATGGTGTCGATTTTACCTCATCAATTTGTTGTGTTACTGCTGTACTCATTTGTACTGAATAAATAGTGTTAATTTTGGTTCAAAAGTAAAAAAACATACAGACAAATCCACATAATATCGAGAAAATGCCAAAAAATAGATGCCATCTCCATCTTAAATATATTCCTGACTTGTGGTATGTTCCGGTAAGTTGCCAATACTGCATTCAGCAGTACGAGCAGGCCCGCGATCACGTGTAATAAATGCATTCCGCTGAATACATAAATAAATGAACGGGCCGCGTTAGGATTCGAAAAAAATATCTGCATTTTAAAGGTAAGTACATACCATGCATATATCTGAATCGCAAAAAATGCTATCCCCAAAAAAATGGTGAGCCATAAAAACATTCGCTGCCTGCTGATCTGCAACCCTTTCGCGGCTTTTGACGCCATGAAAAGGGTTATGCTGCTGAAGATCAGCACAACGGTGCTGTACCTGAAAGCCTGGGGCAAAATCACCTGCAGGCCATGCCCCCGTCCGCCTGCATAAACGATAAATCCGCTTATAAAGCCCGAAAAAAGCAATACTGATGTGAATATAAATATCCACATGTTAAACTTCTTCGCGCCGAGGTTCAATCTGTCCTCTTGTTTTATCTCGGTCATTACTTCACTTTTCCTATAAAATCAAACAAAAACATTAACTGCACAACCGGCAGGTAAAAAAAAGAACCGTACATCAGTTTCTTCGCCGAAGCGATCTGCCGATCACTTAACAGCTTGAGCGCCAAATATAAAAAGGCTATTCCACATATCAGCGATACCCCGCCGACATAATATCCGCCGTAGCCATACCAGGTTGGCAATAAGCTTACCGGCAACAATATGATGGTTGAAACAAGTGCAAATATTGCGCTTGTCAGATCGCGTTTTCCGGAAGGCAGCAGGCGGAAACCTGCGAGTTTATAATCATCATCAAGCACCCAGGCAATAGCCCAGAAATGCGGGAACTGCCATACAAATTGTATCCCGAATAAGATCAGTGCGATATCATCTATCTGCGGATGTGCAGCTACATAGCCGATCAACGGCGGCAGCGCACCCGGGATGGCACCCACAAACACCGCAATTGGCGACTTGCGCTTAAGCGGCGTATAGGCGAACGCATACAATAAAATTGAAAATACCGACAGGTATCCTGCGGTCAAATTAAGCTTACCCAGCAGGTACGTTCCGAATATGGCCATAAAAAGACCCATTACAAGTCCCTGACCGGTCGTCATGCGCCCGGCGGGTATCGGCCGGTCCATCGTGCGCCGCATCAGCTTATCGAGGTCTTTCTCGATGATCTCGTTAAAACAGTTTGCAGCGGCCGTAACCAGGAAACCACCGGCTATAAGCTTGAGCCAGTTCATCCAGTCGATATGTCCGTTAACTTTACTGCCGATCAAAAAAGATATAGAGGCTGAAAATACAACCAGAAACGTAAGCCTTAATTTGATCAGCTTCGAGAAATCAGCGAGTTTCATCGGTGCAGCCCTCCCTTAACCGAGCGGTATAAATTGAGTAAAAGATAAAACTGTGCGCTGAAAACAAGCGTTGCGAGCAACAGATGTGCAGCCTGTGCGGCGGGGGGGACCGCCCAGTACGCTAATATAACGCCCGTAACGATCTGTAGCATGATCATCAAAAAAACGAAGCTCATGATCTGCTGCTGTATCGAATGCCGGTTGAATAATTTCCTTATCAATACATAAAGTGCAAGATTGACGACCAGTACCAGGATCGCGAGATCGCGGTGATGGGTAAATATCGCACCTGCGCTGCTGATCCAGTCATCACGGTATCCACCCTGATAATGATCTGCAACCGCATCTATTTCTTCCCGTACGCCGGTTCCGAAGGCTATCTGAACAACGCTTACCAACAGTGCAAGAAATGCCAACAGGCGAACAAGCGGGTTAACGGTAAGCTGAGGCCGGCCACTCACACGCGCCTGATGATAGGTAAGAATACTCAACGCAAGTATCGCAATAGCCAGCAGCATGTGTACGGTAACGATCCATGAAACGAGATTGGTTGAAACGACTATCGAACCCAGCCATCCCTGAAAACCGACCAACACTACGTTTACTATCGCCCAAAAGGGTATCCACTTATTATCATGCCGGTAATTAAATGACAGCACAGCCGTCAGTAACAAGAACACGCCGGATATTGCGCCGATCAGCCGGTTGATATATTCCGTCCAGGTTTTGGCGGCGTTAAATTCCTCGGGAACCAATATCGAGCGATCATCCCTGATACGCCTGGCAAGATCGCTATAGCCGAAAACATCCAGTGTTTTTGCGAAACGTTCATTTTTTGCCTTGCGACCAGCAACATATTTTTGCTTATAGTCCTTAGGCAACTGCGAACTGCTGGTTGGCGGAATATATCTGCCAAAACACTTCGGCCAATCGGGGCACCCCATTCCAGAACCGGTGGTACGAACGACGCCTCCTGCCAATATGAGTATAAAAAGCAGGATAATGGTAGCGAGGTTGACTTTCTGGAAACGACTTTTTGACCTGGATGTCCTCATTTATTCTTAAACCGAAAGACCACAGTAAAAAAATGGAAGTTGAACGGCATTTTATCAGGCTTTCAGCCTGTTATTACGTGATTATATTTTAAAAATTTAGGGTATCTGTCAGGGAAAATTTCCGCTACAGATACCCTAAAAAGACCGGACCGGTATTTTAATTATTTTACCGCTTCGTTAGCTTTTTGAGTTTCTGTCCATTTATTGTATTCGGCCAGACCGCCCGGATTATCCTCAAAATCATGCGGAAGGTTAGAACTCATGGTCTGCGACAATGGCACAGTCTGAGGAATAAAGTCTTCATCATGGCCAGGCTTGCTGTAATCATAAGGCCAGCGGTAAACGGTAGGTATTTCACCTATCCAGTTACCGTGTACATGCTCGATCGGAGCAGTCCATTCCAGTGTGTTAGCCTTCCATGGATTCTGTACGGTTTTCTTACCCCAGAAAATGGAATATACAAAGTTAAACGCGAATGCAAGCTGAGCGATACCCGCCATAATAGCTGACCAGGTAATGAATACGTTCACTGTCAGCCAGCGTTTCATCGACTCAAATTCGGTAAAGGCGTAGTAACGGCGCGGAACACCGTCAAGACCCATAAAGTGCATCGGGAAGAATACCAAATAGGCACCTATAAAGGTAAGCCAGAAGTGAAGGTAACCCAGACGCTCATCCATCATACGACGGAACATTTTCGGGAACCAGTGATAAACCCCGGCAAGCATACCGAATATAGCTGCCGACCCCATCACGAGGTGGAAGTGAGCGACAACAAAGTAAGTATCGTGTAAGTTGATATCCAGCGCGGCATTACCCAGGAAAATACCGGTTAAACCACCTGAAATAAAGAATGAAACCATACCGATTGCGAAAAGCATGGCCGGTGTGAACCGGATGTTGCCCCGCCATAACGTGGCCAGCCAGTTGAATGTCTTCACCGCCGACGGCACCGCAATGATCAGTGTCGTTATCATAAATACGCCGCCGAGGAACGGATTCATCCCCGTTACAAACATGTGGTGTCCCCATACGATGAATGAAAGTACCGATATACCGATCAGCGAGTAAACCATCGCGTGGTAACCGAAGATCGGTTTACGTGAGTTCACCGCCAGTACTTCGGACGACAGACCCATCGCAGGCATAATTACGATATATACTTCCGGGTGACCCAGGAACCAGAACAAATGCTGGAATAAGATCGGACTACCACCCTCGTAAGGCTGAACAGCGCCATTCAGGATAATGTCAGAAAGGTAGAAACTGGTACCGAAGCTGCGGTCAAAGATCAGCAACACCACACCTGCAACCAATACCGGGAATGATAACACACCCAATACGGCAGTAAGGAACAGCGCCCATACAGTCAACGGCATTTTCCAAAGGTCCATACCCTTGGTACGCATATTCAATACGGTACTGATATAGTTGATACCACCCATTAACTGCGACGCGATGAACAGTACCATACTGATCAGCCATAAGGTCATACCCGTTCCGGAACCCGGCATGGCTTTCGGCAGGGCAGACAGCGGCGGATAAATAGTCCAGCCACCGCTTGCAGGGCCTTTCTGAACAAGGAAAGATGATAACATAACCAAGCTGGCGATAAAGAAGAACCAGTATGAAAGCATGTTAACAAATGGCGAAGCCATATCTCTTGCACCTACCTGTAAAGGAATCAGCAGGTTGGCAAACGTTCCGCTCAAGCCGGCAGTCAATACAAAGAATACCATGATGGTACCGTGTATGGTCACCAGAGACATATAAAAGTCGGCGCTGATACGGCCGTTAGGTGCGAAATGACCAAGTAATGTAGTCAGGAAAGGGAATGATTTTTCGGGATAGGCAAGCTGAATCCTGAATAATATCGACAAACTCATCGCGATGAAAGCCATAATGATACCTGTTACCAGGAACTGCTTGGCGATCATCTTATGATCCTGACTGAATACGTAAGTATTTAGAAAAGTTGCTTTATGGTGGTGTTCGTGACCTTCCTCGTGATGCACTACTCCGTGATCGTGAACTGCTAATGTTGACATATCGTTACTCTATATTAATTGTTTAACGCTAACCTGTTTGATGATGCCTGTACCTGGCCGGAAGGCTTGTTGTCGGCAAAGTGCAGCTCCTTTTTTAACTGGTCGGTTAAATATGGTTTCTGTCTTGCTATCCAATCCTGATATTCAGCCTGCGTAACCACACGCACTACTCTTTGCATATTATAATGGGCTACACCGCAGATCTTGTTGCAGTAAAGCAGGTACTCAAAATTAGGATCTCCGGTTATCATACGCATTTTTGCGGTAGTGATAGTCGGAACGAATTTAAAGTAAGTAGGCAGCCCGGGAACGGCATTCAGCTGAACACGGAAATGCGGCATATATAAACTGTGGATCACATCCTGTGCGTGGATGTTGATACGGATGGACTGATTTACAGGAAGCACCAATGTATCAGCAGACAAATCGTCAAGGCTGTTACGGTCTTTAAAATCAACACCTAATTTATTCAGCGTGGTATAAAGTCTGAAATTGGTTGAACCAAGCTTACCATCAGGTCCGGGATAACGGATCTCCCACGCAAACTGATGACCGGTTACATCGATGTTAAGGTCGCCCTTAACCTCTTTACTGTCCATTACTTTCTGCCAGGTAAAAAATCCGAAAACAACCAATATGGTCAACACAATGGCCGGGATGATCGTCCAAACCTTTTCAATGGTATTATTGTGAGGGAGGAACAATGCTTTTCGCTTGTCAGAACCACGATATAAAAAGGCAAAGCTAAACAGACATATCTGCGTGATAACGAATACGATCAGCGTCAGAATAGTCGTTGTAGTAAACATCGCATCGATAGCACCGCCATGCGCAGAAGCGGCTTCCGGCAATGTCATAGCACCCTGCTTGGTGATTGACCAGTAAGCGCCATACATACCTGCTACCAGGAATAAGGCACAACAAACTCCCATTACAGTATTCCAGTTGATGCCTTTCTTTCCCTGCATCTTTTGGGTAAGATCATATACCCTTAATATTTTACCCAGTATAGCTACGCAGAATGCAGCTACCAACAACAGAAGTACATAATAAGCAACTTCCGTCCACATAGCGCCCTTATCAACCGGGGTAGCATTCCCCTCGGCCGATGTCTGCGCCATCAGCTGGTTAGTGCCGAACAGCACGAACGCTGCAAAAAGCGATTGTGTTTTTTTAGAATTTATTAATCGTTTGAATCCCATTTTAATGGTTGTTTGGTATTCCCTTTATAAAGTGCAAAAATAATAATTATTATAAATGATGGTGCAGACTTTCCTGTAGCAGCGGATGCTTTTTCGGGATCAGCGATTTGAACTTGCTGAACGCGCTGCCAAACATAAATGTAAATAATCCTGCGAATCCAACAAATATGGCCAGATCTATCGGGCTTAACTCAGTGTACCATTCAGAACCCTGCGGAGCGCCAACTGTTCCAGGCATGATCATCTGCCAGTAATCCAGCCAGTGACCACAGATCAGGATGATACAGGCAACCTTTAATATGCTTACCTTACGTTTTGAGTCGCGGGACATCAATACCAGTAACGGCGTCAGGAAGTTGATGATAATATTAAGCCAGAACCAGGGTTTAAACTGAGGCTCCCATCTTCTGTAGAAATAAGCAGCTTCCTCAGGTATGTTAGCATACCAGGTTAACAGGAACTGTGCAAACCAAAGGTATGTCCAGAACACCGAGAAACCGAACATCAACTGTCCGAGATTGTGCAGGTGATCTTCTGTAACCCATTCCATATAACCAGCCTGACGCAACAGGATAATTACCAGCGTTATCACCGACAGACCGCCAACCCAAAGGGCCGCGAAATTATACCAGCCGAACATGGTTGAAAACCAATGCGCTTCCAGAGACATGATGGTATCGAAAGCGAACAAAGGAACGGTAAATCCGAAAATTACCAGGAATATTACCGAGATTTTAAAGCTCTTGTTGTAGTTAAACATACCACCCAACTCATCTTCGTTGGCGGAATATTTTGCCAGCATACGGCCAAGAAGGCTATAGCTACCGAGGTATATCACCAAACGGATCAAAAAGAAAGGAATATTCAGGTAACCTGACTTTGCCGTGATAATGGCGTCGAAGTTTTCGCTGTGCGCATCAGTCACACCCTTAACCGCCCATAATTTATAGAGGTAAGGGATAGAAGTGATCTGGCCTTCTTCATTAGCGCCCTGATGGGTGATGAACAGACCAGCAACGATAACGATCAGTAAAATGATACCTGCGTAGGGTAAGATCCTGGCAAAGGCCTGCGGAACACGCAGTATTGCAGTTGACCAACCAGCCTGTGCCACATATTGCACTGCGCAAAAGAAAACACCGCAGATACAAACGCATGACATGTAATAGCCGTTCAGCAATAAGTTTGCAAAAGTGCGTTCACCGTTAGTTAAGAAGCCCACCAGCAGTCCGATCACGCCAATGGCTATCATGATCAGGCTCCAGGTTTTGGCCTTGCCTTTAAATTCAAATTGCCCGTCGAAACTATGAGAAGTATTCATTAATAATTCAGCTTATAAAGTTTGTAAATGGTGAACATACATCACTACTTTCCAGCGCTCGGTAGGGTCAAGCTGCGAAGCGTATGAACCCATTGCATTTACGCCATAAGTAATGGTATGATAAATTTTACCGTCTGTGAGGTCTTTCATTTCCCCACCGCGTGACGATTGTCCTTTTGAATAGGATGGCGGCGGCGGGAACCCGTGCGCTACTACCAATCCGTCGCCCTGCCCGGTCATACCGTGACAAGGAGAGCAAAAATGCTCGAACAGTACTTTGCCATCCGCAAAGTTAGCTGCAGTTTGCGGCAACGGACTTTTTACTTCCAGTCCGGCCTGCTCATAGCCCTCTTTGGTGTTGGGATAATCAAATCTCACAAAACCAACAGGCGTAGTTCCCGGAGGCGGCAACTGAGCGGTCTTGCCATCTTTAAAATTATCGTTCTTCTGATCGGGGTCGTAAGCGATATGCTCATACATATTGGGAGCGTATTCCCATCCGGTATCCCTCTTATCCTTGCACGATGTGATAATAACCGTTGCAACAATAGCAATAACCGTTATGCCCAATATTTTACTTTTATTCATAGCTAACATATTTTCTGTCGTTATGCTTAACTTCTACTGCTCCTGCTTCTTTTAATAAATTAGTGATATCATCGTGCGGGATGTTACCTTTTGCATCAATGGCGATAACGAATCTGTCGTCGGTCGCTCTCAGGTCCATTACCCTTGGCGTACGGCCGGGGAAAAGGTGAGTGGCGTAAAAGAATGTCGCTACCATGCCGAATGCGGTAAATAAAACCGTCCATTCAAAGGTGATCGGCACAAAATCCGGCATAGCAAAAGCCGGTTTACCACCGATATCCATCGGCCAGTCCTTCACCAGCATAAAATAAGCCATCGTGAAAATAGTGGTACCACCCAGGCAGCCGAACATAAAAGCTGCATAACCTAACCGTGAGTCCTTGATTCCAAGCTTACGCTCAAGGCCGTGAATCGGCATCGGCGTGAACACATCATAAATAGGGACGCTGTTCTTTTGCAGTTTATCAATCCCTTCCATCATTTCGTCGGGATCGGCAAAAAGGCCTAAAATATATTTCGTTTTGCTCATTTTTATGCTTTGTTGTAGTCAGTAATATCCACGCTGTCAAACGACGTCAGCGACTCCTTGTAAAAATCAACCTGCTCATTGTCAAGGTGGCCGCTCTTGATGAGTTTAAGCTTGGCCTGCTCGCTTGAGCTCTTTAATATCAGTTTCACTTCCGCCATTGCTATTGAAGGCAGTACTCGGATAAATAACAGGAACATGGTAAAGAACAAACCGATAGAGCCTACAAACACGCTCATATCAACCCATGTAGGGTAGAACATCGCCCAGCTCGATGGCACGAAGTCGCGGTGCAGGGAAACTACGATGATCACGAAACGTTCAAACCACATACCGATGTTCACCACGATGGAAAGCACCCATGAGATCGGAATATTGGTACGGATCTTCTTGAACCACATCAGCTGCGTCATCAGCACGTTACAGCCGTACATCATACAACCCGCCCACCAGTACGGACCGATGAACCTGTTCAGGAATGTATATTGCTCATACTCACCTGCTGAATAGTAGGCAATGAAGAACTCTGTCAGATAAGCCACACCTACGATGGAACCTGTAAGCAGGATGATCTTGTTCATCGCCTCGATGTGGAACATGGTAATATAGTTTTCAAGACCGAGTACTTTACGGGTTACCAGCAACAGCGTTTGTACCATCGCGAAACCTGAGAAGATCGCACCCGCAACGAAGTACGGCGGGAAGATGGTGGTATGCCAGCCCGGCTCAAGCGATGTGGCAAAGTCCATGGATACGATGGTGTGTACCGAAAGTACAAGTGGTGTTGAGATACCTGCAAGGATCAAACACACCGTTTCGAAACGCTGCCAGGTTTTTACCGAACCCGTCCAGCCGAATGACATTACCGAATAGATCTTTCTGCGGATACCGGTCGCGCGGTCGCGGATGGTTGCCAGGTCAGGAAGTAAACCTGTGTACCAGAACACCAGCGAAACGGAGAAATAAGTCGATATCGCGAATACGTCCCAAACAAGCGGTGAGTTAAAGTTAACCCAGATAGAACCGAACTGGTTTGGCAGCGGAAGCGGCCAGTAAGCCAGCCATGGACGGCCCATGTGTGATACTACATACGTGGCGGCACAAATTACCGCAAAGATCGTCATCGCCTCTGCGGAGCGGTTGATGGAGTTACGCCAGTTCTGCCGGAAGAGCAGGAGGATCGCTGAGATCAGGGTTCCGGCGTGACCGATACCTACCCACCACACGAAACCGGTGATATCCCAGGCCCAGCCAACCGTTTTATTCAATCCCCACTCGCCGATACCGTACCAAAAGGTGTAACTAACTGCAAAAACCCACAGACAGGCTCCCAGCGATGCTACGGAGAAACCAATCCACCAAGCTTTGCCGGGCATATTTTCAACAGGGCGGAGTACATCGTTCGTAATTTGGGCGTAGGTAATATCCTTACCCGTAATTAACGGTTCCCTGATTATTGATTCGCTATGAGATGCCATATTTTAATTCTCTCTCTTTGTATAATTTAAGCTTCTGTTTCAGATATATTCCTAATTTTTGTCTGGTAACCCACACCTGGCTGTACACCAAGTTCTTCCAGAACGTAGTAAGTTCTTTCACTTCTCAAAGCTTTTGAAACTTCCGATTCAGGATCAGCCTGGTTACCGAAGATGATCGCATTGGCCGGGCAAGTCTGCTGGCAGGCCATTTTGACCTCACCATCCTTAAGCGGACGGTTTTCAATTTTTGCTTTCAGCTTACCGGCCTGGATACGCTGGATACACATTGAACATTTCTCCATCACACCGCGGAAACGTGTAGTAACATCCGGGTTAAGCACCAATTGCGTATGCTCGTTGTTCAGGTAGTTATCAAAGCGTGAATCGTTCCAGTAGTTGAACCAGTTAAAGCGGCGAACTTTATAAGGACAGTTGTTTGCACAATAACGGGTACCTACACAGCGGTTATAAGCCATGTGGTTCAAACCTTCTGACGAGTGAACGGTGGCCAGTACCGGGCAAACAGTTTCGCAAGGTGCGTGCTCGCAATGCTGACAAAGCATCGGCTGATAAACCACCCGTACGTTGTCAAGATCGTCAAGTTTAGCGATCTCGTGTTCGCGGGTTATGCCGCCGTCGCCGTTATCGTTAAAGCTGTAGTAGCGGTCGATACGGATCCAGTGCATTTCGCGGCGGCGGCCAACTTCGGCCTTACCTACCACCGGCACGTTATTTTCCGCGCTGCAGGCAACCACACAGGCACCGCAACCGGTACATGCGTTAAGGTCGATCGCCATTACCCAGTCGTACGTAGGGCGGTCGTATTTTTGCCAGAAAAGATCTGGTTTGTATTCTTTGTGATCCTCGCTCTTACCTGTTCCGGCAGCAGGATTTTTAAGATATTCAGTAAATTTCGCTTCCTTGATGATGCTGTTACGACCCTCGATAGAGTGGTGCGTTTGTGTCTGGCTTAACGGAGAGTTATCGCCGGTAGCCGATATGCTCACAACAGCCGCTCCCTGGATAGTGCCGTTACGCAGGCTGCTGAAAGGATAGCCATTCTTACCAACATTGATCCCTACCGGACCAACCACTGTACGGCCATAACCTACAGCAACAGACATGGTACCCCGTGTTTGTCCGGGTTGTGATAACACCGGCAGTTCAACAGCATAGCCGTTAGCCTCGATCTTGATCACATCGCCATCGATCAAGCCTTTGGCTTTCATATCTGACGGTGACATTGCCGCGAAGTTATCCCAGGTTACCTTAGATACCGGATCAGGCAATTCCTGCAACCATGGGTTGTTGGCACGCTTACCGTCACGAATGGCAGGGCTTTGATAAAGCGCCAATTCCATTTTATCCGCACCGGCAGTTAGTTCAGCGCTGTGGCCCAGGATGGTCTGCGCTACTGCTGCAAGGCTTAATACAAACGGATAAGATCCGGCCGGTTTGGCAGCTTCCTGAACAAAACCGGTCTGCAGAAGAGCTTCCCAGCCTTTCTGGCCACTTAACCCACCTTTTGCAAGCAGGTTGGTATCCCAGTTATTTCTAACGTATGTATAGTAATCTTTAGCCGGGTTATCGCTCCACTTCATCAGGGTTTGTTCTGCCTGACGGGTGTCATAAACCGGGTTGATAGCAGGCTGCATTACGGTGTAGTAACCGCTTATTGCGTTGTCGTCGCCCCATGACTCAAGGTAATGGTGGTTTGGCGCAACAACATTACAAAGCGCTGAGGTTTCGTCATTGCTTGAAGCAAACGAAACTTTCAAACGGACCTTTTTCAAGCCGTCAGCAACATCCTTGCCGTTATAATAGTCATAAACAGGGTTAGCATTCAAAAAGAACACGGCATCTACCGCACCCGCCTTCATATCATTCACCAGCTCAACGAACTCAGCGTCGTTGCCGGCATACTGCATGGAAGGATTATCCAGATCGATCGTAGTGCCGTAGCTACCCAGTAATGAGTTGATCGCATTTACGAGTATCTGTGAAGCAACATCATTTGATCCTGCTACCACCAGCGCTTTTCCTTTTGCTGCCAGCAGTTCCTTGGCGGCAAGGGTGATCGCTGTATTGGCAGTCTTGTTGTCCAGCGGCTTTGAGCCGGGAAGCGTGGTTCCCGAAACAGCGTTATATAAAGCAATCAGGGCCAAACCTTCCTCAGATGGTTTAACCGGGATGCGTACGTCAGCATTCGAACCGGTCAGGCTCATGCCTGATTCAAACTGAATGTGACGTGACATTTTCTTATTTTCCAGTGATTTGCTGTTCCTGTTGGAAACATACTGGCGGGTAAACTCTTCAGGAGAGATCCATGTACCCAGAAAATCAGCGGCAAAGCTCACGATCACGTCGGCCTTGTCAAAATTATAATGCGGTAATACGGCCTTTCCGAAGCTGTTCTGATTAGCCTGGATAATGCCGGTATAGGATACTGCGTCGTAGTTAATATGTTTAGCAGCCGGGAACTGTTTGATAAAGTCGGCTATAACACCTGAAGTTGACGGACTGGTAACGGTTGATGTAACGATAGCGATCTTTTTGCCTGCGCCTTTGATCGCCAAAAGTTCCCTTACCACAAAATCATCCACCTGCGCCCAACCGGTTTGCTCACCGTCCTTTACAGGGCCCTGCAAACGGTTCACATCATACAGGTCAAGCACAGAAGCCTGCGCCTGCGCGCTCGCTCCGCCTTTGGCGATGATATCCTTTGGATGGCCTTCAATCTTGATCGGACGACCTTCGCGGGTCTTCACCAGGATAGCCTGACCGTTATAGGTTGAAACGTAGTAGTTTGGAACGCCCGGAGTAACTTCCTCCGGTTTTATTAAATAAGGTAATGATTTATGAACCGGAACCTTCTGACAGGCCGCTAATGTAACTGCGCCCACGCCAAAACCCAGTGCTTTCAAAAAATCACGGCGCGGGGTACGGCCGCTCAGACCACCGCCGGTTAAAACTTCTTCGATAGGAATAGGTTCCGCAAATTCGTTCTTGTTGAGTTCAACAAATTCGGGGGTTTCGTTCAGCTCTTCTAAACCTTTCCAGTATTTTTTATTGCTATCCATTTAAGCTATATAAACTGTAATGCTGTGTTTTAATAATATGATATTAATAGTGGCACTTACCGCACTCGATACCGCCCATCATAGCCACCGTAACTTTTTTGTTCTGTTTTAACAGATCATGCACTTGCTGCAGGTTAGTATAGTAAGCGTTTCCTTTAAAGTCAACGTTGGTACGTTTGTGGCATTGAATACACCATTTCATGGTAAGCGGTGAATATTGATACACCTCTTTCATTTCCTGGATCGGACCGTGGCACTGCTGACATTTGATCTTGCCAACCTTAACGTGCTGAGAGTGGTTAAAGTAAGCGAAGTCAGGCAGGCTGTGGATACGCACCCATTGCATCGGGTGAGACTTGGTGCTGTCGTATTTCATTGTTTTAGGATCGTAACCCAATGCATCGTAGATCTTGTGGATCTCCGGAGATTCGGTCTTCACCGTTTTATGACAGTTCATACAAACATTAAGCGAAGGAATAGATGCATTCTTTGATTTGTACGCACCGGAGTGGCAGTACTGACAATCGATCTTCATCGCGCCTGCGTGCAGATCGTGCGGGAATTTGATCGGCTGTACCGGCTGATAACCTGTATGAACGTCAACGTTCCACATGGTAACCCATGTCCAGCTGCCCAGCGCAATGGTACCGCATAATAAAATGAAGAAGACAAGCTTTTTGTTCTTCGCCAGTTTTTTCAATCCGGCCAATCTGTCAACCTGTTCGCCTTCAGGAGCCTCTTCGGTATCAACGATCAATGCTTCCTTGTTCTTTACCAGCAGGCGCTCCAGCGTAGCGATCACCCGGTTTAAAACCAGGATGATAATGAACGCAAGCACAATCACACCAAACAGTGCAATTACCAGCACCTTGCTTGGGCCTTTTTCAGCCGCAGGCTCAGTACCGGTCGTAGCGCCAGCTGCCGGTTTGGCCGATATTGTTTTCCAGTCGTCGCGGATATAAGTGATAATGTTTGTTACATCTGCGTCGCTCAGATCAGAAAAAACAGTCATGTTCGACTGGTTGAACTGATTGTAAATGGCAACGGCCTTAGGGTTTTTAGCGGCGATGAGCGCCTGGTTGTTCTGTATCCACTTGATCAGGTATTTATCATCAGTTTCCTCTGTAACCAACTTACCTAAAGCAGGACCTACCAATTGCTGATCTATTTTATGGCAGGCGGTACATTTGGATTTGAACAGGGCCTCGCCCTTTGCAGCATCCCCCTGCGCCCAAGCCCTGGTGCCCAAAAAAGCAAAACAGGCAATCAGTAAAACCGACCGTGAGAATTGTTTAAAAATTAATGAGAAACTCCTCATAAAGCGTATTTATACTAAATAATTTTATTGTTAATGATTGATATTCACAGAGAAATGTAACTATAACCCGATTTTTTCAAGCACAAAAGTAAAATTTATTACACTATCAGTGACAAATAAATGACACCAATATATAATTTATATTAATTCTAAATAAGTATTTTTTATGCTTAAAACCAGCCAAAATAGCTAACTAATGAGTTGTTTTTAACGGCCCTGATAACCGTCTGTACTTCAAAATTTTAGAGGTATTTTTGAAACTCAGGAACCTTTTTTGCTAAGTTTTGGTAAGTCCGGTCTTAAAACGGCTCCGCGACGAGATAATCCGGAGGACTTTCGCGTTAAACCCAACATTCTGGCGCCACGCTGACAACAAAATTTAAGCTGCGTTGTTAGCGGTTGCTTTTTGCCGCGCGTCGTTTGCCTGCACAAGGGTTACCTATTGATGTTTTCTGGTATAAAGGTTACCAAAAACAAACAAACCAAATTTTATTATGAAAACAAGACATCTAATTCCGCTCATGGCGGGGCTGGGGCTGCTTATTGCCTGCAGCCATTCAAAACCAGGTGAATTTGCAAGTAATGCCGACACCTCAGCCGTATTTCAAAATGCCGTTAATGACACAGCCCAAAAGCTTTTCAAAACCTCAGACATGCAATTTAAGGTAAAGAACGTTCAGCAAAGTGCCGAAAAGATAGCTACAATCACCAAAAACTTTCATGGCATGATCATGCATCAGCGGATTATCTCATCCAATAATGGAATTCGCGATATCGGCGGTGACGCCGATTCGTTATTGCGCATAACCTCCCTATCGATCAGAGGCGAAATGACGGTCAAAGTACCAGCGGAGAAATTATTTGAATTTATGAATGAGATAGCGCGCCTCAGCATCGTGACCGATAGTCGTAGTACTGACATTTCGGACCAATCACTTAGTTATCTATCAGCAACCATGAAATTGAAAAACCGAACTGATCTCATAAAACAGCAAAAAAATGGTAAGGTCATCATAAAAAACCCTACGGATGTATTATTGCTGAAGGACGATATGGTTGATCAGCAAATCGGCAACCGGCTGATAGACGACGAAGTTAAAAATAGTATCGTCAGTCTGAGCTTTTATCAAAACAACACGATTCATCGTGAAATTGTCGTTAACGATGATATTAACAACTATCGCCAGCCCTTTTTCAAAAGACTTGGAATTTCTATACGCGAAAGCTTCGTTCTTTTTGGAGACGCGATTGTCTCGCTTGCCAAAGTCTGGATCTTTATTGCAGTGGCGGCAGGGCTGTGGGTGGCATACAGGCACCTTCGCTTCAAAAAAACGGCCGCGCTAAAAAACTGATCGTTCAGGCAATTCTTTCTTTCTAAGAAAACTATTTTCCACAGGACTTTGTTACTGACATTGCCGCCGGTCGTTCCGGCGGCAGGTAACCGTTAACGTAAAACCTGTACGCTATGAGTCTCGAAAAATATGCGGAGAAACGCGATTTCAGCAAAACCGCCGAGCCGAAAAGCGGGAAAAGCCCCCGTGCCGGCGGTCTGACCTTTGTGGTGCAAAAACATGATGCATCGCACCTGCATTATGACTTCAGGCTGGAGATGGACGGCGTTTTAAAAAGCTGGGCGATCCCCAAGGGGCCGTCAACAGACCCCAAGGTGAAACGGCTGGCCATGATGGTAGAAGATCATCCGTATGACTACCGGAAGTTTGAAGGCACTATCCCACAGGGCGAATATGGCGGCGGAACGGTGATCGTATGGGATGAAGGCACCTATGAACCGATCGAAAAAATATCAGGTAAAAAAGAACAGGAAAAGGCTTTGCTGGAACAGTTAAAGTCCGGGCAGCTAAAGATCGTGCTGCACGGCGAAAAGCTGCACGGGGAGTTTGCGTTGGTTAAAACGCATGGCATGGGCGAAAATGCGTGGCTGCTCATCAAACATAACGATGACTACGCCTCTGCAAAGGATATTACCGATCTTGATGAATCGGTCATTTCGGGGAAAACCATATCCGAAATGGAAGAGGGCAGCAAGAAAGTATGGCATAACGGGCATGAAGAACCGGTTAAAAAAACGCTGAAAAAAAAAGCAAAACCGGTAAAGCCAGCTGAAGATTCGGTAAGCGACGAAACCCACGTTCCCGTTGCTGATACCGGCGGCAGCGATGCCGACGCCCTATTAAAAGCCGCTCCCAAAAAAGCTATTATCAAAAACGTCAGACCGATGAAGGCTACCTTGGTGGACGAGCCCTTTGACGACCCCGACTGGCTGTATGAGGTTAAGTGGGATGGTTATCGCGCCCTGGCCTTTGTTAGTAAGACAGACGCCCAGTTGATCTCCCGAAACAACCTGCCTTTTGATAAATTTTATCCGATTGCTGACAGGCTCAAAAAATGGCAGATGGACGCCGTGATCGACGGTGAAATTGTGGTACTGAACAAAAAAGGGATTTCGGACTTTGGCGCACTGCAAAACTGGAGAAGCGAAGCTGACGGCGATCTGGTCTATTATGTGTTCGATATTCTGTCGTATGCGGGTAAAAACCTGATGGGCCTTCCGCTGCGCGACCGCCTGGCGGTTTTAAAGAAAATACTCCCTGACGATGACCATATTCGTATGAGCAAGGTTTTTGAGGCCAATGGCATCGAATTTTTCAAAGCGGCTGAGCGCATCGGGCTGGAAGGTATCATTGCCAAGAAAGCAGACAGCGTTTATACGTCCGATCTGCGCTCAAAAGAGTGGCTAAAGATCAAGGTGCAGCGGCGGCAGGAGGTGGTTATCGCCGGGTTTACCAAAAATGCCGGAAGCAGCAAAACCTTCAGCGCGCTGGTACTCGGCGTTTACGACAATAACAAGCTGCGCTACGCAGGAAAGGTGGGCACGGGCTTTAACGACAAGATGCAGAAAGAAATGATGGATCAGTTTAAACCGCTGATCACCGGGGAAAGCCCCTTCGAGACCGAGCCGGACGTGGACAAGCCCTCGCGTTTCAGGCCGAAAAGGCTTGGCGCCAAACCAACCTGGCTTAAACCTGAACTCGTGGGCGAAGTTGCCTTTGCAGAGGTAACGTCAGACGGGGTGTTCCGCCAGGCATCTTTTAAAGGTATGCGCATTGATAAAAAAGCAAAAGATGTAATTTTGGAAACACCGCAGGACACCGGTGAAACCGTGAAGGAGGCAGATGATCATATGGACCACCACACCAGCGCCATTAGTCCGACAAAGGATAAATCGCGTAAAACATTGCTGAATCCAAAAGACGAGACGCAGGTACGCAAAATATGCGGACACGATCTGAAATTTACCCACCTGAGCAAAATTTACTGGCCGGAAGACGGCGTGACCAAACGGGATATGTTCAATTATTATTACCAGATCGCTGAATATATCCTGCCTTATTTAAAGGACCGGCCAATGTCGCTCAACCGCTTTCCGAACGGCATTCACGGTTCCAGCTTTTATCAGAAAGACATAAAGGGCAAAGCGCCGGACTGGATCACCAAAACCTTTCCCTACACCACCAGTGACGGGGAGCATAAGGAATACCTGGTGGGCAGCGATGAGGCTGTTTTGTTGTGGATGGCTTCGCTGGGCTGTATCGAAATGAACCCCTGGTTCAGCCGGATACAATCGCCGGACAATCCGGACTATTGTGTGATCGATCTCGACCCCGATAAAAACACGTTCGACCAGGTGATCGATGCGGCGCTGGAAGTGAAGCAAGTGCTCGATGCCATTGATGTGCCCTCATGCTGCAAAACCTCCGGTTCAACCGGCATGCATATTTATATTCCGCTCGGAGCGAAATACACGTACGACCAGTCGCAGATGTTTGCGCGCATCATTGTGAACATCGTTCATAAAAAGATCCCGGAATTTACCAGCCTTGAGCGAACTGTAGCCAACCGGAAAGGCAAAATGTATCTCGATTTTTTGCAGAACCGCCCGGGGGCGACCATAGCGGGGCCCTACTCGTTGAGGCCTAAACCCGGTGCGACCGTCTCCATGCCGCTTAGCTGGGACGAGGTAAAACACGGACTAAAAATGACGGACTTTACCATTTTCAACGCCGCAGACCGGCTGAAAGAAACCGGTGATCTGTTTAAGGGCGTACTCGGTAAGGGTATCGATCTTGAAAAAGTGACCCAAAAGGCGCAAAGCATATTTTAACGCAAATGCCTTCCTCAGTCGTAGCGGCCATGAAATACGATGAAAGTACTTCCACGCTGCGGATAACCTATACATCGGGCAGCGTTTATGATTATAAGGGAGTGCCCGCGCCGGTATTTGAGGAGATGAAAAATGCGGACTCCAAAGGCACCTTTCTCAACAGCAGGATAAAAGGGACCTACCGTTATAAAAGGATACGGTAACAGCAATTACCGGGGGTAAAGGAACTATCCCTCAAAATTTAATTCCAAAATTAAATTTATATTTTACCCAAACCGATTATATTTGCGGCACATAAGACCATACAACATGAACTCAACAGAAAACGCCAACGCAGAAGGACACTATAAATTAATGGTAGTTGCAATCGTGATCGGTGTTACCGGTGTTTACCTGCGTTTTGCTGATTTCCGTTATAACAATATCGTAGCCAATATTATTTTAATTATCGGCGTATTAATCGCGTTAAAAGCGGTTTTTGCCATATTAAAATAAATTCCGGAAAACAGATAGTTATTATTTACCGCCTGGCTTGAACCAAGTCCGGGTTATTTTCCCCTGTATTTCGATTCGTTTAAGATCTTCTGCGCATCGTCGTCCGCCATTAGCGCGGGCAACGTTACCTCGGGGTGCCTGTCCATATATTGGCGGATCATCTGCCAACCTGTCCAAACAGCAAGCTTAGGTGCAGACTCGTTCTTTTCGCCCAGGCCAGGGGTGAACGGAGCTTCGGTCAGATATTTCTGAATCTTATTATAATCGCTCTCATATAAAAGGCTCTCATCCAGGAAATAAGCCCATATCTTGTCCTTGAACTGCTCGCACCATTGCAACTGCGCATTGGTGTAACCGATCTTGGTAGTGTCGGCAACATCGGGCAGCAGCTGATCCATCAGATACATGATCTTCCCGTTATAAACCATTTTTGAAAGCAGCGTTTTACTGCTGTCGCTTTCCGGGAACATATCTTCACGGACAAAGCCTTCAATAACACGGGGGGCAATGTTCTCTTTATTAAAAAACTGCGAAAGATAATGCGGATACGCTTCCGTCAGTGCCGGATAGAACCTGGAATTGCCGCCGAGAAATAAATCAAGCCCGATACCGAAGTAACCTGTCCCGACCATCGTCTGCGCCTCGAAACCCGAATAGTAGGAATATATTTTAGGAATATGCGTACGGGGGAAATAATATTTGACCCGCCTGAAGGCATCCGTCAGTTCCTCGTTCTGATCATCCAGGCCACCCTTAAAAACGGAATCCACATCGTGCTTCAGATCATTGTATGCACGGTTGGCAAATACCTTCCGCAGCAATTCAAAATAGGTGGTGTCTTTAATGTTGATATTGCGGTCCTGCAACATCAGGCCCAGGAAATCCTGGTAAAATACGCCGTATTTCCGCTGCAGGTAAGCCGCCTGCTGCGCCATCGGCTTTGTACGCATGGCGTCAAATTCCTGGTCAAAGCGCTCAATCCTGATATTAACCGGTATATTGCTGACATCGATTTTTTTATGCCGGTTACATGCGCTTACCAAAACGGCGATAGAAAGGGATAAAAAATAAAGAAGCTGCTTTTTGGGGTTTAAAAGTGTCATCGTTTGTGCTTTGGGCAAAAATAATTTTTATTTGCATTTAAATATGCAAACGGCCCCGTTAAACCGTTTGTTATCTACAACCAGATTAATTTAATCATGAAGATCGCCTTAGCCCAGCTCAATTACCATGTTGGCAATTTTGAATCAAACACCGCCAAAATTATTGAGCACATAAAAAAAGCCCGCGCAAACGGAGCCGACCTGGTGGTATTTGCCGAGCTCTGCGTATGCGGCTATCCATCACGCGACTTCCTGGAGTTTGATGAATTTATCGGACTTTGCGAATCGTCTGCACAGAAGATCGCTGAAGAATGCCATGGAATTGCCTGTATTATCGGGCTGCCCACCCCGAACAACCGTCCGGAAGGAAAGGACCTCAACAACTCAGCCTATTTTATCGAGGACGGGAAAATAAAAGCCATCGCTAACAAGGCGCTGCTGCCTAACTATGATATTTTTGACGAGTACCGCTACTTTGAACCCGCTACCGAGTTCAGCTGCATCGAATTTAAAGGAAAAAAGATAGCGCTTACCATTTGCGAAGACCTTTGGAACACCATCGAAAATCCGTTGTATGTCACCCGGCCAATGGATACGCTGATCAAGCAGGCGCCGGATGTGATGATCAACATCGCCGCCTCTCCCTTTGCCTACAACCACGACGAGGAACGCATTGCGATTTTGAAGGACAACGCCAAACGCTACCACCTGCCGCTGCTGTATGTTAACCATGTGGGAGCGCAGACCGAACTCATTTTTGATGGCGGATCGCTGGTGTTTGATAACAGCGGAAAACTGATCGACGAGCTACCTTATTTTGAGGAAAGCTTTGCCTATTACGATCTTGACGATAACGGGAACGTTTCGTTCACGCACCAAAGCACGCTAATGACCGAACGGGAGAGCGACATCGAGCAGATCCACAAAGGTATTATCCTGGGTATTAAAGATTATTTTTATAAGTCGGGGTTCAAACAAGCCATTCTCGGCCTTTCCGGCGGGATTGACTCGGCCGTGGTGTGCGCGCTGGCGGCCGAGGCCCTCGGCCCGAAGAACGTGATGGCCGTACTCCTGCCCTCGCGGTTCTCCAGCGACCACTCTATCAAAGATGCCCAGGACCTCGTTGACAATCTCGGCTGTCTGCATGAGGTTGTTCCGATAAAGGACATCACCGAGGCGTTCGAATCTACCCTGAGCCCGCAATTCAAGGGTCTGCCCTTTAATATCGCGGAGGAAAACATCCAGTCGCGAAGCCGCGCCGTGCTGCTGATGGCGATGTGCAACAAATTTGGCTATATCCTGCTGAACACCTCCAACAAAAGCGAGGCTGCCGTTGGTTACGGTACGCTTTACGGCGATATGTGCGGAGGTATCTCCGTCATTGGCGATGTGTATAAAACGCAGGTGTTTGATCTTGCGCGACACATCAACAAAGACCGCGAGATCATCCCCATCAACTCCATTACCAAACCGCCGTCAGCGGAACTCCGTCCCGGACAAAAGGACACGGATTCCCTGCCGGAGTACGATATTCTCGATAAGATCCTGCAGGTTTATATCGAGGAAAGACGTTCATCCGCTGAGATCATTAAGATGGGATACGACGAGCATACCGTTCGCCGGGTGATAAAACTGGTGAACATGGCCGAACACAAACGCTACCAGACGCCGCCGATCCTGCGCGTATCGCCAAAGGCGTTCGGCATGGGCCGGAGAATGCCGATCGTGGGCAAGTACCTGACATAAAAAATATTTCAGCAAACCACTGGCAAACAGCGTTTGTATATTCTCTTACCGGATTTTTCCTATCTTGTAGGCTAATCCTGTTGCTATGCTCAAAAGCTACTTCAAAACCTCGCTGCGTTATTTTTTAAACCACAAGTCGTTTTCGGTAATTAATATCATCGGGTTAAGCACCGGGATATGCGTTTGCTTCTTTGCGATACTGTATGTTCAGTTCGAGTCGGGCCGCGATAGTTATAACAAGCAGGCTAACCATATTTACCGTCTGGTAACAGACGTACATACCCCTGTAGGCGTCAATTATGAAAGCACCTCGGCGCCAATGGCACCGGCGATACAGGCAGCCTTCCCCGAGATTAAAACAGCGGTAAGGGTTTTGATGGATGACATGATCCTGCAAAGCAATCCGCACAACGCCACCAAGGAGGAGATCGCCTATGCTGACAGCAACGTATTTTCGGTGTTTACGTGGCCCTTGCTGCGCGGCGATGTAAAGCATCTGTTCGAGGCACCGTACAACGTTGTATTAACCCAAAGTGCAGCAAAAAAATACTTCGGCGATACCGACCCTATCGGAAAGACCTTACTGATAAACGGACAGCAGCGGGCGGCTGTAACGGGTATAATGAAAGATATTCCCTACAACTCGCATTTCCGGGTAAGTATGATCTTCTCGCTGTCAACGCTGATCCCGCCTGGTTCCACGTGGAACACGAACTGGACACACTTCGGATTTTATACCTATCTGCTGTTAAAGCCCCACACCGACCCTGCAAAGCTCAGTGCAAAATTCCCGGCCTTTGTTGCCGCCAACATGGATCAGCGTCAGTCAAAATATCAATTATCCATCGAGCCGCTTAAACGGGTTTATCTATACGGCAAGCCGCGCGGACACCGGAGCGGAAGCTCGGAAAGCGGAAACGTCAAAAACATCTATATCTTTTCGGTGATAGCCGTTTTTGTATTGTTCATCGCCTGTTTCAATTTCGTTAATCTCACGACGGCCTTTTCATTAAAAAGGGCACAGGAAATCGGTGTACGCAAGGTGCTTGGCGCAACTAAAAAACAGCTGATGCTGCAATTCTTTATGGATGCGGTAATACTCTGTCTCGCCGCCTTTTTCATTGCGCTTGGCCTCGCGGTGCTGCTGCTGCCGCTGTTCAATCAGGTAACCGGCACGACCATCGCAACCGGAATATTTTCCAACTGGCGATATGCTGCGTACCTGCTGGTTACGGCTGTTATGGTTGGGTTAATCTCAGGTATTTACCCCGCACTGTTCCTGTCAGGCTTCAAACCGATCACCAGCCTGAAGGGTAAGCTCGCCTCCGGCAGCGGGGGCATTATGCTCCGTAAGACGCTGGTGGTTGCACAGTTCGCCATTTCCATTGTATTGATCATATCCACCATAGTCGTCTATAAGCAGCTGGACTTTATGCAGAATCAGCAACTTGGCTTCCGGAAGGATCATCAGCTGGTGATCGATTATCAATATGACCAGCGCATAACCGGGAACATCGCGGCTGTCAAACAACAGCTTACTGCCATACCGGGCGTAAATAATGTCTGTTATTCCTCGTCTGTACCGGGAACCCCAAACAACAAATATCCGACGACGATAACCGGCGCAAACGGCGTCAGCCAGGAAGTTTTGCCCGATGTCTATTACACCGATGCCGGCTTTTTTCACCAATACGATATAAAACTCATCGCAGGCCGAAACTTCAGGCCTGACTTCGCTGCCGATTCCGACGCGATGCTCATCAACGAGGCAATGGCCAGGAAACTTGACTTCAAAAAGCCCGAAGATGCGATTGGCAAAAAATTCAGGCAATTCAACAGCGAAGGTACCGTTGTCGGCGTGGTGACTGACTTTCATTTTCATTCGGCGCAGGAAATCGTTCAGCCGGTGGCCATCCGGCCTAACAGCGGGTTCTTTACGGCCCTCACCCTTGATATCCGTTCCAGCCATATCGCACAAACGGTCGAACAGATCGAACAACAGTGGAAGAAACTTGCGCCGGGTTTGCCGCTCGTCTATTTTTTTGAGGATGAGGCATATAACAAGCAATATGTCGCGCAGCAACGGTTCGGAACATTATTCATTTGTTTCTCCGTGCTGGCTATCCTTATTTCCTGTCTTGGTTTGCTGGGCCTTTCCGCTTTTAGTACCGCGCAGCGCAGAAAGGAGATCGGCATACGGAAAGTGCTGGGCGCGTCAACTACCGGTATTGCCGCATTGCTGTCAAAAGATTTCATAAAACTGGTGCTGATCTCCCTGCTGATCGCGTCACCGCTGGCATGGGTCATTATGGACAAATGGCTGCAGGACTTTGCCTACCGGATCCGGATACCGGTGTGGGTATTCGCAGCGGCCGGATCGGCTGCATTGCTTATCGCACTGATCACCGTATGTTTTCAGTCGGTCAGGGCGGCGCTGGTCAATCCTGTAAAGAGTTTAAGAAGCGAATAACTGTTAGCTATTCACCCCTGAACTTTAAACCGATGCCCGCCCGCGCACGGTCAAGCATGAACATCATTTCTCTCGACATATCGTGCGTCATGATATCGCTCTCCGTCTTGCCGTCGGCGATCAGCTGGCAGAAATGTTCCGTCTCGTAATTAAGCCCGCCTGCGGTAAAGGGTACGTCCAGCTCAACAACACGACCATTAAGATAGCTGATCGTCGCCTTCGACGGGTTCCACCAGTTCTTGTGGATAGTCACATTCCCCAGCGTACCGCAGATCAGCGCATCGCCTTTACCGTGCAGATCGAACCCGCAATAAAGCTGCGCATAGCCGTTCTGGTGGCTGCTCTGAAAAATAGCGAACATATCGATCCCCGTATCGCCGAACCTGCCCAGCGTCTGCACTTCCTGTGTCTTACCTAAAAAGTCGATCGCCAGAAATGCCTCATAGGGGGCAATTCCCATAATAGCCCCGCCAACAAGCTCAAAACTGTAATTCGGATGCTCCGGCGGACAATCCGCAACCGATGACCCGGCGCGAACGTACCCAACCTGACCGATAGGATCAGCAGCAAGGCGGGCTTTCAGCTCTCTGTATAACGGGAAGAATGGCGGCTTCATCGCCTCCATGAACAGAAGTTTACGGGCTGTCGCCACTTCGAGTACAGCCTCCAGTTCGCGCAGGTTAACCGCCGAGGGCTTTTCGCAAAGCACATGCTTACCTGCATTGAGGGCCGCGATGCTGTAGGCTGCATGGGTATCGGGCAGGGTGGCTATATAAACGGCGTCAATATCGCAAGCCAAAAGTTCATCAACGCTCTTACAGGCTTTTCCGCCGTATCGGGCGGTAAAGTCTGTCACCGATTCATCCCTGCGCGACCATGCTGCTGCCAGCTGCACACCCGGAATAGTTGAAAGACCCTGCATAAAACGGTGCGCAATACGTCCGCACCCGATGATTCCCCATCTGATCATAGTCGTGAAAAGGCGGCACTGTCAACGCCCGGAATGCCCAACGGACATCCGGCTCGCCTGCCGTGTTACTGATATTGTATATAAATAGGCATTGGCCTCTTTTTCAGCACCTCTTCAGGTGTCAGCATGTGATGAGGCGCCTTTTTGATGTCGTTTTTGTAGAACAGCTTAAACCCGGTGAACTGAACAGGCTCGTTGCGGATGAAGTAACGATAGGTTCCTTCTTTCAGATCCGGCTCGCCCCAGCCATCCATATTCATTACCAGCTGAACTTCGGGGTGCAGTTTGATCTGCTGGTAATTGGTCACCATTTTCTTGGTAAAGCGGTGAACGATCAGGATCTTCGGCGGCAGATGATATTTGCGTACCAGCCCGGCCAGATAATTGGATACGTAGTTAATATCGGCGGCATCGTAAGTACCGATCTTTTTACCGGGGCGCGTACCGTCTTTCATGCTGAATTCAGGGTCCATGCCAAAATGCACCTGTGGCATAGCGAGGTACTTTTCAAGCAGCGGTAATTCTGCGTGAATATTGCTCAGCGCCACCTGCACGTCCAGGAAAACGATCGCATGGGCCTTTTTTGCAAGACTTAACACGGTGTCGATCTGTTTGAACGGCATCCGGTAGCGGTATTTACCGTCTTTACCGGGATCACCCTGTGCTACAACGGCAATATAATGCAGCGCAGGCTGAACAGGGGTCTGCGGGTCAGCTTTCTCCCAGTTCTTTACTTCGCCTTTTAATTTGGCAAGCATTTCGTTTGGCGGCAACTCGCCCAGGATACCCATCTTTTTGGAGTATAGGTTACCATAAAAAGCCACCACCCTTTTAAACGGCAGAATAGCGCCCGGTACCGGATACGGAGCGTTCTTCACCGGCCATTTGCCGGTAGTATCACCTTGCGCCAGGCGCTTCATCAGCGAATCATACAACTTCTTATCAATCGGCGGGTAGCTTACCTGTTCCGGAACGGTGTCTTCCTTAGCCACTTCCGCTGTCACCTTTTTGGTGGTGTCGTGCGTAACGGTTTTTTTTGTGGAAGTTCCCTGTTCACATCCCGTGACCAAAACCAATGAAACAATCGTAAATGCGGCAGGCAGAATAATGTTTTTCAATTTCATTTCAGACTGATTTTCAGTGTAAATAAACGCTTTTTTAGCTGTGTTTTTCGCCGGGCGAATATGGGTAATTTTATCAATACTTATGACAATATTATTAAATATGGTAACTATATATCAGTTGGGACAAATTAGGTAAAATTCGTATATTTAAGACAATAAAGGCTGTAACACATAAATCCATAATGCAATGATACCTGCAATAATAGTTCAAATAGCCGCCCATTCACCAAGTGATATATTTTTCACAAGATTGATTATAGGATTTTTATTATTGGCCGTAATTTTTTTATGTGCTGCATTCTTGAAAGAATCGTGGGGACGAAAAGATGACACCCTTAAATAATCTATACCGGCGTTTGTTATTCTATAACCATTCGATGTCTTTAATAAAACCCCTTTATCTACACCTTCATAAATAGCATTTACATATTCAATGCTCATATCTTTGTCAATAGATATTTCTAATGAAATAGCATCTGTCAGAACTTCTTCGAGCATAAAAAAAGAGGCTTTTGTTTAGCCTCTTAATATACAAATTTTGGTATTTATTATTTGTCTTCTTTATATAACGCCCATATCAAAGCTCCCACCCATCCCAACAACGTCCACCCTAAAAAGAAATTTAATGCAGCTATTGATAAGATGTTTTTCTTTCCCCTTGCTAAAATAGTAGGCAGCATGTATAAACAAGCACCTAATAACAAAAACATAAACGAACTTAACAGGCTTTGGTTCCAACTGAAATTTGGTGCTTGAGATATTATTGTAAGTGTTTTCATTAGAAATCTGTTGAATTATTTTCAGACATGGCTTTGTTTAGATCTGTTTGTAATGAGGCAAATATTCTTTTAGCTTCATCAAATCTATAAGAATAGTTAAATCTCGCTCTGCGAGGATGTTTTATAAGATTGGTTAAATACTCTTTATAAACAGAAGTGAGCAATTCGGTATCGTCAGTGCTGTAATAAAAAGATGCATTTTTAATTATCATCTGATATTTTTGGTCTTTTACCATTATATCAAAGGTGTAATTAAATCTCAACATGCCATTTGTGCATAATGTAGAACCCTTTCCTATGATATGTCCGCTTTCAGGATCGTCTATTTGAACTACATCTTTTAAACTTCTGAATTCATTTGCAATCCAGATTTTTGCGTTTTTATATAAATGGGACTTTGTATTTTGTGTATCTTGAAGTGATACAACATTTTTTGATACAATAAGACTATCATTTGTCATTTCAAATTTATAGTCTTGCGCTTTAACCGACAAGCATAGGATAACCAATACAAAGGCAATTGTTAAGTGTTTCATTTTGTGGTATTTTAAGGATAAAAAATAGCGTAGCCTAAATCTTTCGCATCCTACGGCATACCACTGCCTTACTCGCAAAAAGACAAAGCTACGCCATAACTGGCGCACTTATTCTTTATTGCGAGCATCTTTAACGTGGTATTTTAAGGATGCAATAAAGTCAGTACGGTTTTATTTAGTCGGCTTTTTAACAGGTTTTGTTACGATTGCAATATCAATCATCTGTTCTAAAGTTCCGTTAAATTTAACCTTATCATCATACGTTTCAGCCCGCTTTTTTGGAGCGGGCTTAATCTGTTTTTTATTCATTATTCAAATCTATGAAATTAATTCTGCATAAGTCAAGCGTTTGTTATCACAAAGTCTGATCGCATCGTCAAAACGAATAGTATCTTTTACCATGCGTGTATTATAGCGATAGCCAAATTCATAACAATACCTATGTAGATGTTTTGGGCTAACCTGATGGTAAATACCTATTATACCGCGTTTCAACAAGCTCCAAAATCCCTCAATTGTGTTGGTATGATCTTCGCCAACGGTGATATAATTTCCCTCTGTATGTTTAATGGCAACGTGTTCATAGTTGGTTGATAATCCACAATAAGAGCGATAAGCATCAGTTACGATTTTGCTATCAGCCTTGACATTTTTGAACATAATTGGATGCAGGGTTTCGGCCGATGTGTCAGAAACCACTTGCAAAGTCACATTTGAATACTTAGTATATACACGCTCTGTAACCTTACGTCCTTTGATAACCTTATGCTCGCGTTCAATAATAGTGTACTCTGATTTTTCAGCGATACCAACCACCGGAGTTTTATCGGCAGCACTACGCCCTTGTGAACCTTCTATTTTTTTATTGGCATGGCGGTTTTTGTTTTTGCCACCCACAAACGTTTCATCAACCTCAACGTTACCTGATATTTGTTGAGCATTTATGGTTAACATTTCACGTATCCGGTGCAATAAAAACCATGCTGTTTTTTGGGTGATATTTAGATCGCGGCTTAACTGTAAAGAACTAATCCCTTTTTTATGCGCGGTGCATAAGTACATGGCAGCAAACCAGGTGCGCAATGATATTTTTGTGTTTTCAAAAGTTGTTCCAGTGGTTACGGTGAATTTTTTATGGCATTCTTTCGCCTTGCATTTGTAACCCCTGTTAGTGATGTAAGCCCCGATATTACCGCAATGTGGGCAAGCAGGAGTATCACCCCAGCGTTTAGCGGCTAAATACTTAACACAAGTTGTTTCATCCTTGAAAAAATCAAGTACTTGTATCAGGCTTTTGAATTGTGTTTCCATTGTTATTCTGTTTGCTTATACAAAAATAATATTAATAATAATATGGGACAAGTTTATTTGAAAATAATTAGTAGTATTGTGGGACTAAACTAAATCACATGTATCAGGAAAATATTTTAAAAAAGGCTGCTTTTCTTCGTGGCGGATTTATAAATCGATCGGCTATAATAGAAAAATTAATGGAATGGTATATTTCATATCATTTTTGTCAAGATTTAGTACGTTCATATGAAATGATTGACTTTTTACTTGGTGACAGATTTGTATCTTTCGAATCAAAGCGAAGCGCGTTTGAATTACTGCTAAAAACGCATAAAAAATCTGAATGGCAAAAATCTAAGGATATTCTAAGTAAATTAACATCTATTCAAACGGAACGAAATAGATTAGCTCATCTTACAGTATTGGTAGATAATGAAGCGGTGGATAAATTCAAACATGATGGTTCTATTGCCTTTGTTAAATTCAAAGAAAAAACAGAACCCCTATGGTATTCTGTAGATAGAATGGTTGAAATAATGTCAGATGCAGATGATATTATAAATTGGCTAACAGAGCTAAATAAACTATAAGCCCGGCTCTTATTTGGCGATAGTGCACTATTCCAAATAGTCATAGCCGGGCTTAGATGTCTTAAAATTAATCAAATAACTTTTAATTACAAAGAACTTTTTAATAGTATTTTTGTCCCAAGTTGTATATAGTTACCTTAAATATATTCGGCGACGGCGCATCGGTATCCGACAATATAACAACTAACGCAAATTAAATTAATTGTTTTTTAATTAAAGTTTTTATCCTGATCAGGGGTAATTATATTTCAGGAAATGGATTTACAGAATTTACCAAACACACCCAGCGGCAGCTTTGGTCCTGCGGTTGCCTGCAGGTATAACTCGCCGGTTTCCAGGTTCTGCGCATCCGGAAAGGTGCTTTTTACCAGGTTCTCAATGATCACTGACGAAAATCCCAGCGAGTAGGTATTCAGGATCAGGAAATGCTCCTGCGGATCGAGCAGCTGCACCACGTCTTTCATCATCTCCATAATGTTGTCTTCCAGCTTCCACTTTTCCCCGTTGGGGCCGTGTCCGTAGGCGGGCGGGTCAAGAATGATGCCGTTGTATTTCTTTCCGCGCTTCAGTTCCCGTTTCACAAATTTCAGCGCGTCTTCCACTACCCAGCGGATATCGCTGATACCAGAAAGTTCCTGATTCTCGTTGGCCCACGTAACCACCTGTTTAATGGAATCGACATGCGTAGTATCCGCCCCGGCGGCACGGGCAATAAGCGATGCGCCGCCGGTATAAGCAAAAAGGTTAAGCACCCTGGGTTGCGGCGTTTTAAACCGTTTAATGTTCTGGCTGATATAGTCCCAGTTTACCGCCTGCTCCGGAAATATCCCCACATGCTTGAAGGATGTAAGTGCCAGCCGGAATCTGATCGCAGCTTCGGGGTTTTTATATTCGATATGCCAGCGGTCGGGAATAGACGGAGTTTTCTTCACCCAGTCGCCCGATGTTGCCGAACGTCCTTTGAATTTTATATGATGCTGGCGCTGCCATTCGGAATTGCTGAGTGCTTTGCTCCACACCGCCTGCGGCTCCGGCCGGATCAGGATAATATTGCCAAAGCGTTCCAGCTTCTCGAAATCCCCGCAATCAATCAGTTCGTAATCTTTCCAATAAGTGGGTGTAAGCAGCTGGATCATATAATAGTTAAGACCGGATTTGTTAAATAAATTGCAAATATACGATATGCTGCGCGAATGAATTTCCGGTGTCTGTTTAAGTGCAAAAAAGGTTTATAGTTTCTCTCTGGCGGCCCGCATAAACTTGCTGGCGAACACAAAATCGTTGAGTTCTGTATTATCTGTATGGGCGATCTCCGTATTCGACCCTTCCCACCATTTTTTGCCTTTATGCAGAAAAATAACGTGGTCGCCGATGCCCATCACCGAGTTCATGTCGTGCGTAACGATAACCGTAGTCGTTTTATACTCCTCGGTAATTTCGCTGATCAGGTCGTCAATCAATATAGAGGTCATCGGATCAAGCCCCGAGTTCGGCTCATCCACAAACAAATATTTTGGCTGCATGGAAATGGCACGGGCTATCCCTACACGCTTTTTCATCCCTCCGGACAACTCCGACGGAAACAGCTTGTTTTTACCCTTTAAGTTTACCCGTTCCAGGCAAAAGTCGGCACGGTCATGTTTTTCAGCTGCCGACATATCGGTGAACAGGTTGAGCGGAAAAGTAATATTCTGCTCAACGGTCATGGAGTCGAACAGCGCAGAATTTTGAAAAAGCATCCCTATCTGCTTACGGATGGGCACGCGCTCCTCAAAGCTCATGTCGGTAAAGTTCTCTTTATCATACAACACTTCGCCGGTAGTTGGCTCATGCAGCCCGACGATGCATTTCAGCAGGGTAGTCTTTCCCGATCCGGAAGCGCCGATGATCAGGTTGTTTTTTCCGGCCTTGAAATCCGCATTGATGCCTTTAAGTACTTCGTTGTGGCCGAATGTTTTATTGATGTTCTTAATCTCGATCATAACAGCATGGTTGAGATAACAAGGTCAGCAAATAATATCCAGATACAGCTGTAAACTACGCCCTTGGTTGCCGACTGGCCTACTTCGAGCGCTCCGCCGGAAGTATAAAATCCAAAATACGAGCAGACCGATGTAATGATAAAACCAAAAACTACGGATTTTACCGCGCAAACGGTTACGGTTACGGTATTAAAACCGCTTTGCAACCCGATAATGTATTCGCTTGCGGGTACGTCGCTCGAAACCAGGCAGGCAAGATATCCGCCGCCTAATCCTAAAGCAACAGAAATGATCACGAGGAGCGGGATCATCGATACACCGGAAATGATCTTCGGAGAGATCAGAAAGCCCGGTGCATTAACGCCCATGATCTCCAGTGCATCTATCTGTTCGGTCACGCGCATGGTGCCGATCTGCGACGCAATGCTCGATCCAACCCTGCCCGCTAAAACGAGTGCCGAAATGGTGGGACTGAACTCCAGTATGGTGGAGTCGCGGGAGATGGTGCCGACAACGGATTTGGGAATGATCGGACTGATCAGCTGGAAAGCTACCTGCACGGTCGCCACAGCGCCGATAAATACGGATATGATGGCGATAATACCCAGCGAGCCTATGCCTACGGAAATCATTTCGCGCATCACCTCCGACCAGTAAACGCTGAACTTTTCGGGTTTTCGGAAACTTAAACGTAATAAGAGTATATATCTTCCTAAGCTATAAAACATTTAAAAATTAAAAATCCTGCTAAAAATACGGTTTTAAGCGATAACTGCGTCAGTCTGTTATCCTTATTTCGTATCGTGTCATTAAAGTGATAAAATTCTTTAATTGAATTATCGTTATTACAACTCTATAACAAACAGTTAGTTTTGAGTATTATTACATTTGTAGGCGCGATTAAAGAAATTTGACATTTTTAAATGAAAAACCTGCACCACGCTTTACGGCTTTTTATTTTAGCGTTCATCGATTTCTTTCACAAGCCGTTTAAAAGAATTATCCCGCTGCATACGTTCAGATATGCAGCCGCCGGCGGCGCCAACACCGTCTTCGATATTACGCTTTTTTCCGTCGCGTATAATTTTGTTTTCCGGAAGCAAAATTTCGTATGGGGGCCGCTGGCCATAAGCCCGCACATTGCATCGCTGGCCTTTGCCTTTTGTTTCAGCCTGCCCTCCGGCTTCTATCTTAACCGTTATGTCGTTTTCCAGGAATCGGGGCTGAAACGCAGGGCACAGCTGATGCGGTATTTGCTGGTGGTCTTTATCTGCATTATCTTCAACTACCTGTTCCTGAAGCTTTTTGTGGATTATTTCGGCTGGTATCCTACACCGTCTAAAGTGCTTACTACGGCCCTGGTGATCATTTTCAGCTACAGCAGCCAGACCTATTATTTTTTCAGGACGAAGAAAGCCTGAGTTAGCAACGGGCTGATATGGGCGCCCCTGCCTTTGCAGGAAAGTATTCTCCCCGTCCCCCGCTGAAAGGACAATAGAGGGAGCGGAAACTAATGTTCCTGTTGTCACCCGGTCACCTGCGGCGTTATTTTTCACCGCCCTTTTTCCACCGTTTACCGAAAATCTGCCCGGCTTTGCCAAATGCCCGTACATGTCACTTTAAATAAGGTGTAGATTTGGTATATCAATTAAAAACATTAAGATTTTTAAATATTATTGTTTGATCATATCATCGTTAATTCATCAAACATTAAATAAAAATCATGAAAAACGCACTCATCACCGCATCAACAAAAGGCATGGGCCGGGCAACAGCGATAGCTTTTGCAAAGGAAGGAATAAGCCTCGCGCTCTGTTCAAGAAACGGCAAAGACCTGGACGCTTTTAAAGATGAGTTGCTGAGTATAAACCCCGGCATCCGTGTTTTTACAGCCGTTACCGACGTGAGCATTAAACAGCAACTGATCAGTTTTGCCGGGGCTGCGGAAAAGGAACTTGGCGCGATCCATATCATTGTTAACAATGCCGGAATGTATGAGCACCAAAGCATCCTCGCCGATAACGACGACACGCTGCAAAAACAGATCAATACCAACCTTGCCCCGGCCTATGAGCTTTACAGGCATTTCGGCAAAAAAATGATGGATGCGCGCGAAGGGCACATATTTACCATCTGTTCGGTAGCCTCCTTAACGCCTATTGCTGAGGCTGGTACCTATAGTGTAACAAAATATGCGCTGTTAGGTCTTAACAAGGTAATGCGTACCGAAATGCAGCCATACGGGGTTATGGTAACGGCAATTATACCCGGCTCAACGCTTACCGACTCATGGAAGGGCATGGAGGTGGATAAAGATAAAATGGTGCTGCCGGAGGATATTGCATCGGCGATTGTTAACATACTTAACATGAGTGCGGGCGCCAATGTGGATGAAATAATTATAAAACCGGCCTACGGGCAAATATAAAATCAACTCAAAAAACAATAATACAATGAACAAAAAACTATATCGCGACGAATACCACAAGGTTTTGGGTGGTGTTTGTTCAGGCCTGGCGGAATATTTTGAGATGGATGTGACCATCGTCCGCCTGCTGTTTGCCTTCACATTTTTCGTGATGGGTGTAGGCTTAGGGACATATATCATCCTGTGGATCGTGCTTCCGCGCAAGGGATACCCCTACAATCCCTATAACAACCCGACAGTTGACTATACCGTGCCGCCGCAACAGCCCAAAGACGGGCAGACCGGCAATCCATTTGGCGGCAACCCTTTCGGAAACAATCCTTTCGGCGGCAACCCCTTTGCAGAAAATGCTCCGCCCGCCGCTCCGTTTAATCCGGCAGATATCAAGCCGAAGCAAAAATCAAACGCCGGTTTGATCGTTGGCATGGTGCTTATTTTCGTCGGCGCCGCTATCCTGGTGGACGAATACGATCTTATTCCTGATTTCGACTTTGATACCTACTGGCCGCTCATCCTCGTGATCATTGGTGGTGCACTCATCCTGTCCGGCAGAAAAAGAGAAGCATGGCAAAAAGAAGACTGGCGTAACGGCGAAAACGCCGAAGATGCCAAAATAGACGAACCCGAATCATCAACAGACAATAACCCAACCGTTTAACTATCACCGCCCGTAAGGGCTGCGCAAAATAGAATTAACATGAAAAACGATAAAATAATTCCGGGTATAATCCTGGTACTCATAGGAGCAGCTATCCTGCTGGCCAATTTCGGATACCTGCATTTTCAGTGGTACAACATTTTTCACCTGTGGCCTATATTTCTGGTGATCGGGGGTGTTAACCTTGTGCTTGCCAACAATAAAACCTTATGGGCCGGGGCGATCAAGATCGCGGTGCTGGTCATAGGTTTAGGGTTGTTGTTCTTCGGCGATTTCGGCGACCGTTACAATTTCTGGCCACGTCATCATTTTAACTTCAGGGCTCATCAGAGTGACGATAACAACAACATGGACAACGACGACGATGATGACAATGATAATGACAATAGCGGCACCATAGGCAGTCATGTTTTCAACCAGCCGATGACAGGCGACGTTAAGCTCGCACACCTCAATATCAACGGCGGCGCGACAGCCTTCTACCTGTCCGACAGTACAAACCTTCTTTTCTCGGCCAACACCAATGACGACCGTGATCGGTTCAACTTCTCCGGCGGCATGGAAGACTCCGTGTATGTGGTGAACTTTAAAATGAAGGATCATCACGGATTTAACTTCGACTCAGACAATGACCAGCGCGTGAACATGATGCTGAATGTAAAACCTGTCTGGATGGTGGACATTGACGCAGGTGCAGCCAAGGTCGATTTCGACCTCTCAAGATTCAAAGTGCGTTCGCTTAACATCCGCGGCGGCGCTGCAGCCTTCGACGTTAAATTGGGTCAGCCCCTGGATAACACCGACGTAAGGATCAATACCGGCGTATCGGCTGTAAACGTCAAAATTCCGATGGACGCAGCTTGCCGCATCGAATCCAATTCAGGGCTTTCAGGCAATGATTTCAACGGTTTTTCAAAAACCCATGATAACGTTTACGAAACCCCGAACTTCGCTTCCGCGCGGAATAAGCTTTATATTCACATCAGCGGCGGGCTTTCCGGCTTTGATGTGAGCCGGTATTAAAGGATCAGCCTTTTAAGATCAACCGGGCACCGGCCTGGATATTGTTCGCAAAAAATTTCATTTGCGTGCGGTATTCAGGATCCGATGCCCGATATTTATTTTTTATCCGGTTGAACAATGGCTGAACAATATATTCTCGTGATCGACGGCAGGCCGCAGGGCCCGTTCTCTTTAACGCAGCTGAAGGAGCTGAACGTAAAGCCAAACGACTTTTTAAAAACAGCCGGTATGCACGACTATAAGGAAGCCCACGAAATACAGGAGCTGAGGGAGTTGTTTGGTTTCAGCAGACAGGCACACCTTCCGCAGTATTTTGGCAGTTTTGATCAGCGTTTACTCGCCTCTGCGCTTGACTGGTTTTTTGTTTCGGGCGCGTGTATCGTGCTTACGCTGATCGTTGCCCTGCTGGTCAGCAATGCGCCGATCCGGCTGATCATGCTATTCAGCCTTTTACTGTTTGTCCCTTCGGTGAATATGGTTTACCACATCATCATGGAAAGCTCGGTTAAACAGGCCACCTACGGCAAACAACTGCTGAAAATAAAGGTATGTGATCTGTCTGGAGAGCGGATAACCCTGGCAAGAGCCATCGGCAGGAATCTCGCTAAGGCTTTTTCGGTTCTTACCTTTTTTACCGGGTATTTAATCAGTTTCTTCAACAAAAAGCAGCAATGCCTGCATGATATGATTGCCGGTACGCTGGTAATGAAAGACCGTCTTTTTTAAGCCCGCCGCCGTTTTATCACATAGGTCCCGGCAAATTCATCGTGCCAGGCCTGACGGTGCTCATCCCAAAACACCCTCAAAAAACCCAGATAAAACCCTGCCCGCGAAATGATCTTATAGAAATTCCGCTTAACGGAATTTAAAAAGGACTGCCCATAGCCGTCGATATCCACCACCACCAGGCCGCAGATCCTTTTACCCGGGCTTCCTTTCATCGGCGTAGCCTCGCATATTGCGTTGTAGAGCAGCAGCACCGCCTGAAAAACGACAAACGCCAGGAACATGTCTGCCAGCGACCGTGAATTGATGACGCCCTTCAGTGCAAGCTGGTTCAGGGCGAGGTAGGTAGTCACTTCGATCAGCACAAAATCGATGGCGTAGGCCATCAGCCGCCACCAGAACGAGGCAAGATTGCTTTTGGCCGGAAAATAGATACCGCGCGAATAAAAATGGCCATACAGTTCCGGCACATTACAGGCATCCTCCCAATTACCCGCAACAGGCGAAAGCACCCTGGAATCGATCGCAAGCTCCATTCGAATCAGCTCTTCCAGCTGGTAAGGGCCTGTTTTCGCGCCATTGATCAGTATGTAATAACCACCGGCCATTTTATTATTATATCTTCACTACATAGGTACGCGCCAGCCGGTCATGAAGCGCCTGCTTGTGTTCCGTAAAAAAAATGCTGAGGAAACCGAGATACAGGACAAACACGGAGATAGCCTTACCGAGGCTTCTTAAAAGAGCATTGATAAAACTTAGCCCGATGCCGTTAATATCCACTACAACCATTCCGCATATTTTTTTCCCGGCGCTGCCCTTTAGCGGAGACGCCTCACAGATTGAATTATAAACAACTAAAGTGACCAGGAAACACAGCTGCATGATCAGCAGGTCGGATGGGGAGGCCTTCAGCAGATCGGCGTAGGAAGATATGGCCGGAATACGGCCGCTTGACGTTAAATAGCCGATCACAAAGCTGGCAAGAAAGGAAATAATAAAATAGTCGATCACCCAGGCCAGCAGGCGCCTGCCGAACGAGGCAAGGTTATCGCCGGTTGGCAGATAAATACCGCGCATAGCAAAGTATGGATATAGTTCCGGGATATCGCAGGCATATTGCCATTCTGTTGCACCTGCGGATTGTATCCTCGTGTGCAGGTCAGGGCCTGTTGCTGTAAGTTCCCTGAAAGAAAGCGGACCGATCTGTTCTTCGTCCGTTATGATGTAGTATTCCTGAGCCATATCTGTTTAAAATCACATTAAAAAAGCACAACTTAAGGTTGTAAGATCGGGCATAAACATGTTAATCCTCAAATTATCACATCTTCTTTACAGCAGGCCCGGTCCGAAAACAAACTTCTTAAAAAAATAAAATGTTTATTTTTATCGTACAAATATAAGATAAGCTTTGATTGTGGACTTCGCAATTAAGTTACTACCCCTATGAAAGCTAAAGTTACCCTGCCCATCCCCTCTAATGAAAAAGAGCGTGTAAGAGCCCTTCGCAATTATGATATACTTGATTCGATCAGCGAAGAAGAGTACGATCGTATTGTAGAACTGGCCTCGATCATCTGTGATACGCCCATTTCGTTTATCTCTTTTATAGACCATGACCGTCAATGGTTAAAGGCTTCCGTCGGCCTGGATGTCAGGCAAACCTCCCGCGAGGCTTCATTTTGTCAATACACGATCATGGACCAAACGCTGCTCGAAGTAGAGGATCTGAGTATTGACGAACGTTTTAAGGACAGTCCTGTCGTAACTAACGCGCCGCATCTTCGGTTTTATGCAGGTTATCCGCTAGTTGACGCCAGGGGGTACGCATTGGGATCATTGTGCGTGGTCGATAACAAGCCGCGGACACTAACCATAAGTCAAAAGCGGGCGCTAAGCCTGCTGGCCGAAGAAGTAATTGTGCTGATTACCGAACGCAGGCTGAAGGAAGAATTGAAAAATTTTGAAAAACTGTTCCGCCTGTCAAACGACCTGGTTTTTGTTGGAGGCATCGACGGTTTTTTTAAAAAGGTAAATCCGGCGTTTACTGCTGTATTAGGCTGGAGTGAGCAGGAATTGTTAAATATGTCGTCGTTTGAGTTTTATCATCCCGACGATCTTGAAAACACCGCGAACGAGTTGGCCAAGTTGGCAGAGGGAAAAAATACCGTGAATTTTTTACAGCGTTTTAAGACCAAGTGGGGAGATTACAAAACCATTGAGTGGACATCCACGCCGGAACCTGCTACGGGGTCACTCTTCGGAATTGGTCGCGACGTATCCGACATTATAGAAAAGGAACGCCAGCTTGCGGCCAGCGAAGAAAAATTAAGGGTGTTTTTTCAGAATTCGATGGGGCTGATGTTCACGCACGACCTGAAAGGAAAATTCCTCTCGATAAATAATGCGGCAGCTTCGGTATTGGGTTATACCCGGGAGGAGCTGATGAAACGGACCCTTTATGACATCAATTTACCCGAACGCAGCACAGCGATTGACGACTATCTCAAACGGATTAAAAATGAAGGCCACTCGCAGGGGCAGACCTCTACGCAGCAACCGGATGGTTCCGTGAAGATATGGATGTATTATAATGTGCTGGAGGATAGCGGAGACGAGCCTTACGTGATTGTGAACGGCATGGACATCACCGAACGGTATAACCTGGAAAAAGACCTGAAACGCACCAGCCGGATGCTGGAGCAAACCAACCAGGTGGCGCGTGTAGGTGGCTGGGAATATGATCTTGAAAAAGATCATATCTATTGGTCATCGGTTACAAAAGAAATACATGGAGTCTCCGCCGATTTTGAGCCAAATCTTGCCACAGGTCTCGCCTTTTATGACGAGGGAGAAAAAGAGCGTATCGGTAAGGCGCTTAAAAGCGCCGTGTCGGAAGGAAAGGGATGGGATCATGAACGGCTGATGACCAATGCGCAGGGCGAAAAAGTATGGGTACGTTCCATCGGTAATCCGGAGTTTGAGGATGGTATCTGCAAAAGGCTGTTCGGAACATTCCAGGATATTAACGAATATAAAACTTCTGAGCTGGCTTTACAGCAATCACTCGAAGCCCAGGAAAAGCTGAACGACATCATGTTCGAGCATATTGAGCTGATCGAAAAACAGGATAAGACCATTGAGAAAATACAGGAATTTAAGTTCCTGGCAGACTCGATGCCACAAATGATCTGGACCGCAGACGCAGACGGTGAATTTGATTATTACAACAAGCACTGGTTCGAATTCACCGGGCTGGACTTTAAGGAAACAAAACAAAAAGGATGGCAGCCGGTACTGCATCCCGAAGGATTTAAAAAAATGACCAAAGCCTGGAAGGATTCACTGCTGACAGGCAGGCCCTACCAGCTGGAAATCCGTTTCAAAAGGGCGCTGGACGGGCTGTACAAGTGGCACCTGTGCCGGGCACTGCCGATGAAAGATGATCGCGGCAAGGTGATAAAATGGTTCGGCTCCTGCACCGATATTGACGAATATAAAAGAGCCATCGGGCTGGAGAACAGGATCAGCCAGTTCGAGGACTTCAACCGTATCGTAGCGCACAACCTGCGCGGCCCCGCAGGCAGCATCGACATGATTTTGAAAATGATGTCGGATTCAGAAACAGAGGAAGAGCGGGAAGAATACTTAACGATGCTGCAGCAATCAAGCACCACACTGATCAGCACCCTGAACGAACTGATGAAGGTGCTGGAGGTGAGGAATAATCAGAACCTGCCGTATGATAACTGCGACCTCAGCGAACTGACGGAAAACATAAAACGAATGCTGACCGGACAGATCATCTCGAAAAAGGCGATCATCAGCACACATTTTAATATCCCGGTGCTTAAGTTCCCGAAGATGTACCTCGAAAGTATATTTTACAACATGGTCAGTAACGCACTGAAATACAGCAAGGCCGATGTTCCTCCGGAAATAAATATCGTTTCAAAGGTGACCGACGGGAAGGTTACGCTTATCTTCAGCGACAACGGCCTCGGCATCGATCTTAAACGGCATGGCAACAATATGTTCAAGCTGAATCATACCTTCCATAGCGGCTTTGACAGCAAGGGTGTCGGGCTGTTCATGACCAAAACACAAATAGAGACTTTTGGCGGTAACATCAGCGTGGAGAGCGATCCCGGCGTAGGCACGACCTTTACCATCGTGTTGTAACATGTCGTATATCTGCCCTAAATGTGAGCGCGAACTGGTCAGCGAAAGTCAATCACATTACTGCGCAAAGGTTAGCCTTGACGATTTGTTTAAGGGCAAAAGTGACGAGCTCCTGCTGCTGTTCGACAAGCTGCTGGCCGAGGTAGCCGGTTGGCCCGACGTACTGGTAGGCACGACGCCGAACTGCATCACGTTCGTACACCGGCAGACTTTTTTTGTCATCCGGCCGATGCAGAAACAACTCGACCTCAAATTTTACTCCGTCCAACCGGTCGATATGCCGCACCTTGTAAAGAGCATAGCCACCGCCGGAAAATATCAGAACAACATCCGTCTTGCCGGTGTCCACGAGTTAAGACCGCAGTTATTCGGATGGATAAGGGCGTCTTATGAATTGTTATAGCAATAAAAAGCTGTAAATTCTTCTTAATATTACATCGCGAAGTATCGCGACGGCTATTTTAACATTCCAACCCCATGAAACATTACGGACTTATCGGTTTTCCGCTTACGCACTCGTTCTCAAAAAAATATTTTACCGAAAAGTTTGAAAAGGAAAATATCCCCGATTCTGTGTATCATCTCTTTCCGTTGGAGCATATCCGGGATTTACCTGCGCTGCTGACAGCACATCCCCACCTGTGCGGGCTCAATGTCACCGTCCCGCACAAGATCAATGTTTTAAAATACCTCGACTGGATAGACCCTGATGCAAAAGATGCCGGGGCGGTTAATTGCATACGCATCAGCGCCGAAAGCCCGGTTGAAGCAGCCTTTTCCGGAGAGTTGGGTGTAAAGGGACATGATTTCAGGCTGGAAGGCTTCAACACCGATATCTATGGTTTCGAGATGTCCTTAAGACCACTGATCTCCGATGAACACGACAGGGCGCTGATCCTGGGTGACGGCGGCGCTGCGAAGGCGGTAAAATGTGTGCTGGAAAAACTCGGCATTAACTACAAAACCGTTACGCGCCGGCAGGTTGGCGACAATCTTCTGTTCCGTGATCTCAAACCGCAGGACATCCGGAAATACCCCATTATTATCAATACCACACCCTTAGGCACTTCGCCCAATATTGATGAATGTCCGCCTGTCCCCTACGATGGCATTACGGAAAACCATGTGTTATACGATCTGGTGTATAATCCCGAAAAGACCTTATTCCTAAAAAAGGGCGAAGACAAGGGCGCGACAATAAAAAACGGCTACGAAATGTTAATATTGCAGGCCGAGGAGAGCTGGGAGATCTGGACTGCGAGGCAAAAACATCCATGAAAAAAATTATACTGCTGCTTTTAACCGCTTTTGTTTTTGCTGCCTGCGGCGGCAATCACGATTATTCGCCCAAGCCAAGAGGCTACTACCGGATCGTATTCCCGGAAAAATCATACCGCCCCTATGTTTCGGATTGCCCGTTTACATTTGAATATCCGAAATATGCCAAGATGGAACCTGATAAAAACCCCGATGCCAAACCCTGCTGGCTGAATATGCAGTTTCCGCAGTTTAACGGCACGCTTCATTTAAGTTACGAGCATATCCTGTCGAAAAAAGAATTTAACGCCCTGGTGGAGGACGCGCACAAGCTAACCTTTAAACATACGGTGAAGGCAACGTCGATAGACGAGGGCATTATCCGGTATCCCGAAAAGAACGTTTACGGAATTTATTATACGATAGACGGAAATGCAGCCTCGTCCGTACAGTTTTACCTGACCGACAGTACAAAAAATTATATCCGGGGAGCCTTATATTTTAACTCCGAACCACGACTGGATTCTATTCAGCCGGTACTGACCTTTGTAAAAAAAGATGTGGACACCCTGATTAAAACTTTCAGGTGGAAATAACCGGCCCTGAACGGCCTGATTGCGAAGATTTTTTAAATATTTTTATCAAAAATAAAAAGTAATAAAATGTATAAAACACTTCCCTTCCTTTTAGGGGCGCTGCTATGCTGCGGAATGGTAAAGGCTCAGGCACCCGGGCCTGCTTTTGACGTGCAGCATTACCGGTTCGCCTTGCAGATAAACGACGTCAACGACACCCTGAAAGGTCAGGCAAAGATCAGGATCAGATTTTTAAAGGATGCGGCTTCGTTTCAGCTTGATCTGGCTAAACCCAATGAAAAAGGAAAAGGTATGCTGGTATCGTCGGTAACGGAAGACGATAAGAATGTAACATTTGAGCAGGGTGACCAGCAAATTACCATCAACGCACCGGTCAGGGTAAACAGCACACACAGTTTCACCATAGTTTATGCGGGCATACCTTCGGACGGGCTCATCATATCGACCAATAAATTCGGGCACCGCACGTTTTTCGGTGACAACTGGCCAAACCGTGCCCACAACTGGCTGCCCTGCGCCGATTACCCCGCCGATAAAGCGCAGGTAGATTTTGTGGTGACTGCACCTTCGCATTATGACGTGGTGGCCAACGGTTTAAAGGTGGAAGAGACCACATTGCCGGATAACTTTAAGCTCACCCACTGGAAAGAGACTGCGCCCCTGCCAACCAAGGTTATGGTGATCGGTGCGGCCGATTTTGCCATCGATCATCCCGGAAATGTTGGCGATATACCGGTTTATACCTATGTGTTCCCCGAAAACAAAGAAGCCGGATTTAAGAGTTATGCCGTAGCGCCTGAGATACTGCAATATTACATCAAACATATCGGGCCGTTTGCTTACAAGAAACTGGCTAACGTTCAGTCGAAAACCATTTTCGGCGGAATGGAAAATGCCGGGGCAATATTTTATTTTGAAAACTCCACCATCGCGCCGGGCATTGAAGAACTGATGGCGCACGAGATTGCCCACCAGTGGTTCGGCGATGCCGCAAGCGAAAAGAATTTTGGCCACGTATGGCTGAGCGAGGGCTTCGCGACCTACATGACCAACCTTTACCTCGAAAACAAATACGGGCCGGATACCATGAAAAAGCGCGAGGCTGCTGACAGAAGAACGGTATTTGCCTTTGAAAAAAGAAGGCATACGCCTGTGGTGGACACGCTCGTAAAAAGCAATTATATGCAGCTGCTGAATGCGAACAGCTACCAGAAAGGCGGCTGGGTGCTGCACATGCTGCGTCATAAGATCGGCGATAAGGCATTCTGGACCGGCATCAGAAACTATTATGCAAAATACGACGGCGGCAATGCCTACACCAGTGGTCTGCAAAAAATAATGGAACAGGCCAGCGGCAAGGACCTGACGCAGTTTTTCCAGCAATGGTTATATACGCCCGGCCATCCCGATCTGAGCATTAAGTGGCATTATGATGCGGCAAAGGGAACCGTTAAATTGAATGTTGCTCAAACCCAGGATAATGTTTACGATCTTATGCTTGATGTCATGCTCGGCGATAAGATGGAAACCTTGCACCTGAAAAGTAAGAAAACGATACAGGAGTTTAAGGTATCTGCTCGCCCCTCCGCAGTTACTGCCGATCCAAATGTGAACCTGCTGGCAACCTGTAACATTATTGAAGAATAAACGACCGTGTTTCGGCAGGGCGCAGCTATAACCCGCCCTGCCCTTCATATAATTTGATCGGCCCGTCAAGCTTCAGTTTGACTACCGTCATATACTTGTCCTGCAGATTTTCCGGCAAGTCGATATAAACAAGCCCCGGCACTTTACTCCATGATATTTTCCCGACTATTTTGCAGTTAAGCTGGGTAGTATCGCCAACAACCGTTGCCTCTTGAATCTTGTTATCCAGTCCCTTGATCATTAACTGGCCGCTTGCTTTCGCAGGTACAAATAAATAAAGGGTGGTCGAATCTTTCGACAGGGTGGTTGGCCCGTAAAAGTGTCCGGGCGGCATCCCCGCAACGGTGTTAAAAACAGCCTCGCCGTTCTTGCTGTTCCATGCTCCAAGTTCTTTAAGCACGTTTACTTCCGGGTCAGGAATGGTGCCGTCTTCTTTCGGCCCGATGTCCAGCAGCAGGTTGCCGCCATTCGCCACTACGTCGGCAAATATGGTAATGATCTCATAGGGCGTTTTAAAATTCTGATCCTGGGGCTGATACCCCCAATTGTCATTAATGGTCATGCAGAGTTCCCACCACCTGTATGGCGGACGGGTAACCGGAAAATTCTGTTCGGGGGTAGTGTAGTCGCCATACCCCTGTAAACGGCCGTTAATAATAGCGGTGGGATTTTTTGAAAGGATGATGTGTCTTATTTTTTCCGCTTCCCATTCCTCGGCGGTATGCTCCCAGTCGCCGTCGAACCACCACAGGTCGGGTTTGAACATATTGTTGATCTCCGCGATCTGTCCGTGAACAAACGCCCGGAACCTGTCCCAGCGGTCATAATCATCGCTTAGCACATACCGCGCGCTGTCTTTCAGAAACCCGGGGTAATTGCGGTTCGACCAGTCGATCAGCGAAAAATATGCCCCGCATTTTATCCCCCGTTTGCGCAGTTCTTCAAAAAAGGGTTTTACCATATCACGGTTGGCCGGCGTCTTCTTTACGATATTCAGATCGCTTTGCTTGGTGTCGTACATCGCAACCCCGTCATGGTGTTTGGTCGTGATCACCGCGTAGCGCGCCCCGCTTTCCTTGATCAGATCAGCCCACGCCGCGGGATTGTATTTCTGCAGCGTAAATCCTTTCAGCTGTTTCATATAATCATTGTAACTGATCTTGCGGTTATGGAAGCTCCACGACTCGTCGATGCCATCTACCGAATAGATACCCGCATGGATGAAAATTCCGAGTTTGGCATCCTGAAACCACTGCATTTTGGCAGCTATGGTTTTAGGGTCTATTTTGGTCTGAGCCGTAACATTAAAAACAGCGGTGCATAAAACTAAAAATGAGGCGATGTTTTTATTCATAGTAAAGCAGTATTGTAAAATCAGGAGGCAATAAAATTAAAAATAACGTGCAATATATGCAGCGCCGGTAACTGTAACGTCTTATCAACCGCCGGACAGCCAATAAAGTTTTACTTTGAGAACACACAGACGACCCACAAAGAGCGCCCTGCCCCTCTTATATTGCCCGGAAATCCGTACCTTTGTACGTTTTTTTCACAAGCTTACAACAAGCTGAGGTAGTTAATACCGGAATATTATGTTAGAGAAATTAGAAGCGATATTTCAACGCTGGAAAGATGTAGAAGCCGAGTTGAGCAGCCCTGACGCCATGGCTGATATGAAAAGGTTTGCCCAGCTGAATAAAGAATATAAGGACCTTGCGAAGATTGTTGACCAGTACAAAATATACCGCAACGTCATCAGCAATATCGACAGCAATAAGGAAATTCTTGCTACCGAAAAGGATGAAGAATTTCGTGAAATGGCAAAAGCGGAACTGGATGAGTTGCTGCAGGAGCGCGAGGAAATGGAAGAAACTATCCGCCTGATGCTTATTCCTAAAGATCCGGAAGATTCCAAAAATGCCATTATCGAAATACGCGGCGGTACAGGTGGGGATGAAGCGGCGCTTTTTGCAGGCGATCTTTACCGGATGTATATGCGCTATTGCGAGAAACGGGGCTGGAGGACTGAATTAGTGGACTATACCGAAGGCACTTCCGGCGGTTATAAGGAAATTGTGTTCAACGTTAATGCCGAGGATGCCTACGGCAACCTGAAATACGAATCCGGCGTGCATCGTGTACAGCGGGTGCCTGAAACCGAAACACAGGGCCGTGTACATACGTCAGCTGCCAGCGTGGTTGTTTTACCGGAGGTTGATGAATTCGATATCGATCTTCAGGCTTCGGATATCCGTAAAGATCTGTTTTGTGCATCGGGCCCGGGTGGGCAGTCGGTGAACACGACTTATTCGGCAGTAAGATTAACGCATATCCCCACCGGCATCGTAGCGCAATGCCAGGATCAGAAATCGCAGCTTAAAAATTACGACAAGGCCTTGCAGGTGCTGCGTTCGCGCGTGTACGAAATGGAACTTCAGAAACACCTCGAAGAAACTTCCAAAAAACGTAAAACAATGGTGTCAACCGGCGACAGGTCTGCCAAGGTACGTACATACAATTATCCGCAGGGGAGGCTGACCGAGCATCGCATCGGGCTGACGATCTACAATCTGAACGGCGTGATGAACGGCGATCTGCAGGAAATCATGGAGGCGTTGCAGTTTGCGGAAAATGCTGAAAAACTAAAAGAAGGCAGCATTGCATAACCAGGCCGCAGCCAATGTTGGTTGTAAGTCATTTTTACACTTCCGGATACCGATTGCAATTATGGAAATTGGCTTTTCATCTCATTTTCATAAACCCGGTCTATTTTAGCAGTATAAAGTTTGGCCTTTTTCTGCGCATACATTTGCGCGCGCAGGGCCGGTTTAAACAAAGGAGAACATCCTTTTTAGATTTTAAAACTTATGCTGGCTATAAAATCCATTTCCCCTAATTCTGGTATTTTCAGGCGTTCCATTCGTATGATGGGCGCACAGTTTGAAATAAGTGTTGTAGGAAATAATCCGGCCTGGGCCGAAGATTGCTTTGATGCCGCCGTTGCCGAGATCAGCCGCGTTGAAAAATTACTAAGCGCATTTGGCAGCGACAGTTCGGTTAACGAGATCAACCGTAATGCCGGGGTTGCCCCGGTAAGGACTCATGCGGAGATATTCCGGCTGATTGACCGTTCCCTGCAAATATCCGAACTGACTCACGGTGCCTTTGATATTACCTATCACAATACCGGCGCAGCAGAATCCGGAGATGAAAACCAGCACGATAATACCGCAACAAAAATTTCGGTAAGTAATGCCAACTATAAGAAAATTGAACTCGATGCTAAAGCGCAGACCGTTTTTCTGAAGGAACAGGGTATGCGTATCGGCTTTGCAGCAAACGGCAAAGGCTATGCCGCCGACAGGGCAAAATATATTTTGCAGCTGAGCGGTGTGACAAGCGGCGTGATCAATACAGATGGCGACCTGCTTGCATGGGGCGCGCAGCCTGACCATCAACCCTGGACAGTGGCCGCAGCTGATCCTTCGCAGCAAAACCAACCTTTCGCCGATGTGGTGATCAGCAACATGTCGATCGCTACTTCCCTGAACACTGAAAAATATGCATTAATAACCGATAAAAAACTGCCCGGCTTATCTGTCCCTAAAAAGGGCTTTCCGGTAAGTAAAATAAAAAGCGTGAGCATTTTGAGCACCAGCGCAGAACTGGCCGACGCGATGGCTTCGCCGGTACTGTCTATCGGCGTTAATGCAGGGTTATACCTGATCAATCAGCTTAATCAGATCGCTGCGATCATCATTGACGACCATGACCGGGTATATACGTCGAATAACATAAATATTCATTAATTTTTATTTTTGGTTCCGGCTTCGCCAAATAAAGGTTAATTTTAATTCGTGCCGATGTCTTTACATCGCATCAGATGCAATTATAAAACCTCAATTATATAATATTCCGATCAGTTTAGACCTAATTGCCCAACGCGATTATTATTAATTCCAACTGCCCCTGTCCGCCGGAAGAGGGTCGGTTCAATCGAATACTATTTGAAAAGAATTTTAACATTTTGTGCTCTGTAATGATAAAGTGGTTTGCGTATATTGTCGTGTTGTTGATATTTGCACCTTGTTTATCATCTGCCGGACGAAAAAAAGCTCACTTTGATTTTGTTCGTAATAATTTGTCGATAAGTTTGCCAACAGATAATATATTAGCCGATACTACGAAAACAAAAAAACAGGAACAGGAAGAAAAAAAGAAAATTAAAGAAGTAGCCCGGGCAAAAAAACAGCCCAAACCTGAGAAAGTCGAGCCTGACGACAAGCAGGGCAAGCCAAAGCCGAAACGGCAGCGCAGGCCTGAAGGTATGGAGAGACCGCCCGAAATACCAAGGCATAATGGCAACTGATAATTTATCCAACCCTTATTGATGCACATAAATGAGATACTGTTTTGTATGGATTCTTTTTCTGACAGGAACCGCCGCCGCCACTGACTTAAAGCCTTTGGCCGGGAAACGTGACACCGGTAGGCTTGCCGCCGATACTGACTCTGTGTTCAGAAAGAGGTCAATTTCGGTAGGAGTGAATTACGGCAGCGATGTGCAGTTCTTCGGTCGTACCGGCCCTGTCAAATACCCGTTTTTAAGCACCGACGCTATTTACAATACAAAAACAGGTTTCTTTGTGTACGGATCGGCAGTGAAGGTATTGGGTTACGAACCGCTGGTGGATGAGGTTGACTTGGGTACGGGTTATCTTTTTAAATACAACAAAAAATTTTCAGGAACCATTAGTTACACCCGCTTTCTGTTTACCAAAGCCGCCGCCGAGGTGATCAAGTCAGCTTCATCGAACGATATAGATTTTAAGAATAGCTTCGATTATGGTATCGCCAAAACGAGCATTACCGCCGACTATCTTTTCGGCAAGTCGAGCGACTTTTTTCTGACGCTGACCACCTCAAAATACATCGAACCAAGCTGGACGATATTTGACGATCAGGACTATCTTTCCTTTAATCCTTCCGTCAGTGCGATATTCGGTACACAGAATTTTGTAGGGAAGTTTTCGCGCGATCACCGGTTTGCGCTTTACGCCGGAGACGACGTGGTTACCGGCATGCCGCGGCGTCCATACAATAATGGCCGGTTTAATGCGCTTAATTATAACATAAAACTTCCGATTGCCTATAACAGGCCTCATTATACCCTGGAAGCGGCATGGAAATATTCTATCCCGGTAAATGTGGAAGGCGAATTGAAAAACAAGCACGAAGTTTTCTTTAACCTGACGTTTTATTACCTGTTTTTTTAAAGAGCGCATGAATGTATTGATAATTGAAGACGAAAAGGCCCTTGCGGAAGAACTGGAGATCTTTCTGACCAATTATAATTACATCTGCGAAGTATGCCATAACGGCATGACCGGCTCCGAGAAAATTGCGGTGAATCTTTACGATTTTATCCTGATCGATCTCGGCCTGCCTGACTATGAGGGGCTTGACCTGCTTAAAGAAGCCAAGAAGAATAATCCGGAGGCGATATGCATCATACTGACTGCCCGGGCCGAGGTTTTTGACCGGATAAAGGGCCTTGATCTTGGCGCGGACGATTACCTGGCCAAACCCTTTTCGTTACTGGAGCTGCAAAGCCGGATGCAGGCCATTACACGCCGTCGCTTTGGGCTCAATCAAAACCTGATCGATCTGGGTGGTTTTGTGATCAATCTGACCGAGCGTACAATTACCTATCATAACACCGAAGTCAGCGCCATTACCAAAAAGGAATTTGACCTGATCGCCTACCTGATCCTGCATAAAAACCGGACCCTTACACGGTCGCAACTGAGCGAGCACATCTGGGGAAGTATCATCAATGATGATTACGACTCGAATTATATCGACGCTCACATTAAAAATATACGTAAAAAGCTGAACGTTTACGCCCCGCCCGACTGGCTCGAAACCGTTCGCGGATTGGGCTATAAAATAAAGATCGCCTGAGTTTTTAAAATTTCTGCCGTTTTTAATCGTTTCAGCCTTCAAAGGTTTTCTTAATTCTCGTATCTTGACGCAAGGCGCCGCATGAAGCTTAAAACAAAACTTACGCTCTTCAATACCATTTCGAAACTGGTCATCGTAACCATCTTCGTGCTGTTGCTGCCTGTGCTTATCAAAAGGATCAATCAGATCTATACCGACAGCAAGCTGCGCAAGCAAAAGGACCGGATGATGAGGATAGTGAAAACGCAGGGAATGAGCAGTTATATTGAAGACGGGGAAAGCGACGCCAGCTATTATACGCCGTTAAAGGAAGACTATGTAAGTCTCGATGTCGATTCGCTGCCCGGTTTTATAGATACCATCAAAAACGAAAAACGTATCCTGCAGGGCGACACCATCGAGTACCGCATCCTGAGCCATAATTTCATCGCCGATAAGAAAAAATACCTGCTCGAGATCGCTATCAGCGTGGATACCATAACCGAAACCACCCGGCCGCTCCAGAATATTGCGTTCCAGGTGCTGGTAGGGATGATCCTCCTTACCATCCTCGCCGATCAATTGTATTCAAATTATGTACTGCGCCCGTTAGGGCTTATCATCAAAACAAAGCTCGTCGGTCAGAAATTCCCTCGGTTCAGCTCTTATGAACAGGTAAAAACAAGCACGTCCGATTTTCTGCATCTGGATATCAGTATCCATAAAATGATAGAGACCATTGAAAGTACTTTTCAGAAAGAGCGTGAATTTATATCCAACGCCTCGCACGAGCTGATGACGCCAATTTCCATCCTGCAGTCAAAGATCGAGAATATGTTCGAACGCGAGGACATTGTGGACGAACTCAAAGCCCGCCTGCTCGAAATGCAGCGCATATTGAACAGGCTGAAAAGCATCACTAAAACGCTGCTGCTGATATCGCAGATAGAGAACGAACAGTTCTTGAAGGAGGATACCGCGCCGCTTGCAGCGATATTACAGGAAGTGTATGATGAAATATCCATACGCCTGCAGGATAAAAACATTTCCTATCAGGCCGATATACCCGAAACCTGGTATCTTGTCAACGTAAACAAGTTCCTGTTGTTTAACCTGTTCTTCAACCTCATCAACAACGCCATAAAGTACAACCATCCTGACGGCAGCATACGCGTGACCGTTGCACAGGAAGCAGGCCACCTTGCGGTAAATATCATTGATACCGGCATTGGCATTGCAGAAGCAGACATCCCATATATCTTCAACCGTTTTAAAAAGATCAGGCAGTCGTTGCAGGAGGACAGCTTCGGGCTGGGGCTGCCGATCGTAAAGTCCATAGCCGGGTTTCATCATATCGGGATCGAGGTCTTTTCGGAAAAATCAAAAGGGAGTACCTTCAAACTGATCTTTCCGGCCGAGATCGTTGATCTCAGGGATGAGAAAGCAACCTGAAGCCGGTTAGGATATTGATTTTTAAATCGATATTTTTGAATAAAGGCTTTAAATCTTTTGCCGTGTCTTAAAGTCTGATATTTAAGCAATTTTTCAGGCTTATCTATACTTTAAGGGCGATTTTTCTGTTAAATAGAATATAAATAAAACTATGAAAAGGCTATATAAATATGCATCCGGTCTATTGTTGACAGGGATGCTTTCGGTGCTGGTGATCGCATCCGCCGATGCGCAGCGCGGCGCAACACATGGCGGCGGCGGAGCGAGGATCAGCGGTGGCGGCGGCGGAGGAGGCTTCCGTGGCGGCAGCAGCTTCGGTACGGCACGCCCGGCTACCGGCTTTAACAACCGGGGTTCTAACCTGTCGGCCCGCGGCTATGTGAGCGCACGCCCTAATTCGGCAGCCGTAGGGTACAGGGGCCGTACAGGCAACTATCTTGGCGGTTCCACCGGGTATCACGGCGGGGCTTTCTATCGGTCTGGCTTGGGTTATTACGGATACCCGCATCTCGGTTTTTATATCAGTGTATTGCCTTACGGGTATTATCCGTTTTACTGGGGTTCTTCCTTATATTATTACTACGGAGGCATTTTTTATTCTCCTTATGATAACGGCGGCTACCAGGTTACCGAACCACCGCTTGGCGCGGGCGTTCCCGATCTTCCGGAAGATGCTGAACCGATCCGCATTGATGGCGTTCAGTTCTATGAACTTGATGGCGTTTATTATAAGGAAACCGTAAACGATGAAGGCAAAAAAATATATGTGGTTGCAGGTAAGGACGGGGTGTTGAACACTGATGATTCAGCTACCGATCCCAATGCTCCGATTGCGGCCCCCCGGGTGGGCGATGTGGTAAACCAGCTTCCTGATGACTGCCGTAAGGTTTCATTGAACGGCAAAAAATATTACGTATCTCCAAACGAGATATACTACGAAAAAGTGACCGGCCCGGACGGAAATACAGCCTATAAGATCACCAGCATCCCTGCAGATCTTAAAAGTATTTAATAGCCGATACCGATAGTTTTCAGATTGAGGGCTCCTTAAAAAAGGAGCCTTTTTTATTGTTGCAGATATTAAAAATACTGTACCAAATATCGGTCGTATTCGCGCGTATTGATCTGACATATTGTTACGCTTTAAAACTTATTATCCCCGATATTCTTGATTATTCGCGTTTATATCATACAAAAAACATTCCTTGCCACGTCGCATCTGCTTTTGGCACTTACTTTGCAAGCGTGGTTATATACATTTTTATACTTATGAAAACTTTTAAGATTAAGATAGCTACATTCAGCATAGCTCTGGCTATGGCGGGCGTTTTAGGCTCAGGTTGTAATTCATTTACCAAAACACAAAAAGGCGCTGCAATTGGCGTCGCAGGCGGTGGTGCTTTAGGGGCCCTTGTTGGAAAGGCGGCAGGAAATACAGCCGTAGGCGCTATTATCGGCGGAGCAGTTGGCGGTACAGCCGGAGCGTTGATCGGACATAAAATGGATAAACAGGCTGCTGAGATAAAACAGACCGTTCCAAGTGCGACTGTGACACGCGCAGGCGAAGGTATCATCGTTAATTTTGATTCAGGTATTTTATTTGATACCGATCAGGCATACGTAAAACCTGCTGCTCAGGCTAACCTTGCAAACCTGGCAACATCATTGAAAAACAATCCTGAAACTAACATCATGGTGATCGGCCATACCGATAATACCGGCAGCGATGCGCACAACATGGATTTGTCTATCAGACGTGCAGAAGCAGTTAAATCAGTGATCACTTCTGACGGGATCAGCGGTTCGAGAATGACTGTTCAGGGTAAGGGCGAAACAGAACCTATTGCGGATAATTCTACCGCAGAAGGCCGTGCTCAAAATCGCCGTGTGGAAATTGTTATTGTTGCAAATAACGAAATGAAAGCAGAAGCTAAAACAAATGCGAACTAAGCAGCAAGTGATTAAAATTAAATATAAAAAGCCCCTATGTCAATTTTGGCATAGGGGCTTCCTGTTTTATCCGGGTGAATGATTAAATATTCTTCAGCGCATTATCAATATGCGCAAGATGGTGTTTGCTGTGCCAGGCATACATGCCAAGCGCCTTTTTTAACTGCATTGTATCGCCCGAAGCAGGGTGTATAAAACTGCGGTTCCATTCGTTTTCGGTAAAGCTCTCCAGCATCGCTGCCCAACGCAGGTGCAGCCCTTCCAGTATCCGTAACGAAGGCTCAACAGGCATGCGGTAATCAGACAATAAAGCCCAGTCAGCCTCGTGATAGGGTTTAATGGTCGGGTTAGTTTCGGTCAGCGCCCACTTGAACCGCAGCATAGCGTTCATGTGGCTGTCCGCACAATGATGTACAACCTGCCGGATGGTCCAGCCACCGGGACGATACGGCGTATCAAGTTGCTTTTCGTTAAGGGTGATAATCTTGTGCCGCAATTTTCCGGGAAAATCCTTGATGGTTTTTGTCCATTTCTGTATATCCTCCGCGGTATATGATGCCGGGGGCTTGAATTTCCCGATCGGGTATTTTAATTCGTCTTCTGCCATAACATAAAAAAATTTAAATTTAGTATTATTTTAATCTACAACAAGGTTTTGGCATAATTTAGCGTTCTCTACATGTTATTCGGCGCACATGATCAAACGACTGCTTATTCTCTTCTCAGTTTTTCAATGTTCCATTCTTTATGCTCAGACTTTAAAAACCGATGTACTGGTGATCGGTGGTACGGCAAGCGGCGTGGCCGCGGCGATACAATCGGCGCGGAGCAATGTGAAAACGGTATTTGCCTGTGACGGTATAAAAATAAGCGGAATCACCGCCGCAGGAAGCAAGGTTACGCTCGATCTGAACCGGAATACGTCATCCGGTATCTGGGGCGAGTTCCGGAAACGTATCCGTGAAGCAAATAAGGATACATCCGCAACGGATACGACACAGGAGGCAACGCTGAGTTTTGAATCGGGAATGGCTACAAACACCCTTAAAAATATTGCGGACACGGTAAAGAACCTGAGTTACTATACCGACGGAAAATTTAAAGAAATAAAAAAGGATGGTGAGCGCTGGGAGGTTTTGTTTACGCGCGACGGCAAAAACTTAACTATCAAAGCAAAGGTGATCATCGATGCAACGGAGAATAGCGCTGTAGCTTTGAAGGCAGGTGCCGAACTCTCCGCTCCGGTGAATTACCGCATGGCAGATGGCAATTCCAGATTATACAGAACTTCCATAGCATGTGGCGAGGCGCTGCCCGGTGCAATACCGGACAGCAGCAAGGCGAACTCCGAAAACTATCCGCCATACCCGTTCTATTACATACCGCTTGAGGCAGTGGTTGCCGGAAAAGTTGAAAATATCCTCGTTACCGAAACAGCTTTACCGGGTAATAAGGATATACAATTTTTGCCTGTTCAGCTCACCCTGGGACAGGGCGTTGGTGCAGCAGCAGCCTTTTGTGCCTTCTTTAAGACCACGACGGCGCGTCTGCATACACGGATCATCCAAGGCGAGGTGCTTGACTTTAAAGGATACCTGTTACCCATCGCGGATGTTAAGCAAAGCAATCCTTATTGGCGGGCGGTTCAGCAGGTTTGCGCCACAGGACTGTTGAGAGGTGTGCAGATGGCATCCGGCGGAAATCCCCGGTTCTGTTTTTTACCAGACTCGCCGGTCTCTACGGCAGAAATAGAACCGGTGTTAAAAGAAATATATACCCGTGCATTTTTATGGTTTAACAGAGAAAAACCCGGCAAGGAATTTACGGTGGGCAACATGCTCTCGTTCATCAGCGAAATCACACTCACCAGTCCGGACGTGTTGAATAAAAGCATGCAAAAGGCATGGACAGATATTTACAGGTTTAAGAACGCTTTCGATATTAACCGGCCCGTTACAAGACTGGAATTTGCGGTACTGGCCAACCGGTTTCTGAATCCGTTTGCCCGGACGGTTAGTCTGAGCGGGAAACTGATCAACTAAGCGAAAAACTGTTATTAATAAGAGAAACAGACAGATAATATAACTTTTTGCTTTTTACCTTTTCAGCGTCAATACTTATCTTGCATCTTTATAATCAAGTAAAACCTTCAATAATGAAAAAATTTCTGATCATACTTTCGCTGGTGTTCCCGGTGCTGATTTATGCGCAAAAAAAGGGCGACGCACCGCCGTCAACTTATGACCTGCTGATCGGCACCTACACCAAAGGCGTCAGCAAGGGTATTTATGTGTATCGTTTTTATACGGAAAAGGGGACACTGGCTTACTTAAACGAGATTGATAATGTGAGCAATCCCTCCTACCTGACTGTATCAGACAATAATAAGTTTGTATATGCTGTAAATGAGGATGGAAAAAAAGGCGAAGTAAGCGCCTTTACATTCGACGCAAGGCTTGGTAAACTGGAATTTATCAACAAACAATCGTCATTGGGCGCCGATCCCTGCTATATATCGGTAGATAAGGAACAAAGAAACGCTTTTGTTGCCAACTACAGCAGCGGAACCATCGCCGTGTTACCTATAAACAAGGATGGCTCCCTCGCCAACGCTGTCGAAACGATGCATGATGACGGGCATGGGCCAAACAAGGTCCGTCAGGAAGCCGCGCATGTGCATACCGCTGTGTTATCGCCCGACGAAAAGTATGTACTTTATACCGATCTCGGAACCGACAAGCTGCATGTAACCCGGTATCACCCCAGGAAAGAAAGCCCGCTGACGGACGCAAATCCGCCATTCGTAAGGATAACACCTGGTGACGGCCCCCGTCATCTCGTTTTTTCCAATGATAAAAAACACGTTTACCTGCTCACCGAAATGGGTTCAAATATCCATGTATTTGATTATAAAAACGGACGCCTGACCGAAAAACAAAAAATTTCGTTCGTTGCGCCCGGCTTTAAGGGACAGACCGCAGGCGCTGCCGTGCATCTCTCACCCGATGGTAAATTCCTCTATGCTTCGAACCGGCTGGACACCAATACCATTACGGCGTTCGCCATTAACGAGGAAACAGGTGAACTGACCCAGGTTGACCAGGTATCAAGCTTTGGTAAAAATCCGCGCGATTTCGCCATCGAGCCTAACGGAAATTTCCTTGTGGTTGCCAATCAGGACAGCGACAGTATTTTTGTTTACAGGATAAATAAGGAAACAGGAAAACTTTCCCTGATGCAGGGCAAGATCGAGGTGGGGAACCCGGTTTGTTTGAAATTTACTTCCGCAGAATAATACTATCAACAAAAAGGCCCGGATCAACAAATGATCCGGGCCTTTTTTATTTAAATCTGATTTTAGCTCTTTGTGAACGAATAAACCACATAAGCAGTTTTTCCGCTAACAGAGATCGGCGATTTTAACACCATCGTGTTGCCGTCGTTGCTGGTTACAATGAGCTGGTATCCTTCCTCAACCTTTCTCGCCTTGTCTCCTTCGTACAGTTTTTTAAACTGAAATAACTGATTGCTTCCGGAGTCGTTATTTAAAGACCAGAAAATAGTTTGCGATGTCCCGTTAGGCAGGGTATAAATTCCGTTACCGCTATTGGTAAGCTTCCAGGTGCTTCCTACAAAATCCTGGGGAGGAGCCTGATCGAATACATTCTGTACAGCCTGCTGTACAATACCTTCGTAAGTAACGCTGTTGACAGTCCATGTGCCGGTAAACTTACCACGTGAAACATTGGGTACGCCGGTCACCGCATTTTTTGATGCTGAACACGCCGACAATACTATGGTAAAGGCTAAAACTGATAATGATAATTGAACTAATCTTTTCATGGTAGTTTTTGTTTATCACCATCAAGCATAAATCTTGCCAAAATATGCCCGGTGTTCACCGCCGTTGCGGGAGTATTATGGATCAGGCCTTCTCTTTCACCTTTTCCAGTACTTCCAGATAATAGTTCTCATAAACCGGCAGGATGTTTCCCAGATCAAAAACCTTTGCCCGCGCGAGTGCATTCTCTTTAAAGGTATTCAGCCTTTCCTCGTCTTCCAGTATGTAAATGGCCTTTTCAGCCATGCCCTGCACATCGCCGACGTCTTTCAAAAATCCCGTTTCTCCGTCCACGTTCAGTTCGGGCAAACCACCTGCATTTGAACTGATCACAGGCACCTTACAGGCCATTGCCTCTAATGCCGCTAAACCAAAACTTTCTGATTCCGATGGCATCAGGAACAGATCAGATACCGATAATATTTCTTCGATAGCGTCCTGTTTACCCAAAAAGCGTACTTCATCGCAAACATCAAGATCGCGCGCCAGCTGTTCGCAATAGGATCGCTCCACACCGTCTCCCACCATCAGCAGCTTGGCCGGTATCTTTTCCACGATCTTCGCAAATATCTTGATCACATCCTTGGTGCGCTTCACCTTGCGGAAGTTGGAGGTATGAACAATGATCTTTTCGCCCGACGGCGCTATGGCTTTTTTAAAGTGATCTTTGGGCTTCAGGTTGAAACGGTTCAGATCGATAAAGTTCGAAATAACGCGGATGTCACTCTCGATCTCGAAAAATTTATAGGTGTCGCTGCGCAGATGTTCAGACACGGCAGTAACACCGTCCGATTTATTGATCGAAAATGTCACCACCGGCTTAAAGGTACGGTCTTTGCCTACCAGTGTAATATCAGTACCATGCAGTGTAGTAACAACAGGAATATAAATGCCGTAGGTTTGTAATATCTGCTTGGCCATAAACGCCGCCGACGCATGCGGGATGGCGTAGTGAACATGCAGGATGTCCAGCTTTTCAAACCTTACCACATCAACCAGACGGCTGGCAAGCGCAAGCTCATACGGCGGAAAATCAAAAAGCGGATAATTGGAAACGGATACCTCGTGATAAAAAAGGTTTTCCGAAAACAGATCGAGCCTTGCGGGCTGGTTATACGTAACAAAATGCACCTGATGCCCGCGATCGGCAAGAGCCTTACCCAGCTCGGTGGCTACAACCCCGCTTCCGCCAAAGGTTGGGTAACAAACTATTCCAATTTTCATTAATGTTAATTAAGTGATAATGAACCGGCTGTAAGCTAAAACTGGTTTTATGCCCGGGCTGATTTATTGCTACAAGTTTAACAGCAATTTATCGGAATAGTGTTAAGCGGATGTAAAATGATTGTGGCGTATAACGCCCACGCAAACAAGGGTTACACGCTGGTTATCCACCACGTATTTCCGAAGGGGTCTGTTACCCCGGCGCTGCGCCCGTACGGCTGATCGGCTGGTTCCATCACCTTCGTCGCGCCATTGTCAAGCGCCTTTTGAAAAACAGCGTCGCAGTCGTCCACGTAGATAAACATACCTGCGTTGCTCACCTTGTATTGTTCGGTGGCTTCTGCAAACATGATCACGCTGTCGCCGATGCTTACTTCACCATGCATGATGGTATGCTCATCGCGCATCGTTTTGAATTTTTCAACCGCGTCAAATACGTTTTGCGTAAAGGTGATAAATTCAGCGGCATTTTTAAGGATCAGGTAAGGCATCAGCTGCGTATAGCCATCGGGAATATTTACTTTTTTCATAATGCTTTATTTTCTTACCAAAAGTAACAGCCCGATTCCGCTATTGATTGTAAAAACCGGACATCTTATATATAAATATACTCGGTTCCTTCCGCTTTGCCGGAAAAGTAGAAGGATGGATGATATCCTGTAAACAGCTTTACCTCATGAATAAAGTGCGACTGATCATAATAGCCGCATGCATAGGCGATCTCGCTTAATGATTTATCAGTTTTCTGAAGTTTGACCGCGTTGGTAAGCCGGGTAAGCCGCATATACATTTTCGGGCTGAATCCTGCATATTCCTTAAACTTCCGCCCGAACTGCCGCGTGGATAAGTTAAATCGCTTGGCAAGGTCTTCAACAGATATGGCGCTGTCGGTATGGATCAGGTGTTTTATAGACGTGGCGATATGTTTGTCCCTGCACTGGGCCTTATGCAGTTTCTTTTCAAAATAGGCGGACAGGATTGCTGCGCGTGCCTGATTTGATGGCGCAAGCATGATCTTTTCTTCAAGTTCCCGGCCTTCCTGCCCCAGAAAGGTATCAAGCGAGAGCATTTCGTTACTCGTTTCCGTTGAGGGCACATTAAAAAAACAGGGAACGGCAAAGGGATAAATGTAAGCGCCGAAAATCCCGAAGCTCTCACGGGTTTCAAAACGCCTGTATCTACTGGATTGAAAATGTATGCCTGACTGCCAGTTGTGCGGCTGTCCGCCAGTGATCAGCTCGTTAAATGCGGCCCGGTAATGAAACACCACCTCCACACAGCCGTCAGCGATCGACCGGTAAACATAAGCATCTTCCTCCTCCCCGAAGTCATGCTCCAATACCCAGAAACATCTTACATAAGACTTAAGAACCGTTGGCGGCGGAATGGTGTAGTAACGCATATTTTAGAAGGATCTGATCATATCTAAAGTTAGATCAAAAGCTTTAAAAACCGAAACTCCGTATTTACATTCCTTTTTGGATGGCCTCATACACCACGTCCTGAATACGCGGACGGATATTTAAGCTACCAAGTTTACTGCTGACCGTTGGATTGACCCGATTGGATAAAAATATGTAGATCATGTTGTATTTAGGGTCAACCCAAACACAGGTGCCGGTAAAGCCGGTGTGCCCGTAGGTTTGGTCTGACGCCATTTGCGAAGGATAATGATGGTCGGTGATCGGATCCCATCGGTCGAATCCCAGGCCGCGGCGACTCACGTCGGACTGCTTGGCCGTGAATTTATCAACCGTCTCCGGTTTAATGTAAAGCTGACCGCCGTAGGTGCCCCGGTTCAGCATCATCTGATACAAAATAACAAGGTCATTAGCGGTGGCAAACAAACCCGCATGGCCCGCAACACCGCCCATCAGCGCCGCTGTGGGATCATGCACATACCCGTCAAGCAGGGCATGACGGTCCTTTTTATCATCTTCCGTCGGAATGATCTCATCCGGCGAAAAGCGGTATAACGGCAAAAAACCAGCCCGCTGCATACCGAGCGGCGCATAAAACTGCTGCTGCACGTAGATATTTTCCGGCATGGCGGTTAACGTCTCCTCTACCTGCTGCATAAAACACATACTCAGGTCGCTGTAAACATAGTGGCCCCTTGTACGCACGGGAGAGTTCAGCATATCCGGCCACATCACGTCCTTAAAATAATCCTTTCGTAAATAGTAATTGTCGTTGACTTTGGTAGGAAAGAAGGCGGAAGAATCAGTACTGTGATCAGTGGACTTGACCTTATCAAAGGTGGGGATATCGGGGATCAGACCAGCCTGGTGTTCCAGCACTTCGCGGATCGTCAGATCATTTTTGTTGGTCTTACGGGCAAGCGGCAGATAATAACCGAGCGTTGAATCGATATTCAGCTTTCCCTGATCGGTGAGCTGCATGGCTTCCATGGTGGTCGCCGATATTTTGGTCATCGAGGCAATGTCGAAAATATCAGTAAGCTTCTCAGGGATCACCTTATCGTAGGTATGGTAACCATAGGCTTTGTTAAAGATCACTTTGCCGTCTTTGGCAACCAGCACCACACAGCCCGGAGCCGCCTGGTTCAAGATGGCTTCTTTAGCGATATTATCTATTCCGGTCAGGTTACGGGCGTTGATCCCCACTTCTTCAGGCACTGTATATTGCAAACGGATCTTGTCGGTTACAAAGCCCATGCCTTTTTTGTACAGCGGAGATATGTCGCGATTGAGTTTTTGCGTCACTGCCATTCCTCCAAATATGGCCTGCGCCACATAATACGCAGATACCTGCGATATCCGCGGACACCACAAAACCGGTACATTGGTGTTTTGCAATTTGGCAACGGCATTGCCGGTTCCGAACAGGGCCACAATGACGTTTCTGACCCTTTGATTGCTGTTGATAAAGTCAGCGATCTGCGGGTTGCTCAGATCGGCGTCGTTCAGCTGCACGATAAGGGTGTTGTAAAACTTCAGGTCGGATGACAGGTCCGCAAGGCTTTTGGCCCCAGTATATTCTTCACCGTCAAAGGCAGTCACCTTGGTGTATTTGTTCAGCAGGCTGTCAAATTCGGTCGCATAAACGGCGGAGAAATGCACGCTGGCAATTTTGGCATGATCGAGATTTTGCAGCGGGATCAGATAGGAGGCATCATTAAATAACACGGTCAGATTTTCCGCCAGCTTCTCCTCATCCACATAAGCTTTGCCTGTTAAGGGCGAATTTTGCGCACATGCTGAACTGAATAAAATACCTAATGTAAGTATGATGATTGGAACTACCCGCCAGTTACTTTTTCTCATAAACCTTTTCTCCGTTCACAAACGTTTTTAAAACTTTTACTTTCGGCAGTGCAGCGCCGTCAGCTTTCATAATATCCTTGTCCAGTATCACAAAATCGGCATACTTTCCCGGTTCAATACTTCCCTTTTCACTTTCCTCAAAATTCGCCTTCGCTGCCCAGATCGTCATGCCCCTGAGCGCTTCCTTCCGGCTGATGGCATTTTCCATCTGGAAACCACCCTCCGGGTATCCTTTGAGGTCTTTCCGTACTACTGCGGCATAAAAGGTGTACATCGGGTTAATATTCTCAACGGGGAAGTCGGTACCCAATGGTATCCAACCATTCTGGTCGAGCAATTGTTTATAGGCATAAGCCGATTTAAGGCGTTCTTTTCCAATCCGGGTGCCTGCCCAATACATATCAGAGGTAGCATGAGTAGGCTGCACGGACGGAATAATGTTGTAATCGCCAAAATATTTAACATCTTCCGGTGATACGATCTGCGCGTGCTCAATGCGCCAGCGCCTGTCGTTTTTACCTTTTAACACACTGGCGTATATCTTTAACATCACACGGTTGGCAGAGTCGCCGATGGCATGGGTACACATCTGGAAACCATGCGCCGCTATTTTTTCAGCTACTTCCTGAAAATGCTTTTGCTGGCTCAACAAAAAACCACTCCAGTTCTTTTTGTCGGCATAAGGTTTTAATAAACAAGCCCCCCTCGACCCCAACGCTCCGTCGGCATATACCTTAAAGGCGCGTACATCAAGCCCGGGAGTTTTATAGGCTCCGCGTTTAAAAAGATAATCGTAGTTATCGGGATTGTCCGCGAGCATTACATACATGCGCATTTTCAGCGCGCCCTTATGCTGCAGTTCGGCAATCGTGTTGACCATGGTGTAGGGCAGCCCGCAATCGTCAACGGTTGTAAGACCAACGGCAAAGCAGTTTTTTTGCGCGCCTAATAAAGCCGCCTGCGTTACCTGTTCTGTCGGCGGCGGAATTTTGCGCGTAATAATACCCTGCGCATTATCGATCA
>DASZTX010000031.1:0-148088 GCA_035547875.1 Mucilaginibacter sp. | reverse complement strand
CGATCATCATCCCGGTCAGTTTGCCGTTCACCGTTTCGATGGTCCCGCCGATGATCGTCTGCCCCGGTTTAACACCGGCTATGTTTAATGCGGCCTGGTTAACCATGATCGCATGGCCGTCAATACGGCTAAGCAAAACCGGTCGTGCCGGAAACAGCGAATCGAGCTTGGCTTTATTGGGAAATTGTTTGACGGCCCATTTATTCTGATCCCATCCCCGGCCAATGATCCAGCCGTCAGGATTACGCTCTGCGAAGGAACGCACCGAATCCACCACTTCCTGCCAGCTTTTGGTGTTTTCCAGTTCGGCTTCCTGTAAACCAAGACCATATTCATAGAAATGGGTATGGGCGTCTATAAAGCCGGGATACACCGGCTTCCCCTCCGCGTCCACCACCTGCCGGGCCCTGTATTTTTCCTCCAATGTATCTGCGCTGCCAACAGCAATTATCTTCCCTCCGCTCACAACGAACGCGTCCGCGGTCGTAAAAGCGCTGTCAACTGTGTAAACCAATGCATTCTTTACGAGCAGATCAGCATTGAACTCCTTTTGTTTGCACGACACCACCCCGAGCAATAAAAGAAGCGGCAAAATTTTCTTCATGGACGTATAAATAATTAAAAATCGTAATGTACAAAACTATATACAAAATCAAACAGATAAAGTTGGAGCGGTAATAATATTATTTGGTTGGCTGCAGGCACAGCCTGTATCGCAACATCCTGTAAACTACCTTCATTTCTTTTTGGTATGATACGGGCGCTTTTCCCGTCAACCGCAATATTACGGGAAACTTAGGCGTAGTCCTTTCAAATTATTTAATTTAGCAGCGTAAACGAATTTGAAGGGAACTATACAGAAATGTCAGATATTATACAGCTTTTACCGGATTCCGTAGCTAACCAGATCGCCGCAGGCGAGGTAGTGCAGCGGCCAGCATCGGCTGTAAAGGAACTGGTGGAGAACGCTATCGATGCGGGTGCGGACAAAATACAACTGGTGATAAAAGATGCAGGGAAATCCCTGATCCAGGTGATCGACAATGGCTGCGGTATGAGCGTAACCGATGCCCGTATGAGCTTTGAGCGGCATGCTACCTCTAAGATCCGGCAGGCCGATGATCTGTTCGCCATCCGTACCATGGGTTTCAGGGGCGAGGCAATGGCATCTATCGCCGCCATTGCGCAGGTCGAGCTGAAAACACGCCGCCACGAGGACGAACTGGGAACGGTTATCTGCATAGAAGGCTCCGAAATCGTTAATCAGGAAGCCTGTTCGACCCCGGCAGGTACATCCGTCTCGGTAAAAAATCTGTTTTTTAACACACCCGCCCGCCGGAATTTTTTAAAAAGCAATTCCGTCGAGATGCGCTACATCATCGATGAATTGCAGCGGATCGCACTGGCGCACCCCGAGATATTTTTCAGCCTTCACCACAATGGCCAGGAGGTTTACCATTTGCCCGCCGCATCGCTGAAACAACGCATCGTACATTTGTTCGGCAACAATTATAATGAGCGGCTGGTTCCTGTTGAAGAAGACACCATCGTGATCAAGCTGCACGGATTCATCGGCAAGCCTGAGTTTGCCAAAAAAACGCGCGGCGAGCAGTTCTTTTTTGTAAACAACCGTTTCATTAAGGATGCCTATCTGAACCATGCCGTTCTGATGGCTTTTAAGGAACTGCTGCCCGAAGATACCTTTCCCTTGTATGTGCTTTTTATCGATATCGATCCCGCTAAAATTGATATCAACGTACATCCGACAAAAACGGAGATCAAATACCAGGATGAGCAAACCATTTATGCCATTATCCGCTCGGCGGTTAAGCGTTCGCTGGGCAGATATAACATTACCCCAAGCCTGGACTTTGATCAGGAAAACAGTATCGAACACCTGGTGACGCCAAAACCGCTGGAAGAGATCGTACCACCGACCATCACATTCAATCCTGATTATAACCCGTTCGATAACGAGAACAAGGCTGGCGGAAGCTCCGGTTATGGCCGCGGCAGTAACGATTACCGGAACTCGCCCATCCCGAAAAACTGGGATACGCTTTATGAGATCAGTAAAAAGGAAGAACCGGTACAACACGCCGTTTATCAGGAGCAGAGCATCGAAGTTGATGATCAGGAACTGAATAAACCAAGTGAACGCCAGTTATTCCAGATACAGAACCGGTTTATCCTTTCACAAATAAAATCGGGCTTTATGCTGATCAATCAGCAGGCTGCGCATGAGCGGATATTGTACGAGCGTTTTTTGCAGCAACTGCAACATCATTCAGGGGTAAGCCAGCAAAGCCTGTTTCCGCAGACGGTCACGCTAAATACCGCCGATTTTGAATTGCTGAAAGAACTTTTACCCGATATTCGGGCGTTAGGTTTTGATATACGCGAATTTGGTAAAAATACCGTTGTGATTGAAGGCATACCGGCCGACTTGTCGAACACCTCGGAAACCGGGATACTGGAGCAGTTGTTGGAGGGCTTCAAGAACAACCAGTCGGTGTTGAAACTCGACAAGCGCGACAGCCTTGCAAGGTCACTTGCGCGGAATGCTGCAACGAAAGCAGGAGTAAAGATGTCGTTAGAAGAAATGAATATTTTGATCGACCAGCTTTTTGCCTGCCAGATGCCAAATGTTGCGCTGAATGGTAAGCTGGTAATCACTACATTTACATTGAACGAACTTTTAGAACGATTTGAAAAATAGCCGTAAAATACGGACAATACTTAACAGATAACTATGAGTGCATACAGGCAATCACCATTTTCCAATTTAACCCCGGTTGTAAAGAACCTGCTGATCATTAATTTTATTTTCTTTATCCCCTTTTTGCTATTCGATCACATGGATCCAAGGGGACCGGTCACTACCTTTCTGGGAGCATTTTATTTTAATTCCCCGAATTTCAGGCCCTGGCAGATCATCACCTATATGTTTATGCACGGGGGATGGGAACATATCCTGTTCAACATGTTTGCGCTGTATATGTTCGGGCCGATACTTGAATACTCTATCGGCTCCAAAAAGTTCCTGAACCTGTATTTTATCTGCGGCATAGGCGCCTGGGCGCTCCAGATGTTCGTACAGGCTATCGAAGTACATAACCTTATCGGGAGCTTCACCATACCGCAGCCCGGCGTGGATATGTCCTATTTCCAGGCGGCGGGCGATCGTGCCCAAACACTCTTCGACATCTACCATGCACCACTTGTCGGCGCTTCGGGGGCTATCTTCGGCATCCTCGTAGCTTTCGGTATGCTGTACCCCAATCTGGACCTCATGATCCTGTTCATTCCGTTCCCGGTTAAGGCCAAATACCTGGTAACGTTTTATGTGCTGCTCGAGATATATCTTGGTTTTGAGCAGGCGGCAGGCGACTCGGTAGCTCACTTTGCCCACATCGGCGGGGCGCTGCTCGGGTTTATCCTGATCAAGGCATGGCGGTTGCGCGGGCCGGGAAGGTGAAAGCGGAGAATTCGGGCTGCTACTGTTTATCCATTGTAAAATCATAAAACAGGCAGCAACATTTTTAATAAATAGCGGTTAAATTAGTAGTTTGATTTTTAGCTGAATATGACGGTCTGGCAAAACTTACAGTACAGGGTGCTGCGCTCCGAAAGTAAACTGAACCTGTTGATCGGTATTAACGTCGCCGTTTTTTTACTGATCGGCGTAGCTTCCGTATTTGCGAAATTCCTGTTTAACTCGCCAGCCGTTGATTATTATACCAACCAGTATCTGCTGCTGCCAGCCGATCTGCCGACCTTACTCCGGCATTTCTGGACGCCGGTGACCTATATGTTCATGCACGCCGGGATATTCCACATCCTGTTCAATATGTTGTGGCTGTATTGGTTCGGACAGATATTTGAAGAGTTTCTCGGAAAAAAACGCACGCTCGGCCTTTATTTTATGGGCGGGCTCGCGGGCGCATTTCTGTATATCCTGTGCTATAATACCCTCCCGTTTTTTACCAGCACCCATGCGGCGGTAAACAGCACACTAACCGGCGCGTCGGCATCAGTTATGGCAATTGCCGCTGCCGCTGCTACCCTGGTGCCCGATTATACCATAGGGCTGATCTTTATCGGCCCGGTAAAGTTAAAATGGGTAGTGCTGTTCTTTATCGTGATCGATTTTTTTGGGATTGTCGGGCCGAACGCGGGCGGAGAGATCGCTCACATCGGCGGCGCGCTGATCGGCTTTGTTTACATAAAGCAACTTCAGAAAGGTAACGACTGGATTGCAGGCATAACCAATATTTTTAAACCAAAGCCAAAATTACGCGTTGTTTCAAAAAGCGCCCCAACGAGGGCACACGGAAAGCCAAGACAGGAGGAGATAGATGCGATATTGGATAAAATCTCAAAATCGGGCTATGACAGCCTGAATAAACAGGAAAAGGAAGTATTATTCCGCGCAAGCAATAATGAAGGTTAAAAAAAAACTGCCGCTTACCGATAAAATAATACTATGGCTTAATTGCCTGCTTTGCGTAGCGTTGCTGCTGAGCTACCTTGCGCCTGTTATCAACCCCAAAACTTGCTGGATATTCGCTTTTTTTGGCCTGGCCTACCCTATCCTGCTGCTGCTGAGTCTTATTTTCATCATCTTCTGGGCGCTGCGCCGAAGCTGGTATATCCTGATCTCGGTAATTTGCATTGCAATAGGTTACAATGTTTTGTTAAACAATCTGCAATTACACGGCCCTTCATCCAAATCGTACGGTCCGGATGCCACGGTAGCCCACCTGATGACCTATAACGTTCATAATTTTAAACGATACGGCGAAAAGAATGATATCTCGACCAAACACGAGATTCTCCAGCTGATCGAGGACAATCCACCGGATATTATCGGCTTCCAGGAATTTTATACCCGGCATAGCGGACAATATGACCTGCGCGATTCCATTATGAAAATTATGGGGACGACCTGGTATTTTTTTGACCCGGTACTGGCCAACAGCGATGAGGCCATGGGCCCGGCCATCTTTTCGAAGTTTCCGATTACGGCGCACGGTATTATTCCTTTTGGCGACCGTCCCAATGAGAACACCTGTCTTTACATCGATGTGAAGGACGGCGCCCGGCAGTTCAGGGTTTACAGCATCCATTTACAGTCGATACGCTTTGATCCGGAAGATTATAAGTATCTTAAAAGCATTGCCAAAAAAGGACAGCAAACAGAAGGCTCATCAGCGAGACGCCTCGGCAGCAAGCTTAAAGCGGCATTCATCAAGCGAAGCGACCAGGTAGCCATCATCAGGCAACACGCGGCGAAATGCCCGTATCCTTATATCATCTGCGGCGACTTTAACGATACGCCAGCTTCGTACGCTGTAAATCAAATGGCCAAAGGACTGAAAAATGCCTTCCGTGAGGACGGGTCGGGTTTTGGGCGAACTTACAACGGCGATTTCCCCAATTTTCAGATCGACTATATTATGGCAAGCCAGCAGTTCGATATTGACAACTACGAGATCATCACCCAAAAACTTTCGGATCATTATCCGGTAAAGGCCGACCTTATCCTTAAATAACCACCGTCAAAGGATTTTAAATACAGCTCACTGATTTACTAAAATAATTAGCATTATTTTCTTATATTGCCGACTTAATACGTATCGTTAAATAATGGCTAAAACGAAAATTGCCTATTTCTGCCAGAGCTGCGGCTATGAAGCGTCTAAATGGTTGGGGAAATGCCCCTCCTGCGCGCAATGGAATACCTTTGCCGAGGAGGTGATTGAAAAACCCAATAATGCCGTACCGAACTGGAAAACCGTTTCGACCACGATGCAGCGGGCCAACAAACCCACGCCCGTAGCGGAGATCGTTTATTCCGAAGAACAGCGGCTGTTAACCCCTGATGCCGAATTCAACCGGGTTTTGGGCGGCGGGGTCGTGCCTGGCTCATTGGTACTGATCGGCGGTGAGCCCGGTATCGGCAAGTCCACACTGATGCTCCAACTGGCGCTGAACATGCCGGGTATAAAAGTGTTGTATGTATCGGGCGAAGAAAGCGCGCACCAAATTAAAATGCGCGCCGAGCGATTGGGAAATCAGGAATCAGATGCGAATAACCCGCGGATTAAAGAACAGCCATCAGCAGAGAAAGGCGCTTTCATCCTCACCGAAACATCGACACAAAATATCTTTAAACAGATCGAGGAACTGGAACCCGACCTTGTCGTGATCGATTCAATCCAGACCTTACATTCAGCCCATATCGAATCCACACCCGGCAGCGTATCGCAGGTGCGGGAATGTACCGCCGAGTTGCTTCGCTTTGCGAAGGAGAGCTCTACGCCGGTCTTCCTGATCGGACATATTACAAAAGACGGCACCATTGCCGGGCCGAAGATATTGGAACACATGGTGGATACTGTATTGCAGTTTGAGGGCGACCGCCATCATATCTACCGCATACTGCGTACGGTTAAGAACCGCTTCGGCTCCGCATCGGAACTGGGTATTTACGAAATGCTGGGCGAAGGGCTGCGGGAAGTATCCAACCCATCCGAAATACTGTTGTCTCAGCGCGATGAGCCTTTAAGCGGTGTGGCCATTTCGGTAACGCTCGAAGGAATGCGCCCCATGCTGATCGAGACACAGGCCCTGGTCAGTGTTTCGGCCTATGGAACGCCCCAGCGCACGGCCACCGGTTTTGATACCCGCCGCATGAGTATGCTGCTGGCAGTGCTCGAAAAACGCTGCGGCTTTAAACTTGGCGCACAGGACGTGTTTCTGAATATTACGGGCGGCATCAAAGTGGAAGACCCGGCAATAGACCTTGGACTTGCCGCGGCAATTATATCGTCGTATCAGGACATTCCCATTCCGGCTAAGATCTGTTTCGCGGGGGAGATCGGCCTGTCCGGCGAAATCCGGGCGGTAAACCGCGTGGAGCAACGCATTGCTGAAGCACAAAAACTTGGTTTTGAGCAGATATTTATCTCCAAATACAACATGCCGTCAGGCGCGAAAGACAAACGGAAAATGGATCTTTCGCGGTACAAGATCGATGTGAAGGTAGTTAGTAATATCGAGGAGGTCTTTACCCTGCTTTTTGGCTGATCGGTTAATCCGACTGACTGGCCTTTGTGATTGCCTCTTTGATCCAAACGGGATAAATAGGGCCGTATCCCGGCGCATGAAAAACCACTCTGCCCTGCTTGTCCAGCACGATATTCGTCGGAAATGCCTTTATACCATACAGCGAAGCATAATTTTTTCCATTGGCAACAACCCTGTAGGTAAACGGATGATCTTTAAGAAAGTCCCTCAATGCATCCTGCTTATCGGTAGCAATGGCAATGAAAACCACATTTGTGTCAGCAGCAAATGACATTCTTATTTTATTCAGCTCGGGCATTTCCGCCATGCAGGGTGCGCAGGCAATAAACCAAAAGTTCAGCACAACAACTTTACCCGCAAGGTCCTTTGGATTTATTGTCATCCCGTCGATGTCCCTGATCTTAAACAGATTTAACTTTTCTCCTGTCCTTATCATCCCTGATTCGTCAGGCGGCGGGCCAAGTAACCGCATTCTTTCCAGGTCGCGGTTGGTCATTTTTACGAGCGTGTATTCTCTTCCCGTGTCAGCAGGCATGCTCATCGTATGCAGCATGTAGCCGCCCGACAGAATTTTCTCATGCCAGACCTTGTAAGGGATACGGACGCCCGTTGAGTCCTTCACCACAGTTGTCGTGTCTCCGCTGATCCTTGTTTTAAAGGAAGTGGTGGTCGTTCCCTGGGCTGTTGTTCTGGTTCTTGTACCGGACGTCGTTTCGCTCCAGGTCTGTGCTTTTGCCAGGCCGACTAACAGCGGAACGATAAAAATACAGGTTAAAAATTTTTTCATGGATAAGGTCATCTATAAGTCCCGAAATTTAAGCATCAAACAAATAGTGTCGCAATCTCCGCTTAATTACCAGGACTTTTATACTTTGTGAACGTTTTATTACAGGCTACGTAGGTAATCCGCTTCGTAAATGTAACGAAGATGACCGGAATCGGGATGTTTTTGTATGAAAAAAGTCGTTTGCCTTTATTCGGGCCTTGTCTGTCTGATCCGCAGATAGCCGCCCAAAATGGAAGCGGGTGCGAAGATCAGCATCGCGAACCACTGCGTCCAATGGCTGCCGGACGAGGTTACCATGGAAACAGCCGCCAATGCAAACATCAGCATAGCCAGAATAAAATTGAGCCTGAGCTTTCTTTGCCGGGCGATAAGCTGCAGAACAAAACCAGAAGCTATAGAAAAAAAGAGGCCGTAAAATACAGTCAGAATCTTAAAGCCGGATGGAACGTCGGCATGTGGCTGCTGACCGGTCAGGTTGAACAACAAAACCGAACTCACGGCAAACAGGGCATACCCGGCGATTACAGATAAAATATTTTTCATTTTTTTCAGAACGTCGATTACAAATATCCGGGATTGGCAATAATTTGCTTCTTCAAAATTGCCATTATAATTGCGACACTGATCAATATCTGTGCTCATACCACGACATCGTAGCCAATAAAAATAAAAAAAGGGTATAGTTGTACAACTATACCCTTTTGTATCCGGTGAAGATCATCCGGCTTTCGCCTCAGATATTAATACCTGTAATATTCCGGCTTAAACGGCCCTTCAACCGTTACGCCGATATAGTCAGCCTGATCCTGATCCAGCACTTCCAGTTCAACACCGATCTTCGCTAAGTGCAGACGGGCAACCTTTTCATCAAGATGCTTTGGCAGGGTATAAACCTTGTTTTCGTATTGATCGCTGTGGTTCCATAATTCAAGCTGTGCCAAAGTCTGGTTAGTGAACGAGTTACTCATCACAAAGCTTGGGTGACCTGTTGCGCAACCGAGATTCACCAGGCGGCCTTCTGCAAGAACGATCACATCTTTACCGTTGATGGTGTATTTATCCACCTGCGGTTTGATCTCGATCTTGGTATCGCCATAGGCGCCATTCAGCCAGGCCATGTCGATCTCGTTATCGAAGTGACCGATGTTACAAACGATGGCCTTATCCTTTAACGCGCGGAAGTGTTGCTCGCGGACGATGTTCTTGTTGCCGGTGCAGGTAACCACAATATCAGCTTCAGCAATAGCTGTTGAGAGTTTCTTCACTTCGAAACCTTCCATAGCAGCCTGCAATGCACAGATCGGGTCGATCTCAGTAACGATAACCCGGACACCCGCATTACGAAGCGAATCGGCAGAACCTTTACCTACATCGCCGTAACCGCAGACAACAGCAACCTTACCGGCCATCATCACGTCGGTAGCCCGGCGGATAGCATCCACCAGCGACTCACGGCAGCCGTACTTGTTATCGAACTTTGACTTGGTAACCGAATCGTTTACGTTAATGGCAGGCATCGGAAGCGTTCCGGCTTTCATACGGTCGTACAAACGGTGAACACCGGTGGTGGTCTCTTCCGACAGTCCTTTAATTTCTGCTACCAGTTCGGGGTATTTATCCAGTACCATGTTGGTCAGGTCACCGCCGTCATCCAGGATCATGTTCAGCGGCTGGCGGTCTTCGCCAAAGAAGAGCGTCTGCTCGATACACCAGTCAAATTCCTCAGCATTCATGCCTTTCCAGGCATAGACAGAAATTCCGGCTGCGGCAATAGCGGCAGCGGCATGATCCTGCGTAGAAAATATGTTACATGACGACCAGGTTACTTCGGCACCCAGTTCGATCAGCGTTTCTATCAATACAGCGGTCTGGATGGTCATGTGCAGGCAGCCTGCAATGCGCGCGCCCTTTAATGGTTTTGACGGACCATACTCTGCACGCAGCGCCATTAAACCCGGCATTTCAGCCTCAGCCAGTTCTATCTCCTTGCGGCCCCATTGTGCCAGCGAAATATCTTTTACTTTGAATTTTACAAATTCGGTCTCTACTGATGACATAGTTTTTTGCTTTTTCTCCAAAGGTAAGGCATCAGTTTATCAAAAAGAAATGAAAGGGGGTAATACCGGCCATCTGCGTCGCGAAGTTGTCATAGGATAATCGGTGCTCATGTGGTGTCTCTCCTGAACAGGGTCGATTACACCGAAGGCATTGTCTGTTAGTACGTTTGGTGATTATTTCAACCGGAAAATAAAACCTTAAATTTATTTTAACCGTATATAAATATTACGAAAAACCAATTACCTGCGTTCATTTTAGATAACTATGATTCAAACGGAAGAAAAACGACTCGCAGAGGTCCGCAAGTTCTTGCGACTTGATTTTAATAAAAAAAACGAATTTAAAGATATTGTTGACATCGCCGCGAGGCTGTGCGAAAAACCGGTTGCCTTGATCACGCTTTTAGATGAAGAATCGAACTGGTTAAAAGTGCGGTCGGGTGTGGACGTAGATGTAATGCCAAGAGATACCTCTTTTTGCCATTATGCAATACAACAGGATGAAATATTAATCATTCCGGATGCCACGAAAGATGCCCGGTTTACAAGTAATCCGCTTGTCAGATCGGGCCCTAAGTTAAGATTTTATGCCGGCGTGCCGTTAAAGCTAAGTAATGGAATTGTGCTTGGCTCACTTTGCCTTTTCGACATAAAACCGGGCAATATTACGATACTGCAACAGCAGGTATTAGCGCTGCTTGGCCGGCAGGTTGTTTCATTTATGGAATTGGGGATGAGCCGGCTGGATCTGGAAAAGCAAATCGAGGAAAAGGAAGCAAAAAATGAATCGCTGAGAAAAATAGCCCAGCTACAGTCGCATCAGATCAGACAACCCCTTACCACCATTATGGGGCTGGTGAATCTGGTAAAAGACGGCCATCAGCCTGTAAATGACGAATGGATAGATTTATTTAAAACAGCCACCCATAATTTTGATACGACGATCCATCAGATCGTGGCGGAGACAATGGCCCGCAAAGACCTGAAAGCCATCCGCTTTAATAAAATGGTTGAGGAAATTGACGATTATGCCATTTTACTTATTGACAGGGATGGCAACATTGAAAACTGGAACAAAGGAGCTGAAAAGATAAAAGGATACGCTGCGGCCGAAATTATCGGACGACACTTCAGCATTTTTTATACCGATGAAGACAGAAAGAATAATCGCCCGCAAAAACTGATCGATAGGGCGGCAAGAAAGGGTGTGGCAAGAGATGAAGGTTGGCGGGTACGCAAACGGGTCGAAGTTTTGGGGCAGTATCCTGATCACCGCTATTCATGATAATGAAAATAATGTAATAGGTTTCACCAAGGTAACAAGAGATCTGACCGACATCACCGATACAAGGGAGTCGCTTACGGCATCTGAGGAGCTTTATAAACATCTGGCGGAGCAAACCAATAATTTAGCCCGCATAGGCGGGTGGGAACTTGACCTGCTGACCAACGAGTTGTCATGGACATTAATGACAAAGGAAATTCATGGCGTTGGCACGAATTACATTCCCGATCTCGGCACGGCTATCAATTTTTATAAAGAAGGCCCCTCGAGGCAAAAAATTGGGGAAGCGCTGCGCGAGGCAATAGAATGCGGAAACTCCTGGGACCTTGAATTGCAGATCATTACCAAACAGGATGAGGAAAAATGGGTACGGGCCATCGGAAGATCAAACTATAAGGACGGAATATGTACAAAAGTGTACGGAACGTTTCAGGATATTGATGAAAGAAAAAAGGCGGAAATCGAGTCTGTCCGTTCAGGAAAGTTGTCAAAAGATGTTCTGCAGGCTGCATCGGAAGTGAGCATCATTGCAACAGACGCAGAGGGAGTCATCAAACTTTTTAATTCGGGCGCGGAAAAAATGCTGGGTTATGCGGCAGGTGAAGTCATACACAAAAGCAATCCGGGCTTATTTCATTTACCGGCCGAAGTAAGTCAGCGAAGCCTTGAACTAACGGAAGAGTACGGTTATCCCATCAAAGGATTCGAAATTTTCGTTAAAAAAGTAAAGGAAGAAGGTGTTGATCAGCGTAAATGGACTTTCGTCAGAAAAGACGGAACCAAAGTACCGGTGAGCTTGATCATTACCTTGATCAATAACGCTGAAAACGAAATCGAGGGATTTTTAGGTGTCGCCACCCTTCTCGGATCAGGTATCCAGGTGTAAAGGGAAATAAGTGCAGTAGCTTTATGTATAAACACTCCGATGTCCGCTTACAATCCGTTTATCTATATGCTATCTTAACCTGCCGGTAACGATTCAGGCTACGATTATTATCATCTGGATAATAACCTGGACGGCATCCGTATAGCCTTCGGCACCCAAACCGGCACCGCCATAAGTTACCAAACGGATGATTACTACCCTTTCGGCATGGAAATCAGCCGTAGCGTTACTCCGCCCCAAAATGAATACCTTTAAAAAGAGTTACAGGAGAAAAATGAACTAAATAGGTTTTACGGTAGACAAGCATTTGCAAGATGAATTATATTACAATGAGAAATGTATTACTATTGATGATTGTTTGCTTATTTGCAGCGTGTTCAAGTAGTTCGACCCAATCTAATCATGACACAACCATCGTTGATTACAATATTAAGCAAGGGAAACCGCTGCCATCAAAGGACTGGCATTGTTATAACATTGACGAGGATAAACTCTGCACCCCGGCAACATGGGGTTTTGTGAAACAAGATAAGTTCTTTTTTATGTCTGATTTAAGCCATGTTGCACCAGGGTCGTACTTTGTAGTTACAAAGCAGGATAAAAAAGCAACTGGCCTTGACGCATTGAAATATCTTAAACAACTATATGCAGAATTAAAGCAAGATAGTACAGGAACATTAACTGGATGGCAGGCATCGAGAATAACTTATTCAGATAAGGAAGTGATTTATAGCGACTATAATATCTCAATGGGTAAAGATCCATATATACTATATTCAACTGTTTTTGAGGTTGGCAATGATCTGTATGATATAGCTCTTAAAATAAGCGCTGGTAATGCCAAAACGTATCACGAGGCCTATCAGGATATTATATTCAATTTCTACCATAAAAATAGCCTGATCTTCACGAGCAAGGACAAAATTGTGACAGCTAAAGTAATTGACCTAACGAAACTCTAATGAAAAAGCTAATAACGATAATGCTACTAAGCATGGTCCTTACAGTCAGGGCGCAAACGGCGAAGCAGGCATGTATGCAAATAGCACAAATTGCAGAATAACGTATCACATAATTCGCAGCAAAGTAGGGCCGATACTTCTGAAGCGCATGAAAGACTACGGCATAAACCCTCATGTTACAAGGGCTATTTATTCCGTTTCCTTTCTTGCTTGATCGCACAAAACCTGAGTAGTTGCTTTAATTATTTATTCACTTAAAACAATCTAAGATGGTTAAGACAATAATAGACTCCCGCAGCGATACCTTGTGAATGCTTTCTATTTCAAGTTTAGATTTACTTTCTATATTTGCGATGAGTTTGTGTACTACCAAAGCAAATAGCATTAATTAACTACAATCGTTTAATCAGCCAATAGCTGGTTTCACGCGCTGTAAATCAACAATTAACGTAATATTTTGGAACAAACGGGATGTAGCGTAGCCCGGTATCGCGCCAGCATGGGGTGCTGGAGGTCGGAGGTTCGAATCCTCTCATCCCGACGGAGATCATCCAAAGCCTTTAGTCGAAAGATTAAGGGCTTTCTTATTGGCGTAAATCCTGTTAAGATTTTGATAAAAGTATGATTGCGAGGTGATGTGAGTTCGCCGTGACAGCCTCCGAATTAAAAAAGAATAATTGCCAGTAGTAGGAGCTTCGGCTATGATAACCGACCCCAAAAATGAGTATCTTTACAACAAAAAAGAGCTACAGGAAGAGCTTAACCAATACGATTACGGCGCACGGTTCTATGATCCTGTAGTAGCCAGGTGGACGAGTGTGGATCCGTTGGCGGAGCAGTATCAAAAGTAATCTCCTTTTAATTATGCTACTAATAACCCAATTTCGAATATAGACCCGGATGGTCGATCAACTCAAGGTTATGCAACGAGGTATGTTAACCCGCACGGAGGACTCGTCCTCAATACGAATGATGGCCGGGACGATATATACGTAGTTCCATGGGAGAAATTGCAAGACTTTGCCATCGACATAAGAAGATGGGAAGGGAGAAATCCAGATTTTCTCAACTCCGAGGGATGGAATAATTATTGGAGAGATGAGTTTAAACAGCTTGCAAGTGATGACGCGATGAGCGTTACGCATTCGGCTTTGATCAAATGGACGAAGATTTGCAACAAAAGTGGGTATACGCTTTAATAACTGGCAAGCAATCGGATAGAAATGATTTTGCACTAGTTTATGCTAAATCACAATGGAGTGACCCTGTTGTAGTTTTTACTTCTTTGTTGGCTTTTACGCATGCCTCTATTGGGCTGATCGAAATGAATACACCACAATTTGGTAAAACTCCTAATCAAACCTCACACGCCGTAAGGCATTTAAAAAACGCTGGCGTAACAGATATTGAGGCTGTAAAAAGAGCTATTGTAAAAGATCTAGGCCCTAGTGCCAATTATAAAATTGGGGTTAGAATAAAGAAAACGATTACAGTAAATGGTGTATTAATTGAGTATAGCGGAACCAAATTGCCAAGTGGTAAAATCAATATTGGATCAATAAGAACATCTAATATACGATGACGAGAAAGTTAACAGAAAATGAAATATCAATAATAACTTGGATCATAAAAGATACAGAGGAAGGTAAGTCAATCATAAACCATCTAAACGAAATATTAGTTGAAGAGATGGATGATGGCGGAATGGGAAGTTTAAGGGTATTTAAAAGCGGAAACGATGATCGCAGTTACTCCCGTGAATTGGGAGAAGAATTTAAAGGTTTAGATATTGACAACGTACCAGTATTTATATCAGTGTTGTTGGATACAGATGGAAACTTTTTTGAATTGGACGTATTTAAGGCAGATTTTTCACCATTGAGAAAATTTCCTTCACTACAGAGTTAGCGCAGCAAGTTAAGCCCAACCATCGTGTTGGGCTTTTCTATTTCTTAGCATCTCTAATTAGAGCGTCTACAACCTTGAAGACATGCTCACGATCATTATCTGATAAGTTGGTGATCTCCCGAATACGGTTCAAGATGATGGGGTCAAGCTCAAGGTCTGTTAGGCCAGTAAGGTAGTCTAGCGATATTTCAAGGGCTTTAGCGATCTTAGCAGCAACTTCAATCGAGGGAATCGTCTCATCTCTTTCATATCTTCCCAATGCGTTGATATGAAGCCCAACTGTAGTAGCTAATTCCGATTGTGATATTTTCTTATCCTTTCTTACAGAAGCAAGTCGCCTTCCAAAACTCATTTATCTCATTTAATCTACCATAAATGTAGGATTATTACCTATAACTCGATAAATCAGTACTTAATAATACATATATTTTTTATTTAATCAATAAAGCATCTGAATTTAACACATATTTGTTGTTAATCAATTCTATATGTTATCTCCCAACTCCACACCGACAATCCCGAACTACTGCATTACTTAACCAGTAAGCTACACATAACCATACTTGGAGGCATCAAGCTAACCGGTTTGGACAGGTTGAAAATAACGTTGAAGATCGTAGCAAAGGAGAATGTAAAGAACGTGTTCAGACATAACCTTGACTTGTACAACAGCATTCAAACGGAGCAGATGGTTGAGAAATCAGTCGAAGCGCTGAGTTATCATTTTACGTCAAATAGATATGCAACCTTAATTCAGAATTCTTACGCCTTTTATAATCAAAGAAAATCACTATTTTCTGATTTGGCAGTGAGGGTGATGAATTGAGTTACTATACAAAGTTACGCTTATAGCTGCTGAAGCGTGCAAGAGCTTCCCGCATAAACGCTCACGTGTCCAAACACAGCCTATTTATTCGTTTTCCATCTAGCACATTAGTGCTATAACCGTGTTGAGACCTCGTAACTCAATTATTCACTTAAATCAATACAAAGGAAAAATGAAAGACTGACAGATTCTAATGGAAATATCCTACCTTTAAAAGGTAATATTTATTGTATACGGTCAAAAGGTTCAATGCCTTACTATCGCGTTTATTAACATATTATCAATCACTTAAGACGATATGTGGCAGTCATGGGGTGCTGGAGGTCGGAGGTTCGAATCCTCTCATCCCGACGAAGATCATCCAAAGCCTTTAGTCGAAAGATTAAGGGCTTTCTTATTGGCGTAAATCCTGTTAAGATTTTGATAAGAGCATGATTGCGAGGTGATGTGAGTTCGCAGTGACAGCCTCCGAATTAAAAAAGAATAATTGCCAGTAGCAGGAGGTTTCGGCTGTGGAAGCCGACCCCAAAAATGAGTATCTTTACAATAAGAAGGAACTTCAGGCGGAACTTGGACGATACGATTATGGTGCAAGGTTCTATGATCCGGTGATTGGGAGGTGGGCAACGGTCGATCCATTGGCCGAGAAGGCAGAAGATGGTCACATTGTCAAATAGCCCCCCCGGGAAAGGCAGTAAATCCCCACGCGGTGATACCTGTGAGGATTTTATTTTTAACTTGGCACGATCTGATCAACATATACCATATGTCGTCACACCACATTGTTCGCGAAAAACAGGAACCTGCATTGCTGCTGCTTGGTCTGGATCATTTTGACGAGGAAATGCTGGGGCAGCTGCTGGAATGGAGCCCGACGGTGATCGCAGTTCCGCAAACAGCCGAAAAGCTTAACAGTCTGGGTATAAAAATCGACTGGTTGGTTGCAGATGCGGCAAACGAAGCCATTCAGCCGGATGTAAAAATGGTCGTAGCGGACGGCGAAGACATCACTCAAACCATTTTAGATTTTCTCATCGCGCATGGCTACCCGACGGTTAACATCGTGACCGATAATGCTGATTTAAACAGGTTGCTTCCGTATGTAACGCAGATCGGTTTGGTGATCTTCAACGGAGGCAAACGCATATTTCCTGTCACGAACGGGTTCAGTAAATGGAAGCCAGCCGGGGAGATCATCGAAGTTTTGACTCCGGCAAAACATCTTTCCGTCAGCGGACTGGCCGACATCGGAAACGGCCGTTACCAGACACAGCGCGACGGAATATTCAGTCTCCGGTTTGAGGGGAAATTTCTCTTCCTTGCGGAATCATTCTGATTTTTACTTTGCGCTGTTTTTTCCCGGTATCGTTTTTGGTCAAATTTCCGTATATTTACTTAAATGCTTAACGAGAGCGGCCGGACAGGCTGATTGTAATAATTCTGCATCAATTATAACCCGGTTTGCTTTTTTATTATCATTACAAAATAATTTATCGCTGATTAAACCGTTTATCTGAATTTTAGTCTATATCATATATAAACTGAGAAGATAAACCAGAAATAACAAAATTCATCATGAAAGCTATATATAAAAGATTATTAAATACAGCCCTTGGCGCACTGGTATGTGTGTCTCTGGCAGTTCCGGCAAGCGCACAGCACAGGCCTTCAACCGGAGGCGGTGGTGGTGGCGGCAACCGCGGCGGAGGTGGCGGCGGCGGCGTTTCGTCGAGGCCGTCTGTAAGCCCTGCACCTACATTCAACAGGGCTCCGCAGCAGAGTAATGTAGGCGTTGCGCGTCCGTCGATAGCGCCGCGCCCGTCAGGTCAGCAGAGCTTCGCACGTCCGTCACAATCACAGCGCCCAAGCATTTCTACCCGGCCGAATTATAACTATGGCCGCCCGGCAACCGGCGACCGCAGTAATTATGGTTATACCCCGCGTACCTACGGTACTACGCACAGACCAGCAACCTCTGGCGGATATGTTTACCGCAGTTCACCAAGGATAGGTTACGGTCACGGCGGTTACTGGGGTAATCACAACTATTACCATTATTACCATGGCTATTATGGCACATACTATCTGCCACGTATCGGGTTTTCAATTGGCGTATTGCCTTATGGATATTATCCATTCTACTACGGCGATTACCAGTACTACTACAGCGACGGACTGTTCTATCAGTATGATAACAACGAATATACCGTGGTAGAGCCGCCAATAGGTGCAGAAGTTAAGGAACTGCCTGAAAAAGCGCAGTCGATCGTGATCAACGGTCAGCAGTACTATGAACTGAACGGCGTATATTATCAGCCGGTAACCAAGGATGATGGTTCCCTGGTGTACCAGGTAGCCGGTAAGGATGGCGAGCTGAACACTGCTCCCGGCGATGAATACCAGGATGTTCCGCAGGGACCGATGCTTGGCGATATCGTTCCGCAGTTGCCCCCTGATTGCAGGCAGATAAAGATAGACGGCGAAAAGCTGTTTGTTTCTCCTGACGGTGTTTATTTCAAGGAAATAACAGACGATGACGGAAACAAAACCTATAAAGTTGTTGGTTTGCCAAGCGATGAAGGCACTGATCAGAATTAAAAATTAAAATCAATATAATGTAAGGTGATCTGAAAAACAGGTCACCTTATTTTTTTATCAGCGGATGAGTTTAACCAGCGGCAGGATCATCGCTGGTTATTTTTCTATATTTAACTTATGGTAAAGAAGATAGGTTACGGTGTTCTGTTGTGTATCGCATGCTTCTCAAAAGTGTTTGCATCAAACACTGGCGGCTTAAAATTTTTCGCAGCCGACAATAAACTCATTCGTTATGTGGGCCGGGTGGATTTTACCGATAAACTTAAACCCCGCATCTGGTCGCCGGGTGTTTATATTATGGCGAGGTTTAAGGGAACACACTGCGAGGTGCTGCTTAACGACGAGGCGTCAGGGGCAAACCGGAATTACCTGGAGATCGTTATCGACGACAAGGCACCCTACCGTGTACAAACTACCGGAAAAGAGAATGTTTTTACCGTACCCGGGCTGACGAACACAATGCATACCATATTGATCTGCAAGGACACGGAGTCGAACACGGGATATATCGATTTCGCAGGCTTCCGCTGCGAGCAATTATTGCCGCTTCCGCCTGCCCCGAAAAGAAAAATAGAATACTTCGGCGACTCGATCACAAGCGGCACAGGCATGGATTTGTCGGTCGTGCCTTGCGGACAGGGACAATGGTACGATCAGCATAATGCTTACATGAGCTATGGGCCCACCACGTCGCGCAACTTGAACGCAGAGTGGCAGCTGACGTCACTGGCCGGGATAGGGCTTACCCACAGTTGCTGCAACCTGAAGGTGCTACTGCCGCAGATCGTGGATAAGGTTTTTCTTTGGGCAGATTCGGTTCAGTGGGATTTTAACCGCTACCGGCCGGATGTAGTTACCATCTGTATCGGGCAAAATGATGGCCCGGCTGATTCCGCGCTTTTTTGCGGCGCGTACGTCCGGCTGCTGGGCGCGATGCGCGCTCATTACCCTGATGCAGACATCATCTGCCTGAGCAGCCCCATGGCCGACAAAACACTGCTGCCCGTCCTGAAAAAATATATAACGAGCGTAACCGACTATGTGAACGGGCATGGCGATAAAAAAGTGTATAAATATTTTTTTCGCAGGCAGTATAACAGCGGGTGCGGCGGTCACCCGGATATGGCAGAACATCAGCTCATCGCTGATGAACTGACGGCCAGGATAAAGGAAATTAAGGGCTGGTGATCCGGCTTCGCTCTTTACTTTTGTCAATAATTATTACCTTGTCCCACTCCCCCAAAAGGCAATGTTGTATGCTGCCTGAGGGAATGGCGCGTTTATTTATATTCCTAACACATGACAACGATCATATCTGCTACCAACCGTCCCGGAAGCTCAACCTTTAAGCTGGCACAATACTATCAGCGGCAATTGGCTGAAAAAGGGCTGGATGCAGGAATATTGTCACTGACTGAACTGCCGGACAACATTATCGTCAGCGATCTGTACCGTAAACGCAGTGAGGCATTTAAACCGGTACAGGACATCGTGACCCAAACCGACAAGTTCCTGTTCATTATTCCAGAGTATAACGGGAGCTTTCCGGGTGTTTTAAAGGTTTTTATGGATGCTTGCAGCTTTCCTGAAAGCTTCTACGACAAAAAAGCGGCACTAACGGGCTTGTCGTCAGGTAAATACGGAAACATTCGCGGCATAGATCACTTTACCGGCGTATGTCATTATATGCATCTGCAGGTAATGCCCCTGAAAATTCACATAGGCAATATCAATAAGGAGTTCGATGCGGAAGGCGACCTTTTCCAAAGCGATACGCTGAAATATACCTCGGAACAAATGGATAAGTTTATTGCATTCTGATCATTCTTACCCGGTTTTGCGATTTTCTATTGCAGCTTGAATTAATTTCTGTATTTTCATCACCAATAACCACTATTGATGAAACCTTATTTGCTTTTTTTTTTGCTGGCTGTATGTATGCCGCGTCTTTTATTTTCCCAGAGTAATTATCTTGCAGGTAAAGTAGTAACGTCCAAAGGAGATACCCTAAAGGGCTATATAGATTACCGGGACTGGAATAACAACCCTGATGTGATTTCATTTAAATCTTCCCTCAGCGATGCCGGCACGCAGAAGTTTACCACCAGCGACATCGTCTTTTTTAGCGTTGACAACGTAGAAGCTTTTCAGAAATACTCTGGCCGGATCAGCATGGATGGAATTAATATCAGCCATTTAAATACCGGAAAAGACACCAGTTTTAAGATGGCTGAGGTCTTTTTAAGAATATTGCAAAAGGGAAACAACGTCGCGTTGTACAGTTATACAGATAACCTTAAAACGAGATATTTCATCAGCGACAGTCCGGATTTTACGCCAAGCGAATTAGTTTACCGCATTTATGAAGCAAATGACGCCAGCGGACTGGCCCGTACCCACACTGATCAGACCTATCTGCGTCAGCTTAATTCGCTCGCCATTAAATATGGTGTGCTGGACGATGCCCTGGAGCGCACCCTGGCACGGTCAGATTATCAAAAACCGGCATTGATGCTGATTGCGGGCAAAATCAATAAACTTTCCGAACAGGAATACCGGAAAAACTATGACAAACAATCTGCAAAGTATTTTTATGCCGGAGCGGGTGTAAATCTCGCTACCACCAAACCATCACCGAACTCTACCTATGAGGGTGCAGGAGGCACCTCCTATACTTCAGCTTTACCACTTTTAAAAGCAGGTATAAATATGTTTGCGCTTGCGCACAGCGAAAAAATTGAATTCCGTTTTGAAGTCTCTTTGAGTGAGTGGAAATACACATCCACTTATGACAACGCGTATTCACCACGCGTGAATATCACCTACGCGTACAGTAATCTGGCGCTTAGCTTGTCGCCACAGATGATCTTTAATTTTTACGACAGCAAAACACTTAAAATATTCGCAGGCGGTGGCCTGGAGATTTCGAAATATATCTATTTCAATAAAAAATATAGAAACAATGCGGACGGAAGTACAGTGCCAACGGACGCCAATCCGTTCGCCCAAAGTAGTTTTGGCCTGCCAGTTATCGCTATTGCAGGCTTGCAGTTGAATAATAAGATCGGTATTTATGCCAGTCATACCTTCGCCGGACCTGTTTCAGATGACTATGTTTTCCGGCTTAATTCTTCATCCACGCAATTCGGTATAAATTATTTATTCAGATAACTTATTTTTATGAAACGTTTTTTATTCCTGTTTTTAGCATTCGGCCTTCCGGTAATATCTACTGCGCAAAGTCACTTCAGGCCCGGTTTTGTCGTTAGTATAAACGGTGATACAACAAGGGGTTTAATTGATCTCAGGGGCTGGGATCAGAACCCGGACGCTATAAAATTTAAAAAAGACAAGAACAGCCCCGTTCAGCAATTCACCGTGGACGACATCAATTATTTCAGCATTGATAAAATTAAATCTTACATCAAATACACGGGGCGAATTTCACTGGATAATATCAATGAAAACCATGTACTGGACTTTAGGGACACCACTTTTAAAGTAGCATCTGTTTTCCTGAGGATATTGCAGAAAGGTAAATATCTTGCCTTATATTCTTATTCGGATGCCATCAAAACAAGGTTCTATATCGGCGAACAACCGGATTATAAACCAACCGAACTGGTGTACCGGCTTTATTACGATATGGATGCCGTAACCGAAACACATGGCAGAACGGTTAATGAAGACACTTATATGAAACAACTGTACAGCCTTGCCCTGAAATATAATGCGCTTACCCCTTCGCTACAAAGTGATATCGAGCAGGCGGGTTACCGGCAATATTATATCAACCAGATTGTAAAAGCCATTAATTCAGCCCATTAAACCAACACGCAGAATGAAGAATATTTTCAAAATCTCTCTACTATTGATAATTGCACCGTTCATTGTAAAAGCACAGGAAGACACAACAGGCGGCAAAATCGGGCTGTACGGCGCAGTCGGGGTGAATATAATGGCCAACACACCAGCCTCATCGGCTCCTTATTATAAGGTAGGGGGAAGGGGTTATACATCTTATATGCCCGCAGTGTTTTTTGGTATGTCGGTCCCCACCGATCCGGTATTAAAAAGGCTGTTATTCCGGGTAGAGGTTTCTGCAGGTTTTTCAAAATATACCTCAACTTACATGAATAAGGCTTATCCTTACGTGGAAGCGAGGGCGTCTTTTAACCGAATGGATCTGTCCCTGATGCCTCAGGTAATTTACAACTTTTACAACGGCGACAATTTTAAATTTTACGGCGGTTTTGGGGTTGATGTATTTAAATCATTTTATTCGAACGTTTATTATGGGGCGGATGATCCAAGCCAGCCTTTTGACGCTCATAACGACTACACGTTCAGAACTTTCGATACCCGTTTTTTATTTAAAGCAGGCATACAGGTTCATCAACATTTCGAGCTGTTCTATAACTACCTGACCAGTTCGGGTACGACGAATCTGGGTTATTTTCAGTTAAATAACATAGATACCCAAGTGGGAATTATTTATTTGTTTTAGATCGGGGAAAATTCAAAGACTATCTTACGATAAGCACCCATCCCGAAAGATTGGGCGTATCGTTCTTAAGATCAATGATATAATAATATGTTCCCCGTGGAACATAGGACCCGTTGTACTTTCCGTCCCACGGTTTTGAATAGCCGATGCTTTGATAAACCTGAGTACCGTATCGGTTGAAAACCTTAACCGAGCTACCGGGATAGGTCGCAAGGGCGTCTATATCCCAGGTATCGTTCACACCATCGTTATTCGGCGAAAACGTATTGGGAACAGTTACCTTTTTAAAAACCCGCACAAAAACCTTGCTGGTGGCTATCCCGCAGTTCTGGGAGGTAACCGTCATCGTGTAAGTAATATCATCCGTCGGACTGGCGGTTGGGATAACCGACGTGGGATCATCAAGTGCCGTAGCTGGCGACCACAGGACACTGGCGATCTCATCCCCCCCAACGCTGCCATTCAGTTTTACCGACTGGCCTTCAAATATCTTTTTATCCCCGCCTCCGTCTGCTACAGGCTTCTTTCTTACCGTAACCGTAACAGATTTACTGTCGTCGTTGCAGCCGTCATTGCTGACATTTACCGAATAGGTCGTCGTTTCCGCCGGACTTGCTACCGGATTGGGCACATCGTCGTGATCAAGGCCCGTTGATGGTGTCCATTTGTAGTACAGCCCGCCGGATGCATTTAACTGCGTTGACGCTCCTTCACAAACTGATACAGCGCCACTGACGCTTGCCACAACTTTCGGAACAACTTTTACCTGAACTGGAACAGGCGCCGAAGCACAGCCTGCTTCAGAGGTGGCCACGACGGTAAAAGTTCCCTGGTTGGCCGGAGTCGCGCTGTTAATGACCAGCGGGTTTTGGGAAGTGGGCTGAATACCCGGCCCCGACCATACATAACTCGCTCCACCCGAAGCTTCCAGCGTCAGGGGATAGCCTTCGCAGACAGTTTTGGGCGGTATGGCAGGCACCACGGGCAATGGGTTTACGGTAAGCGTTAGTGGTGTGGAATATACCCGGCAGTTGACCGACGAAATATCAGATCCATTGGCAACCCCGAGGCGGTACTGGTAAACACCCTTAACCGCGTTCACAAAGCTCAGGTTAAGCGTTGAAGTGGTTTTGCCGTCGAGGTCGGTCCAGCCATTGCCGTTCGAATTTGACTGCCATTGCAGCACGGGGTTGTCTCCGGTAACATTGGCCTTAACGGTGTAGGATGCGCTGCTCCCCTCGCACATCTGTTTGGAAACCTCGCCGTTTGCGGCATCAAAGCCTGATTGTATCACCGGCCCGCAAGCACGGAAGGTGATATCGTCCAGCGCGAGGTCATTACCGCAGCCACCCGGCGCATTATTGATCATTTTTACCACAACGGTGGTCACGTTGGCGGGAGTCGTAAAATAGGTACCGTACTGCTTCCACTCTACGTCGTCAGTAGGCAGGATATCGCCTGTATTATATTCAGGGCTTAATTTCTGGCCGTCGGGGGTCTCGATAGAAAAGGTAATGTTAGGCCGGGACGATGCCCCTCCGCAGGCAGACGGAAGGATCAGGTTAACTATCCAGGCCGAGAAATAATATTTGGTATTGGGGCACAGATACCCTGCCTCGGCGGTCTGTGTATAAAAAAGCCCCGGCTCATTCGAAGCATTGACCACCATCATATAGCCGTTGGGGTTCCCCGTATGATCCTGCGTCAGGTTATGCCAGCTGGAGCCAAAACAAGCTATCGTCCTGCTGAGGATGGAATAGCTGCCGTCATTAGGGCAGTCAGCGCCAAAATAGCCATAATTGGTAACGGAAGCCGGCAGTTGCGCACCTGCACCCGTACCGGAGCCGAAGTCCTGGTTAATGACCGGATCGCCGAGGCTGCCGTTACATACCTGTGCAAAACCTTGCACTGAAAGCATCAGAGCCGTCAGGAATATAAGTAAGCGGAGCCTGCTGAACATCATGGGATTAAATCGTAGCAAAAATCGGGTTAAACCTCAAAAGTAGTTTAATTAACAGATTATTGGTCTGAAATTTACAAAAACAAAGTATTACACCGGGAAAGGCGCAAAATCTTATATTTTAAAGCCTGAAACAAAAAAATGGCAGCCCCGTTTAATTTTAAGGAAGTCACAGGATCATGATAAAAGCTTGCTTTGTATTTCTTTGCGCCATAATGATGTTTGTGCTTTCGGGCTGCTCCTCAAAGCATCCGGATCCCTCAAAAGCGGATCAGGTGACCACACCGGTAAAACAGAAGGTACACCTGCCACCGCCTTATCAGACCAAGGCAACCTGGAACTTTTGCGACGTAATCGGCTGGCCCAAGGGAAAAACGCCCATCGCACCGCCCGGCTTTCAGGTAAATCTTTTTGCGGACAGTCTCAATAATCCGCGCAATATGATCGTCACGCCTAATGGCGATATTCTGGTAGCAGAAGCGAATACCGAAATTACAGGACTGAAAAAGATAGGCGCTGATATCATCGGCGCAAGCGCATCACAAAACCTTGGGAAAAGCGCAAACAGGGTAACCCTGCTGCGCGATACGGATCACGACGGCGTCGCTGATATAAGGACGGTATTCCTCAGCCATCAGAACCACCCCTTTGGTATGCTCATTTTTGGCCATTGGTTCTATGTGGCTAATACAGACGCTTTGTGGCGTTTTCCGTATATGCCCGGTATGATGTCTGTTAACGGGGGACAAAAGATACTTTCGCTGCCCGCCGGAGGGTATAACAACCACTGGACGCGCAACTTACGAATGAACAGCGACAGTACTAAAATATATATTTCGGTAGGTTCGGGCACCAACGATGGAGAACACGGCATGGATGTGGAGAAACGGCGCGCGGATATTCTTGAGATCGATCCGGACGGACGGAACGAACGTGTTTATGCCAGTGGCCTGCGTAATCCGGCGGGAATCGATATTGAACCGGGAACCAACGTCCTTTTTACCACCGTTAATGAACGCGATGACCTTGGCGACAATTTGGTGCCCGATTATCTGACAAGCGTAAAGGACGGTGGTTTTTATGGATGGCCTTACGCCTACTTCGGGCATCACGATGATCCGGACCATCTCGGCGAACGGCCCGATCTGGTTAAAAAATCGCTCGTACCCGATCTTGCACTGGGGGCCCATACCGCTTGTCTCGGTCTTGCCTTTTATACCGGAACAGCTTTCCCGGCAAAATACCGTCATGGCGCGTTCATTAGCCAGCATGGTTCGTGGAACAGGTCAGAACTTGCGGGTTATAAAGTAGTTTTCGTGCCGTTTGCCCATGGAAAACCGACAGGGAAGATAGAAGATTTCCTGACGGGATTCATCGCCGACAGATCAAGGGAAAAGGTTTACGGCCGTCCGGTGGGTATTACCATTTTGCCCGATGGCTCTATGCTCGTTGCTGACGATACCAGCAACAGGATATGGCGGGTTGCAACGATGTAGTCTATCCTCTTAAAAATCGCTGCTGTTTTAAGATATGGTTAAAGTGTGACATATTTATGCAGTGTGCACGCGGCTTACGTATCGTAAATAGTTACTTTTACTGCTCATGTTGCTGCCATGATTAAAACGTGTCTTAGCTTGTTTATCCTTTTTACTGCGCTGGCAGGGGCCTCTGCACAGGTTCAGGTTGCAGGCAAAGCAGATACCGTAAAACAACTGGAACCGGTTACCATTCGCGGATACTTATCTGATCAGCCTTTGCTGAATGTCCCCGCATCGGTAAGCGCCATAAACAAAAAGCAGTTACAATTGCAGCCCGATAATTCTTTTGTTCCGGCATTAAACAGTGTACCGGGTATCAGAGCTGAAGAACGCTCGCCGGGCAGCTACCGTCTCTCTATACGGGGCAGTCTGCTGCGTTCCCCATTCGGCATCCGGGACGTTAAGGTTTATTACGACGACATCCCGCTTACCGACGCAGGCGGCAATACCTATCTTAATACGCTCGACATCAACAGTATCAATCACATAGAGATATTGAAAGGACCTGACGGCAGCTTATTCGGCGCAAACTCCGGCGGCGTCGTTCTGCTTTCCCCTGTCAGCCTGCAGGCTGACAGCAGTTATGCGTCATTTGGGTTAAACGGCGGCTCTTATGGCCTGCTGCATGAAAACGCATCCTTGCAAAATCAAACGGCTAATTACCGTTTGAATATTAACCAGGCTTACCAGACCTATCATGGTTACCGGCAGCACAGCGATATGAGCAGGCATTTTTTGCAGGCCTTGAACCGCTGGACCTATGCAGACCGGGATGAGCTCCGCGCACTTGCTTTTTACTCCGACCTGAATTATCAGACCCCGGGCGGACTCACGTTGTCCCAATACCAGGCTAACCCAAGCGCTGCGCGCACGGCAACCAAATTTACGCCTGGCGCTATCGATCAGAAGATCGGCATTACCACAAAAGTGCTGTTAGGGGGCCTGGTGAACGAAGCCCGCCTGAGCGACCGTCTGCGCAACGTGCTGTCGGTCTTTGGCAGTTATGTTGATTTCTCCAACCCCTTTATCACGAATTATGAGCAGCGTTACGAGGGTACTTACGGTTTGCGCACTTATTTTGAACTAAAGGGTCGGGAACGCGTGGATTATAACTGGAAGGTCAATCTCGGGGTGGAGTGGCAGCAAACCAACGCCGATATTAATAACTACGGCAACCGGATGGGCCTGCGCGACACCGCCCAAACCCTGGACAAGATACACACCAATCAGCATTTTTTTTTCGGGCGATATGCTTTCGACTGGCTTAACCATTGGCACGCTGAAGCGGCCCTGAGCCTGAATTTTTACGATTATAAGTTCCGGAATGTCTATCCGAATGCAGAAGCTGCTTTTACCAACCGCGACTTCGCAGCCCGGCTGATGCCGAGGATCGCGGTCTCGTATGATTTTACCGGTAATTTTATCTGGCGGGCATCCCTGAGTCGCGGGTATTCAACCCCGACCATTGCTGAGGTCCGCCCTACGGATAATATCATTAATACCAACCTTCAGGCCGAATACGGATGGAATTATGAAACGGGCTTTCGGCTCCGAAACACCGACCAAAGCCTTTTTTTGGATGCCTCGGTATTTTATTATGTCTTGCACAACGCCATTGTCAGGCGGCTCAATCCTGACGAAACGGAATATTACATCAATGCAGGCGGCACCCGTCAGCCGGGCATCGAGATATATTTCTCGGATTGGGTTATCCGGCAAAACAATTCGTCGTTTATCCGAGGATTACAACTCAACGAATCGCTGACGCTTAACAAATTTACCTTTAGCGGCGACTATCATGACGCGTCCGCTAACTACTCAGGCAATAAACTGACGGGCGTTCCCGGGCAGGTGATCGTTACCAGCGTGCAGCTGATGTTCCCGGAAAACCTGTACCTGTTTATTGAGCACAATTTTACGGGACGGATTCCGCTTACCGACGATAATTCGGTTTTTGCATCACATTATAACCTGTTGCAGGCAAAAGGCGGATGGAAATTTTCAGTGAACGGCAAAGGTAAATTCGAGCTGTATGCCGGCGCGGATAACCTGCTGAACGAAAAATATAGCCTGGGTAATGATCTGAATGCCGTTGGAAACAGATTTTATAACCCTGCGCCTTTGCGCAATTTTTTTATCGGCATCAACGCAGGGTTTTAAATGGAGTTAAAAGAGCTACCTCACAAGCTCTTTAGTTAATTAAGGAATAACTGGCTCTGAAACGTTGCCGCCCCTTCCTTTAGTATCAAAAGCGCGGAACTTAATGGCGTTCCCGTTATTTGTAACAGCATCTTTATACAATTTACTTTTTTCCGTAGGTTCGCTGCCATCGGTCGTGTACCTGATGATCAGTCCCGGAAACTGCACATTGGCGGCATATTTGCCGTCTTGCAGTACAACACCCGGCTTGGGCACCCGGTAATTGTAACCGCCGTTGTAATAGCTTAAACGTGGCAGCTCGCGTTTCCCAAGAACATTCAGAAAATTTGACCATGCGATCTGATAAAGCGAATCACTTTTGGCCTCGTTGGGTTCGGTAGCCCAATCGGGGTCTTTGCTCCAGGCCCTTTCGGCAAAGCCCAGCAGGCGCGGCAGCATCATGTATTCCAGACGGTCGGTACTCTTAATATTTTCACCCCATACCGCGCTTTGCAGGCCGATAATGTTCTCCTTTCCATAGTCGGTGAGCCGTTGCTTGCCGATAAAGATGTTCCTGTTCAGCGGCAGGCCGTTCCGGTCAACCTTTGAATTTTTAAAATAATCGAACGGAATGAACGAAAACGGCTTGTCGATATCGGAGAATGCTCCCCAGTAATAACCCGGCTCGTCAAATGATTTGTAATGCGCCATGTCAAAATACAGGTTGGTTGCGCAGGTAAGCACAGTTTTATATCCCGCATTTGCCAGCTTATAGGCGAGGTCTTCATTGCCGCCGCCAAGTGTATTATTCCACACCTCTGCCTGCAGGTGTTCGGGCATAAAATCCGGATTCGGGATATAGAACGGCTGTCCGTCCAGTTTGGTTTTGCGCAGCGCCATCTCTTCCCATCCGGAGAGGTAAAGCCCTTTGGCCTTCATCAACTGATTGACCCGGCCATAGAAATAATACCAGAGGTCGGCCGTGCTTTTTATTTCGGGATGGGTAGCCTTGAGGGCGAGATATGCCGGGGATTTTTCCCACACGTGTGCGGGTACCTCATCGCCACCCCAGTTGATGGTCTTTAACGGTACGCCTGCATCTTTATACATGCTGACGATATCACCGATAACCGTTTCCACAAAATTATAGGTGGATGGCAGCGATACGTCGATCACGTTGTCCGTCCAGTATTGCGCTGTGCTGTACTCCGATTTGTCGTTCGGATCATACAGGAGGTATTTTTCAGCCTCTTCTTTTTTGCCTTCAGCCATTAACAGGTCATAACGGGCATTCATTGATTTTATGGCCGCGCGCGCATGTCCGGGCGCCTCTATTTCCGGCACAACCATAATATGCAGCTTATCGGCATATTTTAGAATGTCAATGAAATCGGCCCGCGTGTAAAATCCGGAGCCTGTTTTATTGTCGGTTTCTCCTCCTGATCCGTGCGACGGCGGCAGAAAGTGTTTGCTGTCGAGCGTATGACCGCGCTTACCGCCAACTTCTGTCAGTTCGGGCAGTGAGGGTATCTCCAGCCGCCATCCTTCGTCTTCGGTCAGGTGCATGTGAAATACATTCAGCTTATATAAGGCCATTACATCCAGCACCCGGAATATTTCCTTTTTGGGTTGAAAATTTCGGCCAACATCCAGCATAAATGCCCGGTAGCCAAAGCGCGGTTCGTCGGTTATCTCCACGCAGGGTATCTGAATTTCCTTTTGCAGATGCGCATAGGCCGATGATGGCATCAGGGTCTTCAACGACTGAATAGCATAGAAAACACCCGTTGGAGTAGATGCGTTTATCTCAATCCCCTGGCTATTAACGGTTAATTCATACCCCTCGGCACTCAGGCCATCTTTGAAATTAAAATTTATTGAGGAGGCCGGTCCTGGCGAGCGTCGGGAGCCCGTACCAACAATTTGCGCCAGCCAAGTATTAAAACGCATCACTTCGGCAGTAAAACGATTGTCAAAATGGGTGTTTGTATTTTTATTTAAGACAAAAAAGCCGCCAGTCTCTTTGTAACTTACCGGGGTCGGGAAGACTTTCGTCAGCTGTTGCTCCGGTATATCTGCTATAACTTTATTCTGATCATAGATGATCGCGGGTGTGATCAGCCCGGGATAATTCGGCTTAAACGGCTTGATGTTGAACGCCCCGGTATTGTAGCCTTTGTCAGGCTGATCGTCCCAAACCACATAAAAACCCTCAGGCCCGTCCGTGATATTCACCACCGGGTCTTCATCGATAAACTCAATCCTTACCGACTGTCCCGGCTTTAATGCCGGGAAAGATGCTTCGGGTGTAAGGCTGAAAAGATCGCCGTTAATAAATTTAATGGTCGCATTCCCCGTAACGGTCTGCTCTGCTATTAACCGGGCGGAGTTAAAATACATTTTCCAGCCGATGGCTGGAAAGGTTGCCTTACCGTTATTGGTGATGGTAATGGCATTCAGCGCCTGTCCCTTTTTCGGACTGTCGTTTTGCAGCGCTTCCCAGGTAATACTGAGGTCGCGCGCTTTGAATTTGGGATCGTCAAAAGGTCTCGCCACCGCGTTCAGGCAGATCACCGCGAAAAAAACAAAAGAAATATACCGCATAAAGATGAATATCAGGTTATATTGAATAAGTAAATATAATCGATTTATGCATATCGCCTAAGTTTTTAAAATATTTTAAAAAGAATAGATGCCGGTGTTGATTAGTCTGTAGCTTGTAAATTTTATTCGGCCTGCACATCAGCACATTTACTATCTTTGACGCCTATGAACATCCTGCTCCTCGGATCAGGCGGAAGGGAAAGCGCCTTCGCCTGGAAACTGGCTCAAAGCCCAAAATGCACAGAGCTTTTTATTGCACCCGGTAACGCCGGGACAGGCCGGTTTGGCACAAACCTCGATATTAAGGTCCCTGATTTTGACGGCATCAAAAATGCAGTATTGTCTAACAAGATAGACCTTGTGCTTGTCGGACCGGAGGAACCGCTGGTTAAGGGCATTCACGATTATTTTTTGGCCGACGATCAGCTTAAAAACGTTCCGGTGATCGGTCCGCAGCGTGAGGGCGCACAGTTAGAGGGAAGCAAGGATTTTTCGAAGCAGTTTATGGAAAGGAATAACATTCCTGCCGCGGCATCGCGCACGTTTACGCGTGAAACCCTGCAGGAAGGATTTGATTACCTGCCAACGATCGGTCTGCCGGTAGTCTTAAAAGCCGATGGCCTTGCAGCCGGAAAAGGTGTGTTAATATGCCTGACCGTGCAGGAGGCCCAGCAGGAACTGATCGAGATGCTTACCGAAGCTAAATTTGGCGATGCAAGCTCCAAGGTGGTGGTTGAGCAATTTTTACAGGGTATAGAGCTTTCTGTTTTTGTGTTGACCGACGGCGATCATTACAAGGTGCTGCCTTCTGCGAAGGATTACAAGCGTATCGGCGAAGGCGATACCGGGTTGAATACCGGTGGCATGGGTTCTGTTTCGCCCGTTCCTTTTGCGAATGATGAGTTTTTGAAAAAAGTTGAAGACCGCATCATTATCCCGACAATCAGCGGACTAAAGCGCGAGGGCATTCCCTACAAGGGCTTCATCTTTATCGGGCTGATGAATTGCGGGGGTGAGCCTTATGTGATAGAATATAACTGCCGCATGGGCGACCCGGAGACGGAAAGCGTCATGATGCGGCTGGAATCTGACCTTGCTGACCTGTTGCAGGGTGTGGCCGAAGGTACGCTTGATCAGAAGGATCTGAAGATATCAAACAAGGTAGCCGCAACGGTGGTCATGGTCTCAGGTGGATACCCCGGCGAATATCTGAAGAATAAGACCATAACCGGCATAGAGAATGTTCGTGACTCGATTGTCTTCCACGCGGGCACCACGCTCGACGGCGACGATGTTAAAACTTCCGGAGGCCGTGTATTGGCTATAACTTCATTGCAGGATGATATGTTCAAGGCCCTGCAGCAGGCCACTGCAGATGCAAGCCGGATCTATTTCGACGGCATGTATTTCAGGAAAGACATAGGTTTTGATCTGATATAACGACAGGCTTGCAGCCTGCTCAAAATAAAAAGTCCGGATGAAGGTTTTCCCCTCGCCCGGACTTTTCTGTTTACGGCGTTTGCCGTTTATATTTTACCAAATATCTCTTCCAGTTTATTTTCAAGATCGTCGCCTCTCAGGTTTTTGCCGATGATCTTGCCATCCGGATCAAGCAGGAAGTTTTGAGGTATTGCACGAACGGCATACATTCCCGCCGTTTTGCTGTTCCAGAATTTAAGGTCAGATACCTGTGTCCAGTACAGGCCATCCTTGTGGATCGCATCCAGCCATTTCTGCTTACCGTTAGGCTGATCAAGCGATACGCCCACGATGGTAAACTTCTGGTTTTTGAAACGGTTGTAAGCCTTAACAACGTTCGGATTTTCCATACGGCATGGTCCGCACCAGGAAGCCCAGAAGTCGATCAGAACATATTTGCCTCTGAACGATGACAAGCTCACCATTTTTCCCGATGTATCAGCCTCAGTAAATTCCGGCGCGATGGAACCCATCGATACCGCCTTCATTTTAGGAAGCAGCTCAGCAAATTTCTTTCCGGCTTCCGATTCCTTTATTGCGGGTGCAAGTCCGCTGAATAATGGCTCGATATCGCTGTAATCAGCGCTGTAGGCGTAACTTGGCAATATGTTAAGGCTGATGTAGGAGTCCGGATGCTCCTGAATGAATTTTTTATTCAAAGCAGATTCCTGCGCTTCAATTGCTTTTTCAGCTTTATCACTTTCCTTCTTAAAGGCTTCTGATTGCTTTTCTTCGTCGGATGCGGCTTTACTTTTCGCTTCCAGCGCCATGTAAGCGGCCTCTACAGGTTTAAAGGCCTGCTCGTATTCGCCGTTTTCGATGTTGGTCTTGGTGCCGCCAACCTTGGCGCTCTTAAGCGTATCGGGGCTGTTTACATCGATGGTTCCGTTTTCAAGATAGATCGCCTTGTAGTCGTCGTATCCGGGGCCTGTTCCCTTTTGATTCAGCATCAGGTAAGCCATTGACGGGGCTGCAGCAGCTTTGCCGTCAAACTCAAATTTGCCATCCTTTAATACCGTCGAGTCTGTAACCACCTTTCCGGCGTCACGGTATCTTAAATATATCTTGGCAGGGGCGTTCAGGTTTCCGATAGTACCTTTAACGGCATACTTGCCTTCCTGGGCAAAAACAATTGCCGGAATACCCGCCAGCATCAATAAAACAATCTTTTTCATTCGTTAATAATTATTAAAAAGTAAACTTAAACATTATTATCAAGGATGTCCATAGCCGATTGTCAAAAAAAGGATACAAAACAATATTGCCAGCAGACGGTACCCGCCCGGCTATTACACTATGCATGTCAGAAAAAATTTTCATTTTTACGGGAGAGAGTCCGTCTGTCAGGCGGCCGCAGGTTTCCTATTTAAACGCGCGATGAAAAATTATTTAAAGATCATTAATATAGACGAATACTCCATCACGCCAAAATACCTGCAGATTAGCAACTCGGTGCTGCGCGCCATCGGCGAAGGACTGATAGAAAAAGACGACATCCTGCCATCGATCAATGACCTCAGTATCGCGCTCGACGTTTCGCGGGCGACAATCGAAAGAGCCTATAAGGAGCTAAAAAAATACGGCGTTATCGCGTCTGTTGCCGGAAAAGGCTATTTTGTTTCGGACACCTCGTTCGATCAACCGTTGAAGGTGCTCCTGCTCTTTAATAAACTGAGCAGTCACAAAAAGATCATCTACGATGCCTTTGCCGAAACACTTGGCAGCAATGCGGCTATCGATTTTTACATTTATAACAACGACTTTAACGTCTTTAAAAAACTGATGTCGCAAAGCGTTGAACACTATTCAAAGCTGGTGATCATCCCCCATTTTATTGAGAATACCGGTAAGGCGCTCTCCATCATTGACGCCTTGCCCAAAGATAAGCTGATCCTGATGGATAAGCTGTCCGAGCAGATTACGGGAAGCTACGGCGCAGTGTATGAGGATTTTGAGCAGGATATCTATTTCGCGCTTGAACAGCTGCTGGATAAACTCAGCAAATACCACACACTGAAGATCATCTTCCCCGACAACAGCTATCATTCCAGGGAGATATTGACCGGGTTCCTGAACTTCTGCGGGCAATACGCTTTCGAGTATGAAGTGATCCACCACCTGAAGGATGAGATTTTGCAGCCGGGTACGGTTTATATCAACCTGATGGAAGACCACCTGGTGGAACTTATCGAGCGTATGCTGGGCGAAAACTTAAAGATCGCGGAGGATATCGGCGTGATCAGCTACAATGAAACGCCGCTGAAAAAGATCATCCTCAACGGCATCACCACCATATCCACCGATTTTAAGCTGATGGGGCAAAAAACCGCGGAGATGGTGCTCAATGGCAGCAAAGAGCATATTGCAATACCGTTCAGGGTTACTTGCCGTAATTCGTTGTGAGATACGATAAAATACCGGTATAGTTATGACAGTCTCCGCGCTGATGGTAGTGTCAAATAGCTATTGTTTCGGCGTGTCAGTTATTCTATATTTACATAAGCCTATAAACCTAAATATATTGAATAGCTCATCAGTTCAGTTAACACTTGCTTTTCGGCGCGTGCGAAAAAACATCATGCTGTTGTTGGCAGTGGTGTTAGCTATATTTTCCGTGGCGCGTGGACAAAACACAGTCTCCCGTGCGGACTCCGGATTAGCAGGTAAAACCGGACCCCAGAAACCATCATCAAATATTAGGGACATAGTAGAGAAGCTCGCAGAATACTCCCGCAGGTTTCAATTCGAGGATGTTTATCTGCATTTCGACAAACCGTATTATGCCGTCGGCGATACTATCTATTTTAAAGCTTATGTGACAAGCGGAGAGAAGCATACGTTATCGATGATCAGTGGAATATTGCATGTCGATTTGATCAACACGCATCATAAGATCGATAAATCAATCCTTATAAAATTAAATAATGGCCTGGGATGGGGTGATTTTGCGCTGCCGGACTCTCTTCCGGCTGGAAAGTATCAGATCAGAGCCTACACGCGTTGGATGAGGAACGGTAGCGTACAAACTTTTTTTAATAAAGTTATTCCTGTCGGCTCGTTAAATGGTAGTATTTCAGAAACTAAGGAAAAGGGTAAACCGGACGTACAGTTCCTGCCGGAAGGTGGAACGCTTGTGATCGGCCTTAGGTCGAAGATAGCCTTTAAAGGGATAGCCAATAACGGATTGGGGATAAACCTGACAGGGACAATCACGGACGATTTGGGTAAAGTGATTTGTCGATTCACTTCAGCTCATTTAGGGATGGGTTGTTTCTGGCTTACGCCGCAAGCAGGCAGAATTTACAAAGCCAGCGTAAAATTTGAGGATGGTTCTGAAAGTACAGTTGATTTACCCACTGCAGAAGATCATGGAATAATGTTAACAGTAAAAAATGATTTATTGCAAAAAACTATGGTTACCATATCGGCAGACAGCGCCTATTTTAAACTGAACAGGGGAAAGATATTTCCGGTGCTTATTTATTCAGGCGGAATAGTAACTACAGTTAATTATGTATTGGACACAACCATACTCTCACTTGATATCGTAAAACGTCGGCTGCACACCGGTGTGGCAAGCGTAACTTTATTTTCTCCTGAAGGAGAACCGCTATGCGAGCGCCTCTTTTTTATACAGAACTATGACTGGTTAAGCTTAAAGTTCGGCGCAGAAGATCGGGTATATCACAAACGGCAAAAAGTAGTTCTGACGGTGAGTGCCAGAACCCGTGCAGATTCCGTCGCTATAGCTGATTTTTCAGTTTCTGTTACAGACGCAACGAAAGTTGTTTATAACGAAAGTAATGACAGGACGATCTTAACTGATCTGTTGCTGTGTGATGCCTTAAAGGGGAATATTGAGCAGCCCGGTTATTATTTCTCAGACACTTCGGGCGCAGCCCGCGAAAATCTTGACCTGGTTATGTTGACAAACGGTTTCAGACATTTTGAATGGAAAGACGTTTTGAAAAATGACCACGAATCTTTAGCCTGGCTCCCGGAATGGAATCTCGAAATAGCGGGCATAGCCAAAACGATGACCGGAAGCCCGCTTAAAAATGGCACCGTAACTTTGCTGCCATCAGATGGGAAGGGGCTATTGACGGAATCCGCTGATAAAAACGGTCGTTTCAGATTTAAAAATTTAGTGTTTGACGATTCTACCCGTTTTATTTTACAGGCAGTGGGAAAGAATGGAAATAAAAAGACAAAACTTACTTTGGAGGAACCGGTCGCCCCGGAAATTCTTCTATTAAAAACCAATTCCGCGGACATTCGCCAGCAGATGGGTAACTACCCAAAAAACAAAAAGACGCAACGTGAGGAGCAGATGAGGAATGGACAGACAAAAAGCATTGTATTAAAAGAGGTCAAAATAACCGATATTAAGCCGAAAGATAATTACAGGTCATCGGCGCTGGGCGGCCCGGGGCATGCGTCTCAGGTAATACACATGGATGATATTAAGACCGGAGGGCAGTTATCAGATAAATTGAACGGTATTTTACGCAATGTTATTTTTACAAATCGGGGTGGGGAACGCTTTGTAAATATTGCAATAAGCCCATCATTGGATGGAAGTAAGGAGACACCAAAAAATGGTATGATGATCGTTGTGGACGGTATTTTGGAACCCGAAAATTTTGATATCAATAGTTTATTGCCGGGAGATGTGGAAACTGTAGAACTTTTTGACGGTGCCAATGCGGCCATTTATGGAATGAATAGCGGGCATGGTGTGCTCGTGTTTACTACAAGAATCGGCCGGGAGCGAAATATTAAAGATATACCGTCATTTGGCATTTTGCCCGTTACCCCGAGAGGATTTTATAAAGCACGTACGTTTTATTCTCCCAAATACGACAGCCATGAAAGTACTAAACAAAAGGATTTTCGCTCGACGATTTATTGGAATCCTGACCTGAAAACAAATAAAGAAGGAAATGTGACATTCAGTTTTTACAATACGGATAGCTCCGGAAATTATCGCGTGACAATAGAAGGTATAGACGGGAAAGGTAACCTTGGGCACAAAGTGTACAGGTATCATGTTGATTAATGGCATCCCTTTTATCGGACGCATTGTTTTGTAAAGTGCTGTTAATCTTTAATATAATGTGAAACGAATCAGATAAGCGCCCGTTCCCGCATTGAAAATCAAGGTAACTATTTTGTTATCCTCTGCCGAAAACCGGACGATCAGCCGTTTATTTGTATAGCCATCCGACTATAACCATGAAAAAACAAACATTCTCTGCTGCCTGTATTCTTGCGCTCGCAACTGCCTTTTGCTCGTGCGATAAAAAAAATGATGTTCCCCGTCCGGATCATGTGGTGATCGTGATCGAAGAAAACCATGGGTATGATGAACTGATCAACTCCGCCAACGCGCCTTTTATCAATAAGCTGGCACGGGAGGGAGCGCTCTTTACCGATGCACACGGCGTTGCCCATCCCAGTCAGCCAAATTATCTCGCTATTTTTTCGGGCAGCACGCAGGGCGTTCCTGATGATCAGTGTCTCGAGAATGTAACGCCATACTCCACGCCGAACCTCGGTGCCGCGCTGATCGGCAAGGGCTATACTTTTAAGGGATACGCGCAGACGATGCCCTCAACAGGATTTGAAGGCTGTACTTATGGCAAAAGCACCCTGACCGGCGCCGATCTGTACGCCCGTAAACATGCGCCCTGGGTAAACTGGCAGGGCGATGGCGATAACAATATATCGGAAGAACTTAGCCTGCCCATGACTGAATTTCCGGAGGATTTTAACAAGCTGCCAACGGTATCCTTTGTGATCCCCGATATGGACTATGATATGCACAACATTGGCCAGCCCGGTGACACCGCTGCCATAAAAAGGGGGGATGCATGGCTTAAGGAAAACCTGTCAGACTATGCGGAATGGGCGAAAACGCATAACAGTCTGTTGATCGTCACTTTTGATGAAGACGACTTTAAGCTGGTTAACCACATTCCGACCATTTTCGCCGGGGCCAATGTTAAGCCGGGTAAATACGGCGAAAAGATCAATCATTATAACGTACTGCATACACTCGATGCCATGTATGATCTCCCGGTAACGGACACGACGGATGCGTCGCCAATTACCGATGTGTGGGCGAAGTAAAATCTTCCTGGTAAACGACATGATCGTCGTCGCCGAGCTTCACCTTTTTGATCTCTCCTGCACCTTCAAAGGCAATGCGGATGCCGGTGATCTTTCCGATCCCCTGGCTCACGGCGGACTCATAAATCTGTTTGCCGTTCAGGCTTATCACCAGCCGGTGATGATTCACAGCACAGCCTAAACGCTGGAAACCGGAAAAGTCGCAGCCAAAAGCGCTCAGATCGGTCTCCTTGCCGCTGATGAAGCGCTCTCCGGTGTAGATACCGAGGGCTGCAATACAGCCTTTGTCGGATAACGGGATACTGATCGCGTTGCCGCTGCCCATAATTTCGATTTCCAGTTTACGACACGACGACTGCTCGGGTGTGGAGGTGTTCCGGAGTGTAGTTTCAAATGAAAAGTTATCGCCGTTAAGTCCGTTAAATTCACGCACATTGTAAAAATAAACCCAGGAGCCATTAAAAACTGGCGATCCGTTTATCCGCGCAAAACTGCCGGGACTGATTCCCAAAGTGCCGTCCCTGCGGATAGAATCAGCATTCAGATACGACGGCACCGGCTCTTTCCCGATCAGTCCGAGCCAGCCTTTGGTTTTGATGAATACCGGGTGTTCTTTCTTAACCTTTCCGTCCACGATCAGCTTGGCATTAAAATAACCAGGAACGTAGTAAATGGAAGTATGCTGATGCCCGTCAGCGGCAACCTGCTCGCGGCGCCCGGGGTCCCAGCTTTGCTGGATGAAAACACTGTCGGCATGAAAACCGGAAGCATCATAATCAAACACTACGGAATTCGGCATATTATCACTGATCACCCTGCTCTCAAACTTTGCGCTCGCATTTTTGTCAGCAACCGGCTGCCGTTTGGCTACCAACGACAGCAGTAGATATAAGACCAGTCCGCCAATCAGTGTAAAGGCAACCGGCTGAAAAAAGTTCCTCCGTTTTTTATCCATCCGGGATATCCGGATTTCCGGAGTCGAAGTGTCGGGAGCCGTAGTGCTCCTTTCCGCGTCAGCATTCTTTTTAAAGGCGCGCCAATCGGTAAAATCAAGGAAACGCGCCAGCGCATTTAAGGTGATGATGGTCGGCTTACTATCATACTTCACCTTTCCCCAGATACGTTTAAGGGTGGACATGCTGAGCCGGGTGTTCGTCTTTTCATAGATAAGCTCACTCAGCTTTTCAAAATCGTAATCCCCCCAGTTACCGCTATCCTCCCAGTTCAGTGCCTGTTCGGCCAGTTCACGCCATGTCAATATGTAGGGTTTCTCTGTGCCCATTTCCCGGTGTAATCAGATGATGAATTTACTAAATGATTTTGAACCAGCGCAAAAATGCTATTCGTATAAATATCATATTGACTACCCAAAGGCAGTAATCGTTACATGTCTGGGCAGCCGCGATACAAAAATATATCTGAAAAGACGGATACCGCGCTGTTTAACCGGTCATCACAGCCGGATATTAGTATATTAGCGATCGAAAGCTATTTTATATTCATGAAAAGACGTTCATTTGTAAAATCATCGGTGGTTGGCGGTGCCATGGCTGCCGTTATGCCCTCGCTGAGCAACGCCATGACCTCGTTAGAAAAGGAAAAGCAACAGCAATATTACGAACTAAGGATTTATAGCCTGAAAGACGAAGCCCAGCAAAAGCTGGTAGAAAATTATTTCAGGGACGCGGCTATCCCGGTGCTGAACCGCATGGGGGTTAAACACGTAGGCGTATTTACCGAAATGAAACCCGACGGTCAGACAAAAATATACGCACTGATCGCGTATGACAGCCTCGCTCAGTTTAATGCAATATCCAATAGCTTTGAGGAAGACCCGGAATTACAGCGGAAAGGGTCCGCATATCTTAATGCTCCGGCCACCTCGCCTGCTTACGAACGCATTGAAAGTTCGCTGTTAAAAGCTTTTGAGCATTTCCCCACGCTTACCGCGCCCGAAAAAAAGGAACGGATACTGGAGCTGAGACAATACCAGAGCGCAACTGAAGCAGCCGGCAAAAAAAAGATCGAAATGTTTAACGACAGGGGCGAGATAGATATTTTTAAGCGACTTGATTTCAACCCGGTGTTTTGGGGCGAGACGGTGATCGGTCCGCAGCGGCCGAATCTGACCTACATGTTAACTTTTAAAGATCTGGCCGACAAAAGTTCGCACTGGCAGGATTTTGGGAACGATACCCAATGGCATGAAATAAGCGCGGTGCCCGAGTATGCCGACGCGCTGCTGGTAAGCAAAATTACATCGACGCTGCTGGTGCCTGCTGCATTTTCGCAAATTTAAAATAGCTGCTTTTTATCACTTAAGTTTTTTGACGATCTTGCTGATCGCTTCTCCCCAGAAGTTTCCGAGGGCGACCGCCCCCTGCTCGTTGGGATGCAGGTGAAAAACGCCCTGATGCCCCTGTTCGGCTTGCATGTCCGAGTCGGCATGTTTCCTGAAATAATCGAATGCCCGGGTATCGCCGACAAAGACTCTTTTGGGGTATATGGCTTCATAGTCATTAACCAGCAGGTCAATTTCAGGCAGATATTTTTGCAAACGCTGCAAACCCTCGGCCAGGTATTTTGCGCCGTTATAGGTATTGGGGCTGTACCACAGCGGGTGATTAAAAATAACGATGCTTCCCGGAAATTCCGCGAGCAGGCTGTCGGCAATGGCCTTCAGGTTCTGATAATACGTTTCAGGAAATACCGGCGCACCCGAAGGACCGGAAATAGCGCTGTCATTGGTGCCGAGCATAATGGAAAATATCAGCAGGGCCTGTTTATCCGGAAAGGCTCTGGCTGCCTTTTCAACGTCGCGGAATACGCCCATCGTTCCGGGTAAAAAGTCCACGGTCGTAAAGCCGCTGTGCCCCTGGTTTACCATTTCGGTCTTCCCTATTTCGGACTGCTGTCTTAAATAATTTGCTGCAATAACGGGTGGGGCCTGCGTAGCAGGGTCTGCAAGGCCCGCTCCGTAAGTGATGCTGTTGCCGATAAACACAACGTTAATGTCCCGCTTTTGCGCAAAAAGGGCACTGCCGCAAAAAAGCATAACGGTCAGCAAAAAAAATGACAGTTTGATTCCTCTATACCGGTTCATTATAAGTGAATAATTGGTTTCGTTCAGTGTCGTTGCAGCCGTCAGGCAGCTTATTGCCGGATATTCCGTCAGAATTTAACGCCCATATTCCAGAACATAAATGCCCATTTGTCGGCTTGCCCGCTAATCACCTGTTCCGTACTCTGGCCCGCGCCATGCCCCGCCTTTGTTTCGATGCGGATAATGGTTGGTGCTGTCCCTTCCTGGCAAGCCTGCAAACGCGCCGCAAATTTAAAAGAATGGGCAGGCACCACCCTGTCGTCATGATCAGCCGTTGTCACCATCGTTGCCGGATAATCTGCAGGCTTCAACGCGTGGTAGGGTGAATAATGGTAAAGATAGTCAAACATCTCCTTGCTGTCTTCCGCAGTGCCATAGTCATAACTCCAGCCCGCTCCTGCGGTAAACTTATTGTAACGCAGCATATCCATTACGCCCACGGCAGGAAATGCCACTTTGCAAAGATCAGGACGTTGCGCCATCACGGCACCGATGAGCAGCCCTCCGTTTGATCCCCCCGAAATTGCGAGGTAATCCTTTGAGGTGTATTTATGTTTGATCAGGTATTCGGCGGCGGCGATAAAGTCGTCAAAAACGTTCTGCTTTTTCATCTTAATACCCGCAACATGCCAGCGCTCGCCATATTCACCGCCGCCGCGCAGGTTGGGCACGGCATAAATGCCTCCATGTTCCATCAGGATAATGTTCGACGTGCTGAAGGCCGGAGTAAGACTGATACCGAAACCGCCATAGGCATACAGCAGCAACGGATTTTTGCCGTTCATTACCGTACCTTTCTTATAGGTGATGATCATCGGTATCTTTGTCCCGTCTTTCGACGGGTAAAATACCTGCTTGCTTTCGTACTGCTCCGGATCAAATTTCACACCGGATTTTTTGTAAACCGTGGAAACACCGGTAGCGATATCCAGTTTAAAGATGGTTGGCGGATACACATAGTTGGTAAATGTGTAATAGGTTTCTTTTTCCTCCTTCTTGGCGCCAAAGCCGCTGGCTGTTCCTATCGAAGGTAATGTTATCACGCGCTCCAGTTTGCCATCCATATCATACTGCTCCACGTACGAGGTCGCATCTTTTAAATACTCGGCGAATATCTTGCCGCCCCCGGTTGTAGCGCTGAGTACGTTCCCTGTTGCAGGTATCAGGTCCTTCCAGTTAACCGGTCTCGGATCGGAAGCATCCACCGTTACAATTTTAAAATTCGGTTCATACAGGTTGGTTACGATGTAAAGCTTGCTGCCAACGTTATCCAATACGTAATGCTGATTGTCGAAATTGTCAACCACGTTTACAATGGGGCTGTCAGGCTTGCTCAGGTCCTGAATATAGAGTTCGTTGCCGGTAGTTTCCTTTGCCGCGGATATCACCAGAAAGCGCTCATCTTCTGTCAGGCTGGCGCCGATGTACCTGCGCGGCGTTTTTTCGCCGCCGAAAATCAGGACGTCGCTGCTTTGCGGCGTGCCTAACTTGTGATAAAAGAGCTTGTGATACTGGGTAATGCCTGCCAGCTGGCTACCGGCCTTTGGTTTATCGTAACTGCTGTAATAAAAACCCTCGTTACCTTTCCAGGCTATACCGCTGAATTTTATGTCGGTCAGGGTATCACCCACAATGCTTTTATCCGCAGTTTTGATCACGATCACCTTCCGCCAGTCGCTCCCGCCCTCAGATAGCTGGTAAGCGGCCATACTGCCGTCTTTGGTAAAGTCTATACCCTGCATGGACGTAGTGCCGTCAGCAGAAAATTTATTGGGATCGAGGAATATCTCCGGCGCACCCTCCCCAACCTGCCGCCATAATACGGCCTGGCTTTGTAAGCCGTCATTCTTATAAAAATAGGTGTAATGGCCCTCCTTAAAGGGCGCACTGAATTTCTCGTAGTTCCAGAGGTCTTTCAGGCGATCATAGATAGCGCCCCGGTACGGGATCTGACTTAAATATTGCTGGGTAACCTTGTTCTCTTCCTTTACCCATTCTTTTGTATCGGCCGCGCGGTCATCCTCCAGCCAGCGGTACGGGTCGGGCACCTGGGTGCCAAAATAGGTGTCAATGGTATCAACTTTTTTTGTTTCGGGGTAACTGATCTTATTATGGGTCATTTGTTGGGCAAAGGCAAGGCTGCAAGATAAAACAGCTGCAGATATACAGGTAACAGTTTTCATTGCAAGGGATAGTTAACAGACTAAGATAACGTTTTTTATGTGAAGACGGACAAGCACTTTGAATCGTTTTAGTTAGATGATGTTAAGGCTTTGCCTTTAACCGCCTTATCAAAAAAATTATACCCGCCAGGCACATCAGCCCGATAGCGAAAGCGCCGACTACAATCCGCAGCGTTTCCTGTTTCTGTACACTGTCTATCAGGGTGGTGATATTGATTATCAGTACCGAGACAAAAATAATGTATTGAACGGGTTTGTATCTATTGCTCATTTTATATAGTATTTGCTATCGTTAATGTTTGTTGCTGATTCTTCCGGCCTCCTCCAGTTCGGCATCCATCTGGTCGTCATATTTAAACCGGTACAATACCCATTCGGCATCCGGCTTGTAAAAAATAAACGTGAACCGTATCGGCTGCACTTCGTGTTTCACAAGATAGCTATAAAATACGAGGCTGGATGACGCGCTTTTCTGTGCGATCAGTTCCTTGCCGAGAAATGCGCCTATCCCCTGCCGCAGCGAGTCCAGTTTGGCTTTCAGCTGACTGATCCCTTCGGGATTGGTAAAATACTTATTGGTGGCAAAAAGATAATCGATAGCAGCGGCTGTACCGTCATCCTTATATTTTTTAAAGAAAGTGTCAATTACCGCCACCGCATTGCGGTTGATGACAGGCGGCTTCGCCGGAGTCTTTGCCGCAGGTGCAGCAGTTGTCTTGGCGGTGGCTGGCGGCTTAGGTTTGGCCTTACCTTTGGTTTGTGCATTTACTGACAGACAACAGCAGATAACGGCTATAGCTAACAGCAAACTGCCGTAAACCCTGATCGATGTTAAAATTTTCATGGTCAATGTTTTGGTACTCAAGGTAAACAAAAATGCCCGCTATTTTTATAGCAGGCACGATATTTTGTTTTGTCCGGATCAGCTATCAGCTGGCAACGTACATTACTTCTTTAACTGCTTTGATCACCCGCTCAGGATTTGGCAGATATTCCTGTATCAGCGTCGGAGCGTATGGCAGCGGAACATCTCCGCCGGTAATACGCAGTACCGGAGCGTCTAAGTAATCAAACGCATCTTTCTGCACTTTAAAGGCAACTTCAGTAGCAATTGATCCCAATGGCCAGCTTTCTTCAACGATCACCAGGCGGTTGGTCTTTTTAACGGATGCGATCACGGTGTCATAATCGATCGGGCGAACGGTACGCAGGTCGATCACTTCGGCACTGATGCCTTCTTTTTCAAGTTCGGCCGCTGCCGCATTAACTACCTTCATGATCTTACCGAAACCTACCAGGGTTACGTCAGAACCTTCTTTGGTTACATTGGCTTTACCCAAAGGGATATAGTAAGTTTCTTCAGGAACCTCGCCCTTGTCGCCATACATCAGTTCCGACTCCATAAAGATAACCGGATCAGGATCAAGGATGGCTGATTTTAATAATCCTTTTGCATCATACGGGTTGGAAGGTACCACCACCTTCAGACCGGGGCAATTGGCATACCAGTTTTCAAAACACTGGCTGTGCTGAGAACTCAGCATACCTGCGTTACCTGTCGGGCCGCGAAAAACGATGGGAACAGAAAACTGGCCGCCGCTCATCGACATGATCTTGGCCGCGCCGTTGATGATCTGGTCGATAGCCACCAGCGAGAAGTTGAAGGTCATGAATTCAACGATCGGGCGTAAGCCGTTCATAGCCGAACCTATGCCAATACCCGCGAAGCCGCATTCAGAGATAGGTGTATCAATAACGCGCTTGGCGCCAAATTCATCGAGCATACCCTGGCTAACCTTGTAAGCACCGTTATACTCGGCAACCTCTTCACCCATCAGGTATATTTTATCGTCGTTGCGCATTTCTTCGGACATTGCCTCACGAAGCGCTTCTCTGAATTGTATTTCTCTCATTTTATTACAAATAATAATGCTTTTAGCGAACGCAAATATAAGCAATGAACTGTGATTTGCAATTTGTAATAGTTTTGAGACACGGGAAAGACAAACAATGGCCCGGTTGTGGATATTAAGGGATGTGCGACTGCCTTTTTCCGGTCCTGCGGGTCATAACCTGCAGGACCGGACCGGCAAAACAAACGTATCTTTTTATGCAGAATGGAGAAGCGGTCATTTCCGTTCGCCCTTCATTTTCGAGGCGATCTCAAGCGCCCTGTAGGCGTTCACTATTCCGCCCGTTTTACTCAGCGATGTAAAATCAACCTTATCACTCGTGCCGGGCTTATTTACCATCAATCCCTTTACCGGGGTAGCACATTCCAGTATAATCTGTTTCAATTGTCTGGCGCTCAGGTTGGGGTAATATTCCAGGCAAAGCGCGGCAATGCCCGTAACGATAGGCGCCGAGAAGCTTGTCCCGTCAGCCGTATTAAATTCAGCATCCATGTCAATTGATGTTACCTTATAGCCAGGTGCAAACACATCTACGTTCATCTTTCCGTAATTGCTGAAACTTGCGGCAAGCGACGTATCAGGTTTGGGGCCGGACGCTCCTACGCTGATCACGTTATCCGTAGTCGAGCCATCAAGGTAGGTATCATTCGGGAATTCCGGTTCGGCATCCACATCCTGGTTATCGTTTCCTGAGGCCTGTACCAATAGCACATCCTTCGCGGCGGCATATTTAAAAGCGGCATCCACCCAATCCTTATGTGGCGACAGCTTTTTTCCGAAACTCATATTGATGATCTGTGCGCCGTGATCGACAGCGAACCGGATCGCATTGGCGACATCCTTATCATATTCGTCTCCGTTCGGTACGGCCTTTATCGACATGATCCTGACATTATCAGCCACACCGTCAATTCCATAGCCGTTGTTCCGTACCGCACCGATCAAGCCTGCCACACCCGTTCCGTGCGAGGCATCACTGTTTTTCAGGATGTTATTGCCATAAGGCTTTCCGTCATTTACATCCGGGTCATCGCCGACGATACGGCTGCGCGCGTCGAGGTCAGGATTAACATTGTTGTTCAGCTTGGCATAATAATCGGTAATGTCCTTCAGTACCTTGGCATTGTCGGTATCATCTCCGATCTGCGAAAACACCGATTCCCAAACCGTCCTGCTCTGGTTTACGGTATCGTTGGTGGTTTGTATCTTCGAGAGGTCAGACAGGTTGAACGTCTGATCGGACTGTAGCTTCAGTTCACGCTTAACGTAATAATTTGTCGCAGTAAGCACATTTACTTCCATACCCACTTCTTTCAGTTCACGGTCGGTCTTGGCCATCGTGCTGTCGTAAACGGCCTTCACCTTTTCCCAAAAGGCAAACTCTTTCTCCTGTCCGGCAGGCGCCTTCACCAGACCCAGGAATTTATCTTTCAGCTTGTTATACTGGCGCACTTCTTCTACGGTTTCAGTAACATCCACCTTGCGGTCTTTTCCACCCAGAAAATCCCAGCCATGCACATCGTCAACATAACCGTCCTTGTCGTCATCCACACCGTTTGCAGCTATCTCTTTTGGGTTCACCCATAAGATACTTTTCAGATCAGCCTGAGCGGTGTCAATGCCGCTGTCAATGGTTGTTACGATAACGGTTTTGCTTTTTTTTCCTTTAACAAACTGATAAGCTTGTTTAAGGCTGATGCCATAAAAACCATCGGTTTTAAGGTCCATCTCATGCCAGTCTTTGGGAGGGCTGGCTACCTTTTCCGGCATTTGCTGGGCAGTGGCGTTCAGGCCGATGAATAGCGCTCCGCAAAGCAGCGGGGCGAAAAAGTAGTGTTTTAATTTATGCATGTGTTTAGTTGGTTAAAGCCGCGCCAAAATCCTTTATAAAATTCCGAAGGCGGAAAATTCAGACCGGCTTATAAATCAAATTTAATTCCCTGAGCCAGTGGTAACGTTTTTGAATAGTTAATAGTATTGGTTTGCCGCCTCATATAAACTTTCCAGGCATCGGAGCCTGATTCACGCCCGCCTCCGGTCTCTTTCTCACCTCCGAATGCCCCGCCGATCTCCGCACCGGATGTGCCGATGTTAATATTGGCTATGCCGCAGTCAGAACCTGCAAACGAGAGGAATTGTTCTGCCTCGCGCAAATTTTGAGTCATCATGGCTGACGAGAGGCCCTGCGGCACGTCATTTTGCATCCTGATCGCCTCGTCGGTGTTATGGTACTTCATCAGGTAAAGTATGGGCGCAAAAGTTTCGTGCTGTACGATCTTATAATGATTTTCAACCTCGGCAATGCAAGGTTTTACATAACAGCCTGAAGCGTATTCGCTGCCTTCAAAACTACCTCCTTCAACCGCGAATCTGCCGCCTTCAGCTTTGCATTGTTCTATGGCCTTAAGATAGGCCGTCACCGCATCCTTATCGATCAGCGGCCCCATGTGATTGGCTTCATTTAGCGGATCGCCGATCCGGATCTGCTTGTAAGCATTCACCAGCTTTTCTTTGAATGATTCGTAAATACTTTCGTGGATAATAAGTCTGCGGGTGCTGGTGCAGCGTTGTCCGGCTGTACCGACGGCGCCGAAAACCGCGCCGATCAGCGCCATGTCAGGGTCGGCATTTTCGGTGATGATAATAGCATTGTTGCCCCCGAGTTCCAGCAGGCTCCGGCCCAGCCGAGCGCCTACGGCTGCTCCCACCGACTTGCCCATGCGGGTCGAACCGGTTGCCGAAATCAGCGGCAGGCGACCGTCATTGGCCATCAGTTCTCCTGTTGCCCGGTCTCCGATGACAAGACAAGACACCCCCTCGGCAATATTATGTTTTTTAAATACTTCCTGCGCGATGTGCTGGCAGGCTATCGCCGTAAGCGGGGTCTTTTCAGATGGTTTCCAGACGCATACATTGCCGCATACCCAGGCTAACATCGCGTTCCAGCTCCATACCGCCACGGGGAAATTAAATGCGGATATGATCCCGACGATACCGAGCGGATGGTACTGCTCATACATGCGGTGCCCCGGGCGCTCGCTGTGCATGGTCAGCCCGTAAAGCTGTCTGCTCAGGCCGACGGCAAAATCGGCAATATCGATCATCTCCTGCACCTCGCCGAAACCCTCCTGCAGGCTTTTTCCCATTTCGTAAGACACCAGCGTGCCTAACGCCTCTTTATTATCGCGCAGCGCATTGCCTATTTCCCGGATGATTTCTCCGCGTTTAGGTGCAGGAATGGCGCGCCAGCTTATGAACGCTTCCTGCGCCGTTTTTACGGCATGTTCGTAATCCACAGCGGTAGCAAAATTTACCGACGCTATCCTGCGGCCGTCCGTCGGCGAAAGAATATCCTTTGTTTCAGCGCCGGGACTGCTCCCCCAGGCGCTTCCGGTACTAAAGGCATGATTAATGTCGTTAATATGTAAACGATTTAAAATATCCGGAATATTCAGGCTCATAATTGTTACTTTTGTCAAAGGTAAAAATCTTTAAGGCAAATCATATTAACCCGTCCCTTGCCGGTAAAACGATTCATATTAATTATCAGGGCTTTGTAAATAACACTGTTAACAATGTTTGAATGTTGATAACTAAATTGTCTTACCGATGTTTATAACTTGTAATTTGAACACAGTTTAAATCAATGCCTGCCCTGCCGGGGCAGTGTAAAGAGGGCGACGAAACGATTTTTGAGCCTGAACCAAGTATATGTTCTGAAACAAAATTGAATGGAAGAAGAATTTGAATTTGGTTTTACCGAAGACCCAAAGTTTTCGGTAGAACGGTACGAAGAGATGATTCGTAACCACGATCAGTATTTTTTTGATGCCCAGGCGTTTGAGAACATTATCGACTACTACATCGAAAAGAATGACCCGCCCAAAGCGCTTCAGGTTGCCGAATATGCCCGCAGCCAGCACCCCTTTGCCGCAGTTTTCCTGATAAAACAAGCCCAGTTACTGGTAGTGACCAACCGGGTTGCCGAGGCATTTGAGGCGCTTGAAAAAGCCGCCATGCTCGAAGCCTCCGATCCTGATATCTATCTTATCCGCGGTAATCTTTATGAGAGCATGGAACGCTACGCCGAGGCGCTCGAAAATTATGAAAAGGCATTAGAGCTGGCGGAAGATACCGACGAGGTATTGCTGCACATCGCCTACGTTTATCAGAACATGGGCGATTACGAAACATCCATAACATACCTGAAGCTGTGCCTGAAGCAGAATATGGAGAATCAGGATGCTTTGTACGAGCTTGCTTTTTGCTACGACGTACTGGATAACCAGCAGGAAAGCGTAACCTTTTACCAGCAATATATCGATAACGAACCCTATAGCTACGCGGCATGGTATAACCTGGGGAATGCATTCACCAAGCTTGGTCTTTTTGAAAAGGCGATCGATGCTTATGACTACGCCATCCTGATCAAGGATAACTTTGCGTCAGCTTATTTCAACAAGGGCAATGCGCTGGTCAATCTCGAAAAATATGCGGAGGCTATCGAAGTTTATCGTCACACCTTCGAGTATGAGCAACCTAACGCCGATACCTACTGCGCCATCGGCGAATGTTATGAGAAGCTGGAGCAGATGGACGATGCGCGCGCATTCTACAAAAAATCGGTAAAAATGGACCCGAAGCTGGCCGATGCCTGGTTTGGAATTGGGGTAACGCTTGACTTTGAAGAACGCTATTTTGAGGCGCTTCATTTTTATAAAAAGGCGCTTGATCTTGACATCGCCAATGCTGATTACTGGTTTGCGATAGCCGATGCCGAATACAAGCTTGGGCATTTGCCTGAAGCTGAACATGCTTATGAAAAGGTTGTTGAGCTGAATCCTATTGATGTGGATGCGTGGCTGGATTACTCATCCATCCTGTACGAACAGCAGCGCCTCACCGATGCCATAGAGGTCATTGCCGAAGCCATAAAAAATAATCCTGACGCTGCGGAACTGTATTACCGTATGGTGGCTTACCTGTTTGCCAAAGGCGAATACAACGAGGCGCTGACCCAATTGGAAATGGCGCTAACGTCGGACCCGGAGAAACATTTTATCCTGTTCGACTACTTGCCGCAGTTGCAGCGCAACAAGGTTATAGTGGATATTATTAACCGTTACACCAAATAGAACACTCCATACACGTGGCTTATGAGCCTGCGGATAAAAAAGCCAAAATTTATAAAGATTTTGGCTTTTTTTACGACCTTTGTGCGCATTAAAACTTTTAGTTATAGGTTATAACCAAATAAATTTATGAACTATCAGATCAACAATCTACCCGACCGTACTGAAAAGCCCCGCAACAGCGGATTGACCATGGTAATGGACAAAGGCCTTAGTTTGAGGCAGGTTGAGGATTTTATAGAAGTATGCGGCTCCTATACCGACATGGTGAAACTGGGCTGGGCAACCTCATATGTGACGCCTAATCTCACCGAAAAGCTGAATATTTATCGTGAAGCCGGGATTCCGGTGTATTTCGGCGGAACGCTTTTCGAAGCGATGATCGTACGCGGACAGTTTGATGATTACTGCCGCATGCTGGATAAATTTAAAATGGATTATGCCGAAGTATCTGACGGGTCTATCAACCTGGAGCATACCGAAAAATGTGAATATATTCAGAAGCTTTCCAAAATCACGACCGTAATATCCGAGGTTGGTTCAAAGGATATTCAAAAAATATTTGCGCCCTATAAATGGATCAACCTGATGCGTACCGAAATTGAAGCCGGCTCATGGAAGGTGATCGCCGAAGCCCGCGAAAGCGGCAATGTCGGCATCTACCGCGATTCAGGCGAGGTAAGGCAGGGCTTGGTTGACGAGATACTTACCCAGATCCCGGCCGAGACCATCATTTGGGAAGCGCCCCAAAAAGCACAGCAGGTTTGGTTCATCAAGCTGATCGGCGCCAATGTTAACCTCGGAAACATCGCTCCCGCAGATGTGGTTCCCGTCGAAACACTCCGTCTCGGCATCAGGAGCGATACCTTCGACTTCTTTTTGTAAATACTTCGTTAGCCGGAAATAAGACCGTAACTCAGGTGTTATTTTGTAAAATAATGCTTAGACTTGTGTCTGTAAGACACATTATAAACCGATTTTAACTTATTCCAGCGAATGAAAGGCGTTGTTCCGGCTTTCTGGATGACCTTAATGGCATTGTCTGTAAGTGCGCAGCCTTCGGCAAACGGCAGTAAAAATACGCCCGTCACATCGTGTCATACCAATATGCCGCAACGCTTCCCAACAACAGGTAAGGCGGCAACCGCACCCGGGCCTTCTTCAAAAACTCCCCCGCACAAGGATATGGTCTGGCTGAAAGGCGGCGTTTTCGAAATGGGCGCTGCCGATAACAAAGGCAGGGCAGATGAATATCCCCGTCATAAGGTTAAGCTGAAAAGTTTCTGGATAGACATACATGAGGTCACCAATGCGCAATTCCGCGCATTTGTGCAGGCTACCGGGTATGTTACCACTGCTGAGAAAGCGCCGGATTGGCAGGAACTAAAAAAACAGCTGCCACCCGGAACGCCGAAACCGCCGGACAGTATGCTGGTGGCGGCTTCGCTGGTTTTTGTGCCGACCTTAAAAGCCGTGCCCCTTGACGACGCATCGCAGTGGTGGCGATGGACAAAAGGCGCCGACTGGCGGCATCCTGAAGGCCCCGGAAGCAATATAGAAGGGAAAGACAATTACCCGGTTGTGCAAATCTCGTGGTTTGATGCCAATGCCTATGCAAAATGGGCAGGCAAACGCCTGCCGACAGAAGCGGAATGGGAGTTCGCAGCAAGAGGAGGACTTTCCGGTCAGCCTTTTAGCTGGGGGACAGAAGAAGCGGAAAAAGGCAGGCCCAAGGCAAATACCTGGCAGGGGACGTTTCCTCACCAAAATACTGACTGGGACGGTTTTAATACACTTGCGCCCGTAAAATCATTTGCGCCAAACGGTTATGGATTGTTTGATATGGCAGGAAACGTGTGGGAATGGTGTGCCGATGTTTATCAGCCGGATTATTACCAGTCGTTGCAGGGCGTCCTGTCGGCAAACCCGACCGGCCCGATGGTTACCGACCAGCAGGAGGCCGCATTGGCAAGACGCGTAGTTCGCGGCGGATCTTTTTTATGCAACCCGTCCTATTGTTCCGGGTACCGCGTATCGGCACGCATGGATTCCTCGCCGGATACCGGGCTGGAGAATACCGGGTTCCGGTGTGTAAGTTCAAAGTAAGGATATGACAACCAACAAAAAGATACATCCGGGAGTAATGAAGCTTTTATTCCTCCTGTTCGCCTTCAGCGCCAATGCGCAGCAAAAACAGCCCAATATTATATGGATCACCTGCGAAGATATTTCGCCGTATATCAGCGCTTATGGCGATAGCCTCGTAAAAACGCCAAACATTGATCAATTAGCAAAGGACGGTATCAGATATACACGGGTTTATACTACCGCGGGCGTTTGCGCGCCAAGCCGCTCGGATATTATTACGGGCATGTACCCTACTTCTATCGGAACGCAGCACATGCGTACCGCCGGTGATCCGAAGTACCAGCCGGTGCCGTCGTACGCTGCCGTAATTCCGGAGTATGTTAAGTGCTTCCCCGAATATCTGCGGAAGGCAGGTTATTATTGCACCAATAACGAAAAGCAGGATTACCAGTTTACACCGCCGGTAACCGTTTGGGACGAGAATGGCCCGGCCGCATCATACCGGAACCACCCGCAGGGCAAACCATTCTTTGCTGTTTATAATCTGTTTATTACCCACGAATCGCAGTTGTTCGGGCGTACGGACAGTCTGCTGATTGATTCTGCGAAAATTAATGTCCCGCCGTATTATCCTGACACGAAGATCGTCCGTCATGACATGGACAGGCTGTTCACCAATATTGAAAGGATGGACGCGCAGGTGGGTGAGCTAATAAAGATGCTTAAAGCCGACGGGCTTTATGATAGTACCTACATATTTTTTTACAGCGATCACGGCGGTGCGCTGCCCTGGATGAAACGGGAAATACTGGAGCGCGGCACCCACATTCCGATGGTTATCCATTTTCCCGGTGGTAAAAATGCAGGAACAGTTAACAATGACCTGATCAGCGCGGTTGATTTTGCACCTACGGTACTATCGCTGGCCGGTATCCCGATACCGGGCTACATGCAGGGACAGGCGTTTCTGGGTGCGCAGAAATCAAAAACGCCGCGCAGCTATGTGTATGCGGGCCGCGACAGGATGGATACCGAATACGACCGGGTGCGGATGGTGAAGGACAAACGCTTTCAGTACCTGTATAATTATATGCCCGAAAAGCCCTATTATCAGAATATCGAATATCGTTTGAGCATCCCGATGATGCGGGAGTTTTTAAAACTGCGCGACGAAGGAAAGCTGGACAGTGACCAGGTCGCATGGTTTAAAACCAAACCGGTGGAGGAATTATATGATGTCAGCAATGACCCCAACGAACTGCACAACCTGGTAAACGACCCGAAGTACAGCAATAAACTGGCCGAACTACGGAAGGCATACCTGGCATGGCATAAAAAAGTGGGCGACATGTCCGCGGTCTCCGAAAAGGAAATGATCCGCCGGATGTGGAACGGCAGGGACGCTGCACCGCTGACCGATACGCCAAGGATCGTTAAAACGCAGGGCGGCCTGAAGATTTCATGTCATACAACCGGAGCATCGGTGGGATACCGGGTATTAAAAAAAGGACATCCGGATAAGCATGAAATGCATACCGTGCAGACATGGGATTACGGATATGTGTTTAACACTGTAAAAAACGGCACCCAACGCCCCGCCGCACCCGTATGGCAGGTGTACGACGGGGGAACTATTCCCATCAGCCGGGGCGATACCTTAAAAGTGAACGCGATGCGTATCGGTTATAAGCCCGCCGAAACGACCTACATTGAAAAATAGTTATAATTATATCGAATGAGCCGGAACAGGTTGATCGGCACAACACTTATAGAAAATAAAAAACAGCCTGTCGGGCTGCTCCATATTACGATTAAACGGGTCTTTTATACTGAAAATGAACTTCCGCAACCACAGGTACTTGCGGCATTCGGGTTATTGAACGTGAAACCGCGGGCGTTCAGGCCGTCCTGAAAGTCGATCTGCATACCGACAAGATATAATCCGTGAGCCTTATGCATAAATACCTTTATGCCATCGATCACATATTCCTGATCGCCTTCCTTTTTTTGGTCAAAGCCTAAAACGTAGTTCATTCCTGAACAGCCTCCGCCTTCAACGCCCACACGCAAACCGAAGTCTTCGCCAATCTCTTGCTGACTTCTCAATTTATTCAGTTCCTTCACGGCTCCCGGCGTAAAGCTCACCGGACCGGCCGCAGTTTCAACAGCAGTACCCATGTTATTTTTATATTAACTACACAAATATAAGGTAAAATGCGGATTTTTGCCGAAGCCCGTTTATTTATGACCTGTATTTAACATTCATCAGCATGAGTTTATTTCCGTATTTCCTTGATATCCTTAAATATCTGATTGCCGGTTGCGGGGTGGTGTTCGTAGCATTTTACCTGTTGCGGCCATATCTTGACCGGGATGAAAAGATACAACTGCTGGAGTTCAAAAAAACACTGAGCAATCAGACGCTGCCTTTGCGGCTTCAGGCTTATGAGCGGCTGGTATTGTTTATAGAGCGGATAAATCCGGGCAATATGCTGATCCGTCTGAATGCCCCTTCGTACGCAGCGCACGACCTTTACCGTTTGCTGGTGGAAGAGATACGCAATGAATACCAGCACAATGTGACCCAGCAGATCTATGTTAGCAGCCGGGCGTGGGGTGTGGTGCAGCAATTAAAGGAAGATACGCTTACCCTGATCAATAAGGCAGCCAAAGGTATGCCGGAGGACGCAACGGGCCTTGAGTTAAGCAAGGTAATACTGGCCAGCCTGAATGAGCTGGATGAGAATCCGTATGAATTAGGGCCGGGTTTGCTCCGTAAGGATTTAGAGGAGATTTTTTAGCCTGGATAAATAAGGCATGGTCGTCTGCATTCAGGCAGGACGATGCCGGTATTTATTCCTATATCGCTGACAGTATATGGCAGAAAAGAAAATTAGCACCAGTTCGGGCATAGAAATACAGGAGGTTTATATCAGGCCGTCAGGAATGGACGAACTGCCCGGCCAGTTTCCCTATACCCGGGGCATCCAAAAAGACATGTACCGCGGCAAACCGTGGACGATGCGCCAGTATGCCGGTTTTTCTACTGCCGAAGAATCCAACAAGCGTTACCACTATCTGCTGAGTCAGGGGACGATGGGCTTGTCCGTAGCTTTCGACCTTCCGACGCAGATTGGCTACGACTCCGACCACGACCTGTCTGAAGGCGAAGTAGGCAAGGTTGGCGTCGCCATCGATTCGCTGCAGGACATGGAAACGCTGTTTAAAGGTATCAGGCTTCAGGACATCAGCACCTCCATGACCATTAACGCGACAGCGTCAATCTTACTGGCCATGTATATCGCCCTGGCAAAAAAGCAGGGTGCCGATTTAAAACGGTTATCGGGCACAATTCAGAATGATATATTAAAGGAATATGCCGCACGCGGCACCTACATCTATCCACCGGAGCCCTCCATGCGGCTGATCACCGACGTATTCGAATATTGCGCTCAGGAGGTTCCTAAATGGAATACCATATCCATATCGGGTTATCATATCCGCGAGGCGGGCTCAACTGCCGTTCAGGAACTGGCATTTACGCTTGCCAACGGGAAGGCTTATCTGAAGGCTGCCATCTCAAAAGGATTGGACATTAACGTCTTTGCACGTAGGGTTTCTTTCTTCTTCAACTGTCATAATAATTTTTTTGAGGAAATAGCCAAATTCAGGGCGGCGCGCCGCATGTGGGCGCATATCACAAAGGAGCTCGGCGCCACCGATCCGGGTGCTCAAAAGCTGCGCTTCCATACGCAGACGGGAGGTTCTACCTTAACCGCGCAACAGCCCATGAATAATATTGTCCGCGTAAGTAACCAGGCGCTCGCAGCGGTACTCGGCGGAACCCAGTCTTTACATACCAACGGCTATGACGAGGCTATTTCGCTCCCTACGGAAGCGGCGGCAAAGATCGCTTTGCGCACCCAGCAGATCATTGCTTTTGAAAGCGGCGTGGCAGATACTGTTGATCCGCTTGCAGGATCATATTTTATAGAGGCGCTGACAGACGAACTCGAAAAGGCCGCCTATGTTTATATCGACAAGATCGATGCGATGGGCGGGTCTGTAAAGGCGATCGAGCAGGATTTTATCCAGCAGGAGATCGCCCGCTCAGCCTACGAATATCAAAATGAGATTGAAGATGGCAGCCGTGTGCTGGTCGGCGTAAACAAATTTACAGAGCCGGAACCTGCGGCCGCCAGCGTTTTCCGCATCGACGATTCCATCAGGATCCGGCAATCCGAAAAGATCGCGCTGCTAAGATCGGCGCGCGATAACGACGCGGTTAAGCAAAGCCTGTCCGCACTTGAAAAGGCCGCGCAGGAAAATGACAACCTGATGCCTTATATACTGACTGCTGTAGAAAGGTATGCCACTTTGGGCGAAATAGCTGACACGCTGCGGCGGGTTTTTGGTGAATACTGACAGCGATACGTCATCTGTCACTGACAATCTGATCCCGAAAATAACCGCACGAAATATTATTTCCTGTAGGATCAACCACTTACAATATCGATGAAAAAAACATAAAACTATCAGGAATAAAACCCGTTATAATGGCTCGGAATTTGACGGGGGAACGGCCCGGAAAACGGTGGAAAAACTGCCAGGGAAATCGATTTGTGGAAAACTAATTAAATAAATAAAGGACTAATTAATTAAATATTTATCAGCGCTGATTTACTGCGAAATGTACTATTTTTAAATCAATTTAAAGCATAAATCACGTTATTATTTGATAAATTTATTTCATCAAAAAGTTAAAATTTTATTTTTTTATCCACTTTTTTTTAGAATATTCGATGTTCCGTAGCAGTTCCAAAAGATGTTTCGCTGGGGGTTGGAAATCAATATTTTAATAAAATCTACTTATGGAAAAAACTTGTACTAACGTTTGGAATAGCTGCCTTCAGATAATAAAAGATAACATACCGGCACAAAGCTTTAAGACCTGGTTCGAACCGATTAAGGCGTTAAGGATGGAAGGGAGTGTTTTGACGATACAAGTTCCGAGTTTGTTTTTTTACGAATGGCTGGAAGAACACTACGTTGGGCTTCTCAGGAAAACAATAAAAAAACAATTGGGCGACGACGGGCGTTTGGAATATAATATAGTTGTAGAGCAGTCATCATCCAGCAAGCCATATACTACCAATTTACCGTCGAATGGTAATGGCGCTGAGGCAAAAAATCAGTCTATGCCGATACCCATTTCAATAAACAAGGATATAAAGAATCCCTTTGTTATCCCCGGACTGAAAAAGCTGAATGTTGATCCGCAATTAAACCGCAATTACACATTCGCTAATTTCGTTGAGGGCGATTGCAACAGGCTCGCCCGTTCCGCAGGCTACGCAGTTGCTGCAAAACCGGGCGGCACATCATTTAACCCGCTGATGATCTACGGCGGTGTCGGGCTTGGTAAAACCCACCTGGCGCAGGCCATTGGCAATGAGATAAAAAACACCCTGCCCGATAAGCTGGTGCTGTACGTTTCGTGCGAAAAGTTTACCCAGCAATTTGTTGATGCCTTAAAGCATAATAACATTAACGACTTTGTTAACTTCTATCAGGCTATCGACGTGCTGATTATGGATGACGTGCACAACTTTGCAGGTAAGGAAAAAACGCAGGATTTCTTCTTCCATATCTTTAATCATCTGCACCAGTCGGGCAAACAGGTGATCATCACCTCTGACAAGGCGCCTAAAGACCTTGCCGGACTGGAAGAACGCCTGCTTTCAAGGTTCAAATGGGGCTTGTCTGCCGATCTTCAGGTTCCTGATCTGGAAACCCGTATGGCGATCCTGAAAAATAAAACCTACCAGGATGGCATCGAGCTGGCAAACGACGTGATAGAATACGTTGCGCATAACATCGACAACAACGTGCGTGAACTGGAAGGTGCGATGGTTTCTCTGTTAGCGCAATCAACATTGAACCGCAAGGAAATCGATCTGAACCTTGCCAAACAAATGTTGAAAAACTTTGTGAAGAACTCCTCCAAAGAAATATCGATGGAATATATCCAGAATCTGGTTTGCGAATATTTCGAAGTTCCGATCGAGATGGTTAAATCGCAGACAAGGAAGCGCGAGATTGTGCAGGCCAGGCAGATATCGATGTATCTGGCAAAGGCGCACACAAAAAGTTCCCTGAAATCAATCGGGCATTTCTTCGGCGGCCGCGACCACTCAACGGTGATTTACGCCTGCCAGACTGTAGAAGACCTGATTGATACTGACAAGAAATTTAAAGGCTACGTTGCCGACATTCAGAAAAAGCTAAAAATGTCCTAACTGATCTTATATATGAATTTCTAAGCCCTGTACAGTAAATGTGCGGGGTTTTTTATTGCCCGAAAAGCACTCCCCGTATTCTTTCTTCAGGCAATAAATAAGGCGATTACAGGGGAGTTAATTAACAAAGACAGTGATGTTACAAAACACCTCCGTCTTTTTCCGAACGGCAGAAACTCCATCGTTTCCATCATGCCGCCTTCGAGATATACTTTACCAGGCTCTTTTTGGCAACTGGCAGCAGTGTTTGCTCCAGCGGGAAACTGATGTCGCTTTGTACATAATAAACGGCGGGATTAGGAATATTGCGATTCCTGCTGATCAGTTTGATCTTGAGCGCTTCAGGTGTATTAAGGATCGTCTCCTCGTACGTATCGATAAACGTAATATTAATTCCCCGGTACCTGTCATCTTTATTTTCGAAGATGGTGATCTGATATTCGTAAATAAAATTCGTTCTCTCCATGCCGTTCCGAAGCGAAAAATAACCGTGATAAGGCATCAGCGGGACGATCCCTACCGGATCAATATTCAGCCTGCTTTCCACAAAGTCATAAATATCTTTGCCGGTTTTGATCGCCGGGTCCATCTTTTGCAGGGCGTAGGATATGATCTGCTCTATTTCCAGCATGGAGTCATCGTCATCAATAATCTTTTGATAGGTCAGCTTCACGGCATCAATGTCCGTGCTTGTAAGCCTTTGCGGAAACGCCTGCTGCAAAACACTTTTGTTCTTTTTAAAATAAACCAGGTTGTTATAATGAAATATCAGGTCGGTCAGGTTCGGATAAAGCCTGCTCCTGTCAAAATGCCGGTTGATCTCCTGCAGATAGTCGAGCAGAATGTATTTTTTATACTCAAAATCCAGCGAACCTTCAATAAACCAGTTGATGCCAAGTGATTTCATTAATCAATACCCCTTTCGATAGCTTAAATTAGACAAAAAACAGCAATTTTGCAAGATGCAAGCAGGAACCCTCTATTTAATACCTGTACCGCTGTCGAACGACGCAGCCTCAAAATCATTTACTCCTTACCTTATGGAGACGATAAACAGCATCAGCGAGTATATCGTAGAGAATGAAAAAACAGCGCGCCGCTTTTTAAAGCAGGCAGGTCTCAGGACCCCTCAAAGCGAGTTAGTGATACATGATTACGGAAAGCACAACCGGTCAGATAGTTCAGCGGATTTCTTCAAGGGGCTGAAGGCAGGAAATGATGTCGGTTTGATGAGCGAGGCCGGGTGCCCGGGTGTAGCTGATCCCGGTGCTGATCTGGTGGACAAAGCCCATCGCATGGGCATAAAAGTAGTGCCGTTAACGGGGCCGAGTTCCATTTTACTGGCGCTGATGGGTTCCGGGTTCAGCGGGCAAAGCTTTACCTTTCACGGATACCTGCCGATTGACAGGATGCTACGTAGCAAGAAGATCAGGGAACTTGAGCAGCTTGCCGAACGCAACGACCAGACTCAGCTTTTTATAGAAACCCCGTTTCGGAACAACGCCATGCTGGAAGAGATTTTGAAAACAGCAAACCCGAAAACAAGGTTATGTATTGCATGCGACCTGACGGCCGCTACGGAATTTATTCAGACAAAAACCATCGCCGAATGGAAAAAAAATGTGCCCGACCTGCATAAGCGTCCGGCAATTTTTTTGATTTATCACCGATAGATGCAGTTTAACCGGGAACACACGCAGGTATTAATTGTTGGCGCAGGCCCGTCCGGGTTGATGATGGCCGCACAGTTAGTCCGTCTTGGTGTACATCCGGTAATTATCGACAGTAAATTAGGGCCGACGGATGAATCCAAAGCGCTTGCTGTGCAGGCGCGTTCCCTGGAGATCTACCGGCAGATGGGCATTGCCAACGGTGTAATTAAAAACGGCAAGCAGGCCGAAGAAGTTGTCTTTAACGAGAACGGTAAACCGGCTGCAAATTTTGTGATGGAAAACATGGGTGAGGAGGAAACACCTTTCCCGTACATTCTCTTATACCCGCAAAGCCGGAATGAGCGCGCGCTGCTCGACTATCTTACCTGGAACACCTGCCCGGTATATTGGGGGACTACACTAACATCATTAAAGCAAGACCCGAAAGGTGCAGAAGTTACGCTGCAAACAGATAAACAAACATCAACGGCACGCTGCAACTGGCTGATCGGAGCGGACGGCGCCCACAGTTTTGTCCGTAAGCAGCTGCAGATACCTTTTAACGGCGATACTTACAGCCATAATTTTTACCTGGCCGATGTTACGCTCCGCGACCACGGTCTGGGTGAAAAACAGATCAACCTCTTTTTGGTGCGAAAGGGATTTTCAGCATTCTTTCCCATGCCTGAGGCAAAACGGTATCGTATGATCGGCAATCTGCCCGAAACGCTGGAAAACAAAAAGGAGCTTGCGATTAACGACGTACTGCCAGGCATTGAAAAAATAACAGGCCGCAATATCGCCATTGAAAAAACGCACTGGTTTACCAGGTATCGTCTCCACCATCGCATGGCAGAACGATTTCGTGCAGAGCGTTGTTTTCTTATAGGAGATGCTGCGCATATCCACTCGCCTGTAGGTGGGCAGGGAATGAACACGGGTTTGCAGGATGCCTATAACCTGGCCTGGAAGCTTGCCGGGGTGATAAAAGGGCAACTCGATAAAAAAATACTGGAAAGTTATGCTGCTGAACGCATACCGGTGGCAAAAAAGTTGTTAAAAACAACAGACAGAATGTTCTCGCTTGTCCTGTCGGACAACTGGCTGATAGCGCTGATAAAGAGATGGGTAATGCCTTATCTGCTCAAAATGGCCTGGGGGAATAAAAACCTGCGCACGGTATTTTTTAGGCAGGTTTCACAGATCGCTATCAATTACCGGGACAGCCCGCTCAGTCTTCACGTCAGTCAGGCGGGTTCCATCAGGGCGGGCGACAGGCTGCCTTTTTTTCGGGTATTCGACGAAAAGCGGAATGAGGAGACCGATCTGCATGAGTGGTGCAGCAAACCGGGTTTTACTTTCATTGCAATGGGTCGGCTTACCGAGTCGGATCTTTTTGCGCTTGCCAAATGGATCACCCAAAAATATGCCGGAATGCTCAATTTCTTCTATCTGCCGCCTTCGGCCAAAAATCAAAATGTCTTTGATGCTTTTGAGGTGAATGAAAAGACAGGAAAATCGGTCATTGTCCGACCGGATATGCATATCGGGTTTTTAAATGACAGGATAGACATGAAGCTGATGGACAACTACCTCATCAATGTAGCGGATGTACAGGTTTAATTGTCCGGTCATCCGGCCATATAATGCATCTCGCTTGCGGTAAGCTTGTTTATCATATCTTTCAGAATAGTCCGGGCGCGATGCAGGTTGGTCCGCGACAGCAGTTCGGTCATTCCCAATTTATTTCCTATTTCCTGGTGCGAGTAACCCTCTATTGCATAAAGATTAAATACTGAACGGTAGGTCTGCGGTAACTTTTGAATCATTTGCATCAGGTCTTTTGCTTCAAGCCCGTGTGCGTTGTATCCGCTGCCCGTACCGCTGTTCTCCTCGGTAAAATCCTCCACCAGCACCATCGGCTTTAATTTGCGATAGCGCGAAATAGCACAGTGAACCATGATCCGGCGTATCCAGCCCTCAAGATTGCCGTCGCCGCGATAACTATGTGCGTTTTTGAACATTTTGATAAAGCCTTCCTGTAAAATATCCTGAGCCTCATCCTTATCGTGTGCGTAACGCATACATACGGCCAGCATGCGCGGCGCCAGTGTCCGGTATAAAAGTTCCTGCTGCTTACGGTCATTTTTCAGGCAGCCTTCCCACATTTCCGCTAATCTTGTATCAGTAGTCATCATTGTGTTGCAATTTGATAGCACTATGCCAATATTAATACCTTAATTTTAAGGCGCTGATAATCAGATAAATAATTTTCAAACAATCTACGAAAGTGTTCGTTTCCGAACGGTCGGTGACACAAGAGCGAACAGGTCAGGTAAAATTCGCCAGGCCCTGCGAATGCCTCTTTTTCATTACCTTTGTGCCATCCGGGATAAAAACCCGGCAACAACATGATAAAGGAAATTGAAATTGTTTGTCCGCCCGGACAACAGGACGATGAAGCCGCCCTGATTAAAATAGCAGCGGCCTTCCTAAAATTGCCTCCCTCAAAAATATCGGCGCTGAAAATCCTTAGACGTTCCATTGACGCACGTGGACGCAAAGTATTATATCGCATGCAGGTACAGGTTTTTATAGACGAAGAACCTTCACCGGCTGTATATACAACGAGCTATCCTGATGTAAAAAACGCCAGGCCCGTCATTATTGTTGGTGCCGGGCCTGCCGGACTATTTGCCGCGCTGCAATGTATCGAAATGGGCCTTAAGCCCGTTGTGCTGGAACGCGGAAAGGATGTAAAACAACGGCGGAGAGACCTCGCCAACATCAATAAACAGGGAATCGTTAACCCGGAATCCAATTATTGTTTTGGTGAAGGGGGTGCGGGCACCTATTCCGATGGTAAGTTATACACGCGCTCCACCAAACGCGGCGACGTAAATGCGGTATTGAAAACTTTTGTCGCACACGGAGCGACGGAAGACATCCTGATCGATGCGCGACCGCATATCGGCACAAATAAATTGCCGCAGATCATCACCTCGATAAGGGAAAGTATTTTAAACGCAGGAGGAGAAGTTCACTTTGACGCAAAGGTAACCGGCATATCCGCAGCGTTTGGCAAAGTTAAGGGCGTCACACTGGCCGACGGGGGCGAATTGGCCGCAGACGCCGTTATACTCGCAACCGGCCATTCGGCCCGCGACGTGTTTGAGATGCTGCACCGGCAGAACATTCTGATCGAAGCCAAGCCCTTTGCTTTGGGCGTCCGTATAGAACATCCCCAGCACATCATCGACCAGGCTCAATACCATTGTGAAAACCGCGGCCCCGATCTGCCGCCATCTTACTACAACCTGGTAGAGCAGGTTGACGGGCGTGGCGTGTTTTCATTCTGCATGTGTCCCGGCGGCATTATTGCGCCCTGCGCTACTGCAGAGAACGAAATTGTTGTTAACGGATGGAGCCCCTCAAAAAGGAACAATCCTTTTGCCAATTCAGGAACCGTAGTGCAGGTAAATCTGGAGGACATTGCCGGCAAAGCCGACGATCCGTTCAGGATGCTGCATTTTCAGCAGCAGGTTGAACAACAGGCCTTCGCCGCCGGTGGCGGGCGGCTGGTTGCACCTGCCCAGCGCATGGTTGACTTTGTAGAAAACAGGCTTTCAGCCAGCCTTCCGGTAAATTCTTACCTTCCGGGAACGACCCCCGTCGAGATGAAGGAAATATTACCGGCCTGGATAAACGAACGGTTGCGCAGGGCGCTTCCGGCGTTTGGTAAAAAAATGAAAGGATATTATACCAATGAGGCAATCCTGGTGGGCGTTGAATCGCGCACTTCGTCGCCCGTAAAAATACCTCGTGATAAAGAAACCCTGCAGCATCCGCAGCTTACCGGATTGTTTCCATGCGGCGAGGGGGCAGGTTATGCGGGTGGCATAATTTCTGCTGCCATTGACGGAATAAATTGCGCTGTTGCTGCCTCAAGACTTTTACTATGACAATCTCCGAAAAACTCTGCACCGATCTGGAAAATGTATTATCCGGCGATCCGTGGTACGGTTCCCCGGTTTACGACATCCTGGAAAAAGCAAGCTTTGAAACCGCTTATGAAAAAACGGGTGGCGCTGTACACAATATCGCCGGAATTGTACTGCACATGCTTTCATGGACGGAAGAAGTCATCGACAGGCTGAACGGACAAACGGCACAATTACCATCCAGCGGCGACTGGCCTGAACCCGGTGATCCTGACGAGCAAAAATGGCAGCAATATGTCAATGATTTCAAATTGGTTAACGTTAATTTGCTTCACATCATCCGGAATTTCCCCGAGGACAAATGGGATGAGCCTGTGCCGGATGAACGGGACAGGGCGTTAGGCACCGAAATGGGATTTGAGGAACTGGTACGTGGATTGATACAGCATCATATATACCATTCCGGGCAGATAGCGATCCTGACAAGGGTAAATAGTTTGAAAGGAACAGGATCCGGGATTAACAACTGATTGACATGGCTGAAAAAAAAACATTGATTTTAGGTGCGACACCCAATGAGGGCAGATATGCCAATCTTGCGGCCAACAGGCTGGTGCAAAATGGACACAGTATCGTAAATGTAGGACTGAAAGAAGGCGTAGCAGCAGGCGTACCGATCGAAAGGCCGGAGACGATCCACCATGACATCGATACGATAACGCTTTATGTGGGGCCGAACAATCAGCAAGGTCTTTATAATTACATACTGGAAACCAATCCGCGACGGATCATCTTTAACCCGGGAACGGAGAATTCGGAGCTAAGGCGCATGGCGACGGAAAAAGGCATCAGTACGGAATACGCCTGTACGCTGGTATTGCTATCGATTGGTGAATATTGATCCGGTTATCCGGCGAGCCTTTCGCAGATCTCTTTAATGGTATCGCTGACCGGCCTGAAACGTATGCCGATGGCTTTGCTGATTTTTGAGTTATCGTAATCACGCGTCTTGGTAGAGGACTGCGCTGAAACCTTATCAATGGCGGGCGGTCTTCCGGTAAAGACCGAGGCAATTTTTGCGCCCCGCCATGCCAGTTCCATCATCCAGGGAGTCGCAGCTTTGTTAGGAGGTTTTATTCCGAAACCTGCGGCAATCTCGGCAGTAAGTTGTTTGTATTCACGGTTCTCTGCGCTGATGATGTATCTTTCTCCGGTTATCCCGCTCTCCATCAGCATGATCATACACTGTGCAACATCACCTGAATCCACAAAGCCACAGCTTCCGGCTGTGTAAAACTTCAGTCCCTTCCGCACGGTTTCAAACAAAGCCCCGCTTCCCTCCGTACCGGCATTTTTGCCAATAATAATCGACGGATTTACTATAACTGCATCCAATCCCTCTGCTATCCCCCGCCAAACCTCCATTTCACTTTCCAGCTTTGATATTGCATAGCCGTCCGTTTCGGTGTCACGATCAAGGTGATGATTTTCAGTGATGAGTTCGCCGGGTTTTGCCAGGCCAATTGCCGCCACCGAGCTGACATGGACCATCCGGATATTTTGCTCTGCGCATAAATTAACGAGGTTGGCCGTTCCGGTTACATTGGTATAGATCATGGCCTTTTTATCGGCCTGCTTTAACGACACCCATGCCGCGCAATGATAAACCTGCGTTACACCGTTCAGGGCGTCTTCTAACGCAAAAAAATCCAGCAGGTCAGCATCTACCCATTCAATTTTGCCATTTAACGGTTTCAGGATTTCCGGGATGACCGACGAGTACCGTTTAGTGCAACGGATATAGTGCCCCTGTTCCGCCAGTTGCAGCGCCACTTCCGAACCTAAAAAACCTGTTGCCCCGGTAATTAATATCATTTATACCTGCGATATACGAAAGTGCAAAGGTGCGCATTTTAACCAAGATTCACAGCCTCCGACCGTTAAAGGACGATCTTTTTCGTCATACCGACAAACGCGTTGGCGTTGCAGAGAATTAATTAATCCCCATACTCGTGGTTTCGCAAAACTATCATTCATATGACACTATTCCATCACCGTTTTAGTAGCTTTGTCAGTTGATATGGCTATAACCCGCGAACAAGTTTTACAGGCGCTCAGTAATGTGGAGGAACCCGATCTGAAAAAGGATCTGGTCACTCTTAACATGATACAGGATATTCAAATAGAAGGCAATCGTGTCAGTTTTTCAGTAATATTGACCACGCCTGCCTGCCCGCTAAAGGCGATGATTGAAAATGCCTGCCGCAATGCAATACTGCACTTTGTGAGCAAGGAGGCTGATATTCATATCAACATGACCTCCAGGGTTACTACGCAAAAAAACACGGGTGTTCCGGGAGTAAAAAATATTATTGCGGTTGCTTCGGGCAAGGGTGGTGTCGGGAAATCGACGGTAGCGGTAAACCTTGCACTTGGCCTTTCGGCTTCAGGGGCTAAGGTCGGCCTGATCGATGCCGATATCTACGGCCCTTCCATACCGATCATGTTTGGTCTGGAGAATGCACGCCCGAAGGCGAGCCAGGTGGATGGAAAAACACGCATCGAACCGATAGAAAAATATGGCATCAAGCTATTATCAATAGGGTTCTTTACCGATCCCAATCAGCCTGTGCCCTGGCGCGGGCCAATGGTATCTACCGCGGTTAAACAATTGTTCAATGATGCGGATTGGGGCGAACTGGATTATCTCGTGATCGACCTTCCTCCGGGTACCGGAGATATACATATTACAGTAACTCAAACCTTCCCGGTTACGGGCGCGGTTATCGTCACCACCCCGCAGAATGTAGCGCTGGCGGATGCCAAAAAAGGAATAGGCATGTTCATGATGCCTGCCATCAATGTACCACTGTTGGGTGTTGTGGAAAACATGGCTTATTTTACGCCTGCCGAATTGCCCGAAAATAAGTATTACATATTCGGACAAGGCGGCGGCAGAAAACTTGCGGAACAGTTGGAGGTACCATTCTTAGGAGAAATCCCGCTGGTAAAAGGCATTAGTGAAAGCGGCGATGCCGGAACACCGGTAACACTTGATCAAGGCAGCACGATGGGTAAGGCGTTTATCCGGATGGCTGAAAGCGTAGCGCAGCAGGTGGCTATCAGCAATGCATGGGCTATCGAACGGGCAGGTGTAAACGCTGCAGGTTAAACTCCTGGCTTCTGATTTCCGGCAATTGATTATACAAATGAAAAATATTTAATAACTTTACTCTTATAAAGCAATACAGATGAGTTTATTAAGTCAGGTGGAAGCAGCGTTGGATACGATCAGACCGTATCTTGCAGCAGATGGGGGGAATGTATCAATCGAGGAGATCACTCCGGATAATGTGGTCAGGCTGAAACTGCTCGGCGCCTGCGGCTCATGCCCGATGAGCATCATGACGCTTAAAGCAGGCATTGAGGAGGCTATCAAGAAGGCTGTTCCAGAAGTTAATGGCATTGAGGCGATTAACCTGACCGATATCGACGACCCGAACGCTGTATTGCCTGAGAATCTGCGCTGATGTTAAGTTTTGTTAAATAGCCTTGCAAATACCAGCAATAAATTATTTTTGTTAAACGTTTAAACACATTTAAAAACAAACGCCAGCAATATGCGGGCATATTTTAAATGAAGAAATTAATTGGCTTTTTTTTCGGTTTGTTTATTACCGCAGCTGCTTTCGCGCAGCAGCGGGGTGCTATCGTGCAGTTTACCGGTATCACACGTAACGCCGATAGTACCGACGTGATCGTGCCTTACGTGAGTATCGTCAACACTTCGAATAAAGATCAGGTTATTGTTGCAAATTACAAAGGATATTTCTCTTTCCCGGCTCATGAGCGAGATACCATACGCTTTTCATGTGTTGGCTATGCGTCCGAGACTGTCGTAATCCCGTCCAATGTCGTCAATAAAAGCTACACTATCGAAGTGTTGCTTAAGCCTCAGATCATCAACCTGCCTGCTTTCAGGGTTTTCCCGTGGGCCACTACAGAAGAGTTCCGGAAGGATTTTATCACGATGAAAATTGCGGATGACGATCTTGCCATTGCCCAGAAAAATTTGAGCCGGAAATCCATACTTAGCCTGGAACGCACACTGCCGAGGGATGGTAGTGAGATGAACGGTTTTCAGGACTTTCACAACCGCGTGGTCAACTCACACTCTATCACCAACCCGCTGCTGAATCCGTTTAACTGGGGAAGCCTGATCAAGGAAATTGCCGACGGCGACAAGAGCCGGCAATCGGATAAATAATAAGATCCGGAAGAATATCAGCCCTTACCGGCCTTTTTTTGCTGCGGGAAATTTCATTTTGTAGTCCACATCAACAATACCTTTTGATATATCTGTCAGCTTTTTCTCGATCAGCCTGCGGCGCAGCGGGCTAAGTTTATCGGTAAACAATTTACCTTCAATATGATCATATTCATGCTGGATGACACGTGCGGCCATTCCCTTGAAGGTTTCTTCGTGATGTTTCCAGTCTTCATCGTAGTAGGATATGGTTATAACAGGCTTGCGGTAAACATCCTCCCTAACATCCGGAATGCTCAGGCAGCCTTCGTTAAAACCCCATTCCTCGCCGGTTTCCTCCAAAATGGTGGCGTTAATAAACGCCTTTTTAAAGCCCGCCAATGCAGGTTCCTCGTCAGCAAACGTGGAAACATCAACAACAAACAGCCGCATGGACATTCCAACCTGCGGAGCGGCCAGCCCTACGCCATGAGCACCATACATGGTCTCGAACATATTTGCAACAAGCTCTTTAATATGCGGATATTCATCCGGTTCAATGGCTGTTGCCTTTCTCCTCAGAACGGGATCGCCATAGGCGATGATAGGGAATTTCATAATGCAAAAATATGATTTTATATTTCGGTATAAAATCGGATTTTTGAGGTTTTACAACCTTATGGCGATGCTGTTAATATTTGTTAAATTTTTTAACATTTATAATAGTAGTCATAATATTGCAGTTTATTTATTGCTATTGTTGGAATAAAACTGCATGATTAAAATTTTACACCCCTCCCGCATGAAAAAAAGCTCATCAGGCAAACTAACGCTGCCGGTATTGTTGATCTCGCTGATAATATTGGCCGGAAGCTGCAAGAAGAATAATGATACGACAACATCTACCGCCTCGTCGGTGCCCAAAGTAACTACCTCGGGCCTGATCATCAACCTTACCTCAACTACCGCGCAAAGCGGAGGGTCGGTAAGCGATGAAGGAACCAGTTCGGTAACCGAAGCAGGTGTTTGCTACAGCTCGACAAATAAAACACCAACCATATCTGACTCCAAGGCCGACGGCGTGATCACCGGCGTTTCGGCGTTTCCGGTTGATTTTACAAGTGACCTGTCTGACCTGACTGCAAATACGACCTACTATGTGCGTGCTTTTGCCACTAACAGCAGCGGTACTGCTTACGGCGATGTGATTACTTTTACCACCAGCGCCACGCTGAGCGGCGTCGTTACCACAGTAACTACCTTTGCGGGCAGTGGTACGGCTGGGTATTTGGAGGGGGCGGGCAATATGGCCATGTTTAATAATCCGGAAGGCATAGCAGTAGATGCTTCCGGTAAATTATATGTTTCCGATTCTTTTAACAGCCGCATACGTTCGATAACCACAGCCGGGGAAACCGCCAGTCTTGCCGGAATCGGAACACTGGGTTACACCGATGGTGATGCAGCCACAGCGCAGTTTTATGGGCCTAACGGCATAGCCGTTGACGCTTCCGGAAATGTTTTTGTTGCGGACTTTGGCAACAACGTTATCCGCAAAATTACGCCATCGGGCGTGGTAAGCACATTTGCCGGTAACGGAACACCGGGATTTGTAAACAGCACCACAGCGACCTCAGCCGAATTCAACAGTCCTTCGGGAATTGCGGTTGACGGCTCAGGTAACCTGTATGTAGCCGACCGGGGTAACAACGCCATACGCAAGATCACAGCGGCTGGCGTGGTAACTACCCTTGCCGGATTTAAATCCGGAGGTTTTGTAAACGCAACCGGAACCGATGCAGGCTTTAAAAAACCGAATGGTATAACTGTTGACGGCGCAGGCAACGTTTTTGTGGCCGATCAGGGCAACTCGGCTGTACGCAAGATCACTGCGGAAGGCGTGGTAACAACGGTTGCAGGCGGCCCTTCGCAAACCGGATTATTAAACTTCCCGGCCGCAATTGCACTTGACAATCAGGGGAATATATTTATTGCTGACGAAGGCGGCCGTATCATGGAATCGACTACCGACCACGTACTTTATATCTTAGCAGGCTCGTTAAATGTTTCCGGATTTGTAAACGGCGACGGTGCCAGCGCTTTGTTCAGCAGCCCACAGGGTATCGCAGTCGATGCGAACAACAATATCTACGTAGCCGATCAGGATAACAACTGCATACGTAAGCTGACCGTTAAAATAGTGCAGAATCCTTAAGATTATAAGACCTGAGAGATAATAATACGATTTTTATCCTGTTCAGGCCAGGTCCTTCAGTTTTTCAAAAGCGTAGAATAGCCCGGTGCAATGTAAAGCCTGGGCTATTTTATTTTCAGCGAGCAGTTGCTTTACTTCGGCAATCGTCATTGGCTCTACAATAAGCTGCTCGTGTTCATCAAAGGCCTGCTCCTGCACCTTTTTGCCACCGCGTGCAAGATAACAGGCAGTTTGGTTATTGGCCGTTGAGGGATTTGCATAAATCGTGCAGAGCAACTCAAAATCTTCAAAAAGATATCCCGTTTCTTCTAACAGTTCGCGTTGCAGCGCTTCTACATTCGATTCGCCGGGCTCAACTACGCCGCCCGGAATTTCGGTTGAAACGATACCTGCCGCATGACGGTATTGCTTAACCATCAGTATCTTATTGCCCTCGGTAAGCGCAACGGCGTTCACCCAGCTGCCATACTCTAATACGTAATAATCCTCGACGATACGGCCATCCGGCATTTCACATCGATCACTTCTCAGAGTGGCCCAGGGGCCTTTATGTATATAATGCGAAGAAAGCTTCTTCCAGATCAGTTCGTCATCCATAGTTCCAATTCCGGAGTCGCCCATATAGCTGAGCGGCCACCGAAGCCGTAAAAATAATTTTTATATCAGATTTTAAGGTTAAGCCGTTAAAAATTTTGCTACCAGCTTCCGCTTGATCCGCCGCCGCCGAAACTTCCGCCGCCAAAGCCGCCGAAACCACCGCCTGATCCCCCGCCGAAGCCGCCGCCGCCATTGCTGAATCCGCCCCAGCCACCGCTGCTGCGACCAAGCATTGTGCCGCCTAAAAACCACCAGAACGGACTGGCGCCGCCACGCCTGTCAATAATATGGCCGCCACCGCCGCCGCGATTACGGAATACGATGATCAGCACAACGATGACGATGATGACCACAAAGCCGATCGCTCCTGCTCTATCTTTCTTCGAACTCTTTTTGGGGGCTTTGTATTCGCCCTTCATATATTTCATCAGGTCATTGGTAGCGGCATCAAGCCCGGCATAGTAATCGCCCTGCTTAAAGTTAGGTTTGATGTCGTTCTCGATGATCTGATGTGTTATAATGTCCGGAACGGCTCCTTCTGCGCCATAACCCGTTTGTATGGAAACCTTGCGGTCGTTAAAAGCCACCAGAATCAGGATACCGTTGTTTTTATCCTTGTGGCCTATGCCCCAGGCACGGCCCAGTTTCAGAGCATAGTCATTAATATCGTAATCGCCCACGGATTTAATGATCACAACGGCTATTTGGGTTGTGGTGGAATCATCAAAAGCCACCAGCTTTTGCTCTAACTGATCGCGTTGCATTGCAGGCAGCATGTTCGCATAGTCGGTTACCAGCGAGCTTGATTTTTCAGGCAATTGCTGCGCAAATGTTAAGACGCCTGTCAGCAGCAAGGTAATGGATAATAAAAGTTTTTTTAACATGAGGTCAATTTTATTCGCCGTCCATAAAGGCTACATCATCGGATAGTTCGTTGCTTCCGTCTGTCTGGTGAGGGAAGAATTTTTTCAGGCTTTCGCCGGCAATGGTCACACCGGTTACGATACCCTCCACCAGGTTGCCATATTTAAATTGATTGAGCATTTGCTCTTTGGCCTTATCCCAGAAATTATCCGGAACGGCTTTGTTGATACCGGCATCGCCGATGATGGCAAATTTACGATCGACTGTAGCGACATAGATCAGCACGCCGTTACGAAGCCTGGTCTTGTGCATATCAAGCTGATGAAAATATTTTGAAGCCCGATCAAGCACGTCTTCGTTGCATTTTTTTTCAATGCATACCCTGATCTGCCCGGAAGTGTTTTTTTCGGCGTTTTCAATCGCACCGCGTATGCGCTGCTGTTCGTCTTCGGTAAATACGGCCATAATTTTTAAAATTACTGATTATAGATCAATCCCTTTTTAAGAAAAATTCCACCGGCGCGAAAGCTGATTTCAGCCACACGCCGGTGGATATTAATTAATCCCCGGGATATTAAAATGAAACTTTAGGCGCTTTTTGAGCGTCGGCATCCGCTGCGAACCCGGTTTTCGGATCAAATCCGAATATCTTGGCAGTGATCACAGCCGGGAACGAGCGTATCGCGGTGTTATACTCCTGAACGGCGGTATTAAAGTCGCGGCGCGAAACATTTATCCGGTTTTCGGTGCCTTCCAGCTGAACCTGCAACGCGGAGAAATTTTCGTTCGCCTTTAAATTCGGGTAGTTTTCTGACGCAACGAGCAGCCGTCCAAGGGCGGTGCTTAACTGTCCCTGCGCAGCCTGATATTTCTGTATGCTTTCGGGGTTAAGCTTATCAGGGTCAACCTGAATGCTGGTTGCCTTTGCACGAGCCTCGGTAACTTCTACCAGCGTGCTTTTTTCGAAATTGGCTACTCCTTTTACCGTGGCCACAAGGTTCGGGATCAGGTCGCTCCGTCGTTGATAATCAGATTGTACCGCCGCCCATTTAGCCTTAACGTTCTCATCTTTCGACACCATGCCGTTATAGCTGCATGAACCGACCAGGCATATCAAAATAATTACGCCCAATACTATTAATAAGTTTTTCATGTTTTTTCTGCTTTAGGAAATTGTTATGTGAAATTACGTTATTTAGATTATAAATGATGTAAGGTTGTTACAAAAGTTATCTGTCCGGCAGTCTGCAGACGCTGTTATCCCGGGGTAATTTACATTTAAATTACTTGCGCCTGTGGCTTTTGCATTCCGCTAAACTGTTTGTAAATTGCCAAAACCTGTGGAATTTGGAATGGTTTAAATGCGTATCTTTATCGCGCATAAAACTTTGGGGAAATATACGTATCGTTCCTGAAAAACCGTTTGCTGCATAAAACCCATTTATAAAATTTTAAACATATAAAATGAGTAAAATTATAGCCCTGGCCAATCAAAAGGGCGGTGTCGGTAAAACGACGTCATCCATTAACCTGGCCGCAAGTTTAGCTGTGCTGGAATTTAGGACGTTGTTGGTGGATGCAGATCCGCAGGCTAATTCAACTTCAGGTATTGGGTTTGATCCGCGTAATATAAAGAACAGCATATACGAATGTATCATTAACCAGGTGGACCCGCGCGAAGCCATTCAGAAGACCGAGACCCCAAATCTTGACCTGCTCCCCGCACACATTGACCTGGTGGGTGCAGAGATTGAAATGATCAACCTGGCCGACCGTGAGTATAAAATGAAGGCGGTGCTTAACAGTGTGAAAAAGGATTACGACTTTATCATCATTGACTGTTCGCCATCATTAGGTCTGATCACCATCAACGCGCTGACGGCAGCCGACTCTGTGATCATTCCGGTACAGTGCGAGTACTTCGCGCTGGAAGGTTTAGGCAAGCTGTTGAACACGATCAAGATCGTCCAGTCAAGACTAAATCCGGCACTGGAGATTGAAGGGATATTGTTAACCATGTATGATGTAAGGCTGCGCTTGTCGAACCAAGTGGTTGAAGAAGTGCGGAGCCATTTTGAAGACATGGTGTTTGATACCATTATACAACGCAATACGCGCCTGAGCGAGGCGCCAAGCTTTGGCGTTTCGGTAATTATGCATGATGCCACGAGTAAGGGAGCGATAAACTATCTTAACCTGGCCCGCGAAATATTACGTAATAACGGCCTGGTCCGGGAGGAGACCGCCGCAACTTCAGCAATAGTTTAGTTATAAAGAATGAGTGCAGAAAAGAGAAAAGCATTAGGAAGAGGATTAAGCGCATTGCTGAATGATTCTGAAAATGTAAACCAGAGTCAGAATAGCCAACCGGACGTGGTGTCGCGTGCTGACGCGAGCGGCCTTGGAACCATAGTTGAAATAAATCTGTCAGAGATAGAGGTCAATCCTTTTCAGCCGCGGGCGGACTTTGACGAGAACGCCCTGTACGAACTGGCTGACTCGATCAAGCTTCAGGGCCTGATACAACCCATTACCATACGCCGCCTGAATGCCAGCAGCTATCAGCTGATCTCGGGCGAGCGGAGGTTCAGGGCCTCAAAGATCGCCGGACTGACAAAAATACCTGCGTACATCCGTTCGGCAAACGACCAGCAGATGCTGGAAATGGCGCTGATCGAGAATATCCAGCGTGAAAACCTGAATTCGATCGAGGTAGCGCTGAGCTTTCAGCGGATGATCGAAGAATGCCATCTTAGACAGGAAGAGCTTGGCGAACGCGTGAGCAAGAACCGGTCAACCGTAACCAACTATCTTCGGCTTTTAAAACTGCCGCCTTCTATTCAAAAAGCGTTGCGGGATGACGAGATATCCGTAGGTCATGCAAAGGCCCTGCTTACCTTTGAAGATCCCGCCAAACAATTATTTGTCTATCGTCGTATCATTGAGGAGGGTTTATCCGTTCGTAAAGCAGAGGAACTGGTTCGTGATATGCAACGGGCGCCTGAAAGAAAGGAAGGCAAGAAGCCCGAGCCCATATCATTCCAGGTTCAGAAAATACAGGATGACCTGGCCTCAAAATTCAGCACGCGTGTAAAACTGAAGATTGGCAGCCAGGGGCGCGGAACTATTGAGATCCCTTTTTTATCGGAAAGCGATCTTAACCGCATCCTCGAAATAATGGAGTGGTAATCTTTCATACAACTGATGTACAAATACCTGCTTGCTGTCTTTTTTGTTGCTGCATTTGATTTTGCCGCCAGGGCGCAGGACCCTGACACCACATCACGAAATGCGGTAAAAAACAAAATGGACACGCTGAAGGCTTCCAGGCAGGATACTGACGTGATCCGCTCCAACCGGCCCAGGGTAGTACACAAGGAACGCATTTATCATCCGGACACGACACATAGCCCACACAAAGCCGTCATACGCTCGCTTATTATTCCGGGCTGGGGGCAGGTATATAACCATAAGATATGGAAAGTGCCGATCATTTACGGCGTGCTCGGTTCGCTTGGCGTAGCCATCGTTTATAATGCTACCAATTATAAAATATTTCTGCAGATTGCTAAATATCGTAACAAGTCGATAAAACCCAACCCGGGCGATCCATATTATGAAGAATATAATTTATACTCGCGATATCCGGATCAGTCGATCTATGACCAGAAGGATGGACTGAGACGCGACCGGGACCTGTGTATCATCGGAACAGTACTCTTTTGGGGCATCAATGCCATTGACGCTTACATCGATGCCAAATTTATCCACAGCTATAGTATTGACAGTAACTTTTCGATGAGGGTGACCCCAAGCCTGATGAATCAGCCGGTATATGCCGGAACACTTTCTTCTTCCATTAGTCCGGGAATAAAAATTACCTTTACGCTTTAAACAATTACGATGCTCCGATTGTACGAAATGATAAGATGCGATTTTGCCGGAAAGCCCCGGATAAATTCATGTAGATCAATAAAATCCGTACATAAAAACTGATAACCCGGAAAATGAAGATCGCATTATTAGGATACGGCAAAATGGGCAAAATGATAGAAAAGATAGCCCTTGACCGCAGGCATGAGATCGTACTGATCGTAGATCAGGATAATCAGGCCGAATTGACAGCAGAAAACCTTCAGATGGCCGATGTCGCCATTGAGTTCAGCACGCCCGGTACCGTGCTGGATAATATACAACACTGTATGAACGCGGGCATCCCCATAGTAGTGGGAACTACCGGCTGGTATGGCAGTTTGCCCGAACTGAAAGCCCAATATGAACAAAGCACGACAGCGATGATCTACGCCTCAAATTTCAGTGTAGGCGTAAACATTTTCTTCCACGTCAATAAGATGCTCGCAAAGCTGATGAATGGCTACCCATACTACGATGTACAGGTAGAAGAAATACATCATACCCAGAAACTTGATGCACCAAGTGGCACGGCCATTACTATTGCTGACGGCATAATTGAAAATTTTAAACCTAAAAAGCAATGGGTGAACATACTGAGCGAAGACGGTGGTGAAAATGAACCGGGTAATGTAAAAAGCGACGACCTGCTGATCGAGTCATTCAGGATCGACAGTGTGCCGGGCACCCATACCGTTATTTACGACTCGGAGGTTGATTCTATCGAATTTAAACATACGGCACACAACCGCAGCGGCTTTGCGCTGGGTGCCGTGCTGGCAGCCGAGTGGATTAAAGACAAGCAGGGCTTTTATTCGGTAGAACAGATGTTTGATTTTGATTTAAAATAAAAGTAGAAATAAGCTGCCGTTAAATTTATGATGACTACATACAGGCACGCTTGTTTTTCGGAATAAATTCCCAATATTGTAAACATGAACTGGAAATTCTGGAGTAAAAAGAAAAAGACCCCTAAAAAAAAGAAGAGCACATTCCGTGAGTGGACAGACGCTATCGTTTTTGCCGTTATCGCAGCAACCCTCATCCGTACGTTTTTTATAGAAGCATACGTTATACCAACCCCCTCGATGGAACGCACGCTGCTTGTCGGCGATTTTTTATTTGTAAGCAAGGTAAATTATGGCGCTCGTACACCCATGACGCCAATTGCTTTCCCGTTTGCGCACCACACCATGCCCATTATCAATACCAAAGCTTACTGGGACGGCATTAAATTGCCCTATTATCGTTTACCGGGGCTAAGCGATGTTAAAAAGGGAGATGTGGTCGTATTCAACTACCCGATGGATGCAGATTCTCCCTTGTACCGACCGGTTGACAAGCGGGAAAACTTTATAAAAAGATGCCAGGGTACGCCGGGTGATACGTTGAGCGTGGTGGACGGACAGGTATTTGTGAACGGAAAAATAGCGCCTGACCCTGCCGGTGAACAGATGGAATACAGTTACGGAACCAATGGTATCGATCTTAATCCGCAGATTTCAAAGGACTTGAATATAACGCTTTATGAAGGTCATACCTATCCGGCAATGACCGTAGCCTCCGCCAAGGTATTGCAGGGTTACTCCAATATCAAAGACCTTAAGATGGTTATATATCCGAAAGGAAAGGACGGCACACACGAACCCGTTTACCCGACCAACCCGGGGCACCCCGTTGGCCCGCCCGAACTGATGCTGAATGGCCATCAACCGGATTACGGTTGGAGCGTGGATAATTACGGCCCGATCATCATACCTAAAAAAGGCTGGACGGTTAAACTCGACAGCATGACTTACCCCATTTATGAGCGGTGCATAAATGTTTATGAAAACAACAAGCTGCAGGTAAAGGGTGGTGACATCTATATCAACGGAAAAAAGACCGACACTTACACCTTTAAAATGGACTACTACTGGATGATGGGCGATAATCGGCATGATTCGGATGACTCACGTTTCTGGGGCTTTGTTCCGGAAGATCACATCGTCGGAAAAGCGCTGTTTATCTGGATGAGCTGGGATGAAAATGCATCGTTCTTTAGCAAAATCCGCTGGAGCAGGCTGTTTAACGGCATCCATTAATTAGCAAAAACGGGCAGATAGCCGGCTGTCCTGTACAGTCTGGTGATTTTAATATCGCGGCGTTGCAACATGTTGTATCTTTACAGCCAATGGCAGAAATTCCTTTTTTAGAAGCCGTTTCGGTTAGCAAAGGTTATCCCGGAACGGTAAATTCCGGTGTAAATAATATCTGTCTTAGCATTGTCCCCGGACGGATAACTGCCATTATCGGAGAGAGCGGCAGCGGCAAAAGTACGCTGTTAAAACTGCTTTACGGCTTATTGTCACCTGATGAGGGTAGCGTTCGCTTTCGCGGGGAGCGTATCTGGGGGCCCGAAGAAAAGCTGATTCCCGGCCACGATGCCATGAAAATGGTTACGCAGCAAACAGACGATCTGAATCTGTTTGCAAAGGTCTGGGATAATATAGCCATTATGCTTTCCAGCACTGATCTCAAAGCCCGGCATCAAAAAACTGAACATGTGCTGGAGCAGCTAAAGCTTACCGCGATTGCACAAAAAAAAATAGTAGAACTTAGCGGCGGCGAAAAGCAACGCGTTGCTATAGGACGTGCCCTCATCACTGCGCCTGACGTACTGCTGCTCGATGAACCCTTTAATCAGGTTGATACGTCTTTCCGCGAGGGCCTGCAACAAGACATCCGTAACATTGTTAAAGAAACCGGACTGACGGTTATCATCGTTTCTCACGATCCGGCTGAAGTGCTGTCCATGGCAGATGAACTGATTGTTCTGAAAGGGGGAACAATCCTCGAAACGGGCACCCCAAAGAGTGTTTACCAGGCCCCCAAACATCTTTACACTGCCCGATTACTTACCAACTGCACCGTACTGACGAATGCCGAGGCGCTAATCTGCGGCCTGAAAACAGAGTGCGGGCACGTGGTGATCTATCCCGAATGGATTGAACCGGTTAAAACCTGGACCAACAACGACTGGGTAGTAAAACAGGTGCTGTTTAAGGGATATTATGAAGATGTTATTATGGAGAACAACGGAGTTATTATCCGTGTGCTGAATGAACAGGGGGGTAAATATCCGGAAGGAACAAGGCTGAATTTGAAACTCAATAAATGGCTGGAATATTAGTCCGAATCCGGTAGCTTAAATTCAATCCCACTGATGGGCATGATGCCCATGATGGCATGGCAGCGTTACAGATCATCCTTTTGGAGGATCCGCGTAGCGATGATCCCGGTAGCTCCGGTATGTTGCTTAACGTAATTGAAAGCTTGTTTGCAGGCATCATCATAAAACTGCGGATCGTTTACAAGACGATCTATTACCTCATTCAGCCCTGACCGGTCCTGAATGCTAAACCCGGCCTTCAGGTCGATCAGGTCGCGGGCTTCCCTGAATTTGGCATAATTCGGTCCGAAAATTACCGGCAGGCCGAATGCAGCAGCCTCAAGGGTGTTATGAATACCTGCACCAAAGCCGCCGCCAATGTAAGCGATGTCACCATACTGATATAATGCTGACAGCATCCCGATATTGTCGATGATCAATATATGATAATCATGAATACTTTGAGCAGATGTGATATTCGAAAACCTGATGGCGGCATTTTGGGGTAATAACCCCAAGAGGCGGTTTATTTTAGATTCATTTATTTCATGTGGCGCAATAATAAATTTCCAGGTTGGATATTGCGCCGCAAGTGTCGCGATCAGGTCCTCGTCAGGAGGCCAGGTGCTTCCCGCAACCAGTATTTTGCTATTACCGGCGAAATCTGCGACCGCCGGAATTTGTCGTGGGCTCAGGGCGTTTGCCCATACCCTGTCAAAGCGCGTATCTCCGCTCACAACAGCGTTGTCTATATTTATCCCGCTAAGTAATTGCTTCGACCGCTCATCCTGCACAAAAAAATAAGTGACGAAGCTTAAAATTCTGCGGTGCAAACCTCCGTACCACTTAAAGAAGATTTGTTCCGGTCTGAAAATAGCCGAAATAACATACAGCGGAACACCGCTGCGCCGAGTCTCGTTAAAAAAATGGTACCAATATTCGTATTTGGTAAAGATCGCCATGCCCGGTTGAATGGTACTGATAAAATTACGGGCATTGGAAGCGGTATCGAGCGGCAGGTAGTACACAACATCGGCTAACGGTGTGTTTTTGCGGATCTCGTATCCCGATGGCGAAAAGAAAGTAATGCAGATTTTTCTTTCCGGGTAAAATTCCCTGAAATGTTCCAGCACCGGCCTCCCCTGCTCAAATTCACCAAGTGAGGCAAAATGAAACCAAATACCTCCCGGTGACCGTATAAAAGTTTGATGCTTCCGGCCTGTCCGCCATAGTTTTGCCTTTGCGCTGAAAAACGATGCAAGGTATATTAATATGGAATATATAAATATACCGAGGTTATATATTGCGAGCATATTAAATTTTGAATTGTTATCTTCGCGGGGGTAAATGTAATCACAAAAAAAATCTTTATTTATGAAAATTGCTGTTGTAGGAACAGGGTACGTAGGCCTTGTAACCGGAACATGTTTAGCTGACACTGGAAATCAGGTAATATGCGTCGATATCAACGAAAAGAAAGTAAAAATGATGCAGGAGGGCAAATTGCCGATCTATGAACCTGGTCTTGAACTTCTTTTTGACCGTAACATCCATCAGAAACGATTGCATTTTACTACTAACCTGGCCGAGGCGATTGCAGAATCAAAGATAATATTTCTTGCCCTGCCAACCCCTCCGGGCGGAGACGGCTCGGCGGACCTCAGCTACGTTCTGGGCGCAGCAAAAGATATCGCAGGTTTAATTACTGAATATAAAGTTATTGTTACCAAATCAACCGTACCTGTTGGAACGGCGGATAAAGTTACCGCGGTGATGAAAGCAAATACCGGCGTAGAATTTGCAGTGGTGTCAAACCCTGAATTTTTGCGCGAGGGTGTTGCAGTTGAGGATTTTATGAAGCCGGACCGTGTGGTAGTCGGCACCAATGATGACAGGGCGCGCAAGCTGATGGGAGAACTGTATGCACCGTATGTCCGTCAGGGAAATCCGATAATATTTATGGATGAGCGCTCATCTGAATTGACCAAATATGCCGCTAACTCCTTCCTCGCTACCAAAATTTCGTTCATGAACGAAATTGCCAACCTTTGCGAACTGGTGGGTGCAGATGTTGACATGGTAAGGCGCGGTATCGGCGCAGACGAGCGGATCGGGAGACGGTTTTTATTTTCGGGTATCGGTTACGGCGGCAGCTGTTTTCCAAAAGACGTACAGGCACTTGCCAAATCGGCCGAAGAACATGAGTACGATTTTAAAATTCTGAATTCGGTAATGGAAGTAAATGAAATTCAGAAGCGCGTGCTTGTTGAAAAAGTAAAAAAATATTTTAAAGGAGATTTAAAAGGAAAGAAATTTGCAATATGGGGGTTGGCATTTAAACCGGAAACTGATGATATTCGTGAAGCCCCTTCATTATACATCATTGAGGATTTACTTAAAGAGGGTGCGATCATCAGCGCTTTCGATCCTGAAGCGATGAGTAATATAAAAGCTGTTGTTGGCGATAAAATCTCATATGCCGAAGATCAGTACGAGGCCTTGGACGACGCCGATGCGTTGCTGATTTTAACAGAGTGGTCGGTATTCCGGACGCCCGAGTTTGACAAGATGGAGAGTCGCTTGAAAAGCAGGGTAATATTTGATGGCCGTAATCTTTATGATCTGAATAAAATGGTGGATTGCGGCTATTATTACAATAGTATAGGAAGGAAACTGATAGACTGATGGCAGCACGCAAAAAGATACTCATTACCGGCGCAGCGGGTTTTTTAGGTTCGCATCTCTGCGACAGGTTTATCGCTGAAGATTATCACGTGATCGGCATGGATAACCTGATCACTGGCGACCTGCGGAATATCGAGCATTTATTTAAGCTTGAAAATTTCGAGTTTTACAATCACGATGTTTCCAAGTTTGTTCATGTACCCGGAGAACTGCATTATATCCTTCATTTTGCATCACCTGCAAGCCCGATTGATTATCTAAAAATTCCGATCCAGACACTCAAGGTTGGCTCATTAGGTACGCATAATTTACTCGGTCTTGCCCGCGCAAAAAAAGCAAGAATGCTGATCGCCTCAACCTCCGAAGTTTACGGTGATCCGAGCGTAAATCCGCAGCCTGAAGAATACTGGGGCAATGTAAATCCGGTAGGGCCTCGGGGAGTTTATGACGAAGCCAAGCGCTTTCAGGAAGCCATCACGATGGCTTATCATACCTTTCACGGTTTGGAAACCCGTATTGTGCGCATATTCAACACCTACGGGCCACGTATGCGGCTGAACGACGGCCGCGTTTTGCCAGCCTTTATCGGTCAGGCGTTACGAGGTGAGCCGCTGACGATATTTGGCGACGGATCGCAGACACGTTCGTTCTGTTACGTAGCCGACCTGGTAGAAGGCATATACCGTTTACTGTTCAGCGACTATGCGCAACCAATGAATATCGGCAATCCTGACGAAATAACCATACGGGAATTTGGCGAGGAGATTATCAAGCTGACCGGAACCGATCAGAAGCTGATCAGTCTGCCGTTGCCGACTGACGATCCGAAACAGCGCCGTCCGGATATCACCAAAGCCAAAAGCATCCTGGGCTGGTCGCCAAAAGTTTCAAGAGGCGAAGGCTTGAAGATCACGCTGGATTATTTTAAATCATTACCTGAAAAGGAAATACGACACAAGGACTTTACCTATTACAATAAAAAATAATGGCTAAGATATTGGTAACAGGCGGCTTGGGTTATATTGGGTCGCACACGGTGGTTGAGCTGGTTGCTGCGGGACATGAACCCGTGATCATTGATGACTTGTCGAATTCAAGCATAAAGATCTTAGACCAGTTAAGCAAGATCATCGGATTCAAACCTGCCTTTTACCAGATCGATCTTTGCGACGAGCAAAAGCTGGCTGATTTTGTTACCAGTGAACCTGATATAAGCGGAATTATTCATTTTGCTGCGTTTAAAGCGGTAGGAGAATCTGTGCGCGATCCCTTAAAATATTACCGTACCAATATTTATTCGCTGGTCAATCTGTTGCGGGCGTATAGCAACAGCCCGGTTGACTTCGTATTCTCATCGAGTTGTACGGTCTATGGTCAGCCTGATGAGTTGCCTGTAACTGAAGATGCGCCCGTAAAACCGGCGCAATCGCCGTACGGGAACACCAAACAAATTGCAGAAGAAATTCTGAAGGATTCGGTAGTTGCCGGTAATATTAAAAAGGTAATCGCCCTGCGGTATTTTAATCCGGTTGGGGCGCATAAATCGGCGCTGATCGGCGAACTTCCCATCGGCGTGCCACAAAACCTCGTGCCTTTCATCACCCAAACGGCGATAGGCAAGCGGCAGAAATTGACTGTTTTCGGGAATGATTACAATACGCGCGACGGAAGCTGCGTTCGGGATTATATACACGTGGTTGACCTTGCCAAAGCGCACGTTGCTGCATTGCGGCTTATGGCCAAGGAGGGCTTTAACGGATATGATGTATTTAACCTCGGAACCGGAAATGGCAATACCGTACTGGAGATCATCAATGCTTTTGAAAACACCACCGGCGTTAAACTGAATTATGAGATCGGCCCCCGTCGTGACGGAGACGTTGAAAAGGTTTGGGGCGATGTTACCAAATCAACAAAAGAATTAGGCTGGACGGCGCAATTGGAGATAGAAGACATGATGGCTTCGGCTTGGGAATGGGAGAAATATTTATCGCAGAATCCCCTTTGATACGACACGTTTTCCCCGCAGTAAATGAAGCCAAACCTATACGATCTCAGCTGTAACTAAATAACATAGCCGGGATCAAATGTTTGTTAAGGCGATCTGTAGAAGATACAGCGTGCCAGATAAAACAATCATTAATTTATGAAGAAGATAATTATAACCGGAGGAGCGGGTTTTATCGGCTCACATGTTGTTCGGCGGTTTGTAAAAAATTACCCCGACTACCAGATCGTCAATCTTGATAAATTAACCTATGCCGGAAACCTGGCTAACCTGAGTGACATTGAAAATGAGCCGAATTACAAATTCGTAAAAGGTGACATTGTCGATACCGCTTTTATGGAGGAGCTTTTTTCCGTTGAACACCCTGACGCAGTGATTCACCTCGCCGCCGAATCGCATGTTGACCGTTCCATCACCAATCCATTGGATTTTGTAATGACCAATGTTTTAGGCACTGTGAGCCTGCTGAATACGGCCCGTCAGGCCTGGAAGGGAAAATATGACTCCACCCGTTTTTACCATGTATCGACAGATGAAGTTTACGGCACACTGGGCGAGACCGGGATGTTTACCGAAGACACAGCCTACGATCCGCATTCGCCATATTCCGCATCAAAAGCCGGGTCTGATCACTTTGTAAGGGCTTATCACGACACTTACGGTCTTGATACCGTAATATCCAATTGCTCAAACAACTATGGTTCCTACCATTTTCCCGAAAAGCTGATTCCGCTGGCAATCAATAACATTAAACAAATGAAACCCGTACCTGTTTATGGTAAAGGGGAAAATATACGCGACTGGCTATGGGTTGAAGACCATGCTAAGGCTATTGATGTGATTTTCCATAAGGCTAAGGCCGGATCGACCTATAATATCGGCGGCCATAACGAGTGGAAAAACATCGAGCTGATAAAACTGCTATGCAGGATAATGGATGAGAAACTCGGAAGGCCTGCCGGGCAATCGGCAAGCCTGATCACTTTTGTGACCGACAGAGCCGGACATGACCTGCGATATGCCATAGACGCCACCAAATTAAAAAACGAATTGGGATGGGTACCTTCAATTACCTTTGAAGAAGGCCTCGAAAAAACAGTTGACTGGTATCTTAAAAATGAAGCCTGGTTGAATGACGTTACCTCCGGGCACTACCAGCAATATTACAAAGATCAATATAACAGCCGGTAAAATGTTTGGAATATTTAAAAAGAAACCATCAAAACGGGAAATAACCTTCGACTACAGTTCCATCATGGTTGATATGCACTCGCATATTCTGCCGGGGATTGATGATGGCGCACAAAACCCGGACGAATCGATCTTCCTGATCAAACGGATGATGGAGGTGGGAATAACCAAATTTATTGCCACACCGCACATAATGATCGATTATTACCGCAATACACCCGAAACTATCGGCGCTTCGCTCGAAACCCTTAAAGCCGAACTGATCAGCCAAAATATAGATGTAGAAGTAGAAGCCGCTGCGGAACATTATTTTGACGAGACCTTTGAAAAGCGGGTGGATGAAAATAAGCTGATGATAATGGGTGGCAAATACGTGCTTTTTGAGTTTTCGTTTATCAACCAGCCTCCAAATACCATCCCGGTGGTGCAAAAGATAAAGGACCTTGGCTACACGCCTATCCTGGCCCATCCGGAAAGATACCCTTATATGGATATTGACCAGTTCAGGACATTGCATAACTGGGGTGTGAACTTTCAGCTGAATACTATTTCGCTGGCGGGCTACTATGGAAGTAATTCAAAAAGGATCGCAGAGCAGCTTGTGGATAACAACCTGATCGACTTTATATCCAGCGACATGCACCATCCCCGCCACGCCGAAGCGTTCAGACATGCCTTGAGGATGCCTTATGTTGAAAAACTACTTTCTGATTATCCCTTAAAGAATTCCCTGTTAAAGCAGGAAGTGCCTGCCCCCTGACCAAACTGGATCATTCGTATCGTAAGGCTTCAACCGGATCAAGCTTGGCTGCCTTTTTTGCCGGATAAAACCCGGATGCAAGTCCGATGCCGGTACACAGCGCAATGGCTGCGAACAGCCATTTCCAAGGCGCTACAAATGATCCGCTGATGCTTACGGCGATCAGGTTGCCGATCGCCATTCCCAGAACAATCCCTGCAAAACCGCCAATCAGACAGATCACGATAGCTTCGATCAGGAACTGCTTCCGGATGATAGCGGGTGTAGCGCCCAGCGATTTTCGCAAGCCGATCTCACGCGTACGTTCGGTAACCGATACCAGCATGATGTTCATCAACCCGATAGCTGCACCGATAAGCGTAATCGCCCCGATCGCTGCACCGCCAAAGGTCATCGAGGCAAGCTGCCCTGAAAGCTCCTGCTGTATGGAGTCGCTTCGCTCTATCTCAAAATTGTCTTCGCTGGTTACCCGGAGCCCCCTGATGTTGCGGAACAGGGACGTGGCCTCACCTATGCTGGCGTCAAGCTCGGCAGGATTATTTACCTTGACGGTAATGGTGAACGACGTATGTGTGGAGTCTTTAAGCTGATTGGCCTTCAGAATTGGAATAACACAGAACTTGTCGCCTCCAAAGCCCGCACTTGAACCCTTTGACGCGAATACACCGATCACCTTAAATTCATTATTCCCGACATAGATCATCTTGTTGATCGGATCAACGTCTTTAAACAGCTTGTTTTTTATTTCGTTCCCGATGATCACTACATTGGACCCGTGTTCGATTTCAGAAGATGAAAAATTACGGCCAAAGGCAAGTTTCTGACCGCTGGTTGTCAGATAATTTTCATTCGACCCGTTGACAGAAATATTGGGATTGGTTTTTTGATTAGCAAATTTAACAACCGCCGTGCCCGACAATTGCAGGTTAACAGCTATCGCGGCTGGCATTGAAAACCGTTCTTTAAACCGCTGGGCCTGTTCATACCGGATAGAAGGGTACACCTTACGGTGCCCGCCCCGGCCGAAATTTAAACCCGAACCCCGGTTCTGAATGGTAAATGCATTAGCGCCAAGGCCCGCGAACGCATCATTGGTAAATTGCTTTACACCCTCAATTGCCGTAAGTATCCCCACCAGCGCCATTATACCGATAGCGATGATCAGCGCCGTTAATGACGTACGAAGCCTGTTTCCACCTATCGATTGTAAAGCGATGGAAATATTCTCTCGGTAACTGGTTTTTAAGGGCATAGCAAAAAAATAACGGGTGTCTGTATTAAGACTTCGGCACCTGCCGGATTGTTACACAAAGATGGGGATATTATGATCACATCTCAAAACCACTATGTTATTCCGAATAACAGAGTCAACAACGATAGCTTAAATCAGCTTTATTCAACAGCAACTGAAGTTGGCTGTCATAGCATTGTTATATCGTAATTAAATTTGGCTTCCATTTTGAGCTTTATTGTTTGTGGGTAATATTGGACGGATTTAATTTTCATCGTGTAGCTGCCTGGTAATAATTTAAAAATGTAATTGCCTTGCGCATCCGCTTTAAATTCAATATTATTAATATAGACAAAAGAGGCGCCGTTTCTTTGACTTCCATTTTCTTTGTCAACAAGAAACAGTCTTAATTTACTGATATCGCGATCAGCGAGGGGCTCATTACTTTCTTTAAACTCTTTCTTTATCAGCACCTTGTTCAAATCGGCAGCTTTTTTAGAGATCGAACATTGTATAAGAAATATACAGGCAATTAATAAGCTAATTAATCTTAAAATCCGCATAGGTTTAATTGCAACTTAATCCATTCGAATCCCCCCATCTCCGCAAGACAAGAAAACCCAATCATAGATTAAGTTTTCTTGTTCCATTATAAATACAGCTTGTTTTAAGTTGTTCAAACTCTCATAAACCATTGATTTTGTGAATTTTTTTAGCGATAATATTACCAACTGCGAAGGTTTGCTTTACCATGTTTCCAAAAGATTTTTCTTCCAAAGTTGTAAAGCATATGACCGGAATGAATGTGGACCATTCTTAAAGGCGTCATCGAAGGTATATTCACCGCCATCATACTCTTTATCTGAAACCTTCACTTTGTTAGTTCCCCTAACAGCATATTTTTTATTCCCTTCGTACATAATTATCTTCATATTGCTTGGACTGACGTCGCCGTGGCAAACAATTTTATACATAAGCCATACCTCTGCCTTTCCATCTTTATTAAGATCAGTAACAGCAAAAGTGTTTGGGATATAATCTGCGTTAAGGTCAACCGGACATTCTTTAACAAAATCATGAACTCGCCATGAAAGAATATGTTTATCGTTAACGGTCTTGTAGCTATAAGCATATAGCGCCGCATCTCTAAAGGTGTCACCTTCGATACCTTTTGTGCTGGTCACGCCAGTCTCTGTAGTAACAATTATATGTTCGCCTTCATTATCAATATAACGTACAGCATTGATGATCTTTCCAATATAATTTATTGATTTTGGAATTGACTTTTTATCAAGTTTAGTTAATTTAATTTGTGCACTTGACAACTGGGCAATTGTCAATAGTATTAATAAATTAAATAACTTCATCTTTATTATTGAATAATAGTTGAAAGTAAGTTTTTTATTCAATATATCAAGTTAAATAACCTTTCATTAAAGGTTAGATACAGTTCCTACACATTGAACTTGCATATTTCTTTGACCATTGCCGGAATTGTAGAAAGATGTTCAGGTCTCCCCGGTAAATGTATAGTTGAAGCAAGTGAAGTTAATCCCTCCCCAACACAAACAAATGGCATAGGTAACGTATTCGGATAAACTCCTTAATAATTCTATTTATCAGAGAAACTTGCGTAGTTAAATAACTTCATATACATTTGTAGCCAAATGGCTACAAGATGAATTTAAGAAGAGACGTTTTCCAGGCTATTGCCGACCCCACACGGCGGGCGATCCTGATGCTGGTTGCGAGTCAGTCGCTTACGGCGGGTGCTATCGCCGCGAATTTTGACACGGCACGTCCAACGGTGTCTAAACACCTCCAGATCCTTACCGAATGCGAACTGCTGGAGCAAAAGCCAAGCGGCAGGGAGATACATTATCAGATCAATGCTAAGAAGATGAAAGAAGTGGCGGACTTTATTGAGCCGTTCCGCAAGATGTGGGACGACAGGTTTAATGCGCTGGAAGCAGTGATGAAACAATATCAATTAAAAAAATAACCCGATATGGAATTAAAAACAAAGATTAGCGCCGAAGACGGCCAACAGCAAATCAACATTACACGGGAATTTGAACTCCCGGTAGAGTTACTTTTCAAAGCTTTTTCAGAACGCGATCTGATAGAGCAGTGGATGGGTACAAAGGTGCTGCAACTTGAAAGCAGGAAATACGGATGCTGGCAATATGAAACGACAGACGAAAAAGGCAATGTGGTATTTAAAGCCGATGGCGTGATCCACGAGTTTATTCCTGGTCAAAAGATCACCCGTACATTCGAGATGGCCAACACGCCGTTTGGTGTTCAGTTAGAGATCTGTGAGTTTGAAAGGCTCACGGATGATACCAGCAGGCTTAACATGCATGTTATTTATGAATCGGTCGGTCAGCGCGATCAGGTACTGAAGCTGCCGTTTACGCAGGGTATAAACTGGGCACACAACCGTTTACAGGATGTTATCGGCAAATTAAAATAGCGGAGATGACAAAGACAAAAAAGATCGTTTACTGGATTGCGACACTTTGGCTTTCCCTCGGGATGATATCCACCGGAGCGGTACAGCTCTTAAAACAAAGTTCCGGCCCCGGCGGAGCGGAAAGTATGGCGCATCTGGGTTATCCGGCCTATTTAATGACGCTGATAGGCATCTGTAAAATTGCCGGAGTTTTAGTCATTCTGATGCCCGGTTTTCGCTTGCTGAAGGAATGGGCCTACGCCGGTTTTTTCTTTATCATGTCAGGAGCGATATTTTCCCATATCGCCGTCGGTGATGCCGTAACTGCAGCGTTACCGGCGTTACTATTGCTCGTATTGACGGTATTATCGTGGTATCTCAGACCCGGCGAAAGAAAAATCATTTCTGTTAACGGTTAAGCATTCCTAACTTTAGCACAACGGATCAATTAAATAACAGGCATGAACCCAAAAGTTGACTGGTTTTTTGACAACGCTTCGCAGTGGCAGGAGGAATACAAAAAGTTAAGAACGATAGCACTGGACTGCGGACTTACGGAAGAACTGAAGTGGGGGCAGCCCTGCTATACTTTCCGCAAGGGTAATATCATCGTGATTCACGGGTTTAAGGAATATTGCGCACTCTTGTTTTTTAAAGGCGCATTACTGAATGATGCTCATGGAATTTTAATACAGCAGACCGAAAACGTGCAGTCGGCGCGACAGATCAGATTTACCGGGATCAGGCAGATTGCGGAAATGGAATCGACGTTGAAGACCTACATCCATGAAGCCATAGAAGTAGAAAAAGCGGGACTGAAGGTGGATCTTAAAAAGACCAGCGATTTTGAGGTTGCTGAAGAATTTCAAACACGGTTGGATGATTCCCCGGCGTTAAAAACAGCTTTTGAAGCGTTGACGCCCGGTCGCCAGCGCAATTACCTGCTTTACTTTTCCTCAGCAAAACAAAGCAAAACCCGCGAATCACGGATCGAAAAATACATTCCTTTTATTATGGATGGGAAAGGAATGAATGATGAGTAACCTCGAAATGGCAAGATCATTATGCGGCAAAAACTGAATTTGATAACACTTGGCGTTCAGGATTTTGAAAGGTCGGTTGACTTTTACGAACGCGGGCTTGGCTGGAAAAAATCTGATAAAAGCATCGAAAACCTGGCGTTGTTCCCTTTGGGTGGCATTGTACTTGCGCTGCATCCCTGTGATGAGCTTGCCGCCGACACCACGTTAAGCTATGAACCAACAGGCTTTTCAGGAATGACCATTTCGCACAATACAAGGTCGGAGCAGGAGGTGGACGAGGTATTGCAACAGGCCGCTGCATCTGGTGCAACCATCGTGAAGCCTGCGCAAAAGGTGTATTGGGGTGGCTACAGTGGCTATTTTAAAGATCCGGATGGTTATTTGTTCGAGGTTGCCTACAACCCCTATTGGGAAATGGATGAAAACGACAATTTTCGGTTCGATATAAACGAATGAGCATGGAGAATAAAAATAAGCTCGCGCCGGCAGAAGGTGAAACGCTCATCTTGGTTCTGCGGGAGCGGTTCAATAAAAATATGACCCGGCACGAGGGTATCAAGTGGGCGGAAGTACAGGCCGCACTGGAAGCAAACCCGGTTGCGCTGTGGTCGCTCAGCGGGATGGAAAGCACCGGCGGGGAACCCGATGTGGTTGACCGCGAAAAAGAAACCGGGAAATTCATATTTTTTGATTGCTCATCTGAAAGTCCGAAAGGTCGCCGCAGCCTTTGCTATGACCGCGCAGCGCTGGATGCCCGGAAAGAATACAAACCCGCAGACAGCGCCCTTGATATGGCAGCGGACATGGGCATCAATGTATTAACTGAAGAGCAGTATCGTTTTTTACAGCATTTGGGAAACTTTGATACCAAAACATCAAGCTGGGTGATAACCCCGCCGGAGATCAGGAAGCTTGGAGGCGCTATTTTTGGCGACCGCCGGTACGATCATGTTTTTTTCTATCACAATGGAGCCGAGTCGTATTATGCCGCCAGGGGATTTCGCGGCTGGTTAAAGGTTTAAATTTTCGGGGTTTTGGTTGAATTGATCGCCGGTTTGATGAAACTCTTGCGACGGTCATTCTAAAAATCACTATTTTAGACGGTAAACTTTAATTATGAACCCGCCGAAGACCCTGAAATACCGCGTCGAGTCAATCGATATTTTGCGCGGGTTGATCATGCTTGTCATGACGCTCGATCACTGCCGCGAATTTATCCATTTTCAGGGTCCCAAATTTGAGCCGACCAATATGGCCACCACGACGGTGGTATTGTTTTTTACCCGCTGGTTCACACATTATTGTGCTCCGGTATTCGTCTTTCTGAGCGGTGTGTCGGCTTATCTGGCAGGGATAAAACGCAGTGGTAATGAGCTGGCCATGTTTCTGATGAAACGCGGGCTGTGGCTGATTGTAGCCGATGCAATAGTAATATCGTTTATGTTCAACCTTGATCCTTCCTTTAAAGGGATCATCCTCGAAGTACTCTGGGCCATAGGAGGCAGTATGATTATTCTTGGACTGCTGAAGCTGCTGCGCGCTCCCTTATGGCTGATTTCGACGGTGGGTGGTATAATTTTCTTTGGGCACAACCTGACCAACCTGGTGCAGCTGCCTCAAACGGGCGCCGGAAGCATATTGTTGCGGGTCTTTTTGACAGCGCCTGCCGTTTTCGCGCCGACAGCCAATCATCTGATACTTGAGGCTTACGCCGTTCTCCCGTGGACGGGCGTCATGCTGATTGGATATACATTCGGTTCGTTTTACCGGGACGCATTTGACGCTCTCCGGAGAAGGAAGATCCTGCTGATCGCGGGGATTGCGCTGACCGGGCTGTTTATCCTGCTGAGGTTGATCAACGCCTACGGCGACCCTGCCACTTGGTCGCCGCAGCGTAATGGCATGCACACGCTGCTATCATTTTTAAATACTACCAAATACCCGCCATCATTAATGTATCTCTGCATGACGCTTGGCCCCGCACTGATGATATTATCATGGGTAGAAGGGGGCCAAAACAAATTCGCGGCAGCCTGTCGTGTCTATGGCGGTGTGCCTTTCTTCTATTTTGTTGTACATCTATATTTAGTCCGCCTCATCTATATCATACTCACCGCAGTGTCCGGAATAAACATATTTAGCGTAAAATCGCCTGAAGCGCCGTTTGTAGCGCAGGCTCCCGGTTTTGGCTACCCCTTGTGGGTAGTTTACCTCGTCTGGATTTTAGTTATTGTCATATTATACTTTCCATGCCGCTGGTATGGCAACTACAAACGGACGCATCGCCAATGGTGGCTGTCTTACCTGTAAATATGCAGGTAAGCCCGGTTGATGCAGAACCGTGCGGCTTCCGCTTAAATTTAAAAACATCGGGATGCTTTTCTAATGCTTTAAAAAACGCTAAATTGAGCATTGCAAAACGGCTCCGTCCGTTTAAACCTAAGAAATTTCGCCATGAAAAGTGTATCGGTTTTTGTACTTGGATGCATAATGTTTGTGCTCCCGGTATCCGCACAGGTAGTCAAAAAATCATCATCGTTAAATGCGATAGCTCCGGTCGGCATTGTAAAAAACATCAGCGATTCCGCATTGCTGGATATTGTGCAGCGACAGACCTTCCGTTACTTTTGGCACTTTGCTCATCCGGTAAGTGGTCTTGCCCGCGAGCGCGACAATACCGTCAGGTGTCAGTATTACTGGGACTATATTAATGAAGCGGATGATGAGCCGAACCTGAGCAAAGGCACCTTTGGTCCGGAAGCATGCGCTATCGGCGGAACGGGTATGGGTATTCTGGCAACCGTTGTTGCTGTAAACAGGGGTTGGATCGGCAGGGATACTGCGCTGAACCGGTTGATAAAGATCGTTGACTTTTTGATAAAGGCGGATTGTTATCATGGGATTTATCCGCATTTTATGAACGGCGCTACCGGTAAAACTATTCCTTTCGGCAGACTGGATGACGGCGCCGATATTGTAGAAACATCCTACCTGATGATGGGGCTTTTAACAGCAAAAGCATACTTTAACGGTACCACGCTTCCGGAGCGGTATTTTCAAAAACGGGTACAGCAGATGTGGGACGCTGCTGACTGGAACTGGCATAGTAATAACGGGAATAAAGAATTGTATTGGCACTGGAGCCCCGATAACGATTTTGATATGAATTTTCCGGTATTTGGGTATGACGAGGCGCTGATAACCTATATTATTGCCGCAGCATCGCCGGGGCATCCGATCTCGAAGGAGCTATATGAAAACAGCTGGGTTAAAAAGCCATCGTGGAAGAATGGCAATTCTTATTTCGGATACATGCTGCCTTTGGGTAATTTCGATATGGGCGGGCCTTTGTTTTTTGAGCAATATACATACATGGGTATTGATCCGCGCAGCCTTACCGATGACCACGGTATTGATTATAACGAGCAGACAAAAAATCATACGCTGATCAATCGTGCATACTGTGTGGAAAATCCCAGAAACTATAAGGGTTATGGCGAAAATTGCTGGGGACTTACTGCCGGAGATAGTTTTAAAGGGTATGTAGCTCATTGCCCGCAGGACGACCGCGGGGTAATACAGCCGACCGCGGCGCTCTCCTCCTTTCCGTACACACCGGAGTATTCTATGCAGGCGCTAAAACATTTTTATTATGACCTGGGCGATAAGATATGGGGGCCTTATGGTTTTGCCGATGGGTTCAGCGAGTCGCATAACTGGTATGCCAAAACCCACCTCGCCATTGATCAGGGCCCGATCGTGGTGATGATAGAAAATTACCGCAGCGGCCTGATCTGGAAACTATTTATGAGTAATCCCGATATACAGAACGGCCTGAAAAGGCTTGGCTTTAAAAGTAAATGGATTAAGGAATAAACGTGGATAGACCGGGACTAAATAATTTTTTAAATGCTTGTCCAGTTCGGTCATCTTTGTTCGTCATTGGGGTATAAACATTAAAAAACTAAAGATCATGACAGAATTTTTATTCGTTTACCGGAACGATTACATCAATCAGCCGGTAGGCTCACCCGAAGAAATGCAGGCAGTGACAAAAAAATGGATGGATTGGATAGGCGGTATCGCCGCGCAGGATAAATTGGTAAGCAGAGGTAACCGCCTGGTTAATGACGGACGCGTGGTAAGACCGGGAAATGTAGTGACCGATGGGCCTTATACCGAAATTAAGGAACTGATCGGCGGGTATTCCGTGGTTAAGGCGGAGTCATACGACGAGGCAGTAGAAATGGCGAAAGGTTGTCCTATTTTTGCCTTTGGCGGCAACGTTGAGGTAAGAGCTATCAACCCGCTGTAACCCACAGCCGAAAAGATTGATGCCGGTCGGCTTGATAAGGGCACGACCGGCATTTTTTTAATCAGGATATGATTCGTTTTAATGGAACAGCAGGAACTGATACCGCATTTATTCCGTACAGAATTCAGCAGGATCACGGCTGTATTGGGAAAACTCTTCGGGTTTGACCACATCGAAACAGCCGAAGACATCGCAAGCGATACTTTTTTGCAGGCTTCCGAAACCTGGGGCCTTCGTGGTTTGCCTGAAAACCCGAAAGCCTGGCTGTATGCTGTTGCCAGGAATAAGGCAAGGGATTACCTGAGACGCAACAAGGTGTTTAGTGAGAAGATCGCGGCTGAAATAAAGCAGAATGAAGCTGAATCATTTGATATTGACATCGACCTGTCAGATAATAACATCATCGACAGTCAGTTACAGATGATGTTTGCCATTTGCCAGCCCTGTATCCCCGTCGAGGCGCAGATCGGCCTTTCACTGCGTATTCTCTGCGGATTTGGCATTGAAGAAATTGCCAGCGCATTTTTGACGGGCAAGGAAACCATTAATAAACGGCTGATGCGCGCCAGGGCAAAGTTGCGGGAAGAAAATGTAAAGATCGTTTTCCCGGCAAATGCCGAGATAGAAAGGCGGCTGGAGGCAGTGCTCACCACCATCTATCTGCTGTTCAATGAAGGGTATTATTCGGCCTCGCAGGATTCCGGTATGCGAAGGGATCTATGCCATGAAGCGATCCGCCTTAACTATTTGCTTACGATTAACAAAGCGACGGATACCCCGGTCGTGAATGCACTGCTCGCGCTGATGTGTTTTCACGCCTCACGCTTTGACGCGCGCATTGCACCGGACGGCAGCCAGATATTGTATGAAGACCAGGACAGGGAGCTTTGGGATAAAGAGCTGATCAGCCGGGGTAAGTATTATCTGAACAGGGCCGCCGAAGGTGACCGCCTTTCGAAATATCATATAGAAGCCGGAATTGCCTGGTGGCATACACAACTGGAAGACACAGCTGGAAAATGGGAGAACATTTTACAGTTATACAACCAGTTGCTGATGATCGAATATTCCCCGGTGGCGGCGTTAAACCGCACTTATGCCCTTGCAAGAGCGAACGGAAAGCAGGAGGCTATTGTGGAAGCTGAAAAGCTGGGCTTGCAGAACAGCCACCTGTATTTTTCGCTGCTGGGATATTTATATACCGGCATTGACGACAAACGCGCAATCGCGCACTTTGACACAGCTTTGGGCCTCGCCAGAACCAAGGCAGATAGGCAGATCATTCGAAAGAAGATCAGTCAACTATCCGGCCAATGACTTATGAAGCTTTAGTGTACATTACCGAATCCGAACTCTTTATAGGTGCTGGGTAATTCGTCCGAACTACTGAAAGGAAATGTGTATGACGTCCACCAGCTTTCGTAGTCCGCATCCTTATCTTTTGTAGGTTCAATCCTTACGCTGCGCAGCATATAAACGCCTTCGCGACTCAGGGTAAAGCCTATTTCGCCATCACTGTTGGTGGTCAGGTTTTGTGTATAAACATTGCCCGACGTGGTTTTGATGTATAGCGCAACAGAGGCTCCGCCCACGGCTTTATCCTTAAATTTAAGCTCGGCTATCATGTCGTCGCCATATTTTCTTTTATAGGGATTTCTTTTCAGGATGATCTCAAAGTCTTCTTTCAGGTCTTTTTCGTAAGCGTTACCATCGGTGTTCTCTACCGAGACCAGCGTTTTTAAATACCTGGTATATTTCTCTTTCACCCTGAACTGGTTTCCGTTTTTTACCTTGTCGGCCAGCTTGTCAAGGCCCTGGTTGTTCAGAAAATCCGCATAGGCGTCACGCGAGGTATAGCTGAATTCATAGTCGCGGGTCATCGTGATCAATGACTGCCCGGTATGTTCAATTTCATAGCTCAATACCGGAGCCGCGCTGTCTTTTGCCATGGGTTTCAGATCAATCTTCTTTGACCCGTTATACAGCATAAAGCTGGTTGTCTTGGCGGGCTGATAACCGATCTCGGAATCCTTTACAAAAAGATCGCCCATAATTAAATGAAGATTCAGCTTTTCGCCCTTATGCATAAAGAAAAACTCAGGCAGAAGGAAGAAGTCATGTGTGGTTGCAGATATGGCAATAGCCGAAGCGAGAATTAAAAAAAGTAAAGGTTTGCGTTTCATGTATGCTGAACATTAGTGGTGGATGAAATGTCGTTAAAATTATCCCGTTGCCCGTTTATCAAACGAAATAATAAAAAGATTATTGATAACTGCTGCAAAAAATAATCTTTGCCCAAACTACGAATAAAAAGTAAAAACTGCGAAACCGCTGTGAAAACAGCCATAACAGCTGCAAGGTGCGGAGAAGCGGCGTGCAAAGTTTAAAAACTTCAGTAGTTTTGCGCTATGGTTTTCGACAGAAAAAACTTAAATAATAATCAATTACTTGAATTTTATAAAAAGTTATTGTGGCCGCGGCTGGTGGAGGAAAAAATGCTGATCCTGCTGCGGCAGGGGCGTATCGGCAAGTGGTTTTCCGGCATCGGGCAGGAGGCAATTGCTGTCGGAAGTGCGCTGGCAATGAACAGCGAGGAATATATTTTACCGATGCATCGTAACCTCGGTGTGTTTACCGTCAGAGATGTACCCCTTACGCGCCTGATGGCCCAATGGCAGGGAAAAGCATCGGGCTTTACCAGGGGGCGCGACCGTTCATTTCATTTCGGGACACATGATCACCGGATCATTGGTATGATATCGCACCTGGGGCCGCAGCTGGCCCTTGCAGACGGCATGGCGCTTGCAGATGTGCTCGCCAAAAGACAGCGGGCCACCCTGGTATTTACGGGCGAAGGCGCGACCAGCGAGGGCGATTTCCATGAGGCGCTGAACATAGCTGCAGTATGGAAGCTGCCTGTCATTTTTCTGATCGAGAATAACGGGTACGCCCTGTCCACGCCGGTCAGCGAGCAGTACAACTGTAAATACCTGGTTGACAAGGCGGCGGGGTATGGCATGGAAGGCCGCCGGATAGATGGAAATAACCTGCTGGAAGTTTACCACGCGGTCAGTGATATTGCTGCATCAATACGTGAAAAGCCCCGGCCGGTACTGCTGGAGTGTGTTACTTTCAGAATGCGGGGGCACGAGGAGGCGTCGGGTACCAAATATGTGCCTCAGCAGCTTTTTGAAAGATGGAAGGAAAAAGACCCGGTTTTGATCTTCGAACGCTATTTGCTGAACGAACGGGTGTTGCGCCCGGAATGGATACCACAGATGAAAGCCGAATTTACGGCACAAATAGAAGCCGATCTGGAGCGGGCTTTTGCTGCACCCGATATTAAACCCGATGTGGAAACCGAACTGAATGACATATATAAACCTCATAGCACCTCGGTAGCGTTGACGGCAAATGTGACTTCACCAAGGAGATTTATCGACGCCATCAGTGACGGATTACGGCAGAGCATGCGTAAATATGATAACCTGGTGATCATGGGGCAGGACATTGCCGAATACGGCGGAGCATTCAAAATTACGCAGGGTTTTCTGGAAGAGTTTGGGCGCAGCCGGGTACGCAACACACCTATTTGTGAATCTGCAATAGTGGGCGCAGCCATGGGTTTGGCCATTAACGGATTTAAGGCGATCATGGAGATGCAGTTTGCCGATTTTGTTTCGGCAGGATTTACACAGATCGTCAACAATCTGGCAAAAACGTATTACCGCTGGCAGCAGCCCGTTGATGTAGTGATCCGCATGCCTACAGGGGCAGGTACGGGTGCTGGTCCTTTTCATTCGCAGAGTAACGAGGTTTGGTTCACTAAAACTCCCGGATTAAAAGTGGTGTACCCGGCCTTTCCGGATGATGCCAAGGGCTTGTTAATGGCCGCCATAGAAGATCCTAACCCGGTAATGTATTTTGAGCATAAATATCTATACCGGAGCATAACCGGTGAAGTTCCCAGGGATGAGTATTATGTCGAGATCGGAAAAGCACGGATAGTACAGCAAGGAGAAGCAGCCAGCATCATCACCTACGGGCTTGGCGTCCATTGGGCCATGGCCTATGCCGCTGCCCATCCTGAGCTTTCGGTTGAGATTATCGACCTGCGCAGCCTGCTGCCCTGGGATAAGGTTGCTGTAGAAACTAGCGTTAAGAAGACCGGAAGGGTGCTTGTATTACATGAAGATACGCTGATCAGTGGCTTTGGTGGTGAAATTTCGGCCCATATTGGAGAGCACTGCTTTGGCTACCTCGACGCTCCGGTAATGCGTTGCGCGAGCCTGGATACCCCTGTACCCATGCACAAAAAACTGGAAGAACAGTTTATGGCAAAGGCCCGTTTGGAAGAAACCATGACCAGGCTTTTAAGTTATTGACAGCTGGGTTGCTTTACGGAAACTTGTAAACTATGCCCAGCGCGAGGCCTTCCGTTCCCTGAATTTTGTCGGACGTGTTTTTGTCATACAAAAAAGTACCGTTCACAGTAAAGGCAATAAGCTTGGTAACTTTTGACGTAAATACCGCATCTACACGATGACTGGTATATTGAAGCCCCTGCTGATAAGGAACAAACATGGCATAACGGGCATTAAGATGCGTGGTTTTTGACAGATCTTTATCGAACACAGCCACCACCTGAAATGCCAGTTCGTTATAAATGCGCTTGCCGATAGGCACACCATAGTTGGTTGGCTGGTTGTGATAGATCGTTGTATCGAGAACAAACGTCTGCCTGGCCGTACCTGTACCCAACCGCAGATCGAAGAACTTACTTGGCTTAAATTCAAAACCGACCGATTCGGTCAGATAACCCGGCGACATAAAATTCGATATCAGGTGCGGTATGCTGTTCCCTACCGAATCAGTGGTGTAGCTGTAGCCTTTATCAAACTGCGACTCAAAGGTCAGCGATCCGAAAAAGAACCAGTGTTTGGATAATTGCGTAGCCAGTTTATTATCCCAGAAAATACGGTCGTTGGTTTTGCGTGATCCTTGATCCTTGTTTTTTGAGATACCGTAAACAAGGTTTAGTTCCGAGGTGAAATCAAGCGGTGATTTATTATACTCTACTTTGTAATCAAAGTTACTGCCCAGCGCGATCGAACTGATACCACCCGCCGCATAGTTGCTGCTAAATGCAGCCTGGCTGAAATTTAAGCCAAATAATATATTTTTATGCCAGTAACTTACCTCGTAGTCCAGCATGGTTACCGGGATTTCACGGCGATGGATCTGTACCGGCCTGAAACGGAACGGCAGGGCATTTTTTCCCGGCTCAATTCTGTATTGGTTAAGCTCATTGGTATCGATCTTTAAGGTATCAGTTTTTTTTAACGAGTCGGTAGTTTGTGCGGCAACCTGCAAAGCAGCGCCCGACAACAGCAATATAAATAACCCCCGGATGGCTTTAAACATATTGGTAGAACATTTGGCTAATAAGACCCGTCAACAAAAGCACCAAGGCATTTAGCGGCAGACCATAACAGTTTAGCGGCAAATTTATCATAATATCACTAATATTAAGATATTTTTCGGCTGACTGCCGCCTTAAAGGTAATAAAACCCCGGTTAGCGGAGCTGGCCCGAGGGTGTATTGAGACGTATAATTCTGTAAAAAACTTGTTTCAAAAAAATCTTGTCAGATATTATAGGTGTAGTTTCCACATTTAATTGTTTAATTTTAGCTTTCGTATAACCAATTATTTGCCAGACATTTTTACCAACCATGCGGCTGAAATTATTCGTTTTTGGTGTTTTTTGTGCTTTGTGCGCGACACTTGCATTTTATGGTTGCCACAACAGGCAGGCTAATGCAGGTGAAGAAATACCCGACGTAGTCAGCTATGATTTTGATATCCGGCCTATCCTTTCGGACAAATGCTATAAATGCCATGGGCCTGATGCCGGTAAACGGCAGGCCGATCTGAGGCTGGATATGCAGGCGAGCGCCTATAAGGCGCTGAAGGACAACCCGGATGCGCACGTGTTGGTTCCCGGAAGTCCGGAAATGTCGGAGTTGTTCAGGCGTATCTCCACAAACGATACTTCGGAGATGATGCCCCCGGCAAATTCCAATCTTAAACGCCTCACGCCGCATGAGGTTGAACTGATAAAAAAATGGATACAGCAGGGAGCGAGATACGAAAAGCACTGGGCCTTTGTTCCTCCAAAAAGCCTGCCTGTTCCGGAGGTGGATGATAAAGACTGGCCAAAAAACCCGATAGATAATTTTATCCTGCAAAAGCTGGAAGTGAACGGGGTAAAGCCTAATCCCGAAGCAGACAAAGAGCGCCTGCTAAAAAGAGTTTGTTTCGACCTGACAGGCCTGCCACCGGACATCGGGATGCAAGATCGTTTTCTGGCTGACAAAGGCCCGGATGCTTATGAAAAAATGGTAGATGAGTTGCTGAAAAGCCCTGCCTATGGTGAGAAGATGGCTTTGCATTGGATGGATGTTTCGCGATATGCCGACTCGCATGGTTATCAGGACGATAACTACCGTTCGCAGTGGCCCTGGCGCGACTGGGTGATACATGCGTTTAACGAAAATTTACCCTACGATAAGTTTGTGACCTGGCAGCTTGCCGGTGACCTGATGCCGGATCACACCAAAGAACAACTGCTGGCGACAGGTTTTAACCGCAATCACAAGATCACCGAGGAAGGAGGGGTAATTGATGAAGAATACCGCGTGGCTTATGTGACCGATCGCACCAACACCTTCGGCAAGGCATTGCTTGGCGTCACGATAGAGTGCGCTCATTGCCACGATCATAAATACGATCCTTTTTCCCAAAAGGAATATTATCAGTTGTTTTCGTTTTTCAACAGTGTGAAGGAGCCGGGCATACAATCCACGGTGGGCGGTCCTGAAACTTATGCCAAACGGCCGCTGATGCAGATCACGAATGATGATGTGAAAGGGATTTTAAAGTTTGTTAATAAAAAGGATACCGGCAGGCTGATCGTCTCGGTAATGGGAGACAGCGAATATTATCGCAAAACCTACGTGCTGAAACGCGGGAATTACGATGCGCATGGCGAGGAAGTTAAACCAGGTACCCCAAGCGCCATTATGCCATTTGACAGCAAGCTGCCAAAAAACCGGCTTGGCCTGGCAGAGTGGCTGTTTGACAAGCGAAATCCGCTTACCGCCCGGGTTTTTGTAAACCAGATGTGGCAGGAAATATTCGGGCGGGGTATTGTTAAAAGCGCCAATGATTTTGGTATGCAGGGTGAGTTGCCTACTCATAGGGAATTACTCGACTGGCTTTCGGTTGATTTCGCAGATCATGGCTGGAACATTAAAAGACTTATAAGACAAATGGTAACCTCGGCAACTTACCGGCAATCGGCGGTTATCAACGGGGATAAACTGAAGACCGATCCTGACAATTCACTGCTGGCGCGGGGGCCGCGTTACCGGCTGCCGGCTGAGTTTATCCGCGACATGGTGCTGGCAAGCAGCGGCTTGCTGAACTGGTCTGTCGGCGGGCCGAGTGTAAATCCTTATCAGCCGCCGGGACTGTGGGAGAACGCTACCTCGGGTCGCGGAATACTGGCAAACTACCGGCAATCACATGGCCCCGATCTGTACCGACGCGGTTTATATACATTGATCAAACGAACCGTTCCGCCTGTGGAGATGGCTATATTCGATGCCAGTAACCGCGATCAGTGCGAGGTGACACGTTTGCGCACCAATACACCACTACAGGCGCTGCTGATGGAAAACGACCCGACGGTGCTTGAGGCGGCGAGAGTGCTGGCCGCCCGCCTCCTGCAGGAAAAAAGCACCGCGAACGACAAGATCGTCAAAGCTTTCAGGCTTATCCTGTGCCGCAAACCCGTTCAGAAAGAATTGGAAATACTATCCGGATATTATGCGGAGCAGCTCAAAACGCTGAATAAAGCTGAGGCAGAAAAAGTGCTCGCTGTCGGTGAATACCCAGTCCCCGAAAACATGGACAGGGTTCTGCTGGCTGCGATGATGAAAACGGTGGATACTATTTATAATCTGGAGGAGGCGATAACCAAGACCTGATGGCTATGGAAAATGAAATATTGCAGCATCGCCTTAATATCAACAGGCGCAAGTTTTTGTCAAAGCTGAGCCTTGGCATCGGTAGTGTAGCGCTCGGCTCACTGCTTATTCCCGACCTTTTCAGTGGTCCGGACAGTGGGGCTGATTTTATACCGGGCATACCACATTTTGCGCCGAAGGCCAAACGGGTGATCTACCTGTTTCAGGACGGCGCACCTTCGCAGCTGGAATCGTTTGACTATAAGCCCAGGCTAAGGGAAATGATGGGACAGGAATTGCCGCCATCGGTAAGGGGCGGCCAGATATTGACGGGAATGACCGCAAACCAGAAATCATTCCCGCTGGTAGGCTCCTATTATGACTTTAAACAGTACGGGGAATCGCGCGCATGGATAAACGACATGTTTCCGCATATCGGAAAGATTGCAGACGATATTTGCATTGTCCGGTCGATGTACACCGAGGCGATCAATCACGACCCGGCGCTGACTTTTTTCCAGACGGGTGTACAGCAAGGCAATCTCCCCAGCATGGGATCGTGGGTCAGCTATGGCCTCGGAAGTGAGAATAAAAACCTGCCGGCTTTTACGGTGCTGCTTTCCAAGGGTAAAGGTAACGGGCAGGGCGTTTACTCCAAGCTGTGGAATAACGGCTTTCTGGATTCTATACATCAGGGGGTATTATTCAGCAGCGGCGAAAATCCGGTACTGTATCTTAATAACCAGCCTGGAATTGATCACGCCGCGCGCCGTACCATGCTCGATAAACTGGCCGAGCTGAACGATATATCCTACAAGGAATTCGGCGATCCGGAGATATCAACCAAAGTGCAGCAATATGAGATGGCTTATCGTATGCAGACGGCTGTGCCTGAGATTATGGATGTGTCAAAAGAGCCGGATGATATTATAAAAATGTACGGTCCGGACTGTATGGTGCCGGGCACTTATGCCGCCAATTGTCTGTTAGCCCGCAAACTGTCAGAAAGCGGGGTGCGTTTCGTGCAGCTATATCACCAGGGTTGGGATCAGCATAACAATCTGCCACAGGAAATGGCAGGTCAGGCAAAGGATGTTGATCAGGCTTCGGCAGCTCTGGTCACCGACCTTAAGCAGCGGGGGCTGCTTGATGAAACGCTGGTGATTTGGGGTGGTGAGTTTGGCCGCACCAATTACAGCCAGGGTAAGCTGGAGGCGGCGAACTATGGCCGGGATCATCATCCGCGTTGTTTTAGCATCTGGATGGCTGGCGGCGGCATTAAACCGGGAGTAGTTTATGGCGAAACAGATGAATTTGGATACAACATTATAAAGGACCCGGTTCATGTACATGATTTTCAGGCGACGGTATTAAACCGTTTGGGTCTGGATCATACCAGGCTGACCTTTAAAAGCAAAGGGCGGAGGTACCGGCTCACGGATGTGGCCGGAAATGTAGTAAAAGGAATATTAACTTAACCTGAACAGACCAGCAATGGAAAGAAGAAAGTTTATCAAACAGACTGCCGCCCTGACAGGCAGCTTTTTTATTGCCCGGGACCTGTTGGCAAAGGACGATGGCCCGATCTACGGACACGGGAATATGCGTTACCGCATGGACAAAAACTGGAGTAAAGCTGATCCACTTAAAAACCCGGTGAACGACTGTCACGAGATGGTGGAGGACGCGAAGGGCCGCATCCTGCTGCTTACCAACGAAACAAAGAACAACGTGCTGATCTATAATAAGTCAGGGAAGCTGCTGGATACCTGGGGGCATGAGTTTCCCGGCGCACATGGATTAACAATATTTAACGAAAACGGTACCGAGTTTCTGTTCATTACCGATACGGTAAAGCATCAGGTATATAAAACCACAATGGATGGCAAAATACTGATGACCATTGACGTGCCGCTGGAAACAGGTGTTTATAAAAAGCCGGAAGACTTTATCCCTACGGAAACAACGGTTGACAGCAACGGCGACTTTTACATAGCGGATGGTTATGGATCGCAGTATATTATGCATTATGACAGGAACGGAAAGCTGAAGCATTTTTTTGGCGGGCGCGGAGATGGGGATGAACATCTGGATAATGCGCACGGAATATTGATAGATCGGCGTGGCGCAACCCCGACCCTGATGATCACCGACCGTACCCGTACCTGTTTTAAGCGCTTCAGCATGGATGGCAAGTTGATCGGGGTGATCAAACTGCCCGGCGCCTGTGTTTGCAGGCCGGTGATCAAAGGCGACCATCTGTTTTCAGCAGTGCTGCGCTCCCCTACCCTGAACAATGAGGATACAGGCTTTGCAACCATTCTTGACAAGGAGGATAAAGTGATATCGAATATCGGTGGCACGGAGCCCGTTTATCAGAATGGCGTGCTTCAGCCAATGGCACAGGCCGAGAAAATATTCAGAAATCCGCATGATGTGCTGGTAGATGATGATGAAAATCTCTACGTGGCGCAATGGGCTTCGGGTAAGGTGTATCCGTACAAGTTCACCAGGGTGTAACAAAACATGACCAATATTTAAACTATACTGATTTAGATGATAAAAAGCAAGCATAAAGGCTTCGCCGAAAACCTGCTATTTGCCCTTGATATATTTATCGTCTTCCTTCTGATATTCGGAGCCGCTATTACCATTCCGCCTTGGCTGCAACCTGCAGGCCGGATGCATCCGCTGGTCCTTCATTTTCCCATTGTTGTACTTATCATGGCCGTAATGCTGGAATTTTTTCGTTTTAAGGAACGATTCCGTACAGAAAAACTGTATCACGATTTTACAACATATCTCTGGCTTTCAGGAGCCATTTTTGCAGCGATTACAGCGATAATGGGCCTTTTCTTATCTAAAGAGCCCGGCTATGAAGGCAGTACGCTGGTTTGGCATAAATGGCTTGGCGCAGCGGTGGTTTTTGCTGCTTCTGCTGTTTACTGGTGTCGTACAAGGGGTTGGTATAACACAAAGATTGCACGATGGAGTTCAGCCGCTGTTGTTTTGTCGCTGATCGTGGCGGGACATTTCGGCGCAGCCCTTACACATGGCGACAATTTTGTTCTGGCGCCTGTATGGAAACATGAAAAAGAATTGGTGCCAGTTGATAAAGCATTAGTGTACCGGGATGTTATTCAGCCTTTATTTGAAAGTAAATGCGTTAACTGTCACAACACCGGAAAGGCAAAAGGCGGCCTGATGCTGATCGACGAGAAGTCGATTTTAAAGGGTGGCAAGGACGGTAAGCTGATCGTGCCGGGACAGCCGCAGATCAGTCTCTTGCTGCAGCGTATTCATCTGCCTGACGATGATAAGAAACACATGCCGCCATCAGGCAAGCCGCAGTTGTCGCCGGACGAAATGCGGCTGCTTTACTTATGGGTAAAAGAAAACGCAGATTTCAAAAAGAAGGTGATCGATCTTCCGGCAAACGATTCCCTCAGAATGATAGCAGCCACTTACCTGAAGCCTTCGGACGAAGCCGGGGAAACCTATGATTTTGCGGCAGCGGATGAAAACACAATAAGAAAGCTGAATAATAATTACCGGGTGATCGCGCTGCTTGCCGAAGGATCACCTGCTCTCGCAGTTAACATCTACAACCGGAACAGTTATCAGCCGAAGGTGCTTGAGGAACTTGAGCCGCTAAGGAAGCAGATCGTTTCGCTTGATCTGGATAAGATGCCGGTAAAGGACGCTGAATTAAAGACCATCGCCGGGTTTGAAAACCTGCGTACCCTGAATCTTAATTTTACAGATATAACCGGAAAAACCATCAAAGAACTAAGTCGGCTGAAATTCTTAAAAGCGATTTCGCTGGCTGGCGCACCTGTAGATGCGATGGCGATTGGTCAGATTAGCGCCTTGAAAAGTCTTCAAAAAATTACGCTCTGGGATACCGGGATAACGGAATCACAGATGGCCGACTTACAGGCGCATAACAGGAATGTTGAATTTATTAAAGGATTTAAAGATGACGGCAAACCCATTAAGCTGAACGTTCCGCAGGTTAAAAATACTACGCTGGTCTTTGCTTCGTCCATCCCGTTGGAACTTGCGCACCCAATAAAGGGAGTTACCCTGCGTTATACGATTGACGGCACGGAGCCAGACAGTATCAGCTCGCTGGTTTACAAGCCCGGTGTATCCCTTACTAAAAATTCGGTCATAAAGGTAAAGGCTTATAAACAGGGTTGGATCAGTAGCGATGCGATTCAGTTCAGCGTATTTAAAAGCACTTATACCCCGGACAGCATCAGTTTTATCATGCCGCCTGATGTAAAATACACTGCCGATGGTGCAAAGTCGCTGACGGACAAACAACTTGGGGAGACGAACTTCGGTAACGGAAAATGGATCGCGGCACAACATGATATCGGCGTGTACATGCAGTTTAATAAGTCTGTGCCCATCCGGACGGTAACCATTAATTGTTTGCGCAATCTCGGCAGCCAGATATTTTTACCGATAGGAATTGAAGTTTGGGGAGGAACAGATGACACCCACCTGAAGTTGTTGGGCAAGGTTGTGCCCCCTGCCGCGAAAAAAGATGAGCCTTTAGCAGCAGTTGGAGTGGATTGCAAACTGAATACGGATCAGCCGGTAGCCCGGCTGAAAATAATCGTAAAGAACATTCAAAAGTTGCCTTCATGGGATCCGGTAAAAAAGGGTCCGGAATGGGCTTTTTTCGATGAGATATTTTTAAATTAAAAGATGTCGCAAGGTGCCGCTGTCATTTTCGGGGGCAAATACTAAATAAGATATTATGGAGAAAAAAAATACATTCGACGCCATTGTAGTAGGTTCCGGCATCAGCGGTGGCTGGGCCGCGAAGGAACTTTGCGAACTGGGCATAAAGACGCTGGTGCTGGAACGTGGTCGAAACATCGAACATTTAAGGGATTATCCCACAGCGATGAAAAATCCCTGGGATTTTCCTCACCGTATGCGGGAGCCGAAAGCCGTAATTGACGAAAATCCGGTGATCAGCAAATGTTATGCGTTCGGAGAGGATACGCAGCATTTCTTTGTAAAAGATAAAGAGCACCCGTATATCCAGGAAAAGCCTTTTGACTGGATACGGGGGTATCAGGTCGGCGGTAAGTCCATCACCTGGGGGCGGGCCTGCCAGCGATGGAGTAACTTTGAATTTACGGCTCCGCAACGTTACGGTTATGCGGTTGATTGGCCTATCCGGTATGATGATATAGCGCCCTGGTACAGTCATGTGGAGAAATTCGCCGGAATATGCGGCGGCAGGGACGGCCTGGAAGCCTTGCCGGATGGCGAGTATCTGGAGCCATTTGAAATGAGTGCGGTAGAGCAGGAAATTCAACGGAAGATAAGCGGTCATTATAGTGACCGGTTTATGGTGCGTACCCGCTGGGCGCATCTCACTAAGCCTGAGCCTATCCATCTGGAACAGGGACGCGGGAAGTGCCAGGCCCGCGACCTGTGTACACGCGGATGTCCTTTCGGCGGGTACTTTAGTTCGGTTTCCTCAACATTGCCGTGGGCCCAGAAAACGGGCAACCTGACTATCAGACCGCATGCTGTTGTTCATTCGGTTATCTACGACGAAAACAAGGGTAAGGCGATAGGTGTAAAGATTATTGACGGCCTGTCGGGAGAGGAAGTGGATTACTTTGCCAAAGTAATATTTTTAAATGCCGCCTGTCTTAATACCAATCTGATCCTGCTTAACTCCAAATCGAACCGTTTTCCTAACGGTCTTGGAAACGACAACGGCCTGCTTGGTAAATATGTTGCCTTCCAGAACTACCGGGGCAGCGTTTATGGCACGTATGACGGGTTAAAGGATAAATATTATTACGGGCGGAACCCGACTAATCCCATTATTGCAAACTACCGGAACCTTCATAAACAGGATACCGACTTTTTAGGAGGTTACCTTACGTTTGTATTTTCCAACCGCAATCCTGAATTCCGAAATATGCTGAGTGAAGGGATTGGCGGCACATATAAGGACTCGCTGACAGAGCCTGGCCCATGGCGTGCCGGTATGTTTATGCAGGGCGAGACGATTCCGAAAGAAGCCAATCATGTGCGGTTAAGCACCGATCAGAGAGACCCCTGGGGCATTCCGCAGTTGATAACATCGGTAGGTTATGACGAAAATGACGATAAAATGGTTGCCGATTTCCTGGATCAGAGCGCCGAAATGCTCAAAGTCGCAGGTTTACGTGATATCGTCAAAAACGACACCCACCAGGCGCCCGGTCTGGATATTCACGAAATGGGGGGTTGCCGCATGGGGCGCGATCCGAAAACGTCACTGCTGAACGGATGGAATCAGATGCATTTATGTAAAAATGTGTTTGTTACTGATGGCGCCTGCATGACCAGCACGGGTAATCAGAGTCCGTCGATATTATATATGGCCTTTGCAGCCAGGGCGGCACATTATGCTGCTGCTGAAATGAAAAATGGAAATCTGACATAGAGAGAAGAAAGAATGTTTACGAGAAGAAAATTTCTGAAAACCGGAGGGCTTCTGGCCCTGTCCGTTCCCCTTTTGAAAAATAGGGTGTTCGCAAATGCTCATGCACGGTCACTGCCGGCATTGGGTATCCAGCTTTATATGGTGAAGGAGGATATGGAAAGAGATGCCAGGGATACCTTAAAGCAGATAGGCAGGATGGGATATACGCAGATTGAAAGTTACGAAGGTAACAAGGGCGTATTCTGGGGAATGAATAACCGCGACTTTTGCAAGATGGCGAAAGACTATGGCCTTGATATGGTTTCGACGCATTATGCCGGAGACAGTGAAGGATATAAAAGACTGGCTGCCGGGGCCGCCGAAGTCGGAATTAAATACCTCATCTACCCCTGGAAGGGCCCTCAAAAGAGCATTGATGACTTTAAACATATAGCGGATGAGTTTAATCACTATGGCGCAATTTGCAAAAAGAACGGTTTACGGTTTGCCTATCACGCACACGACTATCCCTATAAACCGGTTGACGGCCAGCTGCCTATAGATGTATTGCTTGCGGGAACGGATAAAGATCTCGTTGATTTCCAGATGGATTTTTATTATACCGTTACGGAAGGAAAGGATCCGGTAGCATACATCCGGAAGTACAGTCCGCGTTTCCGGCTTTGCCACATGCGCGACGTATTAAAAAAACGACTGCCCGAAAACAGCGGTGAAGAGTCTGCCTGCGACCTGGGGACGGGAATAATTGACTATCCACAACTGCTTACAACCTGCCTTGACAACGGGATGGAATATTTTTTCGTAGAACAATCCCGGTTCTTTAATGAAACGCCGCTTCAAAGCGCTGCGGTAAATGCCGAATATCTTATTAATCTGAAGTCTTTGTAAGGGGGATAAAAAAGTAAAGCCCCTGATGGGCAGGGGCCTTTACTAACCAATTATAAACCTAAATTATGAGAAGACTTTTTTAATATTAATTATGGTGTAAAAGTAACACTATGTTTTAATATGTTTTCGGAATAATTTGTAATTTTTTTGTAAAAAACCAATTACTTCCTGTTTGTTTAACAAAAATACAAACATTTCATTAATAATATAACAAAATCTAAAATATTTTTAAAAATTTTTCTCAAAAATAGCCATGTGTTCTATTTTATAGTGTTATGAAATTGCTTTTATCAATAAAAAGACTGAGTATAAAAGATTTTATATTCCTTTAATTTATAGTTTATGGTTGTTTTTTAGCCAAAAGTGTGTTTGTGGTTGATTTTTATATCACAATTAATCGTTTTTTAGAGATAAAAATGATTTTTTATGAAAATTTTTGAGTGTTTCTTTAAAAATTACCCTCTTTTTTCATTTTGGAATAAATAACAACGATTCTTAGAGATTTAAAACATCGTTCTTTAAACAGCGACATCGTCGAAAAATTGCAAAAAGCCTACAATGGTATAAAAAAACCTTGCCATTTTTGCGTTTAAATTGTAAGAACGAATAATGTCCGACAGTGCCACCGGTAAGCATCCGGAACTAACCCCGCTAACCTTATGGATTATGACAATAGCCACGGCTTTAATAGTGGCAAACCTGTATTATAATCAGCCCTTACTTGAAGATATTGCCCGCACCTATCATGCGACCCGTGCGAAGGCCGGGAGAGTTTCTATGTTTACGCAAATGGGGTATGCTACCGGTATGCTTTTTCTGGCTCCGCTTGCCGACATGGTAAAACGCAAACGCTTGATGCTGGTAGTCTTTGCATTCATTTTTCTTTCGCTTATTATTACTGCTTTATCCCCGTCGATCAATCTCCTTATCATTGCCAGCTTTTTTCTCGGCGCAGCATCTATGATCCCGCAGTTGTTAGTGCCTATGGCAGCACATCTGGCGAAACCGGCCGAACGCGGCAAGAAGATAGGCGTCATTATGAGCGGTCTTTTGATCGGCATTTTGCTGTCGCGTACTTTTAGTGGTTACATCGGCGACTATTTTGGATGGCGGGCCGTGTATTATATTGCCGCTGGGATAACGGTTGTTATGTGGCTGATGATCGGTATATTTTTGCCCGAAGTGGAACCTGAATATAAGGGGACCTACCGTAAACTGATGGCTTCGCTGGCTGATCTGATCCGACAGGAGCCGGGGTTGCGGCTTGCCGCACTTCGTGGAGCGCTTTGCTTCGCCTGTTTCAGCGCATTCTGGACAACCATTGTATTCTTACTGAAACAGAATTTTAACCTTGGCAGCGACGTTGCCGGAGAATTTGGCCTGGTGGGGGCATTCGGGGCATTGGCGGCGGGATTAATGGGAAGACTGAGCGATAAAACAGACGCCTACAAATTGTCGGGCTTTACATTATTGTTGATCCTTGTCTCCTTCGTTATCTTTTATTTTTCGGCACACAGCATGGCCGGACTTATAATTGGGGTGATCATACTCGACATGGGGGTGCAGGCCACTCATATTTCCAATCAGTCCATCATATTTGCATTACGGCCGGAGGCGCGGAACCGCATCAATACCATTTATATGGTTACTTATTTTATCGGGGGTTCTGTCGGAACTTTCTTTGCCACCCAGCTCTGGAAAAATTACCAGTGGACAGGTGTCTGCGTTACCGGGACAGTCATCTCTATAGTGACGCTGATTATCCATTTTATCAATCACCCGGCGGCCAAATCCATACGTAAACAGCGGGCAGCGGATGTGGCTGATGTCAAAGCCTGACCACTGTTTACAACAGACTTTCCCGAAAATTATACACTTGAGCATTAATAAGCATATTAGGCTTTTTGATTGCTTTCGAAAGGTTTATTATTTGTTTATCAGCGTTTTACCTTGTTTTTGCTGGTTGCAGATCGCAGCTTTCTGCCTGCTATTTTGTTTTGGCATTAAATTGGAATATTAATTATCAAATGCAATACAGGATGGCACTGAATATGAGCAAGCACCGTGAAAATTCTCAGGAAGAGAAAGAGTGGGAAAACCCTGTTGATCCGGCAAAGACGTCGGACGAGCGTGATAAAGAACAGCTGTTAAGACAATTTAAAGAAGCCAAACGCAGAAAAGATAATCTGACAGAAAGTGAAGAAGATCAACCGAAGAAAACTGAATAAAACTATCTATTAAAAACTGAGCTTATGAAAACTTATAATAAAACCGCCCCAACCAAATTGATCGTTAAATTTGATAATGAATTAAAGAATATTTTAGCTAATGATCTGAAATCATTTTTACACAGAAATCCTTTTTTAATGCGCAGGTTACAGGAAATGGCTCATAACACGCTGTCAGTAGCCTGAGTGCCAAATCTACATATATAATATACATCACCTATGGAAACGATAGAGCTTTGTAATTGTACAAGGCTCTATTTTTTTAAATCTATTTCACTACGATTGACGCCGAAAATATGACGACAGGATGTTCCTTGTCAAAGGACCGGGTAGCGGTTATTTCCAGCTTTGATGATCCCTTTTTTATGCCGTGAAAAATCCAGCGGTCTTTTCCAAAATCACCCGCTGCCGACGCACTGTCGGGGTTTATATGTGTTTTGCCCGTTAACCCAATAATGTCTTTTTCGAACACAGGAGAGTCAAATGCATAACCGCCATCTCCCGGATTCCGGAGAGTTACAATTAACAGCTGTTTTGGCAAAAGCGAAATGGTTCGGCCGTTATCCTTATCGCTGGCTGAAACCATTCCGGTTTTAAACTCCGGCATATTATCCTTTTTGCACCCGCCGATTTCAGCAATGTGCGTAAACAGCGCAATGAACACGATAAAAAAACAGCTTTTTGTCAGCATGAACTATTTACTTTAAAAGTTTGCCATGCTGCAATATAATATATTTAACTTACAATATTTCAGCCGTTTGCGTTTAGCTCGCTGCTAATTTATCACCCTGGTAAAATGAGTGCAGTTCTATCAGGATTTCAAGTTTAATGGGCTTGGAAATGCAGGATTTAACAAAGTCATATTTATCCGACAGCAACTTGTCGGCAGGATCGACAGTCGAAGAAATGACGTAGATATCTACCGGCTTTTTCAGATTTCCATACACCTTGCTAGGCTATCCAGAAAATCCCAGCCACTTAAACGCGGCATATTGAGATCGAGGAAAATCACATCCGGCAAGGCTTCCGGAACGGTTGTTGTTTGTTCAAATAAGGTCAGGCAGGGTCTTGCGTCTAAGCTGTGAACGGCTTCGGGAAACAAGTGATATTTATCGAGCAGCTTCTGAACTATCAGGTGTTCGATAGGGTTGTCGTCAATCATCAGTAAATTCACCATCTTATTTACGGGTTAAGCGTGACACCATTTTAGGGGATTAATCGCAGTACAAATGGAAGGCCAATAGCACGTAAAAAACAGGATAAATACACTGGGTTTTAAAAATTAATCAAAAGTGAATTAAGTTTCCCGCGGATTAACGCCCAGCGTACAAAAAAGTGTATAATCAACAATTAACATGACCAAAAAACTGTACAACTTTAAGGAATAAGTGCAAGAGGAAAGGTTTGCCAAGATGCGTAAAATGCACTTTATACCGATGCTGTAATTACCTGCTGTTCTTCCTGTATGGCTTCTTCTGTCGTAAAATCCTTAAATAATAGCTCATAGGAGATAACGAACCAGGCGATAATACAAGGCCATCCCTTCATCCCATATTTCCCTATAAGGTTATGCCTGACCCCCGGAGGCATGACATCGCTCATGCCAAGACCTGTTATTACGAGCAGTGTCACGATCAACACGATGATCCACGGCTTGAACGGTCTTTCCTGTATGAGTATCCAGAGAAATACCCCGGTAACCGGGATGATATAGGTGGGGCTTTCGCCGCCGGTACTGAATATTACCACCATGATCAGCGTAGTGATCATTATCTGAAGCCTGAACTTAAACGACCGGTATTGTTTAAACCGGAAAAGCGGTATGGCGAAAACAATGGCTCCGAATATTAAGAACGGCAGGTCGGGGATGTTGGGGTCTTGTGTAAAATCCCGCACGACACCCATGATACAAATATCCTGCGACCGCGCCAGCAGATCATGATTGAGGCTGTTTTTATGCGCTACAGCAGGTAGCCAGTGCCGGTACGATTCGATCAAAAAATCCGGCCCGCAAAATAATGCTGGCAAGGCAAGTAATACGACACCCCAGATCAGGGTAAAAAGAATGAATCTGGGTTTATTTTTTGAGAACATGAAAAATGCCAGGCCGGCAATCGGATAGAGCTTCATCAGCGCTCCCAAAACAATTAAAAAGGTAGCCCATACATCCTGTTTTTTTTCGACAAGCAAAAAGCTGAGTATGATAAAAGCTGCTATCATCGGATTGAATTGCTCGGAAAACACGGAGTTGGCAAATTCTATGGCGCAGAAAAGCAGCAATAGCTTCTTCCGCCTGATGCTAAACGGCAGAAGGTGTATTACATATAAAAAAGCCGCTGCATTGGCTGTTTCCCACAATAGCAGGCCGATAATTTTAGGCGGTAAAGCAAATGGCGCAAAGAAAAGCCCGAACAGCGGACCGTAGTAATAGTAGTCGTTATGTTCGGCCGGATAAGCCGCATACAGGTTGAGTTGATGAATGAGATGGTAAAATGATCCACGGAAGATGAGGAAATTATTCTGATTGTGGCCAAGTACCTTTAACCCCCAGCAAGCAACTGCGATCAGCAGGTAAAGAATCCACAACCATTGGTAGCCGGTAAGCCACGGGAATTTTCTTTTCATTCGATCGGTTTTACAATAGCCTGATGCAGGCTGCTAAACGGCGGCAAATTTAATTTTTTTAAGCCCATTATACATCAGGCGTTACTATATAATCAATATTTTAAACCGATTGTATTACCCTGCCCAGCCCTCCCGGTCAAGACTCCGGAAATGAATAGCCTCGGCCAGATGTTCCAGTTCTATTTCCGGGCTTCCGGCAAGGTCGGCTATGGTACGTGATACTTTAAGAATCCGGTCATAAGCACGTGCGGAAAGGCCTAATTTTTCCATAGCCTTTTTCAGCAGTATTTGCCCTGCATCGCTTATTTTACAGATGTCGCGCACCATTTGCGGGCTCATTTGCGCGTTGGCGTGCAATTGCTGGTTGTCGCCGAAACGTTGAGCCTGTGCATCGCGTGCCTTAATCACCCGTTCACGGATCATGGTGCTTTTTTCGGACAATCGGTCGCTTGCCAGTTCGGTGAAGTTTACGGGCGTTACCTCGACGTGCAGATCGATACGGTCAAGCAATGGTCCGGAAATTTTGCTCAAATATTTCTGCACCGTTCCGGGTGGACAAATACATTCCTTTTCCGGGTGGTTAAAATACCCGCAAGGGCACGGGTTCATAGAAGCTACCAGCATGAACGATGCCGGATAATCAACCGTAAATTTGGCTCTTGAGATCGTAACCCTTCTTTCTTCAAGCGGTTGCCTCATCACTTCAAGGACACTGCGCTTAAACTCCGGAAGTTCATCCAGGAACAGCACACCGTTATGTGCTAGCGAAATCTCTCCCGGCTGCGGATTCCCGCCGCCGCCAACCAGCGCCACGTCGCTGATGGTATGATGCGGTGCGCGAAACGGACGGGTAGTAACCAGTGCACCTGCGCTTGACAATTTTCCGGCAACCGAATGTATTTTGGTCGTCTCCAGCGATTCGTGCAGACTTAAGGGAGGAAGAATGGAAGGCAGCCTGCGTGCAAGCATGGTTTTACCAGCACCTGGCGGACCGATCAGGATAACATTATGACCTCCTGCTGCTGCGATCTCCAGCGCGCGTTTAATATTTTCCTGACCACGAACATCGCTAAAATCGCTTTCGTAGGCTGCAAGGCCCTTAAAAAATTCATCTCGTGTATTTACTACTTCGGCGGCAAGCACTCTTTTCCCATCAAAAAACTCCGCTACTTCTGTTATTGAATCAATGCCATATACCTCCAGGTCATTTACAATGGCTGCCTCCCGCGCATTTTGTCTGGGTAGTATAAAGCCTTTAAATCCCTCCTTACGCGCCTGAATAGCGATCGGCAGGGCGCCTTTGATGGGCTGTAAACTTCCGTCGAGCGAAAGCTCACCCATGATCAGGTATTTTTCCAGATTTTCGCTGGACATCTGCCCCGACGCAGCTAACACGCCTGCAGCAATGGTCAGGTCATACGCTGAGCCTTCTTTTCGGATATCAGCAGGTGCCATATTCACCACTACCTGTTGCCGCGGCATCCGGAAACCACAGCTTTTTAACGCCGATTCTATCCTGAAATAACTTTCCTTGATGGCGGTATCAGCAAGCCCGACCACAAAATATTTTGTGCCCGGAAGAATATTTACCTCGATGGTAATTGTAACAGCCTCAATCCCGTAAACGGCGCTTCCGAATGTCTTAACTAACACAATGATAAAGTTTGATCACAGCCCGTAAGTTAGACATTTTAATTGAGCGGCAAAATATCCCGGATGGGATTACAAAAGTGTTCGCAGTAGTGGCATATTTCTTTGATTTGCCTGCAATACCTACCTTAGCGTTTTGATAGTATGAGTGATTTAAAGATAATCTCATTGCTTCCGGCTGCCACGGAAATTATATGCGCTCTTGGTTTCGAAAAAAACCTGGTCGGACGGTCGCACGAGTGCGACTATCCGGAAAGCGTTAAGAGCCTTCCTGCCTGTTCGGAGGCAAGGCTTAGCGAAGGATTGAGCAGTTCGGCTATTGACGCGGAGGTTAAGAAAATATTAAACGACGCACTGTCGGTTTATGAGGTAAAGCGGGATGTGATCAGAAAGCTTTCGCCTGATATTGTTATTACGCAGGCACAATGCGAGGTTTGTGCGGTATCATTAACTGAAGTTGAACAGGCATTGAGCGGTTATCTGGAAAAGGAGACCAGGATACTGTCATTACAACCAGAGCGGCTGGACGATATATTAAACGACATTAAAACCGTTGCCACTGCGCTGAATGCCTTGAAAAAGGGTGAAGAATTAGTGGAGGAATTACAGGAGCGTATTGATATCATCCGGCATAAGCTGAAATTCATTACCGACAAACCATCGGTAGCCTGCATTGAATGGCTTGACCCGATGATGGTTTCGGGCAATTGGATACCTGAGCTGGTAAATATTGCCGGAGGGGTCAATATAATCAGTGAAGCGGGCCTGCATTCACCATACGTGCAATGGGAAGAGATTCGCTTGCAGGATCCCGAAATTCTATTGATCATGCCTTGCGGTTTTTCAATTGCAAGAACGCTCAACGAAGTTGACATTTTATTACAGCTGCCAGGTTTTGGTGAATTGAAGGCGGCAAAAAATAACCGCATCTATATTTTAGACGGGAATCATTATTTCAACAGGCCAGGGCCTCGTATTGTTGATTCCGTCGAAATTCTCGCGGAGATCATTCATCCCAAACAGTTTATTTTCGGGCACGAAGGCGAAGGTTGGATCAGGTTTTCCGTTTGATGCAATTGGTACCCGGCGGTCGGAGTAACACAATAAGCATTATTCCCGTATAAGTTCCTGATCTTCCTTTACGAATTATTTATAAACTGTAAAATAACTAATTATGGTTGCTGAAGAAGTGAAGCCCGAACCTGTGCAAACAAGCGGACTGACAATCGACAGGCGTTCAAACCTGTCGCACGACGAATTTATAAACGAGTATGTAAGTAAATCACGTCCGGTTATCCTGACCGATGCTGCAAAGGGATGGAAAGCCATGGGCAAACTCACTCCGGATTTTTTCAAAAAAAATTATCCGCATATCACAAAAACGATAAAAGGTGTGGATTACCGCATGGATGATTTTATCGATCACATGCTGGTGGCAAATACCGATAACAAGGCGCCATACCCGTATAATTTTGATGTGGAAAAGGTATTCCCCGAACTGATGGCGGATTTTTTGCCCGAAATAATTTACGGTTCGATTGATCGCATCAATCACCCCCTGATGCCTAAAAAGTTTTTACAGGGCACTACTGTTTACGAAATATTCCTTGGCGGAGCGGGCAGCAGTTTCCCATTCCTTCATTTTGATGCGCTGTTTATGCATACGCAGATCACCCAGATTTACGGGTCGAAGATATTTATACTGTATCCACCAGACCAAACCCCTTACATGTATCCTTTCCCGGATAATCCGAAATTCTCACAGGTAAACTTCGACAATCCGGATTATGAGAAATTTCCGCTGTTCAAAAATGCAACGCCGACTGAGGTTACCATATACGAAGGAGAAACCATTTTATTCCCTTCAGGCTGGTGGCATACTACGCGGATCACAGAGGCCTGTATATCGTTGGGTCGTGCGCAGCTGAATAAATATAACTGGGATAATTTCATCCGTGACCGTTATGTGAACTGGAAGAAAAAGATCTCGTTTGCTGCTGCGCCTGTGCTGGCTTATGGCAAAATAGCAGGCGCTGTAATGAACATGCAGGATAAGTAAATTTTAAAAGTAGTTTAAGTTTAATATTGTTTATCTGATCCTTTAGCCGGAAAGTACGGTTAAAGGATTTTTTGTATCAGGCAGGCGGTTGTTTTCGCCGACATTTGCCGAAATCGTCTGACCAAAAATCAGCTAAATCACAATAAAACGTTAACTTTGCATGTCATAATGGCTCATCAACTGCCGTGGCGCAATTGTTGAGGTTCGTTTGCAACATATAAAGACAGCATGTTAAATTTTATAAGTAAGCTTTTCGGAAGCAAATCAGATAGAGACATCAAAGGCATAATGCCCATCGTTGAGAAGATCAAAGCGGAGTATGCCAAGCTCGGCGACCTGACCAACGATGAATTAAGGGCTAAGACCGTGGGTTTTAAGGAGACCATTGCTGAAGGTCTCGCCACAATCGATAATGAAATAGCTGAAATAAAGGATCGTACAGAGAATAATCCGGATATCGAAGTAAACGAAAAAGTTGAGCTTTATACCCGTCTGGATAAGCTGGAAAAAGACCGCGACAAACAGTTGGAAGAGATATTAATGGATATTTTACCTGAAGGTTTTGCGGTGATAAAAGAAACAGCACGCAGGTTTAAGGAAAATAAGACCATTGAAGTTACCGCGACGGATTTTGACCGCAATCTCGCGGCTAAGAAAACAAACGTGCTTATAAAAGGCGATAAGGCGATTCATCATAATACATGGATGGCTGCAGGTAACGAGGTTACCTGGGATATGGTGCATTATGATGTACAGCTGATAGGCGGTACGGTATTGCATCAGGGTAAAATTGCAGAAATGGCTACAGGTGAGGGTAAAACGCTGGTGGCAACGTTGCCTGCATATCTTAACGCACTTGCCGGACAGGGCGTACATATAGTTACCGTTAACGATTATCTTGCACGACGTGACTCGGAATGGATGGGACCATTGTACGAGTTTCATGGCTTGTCGGTAGATTGTATCGACAGACATGAGCCGAATTCCGAACAGCGCCGCCAGGCTTATCTTGCTGATATTACATTTGGTACCAATAACGAATTTGGTTTCGATTACCTGCGTGACAATATGACACGCAGCCCTGAAGAACTTGTGCAACGGAAGTTGCATTATGCGATGGTAGATGAGGTTGACTCGGTATTGATCGACGATGCCCGTACGCCTTTGATTATTTCCGGACCGATTCCCCGCGGTGATGAGCATGAATTTTATGAGTTGAAACCCCGCATCGAGCGCCTGGTAAATGCACAGAAAAACTATGTGAACGGCATTTTAAATGAAGCCAAAAAACAAATAGCAGAGGGTAAGACTGGTCCGGATGAGGGCGGTCTGGCTTTGTTGCGTGCATTCAGAGGTTTGCCAAAAAGCAAGGCGCTTATTAAATACCTGAGCGAAGGGGCCAATCGGCAGGTGCTGCTGAAATCGGAAAACTTTTACATGCAGGATCAGAGCAAAGAAATGCATAAGGTTGACGCGGAGCTGTTCTTTGTGATTGATGAAAAGAACAACCAGGTTGAGCTTGCCGAAAAAGGGATAGAGCTGATCACTGCATCGGGTGAAGACCCGCACTTCTTTGTGATGCCGGACGTTGGCACGGAAATATCGGACATTGAAAAATCTGACCTGACCAACGAAGAAAAGATCAATAAAAAAGACCAGCTGATGCGCGATTTTTCGATAAAATCTGAGCGTATCCACTCGGTAAATCAGTTATTAAAGGCATATACTTTATTTGAAAAGGATACAGAATATATCCTGGATGAAGGCAAGGTAAAAATAGTTGACGAGCAGACCGGCCGTGTTCTTGATGGCCGCCGTTATTCGGATGGTCTGCATCAGGCTATCGAGGCAAAGGAAAATGTGAAAGTAGAAGATGCTACACAAACCTTTGCGACCATCACCCTGCAAAACTATTTCCGTATGTATCACAAGCTTTGCGGGATGACGGGTACTGCCGTAACAGAAGCGGGCGAATTCTGGGAAATTTATAAGCTGGACGTTGTAGAAATACCAACTAACAGACCTATTTCCCGCGATGACAGACAGGATTTAGTTTATCGTACTGTCCGTGAAAAGTACAATGCCGTTGCGGAAGAGATCGCTAACCTCACCAAAGCAGGACGCCCTGTGCTGGTAGGTACCACTTCGGTTGATATTTCGGAATTATTGAGTCGTATGCTCAAGTTGCGCGGAATCAAGCACAATGTACTGAACGCCAAATTACACCAGAAAGAGGCTGATATCGTTGCTGAAGCCGGTAAGGCAGGCACGGTAACCATTGCAACCAATATGGCCGGTCGTGGTACCGATATTAAATTAGGCCCCGGCGTTAAAGATGCCGGCGGTCTGGCGATAGTGGGTACAGAGCGTCATGAATCCCGCCGCGTTGACCGTCAGTTACGCGGTCGTTCAGGTCGTCAGGGCGATCCGGGTTCTACACAGTTCTTCGTATCGCTGGAGGATAACCTGATGCGTTTGTTCGGGTCGGAACGTATTTCAAACCTGATGGTAAAGATGGGTATCGAAGAGGGCGAGGTGATTCAGCACTCGATGATCTCAAACTCTATCGAGCGTGCGCAGAAGAAAGTAGAAGAAAATAACTTTGGTATCCGTAAGCGTCTGCTGGAATATGATGACGTGATGAACTCGCAGCGTACGGTTATCTACTCAAAACGTAAGAATGCGCTGTTTGGTGAGCGCCTGGAGGTAGATATTAACAATACCATCTTTGATGTAGTAGAGGACGTTGTAACCGAATACAAGGAAACAAACAACTACGAAGGTTTCACGCTGGAAATGATTCGTTTGTTCTCAGTAGATGTAGAGATTTCGCATGATGATTTTGTTGCGAAAAATATTAACGGCCTTGTTGATATGGCGTTTGCCGGAGTAAGCGAATTTTACAAACGTAAACAGGAATTTATTGCACAGCAGGCGTATCCAGTATTAAAAGACGTTTACGACACTCGAGGCAGCTATGTAGAGAATATCGTCGTGCCGTTTACCGATGGGGTGAATGGTCTTCAGGTAGCCGTACCTTTGAAAAAGGCAATCGCTAACAAAGGTATGGAGGTATTCAAATCCTTTGAGAAGAACGTTACGCTGTATCTGATCGACGATGCATGGAAGGAACACCTGCGCGAAATGGACGAGTTGAAACAATCCGTACAGAACGCGGTTTATGAACAGAAAGACCCGCTGCTGGTTTACAAGTTCGAAGCATTTAACCTTTTCAGGGGCATGCTGGCCAGCGTTAATAAGGATATCGTAAGCTTCCTGTTCCGTGGGGTGATCCCGGTACAGCAACAGGCTGAAGAGGTTCGCGAAGCTAAACCACAGCCTAAGATGGACCTTAAAAAAATGCGCACCTCAAAACCGGAACTTGTAGGCGAATCCAGCGGGGCGCCGATGCAGGATATGCGCGAATTACAAAAACCTATGCCGGTGCGTGTGGAGCAGAAAGTCGGTAGAAACGACCCCTGCCCTTGCGGAAGCGGTAAAAAATATAAGAACTGCCACGGGGTAGGTCAGGCCTGATTTTAACCTGCTTATTCAGGAACGGCCCGTTCGGACGTAACGATGGTTTTTTCAATACAGATTTTTGAAAGACCATCGTTTTGTTGCATTGTATGCAGCATTTGCAAAATAGGATTGATGATGAAGAACATACTGTCATATCATAAAGTAAAGTTTGCCCTGCCGGGTAGCTGTCTTTTTCTGATGATGATCCTGCTGCCGCATCTTTCAAAAGCGCAGGAACGCGGGAAACTGGAAATAATAAAAGACCCGCTGCTGGATACCCTTATGGCCAGGCGAAGTAACCTGGGTACCGGAAGGAACTTCAACCTGCCTGAGACAGCCAACGGATACCGTGTTCAGATCTTCTTCGGATCAAGCAGACAGGCCGCTTACGACGCACAGGCGAAGTTTAATGAGGAATATCCGGAATTGCGTACGTACATCAGTTACACCGAACCAAATTTTAAAGTCAGGGCAGGAGATTTCCGCACGAGAATGGAAGCGCAGAAGGTCGCGGAAGACGTGCGCGATATGTTTAAAAGCATCTTTATTATCCCCGAAAAAATCAATCTCCCCAAAACCGATCCATCCAATGATTAAAGAGCAGATACAACAGTTAGCAAAGGATATTTTTGATGAAACTGTAGCTAACCGCCGTCATCTTCATGCCTATCCGGAACTTTCCTTTCATGAGAAAGAAACTTCCGCATTTATTGCATCAAAACTGGATGCGCTGGGCTTGAAATATGAGCGAATGGCCGATAATGGTTTGGTTGCCCTTATTAAAGGCGGAAAAACATCGGATAGGGTGGTTGCATTGCGCGCCGACATGGATGCGCTCCCCATACTCGAAGTAAATGAAGTTCCTTATAAATCGCAGAATCCCGGCGTAATGCATGCCTGCGGCCATGATGCGCATACGTCATCGCTGTTGGGAACAGCTAAGATATTAACAGAAATTAAAGATCAGTTTGCGGGTACCGTGAAGCTTATTTTTCAGCCTGCTGAGGAAAAGCTGCCCGGGGGGGCAAGCCTGATGATCAAAGAAGGCGTGCTTGAAAATCCAAAACCACAGGCGGTTATCGGTCAGCATGTTATGCCGCTGATAGATGCGGGAAAGGTTGGCTTCCGGGCGGGTAAATACATGGCCTCCACCGATGAGTTGTACGTCACCGTCAGAGGTAAAGGCGGTCATGGGGCACAGCCACAGCAGAACGTCGATCCGGTGATCATCACCGCGCACATGCTCACCGCTTTGCAGCAGATCATCAGCCGATTTGCTGATCCTAAAAGTCCGTCCGTACTTTCGTTTGGCAAGGTCATCGCCAACGGAGCCACTAATGTAATCCCCAATGAGGTTTATCTTGAAGGAACGTTCCGCACAATGGACGAGCAATGGCGTAACGATGCTCACATCAGGATGAAGAAAATGGCCGAAGGTATTTGTGAAAGTATGGGTGCCACCTGCGAGTTTAATATTGTTCGCGGCTATCCTTTCCTGATCAATGAAGAAAAACTGACCGCCGTTACACGTGCTAACGCAGAAGATTATCTTGGCAAGGAAAATGTAATTGACCTGGACATCTGGATGGCGGCCGAAGACTTTGCTTACTACTCACAGGTTGCCGATTCCTGTTTTTACCGCCTCGGAACCCGTAATGAGAGCCGGGGGATCACCTCGTCGGTGCATACACCTACTTTCGACGTGGAAGAAAAAGCTTTTGGTATCAGTACAGGTTTAATGGCGTATTTAGCCGTTAAGCAATTGGGCAACTAAACAGATTGCTAAGTGTTAACGGAGATCTGTTCAGCGGGATACTGATTCTGCGACCTGTTTGATCGTGTCGTTTCTTTTCCGCAGCAGGTTTTCCATATATCTTCCCAGGAACAAAAAGTTTATTATCCTACCTAACCAACCAGCAGGCGATTCGAATGTAAATATATCCTTCATCACCGTTTGGTTTTTTATGGAGATGAACAGGTGCTCGTGCCTGAAAGATTTAAATGCACCACTTACCATCTCATCCGTGAAATATTCAGGATATTTAAATTCGGTGATCTTTGAGGTGAGGTTTTGCCAAACTCCGAAGTGTCTGGCCCGCCAGGTAACGGTTTCGCTCAGTCCGATCAATCCGCCGGTGCGGCCTGCCACGGCTTTTTCTCCCGTTTGTTTTGTTGATTCTATGTGAAGATCAATGCTGCGGGCAAGATCGAAAACGACATCCACCGGAGCATTGATCTGTGTTGATAGCTCAACGATCATCAGGATGATTAAAATTCTGCGTTTTTAGGGAATCTCGGGAATGGAATAACATCGCGGATATTGCCCATGCCGGTCACAAACTGTACAAGACGCTCGAACCCAAGCCCGAATCCCGCATGCGGACAAGCACCAAAACGGCGCGTATCCAAATACCACCATAACTCGTCTTTCGGGATACCCATTTCGTCCATACGCTGCTCCAGCTTTTCCAGTCGCTCTTCGCGCTGCGAACCGCCTACGATCTCACCGATGCCCGGAAAAAGGACGTCCATCGCCCTTACCGTTTCGCGGCCATTTGCATCCGGCTCGTTTTGCCTCATGTAAAATGCCTTGATCTGTTTCGGATAGTCAGTTAATATTACCGGCTTTTTAAAATGTTTTTCTACCAGATAACGTTCATGTTCCGATTGCAGGTCAGTGCCCCAGCCCTCCACCGGATACTGGAATTTCTTCTTCCGGTTAGGTGTGGACTCCCTCAGTATTTCAATCGCTTCCGTATAGGTAAGCCGCTCAAAGTCATTGTTCAGGCAGAATTGAAGTTTTTCGGTCAGGCTCATTTCCGAGCGTTCGTTTTGAGGTTTTTGTTTCTCCTCGTCAACCAGTCGCTGGCTTAAAAACTCAATGTCCTCTGCATTTTTTTTCAGCGCATAGCCGATCACATATTTCAGCAGTCCTTCGGCCAGATCCATGTTATCGGCCAGATCATAAAAAGCCATTTCCGGCTCTATCATCCAGAACTCAGCGAGGTGGCGTGTGGTATTGGAGTTTTCGGCGCGGAATGTTGGCCCGAAGGTATAAATGTCGCTCAGTGCCATAGCTCCAAGCTCGCCTTCCAGCTGACCTGAAACGGTTAGGTTAGTTGGCCGGGCAAAAAAGTCCTGCGAAAAATCGATCTCGCCATTTTCCGATTTCGGTGGATTGGACAGGTCAAAGTTGGTTACATGAAATGTCTCGCCCGCGCCTTCTGCATCCGAGGCGGTGATGATCGGGGTATGGAGATATACAAATCCTCTGTCCTGAAAAAACTGGTGTACGGCAAAAGCAAGGCTGTTACGTACACGAAAAACTGCGCCAAAAGTGTTGGTGCGGAAACGCAGGTGTGCAATTTCCCGCAAAAACTCCAGGCTTGGACGGTTTTTTAACTGCAATGGATATTTCTCCGGATCGCTGTCGCCCAGAATTTCAATTTCCTTCGCCTTAACCTCAACCTTCTGGCCTTTACCAAGCGAGGCAACAAGCATGCCGGTTGCGCTGATTGCAGCACCCGTAGTGATCCGCTTTAATAAAGAAGGATCAGTATTTTCAAAATCGATAACAACTTGCAGCGTATTATTGGTTGATCCATCGTTTAAAGCAATAAATTGATTGTTACGGAAAGAACGTACCCATCCTTTTACTGTTACTTCCCTGTCGGTTTCTTCGCTTTGCAATAGTGCTTTAATCTTGATCCGCGTGCTCATATATAAAGTATTTTGAGGCGCAAAAATACGATTATTTGCTGAAAATGAATTGGAACAAAATAGCTAAGTTTGCTCCTCATGAATCCCAGGATCAGCCTTATTGCAGGCATTCTCTGCATCTCCTTTTCACCTATTTTTGTGAAACTTGCGGATGCTTCGCCGTTGACATCCAGGTTTTACCGTATATTTTTAGCCTGGATTTGTTTGCTGCCATACTGCCTTGCTAAAGAAAATCTTAAGATAGGGAGACGGCAGTTACTGGCGGCGATAACCGGCGGGATAGTATTTGCGATGGATATAGCAGTCTGGAATTTGTCGTTGATCAAGATCTCCGCAACGGTTTCCACGCTGATCGCTAATCTTGCGCCGGTATGGGTAGGGCTGATCAGCTTTTTCATATTGAAAAAGAAATCAGGCGGACTCTTCTGGACAGGAACGGTTGTGGCCATTGTCGGGATGATCATCCTCGTAGGCTATCAGCACCTGCTTTCCCTGCAGTTTAACGTCGGCATACCGCTGGCACTTTTAGCCAGTATGCTTTATGCGGTTTATATTGTAATTACACGCGACGTACTGCAAAAGATAAGTACCGTCACCTTTATGTTTTATAATATGCTGGCAGGCAGCATCCTTTTACTGATCGTTAATCTGCTGATGAAAAACGAAATGATCAGACTCCCGGTGCGCGACTGGCTTTGTTTTGCCGGAATGGGTATTTTATGCCAGCTTGCAGGGTGGCTGACCATCAACCATTCCCTGCGTTCTCTGGAATCTGCAAAGGTGTCTATCGCCTTGTTAAGCCAGACCGTTATTGCCGGTTTTCTGGCGATATGGTTTTTAAGCGAAACACTGGAATTGAACGAAATCATCGGCAGCGCCATTGTGCTTGCGGGGATAGCCGTTACCTTTCTGCGACAGCGAAAGCCCAGGTCGGGTCAGATTCAATCAGGGACGTAAACATAAAATTTGCCGCCAGTAAAGCTTACCTTATTATCGCCTGTTCCGCTTATTTTGGTAAAGTACAATTGAAACGTACCGTTAGCGATATTGGTGGTGTAATCAAAGTCCCGGATAACAACGGTATTGGCCTGTGTAGTATCAAGTATATAATCCGCTGTGATTGCGTCACCCCCAAGTGTGGTATAAAATCCGGCTTGTCCGGCCTTTATACTGTGGCTCCCCTTTGCCAGTGTATTTAGTCTGAAATAAAGGTTTTCTTCCCCTGGTTGTTTTATCCCGCTAACCTGAAGCGAATCCCTGTCGGGCAAATAGCCTGCGGAGGGTTTACCCACCCAACTGCTTCCGTTCTTGAATGCGCCGATAAACAGGTCTTCCACTACGTTTTGATTATCCTTCTTGCAGGAGTAAAATAACAGGCCGCAAATCAGCACTGCGACAGGCAACAGCTTTTTCATACGATTTAAAGGTTTCTTTTAAAGCGTATTACGCAAACCCGACGTGCAACGCTACAGGTTTAAGAAATTTCATTTTGTCTTCCTTTTCACGGGGTTTTAAATTAATGGTCATTTAATGCGGTCGTCAAAGTGCAAAACCTTATTTTTGTGATTACACAAAATACTGCGCGTAAATTTAATGATCACCAGACCTACCATCGATCGTATTATGGAGGCCACAGACATTGTGGAGGTGATCGGCGAATTTGTGAATTTAAAAAAGCGGGGCGCAAATTATGTTGGCCTGTCGCCCTTTGCCAACGAGAAGACACCTTCATTTACCGTGTCACCCGCCAAGGGGATTTTTAAGGATTTTTCATCAGGAAAAGGAGGCTCCGCAATCACCTTTCTGATGGAGCTGGAAAAGTTCACCTATCCGGAAGCGCTTAAATGGCTGGCAAAAAAATATGGTATCGAAGTTGAGGAAACGGTTGATACCACCGAAAACAAGGAAGAACAGAATCATCGCGAAAGCCTGATGATCGTTAGCGGTTATGCAGCGAAGTTCTTTCATGATAGTTTGCTCGAAACAGAGGAGGGCCAGAATATCGGGCTTAGCTACTTTAAGGAGCGTGGTTTTAGCAGCGAAACCATTAAAAAGTTTGAGCTGGGATATTCTCCGGACCAGTGGGAAGCTTTTTCCGGGCAGGCGGTAAAGGACGGGTACCAGGAAGAATTCCTGGTAGAGACGGGATTGTCGGTTAAGCGCGATAACGGCTCTTTATACGACCGCTACCGCGGCCGTGTGATGTTTCCTATCCATAGTTACACCGGCAGGGTGATTGCTTTTGGCGGACGAACCTTAAAAAGCGACAAAAACGTCCCCAAATATGTGAATTCCCCGGAGTCGGAGATCTATCACAAGTCAAACGTTCTTTATGGTCTTTATTTTGCGAAAAAGGCGATCCGCAGTGAAGACAACTGTTACCTGGTTGAAGGGTATGCCGATGTGCTTTCCGTACATCAGGCAGGCGTTGAAAACGTGGTGGCATCATCGGGTACCTCGCTTACCATTGAGCAGGTAAAGCTTATCGGCCGGCTTACAAAAAACATTACCATACTGTATGACGGCGATGCTGCGGGTATAAAGGCTTCATTGCGGGGACTGGATATTATACTGGAACAAGGGCTGAATGTTAAGGTTGTACTCTTTCCTGACGGACATGACCCCGACTCATTTTTGCGAAGCTCCGGCACGGCAGCGTTCAAAAAGCACATCGCGGACAATCAGAAAGACTTTATCCTCTATAAAACAGATATACTGCTGAAGGAAGCAGGCAATGATCCGATAAAAAAGGCGGGAGTTATCCGGGAGATCGTGGAGAGTATTGCACTGATACCCGATTCGATAAAGGCGTCGGTTTTCATCAAGGAATGCAGTTATCAGCTAAAGATCGATGAGCGTGCATTGCTGTCGGAACTGAATAAGATGCGGGCGGCGAAAGCAAAAAAAGATTCGCAGCAACAGTTTTCACGCCCGGAACCACAGGAGGAGTTTTTTCCGGAGGAACCTGAAGTCGCTGTAAAGCCGGATGATTCGAACCAGGAAAAGGAGATCGTTCGCCTTTTGCTGCTTTACGGTAATCGTGTTATCGACTGGGATGGCATTGCAAACACCTATATCGGTCCGTTTATGATCGCAGAGCTAAGCGATGTGGAATTTGAATACCCCCCGGTAAAAAAGTTTACGGAGCTGTATCGTAAGGAAGTGGAGAACGGTGTTTTGCCGGATGAGCAATTTTTTATTCATTACCCCGATAAGGAAATAGTAGATTTGACCGTTACTCAGTTAGCTACAAAATATATACTGAGCGAAAACTGGTACGAAATGCATAAAATATTGGTACCGGATGAGCAGTCGAACATGAAGGCAACTATTTTGGGTGCCATATTTCATCTGAAAAAACAAAAGGTGGGCAAGATGCTGGAAGATTTACGGAAGGAACTGCAAAACACCAGCAGTGATGCCGATCAGGAGCTACTGTTAAACCGGTATATGCAGATGAAAAAGGTTGAGAAAACCATCTCAGATTATCTGGGTTCAGTAATATTGAAATAATGGCGCTGCACCTCGATCTCGGTCGCCGGGGTGAAAGTCTGGCAAAAACACATCTGGAGAATACAGGCTATGAAATACTTGACGAAAACTGGGTTTTTGGTCGCCTGGAAATTGACCTGATCGCTTATAAAGATGGAACGATCATTTTCATCGAGGTGAAGACACGAACAGGAAATGGTTTTGGCGAACCGGAAGATTTTGTAGATGCGCGTAAACAGCGTTTATTAGCCGATGCGGCAGATGAATATATCTACCTGATGAATCATCAGGGCGAAGTAAGGTTCGATATCATATCGGTTTTGTTTGACAGGAATAACAACTACACTTTAAAACATATTGAAGACGCGTTCTGGCCGGAGGCCGGATAAAAATTGCCCATGAAAATAAAAAATACACTCCTTGTTGCAACTGCTTCCCTCCTGCTGTTTGGTTGCCCTTCAAAAAAAACAGATGACAGTTTAACGATCAGCCCCGATGCAGGGACTACCTATAAATCAGGCGATGTAGTAGCCGTTTCGGCCCACTATCCATCATCGCTGAAGCCTGACTCTGTCGTTTACCTGATGGACTCCACACAGGTTGGTGTCAAAAAGGATACGACCTCCTTTTCATTGAAAACGGACTCCATTCCGCTCGGCCCGAGGATACTCACCGCAAAGGTGTACACCGCCGGTCAGAAACAGGAGGTATCGACCAATATTGTCCTGCTCGCGGCAAAGGCGCCGGAAGAATATACCTTTAAGGTAGAAAAAGTTTTTCCCCATGATACCAGCTGCTTTACCGAGGGCCTTCTCTTTCACGATGGTGTTTTTTACGAAAGTGGCGGCGGTTATCTTGACCCGCCTCCCGGATCACCCGTCGATCAGCAATCCAGCTTGCGGAAAGTGGATCTGGCCACAGGTAAGGTTTTGCAAAAGGTAATGGTATCGCCCAAAGTTTTTGCTGAGGGTATCTCCGTAGTGGGTGACAAAATATTGCAGTTAACCTATCATGAAAAGATCGGCTATGTGTATGATAAAAAGACTATGAAACAAACCGGCACGTTCCCGACGGCTGAGGCGGTGGAAGGCTGGGGTATGTGTTTTGACGGCAATAAATTGTATATGGACGACAGTACCAACCGGATATGGTTTTTAAGCAAGGATACTTACCGCCCTGTCGGATTTGTGGACGTATTTGATGAGAAGGGCGCGGTTAATGAAATTAATGAGCTGGAATATATTGACGGTAAGATATATGCCAACATCTGGAAAACTGATACGATCATTGCGATCAACCCTAAAACCGGGGCTGTTTTACAGCGCATCAATATGAGCGCATTATATCCCGAGTCGGGCAGGAATGAAAACGCTGACGTTATGAACGGCATTGCCTACGATGCAGCAACCAAAAGGATTTTTGTGACCGGTAAAAAATGGGATAAACTATTCCAAGTGAAATTCGTTCCGGTGTCAAAATAACAGGTGCATAGCCCGAAATATTTTTACAGACAGGTGTAACCTCGCTCCAAACCATGTGGTCATAGCTTACAAAGACACCAAAAAAGGTGTAAATAAAGTAAGCATTTATAACTGTAAAAAAGAATAATAACATGGATAGAACCGGAGAACTTGGGGTAATGGCAGGCATTTTAGTTCCTACTGCCCTTTTTGCAATGATTTTTGGCATTGTTTATCTCGCCAAAAGAGAAAGAATGGCGATGATTGAACGGGGTATGGATCCCCGCAGGTATAAGCCGCAGTCGGCGCCTTTTCAAACTTTAAAATGGGGTTTATTACTGATTGGTGCGGGTGCAGGTTTGTTTTTCGCTTATTTGCTGGACCACACCGTATTTAAGCACATGACTAACGGGTTTGACGATGACGGTAATGTCGCCATATATTTCGCACTGATTGCCGTATTTGGTGGTGCAGGTCTTTTCCTCTCCTTTCTGATGGAAAAGAAGGAAGCTGATAAGAGCGACAAGAATAAACCGGGTGAACAACCTGAATAACCAACCTCATTTTATGAAACCAGAGGCGGCGGTGAGCAGAAATGTTCACCGCTGCCGGCAGTTTAATATTTCGGCGACCTGCCGATTAAATCAGATATCTTTCTTTTAAAATATTTAAGTGATGCCGCTCATGCCCCGCAATCATGTAAGCATAAGCTCTTACAGAAAAGGTGCTTCCACTGGCAATACCTGTCTTGGCAGACTGCTCATCTGTTAGCGATTTAAAAAGATAGATACTCGCTTCCCGAACAACCTTCAGTTCCGCCGCAAGGTCTTCAATTGTTCTGTTGTTAAAAGTAGTGTCCTGCATATATACATCCTGATCAAACCCGGGAAGAACGATCGACTCGCGCGAAAATACCAACGCCCGGTATGCAAATACCCTTTCGGTATCGGCCATGTGGCCGACCACCTGCTTGATGGTCCATTTGCCTTCGGCATAGGCATAAGCCGCCTTGATTTCATCCAACCTGCTGAACAGCCGATAGCTCTCTTCTTTTTGTTTTTCCAGTATGCCGAGTATAGGGTCATTCCCAACCAGGTTTACGTAGCGGCCCGCATAGTCCGAATACTCACCGGCGTTTGGTCTGTTTATCATGTCGTGTGTTTTTTAAAATGATCCTGAAAGTAGTACCTTTTCCGACTTCCGAGTCCTTGATGAAGATCTGTCCGTTATGATAATTTTCAATCATACGTTTCGTCAGCGAAAGGCCCAGCCCCCAGCCGCGCTTACGTGTGGTATAGCCCGGCTGAAATACAGTGTCGAATTTGGAGCGCGGAATACCCTTGCCGGTGTCGGAAATATCGATGAAGACCTGTTTTTTTATTTTATTACCCGATACATCGATTTTTATCGATCCTTTGCCTTCTATCGCATTTACTGCATTTTTTAAAAGGTTTTCAAGCACCCAGTCGAACAGTGGCACATTTACACCCGCCTGCAGATGCGGATTTCCGGTGAGCGAAAAGCCGATGTTTTTGCTGACACGCACTTTAAAATAATCTACAAAATCCTTCACCACCTCATATACCTTGTGTTCTTCAAGCTGCGGCGTCGATCCTATCTTGGAGAACCGGTCGGCTACTATCTCCAGTCGTTTTACATCGTTTTCCATTTCGGCGATGAGGGAACCGTCCTCCGTTTTATATTTTTCCTTGATCAATTCTATCCATGCCATCAGCGAAGATATTGGCGTGCCAAGCTGGTGCGCTGTTTCCTTTGCCAGACCCACCCAAACCTGGTTTTGTTCTGACTTACGCGAAGAACTGAAAGCCGTATAGGCCAGCAGCAGGAAGATGGCGATAACCGACAGTTGGATATAAGGGAAAAACTTTAACTGGGTAAGTAAAGCAGAATCTTTATAATAAACCAGCCACTGTTCGCCATAAACCTTATAACTTATAGGGGTATGCTGCGCCTGCATGTCAGCCAGTTCGCGTTTAAAATAGTCAGGATCGTATTTTAAGGCCTTGTTGTTTTCCGCGGCAAGTTTGATGAAGGTTTTTGTTGGATCGAGCCCCCGTGTGAGCTGTACATCGCCTTTATTATTGGTCACGATGGCGGGCACGCTCAGGCTGTCGCGCACGGCGAAAACATAGTTGAGAAAATCGTTATCGTCCGATGTTAATACCTGTTTCATCGTCAACGCCCAAATCTCAGCGCGCGTACGTTCTGATTTGGCAATGTTACGCACCAGGTAGCTTGTATATAGCAATGAGCCGCTGGCAATAACCACTGCAAAGGTAAGCAGTGAGTATTTCCATCGCTTTTTTTGTTGGTATGGGTTCATGGGCATAATCGAAAAAGCCGGAAAAGCTCCCGGCATCAAAGATAGGACGCTTAAATCTCCGCTTTCGTATATCCGGGCAAAATACACAAAAGTATGTAAGTGCAAAAGACTGAAAAGAGGAAAGGCCACGCGGGCTTCAGATCGCTAACTGTCTGTAATGAAACATTATAAGTTATACTTTGTTCAAAGTAAGGAGGGCGTAATACAATGAATATTATTATCATAACCATGATGCTAACAGTTTTTACTGCCGGGTCAGCCGCGCCTGTGGCGATACTTTCGAAAAACACTGCACACACTACACAAACGGACAGCCCGCATAATGTTCAGAAAAAAAGCAGGACATCCGTACATCATGTGTCTTCTTCGAGGGGAGCCCGGATTGAAAAGCAGCTACGGCAGGCACACAAACATTTGCAGGAAGAAAAAAAAGTACAGCAGGCGAGGAAAGAACTGAAGGCGGAAACAAAAAAAGATCAGCCCCCTTCGAATTGACAGCAAATACGTAAAAACAAAACCCCGGCTATTTTAGCCGGGGTTTTGTGTAAGAACTTATATTGAGTGAAAATTAATTCATCCGGTAAGGGGCTATCAGATAAAATTCGGGTATCTGAACGTTGAATAGCTGGCTGTCTATCAGGCGGCTCATCTGGTACTCGCCCTTCATGCTGCCCATGTCGGTCTTTAAATTACAGCCTGACACATATTCGTGAGTCATGCCGGGTTCAATTACAGGTTGCTGACCAACAACACCTTCGCCTTCTACCTCACGTTTGGCTCCGTTAGAATCAAAAATATACCAGTGACGGTTGAGTAACTTAACTGCGTAAGTCCCCATATTTTCAATTTTTACTTTATAGGCAAACATAAAATGATCGTTCGCCGGATTAGAATATTCCGGCTGGTAAATTGTTTCTACCGATACTTTAACACCATCTGTAATAATTGTAACCATAAAACAAGATCTCCTTCGCTTCAAATATATAGGATACAGTCAAATATCAAGCCATTTGTTAATTTTTTTTACACAATAATTTCATGCTAAAGCGTTGAGGTCAAAGCGGAAAGCTTAGGCCTTTAAGAAAATCGCAGTGGTTACATGCTCAGCGCTTCTTCTGCATATCTTGGATTTATGCTGATCTCGTGCAGAATTTCCATTACATCCTCAAATACCGAGGCGGTAACCAACCGCATACGATATTCCTTAAAGTTTTCAATTCCCTTGAAATAATTGCTGTAATGCCTTCGCATCTCATATACCCCGGTTTTGGGACCTTTCCATTCTATAGACTTTTGGAGATGCGTTGTGCATGCAGAAATGCGTTCGGCGATGGTCGGTTTATCCAGAAACTCGCCGGTTTTAAAGAAGTGTTTTATTTCGCGGAAGATCCAGGGATAGCCGATAGCAGCACGGCCGATCATCATACCATCTACCTCAAACTCCATCCGCCAGTCGGCGGCCTTCTGCGGTGAGTCGATGTCTCCGTTCCCAAAAATGGGGATTTGAATCCTCGGGTTTTTTTTGATGTCACGGATCAGACGCCAGTCGGCAAAACCTTTGTACATCTGTGCCCGCGTGCGGCCATGGATAGTGAGCGCCTTAATGCCAACATCCTGCAGGCGTTCGGCAACTTCATAAACATTTTTGGTATTGTCATCCCATCCGAGACGGGTCTTTACAGTAACAGGCAGGTGAGTGGCATCCACTACAGCTTTCGTCATGGCAACCATCTTGTCAATATCCTGCAGCAGGCTGGCACCGGCTCCGCGGCAGGCTACCTGTTTCACCGGGCAACCGTAGTTGATGTCCATCAGGTCAGGATTGGCAAGCGTGGCTATCTCGGTCGCTTCGCGCATGTGATCAATGTCGCTGCCGAATATCTGGATGCCGATAGGCCGCTCATATTCGAAGATATCCAGTTTCTGACGGCTTTTTGCAGCATCCCGGATCAACCCCTCGCTCGAGATGAACTCGGTGTACATCATGTCGGCGCCGTTTTGCTTACACACATATCGGAACGGCGGATCGCTCACATCCTCCATCGGTGCGAGCAAAAGCGGAAAGTCGCCTAAATCAATATTTCCTATTTGTACAGACATCTGTTATCTTCGTTGCAAAAATACGTATTTTAAGCCGGAATGATAAATACCCCTTATAAACAGCTACATAAGAATGACAGACATATTAGCCCTGGCCTGCAGTTTCTGATCTTTGTTGGAATTTTTGTCTGTGTTTTTTTGTTGGGGAACCTTATCGGTGCCGGGATTGTTATCGCCGCATACGGCCTGAAAACCTTTATGGCGCTTGGCGAGCTTAATACGGCTGCGCCGCATTTTATGGCCTCCATCTGGATACTGCAAACCGCCGGTACAACACTCCCCATCCTGATCGCCCCGCTTTTTTTCGCACGCATGGTGGTTAATGATGTGGCTGACTATATTAAGCCTGCGCCCCGTTTTTCGCTGGGAATGCTGCTGCTCATTTTCGCTGTGATGTTTGTGTCCATGCCGTTGATCGAATTTTTGTCGAACCTGAATCAAAAGCTCCCTTTGCCGGAATGGTTAAAATGGATGAAACAGAACCAGGACGCCAATGAAAAGGTTATGACGGAAATGCTGAAGATGACGGGAGTCTGGGACGTGATAGCCAAAGTATTGTTCATAGGCCTGCTAACGGCCATTGCCGAAGAATTTATGTTCAGGGGTGTGTTACAAACGATTTTTTTCAGGTGGACGAAGAATATCCACGTGGCGATCTGGATAACGGCTATCCTTTTCAGCGCCTTCCACATGGAGTATTTCGGTTTTTTTCCGCGTTTGCTGCTCGGCCTTTTCTTCGGATATTTTGTGGCCTGGAGCCGAAGTATCTGGACGGGTATCTGGGCGCATTTTATTAATAACGGAACCATTGTGATCGTTACCTATCTTTTTCAGCAAAAGATCATTAAGGGCGATATCAACGACCAGCATGTTTTTAATTATGCTGCCTATATCTTCAGTTTTGCCGTAACCGCCGGGCTTGTCTTTATTTACAGGAAAATAGCTGCACTAAGAAGCACAACCGCAATGGACTAATGGAAAAGAATTGGGTAAGAATATTCACTTCTACAAATTATTACCAGTCCGAGATGGTGAAGCAGGCGTTGGCCGGTCGGAATATTGAAACCGTGTTGCTGAATAAACAGGACTCATCGCACCGTACATTTGGCGACATCGAAGTGTATGTGCATCAGGATGATTTCAGCGATGCACTCGAAATTATTATATTGAATCAAATTACTCAATGAAGACACGTACTATTACCGGAGTTGTTTTTGTGATCGTTATGCTGGCCTCGGTATTGTGCGGGCAATATGTGTTCAGCGTTTTTTACCTGTTGGTCGCGTTGCTGTGCCTCCGGGAATTTTACGGGCTTGTTGCGCAGAGCGGCGTGAAACCCAATATTACTGCCGGGATGCTTAACGGCGCGCTGGTATATGTTTTTATTGCATTACAATATTATCTCGATGCTAAAACTGCGCATAGTGTGCTGGCCTTACTGACCTTCACCGTTGTGCTGGTATTTATACAGGAGCTTTACCGACCATCAGCGGCACCTTTTACCAATATCGCTTTTACGTTTCTCGGTATCATCCTTACCGTCCTGCCGTTCAGTTTTTTTCATTCGCTCGCATTTGTCAACGGCCCATTTAATTTTCATTTCCCACTGGCATTTCTGATCATGCTATGGACGAATGACACCGGTGCTTATCTGTCGGGCAGGGCTTTAGGCAGACATAAACTGTTTGAGCGCCACTCGCCAAAAAAGACCTGGGAAGGTTTTATCGGCGGCGTACTGCTTACTATAGGCGCGGCATCCATCATTTCGCATTTCTACCAGGATATGCAATGGCGGCAGTGGGCATCTATGGCGGTTTATATCAGTCTGGTAGGCACCTTTGGTGACCTGGTGGAATCCATGTTCAAGCGAAGCATCAATATTAAAGACTCCGGCGGGATATTACCCGGTCATGGCGGGCTGTTAGACCGCTTCGATGGTCTTTTACTATCAACACCACTGGTATTTACCTTTTTATATCTGTTTTTTAGCTAATTTTGCAGCGAACCATTCTTGTACCCCAAAATGATGACTTTCCATAAAGAAGGATACACCTCTCTCGCAATATGCGTCCTGTTCATATTCGTACTGAATGCCCTGATTTCCTTTTATCTGCCCGGCGCTCATGTATTGAAATGGATCGTTTATATCCTTTCATTTTTGCTTTTTGTGACCATTGTACAGTTTTTCCGCAGCCCTAAGATCACGATAGATAAGCATAATAAACATGTACTTTGCCCGGCTGACGGGAAAGTTGTGGTAATTGAGGAAACTGTTGAGAGCGAATTTTTAAAAGATAAAAGAATCCAGCTATCGGTCTTTATGTCGCCTGTAAACGTGCATATCAATCGGAATCCAATAGCTGGTGTGGTTAAGTATTTTAAATATAACCCCGGCAAATATCTTGTAGCCTGGCATCCAAAATCTTCGACGGAAAATGAGCGCACAACCATTGCCATCGAGAACAACGAGGGAGTAACGGTGCTGTTCAGGCAGATAGCGGGCGCACTTGCCAGACGAATCGTATGGTATGTGAAGGAGGGTGACGTGGTTGATCAGGGCGAGCAGTTCGGATTCATAAAATTCGGCTCACGGGTTGATGTTTTTTTACCGCTTGGATCGGAGATAAAAGTTGAGCTGGGGCAGGTAGTTAAAGGCGGGAGAACCATTCTTGCTGAGCTTCCGGAAAAGCCAGCACCTGTAAAGAGTAAGGCTGAAGCTGACGACGCTTTTGAAAGCGTAAAAAAGGCCCGTCCGGTAAAGAATACTATCAAAAAGAAGGCTTAAAAACAGGAACCCGGCTGCGGGCTCCTGTCCGGTGAGTTGCTGAATAACACTGAAGTATATTTTGTGCCCCTTACTGTCTGTGTTCTCACCATATTTTGTCAGGGAGTATCAAACTTCTGAGGCAAAAATAATCTTCCGCATCTTTTCGCCTTAAACAATACCATACAAGATGAAACAATATGGTTCAAGTTGCAGCGGGTATAAACAAAAAAAGAACGGATGTTCTCCGTTCTTTCTCACAGTATTTTGCTGTGCTGTTATTTCATACTATCCTGTATTTTGGTAATAGCGTCAAGGTGACCCTGAACAACAGTCTCAGTCTTTGCCGCAAACGCTTTCAGATCCGGGTCTGAGCAACTTGTTGCGCCCATTTTCATCAGATCAAGTGCTTTTTTATGACCGTCCACCATGGCGTCAACATAGGCTTTGTCGAAAGCCTTGCCTGACAACTTCGACAGCTCATCCAATTTCTGCTGATGCGCGGCATCGATCGTAGTAGGCAGGGTAATGTTTTTTTGCTTTGCGATTGATGAAAGCTCATCATCAGCCTTGCTGTGATCGTTGACCATCATATCGGCAAAATCCTTTACTTTCGGATTAGTTGCTTTTGACTGGGCGAGCTTTCCGAGCGCTACTTCGGCCATGCCGCCAGTTGCGGCGTCTGTAGCAAATTTGGCGTCATCCGCATTCACAGCCATTGCACCGCCGCCCATGCTGTCTCTGGATGTCGAATCCATCATGGTCGTATCTTTGGCCATGTTCATACTGTCGGCTGTATCTTTTGGTGTACTGCCGCCGCAGCCCTGAGACGCATAGGCAGCTACCGCGATCATGACCGCGTAACTTAACTTTTTCATAAGCTTATAGTTTTGTGAGTTTATATTTCACAAGACCAACAATTACGCAGAGGTATGGTTTTAACTAATAAATAATAATCAGTTCCGCAGGGCAAGTCAGCTAAGCTCTTTCATCAATTTATCAAAGGCTTCCTTCAGTTCGCTGAGTTCGGTTTCGAGCTTTGCAACCCTTGCCTCGAGCCCACCGCGACCAGCCGGAGCTTCGGTAAGGTCGTCGTCGTTATATTCCGGAACACCGCCGAAAAGCTGAGCATACCGCGCTTCTTTCTGACCGGGCCGCCTCGGTAACTCAGTTAAAAATGGCAGCTCCTCGCTGCTAAGCCTTTCCAGTTTTTCCTGAATTTCTTCTATCGATTCAAATTCGTACATCCTGCCCGCGTTGGTGTTGATTTCGCCGGGGGTGAGCGGTCCCCTCAGCATTAAAAGGCATATAATGGCTACTTCCGCAGGCAATACGGGATAAACGATCGCAAAATTATGTTTGTATTTTATACTGCGTATCGAACCGCCGGTAGCCGTCGAGACCAGTCCGCGGCGTTTAAGCGTGTTCAGAGCCTGCGCGACGGTATCTTCATCATAACTGACAACGGGCTTGCGCGAGGTTTTCTGGTTACACGCCAGGGTCAGGCTGTTGATGGTCATGGGATAATAGTCAGGCGTCGTCCTGCTTTTTTCCATCAGCGAACCCAGCACCCTGATCTCCACTGCATCCAGAACAGGTAAAGTAATTGGTGAATCCATGACGGTAAATATAGAAATCGGCTTTGTTATTTCGCCGTGTAAAACAAATACTGCCGCAGTTAGTCGGAAATTTTTTTAATTTGTAGGCAGAATGTCGCTATTTATCGCATCACTTAATTCAGGGAGCAACGGTAATTGCTATTACGTGGGCAATCAGCACGAGGCTGTATTGATTGATGCCGGGATTTCCTGCCGCGAAACTGAACGGCGAATGTTGCGCCTCGGTCTGTCCATGAAGAAGGTTAAAGCCGTTTTTGTGTCGCATGAACATTCTGACCATATCAGCGGGATACCTACCATCGCAAAAAAATACCAGCTACCTATTTATATTACGCCACCCACCCTTCAAGGCGGCGGACTGACGCTGGACAATGAGCAGGTTCATAATTTCGGGCCATTTGAAACCATTGTTATCGGAGATCTTCAGGTTTCCGCGTTTCCTAAACACCATGATGCAAATAATCCGCATAGTTTCATGATCACTTGCCGAGATATTAGGGTCGGCGTATTTACGGACATCGGCGTAGTGTGCGAAAACCTGGTCCATCATTTCCGCCAGTGCCATGCGGCTATCCTGGAGGCTAATTACGATGACGAGATGCTGGACAAGGGTGGCTACCCATTTTTCCTGAAACAACGGATACGCGGCGGAAAAGGTCATCTTTCAAATAAACAGGCGCTCGATCTGTTTGTCGCTCATCGCCCATCTTTTATGACGCATTTACTTTTGGCGCATCTGTCAAAAAATAACAACGATCCGGAGTTGGTACACGGTCTGTTTAATGCCTGCGCTGATGGTGTGCAGGTTGTTGTCGCCTCCCGGCACGCAGAGACAGAGGTTTATTGTATTAACGGAAATGGTAACGCGGTACCGGCTTCATCGGGCAGGGTTATGCGGCCCGAAGCAACGCAAATATCACTGTTTTAAAAAGGAATAAAGTGACGAAATTCATCGTTTACCGCGTGATCTGCCCGGTGATCTTTCCGCTCCAATACCAGGCCATTTTAGGATCTTCCCTCAATACGCTGTCAAATAGCTTATGATGATTATCAGGCATGTTTTTGAAATAGGAGGTATCCTGATGCAGATTAAGCAGGTCGCTTTTTAATCTGACGGCTAAAATCTTGTAGAGATCGGCCAATATTTCGTTTTTTGAAGCCTCGGCAAGAACAATATAAAAACTGATATGTGCTTCAACACATTCCTCAATCTGGTTGTCATTGGCCGCGTTGGTACGTTTGATCAGGAAATGCTCAAGCTTTGAGATATCGTTTCCCGTTCGGTTCATCGCCGCTTTTTCGGCAATTTTCATTTCCAGTATCTCTCGCACCTCATCTACATTTTTAGAGGAGGCCCTTTTCAGGCGTTGTGCAAGTGGTTCATTTATGCCGGAATTGTCTTCGATAAAAGTTCCTATACCCTGCTGTACCCGAAGAAAACCTGAGTTCACCAGTATCTTTACCGCCTCGCGAATGGTAGAACGACCCACACCAAAAACCTTCATCAGTTCGGCTTCTACAGGCAGCTTCTGATCTACCTTATATTTGCCTTTTAAAATGAGGTCCTGAAGTTTTTCAGCCACTTCGTCGGCTAATGATTTACGTGCGATAATATTAGGGTTCATCTCATCATCTGATCAGGGTAAATATACGTTTAGTTTTTAAAACGTCAATCCGATACCCGTTTCTTAATGAAAAAGATACAAAAGGTTTTCGTGCCCTTAACATATAGAAAGGCGGTTTTTTATAAAAGACATCCAAATCTTATAGATGGAAAAGCAGCGCGCGCCGGTTAGAATATTATGACGCCGGAAGTTGTTTAACGGTGCCCTTGCGGCTGTTAAATTCACCGCCGGGGGAGGTCCAGTTTGAATATACCATGCCATTGTCGTGATCCTGCACCTGGGTTACGGTTGTGCCGCTGGCTTCCTGCCAGGATACCATGTACAGACCGGGCCGAAGCTCCGTTAGTTGTATAGAGACCTTTTCGGTGATATCTACCGCCGCTCCGCTTTTTTCGGTGATGGTAAAAGTCATAGACGTTTCGCTTTGAAAATGCAATATGGCTTTTGCAGTTCCGAATTGTACCGAGAATTTATTGCCAATAATTTCCATAATGATAACTATTTAACAGTCAGCTGGTCCAATGCAAATGTCTTCAAAAATAAATGAATAAATCTTCTTCCGGCAAATGCAGGACAAAATAAATTTTCAGACTATGAGTCCGTTATGCTAACCTGTGCAAATGTTATGCCCGATTTATCGCTGCCGGAAAACGCAGCAGCAATTGTGGATCGGGTATGTTTTGCAGGTAGTCTGCCTTTTCGGAAAATCTGCATACGCCGGGATAGTCGCCCTCGTAGCCCTGCATATCAAGCATGAGCTGAAAATGAAGATGCGGTGGCCAATGACCATTTTCATCGATAGTGCCGAAGGCGCCGATAAGCTCATTTTTTCTGATCTCTTTACCCTGATACAAACCATTAAGGCTGCTGCGGCTCAAATGACCGTATAAACTGTACAGTGTAATTTCATTAAGCTGGTGTTGCAAAATGATCGTAGGGCCGTAGTCGCCGAAGTTGCAATTGTCATTAAAGCTGTGTACGATACCATTAAGCGGTGAATATACCTTGGTGCCAGACTTGCCCCAGATATCAACACCGAGATGAAGGCGACGCGGCTCATCACCGGTATCAAAATGAGCACTCCGCGCATAGATGGTGCGATGCTCCATATAGCCGCCTATGCCGTAGCGACAATTGGCATCGGCTAATTTGCCGTTAATCCATTCGCTAAATTTCGATGTATCCGAATAAATATCAGGATCAAGTCCGGGGTTTTCCGCCGTCAGATCAAACTGATAAAGTTTGTCGCATCCGGGATCGAGGTCTATAACTTTGCCGATTAGGTCGGTGTCGATGTTTAAATATTCCGTCAAGCGTAAGCCTGCATCCATCTCAATCAGACTGACGGTCTTCCTTGCTTATTTTTTCAAATATTTTGTCCATGCGTTCAACATACTCGCTGGTGTCATCTACAAAAAACTCCAGCTGCGGGATGATCCGCACCTGGTCTTTTATACGGGCGCCCAATTTATAGCGGATTTCGGAAGCATGGGATTTGATAGTATGCAGGGCCAGTTGAGCATTATCAATATTGAAGAAACTCAGGAAAACACGGGCGATAGCAAGGTCGGGCGTTACCCGCACCTTGGTAACCGTTATAAGTGTTCCCGGAAGATAGTTTGAAGCTTCGCGCTGAAAAATGGCGGCGAGGTCCTGTTGTATTACTCCTGCAAATTTTTGCTGACGTTTTGATTCCATAATTTAAGGTGAAAGGTAAAAGCCCGCAGCCAATGCATTGGGCTGTGTATATAATTGAAATCCCGGCCAACACCGTTATGCTATCTGCACATATCCTGCGGGATCTCTTTGGTTATTTTTATCACTTTGCGTACCACGAGGGTGCTGTCATATTCCGATCCAAGCCCCTCTTTGTTGGAGTGGATCTTTTCTCCTTCTACTTCAACATATACCGGCACATAAGGTTTTTCGAAATTTAACTGCGAGTACTTTAACTCCAGTTGTGTTGAACTATCGGTTACCCAGAATTCGCGCCCGTTGTCGCAGTCCTTAAATGATTTTACTTCGGGGCCGAAGCTGTAAAGGCCTTTATACACAACCCGGTGTGTTTTGTGGTTGGGGTTGTTGCATGCACATGCGGCAACAATTGCTATCCCTGCTAAAAAATTAATCCTCCTCAAGCGCGTTCAATAAAATTACAAATCCTGTTTTATATCGTTGAGCCCCTTAACGCTCAAACGTGCGCTGATGCCTGCGGCTATCACCGCAATTATCCCTACGGTAAAAAAGACCAGTATAAAATCGCGCGCAAGCAATTTAACCGGATAGGCGTCAATAATCGAATTGGCGGCGCCCATTTTTACCAGACCATAACGTTGCTGCAATATACAAAAAACCAATCCTAAAAAAATACCCGCAACACAGCCTACTGCCGATATCATCAGTCCCTCAAAAAAGAAAATTCCCTGTATTAGTTGTTTGTTTGCGCCGAGACTGGTCAGTATGGCTATATCCTTTCGCTTGTCCATAACCAGCATGGTTAACGAACCGATGATATTAAATATTGCAATGATCAGTACGAAAACGAGGATCATAAATATAAACCAGCGTTCATAATTCAGCGTTTTATAGAGCTCGGTGTTTTGCTGGCTGCGGTTCCTGACCGTAAAATCCTTGCCGATCTTGTCTTCTATTTGCTGTTGTACGGCAGAAATATCCGTTCCCTTTTTGAAGTTAAGCTCCAGCGAGGTCACATTGACGGGTTCGCCAAGCAGGTCGCGGGTAAAATCGATCGGCGTTACCACCAGATCGTCAAACTCCTCACCAAGCGTAAAGGCGCCCGACGGATTGATGGCCTTAACCCGGAATTCGTTCATCGGATTTATACTGGATACTGCGTTGCGGTTAGCGGCGTAAATTTCAAGCGGCGTGAACTGGTCGCGGATGCTGACACCCAAACTGCTTTGCACAGCGGAGCCAATCACTGCGAAATCGGTGCCGTTCTGTTTTAAGGTGAACGATCCGGTTTGGACGATACTGTCAAGCCCTCCCTTCTTCATAAATTGCGCACTTACACCTTTCACTGTACCGATAAAGGGCCGTCCGTCATATCGTATCCAAACTTTTTCCTGTAACACATCAATAAACGAAAACACCCTTGGGTCTTTCTGCAACGATTCAAAATAGGTTGTATTAGGATCAAAAGTTTTACCCAATTTGGGTTCTATTTTTAACTCGGGTGTAAAGTTGCTGTATAGCGATAGGATCACTTCTTCAAATCCGTTAAACACCGACAGGATAATGATCAGCGCTGCACTTCCAATCAGAACACCTGCCATCGATATTCCCGAAATGATGTTGATGGCATGCATTTTCTTTCGGGAAAATAGATATCGTTTGGCTATGTAAATAGAGGTGTTCAAACTATGGGATTAATGAAGCAGTTGGTTTCTTTCGCTTTAAAGTTAACGGCTTTTTGACTAATTAGTATGTCTGACGGTAATTTGTATGCAGTCAGAACGATGTTCAATTTAGAAAGGGATTATTCGACTTTTCAAACCCGATGGTCGTCTCTGCACCATGGCCGGGATAAACAATGCAATCGTCGGGCAATAAAAACAGCTTCTGCTCTATATTATCGATCAGTTGCGTGAAATCCCCACCGGGAAGGTCAGTGCGGCCAATACTACCCCTGAACAGGACATCACCGCCGATCAGAATATTGGCGTTTTTGTCGTAAAAGCATAAATGCGCTGGTGAATGCCCCGGTGCAAAGATCAGTTCCAGGGTTGTATTGCCAAAGCTGATCGTGCCGGTTTCGGGTAAATATTCATCGGGCATCGGTGAAAGTTCGTAGCGTATCCCCATCGAAGGCGCATAAGCGGGTACCGCTTCTATCAGTGGTAGCTCCCCTTCATGAAACTTCGGCTTCAGACCATACTGATCGAAAATAAACCTGTTGCCCAGTACATGATCGATATGGCAATGGGTGTTAAGCAGCAATACCGGTTTCAGGCCATTCGTCTTAATAAAATTCACCACAGCGTTTTGCTCGGCAGCGATTTCCATACCAGGGTCAATAATGGCGCACTCGCCCGTCTCATCAAACAGAATATAAGTGTTTTCCTGGTAAGGATTGTTAACAAACGATTTTACTGTTGCCATCCGGCAAAAATACAGGATTTTTAATTGGAGCCGCAGCTTTTTTTACCGATGCGGGTGCTTTCAGATATCAATCACCTCTTTTTTCTTTTTGCTTTTCATGCGTTTAGGTAAAAACTCCAGTATTTCGTTCTTTAAGGCCTCGATCATTCTACGTTTCAAAAAATTGCGCTGAATTACGATACTCACTTCCCGTGCGGGTTCGGGCGATTTAAAATACCGGACCTTATCCAGTTGTTTATCTGTCAGGTCAGCCAGGGCAAGTTCGGGCAGGATAGTGGCGCCGTTGTTTTCATCAACCATTCGTTTCAGCGTTTCCACACTGCCGGTATTATATTCAAAATGTTTGAAACCTTGTGTTGCCTTACGACGCTGGCAAATATTCAAAACCTGTTCGCGCATACAATGGCCCTCGTTGAGCACCCATATCTCTTCCATGTCAATATCCTCAGGAACAATGTTTTTCTTTTTTGAGAGCTTACTGTTCCTGGAGACATAGGCTACAAAGTTTTCATAGAAGACGGGCAACTCCGTCAGGTTGCTTTCGCGGAGCGGGGTCGAAAGGATACCGCAGTCTATCATGCCCAGTTTAAGCTGCTCAATGATCTGCTCAGTCGTTTGCTCCCACACGATCAGCTTTACCTGCGGGTATTTATCGATAAAGCCATGCAGGATCTTGGGCAGGATGTATGGGGAGATCGTCGGGATGATGCCGACCTTCAGCTCGCCGGACAACTCCTTCTGACGGTCAGTAATAATCTCCTTTATCTTCTCGCTTTCTGACAGCAGGATACGCGCCTGCGCAATAATTTCGATCCCTATTTCGGTGGGAGTTACGGGCTGTTTGCTCCGGTCGAATATCTTTACGCCGAGGGTGTCTTCAAGCTTCTGCACCTGCATGCTCAGCGTAGGCTGGGTGACGAAGCATTTATCTGCTGCTGACACGAAACTGCGGTAGGTATCCACCGCTACAATATATTCAAGCTGGGTTATGGTCATGTTTTTGGATCAGGAAATCAAATCTGCGGAGGGTATTCCACGCAGGATTTGCCCCTTATAGGTTTTTTCTAATCCAAATATAGTAATTATTGATTTTATCTATTTGGGTTTATTGTAAAGTTTTAACACCGGTTCAATTGGGCTGACGCTATTCGCAAAATCCCTATTCCACCGTTACCGATTTGGCGAGGTTGCGTGGCTGATCGACATTACAGCCCCGCAGTACGGCAATGTGATAAGCCAGCAATTGCAGCGGGATGGTCGCCAGCAGGGGAACGAAGGCTTCTCCCGTTTGCGGTATCTCGATCACAAAGTCGGCCATGTTCTTTACTTCGGTGTCCCCCTCGGTCACGATTGCGATCACATGCCCCTTCCGGGCCTTAACCTCCTGGATATTGCTCACTACCTTCCCGTAGGAGGAGTCGTGTGTTGCGATAAATACAACAGGCATCTCGTCATCTATCAGCGCGATAGGGCCGTGTTTCATTTCGGCGGCAGGATACCCTTCAGCATGGATGTATGAAATTTCCTTGAGCTTCAAGGCACCTTCAAGGGCTACCGGGAATGAGCTTCCACGTCCCAAAAAGAGGCAATTGGCTGAGTCTTTAAATTTTTCGGCGATATCTTTT
>DASZTX010000030.1:0-10340 GCA_035547875.1 Mucilaginibacter sp. | reverse complement strand
ACGGCCAAAACCTGGGTGAAATGAACATGTTGCTGCTGAAAAAAGTGGAGGAACTGACGCTGTACCTGATCGAAAAGGACAAGCAACTGGCGGAGCAAAAAACGATAAATCAAAATATTCAGCAACAACTGAAAGACCTGGTCAGCCAGCTTAAAGATTTAAAATCAACGCTAACAAAATAACCATACTCTAAAATGAAACTCTTGATCTTAACCACCATTATCTGCTTGTCCGCATTGGGCAGTCGGGCACAATGGAACACTTCTGGCAACGATATTTACAATACTAATACTGGAAATGTTGGTATCGGGACCTCCACCCCTTCAAAAAAACTTTTCGTTACGGCGAGCAGTGGCGGCACGTCCGCAAACGGGCCAACTCTGGTGATCTCCGATAGCTACACCGGCAGCGCAGCATCGTCCGGCCTGATCTTGCAGAGGGCGAATACCGCCGCCAACGATTATGGGCTGTTCAACACCCAGGGTTCTTTTCACATTAACTACGGCACCAACATTCAGAATATTGACGATGGGACAACCGGATTTACGTTGAATAGCTCGGGGAATGTCGGCATCGGCACCAGCACTCCCGCATCGGCCTTGCAGATCGGAGGGACATCAGGCAGCAATTTTATTACGCTCGCAGGCGGCTCTTCGGGTAGTTCTTATGGCATTAACTACGCCTTCAGCAGCCCATCATCCAACATTTATGCACAGCAAATGTTCGACTATGATAACAGGGCAACACGCGGGATGCAATTCAATACAATAAGCGGTTATGCCTTTTCCTTTAATACCATCAGTAATACAGGCGTTTACACGGGCAACCTGCTGACGCTGCTGGGTAGCGGCCAATTGGGTATCGGTACAACAGCGCCATCGTCCACAGTCGAGGTGTTTACAGGCTCCTCTAACACTGCGAACGGATTGGTTTTAAGTCAGGCAAGCGCTGGGTCGCAGACATCTGGGCGATTGTTTTTCTACGATCAGACTACGGGTAGCGGCGGCGCTAACGCCATATACCGGACATCGGGCAACCTAAATATCACTACGAATGCCACACCAGGCAGCGCGAGTGGTACAAGTCGAATTACTTTAACCAGTTCTGGCAATGTCGGTATTGGCACCACCAGCCCCGATCAGAAATTAACGGTGAACGGTCAGGTGCATGCTACCTCGGTCGTGGTAACCAGTTCCGTACCCGCTGATTATGTGTTTAAACCCGATTATCATCTGCGCCCGCTAACCGAAGTAAAGGCGTTTGTGGTCAAAAACCATCACCTCCCCGAAATACCCTCGGCAGCCGACTTTAAAAAGGATGGACAAGATCTCGGCCAGATGAATATGCTGCTGCTGAAGAAAGTGGAAGAACTTACGCTATATATGATTGAATTGAATAAGACGGTAAAAGCGCAGCAGCGGGAGATTCAGCGATTAAAGAAATTACACAAGACCAGACGGTAATGTTATCTAATCAGTGTTTTCAGTAGCTAAACCTTATATCATGAAAAAGACCTTGCTGCAATTAATTGTCGCGCTGCTCTTCGCTGTTGCACAGTTGAAGGTATCGGCGCAACCACAAAGTTATTTGCCGACAGTATTTCCGCAATCGCCAAATTCACAGGCATTCGTCAAGTATGGCGACTATCCTGTTAATCTCTATAGCGGATTACCCGATATTACGATACCGCTTTATACAATCCAGGCGGGAAGCCTGCAAATACCTGTCACACTTTCCTATCATGCATCGGGGTTAAAGGTGAACGAGCCCGCAGGTTATGTAGGGGCCGGATGGTCAGTGAACGCAGGTGGTGCGGGCATCACCAGAAATATTCTTGGACGATCAGATGACAATGGTGGCTATCTTTCCACGTTCCGTGATGCCGCAAGCCTGGATCCCCAGAATGTTGAATCGGACCTTAGGTATCTGCGCGACGTAGCAACAAACCCGGATAATAACCAATACGACACGCGCCCGGATATTTACACGTATGACATACCCGGTCACACCGGCAAGTTTTTCTTTAATGCCAAAGACAGTTACAAAGTGGAAATGATTCCCTATGCTCCGCTTATTGTCAACCGAACGAGCTCCGCCGATACAATGTGCTTCAATATAACGGATGAACAGGGTGTTGTCTATAACTTGGGTTATACCTACAGGGAGAAGACGACAACCAGCACGGCCAGTTCAGGTGCGCCGGTCTCCGCAATAACCGCCTGGAAACTGGAACGAATGATCGGGCAGAGCCGGAGGGATACGGTTAATTTTAAATATGTGACCAATTCATCTTTAGTCACCTATAAGGGGCAGATGATCTACATCGAAGACCAGGAGGCACACTTTTTTACTACTCCCACCGCAAGTTGTCCAACGGGTTATGCCAACACCAACCCTGTGCTGTCGGAAACGGACACGGATTCCGGCGTCGGGGAGCAGGATGTCAGCGAAATCAGTTATAAAAACGGAAAGGTTGTCTTTACACTTGATACCGCCGTACGGTCAGACTTAAACAGTCGTGGCCTCAATAATATTAAAATCTACAGCTATAACTTTGGATTGAAGGTTTACGAACTGCAAAAGACCATCAAATTTATCAAGGGCTATTACACATCGTCAACGGGGACACCACTTCGTCTCAGGCTCGACGCCATAGAAATACAGGACAAAGCGGGCGGTACGATTCAGCGATACAGCTTCGACTATAATACACAGCAGACTCCCGACTATCATTCTTTTTCCCGGGATTACTGGGGCTATTACAACGGCAAAACGAATACGACGCTGATACCCAAAACAGAAATTCCGTTTCAGGCCACCAGCACCAGCACGCCGACAACGAAATTCATAGGAGGGGATGACCCTTACAGCCGCGAACCGGACTCTGCGTTCATGCAGGCCGGTGTATTAACAGGGATCCATTACCCGACCGGTGGTTACACCAATTTTAAGTACCAGACCAACCGGTTTAAGGATGGCGTGGGCGTTGTTCACCTTACCGGCGGCCTCAGGATTGACAGCATCATTAGCTATGACAATATTAACGCCACGCCGATGATAAAATCCTACCAATATAATACTGCGCAGGCAAACTTCAAGATCACGGGGTTTGCGGGCATGATCGACCAAGGCTTCTTCTTTAACACCCTGTTGATCAAATATTATATTCCCCCGACCGCCTCGTCGGACCCAGCAGTATGTGTTGATAAAAGAGGCCGGTCGTATTTCTCCGAGCCGGCACTGAATTTAACTCCGACGGAGGGCAACCCCGTGGCTTACACCAATGTAACTGAATATGTCGGAACGCCGACAGGAAATACAGGCAAGAGCATATATAAATTCAGGTGGCGCCAGGATGACTGGTCAGGCAGTGCAGGAGCAACGGGAGTGCCCGTGGTGGAAGACTATTTCTACGCTCGGGGGCAATTGACGGAAAAAGACGATTACCTGAGGAAGAGCGATGGGAGCTACCAGATTGTCCATAAAAAGACGAACACTTATACTGCATTTGGCCCGGATACTTTATATCGTAGCGTGGGTATGGTGGTAGGTCAGCAACGGCGGTCAGAATCTGTGACCGGCTATTTCCTCGCCTACTATGGCCACACACAGCCTGAGGCATTAAATGATGTTAACGCCTTCCCCTACGCCAATTATAATATCGCATCCGATGATAACTATTTGACGAGCACCACGACTATTAACTATGATTTGAACGACACGACAAAATCCGTCAGTACGGCTATTGCCTACAATTACGGTTCGGATACCACGCACCAACAGATCATCAGCACTACACATGTAGATAGCAAAGGCAATACCCGGACCGTTAATAACAAATATGCCTTTAACTATACCGTAGGTAATGCGGTTATTGACAGCATGGTAAACCGGCACCTGTGGGCCGATCCGGTTGAAAAGAACGAAACCTACAAGATCGGCTCGACCACTAAAACGACTTCAGCGCAGCTCAGTCAGTTCAAGTTTGGCTCGATTACCGGTTCTATCGTACCTGACAAGGTCAGCACGTTAAACATCATTTCACCGGTGACTGACTTTACGCCCTCGGCGCTGAGCGGCGGCAGCCTGACCAAAGATTCGCGTTATGTGCAGATGATAAGCTTTGACAAGTATGATACGCAGAATAATATTGCACAGTACACCCCACGCGGTTCGACCCCGGTCTCCATTCTCTGGGATTATGAATACGGGTTACCGACAGCCCAGGTGAAAAATGCGCTTTACAATACGACATCCAATGAAGAAGCCTATACCAGCTTTGAAGCGCCGCGCCATAGCGGCTGGAGCTATAGCGGTGCAACCGTAACCGACCCGACAGCGCCGACAGGAGACCGTGTATATCCGCTAAGTCTCGGCAGTGTGACCTCGCCAACCATGAACACCGCCAAAAGTTACGTGGTGTCGCTGTGGAGTAGTGAGGGCGCTCCAACAGTCACCGCAGGGGGCAGCATAACCGGGGCGGCTTTGCGGACGAATAACAACTGGACGTATTACGAATACATCGTTCCATCGGGGCACAGCAGCGTCGTGGTCAGCGGTACAGCAAACCTTGATGAACTGCGCATTTATCCGGCTGATGCGCAAATGAATACCTACGCATACGATCCCAATGGCGTTACGGCCATGGCTGACACCAGGGGCGGCATCAATCACTTTGAATATGATCCGTTCAGCCGCCTGCGGAACATTAAGGATTGGAACGGCTTCATCGTTAAAAACTACGGTTATCATACCTACGACCAGACGCATGGCAATGCCGCTACGGGGGACAGCACCTTTACCCGCAACAACTGCCCGGTCAACACCACGCCCGGCACGACCACCTACGGCGTTCCGGCTAACCGCTATTATGCTGTCACTACGGCATCAGCCAATGCTGAAGCACTTTACGACCGCCGTGTAAACGGACAAATAAAAGCGAATACCGTTTGCACCTGCGCAGCAACGATCCAGTTTACGATACATAATAATTCAGGGCACAGCGGCTCGGTCACCTTCAGCGGCATAGCCTCGCCGTTCCTGTTCACGGCCTCGGCTACGGCGCAGGTATTCAACGTGCCGCCAGCAACCTACAGTTCGGCGTTCACGGCGTTCGACGGTACGTTCACCGGTACCTTTACGCTCGGTACGCGAACACCCGTAAGCGGGCACAATGCCACCTTTACCAGTGTGGTCATCGCTACCGGCAGCCCGGATTTATCACTCACCGTAAATTAACCGGCCATGAAAAAGAAACTAAACCTCCAATTGCTGCTAACCGCATTGTTGTTTTCCGGTGTGATCGGTAGTCTTCAGGCGCAAACTATCGGGCCGATCGAACTGTCATTACCTAATACATCCGGTACGCATAACAGCAACATCAGCGTTACCCTCTCACCAGGGTTCACCTCTTCGGTTCCGTTTACTGCGGCTATCGTACCGGCAGACTGCGCCACCCTGAACACAAGCCCAACGGTTACTGCAAACTACATCATCAGCAGTACACCCCGAGTGTCGGGTTTTACCGACTGGACACAGCTTTCCGGGTTGAGTACCTGCCAGCTGATGCAAACGGTGCAATATGTCGACGGCCTGGGGCGCCCCCTGCAAACCATACAGGTAATGGGGAGCCCATCGTTGCTGGACGTGATACAACCGCAGGCCTATGACCCGTATGGCAGGGAGATCAATAAGTACCTGCCTTATACCGCCTTTAGCGGCACGACAGGTAGTTATCGAAGCGACGCGGTCAGCAGTGCACAGCAAAGCTTTTACAGCACGCCGCCTGCCGGGTCGGGGGTATCGGCAATCGACAGCGCCCATGCACGGACGCTGTTTGACAATTCCCCGCTGAACCGGCCTGTTGAGCAAGGAGCAACCGGGGTAGACTGGCGGATTATCGGCACGGCTGGGACCGGCCACACCATGAAAACGGATTACAAGTCGAACAATGACACCACCTTTGCAACCGATTCGCTCAAAAGCAGGCAGGTTGCGTTATACACCACCACTATCAGCAGTGCCGGAGTGCAAACGCTTGCCCGGGCGGGCAATACCGCGACCTACCCGGCGGGCACCCTCACCCTCACTATCGGTAAAGATGAGAACTGGAATAGCGGCCGGGCGGGCACGGTGGAGGAATACAAGGACATCGACGGCAGAGTCCTGCTAAAACGAACATATAATTTCCCTGGCGGAACGACCCTGCAGCAGTTGAGCACCTATTATGTGTATGACGACTTTGGCCGTCTGGCATATGTGCTGCCACCCGGTGCAAAGCCGGACAGCAACTGGACGATAAATGCTGCAACGCTTAACAATTATTGTTACCAGTACCGCTACGACGGGCTGGGCAGGATGATACAAAAGAAACTACCGGGCAAAGGCTGGGAGTACATGGTGTATAACATCATGGATCAGGTGGTGGCCGCGCAGGACAGCCTGCAACATTTTAAAAAGCAATGGATATACACCAAATACGACGCGCAGGGCCGGGTAGCCACTACCGGAATATGGACAAATGGGGGCACGGATATCACCCGTACGGCCTTGCAGGGGATACTGGACGGAATTACCACCAACCTGTACGAAGCGCCGCTGACCAGCGGCACCGGCTATACCAACGTGGCCTGGCCGACCAGCAGCACGACTCCGCTCACCTATAATTACTACGACAACTATAACAACGCACCCGGCAAGCCTGCCAGATTCACCGCACCGGCTGGCGCCGACCTGGGCACACGCGGGCAATTGGTTGCCACCAGAACAGCGATATTGAACACACCCGCAGATATGCTGTGGACAGCGCATTATTACGACTATTGGGGCAGAAGCCTCACGGCCTATTCACAGCACTATTTAGGCGGCGTGATAAACGCCGACAACTTTGATGCGGTAGGCGTCACCTATGATTTCACCAATGCGCCTACCACCACCATACGGAAACACTGGATCAGCACACATACCGATTATCCGCTGGTCACCATCAGCAACACCTATCTGTATGACCATGCCGGCCGCAAGCTTAAAACCTGGGAACAGATACAAAATCTGAACAGCAGTCCGACCACCAGAACCCTGTTATCAAAAATAGATTACAACGAGATCGGCCAGATAAAGACCAAAAACCTGCACAGCACCGACAGCCTCAACTTTTTGCAGCCCGTCAACTATGCCTATAACGAGCGGGGATGGCTGAAAAGCAGTACCGCAGCGCTGTTCCAAATGCAATTGCTGTACAATACCGGTACCAACAAGCAATACAACGGTAACATCGCATACCAGCAGTGGGGAACGGCGGCGATGCCTAATATCCATACCTTTACTTATACCTACGATAAGCTGAACAGGCTTACATCGGGCGCGTCATCGGATAACTATAAAGAACAGGGTATCAGCTATGACGTGATGGGCAACATATCCAGGCTGAACCGCTACCAGGCGGGCACAAAGATTGACAGCCTCGCCTATACTTATGCCGGAAACCAGGCAACGAGCATCAACGACAGGTCTGGCAACGGCATTGGCCTGGTTGCCGGGACGACCGCCTATGTATTTGATGGCAACGGGAATTTAAGGACAAACACCAACACGGTAAATCCTTCGCAAAACAAGCAATACGGTTACAACCTCCTGAATCTGCCCTATGCCGATACCACAGCAACGGGGACTATCACCTTCACTTATGATGCTGCCGGCAGAAAGCTACGAAAAGTTGCTGTGACCGGCGCGACAACGACGACTACCGACTATATTGATGGCATCCAGTACCTTAACAGCACTACCGCGCTGGATTTTATACAGACTGAGGAAGGACGGGCGACGCCAAACGGGACAGGTTATGATTACCAATATTACTTGAGCGACAACTTAGGCAATACGCGCGTCACCTTTGGAACAAAAACCGGCACAGCAGTAAGTTACCAGGTGGATGATTATTATCCCTTCGGCCTGGAAATAAACCGCACGCCGCCAGTTCCCGATCCGAAAAATGAGTACCTTTACAATAAAAAAGAGCTACAGGAGGAGCTTAACCAATACGATTATGGCGCGAGGTTCTATGATCCGGTTATTGGAAGGTGGACGAGTGTCGATCCGTTGGCGGAGAAATACGTTGCGTTTTCTGGATATTCTTATGCTGCTAATCAACCGATAAATGCAATAGATGATGATGGTCGTAGAATAATCTTTATCAACGGAAAGATTGGAGGTGGCTCTCCACCGCCGGGTGAGCCTTATTGGGGTGGACGCAATGGTTCTTTCGTTAAAGGAGCGCAACAATATTTTGGAGATTATACCAATCCTCAATTTATACCTTACCAACCTACTTATCTTTCGTCTGCAAAGGATCGGACAGAGGAAGGGCGCGAATATGCAAGAGAGCATTTAGCAGAGCTAACTGCAGGATTACAGGATGGCGAACAGTTCAGAATAGTATCGCACAGTATGGGCGGAGCATTTGCGGAAGGTGTAATCGAGGTACTCAAAGAAAATGGCTATATTGTTGCTCAATCCGTGTTTATTAATACGTTTCAAGCGGCAGACATTACCGATAATCAAGATGCTGCAAAGGGCACAGGAGTAACAGACTTTTCGATAGATTATCAAAATACGGATGATCCTGTAATTAATAATCCTATTCGATCATCACCTGGTTATATGAAAGGCGTTTCAATGACAATAGGTCAACCAAGCGGTGTAAAGGATATTCGTGAAAAGCACGCTAGTCCAATATGGCGAGGGGCACAATTCTGGAAAGATTTGGGTACTGCTGTACAAAAGGGATTTGACACCCGGAAATTAATAGATGAGTTATTACAACAAAATCCTAATATTAAAGTAACTGTACAATGATAAAAATGAAAACTTGGGTTAAATGTGTGTTACTGTCAATTATGATACTTGCCGCCATCGGTTATTTATTATTTGTAGGAATAATGAATTTCATGACAGCAAGTACAAGTCAATATATAGATTTATTTTATTGGTCTTGTTTGACTTTACATATATTTATAATGGTTATATGTGTACTCTATTTGATTGGAAGAATAAAGTACTGGATAAAGTCTAACTAAAGATAGTCAATGGCAAAGCCCCTTCACCGGGGCTTTGTTCATTTATGGGAGTAGGCTTTCTTAGCTTTGTAATCCCTTAACAGAGCATCTATAACGGAATATAGTTGTTTCTTGGCCTCATCCGTTATCTAACGATACGCTAACCAATGAAGAATATGCCGATATGCAAACCATTGCCGAGCAATGGGAAAGGGGATTATATAAACCAGATCATAAAAGATATGATGAGCGCCTATGTGCCATTGGTAAATGTGTTCAAAGCGTGGGCCAAATTAGCTAAGTCTTTTACCCCTTCATTCTGCATGAAACTTTCTAATGGGGAAACGGATGTGACCTGCGCATGGACAGCGTAGCTAAAAGAGAATATGATAAGAAAAAAAATGAATGAAAATGTTTTTTTTGAAAATGATTTCACGGCTTTTAGGTTAAGGTAATTAATTCGGATAAGATTGCACAGTTAACAAGCCAAATCTAAAACAAGAAAATCAATTAACCACCCCGTGAAAACACCCTTTTTTATAGGTAAAAATACGGAACTTAATTAGTGCTATTGGCACTAATTAAGTTTGGCCATCACATCCTCCATCGCGCTGTCGATTTCCTCATTCACAAAGTTGTTGTTCATGTAGCCCTCGGTAGTCGCTAAGGTCGAGTGCCGAAATATTTCTTGAAGTTTATAGGCCGGGATGACGTTCTTTGCCATCTGTGCAAAGCTGTGACGAGTTTTATGTGAAGTTGCTTCCTTGTTGATTTTCGCCGCTTTCAGGGCCGCTTTCATGTGGTAGTTATTCGACTTGATGCGCACTTTGATATAAGCCTGTATCCTTGCCTTATCGTTCAAATCCGGCAGCTTTTCCAGGTCGGGAAACACCAAATTGTGTTTAGGGTTTTCCCGCCTGTATTGGGATAATATTGCCTCTGCTTTTTGGGTTACCTTTAATGAGCCACCTTTTTCGTTTTTGCCCATCTTGTAGTACAGGCGGTCATCTTCAAAGTCGGACCATTTCAACCGCAGAACATCTGAGGCGCGCATCCCGCCGAAATAAAATGCGAACAACCACAGATTACGGGCATGATTGGCTTCGCCTGTGAGAGTGATATTTTCGAGGGCAATAATATCAGCAGGATTGAGGCCGCTTTTTTTGCTGTCGGGAAACTTGATGACAACCCCTCCTTTGCCGAATGGGTAATATTTTGGATCGGCAACATTTTCGGCAATGGCTTGATTGAAGATGGAGCGTATTACGACCAGGTGATTAACTGCCG
>DASZTX010000029.1:0-211465 GCA_035547875.1 Mucilaginibacter sp. | reverse complement strand
AGGACCCTTGAGGTACTGTCGCCCGACTGCAGGAGTAGTTCATGCCCGATCTTGCGGAGCAAAACTTCCCTTCTGGCTATGTCAAAATCATCACTGCCTGTTATGCTGAAAGCCGCACATATTACGGAGGTAATGATGAACAGTATCAATCCTAACAGGTATTTACGTTTCCCGGAAATAAGATTTCGGCTACCAGACATTCTCCCCAATTTTTATTTACAAAGTTTACAATTTTATTTACAATCCAAATTCCCTGCGCCAAAAGATAACCAGGTAATTTCGCTTTATCAATTTTGACCGGATATAAAAATAAAAAGTATCTCTTTATCCGGTCTGATTTATCACGGGAATCCTGATGTTATTTAATAAACGCACAAATATGAAAAAAATCATTTCTACACTGATCTTACTACTGGTTGTGGTGAGCGGACTGGTATTTGCCAATCGCGGAATTAAAAATGAAAAACCTGAGAAGCCGTCCTCAAAGCCGCTGTCCGTCGCTGAAAGAAAGGCCGATTTGAAAAAATGGGAAGCATCCCCCGATGGTATAAGGTACAAAAAATGGGAGGCTTCTGCCGAAGGTAAAAAGGTACAAGCCAGCGCTGACAAAATAAGAAAATACCTTAATACCTATGCCAATATGGAAGCTGTTGTAATTTCCCTTTTCCTCCCGTCAGCATCACCAGGCGACTACTGCGTATTGGTCAGGATTAACGGCGAAGATTATCTTCTTAACAACGCCCCGCGGGAGTTACAAGGTCTGAAAGTTAACGACAAAATAATTATAAGAAGTCATACTGCAGGACGCGCGCCTAAATATCCCTATCTCATTATATGGGGCGACTATATAGAAAAGGATGGTAAAATGATTTATAAGCGTGTCCCTCACCAGGGCGGCTGCTGAAGATCAAAGCACTGCAGATTTTTTACCTATCTACAACAATGCCCCCGGTAATTCCCGGAGGCATTTTAATCCAACAATACAAATATTATTTCGCCGTTTTTTTCACGGGGGTGGGTTTTTCGGCCGCTGCTTTCTTGTCGGCTGCGGGTTTTGCAGACGCAGGTTTCTTTTCCGCGGCTGCCGGGGCTACTTTCTTAGGTGCCGGAGCCGGTGTTTTTGGCGCAGCCTCCGCAGGTTTTTCATTTTTAGGTTTGAGCACAACCACTTTTTCTGTTTTAGCGGGTTTCGCCAGTTTTTTGGCAAGGTTCTTTGCGCTTTTTTCTATTTCCCGTTCAATTTTCTTCGAGGTGTGACCGAGCTTTGCTGCAAAGGCTTTTAACTCCGTTACCAGATTTTCTTTGACGGTTTTTCTTTCTGCGGCCTTCGCCGCCTTTGATACTGACTTCGTGTTTTCTTTTTTCATGGTTTACAGATTGACACAAAGTTAGGTTATATTAAAGTTATATCAATGTTATCATTATGTTAACCATGTGGTGTGCTGTTAATACTGAATTTAATAAGTTGCTAATAATGAGATGGTTTAAAGGGTGGTCTCCAGTGATGGTAAGCAGATGTAAACTCAGGACAATACCACTCCGTTCCTGAGCGCCTCGGTGTATTTTTCCTGATCAAAAACATAAAGATGCGGTGAGCGGTGCGGCCCGATGCTGCGTTTTTCGTTGAGCTTTTTTAGCAGACCCAGCGCGATCAGTTTTTTGGGAAAGTTACTGATATCCAGTTTTTTACCCAGCAGGGTCTCGTACAGTACATGGATTTCGCTGAGGGTGAACTTTTCGGGAAGCATGTTGATACCGATGGGGTAATGGTAAAGCTGTACCCGGAGGGTATGCAGCGCTTCCCGTACCATCTCGTCGTGGTCAAATTCGAGGGGCGGGATATCATCGATATCGAACCAGGCGCAGTCGTCGGTGAGCAGGTCTTTTTGCAATACCGTCTTGGAAAAATCGGTGATGGCGTAAAATCCCACGGAGATCGTCTGATCGATCAGCCAGTTGTCTTTAGTAATAGCCACGCCCGTAGCCGTAAACCATTTATCGGTATCGAACTGTTCTGTTTTGGCGCGACCCGGATCGCCGAAAGTCTTAAACTGTTGTAAGAACAGATTGTCGATCCCGGTTCGTTCTTTAACGTTACGGTTAGCAGCCTCCACTAATTTTTCCGTTCGCTTAATATATCCGCCGGGAAGACACCATCCGTCGATCGCTTTATGCCGGATAAGCAAAAGCTTTAACTGCTGCTCATGGTAGCCGAAAATAGCACAATCGATAGACACATGCGGAACGTAACGCAGGTGTCCGTTTAATACAAAATCCTCCACGTCGGCTTTAGTAATCATGCTGCAAAGGTAATATTCCGGGTGTCGTGATAAAGTTTTAAATTTATTTAGTAAAATTCACTAAATGATAAATAATTATTCTAACTTCATTTTGTAAAATTAACTAAATAGAACAACCAATTAAAACTCTCAGAATGAAAATTAACAGAAGAAAATTTATCGGTCAGGCTGCAATAGGGGCGGCCGGACTGGGGTTAGCTGCCACCGTACCCGACTTCTTGTTTGCAGAGGATAGCCGGAAGCTTTTTTTTAAGTTCGCTATTTCGCAGTTCTCTTTTGCCAGCCAGTTCTGGACGAAGAAACTCGATCCGCTGGATTTTGCAGCTAAATCAAAAGAATTGGGTATAACCGGACTGGACTATTGCTCGATGTTCTTTTCTGACAGGGCTAAAGATAAAAAGTACCTGTCCGACCTGAAACAGCGCGCTGCGGACAACGGCAGTTATAACCTGCGCATTATGGTCGATTTGCTGAATGAACCGGGATCGCTTGGGAACCTGGATGATAAACTGAGACTAAAACAGGTTGAAAGTCATTATCAATGGATCGATGCCGCCGCAGAATTAGGGTGCCCGATGATCCGGGTGAATGTGGAAGGCGAGGGTGCCCCTGCTGATGTTGCCAAAGCGGCTGTTGACAGCCTTGGCCGTTTGATCGAATACGGCAGCAAGCAGCATATCGACATCATTGTAGAAAACCATGTAGGCATATCCTGTAACGGTTCCTGGCTTGCGGGGGTAATGAAGCAGGTGAACAGCAGCCACTGCGGTACCCTTGCCGATTTTGATAATTTCTGTGTAAACCGCACCAAACCTGAAACCAATGATATTGCCGGATACATGAAAACGAAGTGCCTGGAGGAATACGATAAATATAAGGGTATTACCGAACTGATGCCTTTTGCCAAGGGGGTGCATGCCAAGTCGCACGTATTTATGCCTAACGGCGATGATGCCGAAACGGATTTTTACCGCATGTTCAAGATCATCAAAGATTCAGGCTTTAACGGTTGGGTGAGTATAGAATACGAGGGCGGCTTGCTGAAGATGTACAGTCAGGACGGCAAATATTTAGATGATTATGCCGGTGTTGCGGCAACCAAAGCGCTGGTTGAAAAGGCCGGACGGATGGCATAACCGATAAATCAAACTCAAAATGCAGATAAAAAAAACATCCGAAACCTATGATGTGGTCATCATCGGTTCCGGGGCCGGGGGCGGCATGGCCGGATATGTGCTGGCCAATGCAGGCATAAAAGTGCTGATGCTGGAGGCCGGACCTTTTTTTGATCCCGCAAAAGACTCGCAGCAGTTAAAATGGCCGTATGAATCATTGCGGAGAGGTGGCAATGCCACGCGGCCGATGGGTGACTTTGATGCATCGTACGGCGGCTGGGAAATTGACGGCGAGCCCTATACGCAAAAGGACGGATCGGAATTTCAATGGTTCAGAGCGAAAATGCTCGGCGGGCGCACCAATCACTGGGGGCGTATCTCGCTGCGCATGGGGCCTAAGGACTTTAAATGTAAGACCAGCTACGGGGTAGGTGACGACTGGCCTATCACCTATGACGAGGTAAAGCCCTATTATGATAAAGTTGACCGGCTTATCGGCGTTTATGGTTCCATGGAAGGACTTGAAAATGATCCGGACGGCATTTTCCTGCCGCCTCCGAAACCGCGCTTAAACGAATTGTTTGTGAAAAAGGCAGCAACCGGACTGGGTATTAAGGTGATTGCAGGCCGCGGGTCAGTATTGACGCAGGCATTGCCGGGTAATAAAGACAGGGGAGCGTGCTTTTTTTGCGGACAATGCAACCGGAGCTGTAAGATATATGGTGATTTTTCGGCTTCTTCCTGCCTCGTGATTCCTGCATTGAAAACCGGGAACTTAAAGGTGCTGACGAATGCTATGGTACGGGAGATCCTTACGGATGATGAAGGACTGGCAAGCGGTGTGTCCTACGTGGATAAAAACGACATGCAGGAATATCAGGTCAATGCAAAGACCGTTATTCTCGCGGCGAGCACCTGCGAATCGGCGAGGATCTTACTTAATTCAAAATCAGCAAGGCACCCTAACGGGTTGGCCAACAGCAGCGACGTTGTGGGCAAATACCTGCATGACTCAACGCAGGGCGCGGGTGTCGCCATATTGCCGCAGCTGCTGGATCGTGAACGTTTTAATGAGGACGGCGTGGGCAGTCTGCATCTGTATGCTCCCTGGTGGCTGGATAATAAAAAGCTGGATTTCCCGAGGGGATATCATCTCGAAATATTCGGCGGGATGATGATGCCCGGATATGGAGGCTATTTCGGTTTTGAGGGCGTGACGACTCCGTATCTGAACGGGTATCTGCCCGGCAGGGATGGCAAGATGAAGCCGGGCGGCGGCTATGGCGCCGGTTTGAAGGATGATTACCGGCGTTTTTATGGCACGATGGCCGGTTTTGGCTGTCATGGCACATCAACTGCCCGCGCTGATAACTACTGCGAGATCGACCCCGCCGTGGTAGATAAATATGGTATCCCGGTATTGCGGTTTCGCTATAAATGGAACACCGACGAAATTAATCAGGCAAAACACATGCAGCAAACTGCACAGGCGATCGTGAAGGAAATGGGCGGCATACCCCTGTTGCCACCTGCCGGGCCGGAAACCAATTACGGGCTGGACAAGCCGGGTAAGGGCATTCATGAGGTCGGCACGGTGCGGATGGGCGACGATCCGAAAAAGTCGGCGCTAAATAAATGGGGTCAGGCGCATGACTGCAAAAACCTTTTTGTAACCGACGGGTCGGTATTTACACAGCAATCCGAAAAGAATCCGACATGGACCATCCTCGCCCTTGCCATGCGTACAACGGAATATTTGATGGCACAGCGAAAAAAACAAAATGTTTAAACTGACGAATTATGAACAGAAGAGAAAGTCTTAAAGCGATAGGCCTCGGCACGCTGACGGCCGGAGCCGTGATAACGTCCTGCCATACACCGGAAGATGCCGGACAGAAAGTTGACGCAACCGTACCCACCACCGGACGGGAAGATTTTGAGATAGCACGGGATAAAAAGCTGCTGAGTGAGAAATTTTTTGATGACCACGAGATGGCTACTATTGCTGTTCTGAGCGATCTGATCATCCCTAAAGACGCCAGAAGCGGCAGTGCAACTGACGCCAAAGTGCCTGATTTTATCGAGTTTATTGTAAAGGATGAGCCGGTGCATCAGCTTCCGGTGCGCGGCGGGCTGCGCTGGCTCGATCTGCAATGCCTGAACAGGCACGACAAGGCATTTTCAGAATGCACACCGCAGCAGCAAATCGCCCTGCTCGACGAAATTGCTTATCCATCGTTAGCAAAGCCTGTCATGCAGCAGGGGGTAGCCTTTTTTAATAAGATCAGGGAGTTGGTGGCTATCGGGTTTTTTACCAGTAAAATGGGAATAGATGACCTGGGTTATAAAGGTAATGCTCCCGGAAAATGGGAGGGTGTGCCGGAGGCGGTGCTAAAAAAATACGGACTTGAAAACGTTTAAAACAGCTGTATTTTATCCCGCAGGGCCCCGGATATTTTATAAAGTGGTTTATTGAAAAGGAGACGGCAACGGCACGCAGTCTCCCTTTTTGAGTTAGTCTCCGTTATAAGCGCTTTTCAACATAGTGATGTCTATTCTCGTCATCGGCATAAAGGCACTGATCACACGGGCGATCTGATCCGGGTCGCCATTTTTGATAGCGTCGAAAATCACTGTTGAGGTCACCTGCCATGATACGCCGAACTTATCCTTCAGCCAACCGCAATGTCCTCCTTGGCCGCCTGCCGAAAGCGCTGACCAGTAATAATCAATTTCCTCCTGGGTATCGCAGGAGATCAGCATGGAGATCGCATCGTTAAAATAAAAACCATGCGGGTGGGCGCTGTCCATCGCAGCCATCCACGCCCCATCAATATTAAAATCGGCAAACATCAGCGTGCCTTCCTTGTCGGGAGCTGCGCCAGCAGGATACCTCGCAGTAATCCCGCGCTTACTATCCTTAAATATACCGCAATAAAAATCGATGGCCTGTTCGGCGCTGCCAGCCACTTCTCCCGTAAACATCATCGAGGGAACGATCGTGGGTCTTTCCTCGCCATCAGGATTGGTCAGGATCAGTTGCCACGACAATCCATATTTATCGCTGACCCATCCGTAACGTTCACTGAAAGGATAGCGATCCAGCGGCATCATCACTTTTCCGCCGTCTGAAAGTTTTTCCCATACTTCGTCAATACGGTCGGCTGCGTCCGGATCATGTGACGGATCAAAATTGATCATAAAGGAAATTGCCGGGGTGAATTCCAGTGAGCCGCCCGCTCCGAGGCCCAGAAAGGGCTGACCGGCCACGGTAAACTCAATAACATTACATACACCGGACGGGCCGTTTTGAAACGCACCGATAACGGTGATGGCTGAATCAGGCAGTAATCCGGTATAAAATTCGGCGGCCTCTTTAACATCGTTTTGGTTGAACCAGAGATGTGGCTTTAAGGATAACATAAGCAAATGATTTATTTTATTTAAAACTAAGTTATGATCGGTTTTAATCAGGTACGGCAGCTGCCGTACCGCTACAGCGCAACTCAGTCGCCAAATGACCCTGTTTTAACTTCACCATCCCGCACGTAATTCGCGAAAATAACACCGGCCGGTGTAACAAAGTTTTCAGTCAGCTTGAAAGCCGCCGGAATGGTTTCGTTACTGTAGATCGTTTTCCCTTTTCCAAGAAGTACGGGATAAATTTTGAGCCAGAGTTCGTCCACCAGATCGTGTTTTAACAGCAGCCGGACAAGTTCACCGCTTCCCCATACCTTAATATCTCCACCCTCTGAATCTTTTAGCTTTTTTATATCCTCCACGCTGGTCAGGAACACCGAGTTATCCCAGTCCGACTCCTTGAGGGTATTGGACAATACATATTTTGTTACCTCATTAACGCCTGGCCAAAAATCCGCATGTGAGGGCCAGTACCCGGCAAATATGTCAAATGTTTTTCTGCCCAGCAGCATGTCTGTGGGTTCCATCTGTTTCATCATGGCCTTGCCCGAATCTTCGTCGGCAAAGGGTGCCGACCATCCGCCGTATTTAAATCCGCCGGATGTATCCTCCTGCGGACCTCCCGGCGCCTGCATAACGCCGTCTAAACTAATAAATGTTAAAACGATAATCTTTCTCATGACAATGGTCTCCTTTAAGCTTGTTTATAATAAAATCTCTTAACCGGTTTTGTTACAAAACAAATCTCGGTAACAATGGAGGAACCATTGCGGGGGGTAAGTGACAAATAAAGGGGGAAATGTGACAATAAACTACGGGTAGGGTACGCGTCAAAAAACGAGGAGGTGTAAAAACAACAGGTTGTTTACGCAAGCGCCGGGGATGAGATTGTTTTATCATCGCGTAAATCAGTGAATTTGGTATATATTCCTGTAAAATATATACCAAAATACCAAATATCATCGCCAAATTTGGTAGTACAATCCTTAGTTAATCATCGCGGATATGCCAAACCGCCAGAAGATAGGGCTGTGAATGCGATCTATTCCGGCAGAAGGGGCAGCCCGGATTATAAAATTAAGTTAAAACTCCTATGATGAATATTCCCAAAGCAGCTCTGATAATAATTCTTACCATATTGATAGCCTTTAAAGATTTGCGCGCACAAGATTTGAGTGAGAAGAGGAAAGGCATCGTTGCCATAGCGGCGCTTACCGGCAAAGGCAATTTACCGGCGCTGAAGCTTTCGCTGAACAAGGGCCTTGATGCCGGTTTGAGTATTAATGAGATCAAGGAGATGTTAGTACAACTCGCTGCCTACTGTGGGTTCCCGCGGAGTTTAAATGCAATAAATACTTTTAGTGCGGTAGTTACGGAAAGAAAAGCACGGGGAATAACTGATCCCACAGGTGTAGAGCCTACATCAACAAGCAACGCAGAAAACAAGTACGAAATCGGAAAAGTTAACCTGGAGAAATTGACCGGCCGGGCAGAAAATGGGGTAAAAACCGGGTATGCAGCTTTTGTCCCTGTAATCGATACATTTTTAAAGGAGCATCTTTTTGCGGATATTTTTAGTCGTGGTGTGCTAACTAACCAGGAGCGCGAACTGACGACAATCTCCGCCCTTGCCAGCATCGGTGGTGTCGAATCACAATTAAGGGGTCATTTGTCAATAAGTATGCGCTTGGGCTTCACTGAACCACAACTGTTACAAATGCTGTCGATCATTGAAAACTGTATCGGCAGGAGGGAGGCAGACGCGGGCCGGAAAATATTGTCAAAAGTTGTTGCTTCACGAGAGTAAACAACAGAATGAGACCAGCTTAAAGGTGGAGGTGAAAATATTGGCAGTTAAAGGCCACCGAATGCGAAATAAAGACAGATCATTATGAAAGCGATTAGTTAGATATCAAGGCGTCATTTTATCAAAAGCGCAGGTACAGCGGGTATGGCGCTATGGTTGGGTTTATCAGCTAAAGGGAATACCCGCAAAGCCGCAGATGCTGTTGCTGCCAGTAAATTTACGCCATTTATATTAGTCGAATCGAATGGGAGCATTACCCTTTTTAATATAAAACCGGAGATGGGACAAGGTACATTTCAATCGATCCCGGCACTCATCGCCGAAGAATTTGAGGTGTCGCTTGAAGACGTTATTATAAAAAACACAGGAGGGGAAAAAGAGTTCGGAAACGGCCAGCGTGCGGGGGGTAGCACCTCGGTGAGGGGCAGCTATGATGAGATGCGTAAGGTTGGCGCAGCCGCAAAAGCTGTTTTCATAACCGCTGCCTGTACCAAATGGCAGGTAAATGAGGCGGATTGCTACGCCGAAAATGGAAAGGTTATTCACCGGCCCTCAAAAAGAACGGCCTCATACGGCGAATTGCTGGAAGAAGCATCTAAAACAGAACTTCCGAAAAATCCTAAATTAAAAGACCCGAAAGATTTTAAAATAATTGGCATCCAATCCAAACGACCGGACGTCCCTATGAAAACCAACGGCACGGCAATTTTTGGGACAGATGTTCAATTGCCGGATATGGTGTATGCTACCGTAGAAAGGTGCCCTGTAATTGGTGGAACCTTGAAAAGCTTTGATGCCGGCGAAGCCCTGAAAATGCCCGGGGTGATCAAAGTAGAAAAGGTAGAACGCATCGTAGGCATTTACAGTTTTACCGGGGTAGCGGTAATAGCCAATTCGTACTGGAATGCTACGCAGGCGCGAAAGAAATTGACGGTAGAATGGGATACCAAAGGTTATGAAACCTACAATTCTGCTGAATATGATCAATCGTTGTGGAAACATGCTGATGAGGAGGGAATGACCGATAAAAATATTGGCGACATAGAGACTGTAAAAACAACGCCTGCCAATACCATCGAAGCGTTTTATGAAACGCCGATAATTACGCACAATACACTGGAGCCGATGGTTTGCGTGGCGCAGGTTAAAGGCGATAAGGTAGAAATATGGTCGTCCACACAGGTTCCCAACCTGATGACGGCGGCGGATGGCAATAGTGTTCCGGCATTAACAGGTTTTAAACCGGAAAATGTAACATATCATAATATGTTTATCGGTGGCGGGTTTGGTCGGCGTTTATATTACGATTATATTGTGGAAGCGGTAAACGTTGCCAAGCTGACCGATAAACCCGTCAAGGTACTTTGGTCTCGTGAGGATACTATAAAAAAAGGTCCGTGGCGAATGATGACCTTTTCCAAAATGAGCGGTACGATCAGTGATGACGGAAAATTGTTAGCCTTCAGTCACAAAGTTATCGGGCCTGATTTTCACCAGTCATTGTTTAAAACCTTCGATACTAACCGGCTTGACCGAAGCATGGTAGAAGGAATCGGTTCACAAGACTATCAGATCCCCCATTTGAAGACCTCTTATGTCAATACGGCGTCGCATATTCCGGGGGCCGCTTTCCGGTCGGTTGTTAGCTCGACGACGTGTTTTTCGCACGAGTCTTTTATCGATGAAATGGCTTATAAAGCCAAAAAGGACGCTATGGCGTTTCGTTTGGAAATGTGCGAGCAGACGTCAGATACCTGGAAATTGCTTCAAAAGCTGAAGGAGTTGTCCGACTGGAGCCAGCCGCTGCCAAAATATAAGGGTCGTGGGATAGCACAATGGAAATTTTTTGGCTGTCAGCTAGGGTATGTGGTCGAAGTAACGTATGATCCCGTAGCTCAGGTAATCAGGATCGACAAGGTGATTGCGCTTATCGATCTTGGAACAGTGGTCAACCCCGACAATGTGAAAAATCAGATTGAAGGCGCTGCTATAATGGCGCTTTCCGCAGCGACCAAACCCGGTATCACCTTTAAAAATGGCGTTGTAGAACAAAATAATTTTTATGACAGCCCTGTCCCCCGGATCAATGAGGCTCCACCTGTGGAAGTACATATTATTGCAGACGGCGGCAGAATAAAAGGCGTTGGCGAGCCGGGAATACCTCCATTTGCACCCGCATTGGCAAATGCCATTTTTGCTGCAGCAGGAATTCGTCACCGCAAAATGCCATTCGATTTGAAAACAGAAAGAACTAAATACAGGTGACTTTTTATTGATAAAAAATTGAGCGTTTCGTTACCTCCCAACTTCTCTGTCCGGAGAGTGTGGATTAAACAGATAGTTTGTAGCAGATATTTCGCGGCATATCCCGATATTTAGCACATGCTGCGACACACCGGAGAACGAAGAAGCTTTGCGCATAACCTGCGGCTGGCGATCCTGTTGTGTCTGAATGCCGGGTTTATCAATGCAGCAGGTTTTATCGCCTTTGCCGTTCTGACCACCAACGTTACCGGGCACGCGGCATTGCTCGCCGTCAACCTCAGCACGGGGCAGTTGCGTGCAGCCCGCATGGTGGCTCTCTGGCTGCTGCTTTTCCTGGCAGGGGCCTTTATTTCCGGATTATATATCGGGAAGACAGGCAGGGATAAACGGTTTGCTTATACCGTTCCGATCATGGTCATTGTATTGTTGATCTTAATTGTTGCCGTATTTGGTCACGATTACCAACACACACTGCCGGAGACCGAGTACTTTGCCGGAAGTTTGTTATTTGCTATGGGTATGCAGAATGCGCTGGTGTCGATGGTTTCCGGTTCGGTCGTTCGTACCACCCACCTAACGGGTATGTTCACTGACCTGGGCATTGACCTGTCCGCAGCGTTGCTGGCTCGAAAACCTGTTCAACGGGCAACCCGCCGCCGCATCTTATTAAGACTTTGTATCATCATTTTCTTTTTGCTGGGCGGTCTGGCTGGCGGATTTGCTTATTTGAACCTTCGTTTCAACGCTTTTTACATACCGGTCGGTTTATTGCTCATCACGCTGAGCTATGACTATTTCCGGGTGCGCGTTGTAGGGCTGATGCTGCGACATCGCAGGTATGGCCGTAACTAAATTGGAAAACTAAGATTTTTGATGCGTTTTGGACGCCTTGACAGAATTTTGGACTTTGTTAAAGTATTAAAAGATGATCTTCATTACCGCTTTTCGTATTTGTCAATAAGATCATGTATGAATTTGTTGTATTCATCCCGCATTTGCAGTTCAAAATCTGTATAAAGTACTCGTTTATCAACCTCCACATGTTCCTTGGTTTTAGGATTAAAGCCTTCCTTTCTGATGTTTTTCCAATAAATGCCTATTCCTCTTTTTTGCCAGGACGGGAGTGCGTTGAAGTTGATGCCATATTGAAATAATAATTCGTTTTTGGCGGCTATGCTCATTCCTTCAATCTTTTCGGCGGCTTCAGCCGCGGTGAGATCATCGCCCCTCAAACGCCAGTAGCAATGCGCATTAAGTGCGTTTCTGTGCGCATCCTCATTACGCCATCTAAAATAATCTTCAACTAAATTTTTATTGGGAAGCTCAGAAAGCCGGCAATCAAAGGCTGCCACGTGACCCAGCAGGGTGGAGAATTTAGCACTTGCTTCGCCAGCCAATATAGAAATGTATTTCCTCGTCTTTCGTCCGAAAAGTTTTTCGTCAGGATGAAAGAGCAGCGATATTTCATCACTTTCTGTATAGCCATAGATTACATTGAAGCCGCAATTCATCAGATGCCTTACTGTTTCAACCATCATGTCCCGGAACTTTTCGTCAAATGGAGCTTCGAATTTATGTGTTTCTTTAGTCAGCCGGGTAAAACCCCTGCCGTCAATTCTGGCCACCATATACACGTCAGGTAACACGCAGCGATCCTGCGAGGTTTCATAAATCCTCATGTTAAAATCCAGATCATCAAATTTCATTTGACCATTCTTTTACAGTGAATACATTGTTCTCAGCTATTACATAATATAATTCGTCAAAGCCCTCATCCATGGACGGCAGGTTTAGGCGTTTATAGGTCCCTTTTATACCTGCTTCGGGAATTTTTTCCTTACCTGTGCGCTGGTTGTTGCGTATCAACGCATCCTGAACTTTGGATTGAAAATAATATCCGGTCACTTTAAACTTATTTGCTTTTGCGATCGCTATGTACTTTGCCCTTTCTTCGCGTGAAGGGTTGGTGTTATCGATAACAAAAGGATGAAATGTGCGGATGCAGGTTTCAATGAACCGGAGTTCTTTGTTCCTTGTGTTTAACTGATCCAGGGAAATACGCATGTGTGTATTAAAAAAACGCTCTTTGAAAAAGGTGGTTTTTCCGGTCGCCTGAATGCCGCAAAATATTACTGCTTCCATCAACGCGAATGTAAGTATTACCTGGATTTTTTAAAAAGGAACCCGGTAGGTAAGATATAAAAGAGGTTCGCAACCTGCAAGCAAGTTGCCAGCGGAGAGTTAGGGATTACCTCCGCTTCGCTTCAGTGATCCCTCTGGTGGGGTGGCTTCATCTGCAAAATGCTGTTGCTTCGCATAGACATTTTTGTCTTTCGCTCCGTTGAATGTCATTCAAGTCGCTATAAACAAAAAATGCCATCCGCCTTTGGCGAACAGCATTTTGTATCTGGCGGGGTGAACGTGAATCTATTAGAACACTTGGAAGGGATTTTAGAAGTTGTTAAAGAGGTCGTTAATAGTCAAAAAATAGAAGGTTGTTGAATTTAATGATTGATAGGCAAAGGGTATTTTTCACATGCCAACAACCACTCATTTCCTTGGTTTTTTCCATGTGTAACGAGTTCTTTGTAATAATCGACTCTAATACTTGCAAAATCATCGAAGGGATGGTTTAATAATATATTTTTTATATCGATATGTCTTCTTAATTGCCAATCGGAACTTAATATACTCAGTAGTCGTTCTTGCTCAGCAAATAGTATCTTTCTAAAATCTTGCCCTTTAACTCGATTGCTCAACTCATATTTAGTCGCCATTGAGAAGGTAATGTCTTTAAATATATTATATAACAAATCATCAATATCTTTAGCGATATACCGCAATACTTCTTGCCCCCTTTCATTTGCTAAATAAAATAATAATCCGCTACGATCAATCTCGATATATGGATGGGCATTATCCAAAGATTCTCCATAAGTGGGTAAAAGAAACTGTGGTGCCTGAATTTTTAATGCTAATTGGTTAACCAATTGTTTGACTTCAGATAAACTTGGTACCATGTATCTCTATAATGTTTCCGTTGAACTTTTGATGGCAAAAATAACAAAGGCTATCTTGAATTAAGACAGCCTTGTAAATAATTGAAAAAAGTTGAGTATTTTAAGGTACTAATGAACTTTATTCTGCGGAGAGTTAGGGATTACCTCCGCTTCGCTTCAGTGATCCCTGGGTGGGGGGCTTCATCTAATATTAATGCCGCTCACTTCGCTCACATTTATTTTTGTTTTCAGCTTTTGCTTAAACTGTGTTTAGCAACGCCGCAAACAAAAATACCCGCTGTCGCGGGCATTAATATTATCTGGCGGAGAGTTAGGGATTCGAACCCCAGGACCTGTTACAGTCAACAGTTTTCAAGACTGCCGCAATCGACCACTCTGCCAACTCTCCGGGGTCAAAAGTACAAAACCGGGCCGAATTGACAAATCGGATATTATTTTTTTTAATAATTATTTAAGTATTTGATTACTTGTTGTTTATAAGTATTTTTCATGGGTTTTAGATACCGAGATCATGTATATACCCTTTCGGACCCTCCCGGAAATCGTCTTAAAAAAGCACAGGGCCGATAGAAATTTTGCTATTTTCCCGGTGGTGTTCTGAAACTGTTGAACATCGGTTTTACTACTTTGATGTTCCGTTTGGAGTATTCGATACTTGCATTAAGCTCAAAGCCGATGAGGAGGATCAGGCAGTTTAGATAAAGCCAAAGCATCAGGATGATCAGTGTCCCGATGGATCCGTACAGCTTGTTATACGAAGCAAAATGGTTGATATAAAAGGTAAAACCCAGTGAAGTGAATACTGCCAGTATGGTGGCAATGACAGACCCGGTACTGAGGAATTTCCACTTTTGCTTGTTGGCCGGGCCATAACGGTATAAAAGGGATATCGTAAACAGAAATATGGCAATAATAATGGCCCAGCGCGAGAGGATGATCAGGTAGATCCAGAACGGGCTTTTTTCGCCGATGTGCGACTGAAGCATGGAAATGAGGGCCTCACCGGCGGTCATGATCGTGATCGCAACCAGTAAGGCGATACTGATGACGAGCGTCAGGCCGAGCGCAATTCTCCGCCGTTTGAACCATGTTCTTTTTTCGATGATCAGCGACGAACGGTTAAACGCCTGCATGAGATTGGTGATGCCGTTGGTCGCGAAATATAACGCAGAGAAGAAGCCGATGGACAATAACGACCCGTTCTGATGTTTTACAATATCCTCAATGGTGGCCTGGAAGGCCATATAGGCATTGTAGGGTAGAACGGTTTCGAGCAGTCCGAGCAGCTGGCCCTGAAAGTCGTTAACGGGTACGTAGGGGATAAGCGTGAACAGGAAAATGGTGGCCGGGAAAAAAGCCAGCATAAAGTTGAATGAAAGCGCGGAAGCCTTGTTTAGGAGTGTGCGCTGCTGGATCTCGTGTGCAAAAAAAGCGGCAACATCATAAAGCGGCAAGGGGTGAAAGCCCGGCAAGATGTAAGCCTTTGACCATTTAATAAATCTCTGATAAAATTTAAACCGTAATAAAATACGATGCGTCCACTTCATTTGAGTCAAATTTACTCAAAAAACGGCTTCAGTCTGTTTAAAAAATCTTTGCCGGGAAGGCAGGGACGTTTGGTTTGCATATTGATAAAAACCAGCAACGTTTCGCCGGTATTGATCAGTTCCTGCTGTTCATTATAAAGTTCGTATTGAAAATGTATCCTGATCCGCGGCATCTCGTTCATAATCACCCTGATGGTTATTTCCTCGTCGTATAAGGCAGGTTTTATGTATTTGCAGTTCAATTCAACTACGGGCATCATGATCCCCGAGGCTTCCATGCCACTGTAGGTAAGCCCAAGACTCCGGAGCATCTCCACGCGGCCGACCTCATAAAAGCTGGCGTAATTGCCATAATACATATAGCCCATCTGATCCGTCTCGCCATACCGTACCCTTAGCTTTGTTGAATGTTCAAACATTACTTTTTAATATTTCGTTCGTTAAGCGCCTGCTGGAACTTGTGAGCATTTACGAGATGGTCAGCCATGTTGGTTGCATAAGCGTGATAACCGGAGAAATCGGCCTTGGCGCACATGTACAGGTAATCGTTTTGTTGATAGTTCAGTACTGATTTAATGGCATTCACGGAGGGCATCATGATCGGTCCGGGAGGAAGACCAGTATGCAGATAGGTGTTGTATGGAGAATTGATCAGTAATTGTTTGCTGAGTACACGTTTTATGGTAAAGTCGTTTTCGGCAAAGATCACGGTAGGATCAGCCTCCAGCTTCATGCCTTTTTTTAACCTGTTGAGGTACAATCCAGCAATGATGGGCATCTCGTCGTCGTGCAGCGCCTCTGCGTCAACAATTGATGCTAATACCGATACCTCCGGAAGCGTCAGGTTGATAGCAGCCGCTTTCTGCTTGCGCTCCGGTGTCCAGAACTTCTCATAGCTGTCATGCATCTTTGTAAAAAACTTCTCGGGAGAGGTATTCCAGTACAACTGATAGGTATCAGGAAGGAACATGGTATATACGTTGTCGGTGGTAAAACCATATTGCTGCACAAAACCCGCGGAATCAAGCAGACGGATGATGGCCGTTGAATCCGGCTCGATACGTTTAGCCACGAACGCCGCGAAATCCTCCTTCAGCCTGATGTTGTGGAATGAAAGATTCACGGGCTCCTGCGTTCCCGATGCGAGCATATTGATTAGCCGGCGGTTGCTCATGCCTTTAAGCAGGTGATATCTTCCCGGTTTAACCCGGGTGACATAGTTCATATTCTCTGCAGCTTTATAAAATGATGCAGTGTCCTTTACAATCCCCTGTTCCTGTACGGTCTTGTAAACATCATTGAACGTTGCCCCGTTGTGTATATAAAGATATTGCTGGCTGTCAGTAACGTTTGGGGTATAATATTTTAGGTAATAGTTAAGACCGGTGAATCCAATGGCTATCAGCAATATGATCACCATTATTACGACAAACTTTCTGAGCGTGCCGCCTGACGATGCTTTCTTTCGGGTCATTTTTTCTGGAGTTTATCGTTTTAGTCGTTGCAGACCGGATAAGCCGCCGGTCAAGTTCCGGGCGCCCTGATAACCGTTCTGTATCAAAATTTCTGTCGCGGTCTTGCTGCGCAATCCGGCTTTGCAGATAACAATAATTTCGTCTGTTTTGTTGTAGTTTAGCTGATCAATACCGGAGGCCAATTTTGACAGTGGAATATTCCTGCCCCCGATATTGAAGGTATGATATTCGATCTGTTCGCGTACATCGAGCAGGTTCAGCGATTCTCCGTTTTGCATTCTTGTTAACAATTCGAGGCTACTGACTGAGGACATCTTTCTTGCCTTGCGTTACCGTTAGATTAATGCGCGAGCCGTTGCTGGCTTTGCTGGTAGAATCTTTCCTGATCGGCGACTGCGCCACCACGACAAGATTAGTAGAGTCGGTAATGACACCCTGATAGGTTACATTACCCAGGGTCAACCCGCCGTTCCTAATCACAAATTTGGCTGCGTCAAAATCCTGGTTAACCAGGTCTGGTATCTCCACTTCGCTGGCTCCCTCGCCGTTGCCGAGAACAAGGTCGATTCGTGAACCTTTCGGAATGGGCGTTCCCGGTTTGATCGGTTGTCCGCCAAAGTTTACTTCAAGTATCCTGTCGCGGGCAATGTCCGGCTTGTAGGTGGTGTCCCCGACCTTCAAACCATAGTTCGCCAGGGTTGCCACTGCCTCGCGGTAGGTGTAGGGCTCGAGGTCAGGCATTTTTACCGGAGGCGCCAGACGGGTAACCACGGTCAGGTAGATCGTCCGGTTTTCCTTAACGTTCGTTCCCGGATCCGGGTCCTGCTCAACAACTGCGCCGGGCTCCTTGTCAAGTACGTAAACGGAGTCTATTTTATACTCAAACCCCTGTTCCTTTAACAATTGCATCGCCCGCTCAACCTGCAGGCCCTTTAATTGCGGTACGGGTATGCCGGTGCCGTGGCGGGTGTATATATTTAAACTGAAGATCGTTATCATGACAATTACAACCAGTGTTGCGACCGCCAGGAGCAGGTTAACACGGAATTGTCTTGTCTTTAAATAAGCCCAAAATTTTCGCATCTGTTTATAAAGATAGTTGCAGTAAAAATGAATTCAAACATAGGGGAAAAAAATGTAAAATTTCAGAGATACTTGAAATGGAGGTTCCCCGCGTCCATTGCAAAAAGCTGTTTATGACACCAACGTGCAGGCTTTAGGCTTATTACAAAAAAAGTTCCACGGGGAACATTTTAAATTACCGACGTAACAAATAGATTTGTCCGGTATCTAAATTTAAATCTCTTTCTCCTGATGCTTGATTTTGTAAAATTCCAGAAATTTTATGGGAATTTTTCTGCTTTAACGATCAATGAATTTACGTTGCCTCCTGGTGTTTATTGGATAAAAGGTGTTAACGGCTCTGGTAAGAGTACCTTATTGAAGTCGGTTGCGGGTATGCTGGCCTTCAACGGCGATATATTGCTGGATGACGCCATTAGTATCAAAAAGCATCCGGTTGCATATCGCAAACTGGTGAACTTTGCAGAGGCCGAGCCGCTTTTCCCCGAATTTTTAACCGGGTCAGAGATGATCCGGTTGTTTGCTGCGGCGAAAGATGCGCCCACCGGACAGGAGACAGAATTCATAAACAGTATGCAGATGCAAAGTTATATGGATAAGCCCGTGGGAACTTATTCCAGCGGAATGCTCAAGAAACTTTCGCTGGTTCTTGCATTTTTAGGCCGACCCCGGCTTATATTGCTGGACGAGCCCCTGATCACCATCGACACCGCCTCATTAAAGATATTGTACAGCTGGATACATCGCCTGCACCTTGAGGAAGGTGTCAGCTTTATGCTTACCTCTCACCAGACTTTCGATGAAACGGACCGGTTAAAGGTTACCGAACTGATGATAGATCATCAAAATCTCCAATTTTCTAATTAATGTCAGGACCGCTCGATAAGGTATTGATAAAGATCTTCGCCGCAGGTTTTTACCGGGCACATGCCGGTATCCTGATGGTAGGGCTTTTCGTGATGTTCGGCGTGGTTGAACCCGGCCAACTGCTGAACTATCATAAAACGCTCATGCTCGCGCTCGTCAGTAGTCCGCTGATGTTGCTGGTCATTTTTGCCGGTTGGTTGTTGTATGTTATCAAAAGCTGGCACTATGTGCTCGGTCAGATCGCTGCAGTCAATCAGCAATTCCTGTTTTACAGCAGCAATGCATTTTCGCAAAAGCAGCAGCTAAAGGCATGGTCGGTCGTGCAGTTTGTTATTCAATTACCGGTAGGTGTTTACGGGCTGATGGCCGTTGGGGTGGGGTTTGCGCATGGTTATTACCTGCTTCCGGTTATTGTATTTGTTTATCTCCTGTTATTGACGGTCGGTAGCGCGTGGTTGTATGCCTTTCGTATTCATAAATTGCTTGACGGCAGCGGACAATCATGGCTGATGAAAATCAGCGGAAACTGGCAAAAGCCCTGGTTCAGCTTGTTTGTATATCATGTATTTGATAAGCAAAAGATAACCTGGCTGGTTACCAAGGGGTTGTCGTGGCTGCTCATCACAGGTTTCTTCCTTTTATTTGCCGATGTACAGCACGATGTAAGGGTTGCAGGAATTGCGCTTCTGGCTGTCGCAACGGCCCATGTGAGGCTGGTATTCGAGGAGCGTGTTTTCGAAGAGAAGTGGCTGAGCTTCACCCGGAACCTGCCTTACAGTCGTTTGCAGATATTTGGCGGGATAGTGCTGGCGTATCTGATTATTATGTTTCCTGAAACTATATGGCTGTTCAGCAGGTTTAGTCCGCTGGTGGCATTAGGGCTTCTGGCGACTGGCATCAGCACAGTTATGCTTTTTCATTGCCTGTTGTATTACATAGGGCTGGATATGGAGAAATACATGCTGCGTGTATTTTTTCTGTTTGTACTGATCTTCTGGATGATCCTGTTCAAACTCATCTGGATCGCTGCTTTGCTAACTGCCGGCTTAGCCTGGCTGCTGTTTTACAAAAACTACTATGAACAGCAGACGCTGGAAGGTGACGATCAGAAATAAACGGGATGAAAATATGATTGTTGATATATTTTGTATATCATATGGTATAGTGCGCGATGATATCTTCCGGTATCTTTAGGGCGCGCCCTGTTTGCATGTCGATCATGGTATAGTCAAACCAGCCGTCGCAGCATAATTTGCCGGTAGCCTTGTTGCTGATGCTGAATTTTACCCGGCAGCCTTTTTCGTCGATGGTTTCAATCCCGGTTTTTACGACGAAATAATCGCTCATGGTAAGCGGGCGTTTATAGTCCACGTAAGCGGTGCGCACCACCCAGCCAAAGCCGCGTTCTAAAAACTTTTCCATGGCCATCCCGTAACAGCGTTCCATCTGGTCATACCGGGCAGCTAACACATAGTCAAAGTATTTGCTGTTATGCACATGGTGGAACATATCGATATCGTCCGGCCGCACACGGAATTCGGTTTCAAAGGTGGAATAAATGGGCTTATCCATGGGGTAAAGATAGCTTTAAACTTAAAATTTAAGCGCATATCAAATCGTTTTGTATTAAAGCCTTCTCGATCTTTCCCGATTTTGGATTTTCTTAAGGACACTAAAAACAACTGCCCATAAACTTTTTAAGTTTGGCCTTTTGTGTTTTGACTTTTTACCGTATCTTTGCACCCACAAATAATTAATTATTCACGCTTTAATATTATTCAGGTAATGTATTTAAGTAAAGAAGCAAAGGCAGACATCTTTGCAAAACATGGAAAAGGCGCAACTGATACTGGTTCGGCTGAAGGACAGGTTGCTTTATTCACAACCCGCATCGCTCACTTAACCGAGCACTTGAAAAAGAACAAAAAGGATTTTTCAACCCAGTTATCACTGCAAAAATTGGTAGGTAAACGCCGCTCACTGCTGGCTTACCTTTACAATAAGGATATTGAAAGGTATCGTGCTATCATCAAGGCCTTACAGCTGAGGGATATCATCAAATAAATTTTTCAGATATTTTAAAAAAAGCCGTCCGAACTATCAGGATGGCTTTTTTACTTTGCAATAATATATATACAAACATAAAAACGGTGCGTTCCCAAAGATGAAAAACGCATCACAACGAAAACAAGATGAGTTTAAATGTAATTAAAAAGGTTATCGATTTAGGTGACGGCCGCACCATTGAGATCGAGACCGGTAAGCTGGCCAAACAAGCTGATGGCTCTGTGGTAGTGAAAATGGGTGACACCATGCTGCTGGCTACGGTAGTATCGTCGCCGGAAGCAAAGGAAGGCGTTGACTTTTTACCCCTGTCGGTTGATTATCAGGAAAAATATGCGGCTACCGGCCGTATCCCCGGCGGATTTTTACGCCGCGAAGCACGTTTGTCGGACTATGAGGTATTGATCTCCCGTTTGGTTGACCGCGCTTTACGTCCGTTATTCCCTGACGATTACCATGCTGATACACAGGTGATGATCTCCCTGATCTCGGCTGATAAGAATATTATGCCCGACTGCCTTGCAGGTCTGGCAGCGTCCGCGGCGATAGCTGTTTCGGATATTCCGTTTAACGGTCCGATTTCCGAAGTGCGCGTTGCAAAAATAGATGGCAAGTTAGTGATCAACCCGACATTAAGCCAGTTAGCGGATGCAACCCTCGATTTCATCGTAGCCGGAAGCGAGCACGACATCAACATGGTTGAAGGCGAATCGAAAGAGATACAGGAAGAAGAACTGGTTGAAGCGATAAAATTTGCCCATGCGGCTATAAAGGTTCAGTGTCTTGCTCAAAAAGAACTGACTATTGCAGTAGGCAAAACCGAAAAACGCACCTATTGCCACGAAAACAGCAACGAAGACTTAAAGAAAGCGATCTACGCCGCCACTTACGATCAGGTTTATGCCATCGCAAGTGAAGCTTCTGCAAAGGAAGAACGCGCAGCTAAATTTAAGGCTGTTATCGATGCCTATATCGAAGGAATGGGTGAGATTGATGATGTGACCAAATCACTCGCAAAAAAATATTACCACGATGTTGAGTACGATGCGATCCGTAACCTGGTACTGGACGAAGGAAAACGTTTGGATGGCCGCACCACTACGCAAATCCGTCCGATCTGGAGCGAAGTAGGATACCTTCCTGCGGCGCATGGTTCGGCAGTATTCACCCGCGGTGAAACACAATCGCTTACATCCGTTACCCTTGGCGCAAAGGACGATGAGCAGATGATAGACGGTGCGTTTATCAACGGATATCAAAAATTTCTGTTGCACTATAATTTCCCTGGTTTTTCTACCGGCGAAGTTCGCCCGAACAGGGGAGCAGGTCGTCGCGAAATTGGCCATGGTAACCTTGCGATGCGCTCGTTAAAGCAGGTGCTTCCTTCAGATGACGAAAATCCATACACGATCCGCGTGGTATCCGACATACTTGAATCAAACGGGTCGTCTTCAATGGCAACCGTTTGTGCGGGTACGCTTGCGCTGATGGATGCAGGTGTGAAGATCCAGGCCCCGGTATCCGGTATCGCAATGGGACTGATCACCAACGAAATGGGTACCAAATACGCTGTTTTGTCGGATATCCTTGGGGATGAAGATCACCTTGGCGATATGGACTTCAAAGTTACCGGTACCAGCAAAGGTATCGTAGCCTGCCAGATGGACCTGAAGATCAACGGCCTTTCGTACGATGTGTTAAGCCAGGCGCTTAATCAGGCAAAAGACGGTCGTCTGCACATCCTCGGCGAAATGAAGAAGACCATCGAGCAGCCTCGTGAAGACTATAAGCCGCATGCTCCGCGTATTATTACCATCAAGATCGATAAAGAGTTTATTGGTGCGGTGATCGGTCCTGGCGGCAAGATCATTCAGGAAATGCAGCGTGAAACAGGCGCTACCATTTCCATCGACGAAGTAGGCAACCAGGGTGTTGTTCAGATTTTTGCTGACAACAAGGAGTCGATCGATAACGCGGTACGCCGCATAAAGGCGATCGCTTCGAAACCGGAAGTGGGTGAAATTTATGAAGGTAAGGTGAAATCCATTATGCCGTTCGGTGCGTTTGTTGAGATCATGCCGGGTAAGGATGGGTTGTTACACATCTCTGAGATCGACCACAAAAGGTTTGAGACGATGGACGGGATTTTCGAGATCGGCGACGAAGTTCGCGTTAAACTGCTCGACGTTGATAAGCAGGGAAAACTGAAACTCTCCCGTAAAGCATTGCTGCCAAAACCTGAAAAAAAATAACAGGATAAGTTGATTTACGGAACAGGAACATTATTATTTCTATTGTTCTGTACGTTATCAGTTTTGAAAATAATAAGACCCTCGTAATGAGGGTCTTATTATTTATTTTAAATTTTTTAAAACAAAAACCGGCATTTTTAGATTCATATATTTTATGGTTGAACTGATAAAACCGTTAAGTCCGATCCCTAATTTAAAATGGCTTCTACTACTAACGACCCTTTAGACTTTATCAACAACAACACGGGCCGGCAATCGGGTTCTCAAACGGATTTAGTGCAATTGTTGTTGTATGAGATTATGAGAGTTAAAGAACTGATAACCTATTACGATTCTATTCCAAATGGGGGAGGGCAGTTAGGCTCTTCTATTCTCAATGAACTCGTTTCCGAAGCCTACAATTCTCTCGTGAATTATGATACCGTTCTGATGCAAAAGTATTACGACCTTTTGCTGAACTGTGATTAATACCTCCTGCCTTTTATAGTTGGTCCGTTGTCCGGATCCTGATAGTTTTACAGAAACAGGGGCCGCAAAAAGCTTTTACAGACCCCGTTTTACTTAACCGTTAGGACATTCCACATCCCAGCCGTGTAATGGCGAACACATCATGGTTTGTGCAGTTACACAGGTTGCAAATCTTGGGTAATCAGTACTGAAATGCCCGCAGCTGGCGTCGCATTGCGCATAGACCACATTACAGTCGATACCGCCTTTTACTTTCGAAAGTTCTGTGCGGGTAAGCAGCCGTCCTTTAAAATTTTCAGAGATTTTCATAGCATTGTTTAAGTGTTAGGTTAAAAAATTGATTAAATATAACTAAAGAGAAATTTAATAACCAATAATTATTTTTTCTTTGCCGGAAATCCGCATTCAGGCGATACAAAACATCCGGCTATGATATAATTTTAGCCCGGTCATCTATCTGTAACCTTAAATTGTTAATTTTACGACATGATGAACCACCTCGTAGCACCGTCTATTTTAGCCGCCGATTTTGCCAACCTGCAACGCGATATTGAGGTGATCAATAACAGCGACGCTGACTGGATTCATGTCGATATCATGGACGGCATGTTTGTTCCTAACATTTCGTTTGGTTTTCCGGTCGTGAGTGCAGTAAAGAAACATGCAACGAAGGATCTTGATGTTCACCTGATGATCGTCGATCCTGATCGCTATCTGAAAAACTTCCGGGATGCGGGAGCGTCGGGCATTACCGTTCATTACGAGGCCTGCCCGAATTTGCACCGGACCGTACAATATATCAAAGAATTAGGTTGCCGGGCCTCCGTAGCGCTTAATCCGCATACGCCGGTAGCTTTACTGGAGGATATCATTGGAGAATTGGATATGGTGCTGATCATGTCTGTAAACCCCGGTTTTGGCGGTCAGAAATTTATCGGGAACACCTACAAAAAACTGAGAGAGGTGAGGGAGATGAGCAACATAAAAAGACCGGGACTTTACATTGAGGTTGATGGCGGCGTGGACGCGGGTAACGCCGCTAATCTGGTCGAAGCAGGAGCAAATGTACTGGTTGCCGGAAACTCGGTTTTCTCGGCTTCAGACCCGTCCGGCGCCATTAAAAAGTTAAAGAGTCCGGGACCCGCTTCGCTCTCTTTCCTGTAAGCGTTACAATAAAAGCCTTTAAATTTTTTAATATTTCCAATTCAATGCTTCAATAGCAACTTAATAGTATCAATTTTCAAAAAAAGCAAATATTCTCTGATATTATTGACAAATTAATTAACTTCGGCCCATCTTACTATCGATTTGTTAATTAACCATAATTCAACAAAACCAACATAAACCCGATGAAATCGCCGGAAGCCCTAAAATGTGCAGTGCTGACGGAGACTTCGTTCATTATTGAAAAAATTAAATAAAATGAAACATAATTTTGGCGCCGGACCAGGCATCCTACCTCACGAAGTGTTAAAACAGGCAGCAGCCGCTGTAGTTGATTTTGGCGGAATCGGGTTATCCATTTTAGAGATATCGCACCGTTCGCCTGAATTTGAATCGGTGCTTGACGAGGCTGTGAAGCTGGTAAAGGAGTTGCTGGGCGTACCAGCCGACTACTCTGTTTTATTTTTACAGGGAGGCGCCAGTACACAATTTGCATTGGCACCGTATAACCTGTTGCCCGAAGGCGGCAAGGCCGCATATCTCGAAACAGGCGTATGGGCAAGCAAAGCCATTAAAGAGGCGAAATTCTTTGGCGAGGCCGAGATCGTTGCATCTTCAAAGGATAAAAACTTTACTTATATTCCAAAGGGGTATAAAATCCCGGCAGATGCTGCATATCTCCATGTTACCTCGAATAATACTATTTATGGTACGCAAATGAGGGAGTTTCCTGAATCTCCGGTACCGCTGGTAGCAGATATGTCATCAGATATCTTCAGCCGTAAGATCAATGTTGCCGATTTCGGATTGATCTACGCGGGTGCCCAGAAAAACATGGGTCCGGCAGGAACAACGCTTGTGATCATAAAAGACGAACTTTTAGGCAATACCGGACGTAAGATACCTTCTATGTTCAATTATCAGACACAGATTGACGGCGGATCGATGTACAATACTCCTCCGGTGTTCGCTATCTATGTGTCTATGCTGACGCTTAACTGGCTCAAATCAAAGGGCGGCGTCGAAGTGATGGAGCGTGAGAATATAGCAAAGGCTCGTGTACTATACGAGGAAATCGACCGCAATCCTTTGTTCAAGCCGGTATGCGATGTTGCCGACCGTTCACACATGAACGTTTGTTTTGTGATGGAAAATCCGGAGCATGAAAAACCCTTCCTTAAATTCTGTGACGATCGTGGTATCGTAGGCATCAAAGGCCACAGAAGCGTAGGTGGTTTCCGCGCTTCAATATACAATGCCTTGAGCATTAATAGCGTGTATGTGCTGATCGATGCGATGCAGGAGTTTGCAGAAAAAAATAAGCAATAGTTCAGAGACTGATCCGGTATGGTCTCTATCGTACCGGATCAGTTTCATTTAATACCCAATTAAAACATGATAAAAATACTTGCTAATGACGGCATTGATGCCGTAGGAAAGAAAATACTTGAAGACGCAGGTTTCATTGTCGATACGAACAACATCCCGCAGGATGAGTTGATGACGAAGCTGCAGGAATACGACGGGATTACCGTACGGAGCGCGACGAAGGTCAGAAAGGCTTTGATTGATGCCTGCCCGAACCTGAAGCTGATCGGTCGCGGTGGTGTTGGAATGGATAACATTGATGTGGAATATGCCCGTGAAAAAGGAATAGGCGTTTACAATACGCCCGCATCTTCATCATTGTCAGTAGCGGAACTGGTTTTTGCACATCTGTTCACCGGCATCCGCTTTTTACAGGACAGCAACCGTAAAATGCCGGTTGACGGCCATACCAAATTTAACGAGTTAAAAAAAGCCTATGCAAAAGGTATAGAACTTCGCGGACGCACACTCGGTATTGTCGGTTTCGGCCGTATCGGACGCGAGGTGGCAAAGATTGCCATAGGTATCGGTATGGAAGTGCTTGCCTATGATCTTTATCCCTTTAATCCGGAACTCGAGATTGTATTGGGTGGCGGGACCAAGGTGCCAGTATCGGTAAAATCGGCAACAATGGACGAGATCATCTCCACAGCTGATTTTATTACCCTGCATACGCCATTCAGCGATAAGGCATTGATCGGCGCAGAGGAGCTGGAGAAGGTAAAAAAAGGCGTGGGGCTTGTAAACTGTTCCCGGGGTGGCTTAATTGATGAGCTTGCTTTGATAGCGGCTTTGGACAGCGGAAAAGTGGCTTTCGCAGCGCTTGACGTTTATGATAACGAACCAACTCCACGCGAGGAAATATTAAAACACCCGAAGATTTCGCTTACACCTCACATCGGTGCCGCCACCGGCGAGGCGCAGGAGCGTATCGGCGTGGAACTGGCCAATCTGATTATCGGCCACTTCAACAAATAAAGCGGATAAGAGTTTAATTTATTCAATGGCACGGCTTAATAGTCCGTGCCATTTTTTGTCGGCAAAAACTAAAGGTTATAGCTGATCCCTTTTTCCGGAATGGTAACCGGATACCCGTCGGTTTCCAGCCCTGCCGCAAAAGCCTGCATGCTTTCTATCTCACCATGTACCAGGAAGATGTTTTTTAATTTTTGTTTATCCTGTTGTTTCGCGACGCTGAGCAGGTCGTCATGATCGCCGTGTGCGCTCAGAACATCCGTTTGTTTGATCGTCGCATACACGGCAAGTTCCCGGTCCTTAATATGCACGATGGGATCGCCACGCAGCAGGCGGTGACCTAAAGTTCCTTTGGCGCAATAACCTATGAAAAGTATGGTGCAGTAATAATTCTGGATATTATAAAAAAGATGATCCTGTATGCGGCCGCCTTCCAGCATCCCGGCGGAGGAAACAATAATACAAGGCTCGTAATAATTGGAAACCTGTCTGCTGTCTTTCAGCGTTTCAACATACTCTAAGTTGTCAAATTCAAATTCGTCTCCTTTTTGCTGATAAAATTGCTGCGCTTCCTCGCTGACCAGGTAATGATACTTGCGGAATATTTCGGTTGAGCGCATAGCTAACGGACTATCCACAAAAACCTTGACGGGGGGCAACAGGCCGCTGCTGAATATCTTATTAAGTGAGAAAACCAGCGATTGTGTACGACCGATACTGAATGCCGGAATAATAAGGCGTCCCTGTTCCTTTATGCAGCATTTTTCTATGGTTTCTATAAGCGTCTGCTCTACGGTCTTGTCTTTTGTATGATAACGCCCGCCATAAGTTGATTCCATTACCAGGTAATCGGTAGGTGGCAAAACATGGGGGTCTTCAAGTACGGGATAGTTCTTTCTGCCGATGTCTCCGGTAAAGGCAATGGATTTCTCCGTTCCGTTGTCATTTATTTTAAAAACGGCCGCCGCCGCACCAAGCAGATGCCCGACAGGCACCAGCATTAGCTCAATATCACCATTGATGCGAAACGGCTTATTGAACGCGATGGTCACAAAGCGATCGACCGTATCCATTACATGTTTTTGCAGATAAAGCGGTTGAGCCGGATGTTTGTATTTATTCCTCCGCCGCCTGCCCGACTTTTCAGCCTTATGCATAAAGATATTTACCGAATCAAGCAGCAAAAGTTCGGTGAGGTCGGCAGTTGCCGAGGTACACAGGATCTGTCCGCTAAAACCGAGGCGCACGAGTGTCGGCAGATTACCGGAATGGTCTATATGTGCATGGGTAAGTACGACAACATCAATCTCTTCCGGCCGGAAAGGAAAATTTTCGTTTAGCTGTATGTTATGGTCTCTTTCATAATCCAACCCGCAATCAATCAGTATCTTAAATCGGCCTGTGTCCAGCAGGTGCATGCTGCCGGTAACCTGTCGCGCAGCCCCGTATATCGTTAAATTCATTCTTGTCTCTCCAGCAGGCTATCAATATTCATAAGTTTATGACCGGAATTGATAAACCAAAATGCAAACTTATTATTATTGTATAAGAATTTGTGTCGAAATGCCGTTACAGGCAAAGTTTTTGATTGATGTCCTGTGATTTGATAAATTAATTGCTTTTAAAACAATAACTTCATTTAACTATGATCAACCAGACGTTTTACACTGTTGATACCTTGAACGGTCCCGTGCAGCTTACCATTACCCCCGTAAATTCCCTACTGCCCAATGGCGACTTTTACCGCACAGGGGTTTACCGCCTGACAAACGGCACGGTAGGTATGGGCGAAATTGTTTTTGATGAAGATATGAGCGAATGGACCTATAACGGAATGGATGAACTAAACTGGGAGGAAGCGGCGGACGTAGCTGATTTCATCAGGAATTACCAGGATCCGGCAGGGGCGGACCCTAATCTTCCCTGATGATCATTTGTTTTCGATCAGCTGGGCCTTACCGCTTTTCAGCATTTGCTGCTCTTTCTCGTTGAAGGCTTCGCGGCCCCCAAAGTCCTGTACCCAGTAGGTATCATATAAAGCCACGCCGACTTCCTTAAATTGTGGGTTCATCAGGTTTTTACAATGACCGGGGCTATTCAGCCACCCCGTCATTACTTCGGTAATGCTCATTTGTCCCTGTGCAATGTTTTCACCTACGGCAAAGCTTTTAAAACCGTCATAGGTATAGCCCGCCGCTATAGCACGTTTATCCATGGTACGGCCATCCTTACTGGTGTGACTGAAATAGTGGTTACGCGCCATGTCTTTCGCATGTTTTTCTGCCGCGACCTCAAGCTGGTCGTTCCATGTTAATGGCGGCGCCGGAGGCATAAAGGTAGTACCGCAATTACATCCGCTTTGACGGACATGATTGATCTGCTCTAAAAATTCCCGTTTAAATTGTTGGTCGTTTTTTATCGCCTGGCCACAGGCAAACTCGCCGGATAACACTAACAGGATCAAAGGCATCAAGCTTTTTAGTAATTTCATAACAATTGGACTTCAACTCAATAACAAAGTTTATTATCAACTGTCTGGATTAGAAATTATTGCTTTCTACTATGCAGAATGCTGAAACGTCAGCTTTTTTTTCGCCTTCTTAAATAAATAAGAACAGAGATGGCAATTATCGCCAACGATATGATAAGGATTATAATGTAGCGACTTTCTTGCCTGAGCCGCTTTTTAATTTTTTCGTATTTGAGGATAAGGCTTTTTTTTTACTCTGGGCTGAGTCGGCCTTTTTCTTCTCAAGGGCGTTTTTTTCCGTCAGGGCTGCCATCAACCTCGCCTCTTCATCCTTTTTTATCTTTTCAGCGAGTGAATCACGCTTTTTCAGCATCGCCGCTTCTTTAGGATAATTTTTCAGGCGGCTGTACAGCATAGCGTAATTTGTCAATACATCTAATTCAAGGTTCTGATACTTGCTTGCCGAAGCTTTTAACGCCTCATCCAGATCCCCGGTTGCAAGTTTATAATCCCCTTGTTCAGTTTTTATTTTAGCAAGTGTCACCAGCGATGAAATAATATTAGGAGTGTCCTTCTTCGCCCTTGCCAGCGAATTTGACTGCAGGATAAACCATTTTGCCTGACTATACTTTTTTTGCGATAAATAGACCTTGGCAAGATGGTCAAAGGTTACACGAAGACCGGTCGTGTCATTAAAATACGAAAAATTATGCAGCGCAAGCATGGTATAGTTAAGCGCTTTGTTCTCATAATTAATCCTGGTGGCCTTGTTACCGATCGTATCATAACCCAGATAACGGTTTGCTATTTCGGTATAGATCTGAGCCTTAAACAACTCACCCGTCGGGCGCTGAAGCTGCTGCTTTAAACTGTCAAGCGGCATCGATGTCAATCGTTGCTTAACGCTGTCTTTATTGGCACGGTAATTCGCAAATTTGACACTGTCTTGCCGGATCATTATGGCTAAAAGCCGGAGACTGTCTGCATTCCTGATACGCCTCCTGTTGCTTGGATTTTTCGCGAGATGGGATTCGGCCATGCCGAGGGCGACGGGACGTTTTAGAAGGGCATTTATGTTTAGCTCGTCGGGATAATTTGCCCCTGCCAGACTAAACTTTCCGGAGCGGATGCCGGAGGTAATTTCTTCAGCATGCCGGTAATTGACAGCCGAAAGGCTGATAGCTTCATATCTTCCGTCAAGGATTGAAAAATCATCAAGCGATAATTTTTTTAACGGAGCATCCTGTTTTGAACCGGGTACGACGTTGCTGTTCAGCGCAACATCGCCTGATACTTTTGAACTGTCCTGAGCAAAAGCAGATACGCTAAAACACCAAACCAAAATTATTAGGAGTGCGACCGTTATTTTCATAGGCTGTCCCGGTAGAGGGCTTTATAAATATAAGTAAAGCCTTCAAAAAATATGCCTTTAAATTTCTTTCTGCATAAAAACGACAATATAATTTCGTGAGAATAAATAATTTTTTGAAGTATGAAATCGCCGTACGCAGCCATAAATGATAAGCAGCTTGTAAATAACTGATAACATGTGATTTATAAAAAGCCGTATTACACCAGGTTTGCAATGTTCTGTTAACAAAAAATGGATCATTTTTTTAACAAAACCGATTTCTAAAAGCTGCTTTAAATGGTTGCTGTAGTAAATCGAAGAATATTTCTACCTGATCAGACGCTCAAACTTGTCGATAAACGTTTTGACTGCTACTGAACGCGTGATCAACAAATTGAATATTGTAATACCCGTGATCGCGGTAAGGATACCTGCCAAAACATCCAGTACATAATGATGGCTTGCATATACTGCCGTAAACCAGATGCCGAGCATAACGATCACAAAAAAGACATTGGCGTATTTCAGCCTGTTCTTTAAGCCATAATAAAGCACCACAACGGGATAGGAGGAATGGAGCGAGGGCATTGCTGCAAATACATTAGACCCCTTTGCATAGATGGATTTAAAGATCCCTGCATGAAAATAATTATCAAAGCGGGCAAGCCCTGCGGTATTTCCGGGAGTATTGGGATGAAATGTAAATCCGTTGAAATGTACATACCATGGCGGTGCAGCAGGATAGAGGTAGTAAACGATAAACCCTATCAGGTTGATCAGCACAAATGAAAGCGAAAAATAAAGGAACTGCCTGCGGTTCTTAAAGAAAAGGAACGCGGCAAAAGCCAGCGGAACGGGTATCCAGCAGAGGTAAAAAATACCGGCTACCACATCAATGGCGGTTTTGCTGTTTATCCACCAGTATTCGTTGGGTGTTAACAGCTTTCCGTTAAAATGGATGCCGAATAAATGCTTTTCAAAGTTGTAGAGATCGGCAATGTGGACGGTGCTGTAATTATAGTTCGGGAACGCCTTCATATAATCGAAGATGATCCAGTAAACTATAAAAATCGAAAAGCCAAGAATGAATTTCCGGGTTATCGGCGAGATAAAGAAAGCGGCATTAAAAATTCCAGCCAAAACAAGCTGATCTGTTTTAAAGCCGACAAGCAGCGCCGATAACAGCAGATAAAATACGGTTACGCACAGAACAACAGCTATAGTCCGGGTATTGATCTTAATTCCTTCATTAACAGCATCCGTCATGCTATTTCTTAATGAAATCTGAACGGAATACCTTGTCCCACAGAGGAGAACTCACACCATAACCCTTGGCAGGGTCCTGATAATGATGCAGCATGTGGTGTTGTTTTATTTTTTTCCAGATGCTTCCCTTAAAGTTGAAGTGGTGGATGGCATAGTGAGAAATATCATAAAACAGGTATCCGAGAATAAACCCGGGGAAAAACCCCCAGAGGTAGTTAATAGGCATCAGGGCCTTAAACAGGAAAAAGAAACCGGTCGCTAAAGGAATGCTCACCGATGGCGGTAACACCAGCCGTAACCGGTCGCTTGGATAATCGTGATGTACCCCGTGGAAGATAAAATGCAGTCGCATAGCCCATGCTTTGCCCTCCGGCACGTAGTGAAATACAAAGCGGTGCATTACGTATTCGATAAAGGTCCAGACAAAAAGGCCGCCCGCAAAAAGCTCAAAGTAAGTAAGGATACCCGTTGATGTCTGGAAATACTCATAAGTACATAGCGCTATAACAGGTACAAAAAGATAAAGAGGCACAGTAAAATGCACCTTGGACAGCGCCTCCAGGATGTCGCTTTTGAACATCCTCACAGATTCCTGTGAATTGGAAACAAATTTCTTTTTCATAATTGTCAGCAACTAAAACGTTTTGATTTGCCTGCTTTTTAGTCTCGTTTTTCTATAATTACAACAATTTTAGCGAAGTTTTGGAAAACTGTAAACTAATTTATGTAATTGTTACGAAGATATGATATTTATATCAAGCGGACAGTAAATACTTTTAAACCGGGTTTGCGGTCCTCCTTATTGATTTTGTGACATCAGCGCTTTTTTCGCGTCCATCAGCCTTTTAAAGGCGGTTATGTTGGTCAGCACGGCAAGTATCGCAATCGGAATAGTAAATATCGACATGGTTTCAAACACGTGGAATTTAATTCCGGGGATGTATAATTTATAATCTCCGCCGATATATGACGATGCCAGACCACAAAGCATGGCGCACAGCCCGATGGTAACCACACGTTCCGGGCGTTGCATCAACCCGCCTTTACATTCAACACCCAGCCCTTCAGCTCTTGCACGTACATAACTGACCATCATCGATCCGATCAGTGCTACAAACGCAAAGATCGAACTTAAAAAATAATGATGAGCGACGAGATAGTAGCATATACCGAGAAACATGATCAATTCGCTGTAACGGTCAAGCACAGAATCATAAAGCGCACCAAAGGTAGATTTCATGTTTCCTAAACGGGCAACCTGCCCGTCGAGCATATCGAACAAACCGGCAAAGAGGATCAATCCGCCTGCCCATCCTACGTAGGTGAGATCACCACGGTTACCTTCTTCTGCACCGATGATAAATATTACGGCAACGCCGACATTCAGTACAAAACCTATCGATGTAACAGCATTCGGCGTAAGGCCAAGCTTGATGAAAACCTTCACAACCGGGTCGATAATTTTATAGATACCCAATTGCAAACTTGTGCGTACCGATGTCTGTTGTTCCATTCTTTCCTCTGCCAAATATTTAGAAATCAAATTTTACCCTCGCGCGGACACCCCATGGTGATACTCCCGGATGATCCAGGTAAGTAAAACGGTGTACAAGATCCACACGTACAAATTTAAATATATTTTCAATTCCGACGCTGCCCTCAACATAAGGAGTTTTTCCTAACCCGTAGGTGATCGGTTCCCCCGTATCAGTTACCGGGAACTGATACAGCGAAGGGTGTATCGTAGGATCGTTTTTATCGCTCAGACCGCCGTAAATTGCCTTTACAGAAGCTACTTCGCGCCATTTTAATTTTTTCAGCAAAGGTATTTTGTTGAAAAAGAATCCGACAAAGTGCTGATCGATATTGATGCTCGCATAATGGTCGCCAACAAACTCCAGGAAGTTCATCAGGTTGTATGAGTAAAGATCGTAAGCGTAGGTCTGGTTTGCCCGGAAGATATCGAGGAGGGGATAAGGTACCTGTCCGAACGTTTTAGCGCCTTCAACCGTCACGTCGGCATATCCCAGGATGGAGAAATAAAACCGCTTATCCAATTGCAGGTGCAGATTTTGATACCCGTAGTTGCTGCTTCCTAACACGTTCTTTAAACCCGCGGTGTAATCCAACGACAGCACCGGATATTTGCTTGGTACGGGTACGCGGTAGATCTTTCCCTGGTAAAATTGCTCATGCGGCGCATAACGCAGGCTTAAACCCACCTCGCTCGTAGTCAGGTCCTTGATGTAATTCGTGTTGTTGTCGCCTACTGAATTAATGAAATACAATGACCCTGCAGGAGCCTGTGTCAGCCTTGTAAATTTAAAATGATAGGAGAAATGATTCTCAAACTCATGTACATAATCAAAATTGTAGCTCCTGTCATACAGGTATTTATCGTTTTCACCACGTTTGAACGACAGTAAAAAGTTGTCCTCTTGCACAAACTGAAGGTTTGCCCCCGGAATGTGGGTGTCGTATTGGGTGCTTATCCTCAGGTAATTTTGCGGGAACTTATAAATTGACTTGTTATTAATGGAATAAGTTGCGCTTAAAAAGTATTTAAACCGCTGATCTTTAAAGCCATAAGCACCATAGGTCTCAAAATAGTATCTTTTGCTCAATTCAGGTGTTGTACGACCGCCTACACGCAGTTTAAAACCTTCTACCGGGTTAAAGCTGTAAAAGGTATTGGCTGGTCCCATTTCAAAACCGCCGAAACCTTTATAACCGGCAAGCAGCAGCGTCGCGATGTCAAGCGTCCGTCTGAAGGACGGCATGTTCCGCAGGCTGTCAACGTTTTTATACACCTTTGATTCGGCGGTTGTCAGTGTGTCAAGGCGATTTTGCTGCCAGAACTGATCGCTGCGGTGTTTAACTTCGTCAGACTCTGCATATTGCTGATTCTGGTAGGTCGTGTCGGGATGAGGCACATTCACCTTGTAGTTTCCGTAAGTGATGGATCGGATACCAAACAAGCCGCCCTTTTTGTTTTTCGTAAGTCCAAAATCGGCAAGGATGGTGCTCTTGCTCAGGTGAAAACGCTTGTCAGGGTTTTGTTCGAATTCCAGGTCAACTTTCATGGAGTTGACAAAGTTCAGATTGATATGCTTGTTCACCCAAAGTTCGGCTTTCTGCACCGCATAATTTCCGTCGAGCGTGATGTACAATTTACCTACAAATAATAGGTCTGCAGTATTGCGCGGCGTAAAGCTAAGCTCTATCAGTTTGGTGTCTTTAAATGCGACCGTATCAGTAATGAAGAATTTATAGAATGTCGGCGATGAGCCAGCAATAGGGCTGAGGAAGTTGTTGGTCATCAGGAAGATCGTATTGTCGTAAATATCCACATTGGCATACATGTGTTTAAAGTATGCGCTGAGGCCCTCGCTGTCAACCGAACCACCGAAATTAACCGTTTTTTCGCCGAGAACTACCGTTTTTTCCTTTTCGGGATTTTTGCGGTAATAATATTGTGAAACTTTCTCGTTCAGAAAGATCGGGAGCAGCGACTTCCCCGGTACTGTAGTGCTGTCCCGGTTATTCAGGACAAAAGCATATTTTCGGAAAAACTTCTTATCCGCAAGAGTGGGAGACACGTTTGCCAAAGAGAATTGCATTTTATCATACTCTTTATACTCAACATAGTCGTATCGCTCCGGGCGGTTCTTCTCCTTGTTTTCAATCACCTTTCTGATCAGTTCAACCGCCGGGTTATCCTTATTACGATACCGGGGCTTCTTGCCGGATTTAACCACCACTTCATTAAGTTGATTGGCGACCGGCTGTAATCTTACATTAATGGTTTGTGCAACGCCACGTTTTACAGGCAACAAGGCATCTTTATAACCTAAAAAAGTTACTCTGATTTGTTTTATATCGTTATCGGTGCTGATCGAGTATTTTCCATCATTGTCTGTCGGGCCACCTATGGATGTCCCTTCAAATTTTACAGACACAAATGGCAGGGTTTCTTTGGTTACAGCATCCGTGACCGTTCCTGAAACCACCGTCGTTTGCCCGAATACAATCGCGGAGAAGAAAAGAAAGAAACTCAAAAAAAATAGTTTCTTGTATAAATATGTATGATTCATTGACTTATTCACCTTTTTGAAATCAAATGTTTGTTTGGATTTACGAAATCTCACCCTGAAACATTTGTATCGACTGCAATTTTTCTAAATCTTAACCGGTTTTCGTACAATCAACAGATTAATCGGTTAATTGTGCGACCATTTTATCAGAACTATTGTCCTTATTAAAATAGAAACCGGTCCTATTTTAATTAAGGGCCAAAGGTAAAAAAAAACCTTACAGACTATTGTGGTCAAAAAGTCAAATATGGCCTGTCGTTTCTGCCGCAATCAAACTTTACAATCCGATTAAACAATTCGGTTAAAACAGGTTAAACGATACAACGGCTGAAAGCAGCAGGTTAGTATAGATTCCGGAAAGCACGTCATCCATCATGATTCCCCATCCCGAAGGGAGCTTTTCCATTTTCCGGATAAAAACAGGTTTTACAATATCAAAAAAGCGGAATAAGATAAGCGCAGCAATAAGGTATTTAAGTTTGACCGGAATAAAAAGCAGGCTGACCAACATTCCGGCAACTTCGTCGATCACCACCCGGCTCGGGTCCTTTCCCCATATTTTTTCTACAATTGTGGATGACCATACACCCGCAAAAATAACCGCCAGGGTAATAATGACCGAAGGCCATATGGCGGGAGATAAACCTGGCGTAAACAAAAAATACCAGCCGCTACAGGCAGCAATAGCCGCAAAGGTGCCGCCGCCTTTCAAATAGCCGATACCGAATACAGAAGAAAAGGTTTTATGGAATAACACTTGTGATCGATCAGATAATTTAAAAGGCTGGTTGAAAGTAATGTCTTATATAACCATCACTTTTAACCAGCCTGTATAGTTTGGATATCTGCTTACAGAACGTCAACCAGTTCCTGATAGTAATCAAGACCCAGGTGAGTGATCAGGTCTTCGCCCATTAAATGGCGCAGAGTGTTCTGTAGTTTTATCAATTGCTTGAATATATCATTTTCAGGCGGCAGACCTTCTGCAGTCTGAGGGGATTTCAGATAGAATGATAACCATTCCTGAATACCGCTCATGCCGGAACGTTTTGCAAGGTCGCTGAATAAAGCAAGGTCCAATGCAATAGGAGCAGCGAGGATCGAGTCGCGGCAAAGGAAGTTGATCTTGATCTGCATTTTGTAGCCTAACCAGCCAAAGATGTCGATGTTATCCCAGCTTTCTTTGTTGTCGCCGTGCGGAGGATAGTAATCGATGCGGATTTTGTGATAAAGATCACCGTATAATTCAGGGTTTGATTCCGGTTTGAAGATATCTTCCAACACACCCAGTTTTGAAACCTCCTTGGTTTTAAAGTTATCCGGGTCGTCAAGAACAAGACCGTCGCGGTTTCCTAAGATGTTGGTTGAGAACCAGCCTTTTACACCAAGCGAACGGGCTGCAAGACCGGGAGCAAGGATCGTCTTCATCAGCGTCTGACCGGTTTTGAAATCTTTACCTGCAATCGGCGTTTCGGTTAATTTTGAAAGCTCGATCATAGCAGGGATATCTACCGTAAGGTTCGGCGCGCCGTTTGCGAAAGGAATGCCTAATTTTAAAGCCGCGTAAGCATAGATCATACTTGGCGAAATCCTTTTGTCGTCATCAGCTAAGGCCTGCTCGAACTTTTCAAGCGTCTGGTGTATTTCAGATGCTTCGTAATAGATCTCGGTTGAACCGCACCAGATCAGCACGATACGGTCGCAGCCGTTCTTCTCTTTGAACGATTGGATATCGTTCATTACTTCCTGCGCCCACTCATATCTTGTTCCTGTTTTGATGTGAGTACCGATAAGATTTTTAGCATAATTCTTATCAAAAGCAGCTTTCATCGGCACTACGGCTTCCAGTTCGCTTTTAACCGCGTTTAATAAACCCGGTTCAAGTACCTTTGCGTTCATTGCCGCTTCGTAAACGTTGTCAGTATAAACATCCCATCCGCCGAATACGATATCGTCAAGCTTTGCCAGCGGCACGAAGTCTTTAACTTTAGGATAACGGTTTTCTGTTCTTTTGCCTAAACGTATGCTTCCCATCTGGGTGAGTGAGCCTATGGGCTGTGATAAACCTTTTTTTACTGCTTCAACACCCGCGATCATCGTTGTAGCCACGGCGCCGAGGCCGGGGATAAGGATGCCTAATTTGCCATTAGCGGGCTTAATATTAGTTTTCATATTTATTAATTATTGTGTATTCAATTTACAGCCAACCATTGGCTCTATACCATTCTAATGTTTCTGCAATACCGGCCCTCAGGTCGTAAGCAGGCGAAAATCCCAGGTCTTTTTTTGCCGGGGTGATATCGCAGTTCCAGTTCACCGCCATAAGCTCTTTTAACTTTTCCCTATTTAATACCGGCGCTTTGTTGCTCAAAGAACTTATTTTTTCGGATATCAAAGCTATTAATTTTATAAAGTTTACAGGCAAATGAAATTTAACCGTTTTTATTTGTAGCGTTTCTTTTGCAAAATCGCCCAATGCATAACGGCTGTAATAATTGCCGTCACTTAAATTATATGTTTTTTTATTGCCTGCATGTAATGCTTTAATTGCAGCCTGAGCAACATCCGTAACGTAGATCAGGCTCAGATGCTGTTCGATCTTACCGATATACGGCTCCAGCCTTTTGCTCACCTGCTTAAAAAAAATAAAAATATCCTTATCCCGGGGGCCATATACGCCAGTAGGCCTCAGTATGGTAAAATTTAGCCCGGGCACGCTTTTTATTTTTTCCTCTGCAAGCAGCTTGCTTTTCCCATAGGCCGTAACCGGGTTAGGGGTAGTGTCCCCGGTTATTATTTCACCTGTCGAACTTAACGGCCCTACGGCCGCAAGGCTCCCGATCAATACAAATTTTTTTAGCCCGATTTTACTTTCAACGGCAGCCAGCGCCAGGTTATGGCTGTTGTCTGCATTTACTTTATTATATTCCTCTGCCGATCGCGCCCGGGTTATTCCCGCTGCATGGATGATATAATCATATTTATTTGCGATCATATCAGCCTTCAGGCTTTCTGCGTCATCAAAATTGAGATGAACGTACTGTATATCAAATTCGCGCAGGTGATCGACCTTGCTTGTCTTACGTACGGCGGCAAATACTTCGAGGTTGTTATTTAAAGCTTCCCGTATCAGATGATACCCTACAAACCCGCTGGCCCCGGTTATTAAGACCCGCCCGCTCATATATCCTTTTCGTACAAACGGTACGTTTTATAAGGAACGCCTTTGATCGCTTTGATGGCTTCATTTATCATAACGTTGTTTTCCAGGGTCCAGCTGGCCTCTGCGTGCTGCAGGCCTTTCCGCTTATATTCACGAATGATCGAGCCATAGATACAGGCTTCGATCCCCATTTTACGATAACCTTCAATAACGCCCAGGGCGTATATCCTGATGCTTTTTATTTTCTTTTTACCTAATAGCAGTTTGAATATCCCGGCAGGCAGCAACCTTCCTCTTTTTATTTTTTTGAATATCTCGTTATAGTTTGGCAGTGCAAGGCCAAAACCCACGATTTTGTTATGCCGCTCCGCTACATAAACAAAGTCTTCATCAAGGATCAATTTCAGATCTTTTGCGAGGTAATCAAATTCCTCATCAGTAAAGGGCACGAAGCCGCTGTTTTGATCCCAGGCTGAATTATATACTTCGCGTACCTTGGCTACCTCTTCTTTAAACTTTTTGAGATTTACCTTCCGGATGATCACATCGCTGCGTTTTAAACGTTCCTGCAATGCATCCAGCAGCCGCACGGATTTATCATCGTAGGCATCGCCGTCCCAATGCCATGCGATGAGGTCGATCTGCTTGGCATAACCGGCCTTTTCAATAAGGTCCGCATAGTACGGGTAATTATAGGTCATCATCAGCATGGGCGGGCTGTCAAATCCCTTGACCAGCAGACCACAGGCTTCATTGGTCGAAAAGTTTACCGGCCCGATGATCTTCTGATCCACACCCTTGCCCTTTAACCACATGGCCGCTGTATGAAAAAGGAGATCAGCGGTGTCCTGGTCGTTTACACAATCGAAAAACCCCCAGAAACCATCATTCCTGTTATTATATGAATTGTGGCCCGTATTATAAATAGCAGCTATACGTCCGGTCACCTTGTCTCCGTCATAAGCCAAAAACATTTGTATGGTTGAGTGTTTATGAAAAGGGTGGGTGGTTAGCAGGTCGCGCTGGGCTATAAACAGTTCCGGAACATAGTTTGGGTCATCTTTGTAAAGATCATGCGGGAAATCAATAAATGCAGCAAGTTCCTTTTTAGAATTAACCTGTACTATTTTCTTCATTAGGGTATGATATTCTTTTGCTAAAACGGAAATAAGCACTGTCTGCTTGTTGAAGCCGGCAGTGCTTATGAAATATTGTAAAATCTTATCGGGAAGGCCCGGTTTATATATTTTCTTTTACTGATGTTACGCCGACTTCTTTAAACGCCTTTGATATCTTTTCGATGGCCTCTTCGATCTGCTCGAAAGTATGCGTAGCCATCAGCGAAAAACGCAGCAAAGAAGAATCAGACGGGACCGCAGGCGAAACAACCGGATTGACAAAAATTCCTGAATCCTGCAAATGTCTGGTCACCTGGAAAGTCTTGAGGTTATCTCTCACATAGATCGGAAGGATCGGGCTTTCTGTAGGGCCCAAATCAAAGCCGTCTTCAAGTAAAAGCTTCATCGCGTAATTTGTATTATCCCAAAGCTTGGCAATACGCTCAGGCTCCGATTCAATAATATCCAACGCTGCAATCACGCTCGCTACTGAAGCCGGAGGCATGCTTGCGCTGAACATCAGTGCGCGGGCGCGATGTTTCAGGTAGTCTATCGTTGCGGCATCTGCAGCTACAAAGCCGCCAAGCGAAGCAAGCGATTTACTGAAAGTTCCCATGATGAGATCAACCTTGTCAGTTAAGCCGAAATGTGAGGCCGTACCTGCGCCGTTATGACCGATCACACCAAGACTGTGCGCGTCGTCAACCATAATATTGGCGCCGAACTTATCGGCAATCTCAACAACTTCCGGAAGCTTTACAATGTCTCCCTCCATGCTGAATATACCATCAACGGCTATCAGCTTTACAGCTTCTTCAGGCAGGATGCTCAGCTTGCGCTGGAGGTCCTCCATATCGTTGTGTGCATACTTGATAACTTTCGAAAACGACAGTCGGCTGCCGTCGATCAGCGAGGCATGGTCATATTCGTCAAGTATCAGATAATCGTTACGCCCGGTAATACTCGAAAGCACGCCGAGGTTTACCTGGAAACCGGTGCTGAATAAAACGGCAGCTTCCTTATTAACATATTTTGCAAGTCTTTGCTCAAGCTCGATGTGAATATCGAGCGTCCCGTTCAAAAATCGTGATCCCGCGCAGCCGGTTCCATATTTATCGATGGCTTTTTTTGACGCCTCCTTTATTTTCGGATGGCTGGTAAGCCCCAAATACGAATTGGAACCAAACATTAATACACGCTTATTGTCGATATAAACTTCAGTATCCTGGCCGGATTCAATAGGTCTGAAATAGGGATAAAGACCCATTTCCCGGACTACAGTGGCATCCTGGAATTGTGCGATTTTCTCATGTAATCTTTTAACCATGTATTAACCCTGCTTTAATTTTTTGTAAAAATACCATGAATTAGGTTATAATCTTCTAAATAGTTCGTAATTTTTTAATTTACATCAAAAGCAAACTGCTCCCATTCGGCAAATTAATTAATTTTTTTAGTTATTTAATGACACTAATTTTCATTTTTTTATAAAATGGTCAAAATCATAGCCGATTGTAGTTTTTGTGACATAGTTGCGTAAAATTTTTGTTGCCTGGAACAACGATTATCAAAATGTAACCATATTAGCATATCCATTTTGAAATTGTAATCATAAGTGAGGTTTACTTATGAATATCATTAATTAAAGGATGAACGTACCGCTTTATGAAAAAATCTGCCGCCTTATATATTGCAAGTTTGGTAATCGCTTTTCCGACGATTTTGTTTGCACAAACCGGAGCCGACACGGTGGTGTCTTTACAACAATGCGTTGAGTATGCGCTGCGGAATCAGCCCGCGGTAAAACAGGCTTCCATCGACCAGCAAATTAATGAAAAGGACATCCGTATCGGGCTTTCCGACTGGCTGCCACAGGTAAACGGGTCCGGGGAATACCAGCACTATTTTAAAGGCAGTCCCGCCAACAGTTCTGCATCTGCAGCTGCGGCGCCCGCAGGTACAAGGAATGACGAGTTCTCCCTGTTGGGATTACAGGCCAGTCAGGTGATTTATAACAATGATGTGCTGCAGGCAGCCAAGGCGGCTAAGTACTCGCGGGAATATTACAGGGACAACACATTAAGCAGCCAGATCAATGTTGTTTCGGATGTAAGCAAGGCTTTCTTCGACGTCTTGCTGTCGCAAAAACAGTTGGATATTCTTAATGAAGATATTGTAAGGTTGCAGCGCAGCCTGAAGGATGCCTATAACAGGTATCAGGCAGGCGTAACGGATAAGATAGATTATAAACAGGCCACTATTTCCCTGAATAATTCAATTGCAAGCCGCAAGCAGACCTCCGAAGCGATCAATGCCAAAAAAGCATACCTGAAACAGATCATGGGAATGTCCGCCGGGCATAACCTGGTTCTGGCCTATGATTCTACACAATTTGAGCAGGCTGCCCTGATTGATACTAACCAGCAGCTTAACGTTAACAACCGCATTGAGTATCGCCTGTTGCAGGCCCAGAAAAACCTGCAGAATGTAAACGTCAATTATTATAAGTATGGTTTTCTGCCCTCGCTGTCGGCGGTAGGCAGCTATAACTGGATCTATCTGAACGACAAATTCGGAAACTTATATAATAATGCTTATCCGAGTGCCTATGCGGGGCTGTCGCTTTCTATTCCGATCTTTCAGGGAACCAAAAGGCTGCAAAATCTAAGCAAGGCGCGGTTGCAGGTAACGCGTACTGATCTCGATATCGAAAATACGGTAAATACGATCAATACTGAATATGTTCAGGCGCTTGCCGGATATAAGAGCAATTTCACCAGCTGGCAGCTGATCAGGCAGAATGTCGATCTGGCCAAGGATGTTTACAAGATCGTCAGCCTGCAGTACAGAGAGGGCATCAAGACCTATCTCGATGTAATTGTAGCACAATCCGATCTGCGGACTGCCGAATTAAATTATTATAACGCATTATTCCAGTTACTGTCAAGCAAAATTGATCTTGAAAGATCTTTGGGTACGTTGTCTGTTCAATAAAAATAATATGAAAACAAAAAATATACTTTTAACCGGATTAGCATTTATGGCATTGTTGCAGGCATGCAACAAAAAGGCTAAGCAAAACACCGCGCCGCCGCCAACAGCCGTTAATGTGGTTGAGGCGAAGAAATCGGAGGCTATTTATTACGATCAGTATCAGGCTACGGTAGTTGCTTTAAACACGGTGGAATTGCGCAGCCAGGTGACAGGTTTCATTACCGGCATATTCTTTCAGGAAGGAGAGGTGGTGCCCAAGGGTAAGCCGTTGTATGAGATTGACCGGCGCAAATATCTCGATGCCTATGCTCAGGCACAGGCGAATCTGCAAAGCGCCGAAGCCAACCTGGTAAAAGCCCAGAAAGATATAGACCGGTATAATATGCTGTTAAAAAACGACGCCGTTGCCAGACAAACGGTGGATCAGGCCCAGGCTACCTATGAAACCAGCAAGAGTCAGGTTGCAGTTGCAAAAGCTGCCGTTGCTTCGGCAAAGACAGATTTGTCCTACGCGACCATTACCGCACCATTTACAGGAAGGATTGGCATATCTCAGGTGAAACTGGGTGCACAGGTTAGCCCCGGATCTACCTTATTGAACACCATATCGAGTGAGCATCCCATTGGTGTGGATGTAGTGATCAACGAGCAGGATATCAACCGCTTCTATCAGCTGCAAAAAAGCAGTACAGACTCAACATTTAAACTGAAGCTGTCAGACGGAACGGTGTATAACCAACCGGGCAAGGTACGCGCTATTGACCGTGGTGTAAACAGCCAGACCGGGACGATTAAGGTAAGGATAGAGTTTCCTAATCAGAACGATGTGCTGAAAGATGGTATGAGCTGTGTACTGGAAGTGCTTAATAATGAATCGGGCGACAGGGTGCAGATACCTAATAAGGCAGTGACTGAGCAAATGGGCGAATTTTTCGTATTCACCGCGCAGGATACCATTGCAAAACAGGTGAAAGTGAAACTCGGGCCTACTGTAGGATCGAATGTTGTTGTTCTGGATGGCATAAAAGCGGGTGATGAGGTAATTACCGAAGGCTTTCAGCGATTGCGCGATGGAGGGAAAATCACGATCGGAACACCTGATGCAAAGGAAGGTGCGGCAAAATAAGTTTGCCATGCTGCTCTTTAAAATCTGACTATAAAAAAAAAAAGAATGATTGCAGATACCTTTATAAAAAGACCGGTTACCGCTATTGTTATCTCACTGGTAATAGTGATCGTCGGGATAATATGTATTTTAAATTTACCTATAGGCCAATACCCGGAGATCACGCCGCCGACGGTAAATATCAGCGGTACTTATACCGGAGCGGATGCGCTGACGGTTGAACAGACGGTAGCTACCCCGGTTGAGGTGCAGGTGAACGGTACCCCCGGCATGACCTATTTGCAAAGTAACAGTACCAGCAACGGACAGATGAGCATGACCGTGAACTTTGAAGTTGGTACAGATATTAATATTGCCGCACTTGATGTTCAGAACCGGGTGGGCATCGCAACCCCGACCTTGCCGCAGGAAGTGCAGCGTCTTGGTCTTACGGTACGCAAGCGTAATCCGAGTATCCTGATGCTTGTGGCCATGTACGCGCCAAAGGGAACGCATGACGTAACTTTTCTGGATAATTATACCAATATTTTTGTTCGCGACGCATTGCTGCGTGCGAAGGGTGTAGGTGACGTGTTTACCCGTGCAGACGATTTCAGTATGCGTATCTGGCTGAAACCCGACAAGCTCGCCGCTTTAGGCATGACAGCATCCGATGTGACCGCCGCCTTACAGGAGCAAAACGCCCAGGTAGCCGCCGGATCGGTAGGTACGACGCCACAGGAAAAATCACAGGCTTTTGAATATACTATCCTCGTAAAGGGACGATTGACAACACCGGAAGAGTTCGGCGATATTATCGTTCGTACACAACCGGGTACCGGGGCAATTGTCCATCTCCGCGATGTTGCCCGTGTCGAGCTTGGTAAATTCAATTATGCCGGGAACTCATTTGTGGACGGTAGAAGAGCGTCTTATCTGCTGGTTTACCAGGCGCCGAACAGTAATGCCATCGAAACTGCCGAAAATGTTTATGCCACGATGGAGCAGCTTAAAAAGAGCTTCCCCGCTGATGTTGACTATGTCGTACCATTTGAATCCATCACGGTTGTTAAGGTTTCGGTTAACGAAGTTGTTCAGACGCTTATCATAGCGCTGGTGCTGGTTATACTGGTGGTGTTCCTGTTTTTGCAGAACTGGCGTGCAACGCTTATCCCGATACTGGCAATACCGGTTTCAATTATCGGGACATTCATTTTCTTTATTCCGCTTCATTTTACGATAAACACGCTGACGCTTTTTGGGTTTGTGCTGGCTATCGGTATCGTGGTGGACGACGCTATCGTGGTTGTTGAAGCAGTGCAGCATTATATGGATGAGAAAGGCATGTCGCCGAAGGAAGCGACTGCTCATGCCATGAAAGATATTTCTGCACCGGTAATTGCGATCGCACTGATCCTGGCGGCGGTGTTTGTGCCGGTTGGTTTCATCCCGGGTATTGTTGGTCGGTTGTATCAACAGTTTGCCATTACCATTGCCATTTCGGTACTGATATCGGCGTTTGTTGCGCTATCGCTTACCCCGGCGTTATGTACGCTGATCCTGAAACCGCACAAACTTGATAAACAATCCCGGGGGCTGGACCGCTTCTTTTTTAAATTTAATGAATGGTTTACCCGTATCACGGCCAAATACAGAAATGGCGTGGACAGGGGGATAAAGAATTCAAAATTTGTGATAATCGTACTGGTCTGTATCATTGTCGGCACCATTCTGTTATTCAAAAATAAACCGACCGGCTTTTTGCCGACGGAAGATGAGGGCCGCGTTTACATCACCTACGACCTGCCCGAAGCATCGTCCACACAGCGTACGGTTACCGTGCTGCATCAGATCATGGCTACGCTTGACAGTGTTCCCGAAATATATCACTATGCCGCATTGGGCGGGTTGAACGTAATCAGTTTTGCGAGTAAGTCGAACAGTGCGACTATTTTTTGCCAGCTAAAGCCCTGGGATGAGCGTAAAGATAAATCTCAGCAAATCGAAGCACTGATCGCCAAGCTGCAAAAAAAGCTCTCCAGATTTAAGGAAGCCAATGTGGTGGTTATTTCGCCTCCTGCGGTGCCCGGCTTGGGTACTTCAGCCGGTTTCTCATTTATTCTGGAACAAAAACAGGCTGGTGGCGATATTAAGAACTTTGAAAAGGTACTGCAGAATTTTATTGCTGCCGCCCAGCAGCGACCGGAAATCGGGCGGGCGTTTTCCTTTTTTACTGCACACACCCCGGCTTATCAGCTGACGATTGACAGGGAGAAGGCGAAAAAGCTTGGCGTTTCTATTTCGGACATCAGCGCCGCCTTACAAACCTATATGGGTAGTGCATTCGTGAACGACTTTACAGTATATGGCCGGAACTTCCACGTCGTCGCCCAGGCCGATACCAATTACCGGACGGATATCAGCGATATTGGGCAATATTTTGTACGCAACCAAAATGGGGGTATGGTACCGCTCAGCACGCTCACCAGCTATAAGATGATAGAAAACGCGCCGCTTATATCGCATTTTAACCTGTTCAGATCGGCGGAGATCGATGGCAGTGCCGCGCCGGGACACAGTAGCGGTGATGCGATCAAGGCGTTAGAAGAAGTTGCCGCTCAAACGCTGCCGAGAGGTTTTGGCTACGAATTTTCGGGATTGAGCCGTGAGGAGATCATATCCGGATCTAAAACGGTTTACATCTTTATGTTGTCCATTGGTTTCGTGTTCCTGTTTCTTGCCGCACTTTACGAAAGCTGGTTGGTGCCGTTCTCAGTGTTACTGGCAGTGCCACTTGGCGCCTTCGGTGCCATTCTGTTCCTGACCTTCAACAGCGGACTTGACGACAATATCTATGCGCAGATCGGTTTGATCACCCTGATCGGTCTTGCCGCTAAAAATGCTATTCTGATCGTTGAATTTGCCAAAGAGCGCGTGGACAGGGGGATGGAGCTGGAAAAGGCAACCCTTGAAGCCGTAAGGTTACGTTTGCGTCCGATCATCATGACATCAATGGCATTTATATTAGGAGTGGGGCCTTTGCTGGTAGCGTCAGGCGCCGGTGCAAAGGCAAGACAAACCATTGGCTGGACTGTGTTTGGCGGTATGCTTACGGCCACTTCGCTGGCAATATTCATCGTACCGGTGTTATTTTATCTGATCACCAGGTTTGCTTACGGTAAAGAAAAACTCGCCGAACTGGAGAAGAATTATAAACCCGATCCGGAGGTTGATCCGCAAACCTGATCAGGGTATTTACTTATATAAGAGTTAATGCTTCCCGTGTATATCTTAAACGATATGTCATTGGGAAGCATTTTTATTTCGTAGCAAAACCGGTTTTCAGCCTCCCTGTCTCCACTGAAAAGTACAATTTTGACCTTTTTTCACGTCAATTTTATGGTGGTTTTTAATTAACCCCGCCAAAATCAAAAGGTCGGGTAATTTCTGAATGTTAAAAAATTATTAAATCCTGGTTCGGATTTTTCAGCATAAAAATTACCTGATAATCAAGGAATAAGGAATTGACATTTGTTAGTAAATGATGTTGATTATTGATTTTAGGCCGTATTTACATAAATCAGACATAAAAAACAGGCCGATGGCAGAGATTTTGTTTAACGGGGTGTATAGAATTATCTATAAATTTTTTTACTAAAAACACGACAATGAAAAACTCAACAAAATGGATAGCAACAGTAGCAACTGCTGCGGCTATATTTTTCTCAGTGAATGTAAAGGCTCAGACAACACCAAAGAGCGCATGGCGTTTAGGCTTTGGCGTAGAAGGTGGTATTCCCACAGGCGATGCTCACCCTTCATCAGGATTTGAACTTGGTGGTAGCGCACGCCTTCAATATGGCGTGAATAGCAGCGTAGCACTGACTTTAACTTCAGGCTACACCAACTTCTTTATCAAAGATGATTATAGATTACCGGGAGGGCCGTCTAACCTTGGTATAGTACCGGTTAAAGTGGGTGCTAAATTCTTTGTCGGACAGAATGTGTACTTGGGCGCTGAGGCAGGTGCCGGATTTGAAACCGTGTCTAACGGTAATACCAAACTGCTGTTATCGCCTGCGTTAGGCTGGGCTAATGAGCATTGGGATGTTGGTGTGAATTATACCAATTATTCCGGTCAAAGTGATACCTACGGTTCAGTAGGTCTGCGTTTGGCTTATGGTTTTGGATTGTAACGTTGTTTTAACAAGAACAACAATAATTAATAAAAATCCCCGGTCGTTTCTGACCGGGGATTTTTGCTTTAAGGATTATTTTAGTTTCCCTAAGGCTTCTTTTATTCTTTTCATTGCTTCGGTTAGCTTATCCTCTGCAGCAGCATAGCTGATGCGTATGGATTTTTTGTCGCCGAAGGAATCGCCGCCTACTGTTGCCACGTGGCCTTCTTCCAAAAGATAGATAGCCAACTCGTCAGCATCGTTGATGGTAGTTCCGTTATAGCTTTTTCCAAAGAACGAGGTTACGTCAGGGAAAAAATAAAAGGCTCCTTCCGGCAGGTTAGTTTTGACACCTGGGATCTCCTTTAAGAGGTTATAAACCAATTCGCGGCGTTTTTTAAATTGTTCGCGCATGGCCTGTACGCTTTCCAGTCCGCTGGTATAGGCAACAATGCCCGCACGCTGGGTGATGGAACTTGTGCCGGAAGTGATCTGCCCCTGCAATTTGTCACAGGCCGCTGCAATCTCCTTGCTGGATGCAGTATAACCGATTCTCCATCCGGTCATTGCGAAAGCTTTCGACCAGCCGTTGATAATGATCACACGGTCTTTAATTGATTCGAACTGTGCGATAGATTCATGTCTGTCCACGAAGTTGATGTGCTCGTAGATCTCGTCAGACATGATGTAGATATCGGGATGTTTTTCAAACACCTTGGCCAGGCCTTCCAGTTCGCTTTTGCTGTAAACGCTTCCGGTAGGGTTGCAGGGTGATGAGAACATGAACAATTTTGTTTTAGGGGTGATCGCAGCTTCCAGTTGCGCAGGAGTGATTTTAAAATCCTGTTCAACGGGTGCTTCAATAAATACGCTCACGCCCTCAGCCAGCTTTACGATCTCCGAGTACGATACCCAGTACGGAGTAGGGATGATCACTTCATCACCGGGGTTTACCAAACAAAGCACTGCATTAGCGATTGCTTGTTTCGCGCCTGTTGAAACCACGATCTGGCTTACATCATAATCGAGGTTGTTCTCGTTTTTTAATTTGGCAACAACGGCTTTCCTCAGATCAGGGTAGCCCGATACCGGGGTATAATAAGTAAAGTTCTCATCCATGGCCTGCTTGGCAGCTTCCTTAATATGCTCAGGTGTATGAAAATCCGGCTCGCCAAAGCTCAGGCTGATCACATCAACGCCCTTTGCTGCAAGTTCACGGCCCATTTTGGCCATCTTGATAGTTGCTGATTCCGACAGGTTGTTTATCCTGTTACTTAATGTACTCATGATATATTTTATTATTGCGCGGCAAATATAGAAAAACTCTTAACTCCTATGTAATCAATGTGATAAAGTTCGGTTAGTTAGAGCGGTAATATCTAAATAAAGCGTCGGTTTTTTTACGAAAATTGAAATAATACGACGGGATTTCAACTGTTTGATGAACGCAGGCCTTAAAACAACAGGTTACGTTATAAAACTTTTAATTTTTAGCATCGATTCTTTTTTTCGGAGTCTTTGCGGAACCAAAAGTAGTTTTAAAATCACTTCACGCTCAGCCGTTTTTAGGGTTTTTCCTGCGTCGGGGAGTAACCATTACACGATTCAGATATTAAATACTTAATTTTGGCCGCAAATTATCAGAGTTTTGGGAGCGCATAAACGGATCATACTAATTGCATTAATTACCGGTATCCTCCTTATGCTTGCAAAGTTCGGTGCGTATCTGCTGACGTCGTCAAATTTCGTACTGACGGATGCTACCGAAAGCATCGTCAATGTACTGGCAAGTTCATTTGCGTTTTTCAGCATCTATCTTTCTGCTCAGCCACGCGACCAGAATCATCCCTACGGGCACGGAAAGGTGGAGTTTTTTTCCGTCTTTATTGAGGGTCTGCTGATCGCCATAGCGGCCGTTGGTATTATAATTAAATCGGCCTATAGTCTTTTTTATCATCATCCAATCCGCGACCTTTTGACCGGAGCGGTAATTATCGGGTTGACAGGCGTGGTTAATGGCGCGTTAGGCTTTTACATGATAAAGAAGGGGCGCTCTCTTCCGTCGATCACCATTGAGGCGGATGGAAAACATCTGGTGGCCGATATGGTAACCAGCATCGGTCTGGTAGCCGGGTTGCTGCTGATCAATTATACCGGAATAATGTGGCTTGACAGTGCGCTTTCTATATTGGTAGCGTTGTATATATTATATAGTGGTATCGGATTGGTTCGCAGGTCGGTTTCAGGTCTGATGGATGAGGCTGATTTTGAAGTCGTTAATGAAGTGCTGGCTGTTCTGAATCAAAAGCGAAAAGAAGAATGGATCGATATACATAATTTCCGGGCACAGAAATATGGGAATGAATTGCACATAGATTGTCACCTTACGCTTCCCAATTATTTCGATCTGACACGCGTACACGAAGAAGTCAAGCTGATCGATATGCTGATCAATCGCGAAGTGGTTAAAACCGAATTGTTTATACATGCTGATCCCTGTGTACCGCGCTGCTGCCATTATTGTAACATGCCGAATTGCCCGATCAGAAGCGAGGCAAAGACAAAAGACATTATTTGGACAATGGATAAGATTATCCGTAATAAAAAACACTTCGAATGATGTATCCCTTTAATGTCCGTGTTTATGGTATCCTGCTCAATGAGGATGGACTGGTGCTGATCAGCGATGAGCAGGAATATGGCTTGCGTTTCACCAAGTTTCCCGGCGGCGGTTTGGAAATGGGGGAAGGTCTGACCGATGGTTTGAAAAGAGAATTTTTAGAGGAGTGCAATCTGGAGGTCGCGATCGTTAGACATTTTTACACGACTGATTTCTATGTAAGATCAGCCTTCGACGATTCCCAGGTTATTAGTGTTTATTATATCGTTAAAAATATCACGCCGGTGAACCTGGTGATAAAAACAAAAATATTTGACTTTGATGGTGAGGGCGATGTTTTACAGGCATTTCGCTGGGTCAAAGTTTCTGATCTGCGCCCCGATGATTTTATCTTCCCAACTGATAAACGGGTAGCAGAACTTTTAATTGATAATGTATGAATTTTGTTGAGAGAGATCTAAAAGTAGTATGGCATCCTTATACACAGATGCAAACTGCACTGCCGCATATTCCGATCGTTCGCGGCGAAGGAACATGTCTTTTTGATGAAGATGGCAATAAATATATCGACGCAGTTTCGTCGTGGTGGGTTAATATTCACGGACATGCGCATCCGTATATTGCTGAAAAGGTAGCGGCACAGCTAAAAAAGCTGGAGCACGTTATTTTCGCCGGGTTTACACATGAAGGCGCCATTGAACTGGCCGAGCGGTTGCTATTACTGTTGCCGCAAAATCAGCAGAAGGTTTTTTATTCAGACAACGGATCAACAGCCGTGGAGGTTGCCATAAAAATGTGCCTGCAGTACTGGCATAACAACGGACAGAGCCGGACGAAAATACTGGCATTTAAAAATGCCTATCACGGGGATACTTTCGGGGCAATGGCTGTAAGCGGCCGGAGCGCCTTTACCGCCGCGTTTGAGTCATTGCTGTTTGAGGTTGAGTTTATTGATCTGCCCGACAAATCTAATATAGAGACGCTTAAAGAGCAGGTATCTGCAATAAAGGACGATCTGGCTTGTTTTATCTTTGAACCCTTGGTACAGGGAACTGCAGGCATGGTGATGTATGAAGCCAAATATCTTGATGAACTGATGAAGCACTGCCGGAAGGAATCCGTTTTGATGATCGACGATGAGATATTCACGGGTTTTGGCCGTACGGGGAAAAACTTCGCTTGTGATTATCTGACCGAAGTACCGGATATTATGTGCTTTTCAAAGGGATTGACGGGCGGGACAATGGCCCTTGGTATCACAACATGCAGTCAGCAGATCTATAATGCCTTTTTATCTGATGATAAATTGAAGACGCTGTTTCATGGGCACTCCTTCACGGCTAACCCGGTAGCGTGTGCGGCCGCATTAGCCAGCATGGATATATTTACCACACCCTCAACGGCAGACAATATCCGGCGGATTTCGGAAATGCATGGTCAGTTTTTGCAGGCTATAAAAGATCACCCCAAAATAAAGGCGATCCGTCAAACCGGAACGATACTGGCAATGGAATGGAATACCGGGGACAATACCTCTTATTTTCATTCACTGCGCGATACCTTATATAAATATTTCCTGGCATCGGGCATCATCCTGCGTCCGTTAGGTAACATACTTTATATTTTACCTCCGTATTGCATTACCGATGAGGAACTAAATTACATTTACCAAAAAATAACCCAGGCACTCAGCGAGATTTAATGATCTTATTGTCAGCTAATTTCGTACCGAAAAGCCATCTACTTTAACATAAAATGGAACTTGACCATATATTACCCCAAATAATTGCGAACGACACGTTACATGCCAAATGGCTGAACACGCTTTCATTGATGGAAAATACCGGAGCGAGGAAGATCTCCGCAAGCGAGGATACACAAACAGTTACTTACATCATACTAAAACATGCTGCGGAAGAGCATCGCCATGCCTTTTACCTGAAAAAGCAGATCGAAAAGGCGGCTAAAGACAGTTGCCCAACTTATGCGTCGGAATACCTGCTTGCGCCTTCCTTCAGTAAATATTACCTGAATCAACTTGATATTCAGGTAAGCCGTTATCTCAAAAGAGAGCTGAAATTGACAGGCGCCGACCTGCGTTTCGCTGCCTATTTACTGGTTACCTATGCCATTGAAGTGCGGGCTGATGAGCTTTACCCGGTTTATCAGAAAGCACTTGACGATGCAGGAAGTAAGATAAATGTAAAATCGATTATCCTTGAAGAGGAGGGCCATCTTGACGAAATGACCGCGCAACTCAGGAAGTTCTCGCCGGAATGGGAGCGGCATGCTCATATCGCCGTTGATTTTGAAAGCCGCCTGTTCGCCGATTGGATAAACTCTTTATCGGCTGAATTAAAAGCTGCGTAGTGAGTTAGCAGTTGTAATGCTTAGTCGGTGCGGGCTTTTTCCTTAAGGTCAATCAAATTGCTATCTATCGGATTGGTTTTCAGTAACCTCGCAAAAAAGGTAAGATTTGCTATCATCCATCGCAAGGTGTAATTGGTATAGAAATATTTCTCGCCGCCCGCTTCAACGTAATCCTTATCGCCGCCGGCTGGCCCGACCCAATAGGCGTTGGCATTGGGCGGAATAGTAAAGCCTAATTCCTGCATGGCCCATAACACTTGTGCAGCACAGGCATGTGCGCCGTCTTCGTTACCTGTGACGAGGCAGCCAGCTACCTTGTTGTAGGTGAAGTATTGCCCCGTTGTTTTATCTGCAAACTGTTCGTCATGGAAAATGGCGTCAAGTCTTTCGATCATTCTTTGCGTAGTGGATGCAAGATGCCCCATCCATATAGGGGTGCCGATAATGAAAATATTACATTTTTTTATTTTCTCTATAACTGCCGGCCACTGATCGCCTTTTCCCATATCGGTCTCCGTGCCTGGCTTGATCTCGTAATCAACCAACCGGATCACCTCAGTTTCCACGCCACTTTGTTTTAATTGCTGTGCAGCTTTGTTGATCAGCGCCCCGGTATTTGAAAATTCAGGAGAAGGTTTAAGTGTACAATTGATGATGAGTGCTTTCATAGTCCTTTTCTGCTTTAACAATCAATAGCGAATATTGTTAGCCCTGACGAATTGTAATAATAATGCCAATAACAGCACAACATGTTTGCTTAATGTCATCATCTGTAAGGCATGGGCGTTAAATGTTTAAACATGTATTATTTTTACGCCAGACTAAATTTATTTGAAATGTATAAGCTTAAAATAATATCATCAACCGTGCGTCCGGGCCGCAAAGGCTCTATAGTGGCCGGATGGATAGGCGAGGTAGCAAAAGCCACAGGCGATTTGGATGTTGAAATTTTGGATCTCGGAGAAATCAACCTGCCGTTAATGAACGAGGCCGTACATCCGATCATGCGGCAGTATGAACATGACCACACCAAACAGTGGAGTGAAAAAATAGAAGAGGCCGATGCCTTTATTTTTGTAACCGCTGAATACGATTATAGCTACCCCGCGTCTTTAAAGAACGCTTTAGAATACCTCGTACATGAGTGGGCTTATAAGCCTGCCGGGATTGTCAGCTATTCTGCAGGTGCATTTGCAGGGGTAAGGGCGGTAATGAGTTTAAAATCAGACCTGCTTTCATTGAAAATAGTCTCATTGGGTGAGATGGTAAATATTCCTCTGCTACAGCAATATATCAATGACGATAACCAATTTGTGCCGGACGAGCGATTAAGCAGTGCCGCTGCAATTATGCTGAAGCAGTTGGTGCGCTGGACAAAGGGTATGAAAAGCATCCGGGAGGATAAATAATATAGCAGATGCATTTGATAATGCATTGCTGATAAATAAAAAGGGAGACATCCGATAACAGGTGTCTCCCTTTTTATTTGCGTAAATTTCATTTAATCAATAAGCGGCATTTACGATAAGATCGGCAGTAAGTTTATTGCCATCTGTGGCGTCCTTCAGACCACGGAAATAGATCGTATAGACAAAGCCGGACTTGATCGAAACGTTATCCAGCGTTGCAAGCACGGTATTTGTGCCAGCCTGCCTGATCTCAAAACTGTAATCTTTCGCTGTTATTGAACTGAAAGCCGATGATCCTTTAAAGCTCTTGTTGGAAACCAGCACGTCGCCGTCTTTTACCGCAAGATCTACTGCCGGAGCGTCGGGGCTGAGATTCACAAACCGCAGGTTTGCGTTACCTGATGTTGGCTGCGTAATGGCGTCATTTAATACTAACAATTCAGGAGAGTCGGATTTGTTTACCAGACAAACAGTATAGGCCAGGTTTTGCTTTAAGGTTACAGTATCCGACGCAACCACAGCACCTGTATTGGCCTTTACGAAGGCAATAGTACGTGTACCTGTGTAGGCGGTAAAGTAGTCAAGACCGGAACCATAAACAAGGGCGCTTTGATTTACTCTTGCGCCGTTGAGCGTAAAATACAATGGGTCCTGACCCGGTGAATCCTGAATCACGCTTACCAGCGCAACCGGAGTGGGTGGGGTATCATCGTGACTTTTTATACATGACGACGTCATCAGGAGCAGTAACCCAACCACGCCAAATCCAAACAGGTTTTTTTTTGTAAATTTTCTTAAGTTCTTCATAATTTATTTCACAAGTAATTTATATTGATGATTACGGTTCTCCGTGTCTTAACGCTACAACACGGGTTAAAATTTTGTAAATTTTTGTACTTACCCCTTAATTATTTAACGTAAGACAACGAAAATGTTTCCATTACGTGAAATTCTTTTATTTAGAAAAATAATATATTAATAATTAAAACAATTAAGTCACCTGCATGGTTTTTTATAGAAACAAATCTATTAAAACTTACAGTCATGGCAACCAAAACATCAAACACCAAACCGTCCGGTTTAACCGGAAAAATTGAAGATTCAGAATTTCATGAATTCTTTGTTGACGAATTGAAGGACATCTACTGGGCAGAGCAGCATCTGGTAAAAGCTTTACCAAAAATGCAAAAGGCAGCCACAAGTAAAGAACTCGCTGCGGCATTCGAAAAGCATACCGGCGAAACACAAACACACATCGAGACGCTTGAAAAAGTGTTCAGTCTTTTGGGTGAAAAAGCTTCAGCAAAGAAATGCGATGCAATGGCTGGCTTATTGGAGGAAGCCGAAAGCATCATCGAAGATACCGACAAGGGTACCCATACACGAGATGCCGGATTGATCCTCGCCGCTCAGAAGGTGGAGCATTATGAAATCGCGACCTATGGCACCTTGCGTACTTTTGCAGAGACCATGGGACACACAGACGTGATGGAACTGTTACAGCAAACGCTTGACAATGAAAAGGAAACAGACGAAGCTTTAACAGAAGTTGCGGAAAGCATGATTAACAGCGCCGCAGTCGCAGAATAAAATGTAAATCATTAAAAAGCAAAAAGCCGCCAAAAAAAGCGGCTTTTTGCTTTAGTGCCATTTATTTATAAGCCATCGAAAACGAAAGTGCCGTTTTCCAGCGGTTTTCTTGGCAGCATGTCAGGACGTGTTGCAGTTTGATAAACAAAAGATGCAACAATAATTGCAGCCTGTTTAAGGTCATCGATTTTCAGATGATCATAATTATCCATATTGCTGTGATGCGTACGGGTTTCATAATCTATCGGGTCCTGTATAAATTGGAAACCCGGTATCCCGGCCCAGTCGAATGAAAGGTGGTCGGTTGAGCCTGTGTTACTCAGGGTTACGGTACTTGCGCCAAGGTCGGCAAACGGTTTAAACCATTCTTCGAATATGGGCTTTATCGCGGTGTTGCCCTGTGCAAAGATGCCTCTGATTTTACCGGTACCATTGTCAAGGTTGAAATATGCCGAAACCTTAGCCGCTTCCGGTTTAAGTTTCATATCCGCGCCTCTGAAATGATTTTTTACATAACCATAAGAGCCTAATAAACCCTGTTCTTCACCTCCCCACAATGCCAGCCGGATAGTGCGTTTCGGTTTTAAACCAAGTGAATCGAGCAATCTTACAGCCTCCAGCATCACAATGCAGCCTGCACCATTATCCGTTGCACCGGTAGAAGAAGCCCAGGCATCCATGTGACCGCCAAGCATAACGAGTTGCGATTTTAATTTAGGGTCAGTGCCGGGGATTTCGCCAACTACATTATAGCCCTTTATGTCATCGTCATAAAATTTACCCTGCACATTCAGGTTTAATTCCACCTTTTGGCCCGAGGCCAGCAATCGTTTGATTCGCTGGGCATCTTCTGAGGCGATAGCTACCTTGACGACGCTCTGCTCGGAATTGGTTTTGTAACCAATAAGTCCCTGCACGAATACCGTTCCGTTCCTGTTTTGATTGCCGGAGGTGATGATGGCCAGCGCCCCTGCATCCTTGATCAGTTCGGGAACGCGGGCTATGGTCTTAAAATATTTCAAATATCCTTCCAATACCGCCCTGCTCAGCATGTAGGTATCTTTCATATTTGCAAGTGCAGTGTCAGCCAGCCGTTCCGCCGATGGCTTAAAATCTTCATCATAACTTGGCGGATTGCCTGCAACCAGTACGAATTTTCCTTTAAATTCAGCCGCATGTTTGATGATGTATGCGGTATCCATTGAATGTGCAGACGGCAAAACAACTACTTCGCCGTGAATTTCACCAGGTGTGTTGCCGGTCCAGGGTTCCGGATAGGCGGTGATCGACTGTGAATAAGGCGCACGCAGCGAAATGCTGAAGTCCTGAATCTCCCAGCCCTTACCAAAATCACCCCAGGGTTCCATTGCGGTATTTACCATGCCCCATTTTTTCATGGTTTCAACAGCCCAGGTCCCAGCCCTTTTGTACCCCGGCGAATTGGTCAGCCTTGGGCCCGCAACATCTGTGATGTAATGTGCGATTGTCGGAATATGGGAGTTAGTCATTTCGGCTCGTCTGATCCTGCCGAACGCTGCGGTGTCAACGTTCTCCTGGGCATATAGATTTGCCCCGGCCAACAGTAAAACCGTCAGAATAGATTTGAAGTAATAATTTTTCATGTTTTCGCTTGTATGAATTTGGTCAGTTTAATTAAGTTAAAACTATGATATTGCCTTCACAACTGCAACTTTAGCGGCTTATTTTTAATTTGTCACGATCTCCGCCCGATATTGGCACAGATTCACCGCTTTCCGTCGCTCGGGCGATGATATTTTTGATATATGCAAACTGATACACAGCCCAAAGCCGGAACGCGGGAATGGATCGCTCTTGCTGTTCTGGCATTGCCAACTTTACTGGTTTCAATGGATACAACGGTGATCTATCTCGCCGTCCCATCCATCAGTTCTGCGTTGCGGCCGACAAGCTCTCAGCAGCTATGGATAACTGATGTCTATGGTTTTCTGGAATGCGGCTTTTTGATCACGATGGGTACTGTGGGCGACAGGATCGGCCGCCGAAAATTACTGCTGATCGGCGCGGTCGCTTTTGCCATGGCTTCAGCGATGGCGGCATTTGCAAATACAGTTACGCTGCTGATAGCTGCAAGGGCATTGCTTGGTATCGCAGGTGCAACTTTGCTGCCGTCAACCTTATCCATGTTGCGGAATATGTTTCATAACGATGCGCAACGGGGTTTTGCGGTCGGGCTTTGGACGACCTGCTTTTCAACAGGGACGATGCTCGGGCCTGTTGTGGGCGGTTTTTTGCTGAATCATTTCTGGTGGGGTTCTGTTTTTCTGATGAGCGTTCCGGTGATGGTCTTGTTTTTGATTATTGGCCCGCTCTTGCTGCCCGAGTTTAAAGATCCCGGTATCGCGAAATTTGATTTTTGGAGCGTTTGGTTACTGATAGCCACCGTCTTTCCGTTTACATACGGAGTTAAAAGATTGCAGAACAGGGGCGCGTCATTTATTTTGTGCCTGTTTTGATAGGGGCTTTGTCAGGCATCGTGTTTTTACGACGTCAGCTTACGTTGCCGGATCCGTTGATCAATTTACAATTATTCAAGATACCGTTGTTCCGTGCAGCCTTGGTGACAACTTCTACCGCACTCTTTATGTGGTGCGGCATTTTCCTGTTCGTAGGGCAGTATCTGCAATTGGTATTAAAAATGAGTGCTTTCACCGCCGGTCTCTGGACCTTACCCGCTGCCATCGTTAGTACTATTGCGTGTTCTGTTGCCGATGGTTTAAGCAGGATTATCCGCAAACCCGTTTTAATTACCATAGCGCTTTGTACAATGGGAGCGGGGCTTACCGTTTTCACGCAGATCGGCACCAGCCTGTCAGTCCTTTTGCTTGCTTCAATGCTAATATCGTCGGGCTGCGGTACGGCTGTCACATTGAGTATGGGAAATGTGATGACCGCCGCACCCCCTGACAGAGCAGGTGCCGCCGCAGGGATATCCGAGACAATTACAACACTCGGCGGTTCCTTCGGTATTGCACTGCTTGGAAGTATAGGTGTTGCTGTTTACAGATACTATTTTTTCTTTTTAAAGGCATATAAAGTCCCGCAGTCAGTAATGCACGACGCTGCCAATACGTTTGGGGCTGCTGTGGAGGTCGCGGAAAAACTTAATCCTGCCGGAAGGCAGCATCTGCTCGCTGCCGCGCAATCGGCCTTTTTGGAATCATTTCGCGTCAGCGCTGCGATCGCAGCGCTGCTGATGTTCGTAATTGCTTTCGTTGTGTGGACGATGTTTAGAAAGAGTGGTAGCAAAAAATAATCAGGACAGCAGCAGACAAGTAAATGCACCAATTGCCGTATTCAAAAAATTGACGGTGTTGTTTCCAATAACGCCTTTTCGTTCCAGGGTGGCGCCCAATACAGAGTCCGCCAGGTTGCCGGTCATTCCAGCCACCGCAATCCAAAGCACACGAACGCCGTCATGATGGCCTGTGATATAGATCAGCCCGATAATAACAGATCCTGCAAGTCCCGCCAAAGAGCCTTCGAGGCTCACCACACCATCGAGTCCACGTTTGTCGCGCTTAAATGACAGGATATTATAAAATCTTTTACCTAATACCGTACCGAGCTCAGATGACAAGGTATCTGCGGTAGCAGCAGCGATGCTGCCAGCAGCCATTAGTTGAAGAACGGCGGCAAATTGCGGCTTAAAAAATGAAATACAGCACAGAATGGCTGCCATGCCACCATTGGCAAAAACCTGACCCGCTGTTCTTCTACCCTTAGCCTCCTGCGCAAGTCCCATTTGCTGTTTTTGCTTCGCTTGCCACCCCGTGGCCCAGGTGCCGGCAAAAAAAAAGAAGATCAGCATCGAGAGACAGCTATAGCCGCCTCCGGCGAAAACCATCGACCCGGTTAAAAAACCGAGTAAAGCCGCCGGAACCGTAAGTTTATCAGTGATGATACTTATAACCGCGCCAGCAGCAATCAGAAAATAAATAAGATAATGTACCAGAGTCATTACAGGATGCTCAAATATAGCAAACCTGAATTATCCTGGCTTTCGGCAGCCCTGACGTTTATTATGCTATAACGACAAATTCTTTGTGGTAACTTGCATTGTTTATCATTTATAAATACGGCTTAAGTTAAATCCGATCAAAAATGACCACTGTAGCGCTGCGCAGCCCCGCCGGAAAATGGATCATGTTCTCCGCGATCTTGGCATCATCCATGGCGTTTATAGATGCAACGGCGCTAAACGTTGTGTTGCCGTCTTTGCAAAAAAGTTTAAATGCATCGGGGGCTAATCTTTTCTGGATTTTGAATGCATACCTGCTGATGCTCGCATCGCTGATCCTGATCGGCGGCGCAATGGGTGATCGCATCGGGCGAAAGAAGGTATTTATGACAGGTATCTTGATTTTTATCTGCGGGTCGGCAGCGTGCGGCATTTCTCCAGGCGTAGGTTATCTTATTTTATTCAGAATGATACAGGGTGCTGGGGGCGCTCTGATGATACCGGGCAGCTTATCACTTATCTCGTCGTCCATTAATGCCGCTGAACGCGGTAAGGCCATCGGGACCTGGTCAGCATTTACGACGGTCGTAACGTTGGGAGGTCCGGTTTTGGGTGGCGCTCTTGCTGACGCGGGACTGTGGCGCTACATCTTTTTTATTAACGTACCCATCGGTATCCTTGCGCTTATCATGCTGAGGTTTAAGGTAAAGGAAAGTAAAGATGAAGACGGACAAAGAAAGCTTGATTTTCCGGGCGCGATAACCATTGCATCAGGCATGGCCTTATTGACCTTCGGTTTTTTACGAATTCCCGCCGTAGGGTTGGGAAGCTGGCAGGTTTATCTTTCTTTTGTCGCGGGGTCGATTTTGTCAGTACTCTTTATTTTCATTGAGAAGAAAAGCAAATACCCCATGATGCCGCTGGAACTTTTTGCGAACCACGTTTTCAGCGGCGCGAATCTGCTTACTTTTTTTCTTTACGCGGGGTTGGGGGCAGGCATGTTATTTGTCTCATTGAACATGGTGCAGGTGCAGGGATACAGTCAGCTTCAAAGCGGACTTACATTTCTTCCATTCACGGTCTTGATGATCAGCATCGCCAGATTAGCGGGTGGCCTTGCTGACAAATATGGAGCAAGGATATTACTGATCTGCGGACCAGGCACAGCAGGTATTGGGTTGTTTGTATTATCGATGATCGGGCTGACGTCAGGCCCCGGCGAATACTGGACAACCTTTTTTCCCGGGATACTTATCTTTGGCCTTGGCATGTCCTTTACGGTCGCACCGCTGACAACTGCTGTGATGGGTGCGGTGAGTGACCATTTTTCCGGCACAGCTTCAGGTATTGATAATGCGGTGTCACGTATCGCGGGCGTATTTGCGAATGCTATTTTCGGAGCGCTGGTGGTTATTTTCTTTTCGGGAGCTTTGCAGCAGGAACTTCATAACATTAAACTGCCGCCAGCCGATAAACAGTACGCCATGGCACAGGCCGCCAATCTTGGAAATGCCGGTGTCCCATTGTCAGCTAATGTGGCGGAAAAGCATAGGGTGCAGACGGCGTATCACCGCAGCTTCATCAGCGCTTACAGGCACATTATGCAGGCCTCCTCAGGTTTAGCTTTTTTAGGAGCGCTGATGGCGGTGTTTTTTATCAGAGAAACAAAAGACAAAGGCGGCGGTACTGAAAATTGATCGCCAATGGATTAACCCGGTGACCCTGTTTAAAAATGGCGCGTTTTTTGAAAGCCTCGGTATAGGACAATCATGTAAACGATGGAGAATAGTTTTTACGCAGGTACCAGCGGGCTTGTATTACCAATACCACAACGGGATTTTGAACCCCAATTTAAACAACTCACGCGGCTTGCTTACTATGGCAGGCTTCTCAACAGCATCGAAATTAACAGTTCCTTTTACAAACTGCCCATGCAGGTTACGGTGGCGAAGTGGACTGCTTCTGTTCCGGATAATTTCAAATTTACATTTAAGCTCTGGCGGCAGGTGACTCACCAGCGAAATCTGAACTTTACAGATGCCGACGTTGATAGTTTTATGAAAGTAATTGCCAATGCATCGGGTAGGGAGGGATGCATACTTATACAACTCCCGCCAAGTACGGACGTTTCCTGTAAAGCTAAACTTTTTGATTTGGTCGGTTTAATAAAAGGCTATAATTCAGACGGCAGATGGAAAATTGCTGTAGAATTTCGTCATAAGTCATGGTATAGTGATACCGTTGTTGACATGTTGAGTAAATCAGACGCCGGTATGGTAATCCATGACATGCCCGCCTCTGCTGCACCACATCAACTAACCGCCGAAAGCTTTGTCTATCTGCGTTTTCACGGGCCAGCTGGTGACTACAAGGGCAGCTATTCCGACGATTTTCTGAATGAATATGCGGAATATATTAATGAATGGCGTGACGACGGGAAACAGGTGTTTGTTTATTTTAATAACACTGTCGGCGATGCATGGAATAACCTGATCACGCTGCAACGTTATGTCGCAGCGCGATGAATATTTCTGGTGTCTCGTGGAAGCCTCTATCCGGCAAAAATCTAACTACTCTGTTTTCAGGCTTTTTATCGGGTTAGCCATTGCCGCTTTGACCGACTGAAAGCTTACCGTCGCCAGTGTAATTCCGACAGCCATAAGTCCGGTCAAAATAAATATCCAGCCTGGTATGGTAGATCGGTATTCGAAATGCTGCAACCAGCCATGCATCAGATACCAGGCTACCGGGCTCGCAACAAGCATCGAAATGATCACAAGCAGGATAAAATCTGTTGAAAGCAAACGCCACAAATTAAATACAGATGCGCCGAGTACTTTTCTGACACCGATCTCCTTAATTCGCTGTTCAGCCATGAATGATGCCATGCCAAAAAGCCCAAGACAGCTAATGAGAATGGCAAGGCTCGCAAAAAATGCGGCAAGCTTTCCTATTCGTTGTTCAGTTCCGAACTTTTGCGCATATAGCTGATCGACGAAATTATATTCAAATGGTTGTTCAGGATTAAAGTGTTTGAAGACCGGTGCGATTTTTTCCAGCGCGTCAGCTGTGCTCACTTTTGGATTTATTCTGATCAGGACAGTACTTCCGGCGTTTTTACTGAAAAAGTAAACGGATGGCCTGACCTGCTCGTATGGCGAATTCACGATGATATTTTTTATTACCCCTATGATCTTAAACGGGGAGCCATAATAAGTAAGGTTTTCGCTAAGCGGATCTTTTAAGCCCATGAATTTTACTGCTGCTTCATTCACGACTACCGCAGACGAGTCGGTCAGAAATTGGCTTGAAAAATCACGGCCCTCAATAAACTGCCACCCGGCGGTTCTACCGTAATCGGCGGAAACACCGTTTTGTTGGAAATCTATGCTGAGATTTGGGTCTTTGCCCCGCCATTCAATCGCACTGGTACTGCCAGCCGACCAGGTCGGCGGGACATCTCCCTCGGCAATATGGGCTATCGTCCCGGTTTTGAATAGCTCGTCCTTAACGGCTTCAAAATTTTTATGAATTTCATTGGTGCCGACAGAAATAGCTACCAGCCCGTCGCGGTTGTAACCCACGGGTCTGTTCCGGGCATATTGCACCTGGCGGAAAACGACGATCGTGCCGATGATTAACGTGATAGAAGCGGTAAACTGCACAACCACGAGTACCTTGCGGGGTATTGCAGCGAGACGTCCCACCCTGAAGGACCCTTTTAATACCTTTACAGGTTTGAAGGATGAAAGATAGAACGCCGGATAACTACCCGCGACAAATCCGGTAAATAAGCAGAAACCAATATTCAGTGCCCAAAACAGTGGATTTTGCCATGGAATGGCAGTCTGCTTGTTAGCAACTTCGTTGAAAAATGGCAGTCCGAGCTGAACGAGGAACAAGGCCAGCACAAACGCTGCCGCAACACACAGCACTGACTCGCTGAAGAACTGATAAATCAGTTGCTTGCGTAACGAACCTATAGCTTTGCGAATGCCGACCTCGCGCGCACGTTTCTCGGATCGGGCGGTGCTGAGGTTCATGAAATTGATACAGGCCAGCAGCAATACGAAAATCCCGGTAATGCCGAACATCCATACATACTGAATCCGGCCGCCAGTGTTTTTACCATTTTTAAACTCATCGTACAGATGCCATTTGCTCATGGGCTGTAGAAATAAAGCAGGTTTCTTTTGCTGCAATACCGGGCTTACGTTGCGAAGTTTGGCATCCTTTATTTTCGCTGAAAGTGCATTTATATCGGCATTGCCATTCATTTGAACGTACAGTGTTACAAAATTGGGCCGCCATGGTTCTCTCATTGACTTGATGTCATTGGCGTTGTAAAACATCTGCCACGATCCGATAAAGCCCAATTGTGCAAAGGATGAGTTCTGCGGAAGATCGGCGTAAACGCCCGCAACTTTCGAGGTGATCTGATTATCTATCTTCAGGATCTTTCCCATTGGGTCCTGATCTCCAAAATATGCTTTAGCGGTGGACGCGGAAATGAGCAATGACGAAGGGTCTTTAAGGGCTTTTCGGTTGCCCTTCAGCATTTTAAAGGTGAACATTTCAGGTCCGTCCGGCTCCATAAAGCCGCCGCCGCGTGTCAGTTTTTTATTGTCGAGCGCAAGCGTATGATCGCCGACGTTGACCACCATAACCACGCGCTTAAAGTCGCTTCCATAGCTTTTGCGAAGTTCTGCCGCCAAAGGGTAAGGTACCTGTTCCCAGGTCTGCACTTCGCCGTTATTGGTTACGTTTTGTTTTACCTGCGCGATGTGATCGTAATTCCCGGTGAATCTGTCAAAAGACAATTCGTCCCATATCCACAGGCCAATAAGCATGGCAACCGCCATACCGGCCGACAAGCCGATAATATTAATAAAGGAATTGACCTTGTTTTTGATGATGTTTCGCCAGGCTGTTTTTAGGTAATTTTTTATCATAACGCTATAGCTTAAAGGTTAGCTGAAACGTTAAAATTTCATGCCACATTTTTAATTAACTGATTTTTAGTTTTTTATGTACGGATATTCGTCGGCGATGTATCGTTTCCGAACGGGACACCGTCCGGTTTTGAGTTACTTATTCTTTCGGGATCAGTTTTATATAATTTTTTGATATATTTTTAATTTAAGTCCATATAAATTAATGTTTTGATATTTTATCGTAAAATACTATAGTTTTTTTGCCAAATGCTAAATATAATCTAAATTAGTACAGATGAATAGACCGACCCTTGTCAGTTATCTTTTGTTATTGATGCTGGTATTTTCAGCCTGCAAAAAAGACAGTCCGGACTACCGGAGCTACAGTGCTGCCCACAGCGCCGATACAACCGCTGATAACGACACTTCAGAGACTAACGGAAGCGATACCGTCGGTAACCCCGGCGACAGACCCAGTGACCCTGACCTTCCAGCAAGCAAGGGTAGCTATCCCGCCAGGCACCAAACGGAGCTCCATTTTACGATCATGTCACATGATGACGGCGGCAGATAATTAAAACCTCAGTACTTTTTCAATCATGTTCAAAATTCCTGCAGGGCGAATCTGTTTCGGCGGCTGATGTTTTAATGGTATTTATTCACAATCGCCAAAGTTTATCCTCAGTCTGAGTAAATTTTAAGGAATAATTACTACCTTTTTTCGTTTAAAGTTCCTTATAAGAAAGGTATAAACATAATAGATTTATTTGCGTTACTATGTTCAGATTTGACAGCAAACCGGATTTCAATTATAAAGGATGAGTAAAGTATTTACGATAACACAGGGGCTTGAAAATATGGGCGCCTTGCGTACGGGCGGGCAGGGTTCCGTTTACAAAGGACGAAGGATCGGCCCCATAATCAGTGCAGTGAAACTTTTACCGACGCCGATTCATAGCGAAAGCAAGGAAGACAAGAACTATCGTAATTTTTTAAATGAGGTTGAGAAGTTAAAGAAGGTAAACGAAATCCCCAACCCGAACGTAGTAAAGATACTGAACTCCGGGATCACTGAAAGTGGTTCTTTTCCTTTTATCGAGATGGAGTTTATTGAGGGGCCCGATCTGGAGGAATTGCTGAAGCCACCGCATGAAAAGATATTTACGATCAAGGAGGTGATTAAACTTGCCGATCAGCTTGCCTGCGCACTTTCGCATTGTCATAAAGTGGGGGTTAAGCATGGCGACATAAAAAGTAATAACGTCAAGTTCAATAATCAGACAGGGAATTATGTTCTGCTCGATTTTGGATTATCGGTGATGTCGGACGAGCAGCGCCGTAGCAGTATGCGCCACGCCGGTGCAATTGAATTTATGGCACCGGAGCAAAACGAGGGTAAAATGTTGTTTCAGACCGACATCTATAGCTATGGCGTAATATTATATGAACTGATTGGCGGTCAGGTTCCCTTCCCGCTCAAGGATAACGGCGAAACTTCCAGAAATCACGTAATGTTGTCGCACATGGAAACGGCTGTTCCGGATGTATTGGAACTAAGAAAGCAAAATTTCCCGAAGGACTGGCCGGAACGCGAACTGGATGTGCCGGCATGGTTACTGCAGATGATGGCCAAATGCCTGGAAAAGAAGCCGGAAGACAGGTATGCTAATGGGAGCGATCTGCACAACGTAATTTCGGAAAGCAGTACCAGGGAGATCAGGGTGGAGGTTGTCAAAGAGGTGGAAATAAAAACCGCACCCGCACCAGTGATAGTTGAGAAATCTGATTTGGTAAATCAGCCGGGCATCATGAAACTTTCCACTTCGGTTTTTGCCGGTTTGATGATCCTTCTTGCGGGTTTTATGGCGTATTCGGCTTATTCCCTATTTCGTCCGGTTCCCGTGGTTGTCAAACAATTGAGCGCACCTGCAATTGACACTGCCAACATAGTTGACAGTGTGCGCAAAGTGGATGCTGCACACCGGGAGGCGTTCAGGGAAAAACAAAGAATTGCTGATTCGCTGACTAATGCTGCGATCAAGGCTGAGATAGAAAAGGCAAGGTTACGAAATGGCGAAAATATAGACAGCCTGTCGGCAGACAGTGTTGCACGCGGTTTGAAACGTCCAAAAAATAATTAAATGGAACAAAAGGCCTCAATTTGGCAACGTATGGGTATTCAGGACTGGTTTTTAACCAATCCTGATCACAGTAAAGCAAAAAAAATTCCTGCACTTACTCCGGATGACGTGTATAATTATGTGGTTGAAAAGTTCAGCGATTCTGTCCGGGAATTATCTTTTGCCGATCGTATTGTATTTTACCACGAATATATTATCAGTTTCAATGTAGAAGACTATAAACAGTTTCTGGATAATAAGCAGGGGTTGTTCGGACTGATCATTAATGAAACCGTTAAAAAGTTTTATCAGATGCTCGGTCAGTATCGCGCTGCCGGAAAGACGGTGGTGCCTTCGAGTTCAAAATGGGTTTTCAGACTTGTATCACACCCTGATTATGAACGGGGAGACATTGGCTTTATCGGCAAGCTGCTTCCCGGAAGCAGCAAAAAGGAAGAGAACCTTCGGGTCACGTTCATTCCACGTCAGACGGGTATTGCACAGACATTTGATATCAGCGATGAGGTTTTAAAAGCATTCAATTATTACAGCGAAGGTTATTACGAACTGCCTTATGCCGAAGACCTGGAATATGATGAAAAAGGCGCTGTAAAACCCGGCAAAAAATACCTCGCAAGATTTGAAACTATTCTTCCGGAAAAACAGTTTGCAGGAAAAAAGGTTGAATACCTGATGAGTGATGATGAGATCATCATTTCGGGTGAAGATGAAACGAGGGAAGATAGCAATATTTTTAAGATCCCCTCAGAATGGGTGAATACACCGCATTTGCGGATACGATATAACAAGTCAGACGGTAAATTCTATATGGCATCATTTGGCGAACTGACGATATTAAACGAACAGGATGTGGAAAGGAGCGATATCAATGCGCCATCGTGGGTAGAGCTGCCGGTAAATTCTAAAATATTGCTGAACGGCATAGTAGGAGTGAACTTATTTAAATCATAATCATTATGTCGCATATTTTGTCCGTGGGTTTACTGGTGATAAGTACAGGCCTGTTATTCGCACATTTTATCGAAATCAAAAAATCACGCAGGACAGATGACTGATCAATATTTCGGCATTACGGATACTGGCAAAGAGCGGAAAAACAATGAGGACGCTTTTATTGCACGGCAGGGGCCTGATGATCGCTTTATCATTGCCTGCGTAATTGACGGCGTTGGCGGTTATGCAGGCGGCGAAATTGCTGCGAGCCTTGCCCGTGAGGCCATACTTCAGCGCCTGGAGAAACCGTCCGGGGATATCATTTCGATGATCATCGATTGTCTGGGCCTTGCCAATGAGCGTATCGTACAGGAAAAACAGCAAAACCGTCAGTATGAGATGATGAGCTGCGTGACCACCCTGGCTATTGCGGATGTTAAAAACAATCAGTTTTATTATGCGCATGTAGGCGACACCCGTCTTTACCTGTTACGCGATAATTCTTTGGTTAAAATATCGCATGACCAGTCGTTTGTGGGATTTCTGGAAGAATCCGGGCGGCTTTCTGAAAAGGATGCCATGAGCCATCCCAAACGCAACGAAATAAACAAGGCCCTTGGTTTTGAAGCCGATTTGCTCAAAAATACAGAGTATATTGAAACCGGGCAATCACCGTTTCTTTCAGGCGATATGCTGCTTTTATGCAGTGATGGATTAACGGATATGGTCGGCAGTGAAGAAATAACATCCATTCTTACCAATAGTGAACCGTTAAAAGAGAAGGGGCGCAAACTCGTTGCCGCAGCAAACCGGCAGGGCGGAAAGGACAACATTACCGTAGTGTTGGTTCACAATAACAAAACACCGCAGCAACGACCGGCTACTGCCGTCAAGCAGCGCCAGCCTCTTGCTAATCCGGTTGCCGCTGAAACCCGGAAAACCGAAGAAGATGAGGAGCCAGCCCCGGTTATCATAAAAAAGAATGTCGGAGTCATTGCGGCGCTTTCAGTTTTATTGCTGGTATTTATTGGCATCAGCGCTTTTTTATACCTGAGAAAACCGGCAGCTACAATATTGCCGGAAACTGCGCAGGAGGTAACGACGGATACGACGATCACCAAAACGCCGGGAGCACTTCAGATTAAGCTACAGCGGGCGATAGATAGTTTAAAAACCAATACGCTTATTCTGTCGGACACCGAATACAAGGCTCCCGTTGTATTGACTGAAGCGATCAAGGTAAACCGGGATACATTGCTGCTAAAGGCGGAGGGCCGGATTGAGTTCCTGGCTGATACCTCATATCATGGTCCTGCGTTTCTGTTTTCTTCAAAAAATAAAGAAGCTGCTCTGGATAGCGTTAATTTTAACGGATTTAATGCTGCCATACAGTTAAATGGCGGGGCATTGTTGTTAAAGCATGTCAGGTTTATTCATTGTAAAAACGGTATTCATAATCAGACGATCATTCCAGATACACAATTTTACAGCCTGAAATATCCTGCAATGGAGTTAAAACCTGATACTTTACCTGTCGTTAAAAAATAAGAATGGCATCGAGAAAAAAAGAGCGCGTTTTTCTTTTACTTATTACCGTTTTGCTGGGTTTGCTTTTTTTTCGTTTGTTCACTGTTGAGCAGCAGGATTTTACAGATGTAGCCAGTCGGCTGAAAGCGGGGACGATGATCAATCTGAATATGCCGGACGCCGCTGCAAATTTTGCCCGGCTTTTACAAAAAGGGTACTATTTTGATGATCCCAAAGACATTGCGCTGATACAGAGAACCGTCGCTAAAGAATTAAAAAAGGGACGGGTACTGGATAATATAGGTGAGCTAAACAAACGAGCGTTTAATGTTGATGCAGATGTTGCATTGGATGAAGGGGGAGAATCGTTTAGAGAAAGGGCGCTTGTTTCTCGCCAGTTGCTTGGATTTACGGGAGACGATTCTTTAAGGTTCGATCAGGAAAAGAAAACACCGCCGTCATTACCTGCCGCAACTGATCTTGGGTTAAAAGGTGATGCAATTTCGGGTAACGTGGTGCGAAAAGATACACCGGTTGCAGGCGTATTGATCCGGCTGCAGATGATCGTACCACAAGACAGCATTTACAACGACGAAGAAAATGATCAGGTAAAAACGTTTGTAAAAAAGGGCAAAGGGTATGATCTGACCTATGTGAAGGACGAAGACGGCATCAGCCATCTTCAAAATATTACGGCGTATGCACGCACGGATGGGCAGGGAGGGTTTTCCTTTGATGGCCTTCCGGCTGATCGGGCCTTTAATGTTTTACCCTTACAACCCGGATTTGAGTTCGGCCGATCACAGGGAACAGAAAAACTCGATGGAGATAAGAAATTTACCTTCCACCAATCGCCGCATACGATAAGACTGCTTTCTTCTAAAGATTTCCTGACCTTAAAAAAGGAACGCGCGATTATTGTCAGGATGCCGGATGAGTTCAACCTATGGTATTGGGTTGTGGTAGCTTGTTTTTTTGCAGGCTTTTTTATTATTCATCTGGTTCTTAGTTTAAAGGCGCCCGCTGCCGATCAGGTTATCCTGCCAATGCTGATGATACTCGTCGGCATATCATTTATTACATTATTAAGTTTACAGGACCCGTTGCGCGACCGCTTTTTTGCTAAGGATTCGCTGCTGTATCTTGCACTTGGCGTTCTCGCCGTTATATTAATGCTATTCCTGAAGCTTCGCCGTTTTACGCCGGATTCCAGGTTTTACCGCATGTTGTTTTTTAAAAACAATTCCAAAGCGGCCAACGGCTGGCCATGGATAATTGTCGCTATGGGTTTGCTGATGCTGACGATCGTGTTCGGTAGCGGGCCCGAGGGTAGCGGTGTGAAGGTGAATTTATTGGGTTTTCAGCCGAGCGAGGTCGTGAAATTCCTCATCGTTATTTTCCTTGCCGGATTTTTTGCCGTAAATGAGAAGTTTATCAGCGAATACGCAAGCTGGAGAAAGCGATGGTCGTTCTTTTCCTTTGCGCTCATATCCATTGTGCTGAGCTTGTTTTTATTCCTGTTGCTGGGCGATATGGGGCCTGCAATCGTGATCTGCTTTACCTTTATCATTCTTTTCTCGTTCTCCAGGGGGGATTTCATGTTTATGGCGATCGCTGTCATTTTTTACGTGCTTGCCACCTGGCTGTTTAAGAATGTATGGCTATCGACTTTGCTTACGGCAATTATGCTGCTGGTAAATTTCTTTTATAAGCGTCGCACGTTAAGCGAATCGGCCATTATGGCTTTGGTGATAATATCAGGTTTTTTAACGATAGATAAAATCCCTTATCTCGATAAGCTCGTGCCCGGCCCTGTTCAGCGGTTGGTTGACCGTAAAGCGATATGGGAAGATGCCTGGGACAATGAAGTCTATGGCGGAGACCAGGTTGCCAATGGCCTGTGGGCTATGTCGGGCGGCGGAATTACCGGGCAGGGCGTAGGAGAGGGCTTTGCCAAAACTATTCCGGAAGCACACACAGACATGATCCTTCCTGCGATAGGCGAAAGCTTTGGATGGATGGGAATCGTAAGTGTCTTCCTTTTGTTTCTTTTATACCTCCACCGGTCCATTATCATAGGCAGGCAAACGGGAACACCATTTCTTTTTTACCTGTGCGCAGGTATCGGGATATGTACGTTTGTTCAGTTTTTACTGATAGCGGGAGGTTCTACCGGTGCTTTGCCGCTATCGGGCGTGGCGTTGCCTTTTGAAAGTTACGGAGGATCGTCATTGGTTATCAATTTCCTCGCAGCGGGTTTTTTACTCTCGGTGTCACAGGTTAAAGGCTCACCCGTACAGATGGCCTTTATTACCCGTCAGCAGGACAGAAACCTGATGCCTGCATTACTGGTTGCTTGTGCGGGCATTATATTGCTGGTAATTAATATTTCCGGATATTTATTCGACAGCAAAAAATGGATCGTCAAGCCTGCACTGGTTGCTGACAGGAGCGGCGCACGGATGTTCAGCTATAATCCTCGTTTAAGCATATTAATGAACAAATTGCAGGCGGGGACGCTATACGACCGTAAAGGGCTCATACTCGCGACCAGTAATCCGGCGCTGATAAAAAAACAACAAGCCAAATTGGACGCTGCGGGTGTCCAGGGCTTTGATATTGATTCAGCATTACATAAACGACTGACCCGTTTTTATCCTTTTGAAGAACAAATGTTTTTCTGGACGGGCGACGATAATACGGGTATTTTTAATGGCAGCACCAATGGCTATTTTGCAGAATACGAACATGCCGCTGAATTGCGCGGGTTTAAAATGCCCACCCGGAGCTTTAACGTGCTTGCAAGCCGCTTTAGGGAAGACCGCTTTTTGCCGCCCGTGGTACGGGAAATGTCGGTAAGTAAAAGAGATTACAGCGCACTTGCACCCATGCTTATTGCCGGTGTAAACAGCGCGAAAGTAGATTCTTTCAGGAAAACAAACCGTAACGTACAGCTAACGGTAGATGCAGGGTTGCAGACCGCAATACAGCATGCTATAGCAGCCGACACCGCATTACAGGATAACCGTGTTTCAGTGGTCGTCATGTTGCCGCAAACAGGCGATGTCCTTGCATCGGCTGTTTACCCGCTCCCGCCGGTTCACAATTATGATCAGATGACCATGCCCGTGCAGGAACAAAACAAGCTTTCGCAATGGATGACGACGCAGGATCTTGGCTTTACCTATGCTACGCAACCGGGTTCAACTGCCAAGATATTAACGGCGATGGCTTCTTTCAACAAATTGGGAATGGCCGCTGATAATGTGAAATTTCATGTGAGCGCGGAGGAACGCATTCGCACAAAGGGCCCTGAACCCGACGAGACCGGAATTATCTCATTGGAAAGCGCTATAGCAAAATCGAACAACGTATATTTTATAAAGCTGGCAAATGAGAAACACCTGCAGGAGCAAATGGCAACCCTGTATCTTAAAACCGGGATGTTTTTGCATGGCGTAGGCGGATATTTTTATGATAAGAAACCGGAAAATGACCAGCAGGAAGAGAAGTGGCGCGAGCTGTGGCGTAAGACCGAATTCAACACCCTTCCGCGATATGATCCCAATAATATCCACAAGACCAGGGCAAAAGGCATATCGGGGATGGCATGGGGGCAAGGTGAACTGATCGCAACACCGGCGTCAATAGCAAGACTTGTTTCAGCCGTGGCCAATCGCGGCGATTTGATCGCAAACCGGTTTGTCTTAAGGGTACATGATACCCTGCAGCCCGTTAAACCTGCGATCAAATTGGCTAACGATCCGCGTTATGCCGGGTTGCTGACAAAATATATGATCGAGCAAAGCGCGCCCAAGGAATGGATACTGAACCTGAAAGTAGCGGGAAAAACAGGTACACCGGAACGTATATGGAAAGGAGAAAGTATTAATGACGGCTGGTATGTGTTTTTTGCTCCGATGGCAAAAAATCCGGGAAATATAGTAGTCTGTATTCGGATAGAATCGACCCGTGGATCGTCAGACGCGGTGCATTTTGCCGGGCGCGACATTATCCCGATATTGTTAAAGGATGGTTATATTAAAAGTATTGTAACATCTGGTGAAACCGAATAGACGTTGAATAGTTATTGTCATATAATCAGCTGATTAACATGTTTGATCTGTTTAAAAGAAAAGAGAATAAAGGTTTTCAGGACGTAAAGACCTTACGTGATTCGCTGCTGCATTTTGTAAAGGAACAGCTGCAAAAGTCGGAAGGGGGAGAAGGGCGCCATATAAAGGGCATCCATATTTTTATCGACGCCTCCGCCGCAGAAAAACACCTCTACGAAGGGGCTGTTTATTTTGAAGACCGCGAACGCTTCAGGGAGGAGATACAACGGATCGCCGATGATTTTGCACTTGATCTGCCCGAAAACTGGCAGCTCGAGATCAGTTTCAGCAATGAATTTCCGCCGGACTCTATTATTTCCTCATCAATTGCCGCTGCGATTTTCATCCGCACCCGCGAACATAATATACAGCGGTCGGGGTCGGCATGTGTCAGGATATTAAACGGGGAGGCAGAGAAGCCGGAGTATGAGATCAGTTCGTCTGACGGAACGATCAATATCGGCCGTGAAAGCAGGGTGCAGGTAAGTGATGGTTTTTTCAGGCTTAACCAGATCGCATTCCCAGGCGATAGCGATAACGAGAGTAACAGATATATCAGCAGGCAGCACGCACATATCGAATGGAATAATGAGGAAGGGTGTTTTATTATTTATGCCGACGAGGGGGGAGTGCCTCCGGGTAATAAAATAAAAATAAAATCACCCGGAAATGAAAACCTGATCAAGCTGCATTCTACACATATCGGGCACAAGCTGAATGAGGGTGATCAGGTTATTTTAGGACAGTCAGCTGTATTTGAATTTAGTTATCATTTGCCCGCAGCAAAGAATGAGTAAAGTTTTTACAATAACGGAAGGTCTGGAAAATATGGGCGCCCTGCGCACGGGGGGGCAGGGGTCGGTGTATAAAGGGCGACGAATCGGCCCGATTGTGAGTGCTGTAAAGTTGCTGCCAACCCCAATCCATACCGAAAGTATGGATGATGCCAATTACCGGAACTTTATAAACGAGGTTGAAAAACTAAAAAAAGTTAATGAGATACCCAATCCGAATGTAGTCAAAATCATTAGTTCCGGCATTACCGAAAGCGGCTCGCTGCCCTTTATAGAAATGGAATTTATTGAAGGACCTGATCTGGGGGAATTGCTGAAGCCACCTCACGAGCCTGTGTTTTCGATTAAGGAAGCGATCAAAGTCGCCGATCAGTTAGCTTGCGCACTTTCTCATTGTCATAAGGTTGGGATAAAGCATGGCGATATAAAAAGCAATAATGTAAAATTTAATATCCATTCGGGGAATTATGTATTGCTTGATTTCGGATTGTCGGTAATGTCTGACGAACAGCGCAGGAGCAGCCTTCGCCATGCGGGGGCTATAGAGTTTATGGCGCCCGAACAAAGCGACGGAAAAATGCTGTTTCAAACCGACGTGTACAGCTATGGCGTGGTGCTTTACGAACTGTTGGCCGGACGGGTGCCCTTTCTATTGGAGGACAACGGAGAGACAGCGAGGAACCATGTGATGTTGTCTCATAAGGAATCTTCAATTCCAGACCTGATGGCATTCAGAAAAGAGAATCTGCCGGAAGGCTGGTCCGACCGGGAGCTTCACGTGCCTGCCTGGCTGCTGGAGCTCGTTTCCAGATGTCTGGAAAAGAACCCTGAAAATCGTTTTCATGACGGTACCGCGCTCCACGATGCTATTGCTCAAAATCTGATCGCGGAAAATGAGGAAAGCGCTGCAGCAACGATTGCCATGTTGAAAACGGAAAATGAAAATCTTAGAAATCAGCTGGATTTTAGCAAAAAGGAACTTTCCGTACAAACATCGATGGTCAAAGTGCCGAAGGGTATTTTTGCAACGATTATCGTCCTGCTGCTCGCATCGGTCACCTTCGCGCTGATCAATCTTTCTCCTGCAAATAACAGTTTGTCTAAGGCCTCGAATGACACCACCGCTAAAAATAGGAAAATACCAGTGGTTGACAGCGCATTAATAAAATATAAACTATATATCCGGGATTCGCTGAAGAAGGACAGTATCAAACGTGCGGAAGCAAAAAAAGCCGCGGCTGCGGCTAAGAAAAAGACGGCTCCCAAAAAGAAAAAGAAATTTCTGGGAATCTTCCCGATTCATTGATGCAATTTTGCAGCGTTACATCGACGCTAAAACGTCACGGTTTGATTCGGGAAAAACGTATCTCGCGGCATTGTCTTCATTAAGGTATTTTGAGCTGTAGCGCTCGTCATTGCCATTAATAAACAAAACTGTTTTGTCTTTAATAGTATTGATCACTTCGTGCGCCATTTCCGAAGGTACAGCCGGGCAACCGTAGCTGCGTCCGAGGCGACCGAGTTGGGCAATGGTGTTTTCGCTGACGTAATCCGCTCCATGTACCACAATAGCGCGCTCACGGGCATTTGAGTTGAAACCCTCGTCCATACCGTCCAGGCGTAGAGATAAACCATTTTTGCCATAATAAACGTTGTCGGTGATATAAAAACCAAGACTGCTTTGGTGAGAATCGACGGTGTTCGAAAAATTGGTGGCCATGTCATTGCCACTGCCGTTGCCATGTGCACAGAGTGTATTAAGTAGCAACTCTTTGTTGATCAGATCAATGATCCACATCCTTTTTTGATGACTTGACTTTGCAAGATCGACTACTGTAAGTATAGAAGCGGTTTGTGGAACTTTATCATCAGCCTTCAGGTTCATAAAACCGGTCACAGCTTTGTCGAAAACATCCAGGTCAAGGCCCGACTCCTGAAGATGGGCTGAAGTGTAGATATTGTTAATATATTTTTCAAGAAGTTCACGGGCCGAAAACCCTTTTGCGAAATCTTTGTTATTACTATTGAACTTTGTGCCTTTCCAGCTGATGGTGGTAATTGCGAGGAGCAATAAAATGCTTACAAGCCCGCCAAGAGGTTTTCTCATTCGTTTTCCCGGATTTAAATCAATAATTAATTAAGTAGTCTGTTTTACGAAAAAAATAGAATTAAGTTCCAGTTTTTTCGATTTTAATTTTATTTCACGCAAAGGTATATTTAATTAATAGTTAATAAAATTAAATAATTAAATATTTTTCTTTGCGAAAACGCGTATTAGAACAAAAAAATTAACATTTGCGATTTATCTTCTAACTGATTATTTGCCGGGTTATTATCTCCTGATGTCATTTTTTGTAATTAATAGTTTATAACCGACCCGACAGCTATCGGAAGCGATGAAAAGTTATCAACGTTCTCCGCCGGGTATTGGCGAGTGATTTCCCTCTGGCACGCACTTGCTGTAAAAAAAAACCGCAAGCTGTATTCAACTTACGGTTAATGATCTTTAAATGATCGATAATAAAAAAACAGCCTTTCCAATCCTGGGGAAATCGGCTGTTTATATATTTTATTTGGTAATTGTAACGGTGCCCATGTCGGTCGTTTCGCCATTGGTAACTACAACATTGGTCATCGTAGTCGGCAGATAAGGCGATTCCGGGACAAAATCGACCTTATAACTTCCGGCTGTCATTCCTGAGAAATAATATTTACCGGTAGCGTCAGTTACTGCGCCGACCGTATCGGTGCCCATAATGGCAAAGACTTTCGGAGCTGATTCGGCAGGACTCACCGTACCGGTAATTGCTCCGGATACCGCCTGCGAATAAGCTCTTATTACTGGTTTTAAGATGTATTTGCCATTTCCGGTTAGCACAATGGATTGAGCGGCATCAAAGTCAAGCAAAAAGGTGTATGCAATACCCGCTTTTAAGTCTTCCTGTACATTCAGCTTTACTCCCGATTCCTGGCCGCTTGGTGTCGTCAGATCGTAGCTACTTCCATTAACAACAACCTTATTCCCCGAATTGTCAAGTACAAGGCGAATTTGTTGCAGGCTGCCTGCCGGGATGTCGGCATCGGCAAGTAAGGTATCCCGGCCCAGCATAAAATGCAGGATATTGATAGGTCCCCCGCCGATGTCCAATGTCTTCTTTCCGCCGGATGTTACCACAACAACCTGTTTTACATTTAAAATAACCGCATCATAAGCTCCCGGCGCATCTGTCATCTTCACAGAAACATGCGACGTATTATTAGAAGAAATATTGTCTTTTTTACACGAGGCAAATCCCAAACCTAAAACGGCAAGAGAAATCAAAATCACTTTTTTCATGGTAGTTAAATAAGTTATATTCCGGTTAAACAATATTCTTCACGAAATGTTTCGTGCTATCATAAAAAGGGTGCGGTGAGTCGATTTTAACTGATCCTTTTATCAGTGTTGCTGCGGATTACATAGTGTCAATTTTTTATTTACAAAGTTTACATTTTAATTTACAATACAAATTCTTCAGGCTAAAGGATGTCAGGGTAGATTTGCCGGATCAATTTTAATAAGATATGAAAAACAAAAGAAATGTTTTGTACGGTCTGGCTACCATCATTGTTGGACTAATTTATTTTTCTGGGTTCGCACAGCAAAAAAATGCCGCTCATCGCGTTAGCTTTTCCGGCGAATGGAGAACCAAAGAGTCAATAGCTATGGACGGAAATATTGTTTGCTGCTATAACTCAGGTGACCGCATGTTAGCCAAAACAATGAATATAACAGAGCAGGTAAATTGTTTAACTGTAGAGGTGTCAAGCGCATTTCCGGGTACAGCGCCTGTTACCAGCCGGGAGAAACTGACCTTCGACGGTAAACCAGGCGTAATTGATTATGGCCCGGGGAGAGGAAAAAAGTTTACCGTAAAGTTGTCAGCTGATGGACGAACGATGACCGTTAATTCAACCGTTCATCTGACGATGGTTGGCCAAAAACAATCATTTGTTTACGTAACAGAAATTTGGAAGTTGAGCAATGATGGCCGTACTATTTCGGTGCAGGCCAGTGCAAGATCAGGCGTAATTGGCCGCGAGCGTTTATGGGAGACCGTATTTAATAAGGTCGGTTAGTATTCATCCCCTTTTTGTATAGGCCAGACCAGTTTAGGACGGATCGTTTTCTTTAAAATGAATTTGTGGTAGCTACGATACAAATAACAAACCATTTCTTATATGATTTGCGGTTAATTGCGAATTCGACTTATTAGAAATTTGATTCAATATTGTGCTTATATTTATATAATATGTCACAACAGCTTACAAATCTTACTCCCGAAGATGAACTAATAAAAGGCAAGTGGTTATTTAATGGCAAAGAAATGTCAGGCGACCGCAATTGTAAAAGAATCGATTGGCTAATTAATAATAGGTTGGTAAAGGTCAAATCTAAAGATAATGGATGGACAGCCGTTTATATTGATCCGACCGACTTTCGTTATTGGGAATTAACCTATCCACAAGGCGAACTTCAGGGTGGGGGGCCGCCAATGCTTCAAAATATTGGAATTGTCGAATCGTCTCCTCTTAATTTCACCCAATTTTTATTACGGGATTTTAAAATTCTATCGACTGGGAACGATGGGGGACATAGATATGTCGAGACGCTTGTTACATATAATGGTAATCCAAGGCGCTTAACCATATTCTTCGCGAACAAGTCGGATGAGAACTTATTGAATGTTAACAAACCGTTCATCGCTCAAGGAATTATTCAAGATGACGGTGAACAATATGGTTTGCTTTTAAACGAAAGTCTATTTATTAATATATCTTAGAAATACCGCTATATAATCATTATAAAATAAAAACGTTCGCAAGAGTTTAACAACCTACGAACGTTCGTGGAGCCGGAGGGATTATTTTCAATGATCGCCTCTTAACCCGTGAAGGGAACCGAAGCAGAGCCGCTGATCGCGGTTTGCATCTTTCTCAACCCAAAAGCCCGAAATAAATTTCAGGCTTTTCAGTTTTCGAAACCTGCTTTGTTGTTTCGGTCATCAAGTGGACGCAAGGGGAATGAGTTAGAACCAAATCGGCCTCTGCTATTTGAAAACGAAGATTATTTGCTTTTGCTTAAAGATTTGCTTAATGCGATTGATGATATGGAAAATTCGGCATCAGGTGACTTATAAAAGTTTAAATTTGTTTCCAATAAACCTTTGGTTCACTCAAAATGAATTGGGAAAAAATCAAACAAGATATTTATTATTTAGATGGCTCGTTAAGAGATATTTTTGTCACTAACACTAAAAAGGATAATTGGTTACAATGGGCTGAGTATGTAAATAAAAATTACAATTTAGAATGGTATAATGGAAATACTCAAACCACGGTTGATAAAATTGACTTTTCTATTGTTTTAGAATATTGGAATGGAAACACAGATCTATATTCTACCGCTAAAATTTTTATAGGGAATATTCAAATCAATTCACATTTTTTTGATGACGAAGAATTTGAAAATGATATATCACCAAAAGAATTTGATAACATTCAAGATCACAACTTACTTGTTAAATACATGAGTGATCTATCGAAACTATTTGAAAAAACAATATATCTTACTCCTGAAAACGAACATGACATTAAACTCTTTGAAGTAAAAGGGGATGATGTTAAATATGCTATTTGAAATTCCGTAAACAAAAAACCGTAAGCCAAACATACGTTCAACTTACGGTAAGTAATTAAGTGGAGCCGGAGGGATTCGAACCCTCGTCCAAACATGGTATAAGGTAAGCTTTCTACATGCTTAGCTCTGTTTTATTGTAGGGAAGGGGAAGGTCAGCCGCTCACCTGTACCGTCTTCCTTAGGTGTTTGTTCTCGTTCGCTTATCACACCCTAAGCAAACCAGTTCCATCTGTCGATGCCCCATGTACCAGCCCGATGAAACGGAAAACCGGCGGGACAAAAGCTATTCTAATTCTAAATTAGGCAGCTAAGGCGTAGTTATTTTCGCCATTTATAGGTTTGAGCGTTCAGATTATAGCGCTAATTCACCCAACGCGCTGCATGCTTACTTACTTATCTCCATCCTGTCAATTCCGGTCGACCCCATTTTTTTGAGCTGGAAGCCAAAAGGCAAAGGCATAAAGCCTCGGAGAACTTCAAATTTAATACTTTTATTTTATTAGCTGGTAAAAGCTTTTTCCTTTTTGCTTTTGGCTTTAACCGTTCCCGGATAAACCTTTAAGGCTTCATCCAGGCAGATCATTGCGCGCTCAATATCCTGAATGTTCAAAACGTATGCCATTCTTACTTCGTCCGATCCGGCGCCGGGTGTGCTGTAAAAACCTGTCGCCGGCGCCATCATTACGGTCTGATTGTCATAACTAAAGCTTTCCAGCATCCACTGGCAAAACCTGTCGGCATTATCGATGGGCAATCGGGCAACCACGTAAAATGCGCCGCCGGGGTTAGGACAATAAACACCATCCATTTTATTCAGGGCGTTCACCAGTGTGTCACGACGGTTGGTATATTCTTTGTTGACGGCTTCGAAATACTCATCCGGGGTATCAACGGCAGCCTCACCGGCAATCTGTTCAACCATCCCAGGACTCAGCCTCGCCTGTGCAAACTTCAATGCAGCAGCCAACACTTCTTTGTTTTTAGTGATCAGGCAACCCAGTCGCGCACCACAGGCGCTGTAACGCTTACTCACCGTGTCCATTACGATCACGTTATTTTCCAGGCCATCGAGATGCATAGGCGAAATAAACTGGCCTCCATAACAGAACTCGCGGTAAGCCTCGTCGCTGAACAGGTACAGATCATATTTGAGCGCCAGCGCCTTTAACGCTTCCAGTTCCTCCGGCGAATAAAGATAACCTGTAGGATTATTCGGATTGCAGATGATGATCGCCTTGGTTTTGTCTGTAATGAGCTTTTCAAACTCACTTACCGGAGGTAAGGCAAACCCATTTTCTATGTACGATAATATCGGTTTTACGACAATGTCGCTTTGGCAGGCAAATCCGTTATAATTAGCATAGAACGGTTCTGGGATGATCACCTCATCACCCGGATCGAGGCAGGCCATCATCGAAATGGTGATCGCTTCCGAACCGCCTGTTGTTACGATGATATTTTCAGGCGTGATATTATAACCGAGTTTGTTATAATATTCTGCCAGCTTTTTACGGTAGGATAAGGTGCCTTCCGAAGCGGTATAGGCCCATACTTTAAAATCGATATTTTTGATGGCATTTAACATGCCTTCCGGGGTTGCTATGTCAGGTTGCCCGATGTTCAGATGGTAAACTTTTTTACCTTCAAGCTTTGCCTTGTCGGCAAAAGGGGTTAGTTTACGAATAGGCGATGCGGGCATTTTTTGCCCTTTGTGCGAAATTTTTGGCATGTGCAAAAGTAGTGAAAAGACCGTAAAATGCTTGAAAAAAAAAAGACACGGGGAGGCCCGTGTCTTAGTATTTTTTTCCCTTTTCGGAAGCTTACCTGCTGCTCGCTGGTTTGGCGACTACCTCACCAACAATGTTCAGTGTTTTTTGAGGAATGGTGGCATTTGAGGTTACAACAATACCTTTGTTAAAAGGGGCAGCAACCGCTGCGCTGTAAGTTATCTTGATCGTTCCTTTTTCGCCGGATTTTACAGGAGTTTTTGTATAATCGGCTATGGTACAGCCGCAGGTTGGTCTAACATCGGTGATAATAAGGGGTTCCTTACCTACGTTAGTATATTCAAACACGGTTGTAACGGGAGTGCCCTGAGGGATCTTTCCAAAATCGTGTTTCTCTTCATTGAATTTAAATACTGGTTTTTCACTATCTTGTGCCGAAGCCGAAAAAGCGAAACCTAAAATTACAGCGCATACTAATAAAATCTTTTTCATTGCAGTAGTTATTGTTTTTGAGGGTATAAAGGCATAAACAAGCTTATCTGTAATAAGTTTTGTGCCTCTGAATTTCTTATTTTTTGTTTGACTACCACAAATATAAAAGGTTTAAGTTAATATTAAAATATAGATTAAACTGAATGTTTTATAAGGAAAATTACCAGTAACAGAATAGAATTTTATAATTTTACCGACTAAACAAAATTAAATATGCCAGAAACCTCAATTAACACTACAGGCCAACTGAATACCGCAGAACTTAGCTTTGATGATTTTAAAAAAATCGTGATCAATGATTATCGTATCGGGTACGAAAGCAGGCAGGCAAGTTTGATTGGGCGCAGAGAGGTGCTTACAGGGAAAGCCAAGTTCGGAATATTTGGCGACGGGAAGGAAGTTGCGCAACTTGCTATGGCTAAAGTTTTTAAAAGGGGCGATTGGCGCGCGGGGTACTACCGCGACCAGACCTTTATGTTCGCCACCGGAATGAGTAATCTGCACGAATTTTTCGCCCAGCTGTATGCATATCCCGAAGTCGAAAAAGACCCCGCTTCTGCCGGCCGTCAGATGAACTGTCATTTTGCAACACGGTATGCCAATCCCGACGGTAGTTGGACTAATCAGGCAGTAACCATGAATTGCGCCTCAGATATTTCAACCACAGGGGGGCACATGCCCCGCTTATTGGGTTTGGCCTATGCCTCAAAGCTTTACAGGCAAAATAAACAGCTTGAATACCTTGATAAATTCTCGATCCATGGAAATGAGGTGGCTTTCGGTACCATAGGAAATGGGTCAACCTCTGAAGGCTTGTTTTTTGAGACATTGAACGCTGCGGGAGTTTTACAGGTACCCATGGCAATTTCTGTTTGGGACGACGCTTATGCTATATCGGTGCCCGCAAAACTGCAAACGACCAAAGAAGATATTTCTGAAGTATTAAAAGGATTCCAGCGCGAAAAAGGCACCAACGGATACGAAATATTTAAGGTTAAAGGTTGGGACTATGTGGCACTTTGTGAAACCTACGAACGCGCCATTGCGGTCTGCCGTGCAGAGCACGTTCCCGTGTTGATCCACGTTGTTGAGATGACGCAGCCACAGGGCCATTCTACATCGGGTTCGCATGAGCGGTATAAATCAAAGGAGCGGCTGAACTGGGAGGATGAGCATGACTGTCTGTTTCAGATGCGTAAATGGATGATCGCCTCCGCGGTAGCCACCGAGGCTGAAATGAACGAATTGGAAACGAATGCGAAGAAATACGTGAGAGAGGTTCAGCGCGAGGTTTGGAATGAGCTGAGCGGAGAGATACAGTCTGACATAAATGAAGCCTCACAAATGATCGAAAATCTTGCACGCGACGTTCCGGAGCAGGATGAACTGTTGCATATTGTGAATGAGTTGCGTGAATGTGTCGATCCCGGCAGAAAGGATGTTGTTGCCGCGGTACGGAAAGCTTTGCGGGTTAGCGTACATCAAAATATTTATCAGCGACAGATACTGAATGAGTGGCTCTCGGCGGAAAACGCTAAAAACGAGACCCGTTTCAGTTCCAGGTTATTTACCGGCACGCCTCAGTCTCCTTTAAACGCAGCGCCTGTTTCCGTGCGATATTATGAAGATTCAAAATATGTAGATGGCCGGGAAATATTGAACGCCTGTTTCGATGCAAACTTTGAACGCGATAAAAGTATTGTTGCCTTTGGCGAAGACGTAGGGGCAATTGGTGACGTAAATCAGGGGTTTGCCGGGTTGCAAGCCAAGTATGGGGATTTGCGTATAACCGATACAGGTATCCGCGAAGCGACCATCATCGGACAGGGAATCGGGTTGGCAATGCGCGGGCTGAGGCCTGTTGCAGAAATACAGTATATCGATTATCTTTTATATTCATTAAACGTTTTAAGCGATGATCTCGCCAGTTTGAGTTATCGCACTTTTGGCGGGCAGAAAGCGCCGCTGATCGTACGTACACGCGGTCATAGGCTCGAAGGTATCTGGCATTCCGGATCGCCGATGGGATTGATATTACATGCAATGCGTGGTGTGCATATTTGCGTGCCCCGCGATATGACGCAGGCGGCAGGTATGTATAATGTTTTGCTCAAAAGCGATGAGCCCGCTCTTGTGATCGAATGTTTGAACGGCTATCGTTTAAAAGAGCGATTGCCGGCAAATGTTGGCGAGTTTACAGTTCCTTTAGGAAAAGCTGAAGTCCTCAGACAAGGCACCGACGTAACGGTGGTGTCCTATGGATCTACCTTAAGAATTGTTCTTGAAGCGGCCGCCGAACTGGAAAAGATGGGTATAAATATCGAGGTAATAGACCCGCAAACATTATATCCGTTTGATCTGGATCATGCATGCGGTAACTCCTTGAAAAAGACCAGCAAACTACTGATCGTCGATGAGGATTTACCTGGTGCCGCGTCTGCGTACATCCTGCAAAGGATTCTGGAAGATCAAAAAGGTTATTATTCTCTCGATGTACAGCCAAAAACGCTTTCGGCAAGGGAACACCGTCCGCCTTACGGATCCGACGGGGGCTATTTCAGCAAACCTTCGCTGGATGACGTGATTGAAGCGGTGTACAGCTTGATGACCAGAAATGATCCGCAAAGGTTCCCGCCGATCTATTAAAATGATTTGAATTGCCCCGAACGAAAAGGCTCTTGATTGTCTGACGCGGCAGCCTGGTTAGGGCTGCCGCGTTACATTTAATATCTATTTTTTGATAGTTGTGGTAAATTTCAATGGGGGAGCTTATGTCTGGTCAATCCATATAGATAAGTTCCGGTAAGCGCCCCGATAACGACAATGATCATTGAGACATATCCATAACCGATGTTGACAAACATCGGACCCGGACACACCCCTGTCAAAGCCCAGCCCAGGCCAAAAATTGCGCCTCCAAGAATATATTTAGGCCATCTTTTATCTTTCTCTGTTATAATAATTGCGTTACCCGAAACATCCTTAAGCCGGAGACTTTTTATCAGCGTGACGGCAATAACTCCGGTTAAGATTGCCGTACCGATAATGCCATACATCTTAAAAGACTCGAATCGGAACATTTCCTGTATTCGGTACCAGGATACCGCTTCAGATTTCACCATGATAATGCCGAAAACCATCCCGGTAACAATAAATTTTATTCCTTTCATAACTTAAAAAGAAGGGGAAACAATAAATGGGTCATAATAAGGCCTCCTGCAAAAAAACCGATCACGGCCAGCAGGGAAGGCAGCTGCAAATTTGAAAGGCCACTGATGGCATGTCCGGATGTACACCCTCCGGCATACCTCGCCCCAAAGCCCACAAGCAGCCCCCCGGATAACATGAGGATCACGTTTTTTATTGACAGCGCATGGAGGCTGAATAACTGAGCCGGATTTAAATCCCCGTCAAACCGGATGCCTATCTTTTTAAGGTCATGTACCGTCGCTGCCGACAATTGTAGGGGATGGTCGCTTTTTAGCAACGTAGAGGCGATAAATCCGCCTAAAACGGAACCCATCAGAAACATCAGATTCCATTTTTGCGTCTTCCAGTCAAAATCAAAAAACTGCACCTTTTTACCGGCCCCCGCAAGTGTACAGATCGTACGCAGGTTGGACGAAAAACCAAATGATTTTCCGAAATATAAAAGTGTAACCATGATCGAGGTAATAGCCATTCCCGAGACATACCATGGCCATGGCTGTTTGATAAATTCAAGCATATTTAAAGTATCAATAATGATAAATAAAATAATAGGATCCCGGTAGCGAAACTTAATTCGCGTCAGTCCACAAACCGGGATACCTGTCAGATGTCGTTTTTACGCGATTGTTGCCTTAAACGAGTGTACTTGGGCAAACATAGGCGCTGATCTGGAATTTGTCGTCATCTTTGATGGCTTTGAAACCGCCTTTTACATCGATCAAATTGTCGAAACCGCGGGCCCTGAGCATAGAATTGAAGATCATGGATCGGTAACCACCGGCACAATGTACATAATAGACCTTGCTTTTATCTAATCCGGCCATGTTGTGGTTGATTTCTTCCAGAGGGAGATTGTCCGCACCTATTACATGCTCGGACAGATACTCAGATTCTCTGCGTACGTCTAATATTTTTATCTGCTCATCTGATGATTTTTTCCCGGCCAACTCTCCGGCAGAAATAGAGATGATTTGGTCTGTGTCTTTTCCGGCCTGCTGCCAAGCATTGATGCCGCCTTTTAAATAACCGACGGTATGGTCAAACCCTACACGGGCCAGACGGGTTACTACTTCTTCTTCGCGTCCTTCTTCGGTCACTAATAAAATAGGCTGCTCAATGTCCGGCACCAGTGCGCCAACCCAGGGAGCAAAGTTTCCGTCTATTCCGATGTTTACGGAGTTTGGAATAAAGGAAGACGCAAAAACCTGTGGGTCACGTGTATCCAGCACTAACGCCCCGGTTTCGTTTGCAGTTAGTTCGAATTCTTCCGGAGACAACGCACGCATTCCCTGATCCAGCACCTTGTCAAAATTCTGATAGCCCTCCTTGTTCATTTTTACATTAAGCGGAAAATAAGCGGGAGGGGCGGTCAAACCGCGGGTAACTTCCGAAATAAACTCTTCACGGGTCATGTTCGCTCTCAGCGCATAATTGTATTTTTTCTGATTACCAAGCGTATCGGTAGTCTCTTTACTCATATTTTTACCACAGGCCGATCCGGCGCCATGAGCAGGATAAACAACAATATCATCATTCAGCGGCATGATCTTATGGCGAAGCGAATCGAATAGTTTACCCGCAAGTTCCGCCTGGGTTAATCCAGAGGCTTTCTGGGCCAGGTCGGGGCGGCCTACGTCGCCGATAAAGAGCGTATCGCCGGAAAACAGGGCGACTTCTTTACCTGCTTCATCGGTTAACAGATAACAAACGGACTCCATGGTATGTCCGGGCGTATGCATTACCTTTATGGTGGCGCCACCTATTTTTAGTTCTTCACCATCCTTTGCTATGTAAGCATCAAAATTTGTTTCCGCATTCGGACCGTACACTATTTTTGCTCCGGTTTTCGCAGCGAGGTCAATATGCCCTGATACAAAGTCGGCATGAAAATGAGTTTCAAGTACATATTTTATTTTTGCTCCGGCTTCTTCTGCCTTAGCGATATAGGGCGCCACCTCACGAAGCGGGTCTATGATCGCAGCCTCATTTTCTGATTGGATGTAATAGGCGCCCTGCGCCAGGCATCCGGTGTATATCTGTTCAATACGCATGATCTTGTTCTTATTTTCGTTTACAAATGTCGTTATTTTTATCTTTCTTTAAGCGGTGACTACCCGCCCGATATAGTTTTCCTTTCATCTGGCTGTCATAAAAAGCGTTGTTATCATGCTGTTATTTAAGAAACAGTTCTTTAATTATAATATAAGCGCCCATAACAAGCACAAACCAACCGAATCCTTTTTTTAGCTTCGCGCCATCAGTTTTTTTGCTTAAAAAGCCACCGAAGAATATACCGGCGACTGCGATGGCTGTGATCTTAAAAAGAAATACCCAGTTGATGAGAAAATGCCCCAGGTCGCCGGTGAATCCGATCAACGAGTTCATTGCGATGATCAGCAGTGATGTTCCGATCGCTTCGCGAATCGGCAAACCTACGAGCAGAACCAGTGCCGGTATCAGTAAAAAACCACCTCCTGCTCCAAGTATGCCAGTCGCCATACCGATGGCAATGCCATAAAGCAGCAAACGTGGTATGTTCAGCTTCTTTTCTTCGGAAATAGCTACGGTTTCATTTTTTTCTCCGTTGCGAATCATGGTAGTTGCTGCGGTGATCATTAAGACCGCAAACAGTACCATCGTCAGGATGTTTCCGGTCAGGTCGAAAGCACCTATCCGGGCAATATGTTCGGGAATTGAGGGAATAATAAATTTTCTGGTTAAAAAAACCGTCGAAATAGAACTTAGTCCGAAGAGTAATGCGGTCTTTATATGGATAAGCCCCTTGCGGTAATTGTTCACTGCTCCGACGAGGCTGGTTGATCCAACGATGAAAAGCGAGTACGAAGTCGCCATCAGCGGATTGACTCCAAATAAATAAACCAAAACAGGGACGGTCATAATAGAACCTCCGCCACCGATCAGACCCAGTGAGATGCCGATGAGGGCTGAAGCGAGATAGGCAAATATTTCCATGCTGATAAATAATTAACAACACAAAAATCAGGGTTTAAACAGATAAAGACGGTGACTTATGTCACCGAGCAGGATTTAGTTGATTTTTTTCAGATTTACGCAAAGAATATTCGGAAAATGGCTTCTTGCTTTAAGGTATCCAGGTTACTTTTTATGGTCAGTATTGATAATTTCGCTGATGTTCTCCCAGATGAACCAATGCTCGTTTAACGGCGATCCACCATTCCTGCGATAAAACGCAGCCGCTATAGTGTTTCCGGGATCACAGTTAACGCAGACTTTTTTGGCTCCGCGCGCATCAAACCATGCAACCAATTGCTGTAACAAAGCATTTGCGATACCACGCCTTCTGTACTCAGGAATAGTATCTATCCACTGTATTTCTCCGCCGCAATGATAACGGCGAGTAAGATGTCCGGCAATAAATCCGGCTATTCTGTGGTCATCAACAGCTACGAAAATTACCCGTTCACCTACCGCTTGCTGCGGACTGTAGGTGTTATTGTAATAACCCGCAATGCGGTAAAGCCAATGGCTTTCCGAAGCTGCGTCCGTTCCACGAATACGGGCCAGTGCTATCAGGTCATTTTCTTCTGCTAAACGTATATTCATGAGGAACTGGAATAATCAGATGATGAATTAACAATGTCTTCATCTATAAGGGGAAAGTCATCCGTAACCATGCTCCATCGTTTACCATAAGCAAAGTTGAACCGCCGGGACCAATAATATTTCCGAATTCTTCTGACAATGGCGCCGTGTTATAAGATATTAATGGTCTTTACTGATGAATCGGCAGCTGGCTGTTCCGGTTTCGCAGCCAGTGATCGGCCAGAACCAATGCCGCCATAGCTTCTACAATGGGTACAGCACGCGGAACCACGCAGGGGTCATGTCTGCCTTTTCCTGATATTTCCGCAGCATTTCCCTTGCTGTCAACAGTTGCCTGATTATGCATAATGGTTGCCACGGGCTTAAAGGCCACTTTGAAATTTATAGGCATACCATTGCTGATGCCACCCTGTATGCCGCCGGAATAGTTGGTAAGTGTCCCCACATTACCGGATGTATTTTTCACAAACAGATCGTTATGTTCCGACCCGCGCATCTGACTGCCTTCAAAGCCCGAACCATATTCAAAACCGTGAACGGCGTTAATGCTAAGCATTGCTTTGCCAAGGTCGGCGTGTAGTTTATCAAAAACGGGTTCGCCCAGGCCAACCGGGCAGTTCAATATGTGACAGCTTACCTTCCCGCCAACGGTGTCTCCCTGTTTGCGGATCGAATCGATATAGTTGATCATTTCCTCTGCTGTTGCCGGGTCGGCGCAGCGAACAATATTTTTTTCCCGGTCATCAATAAATTCGGCGGCGCTTTTAATTTCCACATTTGGCGCATCAATAGTACCAACGCTGCTTACATGCGCAACAATTTCAATCCCCTGTGTTTTTAGCAACAATTTCGCCAATGCGCCCGCTGCGACTCGGGCAGCTGTTTCGCGTGCAGAAGATCGTCCGCCACCACGGTGGTCGCGAATGCCGTATTTCGTTTGATAAGTATAGTCGGCGTGTGAGGGGCGAAAAATGTCAACGTTATGACTGTAGTCTTTTGAGCGCTGGTCTTCATTTGGTATCAGCATCATGATCGGCGTCCCGGTTGTCCTGCCTTCAAAGACTCCCGACATGATTTTTACAGTATCGCTTTCCTTACGCTGCGTAGTGATCTTTGACTGGCCGGGTTTGCGCTTATCCAGTTCACCCTGGATATAATCAAGATCAACCTCCAGCTGCGCCGGACAACCATCAATGATCACGCCGATAGCCTCGCCGTGCGATTCGCCGAAAGTTGTTATCCTGAAAAGTTGGCCTAATGAATTGCCTGCCATAATGATTGAATTCTTTGTGTTTTAATATGCGTAAATAAGTAAACTCAGGAAAACGGAGAATTAAGCTGTTACCGTGCCGGTAAAGCCGACCTTTTCCAAATCATCCCAGAAGGCAGGGTATGATTTGTTTACGACAGCGGCATCTTCGATTTCAACTTCAGGGACTATCAGCGCCAGTGGCGCAAAGGCCATAGCCATACGGTGATCATCGTAAGTGTTTACAAACATACGCTCCGGAATTTGTTTTTCGCTGCAATCCAGTTTATAGACCAGTCCTTTTTCCACCAATTTTACGCCTATTTTGGCAAGCTCGTTTTGCAAGGCCTTAATCCTGTCTGTTTCCTTTATTTTCAGCGTTTCAAGGCCCGTAAAAGTTGCCTCGTGACCGAGTGCGGCGCACACCACAATAACGGTTTGTGCCAGATCCGGGCATGCCTTCATGTCAAATATCTTTCGCAACGGCTTTTTTTCTTCCTTTTTAAGATGAACACCGCCGTCTTTGAACTGTGAGGTGATACCAAAGTTCGCCATGATCTCCGTGATAACGCTGTCGCCTTGCAGGCTGTATTGGGTCAGCCCCGGTAAAAACAGTTCGGCTTCGTCAGCCAATGCTGCTATTGCATACCAATAAGAAGCGGCGCTCCAATCCGGTTCTACATGGATGGAAGTTTCAGCAAATTCCTGTTTTGCTATCGCGATGACATTATTATTCCAGTTATGCTGTATGCCCGCTGATTGGAGCATGGCTAACGTCATCTCGACGTAGGGGCGCGATGTTAAATCCCCTTCGATATGCAATTCCAGACCTAAGGGTAGCCGGGCAGCAATAAGCAAAAGTGCGGTGATATACTGGCTGCTTATATTCCCTTTTATATTTACCCTGTTCGTAAGTTGCTCAAACCCGCCTTTTATCCGCAACGGAGGAAAGCCATCGTTTTCTTCGTATTGAATGTCGGCACCGAGTTGCCTTAATGAATCGACCAAAATGCCTATCGGTCTTTGTTTCATGCGCTCGCTGCCGGTCAGTATTACCTCAGTATCGTTTAATAAAGTAAAATATGACGTTAAAAAGCGCATGGCAGTTCCTGCAGGTCCGATATCGACGAGTCTCAGGTCTTGCGTCTCAACTCCCGATTCTTTTTGTTTGTGCCCCGGGCCTACCGGCGTCAGACTCAGGACTTCGGACAAAGTCTGAGCGTCGGCAGCATCCGATATGTTTTCAACCTTTACCTTACCGTTGCTTAAGGCTTCAATAATAAGGGCGCGGTTGCATTCACTTTTTGAACCGGTGAGTTGAACGGTGCCTTTAACTGATTTACTTTTCGTGGTAAGGACGATGTTATGTTTCATTAATAATTATTCATGTAGAGATGCAATACTATGCGCCTTTTGATAACTCCGTTTCATTAAGATGCAAGTCTCTTTCTTAATGAATTATATTCACTTGAAAGATTTTACGCGTGTGTTAATTTTTCAGCAGCCTGTCCTGCCTCGTCTTTATTCATTATCTCGGTTTGTTTACGGATAGATTCCGCATGGATCAATTCCAGTAATTTTTCCGTGAACTCGGTACTTAATTTCAGCGCTTTGGCGTAGCTGGTGCGTTTATTTAAGATATCGTCCCAACGGTTAACCTGCAAAATGGTAATGTTATTATCCTTTTTGTAATTACCGATCTGCTCGACAATTTTCATACGCTCAGCCATTTTTTGAATAACGAGATCGTCAATCTTGTCGATCTGGCTGCGCAAATCTTCTAATTTATCCTTAACGTCCGAGTTGCGGATATCAGGCTTGCGGAGTGTCAAATGCTCAATAATATCAGCCAAAGCAGCAGGAGTAACCTGTTGTTTAGCATCGGTCCAGGCGACAGTCGGGTCGATGTGCGACTCGATCATTAATCCCTGCATATCCAGGTCCAATGCTTTTTGCGAAATGTAACCAATCAGATCGCGGTTACCGGTAATATGACTTGGATCATTAATAAGTGGAAGATCGGGTGCGAGGGTTTTCAGGCTGATAGCCAGATCCCACATAGGCTCGTTACGGAAGGCGCTTTTTTCGTGTGATGAAAAACCCCGGTGAATTGCTGCGAGTTTGGTGATGCCCGCATTATTGATACGCTCAATTGCGCCGATCCACAACGAAAGATCCGGGTTTACGGGATTTTTCACCATCACAGGTACGTCCACACCGCGCAACGCATCGGCAATTTCCTGTACGGTGAACGGATTAACCGTTGAGCGGGCACCTACCCACAGGATATCAACACCCGCGGCAAGTGCTTCTTCAACGTGTTTGGCATTAGCTACTTCCACGGCAGTTGGCAAGCCGGTTTCTTCTTTGGCGCGTTTAAGCCATTGTAAGCCTATGCTTCCTATGCCTTCAAACTCACCCGGACGGGTGCGTGGTTTCCATATACCTGCACGTAATGCCGATACGCGGCCTGTGTTTGCCAATAAGTGGGCTGTGGCTACCAACTGGTCTTCAGTTTCGGCGCTGCAAGGACCTGCAATTAATAACGGTTCGCTGGTCTTTTTTATCCAGGAATCAAGGGGCTGTATGTTTAAATTAAGTTTCATCGTTTTGGGTTTAAATCCGAAAGTCGGGAAATCCGTTATCCGGAAGATTAATTTTTATTTATTTAATTGTTGTTTTTTTCATTTAGTTAGGGGAGACCCTGTTATATTTCTTTTACCGTTTTCCGGACTTTCCGGCTCTGCGGGTATGCTTTGCCTTCCGGGTCAACTCATTTTCTTTACATTTATGTACTTTCTCGTCGATTTTTCACTGAGGCCGTTTTTGCCGGTATTGCCATTTTGATCGTCGTGGCGTTCATATTCACCCAGAATGTTAAAGTTCTGGGTATATTTTAATATCTGCCGTATTGCCGTATCATATTGCTTGGAATCGTTCCACTCCACATCCACATAAAAGTTATATTCATTACGTTTACCTAAGATCGGCATACTTTGAATTTTGCTCATGTTTAGGTTTTGCTCTGCGAAAATATTAAGCACTTTAGCCAAAGCACCAACATTATTGCTTACCTGAAAACATAACGAAGCTTTGTTAGGGTGTTTTCGGCCGACGTTATGATGGTGGGTGAGGATCAGAAACCGGGTGAAGTTCTTTTTATTCGACTCGATCCGCCGCTCCAGGACATCAAGCCCGTAAAGACGCGCCGCAAGAGCATTGGCGATAGCAACGGTATCGGTAAGTTGTTCGTCGCGGATACGTTTTGCACATGCTGCAGTATCATTGCTTTCAACAATCTTCAGTTGCGGATATTCATCAAAAAAATCAACGCACTGCCGGATAGCGATAGGGTGGGAGGTAACATACTTTACCTCTTCGAATTTTACACCGGGCAAAGCCATCAGGTGCAGCTGAATAGGCAAGTAAATTTCTCCCACAACCGGGAATCCATAGCTCAGCAATAACGAATAATTCGGCAGGATGGACCCGGCAATGCTGTTTTCAATAGCCATTACCACATAATCGGCATCGTCGGATTTTAGCGTTTCAAATGTTTGCTTAAAAGTATTGCATTCAATGGTCTGTATATTTTCACCAAAGTACCTGAATGCGGCTTCCTCATGGAAGGAGGCTCTTATTCCCTGTATTGCAACTCGTATTTGTTGGGTTTTCATAAATGCTTTTAAAGCAAAAAGTCCCGGTTTTGTGCCGGGACTTTTCAGTTTCTTATATGTTTGTTTATGCATATCAGTCCCGGCTCTTACTGGTAAAGTAAAAGTAGTAGCCGTAAAAATATGCATTGTTAAATTTCATTTGTTTTTTGATTGCGGCGTAAATGTACACGTAAAAATGATATTATCAATAGAAAATTTTATTTTTTTGAAAAATTACCCGTCAAACCAAATTTTATTTGGCGTGCAAAAAAAATATTCATCCCCGCAGGTAAGAAGCGCCGTTTATATCAACGATTCCGGCGCTGGTAAATTCAAGTCCCTCGCTGGCATAAACAGCGACAAGCCGCGCCACTTCTTCCGGTTTGGCAACACGACCGAAAGGGCTTTGTTTCCTGATCGCATCACCTGACGGTCCGCTTAATGCTTCCGCGGCCATTTCAGTTTCAACAAAACCGGGGGCGATTACATGTACACTGATGTGATGAGGTGCCAGCGCAATGGCCAGTGACTGGCTCATAGCATTTAACCCGGCTTTGCTGGCGCCATAGGCCGGATGGTCTGGTTCACCACGAAAAGCCCCCCGTGATGAAATATTAATGATCTTACCACCGCCTTGCTGCTTCATCAGACTGGCGGCAAAATAACACATATTAGCAGCACCGGTAAGATTAGTATCCAGCGTGTTTTTCCAGCTTTTTTGCCAGGAATCAAAATCATCACTGAGTATCTTGTGTTCCGAAAAAACAGCCGCATTATTTACAAGGATATCCAGATTCCCGTGTATATCGAGATACGAATCAAAAAAATCTTTAATACCCTCCGGATCGGCGACATCCAGCTGGTAAGCTGCATGTTTACCATGCTTTAGGGAAGCTATTGTTTCTCCTGCAGCTAAATTATCCGATTTATAAGTGACGATAACATTTGCGCCATGATCGGCGAACAGGGTGGCGGTTGCACGTCCTATACCCCGGGAGCCGCCCGTTATCAGCACGTTTTTATTGGTAAAATCAAATGTCATATTTTAAATTATTCCGGCTTATTTGCGGTCGATAACCTGTTGAAACAGCGTAGTATTTACGCATAACGCTTCTTAAGCATGTTCATCATATAAACGTTAATATCCCATTGACTTGCGACCGGCATTTGCGTGTAAGGCATTTGCGGCATGTAAGGTGCCGGTCCGAATTCCGGCGTTATGGTCATCAAATCTGTTCCGCTATTTTTACGTTGTGCTATAATTTTGTCCCACCAGTTCAAATGCGCGGCTACTTCAGCTGTCCATTCAGGCGCACGTGGATCGCTAACCTGCGCCGATTCTGCATGACCTACCCTTGCATGGATATGAATGGTCTTGCTAACCGCCAGTTCCACAGCTTCATTCTGTTGTTCCAATAAGCTTTCGGAGACGTTGCACCAGTGCGAAAAGTCGGCCGTGATAACTATATCAGGATTTGCTGCAAGCAATTGCGAAGCAACATGAGCAGCAAAAAGCGCCTTGTTCCGGTGTGTTTCGTGCGCGACGATAACACCGGTCCGCTCCGATATTGCGGTTGCTGTTTCAAAAAGATCACCGTTTTGTTCCGCGGTAAAATAATCTTTGCCGGTTTGAGAATCGATGAGCAGCGGTCTCATGGCGGCGAGATGCTCCATATGTTTTTCAAAGTTTTGCTTATGCAAATGGAATTCCTTTTCAAAAGATTGATAATACTGTCCGATTAGTAGCAGGTTATGTTTTTTCAAAGCTGCTGTAATTTCCTCCTGACCGGCTTTTTCAAAGGGCACAGGTGTTTCTACACCGTCAAATCCAGCTGCCTTTACCTTTTCGCAAAAGATATCCCACGTTAACGCTTCAGAACCCCATCTTGGACAAAAGAATTTTACTTGCATGTTCAAATGTGATAATAAAATGGTGTAAATCCTATTAAGACGACGCGTTCAAATTATGCTGCATTGTGCGGAACAGTTCTATCCCATTCTCTTTGAAGTGCCCTTGCCGTTTGTATGCTGCCATCATGGCTCCATCCCGGCGGATAAAAACAGTATTGCAGCTTGGTTTTCAGAGTAGGGGCATTTTTGATATCCGTCAGTAAAGCCCTCCATTCGTGAAAGATTACATTTACCGGGCCGAGATCGTCGGGTTGATGCGTCAATCCATACTTTACGGGTTCTGGCAGATTTTCTTCGCGGAAAGTTCCAAAAATCCTGTCCCAGATGATAAGTACCATACCCATATTTTTATCGAGATAGGGAATGTTCGATGCGTGATGTACCCGATGATGGGAGGGAGTTACAAATATCCATCCGAACCATTTCGGCAGCGGTATAATATATCGGGTGTGCACAATATTACCATACATCTGCGTGATGAGGTAGGCATACAGAATATCAATGGCGGTAAAACCTCCTAATGCCAGCGGGATATAAAAAAACACCCTGTAAAGCGGCTCAAAAACGGTGGAACGAAAACCCGTTGTAATGTTAAAGTGCTCAGATGAATGATGTGTAACGTGGATGGCCCAGAACAGCCGACAGCAATGCCCGACATAATGCAGCGTCCAATATAGAAAGTCCTGTGCTACGATGAGCGTCAGCCAATAAACCCAAATGTTACTGATGTTAAAAAGACGAAAGTGCCAGCAATAATCAAGGATAAAAAAAGTACTGCTGCCGACAGCCAGATTAAGCAGAAATGCTAACGTTGTAAGATAGATATTGGTCAGCGTATCCCTTTTCTCGTAGTACCTTTTGTTTTCCCGATAGCTTACCCACATTTCAATAACTGTTATCAATACCAGTAATCCTACCAGTGCGATAACAGATTCCTGTCTGAGGGTGCGATGTGCCATTTTACAATTTTGCGTAGAAGGATAAACTTTCCCAAATTTCGGCGTCTGTGCAAATATTGTCAAGTACGCATTTGCCAATACTTGTCAATAAAGTGCAATTTATCTTGCCGTTTTGGTTCTTTTTGTCTTTCAGCATAATGGCACAGAGCGTGTCGAAGTTAACCTTGTCCAGATCGTATTTAGGATAAAGCCGATTAATAACGTTCACGGTCTCATTCAAATCTTCAGCGCTTAGCCCAACTTTTTTGTGGGAAAGATAGGCTTCGCAGATCATTCCGAGGGCAATGGCTTCGCCATGGGTTAACGGGTCTTTATCATTTACCAGCGAATTGGTTTCTACAGCGTGCCCGATGGTATGACCAAAGTTCAGCGCTTTGCGGATACCTTTTTCTTTTGGATCGGCAATGACAACCTCATTTTTTATCTCAACTGAACGATAGATCAGTTCAGCAGATGGATTGCTGAGGTCGCTGGATTTTAAGGTATCCCAGTAGGTTGCATCCATGATCAGGCCATGCTTCAGCATTTCAGCAGTTCCGGAAAGTATTTGGCGGGGAGGGAGCGTCTTTAGGAAATCTCCGGAAATAAACACAGCTTTTGGCTGTGTAAAAGTTCCGATGATGTTTTTAATGTTATCCAGATCAATTCCCGTCTTTCCGCCAACTGATGCGTCAACCTGTGAAAGCAGTGTTGTCGGGACATGAACAAAGTCGATGCCGCGTTTAAAGGTTGAAGCCGCAAAGCCGCCCATGTCGGTGATCACTCCGCCGCCAAGATTGATCAGCAGACTTTTGCGGTCTGCCTCAAAATCAATCAGCATTTTCCATATACCGATACAGAAATCGATGTTTTTACTTTCCTCTCCGGCGTTGATCTCTATGATGTCGAAGTTTTCGCTATCCTTGAATTGAGCCTGAACCAGTGGCAGGCAATGAACAGATGTATGTTCGTCCGTTAGAATGAACGACCGTGAATAGTTGCCGTTGCTGACGAATTTTTCAAGTTCGGCTATGCTGTCTTCAAAAAAAATAGGATAGGTATCGCTTTGGATAGTTTTCATAAATAGTTAACAAAAAGGAAAGGTTTATTGCACGGCAGCAGTGGATGTATGTATGCCTGATTCTGCCGGTCGCGTAATGGTAGAAAGCATAGGTCAAACAACCCTGATTACTTCACCTCTGAACTCCACGGTATCTCCCTTTCTTACTTTCAGGCGTTTGCGATAATCGATTTGGCTGTTATATCTCACTTCTCCCTCTGTTACAGCTATTTGCGCTTCTCCGCCAGTTTGAACCAGGTTAACCGCCTTCAGCAATCGTATCATCGGAATGAAATCGCCGGTTACTTTAAACTCTATCATCGGGCAGCAAAAATAAACTATTCAATGAATAATAAGATATTTAGCTTGCAATTTATAATTTTGCATCCGCGTTGCGGGGATCACAGTTCATGGTTGACGATATGCCAGGAAGACAATGACGGTGCGCTGCGAATCGCGAACAACTGACCATGAGCGAAAAGAATAATTTATCTTTTGAAGATACGGAGATAGCTTTCCGGCATTCCTCAAATTCCGATCTTAACCGTGCCTATTGGCTGTTTAAGGTGATCAACGTTAATTTCCTGGTGAAGATCGGTCCGCCGGTCACCAATTTTGCTATAAAACTCGGCCTGCCCATAAAAGGACTGATAAGGGCTACCATATTTAAACATTTTTGCGGCGGGGAAACAATTACCGAGTGTAATAAGACTATCAAAAACCTGAGTGACGGCAATGTGGGAACCATTCTTGATTATTCGATAGAGGGGGAAGATGATGAACAGGTTTTTGATAGCACGAGGGATGAGATCATACGCACGATTGACCGGGCGGCAGCAGATACTTCTGTACCGATTACCGTGTTCAAGGTTACCGGTGTGGCGCGGTTTTCCTTGTTGGAAAAGCTCGAGGAAAATGCTGATCTGACTGTGGAAGAAAAAGCGGAATGGGAAAAGGTCAAAGCGCGTGTTCTGGCGATTTGCGAACGTGCCTTTGCGGTACATGTTCCGGTAATGATAGACGCTGAGGAAAGCTGGATACAAAATACCATCGACGGACTGGCGTTATCGATGATGGAAAAGTTTAACGGCAAAAAAGCGATCGTTTATAATACCTACCAGCTTTACAGACATGATAAACTGCAATCTTTGAAGGATGATCACCAGGAGGCAAAAAAGAAGGGGTTTATTTTAGGTGCCAAACTTGTGCGTGGCGCTTATATGGAAAAAGAACGCAAACGGGCTGAGGAAATGGGTTACACCTCCCCGATACAACCGGATAAGCAGTCGTCCGACAGGGATTATGATCTTTCGCTTGAGTATTGCACTGATCATATTGATGAAATAGCGTTTGTTGCGGGCACACATAATGAAGATAGCTGCCGCAAACTTGCCGATCTCCTGAATCAGAAAAATATCGACCATAAAAACCCGCACGTATATTTTTCGCAGTTATTAGGGATGAGTGATAACCTCAGCTTTAATCTTGCCAATGCAGATTATAATGTCGCCAAATATGTGCCTTACGGCCCTATCAAGGCTGTATTGCCTTATCTGTTTCGCCGGGCGCAGGAAAATACGGCCATTGCAGGTCAAATGAGCCGGGAACTCAGCCTTATTGTAAAAGAGGTAAAACGCCGCCGCAGCCATAAATAAAAGCAGCCGCCGGAACCCAGCGACTGCTCGGCAGGATTTACACACTTTTCCTGTACATAATGGTATTAATCCGGGTGTAAAATTTAGTCGTTAACAGCTTTTTTCAAAAAGGTGTCGATTGAAGAATTTATGGCAGCGGTTAAATAAGTCCTTACGTATTCGAAAAATTTCGGCTCGTCAATATCCACCACATATTTTGAATGTGCAGCTTCGGCGTAAACGTTCGGATATTTACCATCTGTTTTCGTAAACCCTCCCGGACCTACCCAATCGTTCGGAGCTTTCGCCGGGTATAATACAATTGTCGCACCGCCTTTGGGAACGGATGCAATGGCCGAACCTGAAATGGCCAGGTATGGTTTAGCTTCAATTTCGGCTTTTGTTGAGAATGCTCCTCCACGGGTGACCTCATAGGCCACATAATCAACAGGGAACGCAAACTGGAAAACGATTGCGTTAAGGTCTTTAGAAAGGTTGGAGAAGGCATTTCCGGCAAATACGCTGCTGTTTACATACAGAAGCTGGTCTTTTGGTCTGAGCGCGATATAATGCTCTAAAAACCTGGACGATTCGGGTTTTCCCACTTCATAAGTTTTTAGTTCCTTGTTTGTTTTTGCTTTGGCTTCTTCACCTGTGACAACTTCATAACCTGCAGCTTTAAATTTTTCGACAGCCACGTTGTAGAGATCGGTCACCAGTTGCTGATAGGTCGCGGGATCAACACCACCGAAATCTACGGTCATGTGGGCGAAACTCATATTACCCGTTAAGCCGCCGCCGGCTTTTGCCATGCCTTTTTTGCGAAGCATCTGCTCTACAACAAATTCGCAGATGTACACTCGTTTAATTTCTTTTTGCTCCTTTTTGCCTCCAAAGGCACTGAACTTAGGATTGAAGTCAATGTTTTGCCCGTGAACGGTGAACGTACCGGCCACCATGACCAGTAATAAGATCGCTTTTAATATTTTCATGATTACAGGGATTTAATACCTCAAAACTATAATCTGAAAACTGGGAGGTCCATGAGCGGAATTGCGGATTTTGTCTCCGTGAAAGTACGTAGATGGGTTGTCCGTTGGCTAAAGCAGCAGAAGGGAGGTTTTTTATAGCTGATCAATATAGTTTATGCTGATAGGCATATTTTACCAGTCCGACCGTATTGGTCGATTTGGTTTTTCGGAGAAGATTTTTTCGGTGCGTCTCGACCGTTCGTTCACTTATAAATAACTTTTCGGCGATCTCACGGCTGGATAATTCATTTGTCAGCAGCTTTAATACTTCAATTTCGCGTTCCGTCAATTCAGACGAATCATTTATCAGGTGCGCTGATTTAAGCAGCGTTTGATTTACTTCCCTGCTGCAATATTGCCGGCCCGTGCTTACGGTATTGATAGCATGTATCAGTTCCTGCTGAGCATATTTTTTCAAAACATAGCCGTCAACACCGCTTTCCATTACCTCCATAATAATATTGGGCTCGTCATGCATACTGAGCATGATCACTTTTAATTCCGGCTGCGTTAACTTCGCTGCTTTGGTAAATGACGCACCGTCCATTTCAGGCATGGCATAATCGGTGATCACCAGATCAATACCCCCGTTCTTGATATATGATAGTGCCATATTGCTGTCTGAAAGTTTTGCCGCCACATTTATGTTCTCTTCACTTTTCAAAACTGCCTCAAGTCCGTCAAGTAATATTGCGTGATCATCCAGTAATAAAATATTCATAAAAGTATGCTTGGTATTTATTATGGCGGGGTATCTCTCAAATATAAAAACAGGCAGTTTATTTTTTTATAAACTTTAAAAAATATCAGTAGAAATACTGATTTACAATAGTGTTTGTATTATATAATTTAGCTGTTATGAGACCTTTTCTGCAAAAAAAAATAGTCGTCTGGTTATTATTAATAACCATGATATTACCGGTAGTTGCCCTTTCTCAGGATAGTCCTGATAAGCAGATCGACGAACTGAACGATATTGCGAAGAGAAATATGCGTAAACCTGACTCAATGATTGTTTACGCCGAAAAAGCTTATGCGCTGGCGAAACAGCATAATTATAAAGCAGGAGAAGCAACGGCGCTTAAATTTAAAGGCGTTTATGAATATGGCAAAAGTAATTTTGATACCGCCATCAGCTATTATTTGCAGGAGCTCGGCATATTCACGGACCTCAACAACACGCTCGAAATAGGCAAGGCTAACCTGAATATCGCTATCGCATATGAAAGCAAGCGCGACTATGTAAATACCATGAAATACGCGCTCGGCGCCTTGCCTGTTTTTGAAAAATTGGGCGACAATAACGGTAAAGGACGGGTGCTCAACATACTTGGGATCACTTCCAATATTCAGGGAGAATTTAACAAGGCCAAAGAATATTTTTTTGAATATAATGCATTGGTAAAAAGTGTAAAGGATTCATCAGAGATCGCTACCAGCTACAATAATATCGGAAGTACGTATAGTTCAATGCATCGGGATGATTCTGCTTTGTATTTCCTAAAAAAATCACTTCAGATGAACCTGGCAATCAGCGATAACGACGGCGCGGGGAAAAACTATGAAAATATTGCTTCGATATATGAAGATAAAAAGGACTACGCCAATGCACTGACGTACCATTTAAAGAGTATGAATATCTATAAGACAGCAGGAAACAGGCGTTTTCTGTGTCATAGCTATTTTAATGTCGGTCATATCTACAAGAAAATGAAGGACACCGCCAATGCGCTTAAATGGTTCGACAAAGCGTTAAAACTCGGTAAAAGCATTAACGAAAATGAAACGGTAGCCGATAGTTATAAGGAACTGGCCGGAATTCAGGCAAATGATAATCAGTTTAAGGTGGCTTATGAAAGTTTGAGAGCATCTGCTTCGGCAAGAGACTCCATTTTAAACGAAGCGACGACAAAAGCGGTAGAGGAATACAAGATAAAATATGAAACGGAAAAGAAGGAGCATCAGGTAATTGAATTAAGACAGCAAACCGCTTTACAGCAATTGCAACTCGAGCAAAAAAATATTTACCTGGGAGTTGCAGCATTGATAATATTGGTAGTTGCGGCGGTGGGTTACCTGGTATATTCCAGAAGAAAAGCAAACGAGCGTGTTGCCATTCAAAAGGAGATCAATCGTCAGCAGGAAATTACAGCCAATGAAATATTGAATGCTGAGGAACGCGAACGCCGACGCATGGGAAGCGACCTGCACGACGGCGTAGGGCAGTTGCTATCAACGGCATTGCTGAACCTTAACCGCCTTGTAAAACTGGATGGTTTTAACACAGAACAGCAAAAACTTGCAGATCTTTCGCTTTCGCTCGTATCCGATGGTTATGACGAGGTTCGCTCCATTTCACATCAGATCATACCTAATGCCTTGCTGAAATATGGCCTTAGTGCCGCCGTTCGCGATTTTCTGAGTAAGATAGACGAACACGTGATGAAAGTGTCGCTTGAGACAGTGGGAATAACGGAACGGCTGAATGAACAATTGGAAACTATCCTTTACCGTGTTATTCAGGAAACGGTGAATAATGTTATCAAACATGCAAAGGCCAACCGGCTCAGTATACAGCTTGTAAAGGATGAGGACGGGATCAGCCTTTCCGTTGAAGATAATGGCAAAGGCTTCGATGTAAATAAACTTGATAAATCAGCAGGGATCGGGATGAAAAATATCTATTCAAGAATCGCCTTTTTGAAGGGAATCATCGATATACAAAGTGGTGAAGGCAAGGGCACGCTAATATCTATTTATATTCCGGCTTAATACTGGATTTGTTTATCATTTGTTTTAATCAAATGACTAAAATATTTGATTAAATTAATCTTTTGTTTTTACATTTGCGGTGTAGAAAAAGAAATGCGAAATGGAAACATCACCAAAAGCCGACTCAATACTATCCACGGAGGAAAAATTTAAGGAGGCTGCGCGCATTGTCTTTACCAAAAAAGGCTATGCTGCAACAAAAACAAGAGACATAGCAGAGCAGGCCGGTTTGAACTTGGCACTTTTGAATTATTATTTCCGCAGTAAGGAGAAGCTGTTTGAAATTATTATGCTCGAGAAAGTGCAGCAGCTTTTTGCTTTTATTTCTCCCACCCTGAATGATCAGACGACCACGCTGGAAGAGAAAATAGATTGGATAGCTGATCATTATATTGATATGCTCCTGAAAAATCCAGATTTGCCGCTTTTTGTCTTAAGCGAGATTCGTAATAATCCGGAGCGATTTGGCAAAGTGGTGCAGTTGAATACTTATGTGTTAAGATCTTATTTTATCAAACAGCTTGCCGGGCGCAAACCTGATGTCAATCCCATTCATCTTTTTCTGAATTTTTTGGGAATGCTCATATTTCCTTTTATTACAAAACCGGTTTTTCAGGCGACCAATGCGGTTAACGACGATGAATTTGTAAAGATGATTATGGAAAGGAAGGCATTGATTCCACATTGGATGGCGCTTATGTTGTCCTAAGAAATTTTTTTACCCATAATTTAATCAAATGACTAAATCAAAATATTAAAACAACAAAGCATGAAAAAAATTATCTTTTTATGTGTCCTTCAAATACTCATTGGGATATCTGCAAGCCGGGGGCAGACTTCCGTCAGGCTTACTTTACAGGACTGCTACGCCAAAGCGGTTCAGAATTATCCGCTTGTAAAGCGACGGGATCTGATCGCCAGAACATCTGCCTACAATATTGACAATATTAAAAAGGGATATCTGCCGCAATTAACCATTAACGGTCAGGCAAGTTACCAGTCGGCAGTGACAGAAATACCCATCAAAGTGCCGGGCGCAACGCCGCTAATGATCAGTAAAGACCAGTATAAAATTTACGGGGAGATTAATCAGGTTTTATACGATGGAGGCGTGATCGACGGGCAACGGGAATTACAAAAGGCCGGTGAAGCCGTAAACCAACGGCAACTTGATGCAGAGTTATATCAGGTAAAAAGCCGGATAAATCAGTTGTTTTTTGGCGTCCTGCTTATTGATGAGCAAATAAAGCAAAGCACACTCCTGATTAAGGATTTGCAGTTAGGGCTGAATAAAGTGCAGGCTTCTATAAATAATGGCGTCGCGTTTAAGAGCAACGCTGATGTCATCAAGGCCGAACTTTTGAAAAATAAACAACATATAATTGAGCTTGATGCATCAGCGAAGGCTTATAAAGATATGCTGGCGCTTTTTGTTGGTGTACCCAACGGAGAGAATATTGAACTGATAAAGCCGCAGGAAGTCAAAATTTCCCAGGATATTAACCGGCCGGAATTGAAAATCTATGAACAACAGGATAAAAGTCTAGATGTGCAAAACAAACTGCTTACCGCAAAAGCGCTACCTAAATTTAGTTTGTTTTTTCAGGGCGGTTTAGGAAGACCCGCATTGAACTTTTTGAGCAATAACTTTGAAGCCTATTACATCGGCGGACTTCGTTTAACATGGTCGCCGTCTGTTTTCTATACGTTAAAAAAGGACAAAGCGCTGATTGGAATTAATCAGCAGGATGTATCGGCACAACGGGAAACCTTTTTATTTAACACTGCCATGCAGGTAAAACAACAGGATGCAGAAATAGAAAAATATCGCCAGCTGTTGGCTTCAGACGATGAGATTATTCAGTTGCGTGACAGGGTTAAAACAACGGCCCTTGCTCAATTGGAAAATGGTGTAATAAATGGCAATGACTTCCTGACAGAGGTCAATGCAGAAGACGAGGCCAGACAGAATAAAATACTCCACGAGACACAACTACTCATGTCTCAATACAATCTTCAAACAACAACCGGGAACTTATAAAAACAATCATGAAAAGAATATTGACCTTGTCAGTTATCATATTAGCAGCGCTTATGGCCTGTAATAAATCGGAAGATAAATATGACGCCTCTGGCACATTTGAAGCTATTGAGACCATTGTGTCGGCAGAAGCATCAGGGACTATCAAAACGCTTAATATAGAAGAAGGACAATTGCTTAAGGCAGGTGAACAGGTGGGATATATTGACAGCGTTCAGTTGTATTTAAAAAAGAAGCAATTGCAAGCACAGATAACGGCTACTCTAAGCGGAAAGCCTGACATAACTACCCAAATAGCTGCACTACAGGAGCAGTTTCGCCATGCAGAACACGAGCAGAAGCGCATCAGCAACCTGTTAAAGGCCGATGCGGCTACACAAAAACAATTATATGATGCTAATTCGCAGGTAACGGTCATAAAAAAACAGATCGAAGCCCAACGGTCTTCGCTCAGAATTACTTCTGAAAGTATCAGCGATCAGACTGCGCCGTTACAGGTTCAGATACAGCAAATAGATGACCAGTTGAAAAAATGCAGAATAGTTAATGAAACGCCTGGAACCATCCTGACAAAATATGCAGAAGTAAATGAAATAACCAATCCGGGAAAGCCGATCTATAAAATAGCGGCTTTGAATACGATCATTCTGCGAGTTTATGTTACCGGAAAACAGTTACCGCATATCAGGATTGGTCAGCAGGTTAAGGTATTTGCAGATGATACTAAGGATAGCTATAAAACTTACCCGGGAACTGTCGAATGGGTAAGCGACAAGGCTGAATTTACCCCGAAAACCATACAAACCAAAGATGAACGGGCCAATTTGGTATATGCCGTTAAAATCAGCGTAAAGAATGATGGTTATCTGAAGATTGGCATGTATGGCGAAGTTAAGCTTTAGGTTATGGATGTCATCGCTGTAAAAAATCTGAAAAAAATATACGGCAAAAGCAAAACTGCTGTTGATGACATTTCCTTTTCGGTAAGTGAAGGGGAGATATTTGGTTTGATAGGTCCTGACGGTGCGGGAAAGACAAGCATTTTCAGAATATTGACCACGCTGCTGCTGCCCGATGCCGGCACTGCTATGGTTGACGGTCTTGATGTGGTTAAGGATTATGAGCAGATCAGAAGCAGGGTAGGATATATGCCCGGAAAGTTTTCATTATACCAGGATCTGAGCGTAGAAGAAAATCTGAACTTTTTTGCCACCATATTCAATACAACGGTTGCCGAAAATTACCACCTGATCAAGGATATTTATGTTCAACTGGAGCCTTTTAAGACACGCCGTGCGGGCAAACTTTCAGGCGGAATGAAACAAAAGCTTGCTTTATGCTGCGCGCTTATTCACAAACCAGTGGTGCTGTTCCTGGATGAGCCAACAACAGGTGTCGATTCTGTTTCGAGAAGAGAGTTTTGGGAAATGCTCAAACAGCTAAAACAGCAGAATATTACCATTGTAGTTTCAACGCCTTACATGGACGAGGCAAAGCTCTGTGACCGCATAGCACTCATTCAGAACGGCCGGATATTATCTGTCGATACACCCGAAAATATCATTAAAACATACCCGGGGCAATTGCACGCCGTGAAAGCTGATAAAATGCACAAGCTTTTAAAGCTCCTGTCAGGTTATAACGAGGTAATAAACAGTTACGCTTTTGGCGAATTTGCACACGTGCTGTTTAAAAATGACGCGATGGACACGTCATCCGTTGCGCATTATTTGGAAGCACATGGATTAAACGACATAGAGATTAAAAAGACCGAAGCCACCATAGAAGATAGCTTTATAAAATTACTCAAAGACTGATGACAACCGAAACAGTTATTAAAACCGATAAACTGACCAAACGATTTGGTGATTTTATTGCGACCGACGCAATCACCTTTGAAGTTAAAAAGGGTGAAATATTCGGTTTTCTTGGAGCTAACGGGGCGGGTAAGACCACCGCTATGCGTATGCTTTGCGGGTTATCAGTGCCATCGTCGGGTACGGCTACCGTAGCCGGTTTCGATGTGTATAAGCAGACCGAACAGATCAAACGGAATATTGGGTATATGAGCCAGAAGTTCTCCCTCTATGATGATCTGACGGTTGTGGAAAATATTCGATTTTTCGGCGGGATATATGGTTTGAGTAACCAGCAGATCAGGATAAAAACCGAACAGCTGATCAATGACCTTGGACTTGAACATGAGGCTGATACGCTTGTTGCCGCTCTTCCACTGGGCTGGAAACAAAAGCTTTCCTTTTCAGTCGCGGTGATTCACGAACCGAAGATCGTTTTTCTTGATGAGCCTACGGGTGGCGTTGATCCCGTTACCCGAAGGCAATTTTGGGATTTGATCTATGACGCTGCCGACAAGGGCGTAACCGTTTTTGTGACCACACATTATATGGATGAGGCAGAATACTGTAACCGGATTTCTATCATGGTAGATGGAAAAATTAAAGCGCTTGACACGCCGTCAAATCTGAAAAACAGTTTCGGTGCATCATCAATGGACGAGGTGTTTTATAAACTGGCGCGCGGCGCTCAGCGGGGAGAATAATCCTGTATGGAATGAAGAAGATATTAACATTCATAAAAAAAGAGTTTGCGCATGTGTTGCGTGATCGAAAGACACTGCTCATTTTGTTTGGCATGCCGGTAGTGCAAATACTCATATTCGGTTTTGCACTAAGCAACGAAGTGAAAAATTCTAAAATTGTTGTCCTGGATCAGGCAAATGACGTGGCCTCACAACAACTCATATCAAAAATTTCTGCAAGCCGGTATTTTGATATTAAAAAAACAGTAATTAACAGGGCGGAAATGGAAGCTGCCTTTAAACGTGGAGACATTCGTATGGCGGTCATATTTCCGGCCAATTTCAATGAGCAGCTGATGCACCAGAATTCCACGGGCATACAGATTATAGCAGATGCATCCGACCCTAACAATGCCACCACGCTCACCAGTTATATAAGCGCTATCATACAGGATTATTTGACCCAATTAAACAAAACCTCCAATGTGCCTTACAGAATTGTACCGGAAATAAGGATGTTATACAACCCTCAGCTTAAAGGCGCGCCTAATTTTGTGCCGGGGGTGATGGCTTTGGTATTGATGCTGGTTTGTGTAATGATGACCGCTGTATCGATCGTTAAGGAGAAGGAAACAGGCACCATGGAAATTTTACTGGTTTCACCGGTTGATCCGCTGCTTGTTATTACTTCGAAGGCTATTCCTTATCTTATCTTGTCGCTTGTTAATGTCGCCTCCATTTTGTTGCTGAGTGTATTTGTACTCGATCTGCCTATAAACGGCAATATTTTGCTGCTTTTTGCTGAAAGTACATTGTTTATCATTACCTGTTTAACAATTGGTATATTCATTTCAGTCAAGACTAACTCGCAGCAGGTTGCTATGCTTATCTCGCTTATGGGTATGCTGCTGCCGACTATCTTATTCAGTGGTTTTATGTTCCCGGTGGAAAATATGCCGCTGCCGCTTCAATGGTTTTCAAATATTATTCCGGCCAAGTGGTATTACATCATGGTAAAGGATATAATGATAAAAGGACTTGGATTCAGTGCGATATGGAAGGAAACGCTCATACTTTCAGGCATCACGCTCGTGATCCTCATCATTAGTTTAAAAAGTTTTAAAATACGCCTGACATGAGGACGATCAGATTTTTATTGCAGAAAGAGTTCAGGCAGATATTCCGTAACCGGGCTATTCTGGCTATGGTGATGGTGATGCCGGTAATGCAATTACTGGTGCTGCCGCTTGCCGCGAATTACGAGGTGAGGAATATCAACATTGCAGTTATCGATAACGATCATTCTTCATACTCACAAAAACTGATTTCGAAAATTACTGCTTCGGGTTATTTTAAGCTAACGGGTTATGACTTTTCCTTCAGGGAGGCGTTTAAACTGATCGGCAGTGACAAAGCCGATCTGATCCTGGAAATACCTCAGGGGTTTGAACGTAATCTTGTGCGGGAGAATGAGCAAAAGCTTTTTATTGCCGTGAATGCTATAAACGGTACCAAGGCTAATCTGGGTGGCGTATATCTTACAAGCATTATCAGGGATTTTAATGGTAGCGTGCGGCTGCAACTGATTCCCCCCTCAAAGTTTAATCCGCAGCCGCAAATTGATATAGTTTCGTCTAACTGGTATAATCCATATCTTAATTATCATCTGTTTATGGTGCCAGGCATACTGGCAATTCTGGTAACCATGATCGGGGGATTTTTAACTGCGTTAAATATTGTAAAGGAAAAAGAGGCGGGAACAATTGAGCAGATCAATGTAACGCCGATAAAAAAATATGAGTTTATACTTGGTAAGCTCATCCCGTTCTGGATAATGGGCAATGTGGTTTTTACCCTTGGCCTTATAGTTTCATGGGTGATCTACGGTATAGTTCCGGCTGGCAATGTATTGCTGTTGTATGGTTTCATCGCAGTTTATTTATTGGCCATTTCAGGTTTTGGGTTGTTAATTTCAACTTATTGCGATACACAACAGCAGGCTATGTTTGTGATGTTCTTCTTTATGATGGTTTTTATACTGATGGGTGGATTATTTACATCAATTGACAGTATGCCTGATTGGGCCAGAATCGTTGCGCGATTTAACCCGGTAAGTTATCTAATTGAGGTAATGCGCATGGTTATCCTTAAAGGAAGCGGCTTTAAGGATATCAGCAGGCAATTGGGCATCATCGCCATATTTGCCATCGTATTTAACAGCTGGGCAATCTTAAATTATAAAAAGACAGGTTAATCTGATTGCTGTTCCTGTGTGCTTTCAGGGTAGTTCATAATAAATTTAGCAATCTGTTCCTGCTCGGCAACTATACAACATTCAATAGCTTTGTTTGTAAAACGAGTTTTATCGCAGATAACAGGGGCTATTGTAATATATCATTGTTCTTCTGGTACTTAATGCTGTTTATAACAAAACTTCCGCCATTCCCAATGAGCGTAATGCCGTATCCGGACGAAAAGCAAAACAAAATGAAGCTTTTCATAAAGGCAGGAATTTTAAATAAACTTCCCTTAATAGGTGCTACGCTTCACTATTGACTGCAGCCTCCGTTTCTGTTGGAATGCCGTTCAGATATAAGGTTTGCGTAGGATAAGCAAATTCGATTTCTTCTTCTTCAAAGGCAGCGTAGATAGCGAGGTAAATTTCCTGTTGTTTATCCATGTAGATCGTATAATCTGAGCTTTCTACATAGTAAACAAATTCAAAATCAAGGCTGGATGCACCAAAAGAGGAAAAATGTGCCCGGTCAAACCGTACCAGTTCGCGCCCTTCTATAATTCCTTTTACTATTTCGGGTATTTTATTCAATTTTTCATATGGTGTTTGATAGGTGACACCTAATTTGAAGACAATGCGGCGCTGCTCCATTCGTTTAAAATTATGCACCTGCGCATTTGTAAGATACGTGTTTGAGCAGATAAGCTGCTCGCCGTTCAGCGTTTTCAGGCGGGTAGTTTTAATTCCTACATAATCAACAGTCCCCATCTTGTCGCCGATGATTATAAAATCCCCAATTTCGAACGGCCTGTCAAAAAAGATAACAAAATAACTGAACAGATCGGCTAAAATGGTTTGCGCCGCCAGTGCAATGGCGATACCGCCGATGCCCAGGCCGGTAATCAATGTAGTAACATTGTAGCCGAGATTGTTAATGATAAAAACAATGCCCAAAATCCAGATCACCACATTCACAATGATCAATAGGCCTTTGGCTTGTTTTTCCTTTACCTCACTGTTGTCCTGGTTTTTTATAAACGAGAAGATAAATTGCCTGATCAGTGATGTAATAATGCCGAGAACGAAAAAGGTGGTGACAAAAAGAAAGGCCACACGAAAAATGTTGCTGACCACAGATCTGAGATGCAGCGTATTTACGGCAAAATAAAATGACGCTACATACAATAGTGGTATGATAGATTTCTCGATAGTCTCGATAATAAAATCATCGATAGTTGTAGCTGTTTTAGCCGCCCACTTTTTGAGCCAGAACAACACGATTCGCTTGAATATCCGTATTATAATCAAACATCCTACGAAAATGGCTGCTCCAATAACCCAGGTTTCAACAGTATTGCCAAAATATATATCATCCCAGATTTCGTTCATAAGTAAATTTTTAAGGTGAAAGAAGTTTAAAATATCAAAATGATGTTGCGGCAGAATGATCTGCCGGTAATCAGGGTTATACCTTCTGAGCGAAAAGCTTACGAAGGAAAGTATTGCCCGGTATGTAGCAAAGCTACGAAATTATATGCAGTTTACTAAGTTTTGGTCGATATCGACCGGTACTTAACGTGGAAACCGCAGTTGCAAAATGTTTCGTTTAAACAAGATAATTTACATATTGCTCATCAAAACTACCATCGTTGTAAAGATCGATCAAACCGTATCCCGGTGCCGTTTCCCGTTTATTGCCGTCCCACCAGGCCCCGCTTACAGCCCCATTGCATATGTAAGTTACATTATTGTACAATACTTTATCCCGCAGGTGGATATGTCCGCTCAGGCAAAGCTTTACATTCGGATGCTTGTAAAATAATGATATGATTTTTGCGGTATCGGTATGCATATCGCCGCCCAGCATTTGCCAGCGGTTAACAATGTTATCCTCTATCATCAATGTTGCAGTGAGGATAGGAATATGGGAAAGTACCAGCACAGGTGTGTCCGCGTTGGTGTTTTTCAGTTCGTTTTCCAGCCAGGTGAATTGCTCGTCACCCAATTTGCCGATATACCATGTGTTGTCGATATCCAGATGCACGCTGTCCAGTATGATGAATTTCCATCCTGCCTGCATAAAACTGTAATAAGGTTTAGCGAGTTGCAGGCGATTCATGGCGTATTGTTTACCGTAGGTGGCTTGTCCCTTATCGTTTTCATACCACCAGATATCGTGATTACCGAGGCAATAATGTGTAGGTATGCTGCATTCTGATTTGTATAAACCGCTTACCAGGTTCCATTGTGCGTTAATGGTATTGATATTTTCTTTGTTCATATCAAAAACGATATCGCCGCCATTCAGAATCATATCAGGTTTGGGGTGCTGCTGTTGCATGTGATGCAGACATTTTGCGAATTTTGCCGGTGCGCCGAACTCGTCCTTTAAATGAATATCTGTAAGGTGAACAAGCCGCAGAACGTGCTTTTTTGCAACGTCGGAGCCAAGCGTAAACGAGGGAACGAGCAATAATCCGCCAATATTTTTTAGTGCTGATCTTCTTTCCATGGAGGCAAATATAACAGGTAATGCTGCGAGGAGACTTATAAGTTTATTAATATGGCGTTATTTGTTTGTTAACTGGTAATGGCTAATTTGTTCCAGGTTATTGGGAATAGAAGTGTTCTGTTCTCGGAATTAACGCTAAAACCAGGCATTAAATCCTTATTGGGTAAAATGACAGTCGCACAAATGCTGAGACATTGCAGGATGTGGGAAGAGATGATTCGTGAAAATAAGCATTATCCACGGCCGCTGATTGGTCGGCTCATCGGTCCGCTGATTCTAAAACAGGTATTGAAGACCCCAGGCTTCAGTAAAAACAGTCCCACTGTGCCAGAATTGCGTATAACCGAAGTTGCTATTGATTTTTCTTTCGAGCGTGACCAGATGATTGAATTGCTTGGGAAATATACAACATATCAAATGGCCGGATTACAGTTTTATTCATCCCTTTTTTGGCAAAATGATCCGGCAGCAGATCGGACAATTAGATTATAAACACCTGGACCATCGCTTACAGCAATTCGGAGTATAATGTTTCAGAGAGGCTTATAGGCCGAAAATTACATTTCTATATAACCGATTGATTTGTGTGATGTTATCGGAATGAATTCACCATCCAGTAAAACAGAATATCCTGCTTTGCGGTCGTTAGTTAATCCTGCGGAGAGGAGGAAAACAGCAAGATTGTCGCTGTTTCCTTTAAATCAGCTTTTTATATCTGTTAACGAATAGGACATTAAATAGTAACCAAAATCGTAAAATGCTTATTATGTAAGGTTATGAAGAGTTATCAACTTCCGTAAACATTAACCTATAATTGGGCTTTGTGTTACTTAACGCAGGCAGTAACAATTCGTCGTTTACACATTGGGAATGATTTTCGTTTCCTGACCAATTCAAGCGCTTGCGGCAGCATGGGGACTTGATTTAGTTTCGTTTAGCTTCTTCACCAGTTCGTCTTTCGTCAACATGCAACAAAATGAAAAATTTCTTATAAAAATACTAAAATTATTAGCATTTTTATTGCCACGGAATGAAACAATATGCCCGCTACTAAAAAGGAACTAATCGACAGCCTGCAAAAGGATATTCTGCAATTGGAAGGCTACAAGCCACCGCCAGCGGGAACACAGCAATTGATGGGGCTGGGGCCTATCGAAGCGGCATTTCCCAATGGCGTATTTCCTTTAGGCACGGTGCATGAACTGGTTTGCGGTACGACAGAAGAAGCCACCGCATCCAGCGGCCTGATCACCGGCCTGCTATCCGTACTCATGCAAAACGGCGGCGTCTGTCTGTGGATCAGCTTAACGGGGAACCTATTTCCATCTGCATTGGTGAATTTTGGAGCCGAAGCCGACCGCCTGATCTTTATCCGGGTCATGAAAGACCAGGAAGCGTTATGGGTCATGGAAGAAGCCCTGAAATGCCCCGGCCTGGTTGCCGTCATTGCGGAAGTGAAAGAACTGGATTTCAAGCAATCCCGCCGTCTGCAATTAGCCGTAGAACAAAGTCATGTCACCGGCTTTATCCTGCGCAATACTTCCAAAAAAATCGGCTCTACCGCCTGCGCTGCAAGATGGCAGGTAAAACCCTTACCCAGTGAAGCGGTGGATGGCCTGCCCGGCCTGGGTTTCCCGCGCTGGCAGATTGAACTCTTACGTGTCCGTAACGGGCATCCCAGCCATTGGGTCATGGAATGGGCGGCAGGCCAATTCAGGCCCGTTGATAAAAAACAGGTACTTATACCGGAACGGAAAGCGGGGTGAACGATGCAGAAACGCTATATGTCCATTTGGTTCCGTCATCTGGTGACAGACTGGCTGATGCTCCGACAGCCCGAACTCAAAGATCTGCCGATAGTTCTGGTCGCGCCGGAACATAACCGAATGATGGTTAAGGCCACCAATGTCGCCGCCGAAGCACAGGGCGTGAGTGTGGGCATGGCTGCCGCCGATGCCAAAGCCATTACGAGTAATTTACAGGTAATCGATTATCCATTAGGCAAAGAAAACCAATTGCTGCGCCGTTTGGGTTTATGGTGTATCCGCTATACGCCTATCGTCGCTATTGACCTGCCGGACGGCCTAATCCTCGATATTTCAGGATGCCCTCATTTATGGGGTAGTGAGAAAGGCTATTTGAAAACCATCGTTTTAAAACTGAGGGATATGGGTTACGATACACGAGCCGCTATTGCCGATACCGTCGGCGCGGCTTGGGCCATTGCCCGGTATGGAAAAGTGACGCCCATCATTGAAAGCGGCGGGCAGGCCGAAGGGATCGCTAACCTTATCCCGGCCGCCCTCCGCCTGGAACCGGAGATACTGGATAAATTGTATAAACTGGGGTTCCGATCTGTCAAAAGTTTTATGGCCATGCCGCGCACGGTATTGCGCAGGCGCTTTGGCGAGGGGTTCTTACTCCGGCTGGCGCAGGCATTGGGTAAAGCCGACGAACATCTCAAACCGATAATTCCCCCCGTGCCTTATGCAGAGCGGCTTCTTTGCCTGGAGCCGGTACGTACCGATACAGCTATCGAAATTGCCATTCAAAAATTATCAGCCAGTTTATGCAGCCGTTTACAAGCTGAGGGAAAAGGCATCCGTAAAGCGGTATTAAAATGTTTCCGCGTGGACGGTAAAATGGTGCAGGCGGCCATTACCACGACACGAGGTTCGCGCAGCGTTTCGCATTTGTGTAAATTGTTTGGCCTGCAAATCGATAAGATCGAACCTGCTTTGGGTATCGAGTTGTTTTTGCTGGAAGCGCAAAAGGTGGAAGACATCGACACGATACAGGAAAAACTATGGGCGGGTCATCCCGGTTTACAGGATACTGCTTTAGCAGAACTGCTTGATCGTATCGCTGGCAAGATCGGTCCGGAACGTATCAAACGCTACCTGCCTGCGGAGCATTACTGGCCCGAACGTTCCATGCGACCCGCCGTATCCCTAAAAGATGTGTCTGCGACGGCCTGGCGTAGCAACCGGCCCAGGCCTATACGCCTGCTGGCGAAGCCGGAACCTATCGAGGTCATGGCGTTGTTACCCGACTATCCGCCCAAGGTGTTCATTCATAAAGGTAAGCGCCATGTGGTCGGTAAAGCTGACGGTCCGGAACGCATCGAGCGGGAATGGTGGCTCGACAGAGGGGAACACCGGGATTATTATATGGTCGAAGATGAAGACGGCGGGCGTTATTGGTTGTTCCGTTCCGGCCATTATGATGGTCATGGTGGCGACTGGTATTTACATGGCTATTTTGCATAAATATGAACTACGCGGAACTCTATTGCACTTCTAACTTCAGTTTCCTGCGCGGCGGCTCCCACCCCGAGGAACTGGTAGAGCAGGCCATTGACTATGGTTATTCCGCCATCGCAATTACCGACCGGAACAGTCTTGCGGGAATTGTGCGGGCGCATATGGCCGCTAAAAATCAGCTAATACATTTTATACCCGCCTGCCGCCTGGACTTACTGGACGGGCCAAGCTTATTGGCTTACCCAACTGACATTGCTGCTTATGGCAGGCTGTCGGCATTATTAACCGTTGGTAATTTAAGAGCGGAAAAAGGAGAATGCCATTTATACAAAGCGGATGTGTATGCACACAAGGAAGGACTCCTGTTTGTGATGGTGCCGCCAGATGAGCTGAATGCCCGTTTTGATTTTACGGATGAGTTTAAAACGGCGGTAAAGGAGTATAAGCAAGTGTTTGGCCCGTACTTATATATGGCGGCCATCCGTTCTTACAGCGGCGATGACGCCAAACGCCTCTACCGGCTGGCGCAAATGAGCCTCCCCTTAGCGGCTACCGGCGATGTGCACTACCATGACCCCAACCGCAGGGAATTACAGGACGTTATAACGTGTATCCGGGAAAAATGCACCATCCATACTGCGGGTCACCGCCTGCACCAGAATGCCGAGCGTTACCTGAAACCGATAGACGAAATGCACCGCATCTTCAGACAATATCCCGAAGCCATCGAAAATGCATTGCTTATTGCCGGAGCCTGTCATTTTTCACTGGATGAACTGCGGTATATAGAACCTGAAGAAAAGATCATCGATGGCTTAACCCCGCAGGAGCGCCTGGCCAAACATACCTGGGCAGGGGCGCATGAACGTTACGGCGAAACTTTACCCAAAAAGATCAGCGACCAACTTGATTTTGAACTGGCCTTTATTGAAAAGCGCAAATTGGCCCCGTATTTTCTGCGGATATATAAATACACCCAAAAAGCGGAAGAATTGGGCATACTGCACCAGGGGCGCGGTTCTGCCGCCAATTCAACGCTTTGCTATTGCTTGGGTATCACCGCCGTTGACCCCATGAAGTCCCGCCTGCTCTTTTCCCGTTTTATGTCCGATGCACGTAAGGAGTGGCCCGATGTGGATGTTGACTTCGAGCATGAACGCCGCGAAGAAATTATCCAGTATATCTACGAGGACTACGGGCGAGAACATGCCGCTATTGTCGCCACGGTTACGCAGGAACGGCACAAAGGAGCGATCCGCGATGTGGGCAAAGCAATGGGCCTATCCGAAGATACCATTAAATGCATTGGCGGCACGATATGGGATTTCCGCGAAGAAGGCTTCGACGAAAAGCGTTTACAGGAACAGGGATTAAACCCGCTCGACCCGGTGATAAACAAAGTGCTGGAACTAACGACGCTGCTAATGGGCTTCCCCCGCCAATTAGGGCAGCATACCGGCGGCTTTGTCATTACCGATAATAAGCTGTCCGGCCTTTGCCCGGTACTTAACGCCCGTATGGAGAACCGTACCCAGCTGGAATGGAATAAAGACGACCTGGAAGCGTTAGGCATAATTAAAGTCGATGTATTGGGCTTGGGTATGTTGACCATGATCCGCAAGGCGTTCAACCTCGTTAAGCAGCATTATGGCAAAAAACTCACTTTAGTCAATGTACCGCAGGATGACGCAAAAGTATATGAAATGATCAGCCATGCCGATACGCTCGGTGTATTCCAGATCGAGAGCCGCGCGCAAATGTCCATGCTCCCGCGTTTGCGACCCAATTGCTTTTATGATCTGGTGATCGAGGTCGCTATTGTGCGACCCGGCCCGATACAGGGCGATATGGTGCACCCCTACCTGCGCAGGCGCAATGGTGAGGAATTACCTGAATACCCCAAGCCGGAACTGGAAGAAGTATTGAAACGGACTTTAGGAGTACCTCTGTTCCAGGAGCAGGCGATGGAAATCGCCATCGTCGCTGCAGGATTTACACCCGGTGAGGCTGATGAACTACGCCGCAGCATGGCGAGCTTTAAAGCGAACGGTAAACTGCACCTATATGAAAGGAAGATGGTTGACGGTATGGTGGCACGGGGGTATGAGGAAGATTTTTCGCGGCGGGTGTTCAAGCAGTTGCAGGGTTTTGAGGGCTACGGCTTTCCGGAAAGCCATGCCGCTTCCTTTGCCCTGCTCGTCTATATTTCATCGTGGTTGAAATACTACTATCCCGATGTATTTGCCGCCGCTTTATTAAATAGTCAGCCGATGGGCTTTTACCAGCCAGCCGAGATCGTGGATGATGCGCGGGCACATGGCGTAGCCGTCCGGGGTGTGGATATTAATCATTCCACCTGGGATCATGCGCTGGATGAAACTTTAGGTAAATACCGTGTCCTGCGTTTAGGTTTCCGGCTGGTAAAAGGGCTGAAAGAGGAAGAAATGAACCTGTTGGTTGCTCACGCGCCTTATCGGCATATTACCGATCTATCCAATGTTGGTATTCCGCAGGCTGCCTTAGAAAAGCTGGCCGATGCAGATGCGTTCCGCTCCATCGGCCTTGACCGCAGGCAAGCGCTTTGGGAAGTAGCCGCTTTGGGTGATCGTCCTGTCGCCTTACTGGAGAGTCTGCCATCCGCCAGCACAGGCGAACAGATCGAATTGCCCCTGATGACTGCCGGTGAGCATGTGGTACAGGATTTTGCCTCTACCGGGCTATCCATTAAAGCGCATCCTGTAAGCTTTGTACGGGGAGAACTGAACCGTTTGCAAGTAACGCCGCTGGAAAGACTTAAAAACATGAAAAATAAAGAGAGGGTGCGGGTAGCAGGTATGATTACCGTACGGCAACGTCCCGGAACGGCCAAAGGTGTGGTATTTGTGACGATCAAAGATGAAACCGGCTTCGCCAACCTCGTGGTATGGGGTAAATTCTTTGATAAATACCGCAAGGAAATCGTCCAGTCGCAGCTCTTGTTAGTGGACGGCCATTTGCAGGTTGAAGGTGAGGTTATCCATATAGTGGTGCGTCGCTGCTATAATTTCAATGCCTTATTAGGTAAGCTAACTGCTGTGCCGGATGACTCGCCTGCTTTATTAAGTCTGGCCCGTGCCGATGAAACGACCGCGCCGACAGGCGGCTCTAATAAGGGAGAACAGCAGGTAGCAAAACAAAGGGCTGTATTTCATAAGGGAAGGAATTTTCATTAACATTTTAGTTCATAAAAAATTGATAAAGACCTCAAATGCACTTGAACGCTGATATAATAAGGAATGATATGCTCATGACGGTCAAAGTTTTTGATTTTTTTGGATTGACCTGGTTATAAAAATGGTCAGATAACTTTACTTTAGGACAATGTAAGATTGAAAGTCACTACAATTTTTGAAGTCATCCTGTTTAAGCCATTTTCCATGACAATCTACCTGATTTTAGTAAATAGCTATAGCGTTAACCCAAGGTTATCAAGATTATAATATCGTTCCCGGTTGCACCAACGGCATTTTGCGATCATAATCATAGACTTTGTTTTCCTGCGCTTGCAATCCGACTAGCTGATAACAATAATCCGTACAAACACGCACATCGGTACGTGGTTGAAATCAAAGCCCTTATTGCACAAATGATTTACAGGGACTGTCTTGCCGGAGTGCCGCGCTTCCTGATCCATAAGGAAATACGAGAGCTTGGCTTTTTACATTCTGGGTAGGTTTACAACGCCGTCGATCAATCCGAGGGTTACTCATAACCTACTGAAATTTAAAAAAGATATGGCTGCTCAAGATAGAACAGCCTCTGATGATTTTAATATTTTCTCGTTTTGCGGAGAGGGGGGGATTCGAACCCCCGGTACCTGTTACAGTACACCTGATTTCGAATCAGGCACATTGAACCGCTCTGACACCTCTCCTTATTCTCTAATAAATAAAAAATCCCGTCAGTAACGGGATCTTTTTGCGGAGAGGGAGGGATTCGAACCCCCGGTACCTGTTACAGTACACCTGATTTCGAATCAGGTACATTGAACCGCTCTGACACCTCTCCTTATTCTCTGATAAATAAAAAATCCCGTCATTAACGGGATCTTTTTGCGGTGAGGGAGGGATTCGAACCCTCGGTACAGTTTCCCGTACGTCAGTTTAGCAAACTGATCCTTTCGGCCTCTCAGGCACCTCACCATTATGCTGGCATCGCTGCCAAACCAAATCAATTCCCTTTTTTTAGGGATTGCAAATATAGTAATTAGCCGTATCCCTCAAAAAAAAAGTTCCTTTTCTTAATAGTCCATTCTTACGTGATAAATACTCATCAGCATTCGCTTGAATATTGTTTTGATGGTTTCAATTTCTTTTAGCGTTATATCGCTGTCTTTCAGTTGGTTTTGATCGAGTTTGTATTTAACGATTCTGTCCACAAGATTGCTGATGGATTGTTCATCTGGTTCCTTTAAAGCCCGCGATGCTGCTTCTACCGAGTCGGCGAGCATCAGAACACCTCCTTCTTTTGAGAATGGTATCGGTCCGGGGTACCTGAATGTATTCTCATCGATGAACTTTTCAGGGAAGTTCTTTAAAAACGATTGGTAAAAATAGTCCACCCGCGTATCGCCATGATGGGTACGTATAAAATCGATCACGATTTCGGGAAGATTCGCTTTCCGGGCCATTTCGATCCCCTGGCTTACGTGTCTGATAATGATCTGGGCGCTGTCAACATAGGGAAGTTTATCATGCGGGTTAAATCCTGATGTTTGATTTTCTATAAAGTACAGCGGGTTTTCCATCTTTCCGATGTCATGATATAACGCACCGGCTCTGACTAATAAAGCATTACCGCCGATACTGTAAATGGCATTTTCAGCCAGATTAGCCACCTGAAGCGAATGCTGAAAAGTCCCCGGTGCGGTAAAGGCCATCTCACGCAGTAATGGTGAGTTGGTGTTGGTTAATTCTATTAGGGTAATATCGGACGTGATGGCAAATATTTTCTCGAATACATAGATCAGCGGATAGGCCAGCAATGTCAGTAGAACACTAACCACAAACGGAACAAAGTCCATGATCTCAATGCTTTTGAGGCTACCTTCGCGAATAAAAGAAATGCCGAGGAACGCCACAAAGTAAGTGAGGGTTATAATGAGTGTCGATACCAGGAACTGCTCACGGCGGATGAGGTTCTTGATACTGTAAATAGAAACCATTCCGGCAGTGATTTCAAAGAACGCAAATTCGAAGCTGTTTGGAACGAAGAATCCGGCAATAAGCACCACCAGCAGGTGAATGTTCAACGCAAGGCGCGTATCGAAAAGAATACGGATAATGATCGGAACGATACAATACGGTATATAATAAAGATTGGGCAGCTGAAGTTTGATAGCGATGGAAAGGGTAAAGAGCATTGCGGTGATTACCAGCAAAATAAGGCTCACCAGCCGATTGTCCGCATAGATGTCTTTCCGGAAAAGATACAAAAAAACGATCAGCAATGTTATGGTGATGCTCACGAGCAGAAACTGACCGATCAGCACCAGGCGCCTGTCTCCGTTAACACGGGCATTGTCTTCAAATGCTTTCTTGTACGACTGTAATTTCTGATAGGCTTCATCACTTACCACTGACCCCTTCGCTATAATCACATCACCTTTCTGCACCATTCCGCGGGTGGTGGAAAGATTTTCGACCGCTTCTTTTTCAAGCCTTGAAGTAAGCTTGTCATCATAGATCAGGTTAGCTTGTAGCCTGTTGCTGATCAGGTCAAGAAGAAAGGCCTTATCCAGATCCTTTCTTTCACTCAAAGTCTGGTCGCAATAATTTAAGGCTTTTGTTTTGGTAAACAGGCCTGCTGTATTTTTATCGGTGGCAACGTTCTGATCTAATATGGTGATCTTGTAATTTTCTGAATTCTGCTGATATTTTGGGTTAGGCGTAAACACACCCTTATCATATACCGACTTCAGGAGATCATAACCGGCAGTGGTGTATTTCTCTTTTTTATTATCAGGGATACCGGCATTATGCCACTTAATTTCCAGATCGTTTTTAAAGCCGTCAAGTTCGTGCGTAACCAGGCCATCTTCGCGCTGATAGATCGGTGTTATACTCGCCAGCGCTGCCTTCTGGTCATCTTCAATTTCCTTTGGAGTTTTAAGGATGGCAAAATTATAGGGAGATATCAGATCTTTCTGATTCCATATACGTCCCTTTTCAATATCATAGCTGAACTTGGCCTGCTTGGGTAAGGTAAAAACGATCACACATACGCTGGCCAGCATCATTAAAAACTTAACGTTGCGCGAATATTTACGGAATATAGCCTTCTGGCGCGAAGTGGATAGTTTTGCCATAGATACCTTTCTCAGCAAAATTAACATAAGTTTCCGTTATCCGTAGATTTTCTTGCTTTTGTTAAAATAAAATAGATATCTTTGTGATATCATTTTAAAATCAATTTGAATTATGAATACTGAAAAGATTATAAATCCTCCGTCAGGATATCTCACCTTCTTTTTATTCCTTGCGCTGCTGGCGGCAGCTGCGTTTTCATTTGTTTTCAGGGCCTTAGCTGTAGGCATTATTATCACTGCAATAAACTTCATTCTGATATTGCCCGGCCTGGTTATTGTAAATCCCAACGAGTCGAAGGTGCTTACCTTGTTCGGACGGTATGTGGGAACAGTGAAAAAGGACGGCTTTTTTTGGGTAAATCCATTTACGGTTAAAAAGAAGGTTTCACTGAAGGCTTTTAACCTGAATGGTCAGCAGCTGAAAGTTAATGACAGCGTAGGTAATCCGATTGAAATTGCAGCGGTGATAGTGTGGCAGATCAAAGATACTGCAAAAGCTGTTTTCGCGGTGGAAAACTACCTGCAATATGTAAATATTCAAAGCGAGGCCGCGGTACGTCATCTGGCAAATTCATTCCCCTATGATAATATCGAAGATGAGACCGCAACAATAACCCTGAGAGGTGGCGCAGAACAGGTAAGCCATCTGCTGGAAAAAGAATTAAATGAACGTCTGGATCGTGCCGGAATAGAGGTGTTGGAAGCAAGGATCTCGCATCTCGCTTACGCACCCGAAATTGCCCATACCATGTTGCAGCGCCAACAAGCGTCGGCAATTATTTCGGCAAGGCGACTGATAGTTGAAGGCGCCGTTGGGATGGTGGAGATGGCCCTGAATCGCTTGTCGGATAAAAATATTGTTGATTTAGACGAGGAACGTAAGGCTGCGATGGTAAGTAACCTGCTGGTGGTACTTTGCGGCGATAGGAGCGTAAACCCGGTGGTTAATACCGGTACATTATACCATTAATCAGTGCAGCCATGTATAAGACTGTGGATACCAAAAGGAATAATATTTTTTCGCTAACCCGAAAGGGTTGGTGGCAACCGTGCTATACCTTGACGAATGGTGCGGAGAACTTTGGTAGAATGTGCTATAAAGGTATTTCGAGGCGGACAGCGATCGTGAAGACCGCTACCGACGAATGGCATTTTTATACCCCTGTGCTTTTCTCGAGAAATATTATCATCACCGATGCAAATGGGGTAGAAGTTGGAAGGGCCAGCCGGATATGGTTTAGTCGCAGGATTTCTTTATCTCTGCAAACCGGATTTCATGCAGAATTCAATATTCCCTCGATATTCAGCAGGAAATACGTCTGGACGGCAGACGGATGCGGCAGAATAATGGAAATCAACAGCACTTTTTTTGGTTGGGAAGATTCAGTAACGGTCAATAATAACCTTGCTCCGCAAACCGTGATACCACTGCTGATTTTTTTGGGAAAATATTTAAGTATTTTAAGAAGGCGAAGAAGGGCAGCACACTGATTATGGCCGATAAAAAAGCATTTATATTACGTATAAACCCCGAGATGCTGAAAGCAGTTGAGCAATGGGCCGCTGATGAGTTTAGAAGTACCAATGGCCAGATAGAATACCTGCTGCAGCAAGCTCTTGCAAACCGGAAGAAACGCAAAAAAAAGAGCGATACGGAATCGTGATTGTTTGTTAATAAGAGATAAACCATTAATCCATGAGGATTTGTAAACTATGCATGCATAATAAAATTCACTAACTTTGCAGAACTGATATTCTAAGATATTTTATGAAAGAAGTTGTAATAGTTTCAGCAACCCGTACGCCGATAGGTAGTTTTGGTGGCAGTTTGGCAGGTCTTCCGGCCACCAGGCTCGGCAGCATTGTAATAAAATCAGCCATCGAACGGGCCGGACTGAAGCCGGAACAGATACAGGAAGTTTATATGGGCAATGTGCTGTCGGCAAATCTCGGGCAGGCACCGGCCACGCAGGCGGCAATTTTTGCCGGATTACCGTCGCTTCCGGCAACTACCATAAATAAGGTGTGCGCTTCCGGTATGAAAGCGGTTATGCTTGGCGCACAAAGCATTGCCATTGGCTTGAACGATATTGTAATTGCCGGTGGGATGGAAAGTATGAGCAACGTGCCTTATTATCTGGATAAGGCCAGGAACGGCTACAGGTTGGGAAACGGTCAACTGACGGATGGTCTGATAAAAGATGGTTTGTGGGATGTGTATAACGATTATCATATGGGTTCAGCAGCGGAACTTTGCGCCGTTGAGTGTCATATAACGCGGGAGGATCAGGACGCATTTGCGGTTGAGTCCTATAAACGAGCACAAAAAGCTCAAAGTGAAGGAAAGTTTAAGGAGGAGATAACACCAATAGAACTCACCGACAAAAAGGGAGTTAGTACCATATTTGACAAAGACGAAGAACCCGGCAGCGTTAAATTCGATAAAATATCCTCTCTAAAGCCTGTATTTAAAAAAGATGGAACCGTAACTGCCGCGAATGCTTCGACACTTAATGATGGGGCAGCGGCGCTGGTCTTGATGAGCAGGGAAAAAGCCGATGAGCTTCACTTGCGACCGCTTGCGAAGATCGTTTCTTACGCTGATGCACAGCAGGCGCCCGAATGGTTCACTACGGCCCCTTCAAAAGCTATACCGCTGGCGTTGCATCGTGCGGGGCTTACGATAAGCGACATTGACTTTTTCGAAATAAATGAAGCATTTTCTGTAGTAGCTGTCGCTAATAATAATTTGCTGGGACTTGACCCTTCGAAAGTTAATATCAATGGAGGAGCGGTATCGCTCGGTCATCCACTTGGCGCATCCGGCGCAAGGATAATGGTAACTTTGATCAGTGTATTACAACAGAACAACGGACATTATGGCGCAGCGGGAATTTGTAATGGTGGCGGCGGCGCCAGTGCAATTATTTTAGAAAATTTGCGTTAATTAGCTGTGATGAAATATCTGGTGATCATTTGCCTTGTACTTTTTAGTGCAATACCCCTGCAAACCTTCGCACAGCACTCCGACGAAGAAGGAGGCGTAACCCAGCTGAATAAATACAGAGATTCGTTAATTGTTCTGGGTAAGACATTTGTAAACGATGAGAATGAGTTTGAGCGGAAAAATGCAAACTACGCCTTTATTAAAACCTTGGTTAAGGCTTTACGAATACCAAATTCGTTTCTATATTCATTTGACTCCGTAAAGAGTATCAATGTGATCAATTCACCGGATAACCGGTTCCGGATTTTTACCTGGCATATTCTCAATAATGACGGTAGTTATCGGTTTTACGGTACTGTACAGCTGAATACCGGCGGGCGATTAAAAATGTTTCCTTTGGAAGACTATTCCCCGCTTATGAAAAATCCAGAGGATTCAGTGACAGATAATCGTAAATGGTTTGGTGCGCAGTATTATAAGATCATCCCCGTTTACAGCCCCAAACTTTATTATGTGTTATTAGGGTGGAAAGGCAATACGGTCGAATCGACAAAAAAGGTTATTGATGTAATATCCTTTGACGACGACAAGATACAATTGGGCCGTCATGTGTTTTACGGGAACGAAAAATCAAGGGCGAGGGTGGTTTTTGAATATAATCGCGACGTATCTATGTTACTACGGTTTATCCCGGAAGAGAATCTGATCGTTTTTGATCACCTGGTGCCACCTGATCCTAAATTAAAGGACAAGCGATCAAGTTATGGCCCGGATCTTACTTATAGCGGTTACAGGCTGAAAAACGGAAGATGGATATATGTCGATGAAATTGATATGAGAAATGTGCCGAATGGCTTGGACGATGACTATGTTGATCCAAAAAAACAGGCTGCCTTAGACAGAGCAGCTGCTACGGGAAAAGGTAATTAACGATAACATTCCTGTTTATTTAATGTCGCCGGGTCTTCTTTTTATCGGCGATATCGATTTTACGATAGTTTCTCCTTTGAATATCTTTTTTTGAGGCTTTTGACGTATGAGAGCATTTTCATACGCCGACCGTAATAATTGCCTGACATAGCCTTCCGGAAAATCCTCACGATCTTTTACCCTAAAATATCGATATAAACTTCCTTTTCCGATAAGCAGCCGCTGAGGGTCATCGAAATCCGTGCCGCGATTGAAGCCAAAGTTAAGGTGTTCTGAAAATAATGCCATGCTACAGAACACATCGCCGGCTTTGTCGGTGGGAGACCAGCCAAATGCAAGGGCATTGTAATTGTCATAAATCAATTCGTTTGTATCGGGATAAAGATCCCAGACGAAGTCCCGGAGCCACAGCGCCGACGCCTTAACCGGGTCAGGATATGGCAACATAAATTTTATCAGGTCGGCTACGGTTTCTTTTCCCATATATCAGATAAATTAATAAGGAAAATAAATATGAAGATACACAGATTTGGAAGATTACTAAACTCCCGGACTAACATAAAGGCTGGATTTATACTTATTTTTGAAAATGAGAGCAACGATAAATGAAGGTATCCAAAAATTGAATGGCAGCGATGCGCTGTTTGCGAAATTGATGGAACATGGCAGCATGTCTGTAGAAATATACCGGCCTCTGAATGAAGATATGCAAACGCCTCATCAGCAGGATGAGCTTTATATAGTGATCGGTGGCAGCGGGGAGTTTTTAAACAACGGAAATCGCTCGGCATTTGGTCCGGGTGATGTATTGTTCGTACCGGCGGGAATTGAACACAGGTTTGAGAATTTTAGTCCGGATTTTTTAACCTGGGTGATTTTCTACGGTCCCGAAGGCGGAGAGAAAGGCTAAGTTATCAGTGTTGCATCCGTGTCGTCGTTGATATTTTCGGTCAGTATTCGTATGGTAACAAGAAGTTGTCCTGTATGCCGCATGGTATGTTCGGCAGCATGGACATACAAACCGATCATCGTTGATGGTAGTTTAGCCCGGCCAACCTCTCGGCGCGCAGTCAATAAATTAGTATCCGTATCCCGCAGCTGATCAAGGCAGATGTCAATCTGACGACTTAAATTTTCAAATAATTCAATTTTTGTATTGTCACCCAGACTTGGATTCCCTTCAGATTGTAATAACAATAATTGATCTTTGTTGAGCTGATTCCCTTCGGCATAAGTGAAAAGCCTGTTCAATACGCCGGAAATATGTTGCAGGTGAAATGCCGGAGAAGCCAGCCCCGCAGGTTTTTCCCATAATAACTCCTGCGGAAGGTCTGCTAAAAGATCGCTTATTTCCTCTCGCGCCTGCAATAGCGCATGGGCTACAGGCTGCAGTAGAACCGGAATATCATCCAACGATCCTCTCAGCCACACTTCCAGTTTATTATTCTGTTGCCTCATGATCATTTCATTTCATCAAGCTTAACTTTAATCTCTTCGTGGCTTAATGTTTGCGGCAGATTATAAACTTCTTTCACACGGGCATGGGTGTTGTCTGTCCATAGCCAGCTCGTCCATACCATAAACCAGGTCCATTCCGGTTGTGCTTTTAAAATGAGTGGCGTAGGTAGTTCTCCTGTTTCTGTAAGGGCAATAGGTTTGCCATTGGCTAATTTTAGCAATGCTTCATAATCATTTTGTTCATAATCAAAATGATAAATGTCAGCCCCAAGAATATCTACATAGTTTGCTCCGGGGTAATAATCCTTATAATCGTAGGCTTCGTCGAACGGGATATCCCGCAAGCCGTTGGCTCCCCAAACCCAAAGGAGATTATTTAAATGAAAATGGTTGGTATATCTGTCATACATCATTTTCCATAATTTGGCGATGCCGTTTTCACCCTTTCTGTTTCCCCACCAAAACCATACACCATTCATTTCATGATAGGGTCGCCAAAGTACGGTTACACCAGCATCCTGTAATTGTTTAAGATAACCGGCTACGACATCTATCTGGTCCTGCCATTTTTTATTTAATTCGGTACCAGGCGTGACCAGTTCATTCCATTGCTCGTCAGTTATTTTACCCTTTACGTTTTTTTCAAAGTCGTATGGCGGATCCTGAGTCGGGTTGCCCTCGTGCCACATCAGTGTGATCAGATAGCCTTGTTGCGCCTTTTTTATTGCTTCAGCGACAATCTGCGGCCCAAGATCCTTATCGCCCCAATTAATAAAGTCACTACCCCAGATCGCCGGATATTTTCCGGTAATGCTGCGGGCGCTGTCTGAAAACAGATTGAGGTCGCTGTTATAATTTTGTTGCCCCGACATGATGTATCTGCCCTTTATATCATACAGCAGCTTTAATATTTTCTTCGTATCATCAGTTGCGTTCTTGTTAACGGGTGCTGTTTTTTGGGCAGTTGCATTGAAGAAAGCACCTAAAATCAGAATTATAAACGAAATACTTTTTATTGGCATGTTATTGGTTATAAATAGACGGCATTTGCTTAAAAAATGCTCGATCAGATTCAAAATTAACAAATTTCTATTACGAAGTAATTCCACGTGAATTACTGTCAAAGCCGTATATTTAAGGCCATTAACTACTATGAACAAATTTACCCCGGTAAAACATCTTACCGTTCCCCTGTTAATCCTTTCCGCATTAGCGATCACATTTCAAAGCTGTAAAAAAAAGAGAAACGAAACTGCTACTTTTTTTTATAAAAACACCCACAATAAGGTTTATTACAAGTATAAACCCGAAGAATTCTCGGATGTATTCAAAAGCGTTTTAGATAGTGAAAAAAGCGATTTGAAATACGCCGATATTATTTCGGATTTTTATGCAAAGAATGATTATCAGCCGGAATTGGTAATACATCATTTCTTTAATAATGATCTGGCAAAAACGGAAGATTATTTTCAAAGAGCAGAAGAACATGGTCTGAACCCGGCGATGTTTCAGGCGGACACGTTAAGAGCTTTGCTGACCCGGTTTTCAGACAAAAAGAAAATAATAAATATCAACGACGCCTATCATGAAATTGCAAAACTTGAAATAACGGCTGCGAATTCATTGATCGGCTATTCCAATGCACTTGAATACGGTGTGATTAATCCGAAAAAAATATATCAACGCTATTTTTTAGCAACAAAGTTACCTGATACGGCTTCCATGGTGCGTGTCTTTCACATCCGCAATATGCAGACCTATCTGGATAGTATTCAGCCGAAAAGTCCGCAGTATCTGGCGCTTCAAAAAGCGCTAAGTCAAAATTACATTTCAAAAGGACGTTCCGGCGAAGAATCGCGGCGAATGCTTTTGGTAAACCTCGAAAGGCTCCGGTGGCGGAATAAACCTTATGAGGATAAATATGTGATCGTGAATATACCGGATTTTATGCTGCACGTCATTGACAGCGGCAGATCGGTATTACAGATGAAGGTTTGTGTGGGGCAGGGCCGGAACATGGATAACGCCAATACGCTGGCCAATTATAACGACTCCTGTAAAATTGATAAACCTAATCAGCACGAGACACCTTTGCTGAATAGCATGATACACAGTGTTGATGTAAACCCCATCTGGAATATACCACGCAGCATAGCCAATAATGAAATACTTGCTGAAGCTGCGAAGGATCGGTTTTATCTGGCCAACAAAGGAATCAGTGTCTATAAAGATGGTAAAAGAATAGAAGACCCCGAGGATATTGATTGGTCAAATATCACAAAGGAAAATTTGCCTTATGAATTTAAACAGATGCCAGGAGACGATAATTCGCTGGGGAAAATAAAATTTCTTTTTCCAAATAAAAGCAGCGTTTATCTTCATGATACTCCTGTAAAATCTGCCTTTACGTGGAAGATGCGTGCCGTAAGTCATGGTTGCGTTCGACTTGGCGATCCTCAGGGACTGGCATTAAGTTTATTTGGTAAGGGACCAAAGTATGATGAGATAGCCAAGGATATGGGGGAAGATAACCCAAATCCTACCAGTATTTATTTACCTAAAAAGGTGCCTGTTTATCTTACTTATGTAACTTGCTGGGCTGATGAGAACGGACAGCTTCAATTCAGGAATGATGTGTATGGACAGGATATCGTGTTATATGCTCATTTATTAAAACTGATTCATCCGGAATTAAACTAAATATTCCTGTTTTTAAATAAATGCCGAAGTTTGAAAAATGATTACAGGCGCACATACCATTATTTACAGTTCCGACGTCAGCGCCGATATCGAATTTTTTAAAAATATCCTTGGATTTGATAATGTTGATGCAGGCGGTGGCTGGCTTATTTTCCGTCTGCCACCTGCTGAGTTAGCAATTCATCCGGCAGAGGTTAACGGCCCTCATGTACTATATCTGATGTGTGATAATATTGTGTTGTTTATAGAGGAAATGAAAGGGCATAACATCCATTGCGGTCCGGTTGACGAACAAAGATGGGGGTCGGTTACCACGCTGACATTACCCGGAGGAGGCAAAATAGGTGTGTATGAACCGAAGCATGTTCGGCCGTAAAGCTGTTGGCATCGTAAAGCGTTACAATTTTTAAGAAAGTACTGATTTCATATAATTATAATCCGGCACAAGTTGCCGGATTTTTTCGTTTAGGAATAAATGTGTATGTGTAACAACCTTCGTTGTGTTGCCTGATGGAAATAAAAGGGGAAATTACGTTATATTTGGCCGTATCAGTGCCTTCGAATCAGGTAGCTGATTTTTAAAGATAACCAATTTCAGAAATTCAAACAGATAGAAAAATTTTATGAGTCATCAAACACAGTATGTGACTGATTTTGTGAGCCTTCTTGACGATAGCAACAATATTATTTTTAATATGACTTCAGAAGATGCTGCTGAAGCGGTAATTTCGGGTGATGCTGCGAGGGTGCGCGCAATAGAGGGACAGTTTGCGATTGTAAAGAAAGTGGGGCAGCATGTTTTTATGGCGCGATCGATAGGACGTCCCATGCGTTATTTCCTTGCAAAACAGGTGTCTGGTCCGCTGCTGATTGTCGCTGAACGCATTGATGAGATCTATGACTTTTTGAAAACCAGGGGATTGCATGCGCAATTTCATCCTTCCTATACACGGATGATACCTGCTCATTTTGTCGTGCGGCTGGAGGTTATAGGTTGTCCGGATCCTAATCCCCAATATACCCGCTTTTTTGAACCGAAACGAAATGTTTTAACTTGCGATCTTGATGAGATCGGTAAAACTTATATTGAAACATTAGCTAATGAATGTCAGAAATGGTTATTATCAGTTCCGGAGGATGAACCTGTCGGTGTATTATTTTCAGGAGGTATTGACAGTGGATCAGTCTTTCTGGTATTATATCATCTGATGCTCAAACTGGGTCTTTCGCCTCAGCGATTGAAAGCGTTTACGCTTTCAGTAAATGGGGGATCTGATGCTGCGCAGGCGCATCAGTTCTTAGATCAGTTAGGCTTGTCGTTATTTCTTGAAGTAGTGGAAGCCCCTCAATCCGTAATTGATTATAAGGCGGCTATTAAAGTAATAGAAGATTATAAGCCGCGTGATTTAGAGTCGGCAACAATGGCGCTTGCCCTGTTTAAGGAAATTCGCAAGCTTTATCCGGAATGGAAGTACCTTGCCGATGGCGACGGTGGCGATGAAAATCTTAAAGATTATCCGATCGAAGAGAACACAGAACTAACCATTCGCAGCGTATTAAATAATATGATGCTTTATCAGGAAGGATGGGGTGTGGACAAAATAAAACATTCACTTACTTACTCTGGCGGTCAAAGCAGAGGCCATGTACGTTCCTATGCTCCCGCAAAGGCACTGGGCTTTAAAGGGTTCAGTCCGTACGCGTTACCAAATGTTATCGAAGTCGCGGAGGGAATACCATTTATTCAGCTGACAAATTGGAGCGAGGAAACGCTGTATGCATTAAAAGGAGAAATTGTGCGAAGAGGAGTAAAGGCGGTAACCGGATTTGATATGCCTGTTTTCGAAAAGAGGCGTTTCCAGTTGGGAGCAGTTCCGGAAGAGACATTCAACCAGTTTTTTTCGGAGGGTGAAGTTGCGTACAGGGCTTACTTTAATTCGCTCTATGCATGACAGTCTTGAGATTGAAAGGCTAAGGCCTGCACGGAATGAGCTGAATAGCGAAATTCCATATCATTTTCTGCAAGAGCAGGAACCAGATGCTGCCGGTATGCTCCAAAGAGTAAATACGGTATTTCTTACCAGTAAAGAATGTTCTTTTAAATGCCTGATGTGTGATCTCTGGAAGAACACGCTGCCTTATGCGACACCGCCGGGCGCTGTGCTGAAACAGATAAATTATGCATTGGAGCGCTTACCGGAAGCTGACATAATTAAGTTATATAACAGCGGTAATTTTTTTGACCTGAAGGCAGTACCGCCATCGGATTATCAGGAGATAGCCAGGCGCCTGCGCTTGTTTAAACGGGTAATTGTTGAGAATCATCCTAATCTTTGTGGCAAAGCATGTGTTGAATTCAAGCAGATGCTTAACGGTTCCTTCGAAGTCGCGCTCGGACTCGAAACAATTCATCCTGAAGCACTTCCCAGGTTAAATAAACAGCTTACGCCTGACGATTTCCGGAAGGCTGCGCACTTTTTGAAGAGTAATGGTATTTATGTCCGTGCTTTTATCTTGCTGAACCCTCCGTATCTGACGGAAGTTGACGAAAATATTGAGTGGACATATAACACCGTCAAGTTTGCCTTTGATAGTGGAGCAGATTGTTGTTCGATCATTCCTACGAGATCAGGAAACGGTATTATGGAAAAGCTTTTTGATGAAGGGGCTTATATACCACCATTATTGACCGCATTGGAAGATGTTTTTGATATGGCTTTGAATCTACGGCAAGGTAGAGTATTCGTGGATACATGGGATAGCGGATTTCTTTCAAAATGCCCGCACTGTTTTAGTGAAAGAATGGCCCGCTTAGAGAAAATGAATCTGACCCAGAATATTATACCCCGTGTCACCTGCAACTGCCAGAACTGATATGCGCAATCTCACAAAGAATAATTATGACATATTGATGGCAGGCGCGGGATTTGCAGGAACCATAACCGCGCTGATTTTGCACCAAAAGGGCTTTAAGGTATGCTTGGTTGAGAGCGGAAGGCATCCCCGGTTTGCGATAGGGGAGTCGTCAACACCGGTTGCTGATATGATATTGCGTAAGCTTGCCGCAGATTACGATATATCATGGCTGAATGATTTTTCGAGGTATGGAAGCTGGCAAAGAACGCACCCGGAAATTGTTTGCGGCTTAAAACGAGGATTTAGTTTTTTTAAGCATCAGGCAGGAAAGTATTTTGAAACAAATGAAGATCATGATAACGAACTGCTCGTTGCGGCAAGTTCCGACGATCAGCAGTCAGATACCAATTGGTTTCGTTCGGATTTTGATTCCTTTCTCGTCGATAAGGTAATTGAATCCGGTATTCAATATTTTGATCTTGCCGAAATCGTTTCGTTAAAAAGGTCATCCCGCTGGACTTTCGTTGTTTCAGGGTCGGATGGGATAATTAATATTGATGCATCATTTTTTATCGATGCAACGGGTAGCGGCAAATTGCTTGAGAAGCTATTCGATATTAGAACATCTGCGGACAATCTGCTTACGCAATCCTCTGCACTTTTCTCTCATTTTGAGAATATACCGGAATGGACTAAGCTCTTGAAACAGCAAAATATCCCGGTTATTGATTTTCCATATAATCCGGATAACTCCGCGCTGCACCATCTGCTTGATGAAGGGTGGTTATGGCAACTTCGCTTTAATAATAGGCGCACAAGTATGGGATTTGTGCTGGATATGTTTAAAGGGAGGTTTGATCAGCTATCTGACGAAGAATTGTGGAATGTCCTGTTAAAAAAGTATCCTTCCATAGATCGTATTTTTTTGCCAGCGGAATTGTCTCCATTACCGGGACGTTTTTTCCGGACAGGTCGTCTGCAAAGGCAGCTTGACAGGTGTTTTGATACAGGCTGGGTAGCGCTTCCCAATACTGCTGGTTTTATTGATCCATTATATAGCACTGGCATTGCACATTCCTTATCCGGTATCCAGAAGCTTGCAGGACTATTTAATTTGTTTGATGAGCCCGCATTGTTTTACAATGGCCTCCGCGAATATGAACAAGGTATATTTGCGGAGTTGAAATTTATCGATCTTCTTGTCGCAGGAAGTTACAGGGCGATGTGTGATTTTAAACTATTCAACGCCTGGTCAATGCTTTATTTTGCTGCGACAATCTCTTATGAACAGAGCCTGTTAAGAAATGAACAGAACGGATATTTTCTTGGGGCAAATAACCCGTTAATTGAGGATATGGTGGCCCTTTCTTATGCCGATTTGCTGAAAATAACAGATCAAAGGCAACCGACGCAGAAGGAGATTAAACATTTTACCGAAGCCGTCCGAGCGCGGATAGCCCCGGCAAACACTGCCGGACTACTGGATCCATCTTTAAAAAACATGTACCGGCATACGGCGGCACAATTATAGCTGTTTTTATTCCTGCATTCCGTTGTTCAATGCCTTGTTTATTTCTTACTTTTTCTTAAGGCGTCGGTAAAGTCAAGGGTGGTTACTTTTCTGGTATTGTATGTTTCCTGGTATTCTCTATGAGATTTGTCGCGCGGATACCCGAACCCCTTGCCATAAGGATAACGCGGCATATCATGGTAGGGGAGCGGCGCAACTGTTTGTCCGTTTGCCGTATTCAGGTCGCCGTCTTTAACCCATCCTTCACTGTAGATCAGAAAATCTCTTTTCCATCCTGACGGAAGCGGTTTAAGATGGGTTGCATCAAAACTGATCGATACTTCATCTCCGCCATCCGCTATAATGTATTTGTCATCCGCCTTTTGTAGTAACGGTAATACATCTCCATAGCGTGTATAAAATCCTGTTAAGTCACGCCATTTTTGACCTTTTGTAACATTGTCGTAATCGAACCACTCCGGTCCGTACGGGCCGCCTTTGCGGTACGTTGCGGAATAACCCCTGTAGGCCAGCGAGGCGTCAGTCATTTTGAGGTCCTGCATCAGTACCGGGCTTTTTGTATCTCCTGTTGAAAAGAAAGCTTGGTCCCAATAGATTTGCATGTTGGTTTTGATCCGGATGCGGCGATCCGTCTTTGTTAGGAATTTTCCTGACAGGTTTACGACGACCATTTTATCACGACCCATGGGATAGCCCAGGTTGTCAATCACCGTTTGCCATTGTCCCTTTTTATTGATCACCTGCAGGCAAGGCGGATGTATCTGATAATCTTTTGTTTGAGTCAGTTCAAAATTGATGCTGGCATCAGGCGGGAAAATCCAGCCTCGCAAAAACAAATGAAGATTATCGGTTATCGCCTTTTTGCCGAGGTCAAGTATCAGATCGTGGTCTTCTGCTATTCCCTGAAATTTGCCCAGGTTGAAGTTGGACACATATTTGAAATCATAATTGGTCAAAGCAGGTAACAGGTTGGTCCCTTTGCCGTCATCCGCCGAAACAGGCAGTTGCTGATCAGCTACGCGATATACATTTTTGCCCGGGAACGGCGGCGGTACAAATCTTTCATCGGCATACACGTTAATTGAATCGGGATGATCGACAGCCACTAATGCAGCCTTATCCAGAAATACCGCCTCCCACAACTCTTCCGTTATTTTTATGCTGTACTTGCCTTCTCTTGGCTTTAGTTTTTCACCTGGAATCAACAGATATTCTTTTGAAGCGTCCGAAAATGCATACGAGGTATCTCTTCCGTGTATTGCCAGTGGCATACCGAGCGCACTTCTCCAGAGCATATCCTTTACAAACTCGTATTGGGTTCCATTCCATGTGAAAAGGAAAGGGCAGGAGCCTTTTAATTTTTCAGCTTCCAGTATCCTGTTCTTCCGGCTTGGATCAACAATTACCTGGGGAACGCCATTTGGCCATATCACCCGAACTGCATCCAATTTGGTACGGCTGCCGACGCCGAATTCAGTCAGCGGCCCGGTAACAGTTTTTAGCTGATAAAGGTCACCGGCTTTTAATTCTACCTGTGCGCCGATACCCTGACGATTATTTTTGCTGTTGCCATAAGCAAGACCGGTCAGCTGCACCTGAATATAATGATTTGCGTTGCCGCCGTCATTTCGTAACAACTGTGCGCCGGAAGGGCCTGAAAGAAAAATATCTTCATCGCCATCAAGGTCAAAATCTCCGATTTTGATATGATGTGCCTGTAAATCCTGTGCAGGCAAAAGATTGGACATGTCTGAAAATCCTTTACCTTCATTATTGTGAAAAAGTTTTAAGCCAGATGCGCTACTATTGCTGTTGACCCCGGCTATTATCAGATCGAGATAGCCATCGTTGTCAAAATCAATAAAAGCCGCGTCGTTTATGTTGATGCCCTTTACAAGATCGCTTAGGGACTTAGAGGCAGCATCTGGTTCGTAGGCGTCCCCGGTATTCTTAAGCAACGAGATTTTATTTGGACTCCCTCCGGCTATCATGATGTCCAGTCTGCCGTCATTATTATAATCGCCGAAAGCTATTGCAGTGCCGTTGTACTCCCGGCTTTTCAAACCGGCAGCTGAAGTAACGTCTGTAAAACGGGAATGACGGTTATTGCTCAACAATTCGATGCCGGAAGCAGATGATGTGACAATATCGACGTCACCGTCTCCATCCCAGTCTCCGAAGGACATCCCGGATATACCGTGCAAACTTCCTGTAAGACCCATTGCGGAAGCATTTTCCGTAAAGGTGCCATCGCCGTTATTTCGGAAAAATTTATTGCCGTCCTTGTCTGCGAGATACATATCCAGGTCGCCGTCCTGGTCAAAATCAGCAAACAATACTTTGTTTCCGATCGCCTTGTTCAATCCGATATCACCAGTGACCTTGGCGAACGTGCCGTCCCCCTGATTTTTGAATACCAACGTACCCTTCGTTGTTACTACAAACAGGTCCTGATACCCGTCGTTATCATAATCGGCAAATGCGGCTTCAAGGTCTTTGCCCTCATGCTCAAGTCCGCCAATTACCGTACAATGCTCAAATCCGCCTATCTTGCTGATCCAAAGGTTATACTTTGGTGGGGTTGCTCCGTCCTGGCTTGAGCCCACATAAACAAAAAGGTCTCCGTTTGCTTCTCTGTCGGCGAGAGCGAGTACTGAATGTGTTGCATTTTGTGTTTTTTCCTGCGCCAGCCCAACGCGTTCAGTCGCATTGGTAAACGTCAGATTTTTTAATACACTTTTCTCATCAGTTGCCTGCGCAGTTTGCTGATCTTCACCAATTACGAAGCCGGTATATCCGGCAACCATTTCCGGGATCTGAATTTCATCCTTTCCGGAATCGTAAACAGGTGTGATTTTCATTAACTGATGGAATTGCTGTATATAAGGAAGAGCCTTATCCGGGCTATTAGCCTGCAGCTGAGCAATAGCCTGCTGGTAAGAAGTTGCGGCTGCGGTTGAAAAATCAGGCGTAATTTTCTTTACCATCTCGAGAAAGAAACGGGCGGAATCCGCATTATTGCCACTTGCAAAGAGTTCGGCAAGATAGAGTCTCGGCACTATATTGGCAGGTACAAGCTCAGATACTTTTAACAGATACTGTTTTCTTACCGTCTGATTTTTAGCAGATGCATTCTGTTCTGCAAGCATGTAATATGCCCGTACGTTTTTCGGGTCGCGCAGGAGCATTTTTTTCAATATCTGACTGGCCGCATCCTGATCTCCCTTTTTCTCATAAACTTCTGCCAGCAACAAACTCAAGTCAGTATCATCAGCATTGATCTTAAGCCCGGATATTGCTTCGTTCTCAGCGGCAGCGTAATTTTTTTGCAGCAGGTAAAGCTGCGTAAGGTCAATATAATTTGATAAATTATCCGGTGACAGTTTTATCGCTTTTAAGAACGCTGCTTCCGCTTCGTCCAGATGATTTTGTGAAAGGTATAACAAAGCCGAAGTACGCGGGTCGGTTTCAGCCTGTCCGGCCTTATTACCTTTACATCCCACGAACAATAGCAGGGTAATGCAAATCATCATCAGGAAAATATTCAGACGGTTTCCGATCAAAGTCGGGAAGATAGATTTTTCAGGTATCACAGGGCGGTCGTTGTAAGAAAAAAGGAAGTTCGAAGTTAATAAATATCAGTCAGCATTTAAAATTCGTTTTTAATCGGCCACCACGATAGTTGAGGAAAAAGAATGCCGGCAAAATTTAGTTTTTTGTAAAGGAGGACTTATATTTACCAGCTGTACCAATTGACCTGAGCGAATTATTTATGAGTAAGAGAGGAAGTTTACCCCGCATTATAACGACCATTATATTTGCCGGACTGCTTGCAGGAACCGCTTTTTTTTCGGGTAGCCAATTGTTTCGGGCAAATGGAGATGGCGCAGCGCGAAAAGAAATAGCTTTAAGAGATTACGGATTTTATCTCGAACCGGTAAATAAATCGGTTAATATAAATTTTGTACATACCCCCGTTGAACTTGACCCCAAACTCAGGCATATTGAACGTCAGGTGGCGTCCATGGGCGCGTCGGTCTCAGTTGTTGATTTTGATAACGACGGGTGGAATGACCTGTACTTCACAAATAGCGCGGCCGGAAGTCAGAATGCCTTGTATCGAAACCTGCACAACGGGAAGTTTGAGGACGTAGCAAAAGAAATGGGAGTGGGTGATGTAAACCGCAACGGCACTGGCGTTTCAATGGGTGCAGTGTGGGCAGATTATGATAATGACGGCTTTCCGGATATGCTGCTTTATAAATGGGGAAAACCGGAATTATTTCATAATGATGGCGGAAAAAAACTGGTAAGCGTAACCGATGGCAGCGGTTTGCCAGCCTGGGTAAATGCCAATTCTGCAATCTGGTTCGATTTTGACAACGATGGCCTGCCGGATATTTTTATAGGTGGCTATTTCAGCGAAAAATTTGATCTGCAAAACCTTAAAACTACCCAGATAATGCCGGAAAGTTTCAGGTATGCCAACAATGGGGGGCGAAATTACCTGCTTAAAAATTTGGGAAACGGCAAATTTAAGGACGTTACCACCGATTACGGACTGAATTCTACCAAATGGACACTCGCCGCCGCCGCTGCCGACTTTAACGGTGACGGGTATCCGGAACTATTTGTGGCGAATGATTATAACGTGGATGAATTTTATATTAACGAAGGTGGGAAAAGATTTTCAGAAAGGGGAAGGCAATTAGGTACTTCACTGATCCCTAAAAGCGGTATGAATGCATCTTTCGGAGATATAGGGAACAGTGGCATGCTTGGTATTTATACCACCAATATCACAGAAAAAGGGATATTGATACAAGGTAATAATTACTGGCAGCCTAAAGATGCGCAAATGAAAAGTTCCGGGTTTGTGAACCTGGGTCAGCTGTCCGGAATAGAAAACGCGGGGTGGAGTTATGGCGCGCAGTTTGGTGATTTGAATAATGATGGATATATGGACCTGTATGTCGCGAATGGCTTTGTATCAGGACAAAAAAAAGACTCTTACTGGTATGATTATTCAAAAGTGACCGGAGGGAACAGTTCAATAATTGGTGATGCAAAAAACTGGCCTGAAATGGGGGATAAAAGCCAGTCGGGTTTTGAACAAAATAAAATATGGCTGAATAACAGCGATGGCTTATTTGAAGATGTATCTGACAAAGTATGTCCTTACGCGACCCTGGACAGCAGAGCGGTGGCGGTGGCTGACTTGTGGAACCGGGGCGTTTTGGATGTAATTGTCGCTGATCAGGATGGCGCGCCGCTTGTTTATAAGAACGAACCTCAGAACAGCAACCATTGGATTGATTTTGATTTGCACGGGACCCTAAGCAATGCAAGTGCAATAGGAGCAAGGCTGGAGCTTGAATGGAATGGGAAGAAACAGGTTCAGGTGGTAACCGGCGGTATGGGGTTCTCTTCACAAAATCAGCATCGTCTCCACTTCGGACTTGGTAAGGCTACCAAAGTTGACCGTTTACGAATATACTGGCCGTCCGGTCAAAAAAGCGTGATCGAAAACCCCGACATAGATAAACTCCACATAGTAACAGAAAGTAAAATAAAAGCCTGATGCAAGTGTCTGAAACTCAAAGCCCGGAAAAAAAAGGATTTTTATCATTTCGCATAGAAAATTCTTTTCAATACGTTCCGCCTGCATTTATTACCCTGATATTGCTGATCGGACAGTTTTCTTTCGGCATACTGGATAGTTATGAAAATATCGTAGCCTCTATATTAACATCTGTAATTGCAGAGATCGTCCTTGCCAGATTTATTCTTGGTACGTGGAAAAATCTTTCAAGCGCGTATATTTCGGGAATCAGTGTGGGCATCCTGATACGTTCGAATTTGTTATGGCCATACATCATCACTGCGCTGCTTTCTATCATGTCAAAATATGTATTGAGATATAAGGGTAAGCACTTATGGAATCCATCCAATTTCGGAGTTTCCTGGATGTTATTTATGGCTCCGCTGAGTGTTGCAGGTCTAAGCATCCAATGGGGGAATAATATGCTGCCATTGGCGGTGATATGGGCGCTGGGCCTGATCATCGTTAACCGTGCAAAACGTTTGCATGTTACGGTTACCTATGTCGTGAGTTTTGTTGTCCTTGCCTATGTGCGTAGTTTGTTGACCGGAGACACCTTTTTGTCTGAATTGTCGCCACTCACCGGACCGATGTATCAGCTGTTCATCTTTTTCATGATAACAGATCCGCCAACCTCCGTATCGACCAGAAGAGGCAGGATACTGGTTGCTTTTTTAGTGGCCTTTGTAGAGTTTGTTTTGCGGCTGAACAGTTTTATATATGCTCCATTCTATGCGTTGTTCCTCGTGGGGCCGCTTTCAAGATTTATCGATCTGAAATCAAAACGTAATGCGGATAAATCAAATCCGGTATTGGAGCCCGTCGCTGATATTTCTGTGGATACTGTAAAATAAAAAATCAATTTTTGGCTCGTTAAAAAAGTCTCATCAATAACTTTTTGCGGCGAATTCATCAACTTTATATCCGCCGTCGAGTTAAACGATTCCTGTAACACCAGGTTTGGGTTTTAAGCAAAACAAGCTCAACTATGCTTGATCTGCTATTGTGCAGGTTAACTCAGTAGTTAGAGCTGTTCCAAAGGTTTATTTTCACTGATTAACAATTACTTATTATATTTTTAATTGTGTAAATAAATATGCATATATTAGAGGCGGATTGATAAATTACCGGAGGGTGGCGAACCATCCAAGTCTGTTTTACTATAAATTTTAGGATTAATAACCGACGATGGAAAGTTACATCCCAACCCTGTGCCTTATCAAAATAACCTTATGCCCCTGATGAAAAATTTTATATTTTACATGATGGTCTTTCTTGGGCTGGTTGCAGCAATTTGTATTGCCGTTATCGTTATAAACTGGTCTATTACAACTACGGTGTAAAATAAGACGATATTCCTTTCGCGCATATAATTCAAGATAACTTTCTGACTTTTAGGATGAAGCACGTTGCTTATCTTGCTGCATGTTTTCCGGCACAAAATTCAAGTAATTTTATTTGAAAAAATATTTGCAACAGTAAGTATAAAGCTTACCTTTGCAGACCCTTTCGGGATGTAGCGTAGCCCGGTATCGCGCCACATTTGGGATGTGGAGGCCGCAGGTTCGAATCCTGCCATCCCGACGTTATCGGACAAGCCTGTAAATCAATTATTTACAGGCTTTGTTGTTTTTAGATGATATTGTAAATTTCTGATATGCAATACTTTATAGATTCGAATACAGGGAGGTTGATTATTAGGGATTGATTATTAGTTCTGTTCGCCTAAATATGTTAATTACAATAGCCTCCAACTCTTTATAACCATCTGATTGTTGCCATTTCTTCAAGGTTGATGACTGTAATAGTTCAAGCACTTTATCCAAGTCTTTTGCGCTATATCCTTCCGGAAAATATCGCTCAATATCACCTCGATTCAGTATATATTCGTTGTTTGAACAGCGTGAAGCAATAAAATTGTCAAGCACCGTACGTTCTTCATACGTAAGTGTGTCTTTAAGCTTTCTTCTAAAGCTCTTAATATATTCAGAAAATGCTTTTAATGCCGTCATATCCTTATTAGCAATCGCATCATCCAATACAGTGATTAGTTTATCGCCATCTGTGCTTTTGGGATTTTTAATCGCATTGTTGTCAACTGCTCCAAGATCAGTCGTAAAGAGCGCTTTTAGTTCTGTTGTACCAACTTGATTGATGTAATCGAGGTCGGCAATGAAATAATAAGGTATGTGTAGTTTTTTAAGATACTGACGGAATTTTTTAATGTTTCCTTTTCCATTAATTTCAACTACTTCAACAACAGAAAGTATCTGATGTCTTTCCATTAAAATTGATACTATCTTTTGAAAAACCAGGCGATCAGTTAAGCCTTCTACTAAAATCACGTGGTCGGCAAAAAATATTTTTTCATTATTTGTACTATTAACAATGTGCAATAAATCTTTTACCGATCCACTTGATAGGTCCTTTAAAGGTACGTGATAGCTTTCTCGATTTTCTCTGTAAACTCGTATTAAATTTGATACTGAATTTACGTTAATAAAAACTGGCGAATGGGTGGTTATTAAAAATTGGTTCTTAGTTTGGCGAGTAAGCTCCATAAATAAATCCATTAATAATAATTGCCAACGAGGATGCAAATGGAGTTCGGGCTCATCAATTACAATTAAGCCATTTGTAATCTTTAATGCGAATATTCCAAACAGGTAATTAATGATTTCTTTTTCACCTGAACTGGCCTGAGAAAGCGTCAATTCATATCCTTGCTTAATGAGCCTAATTTCATAGATATTTTTTAAAGGGTCAATTAATTGCATAGACCAACCATACCCTAATCTATCCAAATACCGGGTAACCAATTTCACCTCTGAATCATTCTGCCAAAGTATCTCATAACCGATCGAATGAGCCTCAGTTTCCATTTTTCTTCTTTTTTCAGAAAAATATAAAGTAGCCATATTTATCAGAGACGTCATTGATTTGGATGTCCTATTCCTTATTTGAGACGCAGCACTATATGCACTTTGGGAGGAAAGATTACCTTGGAAATCATTGTCATTTCCTGTGCCTCGATAAGAACTAAGAAAAAGGAAGGGCGGGTGAATAACAGCATTTGGAAAATGAATGCCCGCCAATTCAAACAGATGTAAATGGTTTAGATACTTCAAAAAAATCCAAGCTTTTGTTTTTACTAACAATGTCTCTGCATCCAGGTTATTATTTTGTAAATAAACCGGTGACTCAGCTTTCAAGACACCATTTTCAATTCTGTAGTTAAGGACATCACCAACTTGTAAAATTGACTGGTCCCAGCCTATACGTTTAAAATCAGAGAATTTACTATCATTATCTGGTATTTGAAGTGAATAAAATACCCCCACTCTGAATTGACCAAATAATTTCATGTTAATTAAATCTTCAGCTTGTACGGAAAACTCCAATTCAATCAAACTCGCGTTTGTACAACCCGTGTATTTGTCTAAAAGTAAAGGCAAATTTTGAAATGGGTGCGCTATATCAACACCTGGGCTGTTACGATCATTTCTAATATTATAAGTTGTTAAAAAATATCCTCTTAAGCAAATAGAAAGAATGTCAAGTAAATTACTTTTGCCGGCAGCGTTAGGCCCAACTATAATATTAAATGCTTGGTCAAATTCTATTTTGGTAGCGCTTCGAAAACTTTTGACATTGGTTATAGAAATAGATTTAATTTTCATGGATAAGGTATTATTGAAATTAAAAGCATAAATAACAATTAACTAAACCATAGGCAATTAAAGTTTTCTACAATACCACTTATATTTCAAACGCTGCCAATTTCTTCAAATCCTGTAAAAAGTGGTTCGAGAATTGTCCTGACAAGACGACGAATACGGAATTGTATTGACAATTTCTGTAAAGTAGGAACGGGCGGAGAAAGATTTTTCTCTGCCCTTTTTTTTATTAATTGCTTTAATTACTAAAAATCCATTATTGCAAAATCCTGCGCATCAAAAAGCTATTAAGCCCATTTTTCGGCGTGTTCACCACATTTTTTGTAATCCCACTCAAAATCGAATAGCTTTGGTTAAATACTTTATGTGAGCACCCCCTTAGTTAAATATATAAAAGTAAGGTATCCGGAAGTTATCATAGTTGCCATGGGCCTGTTTGTTTATGTCGTCCGGCATTTTTTGCAGACTGACTGGACTCGGGAGCTATATTTCCCTTTGTGTACGGGTGCCTTATTGCTTTTTATGGCCTGGCTGCTTTTTCACCTGATAACCTATCCGAATATTGCAGCTAAACGTTGGGACAGGATTATATTGGGTACTGCCTTTGCAACTGTACTGCTTATTTTTGCCGCGTTGCGTATCAATTCTATCTATCAGGTGCGCAGCTTGTTAGCCGATGGCATCGGGGCTGGTATTATTTTTGGCCTGCTGGAACTGTGGAGCGGATCGCAGCGTCATTTATGGAAAGTATTGATTGAAGCACAGGTAAAAGTCTACCGGATACTGGCTTTTTTATCACCGTTTATTTCTGCCGGATTGTTGTTATGGCTCGCACTAACCGTGACACTCCCATCGCCGCTTTGGAGCGGTGGAACCGGGATATTTCTTTACTGGGGCGGGGCTGCCCTGGTTACCGGATACTACAGGATTTTCTGAGATTACAACTGATACCCCAATTCAAAAAAAGAAGCGATCCTGCCTTTCCTGTTTATTTACTAGGTGCTATAGCCATTTGGTTGCTTGGCAATCTGGTGGTCTGGCTGCCCGCCGTAGCCTTCCGGGTGAACCGACTTTCATCGTATGCTATCCTGTTAACGGTTTCTTTAGGCGCTTCATTGCTGATCACGATCATCGGGGAAATCTTTTTTGCCGAACAGGCCAGACTAAGGCACCATGTGTCGGTAACGGCTGCCGAACTGGCGCAGCTGCGAGCACAGATCAGTCCGCATTTTCTGTTCAATGCGCTGAATAGTCTTTATACCACGGCATGGAAAGAAAAAAGTGAAAAAACAGCTGATGGTATCCAGCGGCTTGGCGATATGATGCGTTTTATGCTACAGGAAAATAACCAGGAATGGATAGCGCTGGATAAAGAATTGACGTATCTGCACAACTATATTCAAATACAGCGTATACGTATCGATGAATCTATGGGTATCGATGTCCGCGTTGATATCGCACAACCGGAGCACGAAGCAGTCATTGCGCCAATGATGCTGGTGCCTTTTGTAGAAAATGCGTTCAAGCATGGAATTAGTCAACTATACCCATCCTGGATAAAGATCACCCTGTCTTTTAATGACGCCGAACTTTGTCTGAAAGTTCAAAACTCCTGCCACAGCCGCAGAGAAATGAACCCCGGACCAGAGCATTCCGGCATCGGGCTGGAGAACGTAAAAAGACGGTTAGGGCTGATTTACCCCGGCAAACATACTTTAGCAATCACACAAACAGCAAAGGAGTATGTGGTTGAATTGGCCCTGATACTTTGGTAAAATATTTTAAGTTAATTTTGAAGATGATCCTTTCCGCCATAGCTATAGATGATGAACCTGATGGAATCGAATTGATCTGCATGATGGCAGGTAAATTGCCTTTCGTTGACTTGAAGGCTACATTTACCAACGCTTTTACTGCGATGACTTATTTGCAACATAACCCGGTGGACCTGTTATTCCTGGATATCAACATGCCGGATATCACTGGTATTGAACTGGTGACAAGTCTGGCCAAAGCCCCTATGGTTATCTTTACAACCGCCTATGCAGAGCACGCAGTAGAAGGGTTTGAACTGAACGCGATCGATTACCTGCTTAAACCTTTTGCGCTGGACCGCTTTGTGAAAGCCTGTAATAAAGCAATGGATTATAAGTTGCTGCACCTGTCGGCTGCTGAGCAGTTCCTTTTTGTGAAGACCGGTTATGCAGATGAAAAAATAAACCTCGCGGATATCTGTTATCTGGAAGCTGAGGGTAATTATATTACTTATGTACTCCGCGACCGCCGCCTGCTGAGCCGTCAAAGCCTTGCCGATGCATTGACCTTGCTGCCTGCCGGCGACTTTGTCCGCGTACACCGCTCTTATATTGTCGCCGTCTCCGCTATTAGTAAAATAACACGGTCTGAAATAACGGTTGGTGAAACAACTATCCATGTTGGGGCTACTTATGAAGCAGCTGTAGTACAGCTACGGGCCGGATTGAGGTTGTAACTTGTGTTCAGCCCATATTTGGGGGTGTTTAGCACATTTTTCCCTTTGCCTATAGCCCGTACTGTAATATTGAGGTATGAAAAAAACACTTTGCATCCTGATTGGTATCTTATCTTTCCAAGCCGCTTTTCCACAAAATGTAAAAAGCCGGTACACAATGCTGGAAGACTTCTTCTCTGCCATCGCTAAAAATGGCGACATTAGCGGTAGCGTTTTAGTAGCTGAAAATTGGAAAACCCTTTATCAAAAGTCTTTTGGCTATGCAGATGCCGCGAATAAAATCCCTAACACGGCAAATACACTGTTTGAAATCGCTTCGGTATCGAAGTTGTTTACCGCTATTGCCGTACTGCAGCTATATGAACACAACAGGTTGCATTTAACAGACCGGTTCATTCAATATTTCCCCGACTTTCCTTACCCGGATGTTACCATAAAACAAATTCTTTCTAATACATCAGGGATTCCAGATGTTGGCGATGTATTCGTGCCCATCTGGAAGTTACACCAGGATACGGTCTTTACATTACAGGATATTATCCCGGCGCTTAAATTACAAAAACTGGCTTTGCACTTTAAGTCAGGTGATTATTGGGAATATTCTAACACGAATTATAGTTTACTAGCGCTTCTGGTAGAAAAGGTCAGCGGCGAAAAGTATGCAAACTATTTGTCGAAAAAAATATTTATGCCGGCTGGCATGCGAAATACTTTTCAGAAAACATCCGGGATAAACCCCTATCCGCACCCGAACCTGGCATATAATTATGCCTGGCCTTTTATATCTTCGATGACTCCCGCTAGGGTTGATTCGTTTGCGACAAATGATTTTAAGGTGCACTATCGAACCTGGCCTTCTGAGGGTGACGCCAATATCTATACTTCGGTATCGGATTTGATCAATTTTAACCAAGCATTGTATAAAGGCCGGCTGTTAAAGAAAAAGACACTGGATATGGTTTTTAGCCCGTCCACCAGGAACAACGGAAAAAAAATAATTTTACACGGGGTAGCATCGGAAATCGGTGTGATCGGTGATTTCTACTGGGGATTTGGCAACCGTATTGACGTGGACAGCACTTTCGGAAAGATCGTTTGGGAAAGTGGTGGACTACCCGGCTGCCGGGCCAATATGATCCAAAACCTGACCAAACACCAATTGTTGATATGGCTGGACAACAAAGAAAGCCCTTCGGCTATGGACAATATTTTCGGCGCATTAAATATCATCAACGGACAGGCCGCAATTGTAAAAAGCGCAAAAAAACAGGCTGCAGCAGAATATGCACGTTCCCTGATTACCGATGGTGAAGACGCCGCCTTTACCAAACTTATAGCAATGGCTTCCGATACTTTAAATTATATCCTTGACGAGAATGCAATGAATGACCTAGGCTACGAATTCGTTAACAGCAATAGAATCAACCTTGCATTGGAAACTTTTCGCGCTGCCATATACGTTTTCCCCGACAGCGACAACCTTTTCAATAGCTATGGCGAAATATTAGTCAAATCAGGAAAAAAAGAAGAAGCGATTTTGATGTACAAGAAATCACTTCAATTAAATCCTAAAAACGATAATTCAAAAGAAGCTTTGGCTAAGCTCAAAAAAAGTGATTTGAAAAAATAATGTAAAGGCTGAAGGCTATTATTCCTATCACACTTAAAATAAATGTACGGAATCATGGCATTGGGGGCAAATATACCTTGAGATTTTTTTGCTGCTAAAATCTTTGTTGCAGATGTTACCCACTAAGATTCGTCAAAATCTGTCAGTAAATTACCAGAAGCCGCATATCGTCTAAAAAATGGTGCGTAAAATGTACATTTTGGAGCACGGCAAAAAAAGAGTTGTTTTGTAATGTATCAACTCGCCAGCTTCTTCAAATCCTGCAAAAAGTGGTTCGAAAATTGTCCTGTCAAGACGACTGAGACGAAAATCAAAAGTCGGTAAAACCATTTAAATCTTGATTTAAATGGTTTTTTTTATGTTTTCTAAATCAGAAAATATCAATAAAAATCATCAGTTTCATGTCTTAATCCTTAAAGCGATGCCAACATTCAAAATACCTGCCTACGCCTTTTCGGGACGTGGCATTCTCATGCTGGCAAATGTGATAAATCGACCAGGCGATAACAGTGAGTATAAAGATTATAGAAGTGTTTGTGAAATGCTGAAAAATGCTAAAACATTACAGCATAATCTTACAAATGAAACTTGTTTATGTGTAAACCCCAAAACAGATTGGCCGCTAATTTTGTCATATTAATTCAGATAACATGCAATACATCATAAAAATATTATTGGCACTGTTCTACATGATCTGGGATATTTACTGGGGTTTGGCACTGGGATTTATTCTTTCTTCACTGGTTCGGGCATTTATATCTACTGAAAAAATAAGCGGTAAATTAGGTAAAGACACCGTTGGGGCGCTAAGTCTGTCCACCTTCTTCGGCGCCATATCTTCGTCATGTTCCTATGCTGCTGCATCGATGGCACGAACACTGCTCATCAAAGGCGCCACTTGGTCAAACGCCGTCGCTTTTATGGTAGCCAGTACGAACCTGGTATTTGAGATATTCATCGTGATCGTTTCCCTGTTGGGCTGGTCATTCTTCGGCGGTGAAGTGCTGGGAGGATTGTTCTTTATTGCTGTTTCGGCATTGTTGATCCGCTGGTTATTCCCGCCAAAAGTAAAAGAAGAAGCAGGGCAACATATCCAACAAAGTGAGGGTGGGCACCAGCATGGTCATGAACATCACCAACACGAGGCGAAACCCAAACATAGCTGCTGCCACAGCCAGCCGAAGCCGAAAGAGGAACCCACAACCTCGTTTTTGGATAAATTGAAAACAGCCAGCGGCCATTTCAATATGGATGTAAGCATGGTGGGCAAGGATATTTTGATCGGCGTGGTGATCTCAGCCATACTCATGACTTTGGTGCCCGACAGCTTTTGGCAAAGCCTGTTCCTGACCCATGATACGCAACTACCGCATTTCTTGGTATTGTGCTGGAACGCGCTGATTGGCAGCCTGGTGGCCATCATTGCCTTTGTCTGTTCGGTAGGCAATATTGTCATGGCGGCGGTTTTATGGCACGGTGGTATTTCCTTTGGCGGGGTGATCGCATTTATTTTATCCGACCTGGTGACCATACCGATGTTGATGGTATTTCGCAGTTATTATGGTGGTAAAACGATGTGGTATTTGCTGATGATCATGGTGGTCAGTATTTTCCTGACCGCATTGTTCCTTGACTATACATTTGCCGCATTGCACTGGCTGCCAAAGGCGCACAACGGAGTGATGCAAATGGCTGGGCAGCATTTTCACTGGAACTACGCTACTTGGCTAAATCTGATCTTTATTCCGGTTTCTGTTGCTTATTTCTTTTGGGGAAAGAAAAATATGAAAATGTAATACCTTTGCCATGGTGGTAGTGCACATTAAAAATATGGTTTGCGACCGTTGCGGGATGATCGTCCGCCAGCAATTGGAAGGGCTTGGCTTTAGCGTCAACCATGTGAGCCTGGGCCGGGCGGAGATCGCGCCCGAACCCAACCAGGAGCAAATGCAGCTGATTGTCGCGGCTTTGAAAATTCCCGGCTTTGAACTCATAGACAAAGATAACGACAAGACAGTCGAGGCCATTAAAAACACAATCGTTGACTTGGTACATCATTCCGATCTTTCGGCCATGAATATGACCTTTTCAGCTTACATAGCAGACAGCCTGAATCGCGACTATGCCTATTTGAGCCGCCTTTTCTCCAACGCGCAGGATAAGACCATTGAGCGGTTTATCATCGAACAAAAGGTGGAGAAAATTAAAGAACTGCTGGAATATGGCGAGCTGAATTTGAATGAGATCGCTTACCGGATGGGTTACAGCAGTAGTGCTCACTTGTCGAATCAATTTAAATCAGTGGCTGGTATGACGCCGACTGAATTTAAAAATCAGCAGATACGAACACGCCGGGGTATCGACCAGGTTTGACGGAATTTTACAAACAGTTTACAAAATGCTGTAAGAATTGCTAAGGGGCTTCGACTAATTTTGAAACAGCGAACAAAAAATTAACTTTACATCGTGAAACGAACCGCATTACTCATTTTAACGCTCCTATACACGATCTCCTGTTTAGGAATGAGCGTAGAGCGTTTTTATTGCTGCGGTAAACTGGCACATACCACTTACGCTATCGGTGATAGTGGTAACAAGGAAGTCAAGACCGGCAAGGCTGATAACTGCTGCAAGACGATTAAAACCATGCTTAAAGTAAGGGATAATCATTTTTCGGCCAAAACAGTATTGGATTTTAAAAATTCCGTAGCTGTTTTAACGCCTTTTCTATTTGTTCCGGTGTCGCCTAAACGGGCCGAAGCGCCGGAGGTGAACGTTTATGACAGCCAGGCTCCGCCCGTCCATCGAAACCCGCTTTATCTTCTGCACGCCAATTTCAGAATCTGATAGTTTAGGATCATTCCCGATCTGGTCATTGATGCCGCTCCGGCATTAGTAAAATCCATTATTCGTTTATTTTTTATTGCTCAGTTCATTGCCGCTTTTGTTGGCCTTGACCTGCTTAAATGTTAAGAAAATGGAAACTATCAAACACAGCCAGTTCAGGGTCAATCATTACCTGGCCATGGCAGATAGCGCTGCCTTCCAAACAAGCAATTAATCATCCAATATATAATTTTTGAAACCATGAAAAAAGTAATGCTGATGGCGGTTGTCATCCTGTTATCTGCCGCAAGTGTTTTCGCCGCAGATTCAACCAAGCCGGTGACAGATACCACCAAAACCAAAAAGGTAAAACCCATTGCCAAAGTACAGTACACCTGTACCATGCACCCGGAAGTATTTTCAGACAAACCGGGCAAATGCCCCAAGTGCGGTATGACCCTGGTGAAAAAAGCCGATAGCAAAAAGAAACCAGCTGAAAAGATGAAAATGTAAGTAGTTACAGCACCGGCAGGCAGATTTCGGCCTGCCGGTTTATTTCCTTATTACGATGATTAATCAACTCATAAGCCTGTCTTTAAAACACAGGTATATTGTCCTTTTACTGGCAGCCGGTCTTTTTGGCTGGGGCTTCTGGTCTATCACCCAGAATCCTGTGGATGCCATTCCCGACCTCTCGGATAACCAGGTGATCGTGTTCACCGAATGGGCCGGTCGTAGTCCGCAGTTAATGGAAGATCAGGTAACATACCCGTTGGTAAGCAATTTACAGGGGATCCCAAAGGTGAAAACCATCCGGGCAACATCCATGTTCGGGATGAGCTTTGTGTATATCGTGTTTGACGATAAGGCCGATGTGTACTGGGCACGCAGCCGGGTGCTGGAGCGGCTCAATTATGCGCAGCGCCTGTTACCGCAGGGCGTAACGCCTACGCTCGGCCCGGATGGTACCGGTGTTGGCCATGTACTGTGGTACACACTGGATGCCAAAGGTATGGATCTGGGCGAACAGCGTGCTTTGCAGGACTGGTACATCAAACTTGGTTTGCAAACCGTTCCCGGCGTGAGCGAGGTCGCTTCTTTCGGCGGCTTTGAAAAACAGTACCAGGTCAATATTGATCCCAATAAACTGAATTACTACCGCATCCCGCTTTCGCAGGTGCTAAGATCTATCAAAAGCAATAATAATGATGTAGGAGGCCGAAAGTTCGAGATGAACGGCACCGGCTATATTGTTCGCGGGTTGGGCTATGTCAAATCCATAACCGATGTCGAAGACATTCCCGTAGGTGTTAATAACACCGTTCCAGTTACGCTGAAAGATATCGCCAACGTGCAAATGGGTGGCGATGAGCGCCTGGGCATCTTCGACCGCAACGGCAATGGCGAAGCTGTAGGTGGCATCGTCGTGATGCGCTACGGCGAAAACGCCGATGAGGTGATCCACCATGTAAAAGCTAAAATGGCCGACCTGCAAAAAGGATTGCCCAAGGGGGTGAAGTTCCATATCGCTTATGACCGCAGCGAGTTGATCGAAAACGCGGTCGATTCGGTAAAACATACCCTCATCGAAGAAATGATCACCGTTTCGCTGATCGTGATCCTGTTTCTTTTCAGTTGGCGCAGCGCACTGAGCATCATTATTCAGATACCCATCACGGTTGCGGCCAGTTTTATCCTGCTTAATGCTTTTGGCATCAGCTCTAATATTATGTCATTAACCGGCATCGCGCTGGCTATCGGGGTAATTGTAGATAATGGCATCGTGATGGTGGAGAATGCCCATCGTAATTTATCCTTAGCCGACCAGGTAAAAAATATGGAACGCATCAGCATTATCGAACGTTCATGTAAACAGGTGGGGCGCGGTGTCTTTTTTTCCACGCTTATTATCGTCACCTCGTTTTTGCCGGTGTTTTTGCTGCACGGACAGGAAGGTAAACTGTTCGGCCCCCTGGCATGGACAAAAACCTTCATCCTGGCTATAGATGCCATTCTGGCCGTAACGCTGGCGCCCGCGCTGATCTCTTTCTTCCTGAAAGGGAAATTGAGAAGTGACGAGCGTAACCCGCTTAACCGTGGACTGGAAAAGCTTTACCGCCCTGTTTTAGATTGGTGTATGCGCTGGCGAAAAACCACGCTGGCCATTAATATCATCGCTTTGGTAATCAGCATACCGCTTTTAATTTCACTAGGCAGCGAATTTATGCCGCCGCTTGACGAAGGCACCATCCTTTTTATGCCGGTTACCCAGCCCGATGTTTCCAATGCACAAGCCAAACAGCTTTTACAGGTGCAGGATAAGATCATTAAAAGCGTGCCTGAAGTGGCCGATGTATTAGGCAAAGCAGGCCGGGCCAGCACCGCTACGGATAACTCGCCCATCAGCATGACCGAAACCATCATCCTGCTTAAACCGCGCGGTCAGTGGCGTAAGGGTATAGACAAGGCGGGTATTATCAATGAATTGAATAACAAGCTGCAAATTCCCGGCGTGGTGAATGGCTGGACACAACCCATCATCAACCGCATCAATATGCTTTCAACCGGTATCCGTACCGATGTTGGGCTGAAAATATACGGACAAAATCTGGACACCATCAATGTACTGGCTAACCGCATGAAACAGGCGCTTGCCGGAATCGATGGCGTAAAAGACCTGTACGTAGAACCGATTACCGGCGGCAAATATCTGGATATAACCATTGACAAAGCGGCTATCGGTCGCTATGGGTTGAGCGTGGACGATGTGAACGAGGTGGTGGAAAGCGCTCTGGGTGGTATGAACCTGACCACCACGGTAGAAGGACGGCAACGTTTCGCCATCAACGCCCGCTTGGCCCAGCAATACCGCGACGACCTGGACGATATCAAACGCATATTGGTACAAACGCCCGGTTTCGGGCCGATACCTCTATCATCTGTGGCTGATATCCGTTTCAGCGATGGGCCGGCCATGATTCAGTCGGAAAACGCTTTGCTGCGCGGTACCGTTCTGTTTAATGTGCGCGGGCGCGATCTGGGCAGTACCGTTAAGGATGCGCAAGACAAATTGAACACCCTATTGCAAAACCTACCTAAAGGCTATTACATCGAATGGAGCGGACAATATGAAAACCTGATCCGCGCAGCAGGCACCTTGAAATTGATCCTGCCGATTGTGCTGGTCATCATCTTCGCCTGTCTGTACTTCGCTTTTAAATCAGCGAGGGAAGCGTTCTTTAGCCTCATCAGCATCCCCTTTGCATTGATCGGAGGGGTTTATATGGTATGGGCCTTCGGTGTGCATCTTTCTGTAGCCGTAGCAGTAGGCTTTATCGCCCTGTTTGGTATAGCGGTAGAAACGGGTATAGTGATGGTGATCTACCTGAATGATGCCATGCAACAATTGGTGGAAGCTAAAGGAAACAGCCGCGAAACTATCAGCAAACAAGACCTGCACGATTATGTGATGAATGGTGCCGTAAAACGATTACGGCCTAAGCTGATGACGGTTTGCGTGGCGTTGTTCGGCCTGGTACCCGTGTTATGGGCTACAGGCACGGGCAGCGATGTGATGCGCCCTATTGTACTGCCGATGATCGGCGGGGTACTGACCTCATCTACACATATTTTGCTGGTAACGCCCCTCATTTTCCTGATGGTCAAGGAATATGAACTCCGCAAGCACGGCAAACTGGATATACTGGAGGTAAAAGAGTAAGCACATGAAAACGAAAACAATATCATTTTTTACGCTGCTGATCGTGTTGTTGATAAGCGGCAAGGTAAACGCCCAGGTGTTGCCATTGGACAGCGTACTGGCCAGAATAGGGCGAAGCCCTGCTTTACTGGCTTATGATGCCAAAGCCGGTGCACAGGACGCCTATGCGGCCGGCGCCGGTAATCTCGACGCGCCGAGGATCAGCGCGGGGCAGTATCAAACGCCATATTCGCTCAACCCCAATATGGGTTCGTTTATGGTGCAGGTCGAGCAAATGTTTACCAATCCGGCCAAACTGAAAGCTAAAGCTGCTTACCAGCAGGAATTGTCGAAGGTTGCTGCGGAAGATAAAAATTATTTAAAGAATCAGCTGTTTGCGCAGGCCCGCCAATATTACCTGGAGCGGGTGGTATTGGAAAAAAAGCTGGCACTCTTACAGAACACAGCGCAATTGCTGGACTATATGTTGAAAGATGCGAATATCCGGCTGACTTATGGCAAGGAGAAACTGAATAATATCTACAAAGCCAAAGCGCAATTGTACGAACTGGATAATACGAAGGAACAACTGAATAATGAGATCAACCAGCGGAACGTGATGCTCAATACGCTGATGAACCAGGATAAACAGGCCACGTTCAGTGTGGATACCAGTCTGGTCATACCGATTTTGCCGGCATTAACTGATACCGCAGTTTTGGCAGCCGCGCGCAGCGATATCCGCAGCATAGATCGTAGTATCCAACTGAACAGGCTTAATGCACAGGTTGAATATAGCCAGCGCAAGCCGGACTTCGGCATCCAGGCCGGGCACATGTTCAGCTACGGTGGTTCCAATCAATATGTCCTGATGGGCTCGGTAACCATACCTATAGTGCCATGGGCTTCCAAAGCATACAGGGCTAACCTGAAGGGCATCCGCATGGAAACGGAAGAACTGCAGCAAAAGCGCCTCGATATCTTAAACCAGGCTGCCGGTCAGTTGGCATCCCTTAAGGTGCAGTTAAGCAGCCAGAAAAAACAATTGGCCAATTACCAGCTGAACATTATCCCCGCCTTGCAGAACAGTTACAAAACAGCGCTTCTTGCTTACGACCAGAACACCGGCGATTTACCATCGGTATTAAACAGCGTCAATGATTTGCAAAACGCCCGTATGGCAGCTTTAGACCGGTTACAGGATATCATTAAATTACAGGTAGCTTATGAAAAGGAATTGGAAAGGTATTAGTTTGATTTTGATCGCCCTGTTTATTGCCGCCTGTAAAGAACGGCCTAAACAGGTAGCGGCACAGCAGGAACAATCGCAGGTAACCTACACTTGCCCCATGCATCCGCAGGTACACGAAGACCATCCGGGCAGTTGCCCAATTTGCGGTATGACCCTGGTTAAAAAGGCTACTTCACAGAGTGAACAGGCTGGTATTAGTTTGCAAACCGTGTTGCAACCGGTGAACGGAGCGGTGGTATCAAACATTAACACAATTTCGCCGGTTGAAAAAACGGTAAAAGATACTGTAATGGTTTCGGGGTACCTGGCCTTTGATACCCGCACATACAATAACATAGCAGCGCGTTTTTCTGGTAGAATTGAAAAGCTGTATATCAAATACGCTTTTCAGGAAGTGCATACCGATCAGCGCATCATGGATGTTTACAGCCCTGAAATGGTAACGGCACAGCAGGATCTGCTGTTTCTGCAAAAGAATTCGCCTGGCGAAACCGCATTGATCCGTGCGGCTAAACAAAAATTGTTGTTGTTGGGGATGACCGGTAACCAATTGAAGGAATTAGACCGCACGGGAAAAGCTTTTTACAGTTTGCCGGTTTACAGCCCTTACAACGGACATATACATGATGTGGCGCATAGCCAGATGGACGGTGCAATGAGCAGCCAGATAAGCGATTATGCACAGAATATCCCGCTTGCTGTCAAAGAAGGTATGTATGTACAAGAAGGGCAGACCCTTTTCAATGTGGTTGATCCGCATCGCCTCTGGGCGGTCTTAAAGGTAAAGCAGATTGATGCGGCGAAAATTAAGCTTGGCCAGGCTGTCAACTTAAATATTCCAGACCAGCAGATGGTGATGAAGGGAAAGGTGGATTTTATCGAGCCGGTACTGCAAACCGGCGACCGCTCGACGAGTATCCGGGTATACCTTAACAATCATCAGCATGGCATGAAAGCGGGCAGCCTGATACAGGCTGGAATAGTTACAGGATCAAAAAAGGGCTTATGGCTGCCGCGCACGGCGGTGATCAGCCTGGGGCAAACAAAAATTGTTTGGCTTAAGGATGGGACTGTTTACCGTGCATATGCCGTAAAAACGGGAACTCAAACAAAGGAACAGGTAGAGATAACTGACGGGTTAACCGCATCGGATAGGGTAGCCCAAAATGCGCAATATTTAGCAGATAGCGACAGCTTCATTAAAACCGAAAATCATGAATAGATATCAAATAGCAAGCGTTTTATTGCTGATCTCAGCAATTACAATATCTGCCTGCAAGCAAGGGGAACAAAAAGCAGCAACGGCATCCCTCGAAAAAAATCAATCCTTTTATACATGTTCTATGCACCCGCAGGTACACCAGGATCATCCCGGCAGTTGCCCCATCTGCGGAATGAAACTCATTAAGGCAGAGGTCGGCGGCGGGAGTAGCGATAACCGGCTCAAACTGACGGAGGCACAACAGCAATTGGCTGGTATGCGGACAGATACCGTGCGGGAAGAAAATACAGGCGAAGAAAAGCTGGTCACCGGGGCGGTCACTGCCGATGAAAATACCGGTAACGAACAAAGCGCCCGCCTCGCGGGTCGCATTCAGCGTTTGTATGTCCGTACCATAGGAGAAACCGTAAAGATCGGTCAGCCGCTGTATGCCTTATATAGCGAAGACTTGCAGGAAGCAGAAAAGGAATACCTGTTGGCCAAAGATCAACAGCAAAAGCTGCATAACCCTGATGTAGACTATCTTGCACTGATCAGCGCGGCAGAAAGCAAGCTGAAATTATGGGGTTTGACCCCTGGCCAAATCAGTACGCTGGCGCATTCAGGTAAGTTATCAGCTATCACATCGATATTGAGTACCCTGAGTGGCACAGTCAGCGAACTGAACGTGCATGAAGGCGATTATGTAACAGAGGGCGTGATGATCCTTAAAACACAGGGCCTGGGTAGTTTATGGGTGGAGGCTCAATTGTACAGTCGTGAAGCCAGCATGCTGCATCCGGGTCAAATCGTTGATGTGCAATTTCCGGATCTGGGAGGGCAAACCCTGAAAGGGCAGGTAAGCTTTATGAACCCGGAACTGTCTGATGCTTCGAAAATCGATCTGGTGCGTATTAGCGTGAATAATCCAAAGGGACAACTTCGCCCGGGTATGCAAGCCAATGTCGTGTTGGGCAGTGGCAACCGGTCATTGGCCATACCGGCTACCGCAGTAATCAGCAGCGGTAAAGGCAATCTGGTTTGGGTAAAGAACCAAGACGGTAGCTTCTCTGCGCGCATGGTGGAACTGGGCATTGGGAACCGGAGCTATATACCGATAAACTCAGGGTTAAACGCTGGCGAGGTTGTAGTAACTCAAGGTGCTTATTTGCTCAACAGCGAATCGATCTTTAGAAATGGAGATAGTATGGCTGGTATGAAAATGTAAGGCTAAAATGGAGTAAAGACCTGCAAAATTACACTGATTTGCGGGTCTTTTGTTTTTATTCCCGCCAAAAAATACCAATCTATATCAAGAAAGATGTGAGCAATTGCATGAGTAAATTCATTACCTGTATCAATGATTATCAAGAAAAATTAAAATGAATTGATATAAGGAGCAGTAACACAATTGGTATTCAGTTTGTAATCAGGCTGTCCAGGCTACAAAAAACCGCCCCTGCCACTGTATGTGCGCGTATTTCCGTTAATGGCATGCGTTGTGAAATTTCTTTAAAAAAGAAGATCAACCCCCAAAACATTTTGAAACTTAATAAATATATCTCATCTTTAAACAACCCAAATTTAAAACCTGTTGAAAAAGCTGACTGCAATGTTACTTTTAACGTGCCATTTGTTTAGTACAGGTGGGTATGTCGCTTTTTACCAATATCTAAAGTACCGGTCAGACATCTTCTTCAATCAGCAAACCAGTGAAAATAAATATTATAAAGGAGACCTGGTTGAAGTCCGGCTTCCCGTAAATACACTGAATATAACCAGCTGGACGTCGTATGAAGATATAAAGGGAACGATACAATTTGAGCAGGCAAGCTATAACTTCGTTAAAATGAAGATGACGCGTCATGCTATTTATCTGATGTGCGTGCCGAATTATAAAACAACCATTTATTCGACCACCAATGTTATTGTCGCGAAAAACATAAAAGATATTCCCGTACCGAAGAAAGACCACGTGCCTTTTCTGAAATTAAATCACAACGAAAAAGTCTCTTTCTGTTTCGGCCAGTTTGCATTCAATATTCCCGTTCGGTATTTAAGAACGATAACTGTGCAACCGCCGGCCGATTTATTGTCAATACCTGTCCGGATGCCAAAGCAACCTCCCAAATTTTCCTGCTGATTCCCGGCTTTTATTCTTAATCCGTAAGACCCGTTATTTATTATAGTCAGCTCTTTCGCATCATTGCGACGCATTTGGCGTTTGCATAATGGGCTCTGGCTACTGGTAACACCTTTCGGCTATTTTCTTAATCTCATTCAATAAAAATCATGCCTTATATAGCAGTTGAAGCACATCTGCCGGGTATTACCGGCTTATTAGAATATCGCAGGGACACTGCCGAGCCTATCCGTGAGCTTACCCAGATATTATTGCGTGGCAATTCCACCCTTACTGAAGGCGAACGTGAGCTGATAGCCACGGTAACATCCAATGGCAATCAATGCCGTTTCTGTACAGCCGCCCATACGGCGGCGGCCGATGCTTTCCTTGGCGAAAGTGAAACCAGCTCCTGCATAAAAACAGACATTGAAACGGCCCCGGTCAGTGAGAAGATGAAAGCCCTGCTGATTATTGCCGACAAGGTCCGGGAGAGCGGCAGCGCCGTCAAGCCCGAACATATTGAGCGCGCCAGGGCAGCAGGAGCAACAGATATTGAAATCCACGACACGGTGCTGATCTCGGCTCTTTTTTGTCTTTACAACCGTTACGTCGATGGGCTGGCAACCGCGCTGCCTGATAGCCCCTCATACTTTGACTATCTGGCCGAACGGTTAAAAAATCACGGCTATATGCGCCTGCCGCAAGGCTATGACCATTTAAAACAAAAACACTTAAAAAAATGAAAAAAATTCTCCTCATATTATTATTGTTGAGTTACGTTAAGATTTATGCGCAACAAAGTCATGTTACGGGTATCGTAACTGATTCACTCACCAATACTCCTGTAAGTGGCGCAAGCATCTCTGTAAAAGGTAAAATTGCAGGTACCGTCACCGATGAAAAAGGTAACTTTAATCTCAATGTCAGTCATCTTAAATTCCCTATTGTCCTTCAGATAACGAATGTTGGTTACGCCAATAAGCTGATTACGGTAACCAATACAGCACAGTCGTTGCAGATCAGTCTGACGCAGGTAGCTGTTGCGCTTAATGAAGTTGTTACTGCGGCAACCCGTGTAAACCAAAGCATACTCGCTTCGCCGGTCAGTATCGAAAAAATGAACCAGAAAGCCATTCGCGAAAACCCCTCGTTCAACTTTTATGATGGTTTGCAGTCATTGAAAGGTATGGAAGCTGTCACCAGCAGCATTACTTACAAACAAGTAAACACAAGGGGTTTTAACAATACCGGTAACTCGCGTTTCCTGCAATTGGTGGACGGCGTTGATAACCAGACGCCTGGCCTGAATTTCGCCGTAGGTAATCTTTTCGGTGCCTCCGACATTGATATAGAAAGTGTGGAAGTTGTGCCCGGAGCTGCATCTGCGCTTTATGGCCCAATGGCTTTTAACGGTGCTTTACTGATGCATACCAAAGATGCGTTTCGCTATCAGGGCCTGACATTACAGGCAAAATCAGGCCTAAACCATATAGGCGAAACAGGTACAGGCGCCAAAGGCCTTTATGACTTTGCCTTGCGCTACGCCAAAGCATTTAACGACAAGTTCGCTTTTAAAATAAACGCCTCATACCTGACAGGCACTGATTGGTATGCCAACAACTATACAGACATCAGCGCCTCTACTCCAGCGAACATGCGGGGGCCAGGCAATCCAGGCCGCGATGCCTTAAATATTTATGGTGACGAAGTGTCCAGGACCCTTCCTGGCATTGGTCTGGTGTCGAGGACCGGTTATGAAGAAAAAGATCTGATGAATTACAATGTGTACAGCCTGAAGCTAAACGGCGCCTTGGAATACAGATTCAACAATAACCTCGAAGCCATTTATCAGTATAATTATGGGCGCGGAACGGCAAGTTACACTGGCAGCAGCCGTTTCGATCTGAATAATTTTGTGCTGCAAACCCACCGCATAGAGTTAAAAGGCAGCAATTTCTTTTTAAGAGGTTATGCAGTCATCGAAAACTCACATGATTCCTATAACACCCGCTCCTTGGCGCAATTTATTAACCGCGACTGGGTCCAGGACATGAACGGGAATGTTGTCAGTCCTGATAAGGCCGATGATATGTGGTTTACCCGATATCAAAATGCCTATGACGGTACAGTATCAGGGGTGCAAGCGCATGATAATGTTGCAGCACGCAAATTTGCCGATCAGGGCCGTTTTCTGCCGGGCAGTGAGAATTTTAACCAGGCAAAAGATGCATCTATACACAATTACGGCTTAAGCGGTGCAGGCGTATTCAGCAACAGCAAGTTCTACCATACCGAGGGGCAATATGACTTCAGCAGCATTATTAAATTGTTCGACCTGCAGGTAGGAGGCAGTTTCCGTGATTATGATATGTTCACCAATGGAAGTCTTTTTGACGACAAAGATAAAAAGGTGACTATTCAGGAATATGGCACTTACGCACAGGCCGGCAAAAAGCTACTGGGCGACCAATTAAGGCTGTTGGCCTCCTTACGTTACGATAAGAACGAGAATTTTGACGGCAGCTTCACCCCCCGTTTCTCGGCTGTTTACAGTGCGGATCACAAAAATTATTTCCGCGCATCCTATCAGACCGGCTTCCGGAACCCGACGCCGGTAGATCAATTTATCCATCTAAACGTAGGGCCGATTACTATATTGGGCGGGGCACCAGCTAATAGCAAGGATCTTACCGTTTACCAAAACTCCTTCACAGCATCTTCAGTAAGTGCGTTCGGTGCCGCATTTGGAGCAGCCGTAGCGGGCGGCGCTTCTTTCCCGCAGGCAGTAGCCAACAATAAAGACCTGTTAAAAAAATCAGATGTGACGTACATTAAACCGGAAAAGCAGAAGGCGTTCGAACTTGGTTACAAAGGCCTTATTGAGGATAAATTACTTATCGACGTAAACTACTATTATAGCAGTTATACCAATTTTATCCTGAACACGGTTGTTATCCAACCGCAAAATAATGTTTACGGTGCGGATGGGAAGATCAATGCCGATGCTGCAGCTGATATCCTGAATAGTAAAGTCCATGCTTATCAGTTATATACGAATTCTACCGACCGGGTATCTGAACAAGGCGCAGGAGTGGGTGTAACTTATCTTTTCCCACGGGGATATAGTGCCGGAGGCAACGTAACCCTGTCGGTATTCAACCTGGGCTCCGCTAATAAAAATAACGTGGCAGCCTTCAATACTCCAAAATGGAGCGGAAACATTACGTTAGGAAACAGCGATGTAGGCAATGGCTACGGTTTTAACATCAACTGGCATATGCAGAGTGCCTTCGACTGGTATGGCACATTTAACGCAAATAATCCCGGCCGCATCAATGCTTATTCTCTGGTAGATGTGCAGGTGAACAAAAAGCTTCCCAAAATTGGCGCTACGGTGAAGCTTGGCGGGAGCAACGTGTTTAACAACCGCGTTTATCAGGCTTATGGCTCACCGGCCATCGGCGCTATATATTATTTAGGGATAGCCTTTGACAATTTATTGAAATAACATGGAAACTCTAACTTTAAAAGCCGAGCGGGCCGGACAATTAAACCCGGCGAAATTGGCCGTGTTATTTATAATCTGTTTTGCAAGCAGTGTTTTAGGCGGGGCCATATCTACGCTGATGTCGGTGTACCTGCCTGTGGTAGTCAAAGAATTTCAGGGAAACAAAAACCAGGAGGAACTCAATTACCTAAGCGGACTAATCAATTCACTATTTATCTTCGGATGGGCTTTGGGCGGCTTTTTACTCGGCATCATCGCCGACAAGACGGGCCGCAAGATGGCATTCATTTTTGCCACGGCAACCTACGGTATTTTTACTATCCTGACCGGCTACGCAACGGGTTGGGGTGGCATTATGGTATGCCGGTTCATGAGCGGCTTTGGAGTAGGCGGAGATTTGGTCATCGCCTTTACACTAATAAGTGAGGTGTGGCCACAGAAATCAAAAGCCATTTATACCGGCATCCTTTCCATTGCCTTTCCGATAGGTATATTTTCTGCTGGGGTCATTAACGTTGTTACCTCGTCGTGGCGCCAGGGATTCCTGGTCGGTGCCATTCCCATGGCACTTTCGCTACTGGCCTTATGGTCGGTATCGGAGTCTGAACTGTGGAAACAGCACCGTTCATCGAAGAAAACACATGCGCCGTCAAACGACCTTTCATTAAACAGAAACCGCGGCACGTTGCTGAACGGTTCTCTGATTTTCGGGGCGATGTTGATCGGCCTATGGGCGGTATTTTCCTGGCTGCCGACATGGATACAAAGCATCAGCACGGGCGATGCCAGCAAAGCCCGCGGTTTAAGCATGATGTGCTTGGGGATGGGAGGTTTGGCGGGCGGGTTCTTTTCCGGCTGGCTCGTTAAAATAATGGGCTTAAAACAAGCTATGATAACCTGCTTCGCCGTTTCCACGGTGCTATCGTTCGTCTTATTTAAGACAAACAACTCATTTTCGCCGGTAATTTATGCCGAGGTTGGCGTGCTGGCCATATTTTTTGGCGTAAGCCAGGGGGTATTGTCGGTTTATATCCCGGCACTTTTCCCGACAGCCATCCGGTCATCAGCGACCGGCATCTGCTTTAATGCGGGACGGGTGTTTACAGGGACAGCTGTACTTTTCGTCGGTGTTTTAGTGACTACACTTGGCGGCTACGGCAACGCATTATTTATTTTTTCGCTGGTATTCCTGGCCGGGTTACTAATAACGCTTTTATCAAAAGATATACAAAACACACCACGAACAAACACTTAATATAAATAATAACCAATAAAACATTAAAATATGGCACACATCGAATTAAATAACGACCTGCCGGGCATCCGCGGGTTGATGGCTTACCATCCGGAAACCGCTATACCGCTTAATGCCCTCGCCGAGGTTTTGCTGCGCGACGACAACAATACGCTGAGCCGCGGCGAAAGGGAACTGATCGCCACCTATGTCTCTTACCTGAACGATTGCTTTTTTTGCCAGAACGTTCACGGAGCAATGGCAGGGCATTATCTGCATTGCGATATTCAAAAGATAGACGCCATTAAAAGTGATTTCCGGTCTGTGGAGCTTTCGTCAAAAATGAAAGCCCTGTTATCTATAGCAGAAAGCGTTCAAAAAGGAGGAAAATACGTGACACCCGAACAGATAGAAGGGGCAAGGAGCGAGGGAGCTACTGACAGGGAAATCCATGATACGGTCTTAATAGCAGCGGCCTTTTGCATGTTTAACCGCTATGTGGATGGTTTAGGTACCCAGGCACCGCAAGACCGGAAGTTCTATACAGATCGTGCACCCCGTCGTGCCGAGGAAGGTTACCAATCGAGTGTTTACAATTAATGCTTCATATAAAATATGCTGCATAAGTACCTGTTGATCTCTACCGGTATAATTTGAAAACTCCTGTAATGACAGGCTGAATGTTGCTATCAACACAGGTAACGGTGAAGTGTCCGATGTCACCTTGAGCCCTTCCGTTAACGGGAAGGGCTCTTTAAAATAAAGATAGGAGGGAGTTCTTCAAAGTACCTACATGTTTTTGGTCCGGGTCATAAGACAGGCGAGGTGGCAGCTTAATTGGCAACCCTGATCATTGCCGGTTTAACGGCTCCCTCCCCTAAAACCGGCCAGCAACAGGCAAGCCGGGCTTTGGTGCATTTAAACTGGTGTAATGCAGATGCAAGGACTGCAACATCGACTGATCGAGCAGCGCTGCATAGGTTTCATAAGAATTAGCCGCCAAAAGCAGCTAACTCTCAAAAATTTAGCAAGCCCGAAATTATTCCTGCAAGTTTTATCTCAAGTGTTGCCCGGCGCTGACGCTTGATGTAAAATTTTTATCTTGGTCATTCGTCTTATCTTTAACGATGGAACACCTCGAAATCAATGCGCCCGGTGAATTGAGTGACCAGATACTGGGATTTTGGTATCTGGAGCAGGAATTTGGCCCGTTACCCGCTGCATTCGAGGTGCTGCCAGACGGAAATGCGGAAATTATTTTTCATTTTGGCAGCGGCCTGGCCTTACGTCAGGGCGATCAGCAGAAGCTCATGCCTTCCCCCTTCATCGTCGGGCTTCTGGGACAAACCATTCATTTTTATGCAAAGGACCGGCTCCGTATAATTGGTATCAAATGCTGTCCCTGGGCCGTGTACGACCTGCTGGACCTGGCACCGGTCAAAGGCGGGGTGATTGCCAGTTCAACACATCCCATTGCATCCTTACAAAAGGAGTTAGCGCTTTTATTGGAACAAGGTAAAATTGCGGAGGCGTTGGGAATACTGAGCGACTGGTTCCTGAAACGGCACAGGGCATCAACTACTGATGCTATATTGTCCAAAGCAGGCCGGGCCATGCGGAAGGGTAACGGTGCGCTGCAGGTCACTGCGGTTGCCGAAGCCGCGCATGCGACGGTACGGACGCTGGAGCGGAAATTTAAGGCATCATCGGGGTATACGGTCAAGAACGTATCCGGGTTGATGCGTTTTGAGCAGGCGCGTGACCGCTTGTGGCGCGACCCGGAGTCAGGTATTGCCGGGCTGGCTCAGGAACTCGGGTATGCCGATCAATCCCATCTCAACCGGGAGTTCAAGCGTTACAGCGGCATGACGGCTGCCGCCTTCGCCAGACAGACCAGGGCCCGCAAAAAAAGCTCGGCGGTGATTTTGTCGCAATTGTTCTATCCTCAGGGGTTTAAGTTCTCCAGTTTTGTGCTTTAATATTTAAAGCATGAAAGCAATAAAAGATCAAACGATACTGGTTTCCGGCGCAAGTATTGCCGGCCTGTCGGCTGCCTGGTGGCTGGATCATACCGGCTACAGGGTGACCGTAGTAGAACAGGCGGCCGCACCGCGGACAGCTGGCGGTGCAGTAGACCTGACCGCCGAGGCCATCAATATCACGAAACGCATGGGGCTCTACCGGCAGTTTAAAAGCCATCAGCTTGGCGTTGACCGTATCGAGTTCAAAAATGGGGATGACGTAACAGAAGGCAGTATGGTTTTACGGGACGCGAAGGACGGGCAAGTCCCAGAAAACGATGAAATAGAGATCGAAAGGGATAAGTTTGTGAAAGTGATGCGCATCGCTTTCGGCGATCGCGTGGAATTCATCTTTAACGATAGCGTTACGGCTTTGGAGGAGCAAGATGACGGGGCCCTTGCTTCGTTTAAGCAGGCTGCGCCGCGAACTTTTGACCTTGTGATCGGCTGCGACGGTTCACATTCCAATATCCGCAAGCGCTGTTTCGGTCCGGAAAGCGATTATGCCGTCTTCCTGGGCGCCTATTTTTCCATCAGTATCGTGCGGGGCTTGCTGGTACCAGAACGAACTATGCAGCTATACCGTATGCCTTACCGCTCGATCATGGTGAATGCTTACAGCGGCAAAACAGACATCATTTTTACTTACCTTTCCGGGCAGGAACTGGCTTATGACTACCGGGATATTGTACAACAGCAGCAAATGATCAGCGATCAGTTTGCCGGTAAAGGCTGGCGGACCGATGAGTTGCTCGAAAAAGTGAAACGTTCCGGCAACTTTTATTTTGACAGATTCTGCCAGATCAAAATGCCCTGCTGGTCAAAGGGCCGGGTAGCATTGGTTGGCGATGCCGCCTACTGCGCCTCGCCGGCTGCGGGTCAGGGAGGGTCCCTGTCCCTGCTGGGCGCGGCTGCGCTGGCCGAAGCACTGCAGCAGCACGATGGCATCCATCAGGCCGCCTTCAAGGCCTATGAGACCAGCCTGCGGCCGCATATCGAAGCAGTTCAGGCAATGGCAGCAAGCAACGTCAAAGAAAACTTTATGCTGACGAGCGACGAAGAAATCCGTCAGCGCAACCGTGAAGCAAGGCTCTTCTGATTTACGTGGCAGACGGTCCGATGCAACTGCATTATAGGTTGATTTTACAGGATACCGAGGTCGCGTGCTGCGTAATAACTGGGCACCAGCAAACGGAAGCCGGTCTTCCGCAATTTGGAAACATCCATGATTCCTTCGAAGGGATCTGCCAGCGGCGCTTCTGCCTGTTCGAAAGCATCGGCCGCCTTCCCAACGGAGTTAGCCAGCTCATAAAGCGTGATCGGCGCGTCATCCCCAATATGAAAGATCTCCCCGTTCAGGCCGTTCCTCTCCAGCAGCATGATCAACGCCTGGGCCACATCAAGATGATGAACCATGTGCATGCGCGATCCTGAATGTCGTTTCATCTTTTTAAGCAGCGGGATGATCTCTTCAATATGCGGGTCTTTATCCCCATAAACAAAGCCCAAACGCAATACACGCACATCCATTCCCATTTTCAGCAGTGCCTGTTCGGCTGCAATCTTGCTTGAGGCGTAGGGCCTGGGATCATTGATATCCACGAAATCATCTTCCCTGGCCGGATGTCCATAACCGGAACCATAGACATTGCTGGTGCTGACGAAGATAAAACGTTTGACACCTGCTGCAACTGCTGCATCGCCCAGCACAACAGAACCTTCTTGGTTGGTCTTGATGATCCCTTCGTTATCGGTAAACGTGCGGAACAGGGCTGCCAAATGGATCACAGCATCAATGCCGGATACAGCGGGTTTTAAACTGTCTGCGTCAAAGAGATCGCCGGTCACAACCTCGGCGCCCAGCGCCGTTAAAGTTGCAGCCTTCGCGGCATTCCGCACCAGAATACGAACGGAATAACCTTTGGCTAACAAGCGGGGAACAAAGCGGCTGCCGACCTTGCCGGTAGCCCCGGTAACTAATATTTTCATAACGCAAAGGTCATCTGAAATACCGTCACCTGTTAAAGATAATCAAACCGATAAGTATGATTATCAAACCTTACGTAAAGATTTAGGGGTAGCGCCCGTTATCCGCTTGAAAAAGTTATTGAAATAAGTCGGGTACCCAAAACCGAGTGCATAAGCAATGTCTGCCACGCTCCAGTCGGTATGCTGTAGCAGCGCCTTCGCCTCTGCCGCAATGCGTTCTGCGATATGTACCGAGGTCGGCCTGCCGGTCACTGTTTTGACCGCCCGGTTCAGGTAATTGATATGCACCGCCAGCTTTGCAGCAAAATCCTGAGCGGTCCGCAAGCGTAGCGGCTCCGCGGTGTGCTCTATCGGGAATTGTCTTTCCAACAGATCCATAAATAAATGCGCCAGCCGTACCGCACCGGTCACCGGCTGCTGCATCGGTGGCTGGATCGACAGAGCTTCATGAATGATCAACTCGATACAGCTTTTGATCAGGTCGCCCTTGTAGGCGTAATCCCCGTCCCGCACCGTTAGCATTTTCCGGAAAATACCGGTCATAAACGCCGTCTGTTCGTTATTCAGCCGGATGAGCGGGTTTTGCCCGACATTAAACAAAGGTGACTTTTTGACGATCGCCGGCATAAAGGCTTCGGTGAAAATACAGGCGTAGCCTGTTGTTGATCTGGAGCGGCGCAGCAGCGAACGCGGTACACGGGGATTAACAAAAAACAGGACCGTATCCTGCACTTCTAAGACCTCATCCCCATAACCGATCGTCATATCTCCGGTGATCAGGCCCATTTTATAAAAATCACGACGTCCATGTACGGCCGGCACATCAACATAGGCGGGCAGCGCATGTACCTTGAAGCCCTGCAACTGAAGTTCAGCCAGATTGAGTCCCGGAATTTCTGTTATCATCCGTCAAAGTTAAGCAAATCAAACTTAGTTGATAATCGCGCCCTTGTTGGCTGCGAGCTTTTCCCGCCACTGCTGTAGTTGCTGCGGTGTCATGCGCTGCCAATCGCTTATCTCGTCAATTACCTTCAGCGGCTCTGCAGTCCGGTAGGAACGGGTCGGGTTACCCGGAAACTTTTGGTTGGTGACATTAGGGTCGTCCTCGAAACTGCCGGAGGGTTCCACGATGTATACGCGTTCAGGTCCCTCGCCACGCGCTAAGGCCGCAGCCAGACCTGCCCCGTTCACTTGGGCCGTAAAGTAAATATGGTTCATTACCAGATCCGGCTGATAGTTAGACGTCCGTCCGGCGGTAAGCAGATCATCCGCCTTTAGGTCTGCCCGGGTGCCGTGATAAAAGGGGCCCTGATCGGCAGGCTGGCTGACGGATGTACGCGCAAGTGCTTCATAACATGCGGCGATCTTTTGATACAATGCAGGGAAGGCCGCTTGAACGGCCTCGTTGTCAAGCTGACGCGCCAATGCCAGGGCGGTTTCGTACCACTTGAGCTGCTCAGCAGCGTTAGGCTGACACCGGGCGACGAACCAGGCGGCGATAAATTTTTCAAATTCGTTTGCGGCCCCCTCCCAGGCTTGCAGAAAACGGTCGGCAGCTGCATCAGGCTGACCCTGATCCTCCAGATTCGTCCCCTGCTGGCAAAGCTGGACTACGGTGTTATGCGGGTTAAATTCCATGTTCTTTGTTCAAAAATAAACGCGGAAAACCAGTGCAGCAACGGATCCGGACTATATTTTTTGAAACGTACTACACGGGTTATCTGGACGTTATAATAATAAAAGACATCGCCAACTTTTTGATCTTAGGCTTCATTCCTAAAAAGGAGGAACGATACCGGGCAACACAAACTCAACTATCAGCTGGTTACTTCCATCGGCTCTGCGTCTGTGTTGAAATTAATGGCAGACGCATGATCAGCCTGGTATCTTGATGGTATTAAAAATCTTGACTTGTTTCCATTTGTGTGTCGCAGGATTATTTAAATACTTTGGTGTTGTTTTCCATATTCACGTCCAGAAACTTCATCTGCGGATCTATCGTTATGCTAACCGGCTTTTGGTTTAAATTTAAAATCTTAGTGCCAGGCGTATAGTCAATCGCCATTATTTTCTTTGTCCCGTTTTCAAATTTCACCTCCACGTCAACGGCACCGTTAAATGGTACGCTTACCTTTTTACCTTGGCCATCTTCGTTGTATTTGTGGGCGACAAGTGTAAAAGATAGCTCATAAAGGCCGTCTTTCCCATGGTTGACAGTAGCTTTACTCACTTGCAGGTCGTAAGTTATGATGTGTTTAAACAAAGCATCAATATAGGATTGCTGGGCTTTATTGCTCACCGCGTAAAACTCGTCGATTAAATTTAATGTAGTAGGCGGCTGGTGCGGATAAGCATATTTGTTAAGAAAGCTTTTGAGCGCCCTGTTCATTTTAGCCTCGCCCAAGAGCAGGTAGAGCTGATACATCACCACCATGCCCTTATCATAGCATAAATACGTTTTATTAGGATCTGCTTTATACAACGGCTCATCCCCGCCGAAGCCTCGTTCACCAAGATAAATGTCTTTGTGCACTTCTACGCGCAACAAAATGTTATCAATCCCATATTTCCTTTTGTACAACATCAGTTCGGTGTACATGGCCAGCGTTTCGGTAAGTACCGTACTGCCCTGTTGATATTCGGGATTGATGAGGGCATTGCCCCACCAGGTGTGTGACAACTCGTGGCTTACCTGCTCGTTCAGAATGTCGCGGCGCGGATCGTTTTCAATTTTATTCTGAAAGCCAAAATTTTCGTTGATGAAAAAGTCGGTCGGGTAGGCCGTAGCGGCAAAACCTTTTGTGAACGACGATATCTCCGCAAAGCGGATGGTATGGTACGGATATTTACCAAAATTTTGCTCGCAATAGTCAAGCACTTGCCTGGCATCATCTATCAGCCGCCCGATATTTTGCTGATGACCAGGCTGATAATAAGCTTCAAGGACGATGCCATGGTGATCAACCCGCTGCATTTTATATTGTGCCGAAGCCACCGCGAAGCGGAACGGAATAAGCTTGCGGGTTTGATATCTAAAGTAATTCCGGTTAGCGGTTTGCCAATGTGCCTGCAGTTCACCAACGCCAATAGCCGTTTGGCCTTTTTGGGTAGATATGGTGGCATCGAGCCTGATAAAACCATAATTATACGGCGTATCGGCACTAACATCCAGCGGTTTCACCAGGTCAGATACCGGCATTTTTCGGTTATGGCGCTCATCGGGGTCATCAATTTCATTGTCACCGATGTAACCAAACCTTGGGTAAAAATTACTGATACGCAGGAAGGTCCCGTTTTTCAGGATGGCGCTGAACTGTTTAAAGCCATTAAATGCAGATGCCCGGTAACTAAAGCCGAAATGCATAGTTGTTGAATCGCCCGGCTTTAGCGGCTCTTTCAAAACATACCAGGCATGGCCAAAAATGGTGTCGGTAGCTACCCGGCGGGCATTTTGGATTACGGCGCTCTGCCATTGCATGTCTTTATCCATATACAGCAATAAGCTGTCAATATCGCTGTTGGTTTTGTTAACCAAAGTATAAGTACCTTTTACGTTGTAGCTATTATTTTGAGGATACAGGTTAATGGCTGTATTGACGGAGGTTATCGCAGGCTGCGGCAGGTCGCTATATTTTTTATACCGCTCCTCGTACCCCTGCTTCCAGTCGTTGCGGCCTTCCTTACTTTTCATCACCGTCCGGTTTGAAATGATATACCCCGATACGGAAGCGCCTGCAAAGCAAAACAATAGCAGCATGAGCACGCGCGACTTTAGCTTATACCATTTCCGGGGGCTTTCCCAAACTTTTACCCCGATTAAAAGGATGCCTGCAGCAATAAAACACCAATAAATCATCCGGTAATGGAAAGCGTTCAGAAAAAGCCCAAAACCATTCATTTCACTGTATTCCCCACGATATACATTGGCAAAAAGCAGCAAAGGTTTTTTTAGCCCTATCATGCCGCCCAGTGATGTATTGGTTACCAGCAGCAGCAGGGCGGCCAAGGCCAGCCCTGTGTAACGGTTTTTACAAAATACCTGTAATGTGACTGTCAGCACCGCACAAAGGGCCAGTGGCAATCCGATAAGATAAAATAACGACAAGTATAGCCCCCATTCAATATCGGGATAACCGAACACCAACTGGAACAGGATACCGATGAAGATATTTGAAACGATCAACAGCAACGGCACGGCGGACAATGACGTCCATCGGGCAATCAAAACCACACTTTTCGGCACGGGGCTGCTATTTTCAAACGCATCAAATCGCGTGCTTTTACTGTGCCAAAATATTTCGCTGCCGTAAAATATAACCGCCAGCAGTCCAACAAACGGGAGCATCTCCAGTATATTCGACACCATCAAGGCCGAGGTTGCAAACTTTTCGGGGATACGGGAGCCTCCTGAAATGTCGCCATAAAGCTCAATACTTAAAAAACAACCCCAGCCTGTTACCAATAACCAGAAAGGGATACTTTTGATAACGAAACTCAAGTTCCGCCTGGTGTAGCTATACCAGGCATTTATCAGGTAGCGGATTCCCCGCACATGGGTTACGACCGTTTTGTAATCAATGCCCGGAGTTTGTATTTTATCCGATGGTCGTTTCCTGCTGATGCTTTCACCGCCTGATAATGTAAAACTGAATTTGCGGTACGCAATCAGTATAAATATGCCGCCAATGCAGGTGTAAAGCACACGGTTGAACAGAAAATCTCCCTGTAAGTCCAGTAGCTGGCCGTTGCGCTGTGAAGCCGACCAATGCTGTGTTTGCTTAAAAAAAGCAGCTATGCCAAATGGATCCAACCGGGCCATCAGGTGCATAGTTTGCGGTGGTACCGGCGAGGCGCCGGCCATAACCGGCGAATTGGTAAAAAGCGATACACCCCAATAAAGGAAATACACAAACAGCCCCGATATATAAATAGTCATCTTGTTTTTTGAGATGGCGCCTATACTGCAAATTACACCTGTACAAAACAAGATGTTAGGGACTGCCAATACCAGGAAGGGCTGCACATAGTTCCACGGCTGCACGGGGATGTACTGATCGGCATAGCTCCTGAAAAATTGATGCCCTAACAGTAAACCAGCCATAAACAGTGCAAATGCCCCCACGGTAACCAAAAAAATAACAGCTATCCGGCTGGTCAGGTAGTATTTCTTATTGATGGGGGTGGCATACAATACAAGATCGAATTGCGAATCCTTTTCGCGCAGCAGACTTTGTGCGGCAAGTAATGTTACCGTGAAAATACAGAGCAGCGACATAATGCCGGTAACATACGTTATTATATAGGGCGAGTTCCTGAATGTATCAGGGAAAGGAAAGTTAGCCGCGGTTGCTGTAATTAAACCGAGCGCCGCAAAAAAGACGAGAATGCCGTAGAAATTTATTTTACGGGCAAAAAACAGCCAGTCGAATTTGAATAAACCAGTAAACATCTTATTTGGTATGATAAAGTTGAGCGAAATAAACATCTTCCAGGTCGGGCTGATGGCTGGTAAAGCCATTGCCGGGGTCGTTTTCGGCATACACACGGACGCTTTGTCTGCCGGCGTGGAGCTGCACCGATATAACCTGGTATTGCTCCCGCATAGCAGGCAGCAGCCTGCGGTCGATAGTCTGTCGCCATATCCGTCCCTCCAGTTGATTAATGAATGTGCCAGGCTGTCCGTAAGCCAGGAGGCTGCCTTGGTTAATAATAGCCATACGGGTGCACAGGTTGTGTACATCTTCTACCAGATGGGTTGAGAGGATGATGATCACCTGTTCGCCGATCTCGCTCAGCAGGTTATTAAAACGGTTGCGTTCTTCCGGGTCGAGGCCCGCTGTGGGTTCATCAACAATAATAATACGGGGATCGCCCAGCAGGGCCTGCGCAACGCCAAAGCGCTGCCGCATACCGCCGGAATATGAGCTTACCGCCTTGTTACGGTGTGCATACAAATTGGTCTTTTCGAGCAGGGCAAGTATTTGCGCTTTCCGGTCTTTTGCCGATAATACGCCTTTTAAGGCGGCCAGATGATCCAGCAAGTCGTAAGCGCTTACCTTGGGGTACACACCAAAATCCTGCGGAAGGTAACCAAGCTGCTGTTTTATAAGAACAGGATTGGCCAGTACATTGGCGCCGTTAAAAATGATCTGTCCGCTGTCGGGCTGCTGCAAACCGGCAATGGTGCGCATCAGGGTTGACTTTCCTGCGCCGTTTGGGCCAAGTAGTCCAAAGATGCCATTGCTAATCTCCATCGAGATATTTTGCATGGCCTTTATGCCGTTGGCGTATGTTTTAGTAAGGTTATCTATCTTTAAAGTATTCATAAAGTATTTTTTTTTGACAATAAGTATCCCGTACGTCCTTTTCAGGGCGTTTTAAGGGTCGGTATAAAAAAGCATGCTATCCTGGCCTGTATTCCAAAATATCGCCGGGCTGGCAGTCGAGGGCTTTACAAATAGCCTCTAAGGTTTCAAAACGGATACCTTTAGCTTTCCCGGTTTTGAGTATCGACAGGTTGGCCTGAGTGATGCCTAACAACTCTGCCAATTCTTTGCTTTGCATTTTGCGCTTAGCCAGCATCACATCAACATTTACAATTATCGGCATGGTTATATGTATAGGTCCTGTTCGTTTTGTAGATTAAGCCCTTGTTTAAAAATCACGGCCATAAAGTAGGCAAATATCCCTACCACGGCATGTAGCAGCGAGAGCACGACCAGTAACATCACTTCGTAGTTATAAATAATGTGCCCTATCAAAAAGCACGCGGGTATCACAAAGTTGAGCATGTAAAATATTTGCAATCGTTTTACACCTTGCCGGGTAAACAGCTTTTTGTTTCTGAACGTGCTGAATATATTGCCCAACAACCAGAAAAAGAGTCCGTACAAACCCAGAAAGGCAACCAGTTCAAACTTATAATAGAACCGAACGTCATCGCCTATTAGGAAAGGTGAGCTACTAAAAGGGTAATTAATTACAAAGCGCTTACCGTCCCCTATAACCTGGTATCCGCTTAGGTTAAGCACCATACACAACAGGCTATACAGTGCTGTAGCAAAATAGGGTATAGCCACCGCCCGGGATAGGTAGTACAGGGAAGAAGCGATCATTCTAACTTGTTTCATTTATTTGATAATTTACTGCAAATGTATATATAATTATCGTAAAACAATAATTAATAAAGAATATGCGTAAAAAATTTTGCCGGTAGTGGCCAAAGCAGGCTTAGGTTAAAAAATAATACTAACCATCGTTTTAAGAGCGACGAATAAAAATGCTTGAATAAAGCGACGGATAAACCCCGTGGAAGTTCGTGGATACGTTTTTTTGCCGTGTTTGGACACGCTTTTCATTTGCATTCATCAAATCGAGCAATACGATCAGCACGTCTTCGGCTATTTCGAGTACATCGCCAGGCCAGATGCCCGGGAGCGGACGAAATTATCTCGGGTGTACACAAAGGATATGGCCGCTAATTACCAATTAAACTACCGGCTGGTCATATATGTGAATTTGTTTAATGCTGTTCCAGGAAGAATACATCCGAAATAAAATTATCTAAAAATTAATAGAACTTTCTTTTAAAAAAGATGTAGTAATAATAACAGATTACAACTTCCAGTGATAATACCTGCCTAATCCTTTCTGCTGCCGCTGCTGTGATCTGATGGTTAAACTTTTTTAACGTAATAAGATGAGCAAACAAGTCAGTGATTATGTGATCGATCGTTTATGTTCGTGGGACATCAAACGGATATTCGGCTTCCCCGGCGACGGGATCAACGGATTAATGGGTGCGCTGGACCGTGCCAAGGATAAAGTAGATTTTATACAGGTGCGCCACGAAGAAATGGCTGCTTTTATGGCCTGTGCACATGCCAAGTTTACCGGTGAGGTTGGCGTTTGCATGGCTACCTCCGGCCCGGGAGCAATTCATTTGCTAAATGGGTTGTATGATGCCAAGCTTGACCACCAGCCGGTGGTGGCTATTGTAGGACAGCAGGCCCGACTCTCTTTAGGCGGCAGCTATCAGCAGGAAGTTGATCTGGTATCGCTGTTTAAAGATGTTGCTGGCGAGTATGTGCATATGATGACTGAACCCGGGCAGGCCCGGCAACTGATTGACCGGGCGGTGCGCATTGCCAAGGCCCAGCGCACGGTAACCTGTGTTATCATCCCCAATGATCTGCAGGAAGAAAAGGCCGTAGATGCACCGCCAAAAAAACATGGCAGTGTATTTACGGGTATCGGCCATTCGGTTGAGGCTCCGGTACCACCTGCAGCAGAACTACAAAAAGCGGCTGATATACTCAATGCAGGTAAAAAAGTTGCAATACTGATAGGAGCGGGTGCCATTGGTGCTGCAAGTGAGGTTAAAGAAATTTCCGAATTATTAGGCGCAGGTGTCGCTAAGGCCTTATTAGGTAAAGCCGTATTGCCGGACGATCTGCCGTATGTAACCGGTTCGATTGGCTTACTGGGTACCAAACCCAGTTGGGATATGATGATGGATTGCGATACGCTGCTGATGATCGGTAGCAGTTTTCCGTATTCAGAATTCTTGCCTGACGAAGGACAGGCTAAAGGTGTGCAAATAGATATCGACAACCGGATGGTGAGCCTGCGTTATCCCATGGATGTCAACTTAGTAGGTGATAGTAAAGCCACCTTAAAAGCGTTATTGCCATTAATTAAATACAAAGAAGACCGGAGTTGGAGAAAGGAAATAGAATCGGGTATAGAAGATTGGTGGCAGGTAATTGAAGCTAAAGCCATGAACGATGCAAAGCCCATCAATCCGCAGCGTGTGTTTTCTGAACTGTCGCCTCGCTTGCCTGATAACTGTATTATCACCGCCGATTCCGGTTCATCTGCCAACTGGTTCGCCCGCAACCTTAAAATACGCGAAGGAATGAAAGCCTCGTTATCCGGCACATTGGCTACCATGTGTCCGGGTGTTCCCTATACCATCGCTGCTAAATTTGCTTTTCCTGAAAGAATTCCGGTAGCGCTCGTCGGGGACGGCGCGATGCAGATGCTCGGAAATAATGGATTGATCACGATTTCGAAATACTGGAAACGCTGGAGCGATCCGCGTTTGGTCATCCTGGTGCTGAACAACGGCGATCTTAACCAGGTGACCTGGGAGCAGCGCATTATGACGGGCAACCCGGAGTTTACCGGCTCGCAGAACCTGCCCGACTTTCCATATGCACGTTATGCTGAGTTGCTCGGGCTTAAGGGTGTTAAAGTAGATGATCCGGAAAAACTTGGTGATGCCTGGGAGCAGGCCTTCGCCGCCGATCGGCCGGTGGTACTGGAAGCGGTAGTCGACCCGGACGTGCCGACAATTCCTCCGCATATCACCTTTGATCAGATGGTGAAGTTCACCAAAACAGTCTTTAAGGGTGATGCCCGAGAAAAAGGGATTATTACACAAACCTTTAAAGACGTCATGGAGGAACTATTATCGCATACACATTAGCGGATAATGATGGATAGTGATCATATCAGCGATTTAACTGTAGCAGCTTTTGAGGTACCCACCGATTTTCCAGAGTCGGACGGCACCTTAAAGTGGGACAGCACCACCATCGTGACGGTCGAAATCTCCGCTATGGGTAAAAATGGCCTGGGGTTTACTTATGCAAATGCAGCAACAGCGTTATATCTTGACAAAAAGTTAAAGCAGGTGGTTGTCGGCAAACACCCGTTTTCCATTCAAGCTATTTTTAACGATATGTTAACGGCCGTCCGAAACGACGGGCAATGCGGCCTTGCGATGATGGCCATATCGGCAGTAGATATCGCCTTGTGGGATCTGAAAGCAAAGTTATTCAATCTGCCTCTATGCAGCTTACTCGGTCAGCTTCGGCAACAGGCGAAGGTGTATGGTAGCGGCGGTTTTACCTCTTACACCGATGCGCAGTTGCAGGAACAACTTGGCAACTGGGCCGCAGAGGGTTTCAGGGCAGTTAAAATGAAGATCGGGCGCGAGCCGCAGCGCGACCTCGAGCGGGTCCGAAAAGCAAGAGGGGCGATTGGCGAAAAGACGGACCTTTTTATTGATGCCAACGGTGCATTTTCGGCCAGACAGGCAGTAGAGCAAGCCGCCCTGTTTCAACAATACAGCGTCGGTTGGTTTGAAGAAGCCGTTTCATCACAGGATCTGCAAGGATTGCAATTTGTCCGGCAGCATACACCGCCGGATATGCGAATTGCAGCAGGAGAATACGGCTATACAACTGATGATTTTATGAGAATGCTTGAACATGGCTCGGTGGATGTTTTGCAGGCTGATGCTACCCGATGCGGTGGCATAACCGGCTTTTTGAAGGCGGGACAGCTATGCAACGCTTATCACATGCCTTTTTCCTTCCATTGTTCACCCGCCGCGCATCTGCATCCGGCGCTTTGCACGGACACATTTTACATCGGTGAATATTTTCATGACCATGTACGTATTGAAAAAATACTATTTGACGGTTTACCGCAGGTGGAAAAGGGCTTTTTAGTACCCGATCTGTCTGCGCCGGGTCTTGGATTGAATTTTAAAATGCAGGATGCCGATCCTTACCGGATCAGCTGAAATGAATAGACCATGAGAACTAAAATAATACAAGAACAAGTAAAAGAAATAGATATCACCCTGCTGGAAGCCAATTTAAAAGACGCTGTAAACGGCGAAGTTCGTTTTGATAACGGCAGCCGGGCCGCCTATGCTACCGACGGCTCCAATTACAGGCAGGTGCCGATAGGGGTAGTGATACCTAAAAACCGCGAGGATATAATTAATACTGTTGCCATTTGCAACCAGTTTAAGGCGCCGGTTTTATCGCGTGGCGGCGGCACGAGTCTGGCGGGGCAGTGCTGTAATATTGCCGTGGTGATGGACATGTCTAAATATTATCATCAGGTGTTAAATATTGATGCCGATAATAAACTGGTGACGGTTCAGCCTGGTATCGTCCTTGACGAAATGAAGAAACATACCGAGGAAAAACATGGGCTTACATTCGGGCCTGATCCTGCCACGCACAGCCATTGTACGATTGGCGGCATGATGGGTAATAATTCCTGCGGCATGCACTCGGTGATGGCGCAGTTTGAAGGGCATGGGCCGAGGGTATCCGATAATACCGAAAAAATGACCCTGTTGACCTATGATGGTCTGATGATGGAAGTGGGGCCTACTACCGAAGATCAGTTAGAACAATATATAGCGGAAGGCGGCCGTAAAGGCGAGATTTATCGTAAGCTGAAACATATCCGTGATCAATATGCCGACCTGATACGGGAGAAGTTTCCCAAAATACCCCGCAGGGTTTCAGGCTATAACCTGGATGATCTGCTGCCAGAAAAAGGATTTAATGTTGCCCGCGCACTGGTCGGCTCAGAAGGTACCTGCGTAGTGATCCTGGATGCAACGATGAAGCTGATGCCCAAACCAAGGGCCAGAAGCTTATTGGTATTGGGGTATCCGGATGTTTACGCCGCCGGGCATCATGCACCCACGGCTATGAAGCATCATCCCATAGCTTTGGAAGGGATCGATCATGAGCTGATCAGCTTTATGGAAAAAAAAGGACTGAACGTAGCCGATCTTTCTTTACTGCCCAAAGGCAAGGGATTTTTATTGGTTGAGTTTGATGGCGATACCAAGGCAGTTGCAGATGCTAAGGCCCGGGCCTTGATGGCTGAACTTAAAAAAGAGGCCGATGCGCCATCCATGAGCCTGTTTGATGACCCGGAACAGGAAAGGAAACTGTGGGAAGTACGGGAATCCGGGCTTGGGGCAACTGCTTTCGTACCTGGCATGAAAGATACCTGGCCCGGTTGGGAGGATTCAGCAGTACCGCCGGAAAGCATTGGCGATTATCTGAAAGAACTTCGCCAGTTATTCAAAAAGTATAATTATACGGCGGCGCTATATGGTCATTTTGGGCAAGGCTGTATCCATTGCCGCATTGATTTTGACCTGCTTACAAAAGAGGGTATCGCAACGTATAAAGAGTTTACTGTAGAAGCTGCCCGGCTGGTTTTAAAATATGGCGGCTCATTATCCGGTGAACACGGCGACGGGCAGGCCCGTGCCGATTTGCTGGAAATGATGTACGGTCCGGAATTGATGACGGCCTTCAGAGAATTTAAAGCAGCCTGGGATCCGGATTGGAAAATGAACCCGGGAAAGGTGGTAGACCCCTATGGCGAAACAGCCAATCTGCGTTTGGGCACTGATTATAATCCACCTGCACTTAAAACGCATTTTCATTTCCCGGAGGATAACGGCAGTTTTGCGCATGCCACCATGCGCTGCGTTGGCGTAGGCAAATGCCGAAGGCATGAGGGCGGCACCATGTGCCCGAGCTATATGGTGACGCGCGAAGAAGAACACGCCACCAGGGGACGCGCGCGAATGCTTTTCGAGATGCTGCAGGGTGAAGAAATTAAGAACGGATGGAAGAGCCACGAAGTTAAAAATGCACTTGATCTTTGTCTGGCCTGCAAAGGCTGTAAGGGCGATTGTCCGGTAAATGTGGATATGGCCACTTATAAATCGGAGTTTCTTTCGCATTATTATGAGGGCCGTTTGCGCCCGCGCACGGCCTATGCCTTTGGCTTAATATACTGGTGGTCAAGGGTGGCTTCAAAAATGCCGGGTTTAGTAAATTTTCTTACACAAAATCCATTTACAGGAGCGATAGCCAAAAAATTAGCCGGTGTAGCGCAGCAACGCAGAATACCGCAGTTTGCCGGGCAAACTTTTCGCGAATGGTTTGTGAATAATCAGGCGCCTTATCAAGCCAGGCCAAAGGTGATTTTATGGGCCGATACCTTTAATAATTTTTTTAAGCCGGAAACCTTAGTTGCCGGCAAAGAAGTACTGGAGGCAGCAGGCTTTGAAGTGACCATACCTAAAAAAATATTGTGCTGCGGCAGGCCCTTATATGATTTTGGTATGCTGAATAAGGCAAAGGCCTTGTTAAGGGAAATCATGTTTTCTTTAAAAGAAGAAATTAAAAATGAAATGCCCATAGTGGGCCTTGAACCCAGTTGCGTAGCGGTATTCAGGGATGAACTGGTAAACCTTTTTCCTGATAATGAGGATGCCAAACGCCTGCAACAGCAGGTTTTTACCCTGGCGGAATTTCTGGAAAAGAAGGCGCCCGATTTCAATATACCGGTGTTAAAATCTAAAGCGGTTGTTCATGGGCACTGTCATCATAAAGCTATTATGAAAATGGATAGCGATAAACAGTTGCTTAATAAGCTTCAGCTTGATTATGAGCTCATGGATTCGGGCTGTTGCGGCATGGCGGGCTATTTCGGCTATGGAGAAGGCAGCCATTACGAGGTAGGAAAAGCTGCTGGGGAAAGGGTGCTTTTGCCAAACGTGCGCAAGGCCGCTGCAGATACGATCATTATGGCAGACGGTTTTAGCTGCCGCGAACAGATTGAGCAGGAAACCGGCAGAAAGGGCTTGCATACAGCCCAGGTACTGCAGATGGCGCTGCGGAAGGAAAATCCCAAACTGGCTTACCCCGAGAAGAAATATGCCGACGACAGGCAGTTGCACGCAAAACCGGCTAACAAAAAGCAGGTTGTGGCCATAGGTGCGGCTGCGGCTATCGGAATACTGGTAGCTATTATTTTAAAAAGAAAATAAGATGACGATAGGAAAGAAAATATGGGCGATACCCGAGGGCTATATCCCTGCATGGAGCACCGGCCCGGCTCCGGAATTTACCAGCCATGAGGCGGCCTGTATATTAAACGCCGGCCTGACTGATGCGCATATTCAACTTACCGTGTTTTTTGCGGACAGGGAACCAGTCGGCCCTTATATGATTGAGGTAAAGGCCCGCCGCACCCTTCATATCCGTTTTAATGAACTTACGCAGCCGGAGAAAATTCCGTTGGGTACTTCTTACTCAAGCTTGTTCGTCTCGGATGTGCCGGTTATCATCCAGCACACGCGTCTGGATTCCAGACAGCGCGAGAATGCATTGCTGACAACCATTGCCTATTCCGAATAGAAATCAATGAGTATGAAAAGCCTTTTCGCATTATTGCTATCCCGTTTTACCGATCCTTCCATATGGCGTACAGCATCGTCTCAGGCAGAGCAGATCCGTTCTGTTGGTAACGGGTTTTTGGCAGCCGCGGCGGCAATGTTTTTTTTGGTGGTAGGCCTTACCATCTTCATCACCGTAAAGTTTGGCAGGAAAAGATCGGGAGAAGGGGAGCCAAAGCAGATTTCAGGTAACAGAAAACTGGAGATCGTCATGGTGTGTGTGCCGCTTTTGCTGGTCGTTTTTTTCTTTTTCTGGTCGATGCGAACCATGAGTGCCGTAATGCCACCCGCTGGCCATCATAAGGCGGATGTTATTATAACCGGACACCAGTGGTGGTGGCAGGCGGAATATACAAGCTCGGGGGTTGCAACGGCGAATGAAATTCATTTGCCTGTAGGCAAATCACTTTTATTAAAACTCAAAGCCGCCGACGTTATTCACGATTGGTGGGTGCCTGCTTTAGGTGCTAAAATGGATATGATACCTGGCAGTGATAATTATTTATGGGTAACGATAGAGAAACCCGGCGTTTATGTCGGAACGTGCAGTGAGTTTTGTGGGGAGCAACATGCATGGATGCGTATTCGGGTGGTCGCCCAGACACAGGATAATTTTAACAAATGGTTACAGTCACACAGTACAGATGCTGCCGAACCGACCGACTCATTAGCCAGGGCAGGAGCAACATTGTTTATGAAAGCTTCGTGCAGCAGTTGCCACCGAATAAAAGGCCAGGATGCGAATGGTTTACAAGGTCCTGATCTAACCCATTTTGCGAGCCGGAAAACAATGTTATCCGGCATAATGGCCAATACGCCGACTAACGTAAGGCAATGGCTCCGTGATCCGCAGAAAGTTAAACCGGGAGCGCACATGCCCCGTTTTATTTTTAACCGTGACAGCCTGAACGAGCTGACCGCCTATTTAACGCAATTAAAATGAGCAGTAGATCAGAACTGAATATACCGGAACCTAAGCATTCAATACCCGGCATGGGCGTAAGTAATAATCAGGGTTTACTGCAATGGATATCTTCTGTAGATCATAAACAGATCGGCATTATGTATTTGTGGCTTTCGATGGTGTTCCTTGTTATCGGCGGGATTGAGATAATGCTTGTGCGTATGCAATTGGCAGTGCCTAATAATCATTTGCTTGGACCGGAAGCCTATAATCAGTTATTTACGATGCATGGCACCACCATGATATTTTTTGTACTTACCCCGGCCATTTTTGGTTTTGCGACCTATTTGGTGCCTCTGATGATCGGCGCAAATGATATGGCTTTCCCCCGGCTCAACGCACTAAGTTTCTGGATGACCTTTTTTGGCGGTTTCCTGCTTTACTTCAGCTTTTTAGCCGGTGGCGCACCCGATGCAGGCTGGTTTAATTATGCACCTCTTAATCAGTATAACTATTCATCGTCGCCGGGTATCAATTATTATTGTTCCGGCCTGCTGCTGTCGGGGATCGGTACGGTAACGGCCTCCGTAAATTTTATTGTCACCATTTTAAAATACCGTGTAAAAGACATGGGGTTGAAACAGATGCCGCTGTTCGTATGGATGATCCTCATCAATTCGTTCCTGGTGCTGGCGGCATTTCCATCGTTAAACGCCGCTTTGGTGATGGTATTACTGGACAGACAGCTACATGCGCATTTTTTTAATATGGCCGGTGGCGGTTCCGCCCTTTTGTGGCAACATCTGTTCTGGCTGTTCGGGCATCCCGAAGTTTACATCCTAATATTGCCCATTTTCGGTATATTTTCAGAAATATTTCCGGTGTTCAGCCGTAAACCCATCTTTGGGTATGGCTTCGTCGTCGCTTCGGGGATGGCTATTGCACTGCTGGCTTTCGGGGTTTGGGTGCATCATATGTTTGCCACAGGGCTGGGCAATACGATAAATAACTTTTTTGCAGCCAGCAGTCTGCTTATCGGCGTACCCACTGGGGTAAAGGTCTTTAACTGGCTGGCGACCATGTGGGGGGGCTCCATCAGGTTCAGCGTCTCGATGCTTTTCGGGATCGCGTTTTTGATCGAGTTTACTATCGGTGGGCTTAGCGGTGTTTCGTTTGCCATCGTACCGATCGACTGGCAGCTGACGGACACCTATTACGTTGTGGCCCACCTGCACTATGTGTTTATCGGAGGCAGTCTTTTTGGTTTACTTTCAGGTTTGTTTTACTGGTTCCCGAAGATCAGCGGCAGGGTGCTTGACGAAAAAATGGGCCGATGGTTTTTCTGGCTATTTGTTACCGGCTTTAATACAACTTTTTTGGTGCAGCATGCATTAGGGGCAATGGGAATGGCGCGCAGGGTATATACTTATCCAGATCTTCCTGGTTGGGGAATACTTAATCTGATATCCACTATTGGCGGGTTTTTAATGGCCATTGCAGTCGGACTGCTCATCTACCTATTGGTACGCAGCGTTCGTACCGCGCCTTTGGCTTCCGATGATCCCTGGGATGCCAATACCCTGGAATGGACTACCTCGTCGCCGCCTGCGCTTCAGAACTTTAAGCAGGTGATACCTGTAAAGAGTACCCGCCCGTATCGCGATTATAAAAGACCGGATGACACAGATTGGAGCAGAAAGGGTGGAGATGGAAAATAAACTGATGATAAAATTGGTCGTTGGTACCGAGGCTATGTTTTTTCTGGCGCTAATCATGGTTTTTGTTTACTTCTCGCTTGCTCCTGGCTTCCGGCAGTTGCAAATAGCAGAGCTTGACTTGCGCTCAACCGGTCTGTTTAGCTTATTGTTGTTCTCGAGTAGCTTTACATATTGGCGGGCAGAGCATAGTTACAATAAAGGAAATATTAAAAAACTAAAATTATGGCTGCTCGTTACCATCGTATTAGGTCTTGCATTTCTATTCGGGCAAGGTAAAGAATATGTTCGGTTACTTCATGATCATGTAAACCTGGGTGCAAATACTTTTGGTACCAGCTTTTTTACGCTCACCGGTTTTCACGGCCTTCATGTAGTGATAGGGTTGCTCGTTATCGGTATTGCTATCTGCCTCGCAGCAGCTGGTGATTTTGACAATAAAGCATCCACGCTGATAGGCATCATCGGCATATACTGGCATTTTGTGGATATTATATGGGCGGTTGTGTTTTTTGTTGTATATGTGATACCTCATATTCATTAGACTTATGAAAAATATACTTCTGATCCTTCATTGGCAAATCAATATTCCTGCGCTGTTGCTTGCCGGTATGATGGGCGCAGCTTTTTATATGCTTACAGGTTTCAGAAACCGGAAAAACACCGTATTGTTTATTACTGTCATTTCATTGCTTTTGCTGCTGGTATCTTCCCCGCTGTATTACCTGGGTATGCATAACTACCTCAGTGCACATATGGTAATCCACGTCCTGCTATTACTTGTTTTCGGGCCGTTATTGGTTTTATCACTTGGCACAACGGAGCATCCTTCACTGCACCGACTATCTCGTTTCTGTAAGCAACTTATCTGGGTTGCATGGATGTTTGGAGTAGGGGTTATGTGGTTTTGGCACATACCTGCCTTGTTCAATATGAATATGTCTCATCAAGATAGCCTGTTATCTTTTTTGCAAACAGGTAGCCTGCTTTTGGCAGGCATCTTATTCAGCTGGCCGTTGCTGGGCCCGGTAAAACAATACCATGCGCATGCGCTAACAGGTATTGTTTACCTGTTTACGGCATGTGTCAGTTGTTCCCTCCTTGGTCTGTTGATAACGTTCGCACCCGTTGGTACGTATCATCACTTGCAAATGAGCGGCCCGGGCGAGGCTAATCCCTGGCATCTGACGGATATCCAGGACAGCCGGGCGGCTGGGCTGATCATGTGGGTGCCATGCTGTTTTGTATACCTGTCTGGTTGTCTTTGGTTGCTGTACCGATGGTTTGCTGAAACCAGCATTATAAAATTAAATAACGCATAATGAAAACAAAAAAAAACAATATTGAGCCCGCATTTGACTGGGAACGGGCAAAACCAGAACGTTTACCCAAGCCTACTTACTGGCCTTTTTTCGCTGCGGTGGGATTTACTTTTATCTTTTGGGGCCTACTGACAACCTGGGTGGTATTAACAGCCGGACTGTTGATGGTTATGATTTCCATTTGGGGCTGGATCAATATTTTACGACATGAATGAGGACAAAACGGACGAAAGACGCCGGGCTTTTCTGGTGAAATTAAGCGTCGGTGTGGCAGGGCTGTCCGCTGCTATAGCCGGGATACCAGTTTTGAGTGCTTTATTGGGGCCACTGTTAGAAAAAACGCCGAGGCTTTGGCGCAAGGTAGGCAACGTAAGCACATTTAAAATTGGAGACACGAAAAGGGTGATTTTTGAAAATGCCGATCCGGAAAACTGGGCAGGCGTTACAGCCCGTTCAGCAGCATGGCTGCGGAGAGACTCGGAAAATAAGTTTACGGCTTTTTCCGCCAACTGCACCCACTTGGGATGCCCGGTAAGGTGGGAGGCAGATGCTGAACTTTTTATGTGCCCATGCCACGGTGGTGTGTATTATAAAGATGGCACGGTTGCGGCCGGCCCGCCTCCCAAGTCGCTGGTGCAATACCCGGTACGGATAACAAAGGATCAGGTGGAAATACTGACCTCGCCAATTCCGATCACCAATATTACCGCTTAATGCCTATGAAGAAACTGAAACAAATCTGGCATTGGATAGACGACCGTAGCGGTTTCTCAGAAATCTTTATGCCGCTGATCAAGCATCCGGTGCCGCCCGGCGCCAAGTGGAGTTACGTATTTGGCAGCGCTACGTTATTTTGCCTTGTCCTGCAGGTAATCACCGGGGTTGCGTTATCCCTGCTTTATCAACCCTCCTCTTCCGGTGCCTACCAGTCGTTACAGTTCATCACCCACCAGGCGGCCTTTGGAAGAATATTGCGGGGTATTCATTATTTCGGCGCGTCAGCAATGATCGTAATGGTCGGCATACACATGATACGGGTATATATTACCGCCGCCTACAAATACCCCCGCGAAATGGCTTGGATAAGCGGTGTTATATTGCTTTTTCTGACCATTGCGATGGGTTTTACCGGGCAATTATTGCGTTGGGATTCCAATGGCGTCTGGTCGTCGGTTGTGGCTGCAGAGCAGTTAGGCAGGGTGCCGTTCATTGGCAAATGGCTGGCGCGGTTACTACTCGGCGGTGATACCTTAGGGGGCCATTCTCTCAGTCGCTTTTATTCGTATCATGTTTTTATTATTCCAGCCATCGTCTTTCTGTTTATAGGTTACCACCTTATGCTGGTGATCCGGAATGGAATTTCGGAACCACCGAAAGCAGGTAGGCCAGTTGATCCAAAAACATATCGGCAATGGTATAAGGATATGCTTAAAAAATCCGGGGTTCCGTTCTGGCCATATGCCGCGTGGCGCGATCTGCTTTTCGGTGCGCTCGTTATCATCGCTATTATTGGGTTGGCAGTCGCGTTTGGGCCACCCGAACTTACTCAGCCTCCTAATCCCGCTATGGTGTATGCAACGCCGAAGCCGGATTGGTATATGTTGTCCATTTTTTCGCTTTTTGCGCTAATGCCGCCACAGATCGAATCGTATATGATTGTGATCGGGCCGTTATTAACGATTATTATCTTGCTCGCATTGCCTTTCATCTCTAATAAAGGTGAACGTAGCCCGATTCGCCGTCCCTGGGCCATTTTTGGTTCCGGCTGCGTGGTAATATTTGTATTCAGTTTATTTTTATTAGGTGAGCAATCGGATTGGTCGCCAAAATTTAAGGCGAAGCCACTGGCACCTTCGGCTGTAGGCAATAAAGACCCCGAGGTCGTGCATGGCGCCGCTCTGTTTTATAAAAAAGGATGTCTTTATTGTCACAGAATAGGGGATAACGGAGGGACTAAAGGCCCGGACCTGAGCCATATCTATAGCCGTCTTTCAGAATCAGAAATAAAAGTCCGGATTGTTAACGGAGGGCCGGATATGCCCGCCTATGGCGGTATTTTATCGAAAAAGGAAATCGATGAAGTGATTGCCTTTTTGAAAAGTAGAAAATAACCTTTAATAAATATTTTAAAAGTTAACCATACTCCTCGGTAAACTATGACCCCTTTGGTTCCTGTTTGATAATCAGATCTGTAAAAATCTCAGATGGTTTCAAGGGGTAGGCTAAAAGAAAAAACGGAGCCCATGCCGGATTCACTTTTGACCCAAATTCGGCCGTTGTGACGTTGGATGATTTCAGCGCTCAGGTAAAGGCCGATGCCGAAACCAGCGATATGTTGCGTATGCCGGCTATTGACGCGGTAATAACGGTCGAAGATGCTGCCGATATCCGCCTTTTTGATGCCCATGCCCTGATCTTTTACACTAACAACTACTTCCCCTTTCAGAATAAAACAACGGGTTTCCACTAGTTTCCCTTTGGGTGAATACTTAACGGCATTGGTCATCAGATTTGATAATACAGAGCTGATTTTATCACGGTCCGCATTAATTTCCACCGGACACTCCGGCTCAAACAGGAATTGATGATTGGTTGCCGTCAGTTTAATTTCATCCAGTATCTCGGCAATCAGTTCATTCAGGTCGAAGACTCTTTTTTCAATTAGTATCTTGCCTGCTTCCAGGCGCGATATATTAAGGAATCCATTGATCATAGAGGTCATTCTTTTTACCTGGGTGTTAGACTTTTCCATAGCTTCCTGTAGGAAATTGTCTTCACTGTTTTTCAGTTTGAGCGCCGCTACCTGGAGCAGTGCATACAATGAGGTAAGCGGCGTTTTTAGTTCATGGCTGGCCATTCCTATAAAGTCATCTTTTTGTTGTTGTACCTGCTTGCTCACCGATAGCTCTTTTTCGAGCCGCTGTTGGGTTTTTTGAAGTTCGGATGCATTTTGTTCAATGGTCCTGCGGGCCTGCACTTGTTCAGTCACATCAATGGTAATCGCAATGATACCGGCAATATTGCCTGTTACATCGCGGTAAGCCTGGTAAACAAAATTCTGGTAAACGACCTCAGGCTTACCGTGACGTATCAGTGAAACCGGCAACTCGCTGGCATAGAAAGTCTCCCCGGTTTCATAAACGTTTTTCATTATTTCCTCCAACCCCTGCCCGCGGGCATCCGGCAAGGCTTCAAAAACAGGTTTGTTCATCACATCTGCCTGTGGTTTGCCCCAGAGCTCCACTATCAATTCATTAGCGACGGTGATGACATGATTGGGACCCGTCAGGATGCACATAGCCACTGGCGCCTGGGCAATCATGGCTTTCAGATTTTCTTTACTTTGTTCTACTTGCTGCCTGGCAATAACCCGCTCGGTAATTTCGAAAGACATGACTAATACCCCCGTGCGCTTACCGTTCATATCCGTCAATGGCTGATAGGTATAGTCTACAAAGGTTTCCCGGGTACTGCCATCGGGGTTCTCAAATAAAACCGGGCTTTCTTTAACATCAATAATCTCGCCGGACGCCATCACGTGACGCAACTGGCTGGCAAAGGGCTGATTCGCCAGGTCGGGCAATATCTCCAGGAAAGGTTTGCCGATAACTTGTTCTGCAGTTTTTTGCCAATAATTCAGATTGGACTGATTAATCATTTCCACAATAAGATCATCTCCGCGTATTACAACTACCGAAGCAGGCAGCATATTAATCAGCAGTTGGAGTTGCTGTTCTTCCATTTTGCGTTCGGTTACATCGCGGGTTGTGCCTGCAATTGCCATCACTTCGCCGTCCACGCCGAAAACAGGTGAAAAGATATAATCATAAATTCTTTTGCCCAACACTGCATGCGGAAACGATACTTCACCGCGAATGGGTTTTTTGGTCGCCACCACGTGGTCGATTTCGTGCTCGTGCATTTCAGCGTGCCAGCGTTCATAGCCATTTTCCAATAGGTTTTTACCTATCGCTTCTTCTGCTGTTTTGCCCCACATCTCCAGCAAGGCGCTGTTGGCGTAAGTAAAGCGATAGTCAAGACCGAAGATATACATCAGATCCGGCGAATTGGACGTGATAGCCTCGTACAAACGCTTTTGCTGTTCAGAGGTGGCAATTGACATCCGCAAGGCCTCTTCGGTCTCTTTTTGGCCGGTAATATCGCTGGCCGTGCCAAACCATTCCGCTATCTCGCCACATTCGTCCAAAATGGGCACAGCCCGCGAGAAGGCCCAGCCCGCCGAGCCGTCAGCGCGGATCACCCGATGTTCCAACTGAAAGATCTTTTTTTCCCGGATTGCTTCGGCAATTGCGGCATTTACTCTGCCCATATCATCCGGGTGGACGTTCTGTTTTCGCCAGCCGGTGATGGGCTCATAGGTATTCGTTAAAAAACCACGCCCGTCCAGCGGACGCATCACTTCCCAATCTGCACTCAGGCTGTACACCACTTCGGAAGTTGCGGTTACCAATGCGCGAAAACGTTGTTCACTTGCGGTGACCGCCTGCTTTTCTTTAACTTCCTGCGTGTTCTCGATAACCCATACGGCTATTTTGCTGACATTGCCTTTATTATCTTCTAAAGGCATGTAGATAAAGTTAATCGTGATCATTTCCGGTTTGCCGTACCGGGTCAGTGATATTTCCAATTCATTGCCCCGGATCGTTTCGCCGGCAGAGGCGCGATTCAAGTCGTTCTCAAATAAATGCTTTACTTCAGCGAAAGTGTCCCAGTAATAATGGCCGACAATCTGTTCGCGAGAGCGGCCGGCAACTTCCAGGAAAGCATCGTTGACCACTTCACTAACTTGCGTAGTTGCGTCCATAATACAAATACCTATAGGGGCATTTAACATCAGGGCTGAGAATACTTCTTCGTTAATTAAAGACATGGACGCACAGGTAAAACTATGATAAAGCTACGAGAAAACACCCAACGTTTAAGAAAAGCCATGAATTTTATCGTTCAGCCGTTTTCCTAATAAAATGTTTGGCGGCGCGAAAACTATGATTTTTGCGTTATATATCACGCAAGGCCGTAGCGTAATGCCTTTTCGTCATTTTAAACGTTCCAAATCTTTGGTATAAATTTTATTCTGGGAAATTTTAAGCAGCCCCTGTTTCGATAGCAGGAAAAACTTAGAACTTAAAAAAACATATGGCTTTTGGTCAAGTTATTTATTTACAACCGAAAGGAGTATTAATTATGGGAAAACAACACGAAGCCATGGCTTAATTACCCGGGTCTGAAGGCATCGCCTGTTGGTTAGGGGTATTACCCTGTTTGTCTTTTTTAAATTCCAGCTTGCCGAACCTATAGCTAAGGGTGATTCCAAATGAACGGAAGGGAATTTGCCGGAGATTTGACTGATAAAAATTTGCACCATAAGTTGTGTTAGTTAGATTGATGTAACGGTTGAATGGATTGGCCGCTGTTAAACCGACACTGGCTTTCTTGTTCAGGAATTGCTTTCTGACCGCAATATTATAAAAAGCGAAGGCGGGTCGTGTTCCCTGAAGGTTCTTTCGGCTCGATTCGTAATTCCCAAAAATTTCGGCAGTTAGGTCATTTGCGAACTCATAGCTAGCATTTATATTTACATGATAGGCAAAGCCGGTCACGCTCGGCAAACCGGGGTTGCTGTTGGTGCGCTCACCTAACTGCATATTTGAACGAATATTTAGTTTTCCGATGGGAACAGATCCGTAAAGATTCAGACCAACACCTGTCTGCGAACCGATATTGTAACGTTGTGTAAGCGTAACGTTACTATAATCGGTGCCACCAATGTTTAGCGTTTGATAAAAAGTGCTAAAGACTTGCATATCCTGAGTGTTATGTCGATAAAAGGCGGCGGTTGATATATTAGCGCCACTATCGAAAGACTTGTTATAACTCAACTCATAATTATGCCCGATCTCCGGTTTAAGGTTTGGGTTTCCGGTACTGATATTATGCGGGTCGCTGATATTATAAAAAGGATTCAAATCGCCATAATCAGGCCGCTCAATCCGATAAGCGTAAGCCAACTTTATGGATTGTGTATTGTCGATTTTGTGTTGCAATACAAAAGAGGGTGCAAATGTATTATAACCGGGGATGTGTGTTCCGGGAAAGTCGGCAGATGTAGTGGTTCTTTCATACCGTAATCCAGCTTTACCTTCCAGAAATTTATTGAAAAGCACGAACGACCCTGATAAGTAACCGGCGTATATCTTCCGATTATAGTTGAAGGCATAAGTTTGATTGGGGTTTGGCACATAATCCCCATTTTGTAATAAGGTGTCGGTCGCTACATTGTTGTTCAGGTTTTCCAATACTGCCTTAGCACCTGTTTCTAACGTAAATTCAGGGCCGAAAGGCTCAGTATAATCAATAGAAATATCGGTTTCATGATCCCGACCAGGATTATTACTTATCGAGCCTGACGGTGGGTAGCCGTCAGTCAGGAAATCCTGTTCCTGTTTATAGTAGGATGTATGGTTTCCGAAACTGGAAGAGTACAGTATTTCAAGTGCTTGGTTCTCCTTTGTAAAGGATTTTTTATAATCAAGGCTATAGTCGATAGATTTTGAGGCCGAGTTGCTTCCGGAGTTACTGGTACTGGCCAGGTCATAAAAAAGTCCCCCTGAGGCACTCTGCATTTTTTGGCGTTGATCAATCAGTCCGGTTCCACCTCTGCTGAAATGATCCAAGCCTAATGATCCCGTTAAGTTATCATGTTTCGTTATACCCCACTGAAAATTGACACCTGTTTCAAACCCGCTTCGCTGATAGCTACCGTTACCATTTTGTGTGAGAGTGGTTAAAGTATCATGATTGTCGTTATAGGAATGTCGCTGGTTAGAAGTATAAGTATTGGAATTAAGTTGCTTATTACCGCTAAAAAAGAACCCTGCTCCAAAATTTCCTTTTTTTACGTTGAGGTTGACAGACCCATTTTCCAAACGGGTACCTGCCGATAGGTTAACCGAACCGTTTATTCCTTTTACCCTGTTATCTTTTAAGATGATATTGATGATACCGCCGGTACCGGCAGCATCGTACTTAGCACCGGGAATTGTAATTACCTCAATGCTTTTAATTTGACTGGCAGGTATAGACTGCAACGCGTCCGTCAAACTTGAACCAAAAATGCTGGAGGGCTTTCCATTGATCAGAAAACGAATGTTACTGCTTCCTTGTAGTTCAATATTTCCATCAATATCGACACTAACCTGAGGCACTTTTTTTAATACGTCAATGGCAACTCCTCCCTGCGCAGTCAGGTCATTGGCTGCGTTGTAAACCAATTTGTCGATTTTATTTTCGATTACAGGCGTTTTTGCGGTAATGTTAACACCCTTCAATACTGTCGATAAAGGTTGAAGCACTATCGTACCGAGTGAAATGTCATCATTCTTTCCAACTATAACACTGGAAAGCGTCTGTCGCTGATAACCCAGAAAATCAACTGTTACTTTGAAAGTGCCCTCCGGTACATTTGTTATGGTAAAATTTCCTTTCCCATCAGCGCTGGTACCATTAAAAGGACTTGAGGTTCCAATTTTAAAAATACTTACTGTAGCATAATCGATAGGTTGTTTGGTAATTGCATCAATAACTTTGCCACTTATCTTGCCCTTGTTTTTTGACTGCGCTATAGCCGCGGTCGTGAAGCCCATGAGGACGACAAAAAAATATAGACACCTTAGACTCGTTCTGTTCATACGGATAAAGGTGAACGGCAAATTTGTGAAAAAACTGTAAACACTACTTTATCGCCGGTTTGTTACAAAACATTGCTGAATCAGAACCAGCTGTTTAGCAACGGAAATTTTCAACCAATTTCAATAATCCAACTGGCTTACATGAATATATGCATGATGTCGACGTTGTCTTCATTGGAGAAAAGGCCTAAGAAGGAAATAAACCGACCGGGAAATGGCCCGCATAGGAAGAGTTCAAAAGAAATTGAATTGAAGGGTACTTAACCAGGTACATACCAAATGAAACTATTAATTGTTAAGGATGATAAAGAAAAATAGCGCGGCAACTGTTCGCCGATGATTTATTTTATAAAGAAGGGCGTGATCTTTCCGTTAACCCGATTCAGGACTTTTATAAAGAGCGGATCAAAACGAATATTATCGATTTGTACCATCAAATCCCGCGAAGGTAATATGAAATTAAGAATACAGTTGATTGCGAAATATCTTCCGTACATGAGTATTCAACTTTTGTTCAGAATTCGTTTTTACTTTGGTTCAATGTGGGCAAATCCCGCGTAACCCCGTCATGCAGATTCGCACTTTAATACTACAACATGAAGATCTATCACAGATCATCTTTTACACACTTGTCATTATCTCGTTATGGATGGCAGAAATTATAACCTGCACGACCGCCTCCGGAAGAAAGATAAAGCATACTTTTTTAAACGCCCGGTTTATACTCACCGCTTTACCTATTCAATTGTTTTTAACCGGCTTTGTCATCCTGGTCATGAACTGGAACGTGACCCATCATTGGGGTTTAATAAACTACATTCCCTTCCACCAAAACAAGTGGGTATATTATGTCAGTTTGTTTTTATTGCTTGACCTTGGAGAATATAGCTATCATGTGATCATGCATAAAATTGACTTTTTATGGAAGTTCCATCTGGTGCACCACAGCGACTTGCAGGTTGATGTTTCTACCACAGTTCGCGAACACCCGGGAGAGACCTTTGTCAGGACAAGTTTCTTAATTCTTTGGGTGTTTATCCTCGGACCGAACCTGATACTGTTGATGATCAGGCAGATGTTTCAAACATTTTTCAATATCCTGGCCCATACTCAATTTCGTTTGCCAGAGCCTGCAGGCAGGATGTTGGGGCTCCTTTTTATCACCCCTAATCTGCACCACGTACATCATCATTACCAATTACCTTATACCGATGCAAATTATGGAGATGTATTAAGTATTTGGGATCGGCTATTCGGCACCTATAAGGAACTCCCGGGGCAAAGCACAAATTTTGGGATCGACACACATATGGATCCTGCAATCAATACGCGGTTCATTCCGATACTGAAGATTCCCTTTCAAAGACTGCAACGGAAAGGTTCCGTTGAACAACAGCAAGGCATCCGTATAAGATGAGGTACGTTAGCCTATTGATTATGCTCCTGATTGCCCGCAATGCTTTATCCCAGCAGGAGGATTTCGCTTCCAGGCTATATTTCCCGGGTTTAATTGGCGTTGGTATTCAAACAGACGGCGCGAAAGCCAGTTATCAATCCGGCTTGTTGCTAAACACTGCTATTGAATACCGATTAAAAAACGACGGACCTTTATTTTTCCGTTTTAATTACGACGGCGTCGCACATAAATATAGTCATGCAGCTACAGAACTGCCAACGAATGTCAATAGCGGCAGCATGCACCGCACCTATTTCCTTGCGGGTGCCGGATACCGGAAAAGATACGGTCGGATCGGCTGGTATATGTTACTGCAACCCGGCTTAGGCATCCGAAGTTACGATGTGGTGAGTAGTAATGAAAGCGGTTTTGCACTCGTTCAAACCAGCAGACACGCGCTCTCGATCAAATTAACCGCGGGCTTAGAATACTATCTTACCAAACACTTTGCGCTGATTATTGAACCGTCACGCTATCAAAACAGCTTCCAAAATCAGGCTACTTTAATCAAGTACAACGAAATGGCCATCAGCATCGGATTCACCACAACTTTGTTTTAGCAGTTACCCGGAAACTATGGTTAACAGCCAAAAAAAGAACATATTCCACCAGATACGCAAATTTTAATTCAATGAAAATAAAGTGTCCCGGTCCTAATAAACCGTCAATCGCCTGCCTATTGTCCGCTATAACAGCCTGCTTCCTGCTATTAACGACATTTGTTATTTGGGACCCGTTATCACGTTTAGACCGCGAATTTTCAGAAGAGATCCAGGAGCACCATAACCACGCATTAGACGTAACAATGAAGTCAGTAAGTTGGTTTGGTTATATGCCAAATTCGATAATACTGGTCATAGTCACAGCGGTGCTGTTTTTTTTATTTGAATACAAAAGGGAAGCCCTGTTTATCGTTTTTACCCTGCTATCCGGGCTGGTGAGTACCATTGTTAAATTCGCGGTTGACCGTCCGAGGCCGCTGCCGTCGCTGGTAAGAATCCTTGAAAAGACGCGGCAGCAAAGTTTTCCCAGCGGCCATGTGGTTTTTTATATCGTATTCTTCGGGTTTCTGACCTTACTCATGTTGCGGCTTGTCGAGCTGCATAAAACACTTCGGTTATCAGTGTCCTGCTGCTGCCTGCTGCTCATACTTGCCGTACCTGTTTCAAGAATATATCTAGGAGCGCATTGGTTTACTGATGTTCTTGGCGGCTTACTGCTGGGGCTTTTGTGTCTTTATGGACTCAGCTATTTTTATTTAAAAGTGCGGCCACGCCGTACCGAAAAATAGCATAATGAACTCCGCGTTTGTTCCTGGCTTTAGGGACACCGGCTATAATCTGATCTGTGCGGAAATCTTAATACCGAAATTATGGGGAGATCCATTAATTGAATTATTATTAGCTTTATAAGTTAGCCGGTGAATAAAGTCTATCCGGAGAAACTTAAATATGTTTTCTATGCCATAACCTGCCTCTATGTAAGGCATCGCGCCGAGCCCATGGAGCCCAAGTGCTTCGGATTTGGCAATAGAAATTTGGTTGACCTTTGATATGCCGCCATACAGAATGTTGGCGGTGCCAACTAACCGCCATTTGAAATTTCTGATAATGGGAACAGAATTGAGCCCCAGCCCTTCAAAATGCTGGGTATAACTCAGACTAACATATTTATCGCTGGCAAATTCAAAAAACCGCATCAGGTTGAATGCGTTGGGGTTATAAATAAAGGTTTGGTTTCCAAGGTGATTTTCCAGTAATGGATAAGGCACTTTGGACGGGATATAACCGGCTGAAAACGAATATTTGCCTCTTCCCAGCCTACCCATCTTAAGCGTCTGCGCAAGGTTCAGGCTGAATTTGTGAAAGGCGACATCACCCCACAGCATGGTTCTCAAGCCTAAGGTATAGCGGAATGTAAGTATGGGAGCCGTTACATTAACCGTTAAGCTTATGGGACGGTTTATCGTTTCTGAAAGAAGTGGCTGCGCACCGGGGGACCATTTTGATTCAAACTGAAATTCTGAAACGACCAATTGGGTACTTAATGCGCCGCTGTGGGGTTCATTAAACTGGAAGGGGAAAAACGGATCAACCGACCAGTTGGAGAAGCTTACCTTTTCATTAAATCCTTTAAACAGGGCCCTTTTAATGTATATATTTAAAAGGTTCTGATCGAAAACCTTTCTGCGCCCGATACGACCGAAGCGGGTAAATGCGGCAAAAAGATTGTTTCGCTGATATAAATAGTTATCACTTAACAGCGCTACCTGGTTAAGGTCGTGAGAAAACGCGATTCCCGCCTCGGTCCAGTTTTTTCTGGACAGGATATAGTCAACACTTGTTCCATATTTCACGTCCTGATCTTTTGTGCCGTAGGCGAGATATCCGCCGAGGATCAGCTTATTATCAAAGCTTGAATTAGTTTTAAAACCTAAGCTGATGCGGTTACCCTCCACATCATTATAACTATAAGTGTTCAGAAATGGGCCCAGGCTTAGCTTTCCTGCACGATAATAACCATTGATCAGCAGGTCGGCTGCCATCAGGTAATTTTTAACAGTCGGCAGGTTTTTTACGGTGTCAATAAGACCATATACAGCTTTTTCAGCAGTCGTGAGTGAGTCCGGGCGGTGCTTGTCCCAAAAATCCGGATCTGCATCCCGGGCATCTTTCCGGATAGTGATCGCTTCGTTAAATAAGGAGGGGTTGTAAACCTGATTGACGGCGATATTTTTATTATATGTATATAATTTTGCCAAGAGGCCACTGCTGTTGCTGGTCAGTTGGTTTACTTCAACCAGTATCCTTGTTTTTTCCGGCAGCCAGGCAGTATCCACGGCTCCTGCTTTCATTTGCTGCTGTACGGAAATTTGATGGATGAAATTAAGATTGGCCGTTGCGCCTACAATTGCTTTTATTTCGTAAAGCGCATAATTGTCCTTTGCGATCCATAATGTGCCGCTGAAAGCCAGGGCCTGTTCATGTTTGGGTCTGAAAGATATTTGATAGCATTTTATGCCATCGACATCCGCGTCACGATTTACCAGCTCATAGTCATACCAGCTTTTCCAGTTGTCGGTAATTGGGGATACGAAATCTTTCCCGGCTGCGCTGACAAAATTTTTATAAAAATTATATTGCTGAAAAGTACTGCCGGTCAGCTGCGCCAGCAACGTGCCGTCTTCAAAACCGACGCCATTGGTTTTAGTTTTTCTGATTTCTTCGTGCTTTTTTTCCGGGCTGCGCTGATAGAAATAGTTGGACTCGGTTTCTGACAGGAAAAGCGGAAGTACGGGCACATGATCGGCATCCATGATTTTCATACGATCCGCAATAGACAATGCTTTATTAATGAATTTTCGTTTGAGCAGCCTTTGGCTCAGGTTGCTTGCATCCAATTCTATCCGGCTGTAACTTTCGTATTGATAACCCGATAGGCTCTGCGGATCATTCTGGGCTTTATGGATCACTACCTGTTTCATAATCGGCCATGCGGGGTTGATATAACCTCCGGGTGTTATCCGCACTTCCATCAGTGCGTTTGCAGCGGGTATCAGTTGGAAGTTGATGGTTTGGACGTTTGCTGAAGTGATTCTAAAAGAGCGGGTGTAGTAGCCAATGCACGTAACCGTTAGCGAATCGGCTTTTTTATTTAAAATAAGTTGGTAAAACCCGTCAAAATTACTGTTGACGCCTATGGATGTCCCGCGTATGGCAACGGTGGCGTAGCTGATGGCCTCTCCGGTATTTGCATCAGTAATCTTACCTTTGAGCAATATTTTTTGAGCGTAGCTGCTCGTGCCGAAAAGTAGCAGGATAACGAACAAAAAAGGTATTTTTACCCGGCTTTTCATAGCATGCTTCATGCCTGAAGAGGCATTCCAGGTAACAAGTTCGTTACCCATTCTGATTTAATTTTGAATTTAGCCTACTGGTTCGAGTAAACCCGCAATCCGTGTCTAAGATTGAGGGTTATGACCGGTGTATTATAAAAAGGCCATCCGCAGAGATGACCTTTAACACGATCGAAATCTTTGCCCTGTATTTATCAATAGCAATTGGAGCCTGATCTGCTCACTATGGTTACGAGCAGTGAGTTTCTATTTTAATTTTATCATTTTCATTTTTTCAAAACTCGTATATAGTAGTAAGCTTGCGGCCTGCTATCGATTTTGTTGAGCTATCGATTTTATATACCTTGTGGGGCGGCAAATCCAAGATATTTGTCGCATTGAACTTAGCTTGCAAGGGTAAATAATAAATGGATACGAATAAAACTGACTCCGCAATTCTACAATCAAAACCGCATTTTGAAATTCTTGACGGGTTAAGAGGTGTCGCCGCTTTGGCGGTAGTCACGTTTCATTTTATGGAATGGGCCTATACAGATTATGGTGAGAATTTTATCGGACATGGGTTTTTAGCAGTCGATTTCTTTTTTTGCCTCTCCGGCTTTGTTATCGGGTATGCTTACGACGACCGTATCAGAAAGATCGGAGTGATCGAGTTTTTTAAATCCAGGATTATCCGGCTTCATCCACTGGTCGTATTAGGGTCAGTATTAGGTTTGCTGGCATTTTTGCTCGATCCCTTTGGCGGCCATCCCGAATTATACAGCGCAGGCAAGATTTTTCTGACATTCTTTTGCTCGGTGCTGCTTATTCCATTGCCGGTAATAGCTGACCGCTCTTTTAACCTGTTTAGTTTTAATGCCCCGGCATGGTCGTTATTTTGGGAATACGTTGCCAATATTTTTTATGCGTTTGTACTTTATAGAATCAGCCGCAACTTTTTGTTGATATTTACTATTCTTTCGGGCGCAGCTATATGTTTTGTAGGTTATCATTCAGGTAATTTAATGGGCGGATGGAGCGGACCAACCTTTTGGGACGGCGGCGCCCGTATATGTTATTCTTTTTCAGCAGGACTGCTTGTGTATCGTTGCGGATGGATAATTAAGAATAGACTCGGTTTTATCGGCCTAAGCATTTTGTTGTTTTTTGTGTTTATTATGCCGTTCAATAAGTGGAATTGGTTAACCGAACCATTGGTCGTGCTGTTTTATTTCCCCGTATTGATAGCGCTTGGAGCTGGAGCGGTATTGACACCCCGGTTAAAGAATATTTGCTTGTTTTCGGGAAAGATTTCCTACCCGTTATACATGACACATTATGCCGTATTATGGATGTTTGGTAATTATTACACCGCTCATAAGCCCGGTGTCATGCAACTGACTTTGATTATTATAGCAGGATTAATCATGTTGGTGGGTGCAGCCTATCTGGTAATGGTCATTTATGATATACCCGTCAGGAAATATTTGAGCGATAAACATAAAAAAGGGGTGTCCAAGTAAATAGGGTAAAAGGCGTTTTATCTGTAAATTAATAAAATAATTTCTTGATGTTATTTTTAATTTCGTTCAGATGCCAAGCGGATCGTAGGTTATATATTGTACGAACCTTGGCTTTGCGGATGTATTGGGGCTACTGCCATGCGGAAGGGCGTGATGCCACACGATAAAGTCGCCTGCATTTGCTGCCAGGGGAATACATCCCAGTTCGTACAGGTTTTGCTGATAGGGATTTGTTCCCGTAGGAAGGCTGGTCAGCCAGCTATCTATGCGATGCTGAAATCCGGGTACGAGGCTGAACGCGCCCTGATTATCTGCGGTATCAGCGAGATATAAAATACCCTGAGTCCCGAAAGGAATTGGTAATTTCAGTTCGGTGTCCCAGTGTAGTCGAGGGCCGGGAAATTTCCATTTGCTCGTTTCAGGCGGATTAAACCCGACGCGGTCTGCGCTCACCCAGAGTGCAGAGGTGTTCCATAATTGTTCAAAGACCTTTCTAATTGTTTCTGAATTTCTGTTTTTTTCGATTGCGGGGTGCTGAAACAGCTGAACCATGATTCCTTGCCGTGCTGGATGATTATTGTACCAGGTCGAGGAATCGTTTTTATCTATACCGATAAAATTACAAATGGCATCTATTGTGTCGTCGCAGTCTTCCTTTGGGACAGCGTTTTTTATGATCAGGTATCCATTTTTATCCCAAAAGTCAAGTTGCTCATCATCGAGTACCCGGGAAATGGTCTCCGATCCAAACTTGTCTTTATTTTTTATTGCATTATTAAACCGGTTAACTTTTTCGTCGGACGGCCATCCGGCTGTATCAATTATCCACTGCTCAAACTCGTCAAAAGAGGGTGCATGCTGAAAAAGATATTTGCCGGTGGGTTCAAGTCCTAATCCAAGGGTAAAGAGCATCGTTTTGTCAAGTTGAAACTCGTGCTGAAAATCAGTTACTTTAATTTCGCCATTTCGCTTCAACAGACTTTTATGCCAATATCTCTTCAAGTGTATGATCTTTAGTCGGCCTGCTTCTTCTATTGGGGTTATTTCTGCTATCATGATGTTCAGGTTGTTAAAGTAATAAGGGCGAAATTATAAGCGATTGGTTATTGGCGATCAGCGTCATACTGCATGAGCTGTTGTTCAAATTCAAGGGCCATTTTGTCTGAGATTTCATTCCCGTGACACCTTAGCTGCGCGATCATCAATTCCAGTTCGCGTTTGGTAAAATCCGGTTTAGTCGAAATTTCTTCGGCGGCGTTCATGATCGTTGTCAGCCAGTCGTTGACCATGCAATCAATTACCAGGTGTATGCGGTCCTTATCGCCGCGATTTACAACACTGTGAGTTAGATTCGCATTCAGATACCAGCAATCCCCTTCGTTTAGATTAACCCGATCGCCGTCAATTATAAATTCGACTTCCGGATTGGTTTGTACAGGAAAATGAAGTCGTGCTTCGCCTTTTTCAAAACAAAGGTCAGTATCAATATGCGGTTTTATCATGGCCCCGGCATGCAGGTTAAGAAACCTGACGGACATCACAGGGCATTGAAACTGGTTGACCAGATGTTTTACAGATCGAAAATTTTCCATAAAGGGAGTATTCTCATAGCTTTTGAACGACATTAGCTCGGGTACAATATTTTGGTGCTGGCCGCCCGGTGACCGTAAAGCCAGTACCTTCCACGAACCGTCGTAATTAACTTTATTAAAATGACTGATCCATTCTTTACCTACCAACTCCAGCTCTTTCTTGGCGGTTGCTGTATCAAATTCAAGCGGCAATTTTGCAAATCGTATCATTGCTTATCGGGTTCTGGTTCAAGACGCAGCCACCGTATCATTTCCGGGTATGGTTTCGCATTATTTATAGCAGCATTTCTGGCATCGTAAGCCATTCCGGTCCATTGCAACATCGGTAACCCCAGGTAATTGCCGTTCTGAAATGCATAAATCAGGTCCCGGCTTTGTCCTTTATACCCATGAGGGTGAAATACTACATCCGGGGGGAGTTTTAGATACAGGCAGGCTGCGTAAGACCATGCCATAGTCATTAATTCACCGCCACGAAAAAGGTCGGTATCCGGCAGGGGTTCACTCATCGTTGCTCTGACCGATGGGGGCATGGTTGCGAGGTGGCCTGCCTCGTGTAGCAGATCGCCGGGATATAACAATTTTTCACGATCGATCACCAGAGTGCCGTCTCGAAGCATAAGCCCCGGCAGGAAAGTTTTATCGCCAAGTTGCTCAAACAGGTATTTGATCCCGATCTGGTCTAAAAAAGAAATGATAGTATCTGTAACTGATGACATAAGGTTAAGCAAATGCCCTAAAACTAAAGGTTTTGCAGGCGGAATGCAATAAAATATTTTTTTAAAATGGTTTATGCAGAGAAAGAGGATATTATAATGATTGACAGATTTGAATTTGCAATTTCATTTTTTTGTTTTTACTTTTAGCGAACCTAAAACGATGCACAATCGTATACCAGTTATGGCTGACTGACATCATTTAAGGTTTTTAAATATTTAGCTGATTCTCCTTTTGAGGATGATTCAACTTTATTTTAATTATTGCCGGGAGGTAAATAATTTGAAATGTATTATAATCTAAACAATAAATTCTAAGCATTTAATCACAATCTAAATTTAAAAACCATGACAGAACCATTTTTAGGATCAATCGTACTATTTGCCGGAAATTTTGCACCACGGGGATGGGCGCTTTGTAACGGGCAGATTTTATCAATCGCATCAAACACCGCTTTGTTTTCTATTTTAGGAACTACTTACGGCGGTAATGGGCAAACCACCTTTGCGCTGCCAGATTTCAGAGGCCGGACGCCGATGAACTGGGGACAAGGTCCGGGACTAAGCATCCGCGACATTGGTGAAATGAGCGGCAGCGAAACAGTTACTTTAATTTCAACACAAATGCCGATGCACAATCACCTGATAAACGCTTCTGCAGGTACAGCTGACCAGGCGAGTCCAAACAATAACTTTTTAGCAGTATCTACTGACCCCGATTCTGGTGGTAACCCGCTAAATTTTACGGCCACTGCAAACGGAGCTACGCTTAATCCCCAGGCTGTTGGCCTTGCCGGTGGTAGCCAGCCTCACAATAATATGCAACCCTTTCTTGCAGTATCGTTTATTATCGCTTTGGAAGGAATATTCCCATCAAGGAATTAATGATTCTAAGAGTTTATCAGAATAATTGCAGATGATTATAGGTATTGTGTCGAATTCTGCAAAATTGTATATGCCCCTGCTTTCATATTTATTTAATTATAAACATAAAGCAGGGGTTATATTATATGCCGGCAAGTCAAACGACCCCGAAAATAATCCAGCCGAAACCCTAAGATTTTGTAATGCGGCCGGCATTTCAGTGACTTTTGAAGCTGATAAAAATGAGCTTTACAACTGGCAGCAGGTCTGTCAGCCTGACATTATTTTTTTTTCGGGCTATAATCATATAATAGAAACCGATCGGCTCAGTGATGTAAAGCATGGTTTATATAACATTCATTTTGGTCCGCTTCCCCAGTTCAGGGGACCGTCGCCGGTTTTCTGGCAACTAAGGACCGGCCAAAAAGAAGTAGGACTGGTGATTCACAAAATGACTCAAAAACTGGATCAGGGTGCGGTTGTATGGGAACAGAAAATTACAAACCAACCCTATTTTAATTATGAGTTTCTCAACCGGGTATTTGGTGAGCAACAATGTAAAGGGGTAATAGCAGTGCTTGATTTGCTTAATGCAGGCAAGCAGCCTATTGAAAAAATACAGGATGAAAATAATGCGGCCTATTATAATTTACCTCAGTTAAAGGATGTGATAATCGACTGGGAGAATATGGAAGCAGAAGAAATTTTAGATTTAATAAAGGCATGTAATCCATGGAATTTTGGCGCAACCACCATTTTAAACGGAGCCGAAGTACGTATCCTGGATGCTGTGATAAAAACAGGGAACAACGGAAGTCATCAGCCCGGAAAAGTTCTCAATGTTGGTGATGAGATGTTAGTGGCCTGTAGGAACAACAAATCGATCGCTATATTTTTTTTCAGAATAAATGGCTCCTTTGCTCCGGCAAGATATGCGCGGAACTTTGGAATTGGCGCAGGACAATTTTTTAAAACGGTAACATTACAATAAAGGTGTTTATAAATAACAAGTTAACCTAAACAATCTGTATGAAAAAATTTTTACTCGGACTGGTAGTTTTAATTGGCGTATTTTTCAGCAGTGAGATAAAAGCTCAGACCACCATCGACTGGAGTTGCTTTACAACTTCAGGGACGTTAGCAACAGGCACCAATAGCGCGACATACGATTTGTCCGGTACAAGTTGTGACGCACAGGCTGGCGCGTACACCCTTTCCGTGGTTGGGTCAGGGGGATCTACCTATAATATCATATCGTCATCCCTGAGCTCAAACCAATATATCAGGTTGCAAAAATCAGGAACAACAGCCGTATTTGGCTACGGAAGCTTTAAAAAGACTGATGGCTCGGAGTTTTCTCTAACAGGCTTGGATGTCACCCCTACGTCAGTTGCCTCCAGTGCCGGAGGTAATCAGACGATAACGGTTCATGCGTACAAAGACGGAAGCGAAGTCGGAAGCGTATCGACAGGATCATTGTCTTCAGTTGCTTTAGTTTCGGTAACCTTATCCAGTGCCTTTAATAATATTGACGAAATACGGGTGACATCCCAGGAAGCAAATTCCGGAACTGGAACGTCATTTGGAGTTGGGATTGACAATCTCGTAATAGGTGCGCCAGTTTTACCGTCAACTACCATTACGTCGTTAAATTCGGCTAATACCTTAACTACCAATGCTGCAACAGTAAATTATACCGCCAAATTCGCAGCGGCTGTAACCGGGTTAACGTCTTCCAACTTTTCATTAAGCGGGACCGGTTCAAGCGGAGCATCGGTTGGTACGCCAACCACATCGGATAACATAACCTGGAACGTACCGGTTACCACCGGTGCTGACGGTACATTGCTGCTGACCTTCGCTAACGCAACCGGCCTTTCGCCAAGCGTATCGAATGCACCTTTGGCAGGTGATAATTCCTATACGATTGATAAAACGGCACCTACAGTAGTAATTAACCTTAGCGATCCAAACCCAATCCACGATAACGTATTAGATTTTACGGCGACATTTAACGAACCCGTAACCGGCGTTGACGCAAGTGATTTTACGCTGACCACCACGGGCGGTATTACCTATAATTCACCCATATCTATTTCCCCCAATGGCGGACATGTAAATATAGGCGGCACGGATTATTATACAATTTATAATTTCACCGTAAACAATGCGACCGGCAATGGTACCGCACGGCTCGATTTAAATGGGAGCGGTACAGGTATAACCGATGTCGCCGGCAATACCCCGGCAGGTCATAATGGTGATGAAACTTATACTATAGACCAAACTCCTCCAACCATCACCAGTTTTAGTCCGGCCAGCGGCAAGCCGGGCGATGTCATCACCATAACAGGCACTAATTTCGGCGCTACGCTGTCTGATAATATCGTATTTTTCGGAGCCACGAAAGCTGCCATAAGTGCAGCTTCAGCTACCAGTCTTACTGTTACTGTGCCCAATGGTGCCTCGTATGCTCCAATAACCGTGCTTAATATCACTAGCTCAACTCTGCGCTTAATGGGTGCATCCCCCCAACCGTTTATTCCCACTTTTTCACCCAGCAAGGGTGACATTGTATCCCCGGGCGATTTTGATCCCAAGGCCGATATTACAACAGCATCGGTTGCTAATCCGTTTTCGGTAGCCATCGGCGACCTGGATGGTGACGGCAAACCCGATCTTGTCGTAGCTCCTCAGTCCGGAACTAAAGTGTCTGTTTATCGCAATATTTCAAGTTCTGGCAGTTTATCGGCTTCAAGTTTCTCTAATACCCCAGTCGATCTTACGTTGGGTGTTACTGCATCGCTAAGCACCGTTCTGCTAAGTGATTTGGATGGTGACGGCATGCTGGATGTGATAGTCTCTACTTGGGATGGTGTGTCGTCGACCAATGAGAACATTTCAGTGTTCCGGAATACCTCAGGCGTAGGAAGCCTTGCCTTTGCATCTGCACAAGCATTTGCTACAAGCTATGGTTCTTCGTTTGGAGTGTCGGCAGCCGACCTTGACGGTGATGGCAGGCCTGACCTAGCAGCTTCCAATTTTAACTCTAATAAGGTGTCGGTTTTGCGAAATATTTCATCGCCAGGCAGTATTTCATTTGCCGGCAGTCAGGCCTTTACCGTAGGTGCAAATCCTGCAGGGACAGCTATGGGGGACCTTGACGGCGACGGTTTACCTGATCTTGTGGTAGCAAATAATGGCGGTACAACAGTGTCTGTACTGCGAAATACTTCTTCAGCAGGGAGTATTTCATTTGATACCGGCAATATAGGCAGCATTACCACCGGCAATGGTCCGCAGATAGTGGCCCTCGGAGACCTTGATGCAGATGGAAAACTTGATATTGTAACTGCAAATGTCCCTGGTTCACCCGTGAATACTGTATCGATACTGTCGAATACTTCTTCGTCAGGCAGTATTTCCTTCGCCTCCAAAATAGATTTCACAACTGGCGATGGAGTGCAGGCGGTTACCATAAGCGATATGGACGGTGACGGTAAACCCGATCTAATTGCTGCAAATAATTCTGCCAATACTATATCGATACTGCGTAACACTACAACGTCAGGCAGCATCGATTTTGCTACCAAACAAGATTTTACGAGCGGAGCCGGTCCTTTTCTTTTGGCAACTGGTGACCTGGATGGTGACGGCAAGCCCGATATAGCCGTCGCCAACAGCGGCACAAATACCGTGACTTTATTACGTAATGATCCGCATGTTCTGCCTGTGATCGGTAATTTAAACGGAAATAGTGTGGCCTGGGCAGGAGTAGGTAATACCGTGTTGATGAGTTCCGGTGCGACTGTCAGCGATAGCGGACTGGATGCACTTAACGGTGGGGACGGCGATTATTCCGGTGCTTCGTTAACTGTACAGCGTGATGGCACTGCCCTTTCCAGCGATGTTTTTGGTTTTGACCTTACAGGAGCATCTTTTTCCGTTAGCGGCGGAAACCTGCAATACTCCGGTTTGACTTTTGCCACTTTCACCAATACAGGTGGGGTGCTGACCATAAATTTCACAAGTTCCGGAACGAATGCAACACAATCTCTGGTGCAGGACGTATTGCGTCACATTAGCTATCGCAACGATACCCCGGCTGATGATGCAACTATCAGTTTTACCATAAACAACGGCACTTCGAGCGGAACCCCTGCCATCGTCACCGTTACCTCTGACGTTATTTATGTCACAAATTCAACAGATGCTACTTCGATCGATTTAACTGACGGTGTTAGTTTTAGTGAAGCTGTTGCCATTGCTGCGGCAGATAATACCGGAACACAGACAATTATTTTCGATGCCGCGCTCAATAATAAGACGATTACTCTGGCAAGTAATCTCGCGATCAATGAAAGTCTCAATATCGACGCAGATCAGACGAGTAGCATAACCATTACAGGTAACACGATCACGCTTGCCATGGGTACCACCCAGACTTTAACAAATGGCAGTTCTGATAATATAACCATTAACAGCACTATCGCAGGTACCGGGGCACTCTCAAAAACCGGTGACGGAACGCTTAAACTCGCCTCCGGCAGCAACAGGACAGGTTGGTCGGGTGCCGTCTCAGTAACAGGTGGTACCCTTTTGGTTACAGGGCCTGCAGCATCGCTTTCTACCTATTTGCCAAGCGGCGCCCTAACATTGGACGGCGGCGAACTGGATGTAAATCCTACAGGTACCAATGCCACCGCCACCATCAGCAACGCTGTTACCCTGGGCGCAGGGGGCGGCACTATTTCTTCGGGCGGCGGCGGCGGCACCAATACTGTGAATTTTAGCGGTGTTGTCAGCGGTTCGGGTAATCTAACCAAGGTCGGAGCCGCTATTCTTCAACTGAGCGGCACCAACACTTATTCCGGTAGCACGACCATTTTGAACGGGACGCTTAAAGTGACTAGTGATTCCAATCTCGGTTCGGATGCATTGATAATCAACGGTGGCAACTTTACAGGAGCAGGCACTATAGACAATGCTATCACTGTAAACGGGGGCGGAGGGTCCATCACAGCAGCCGGTTCGCTTACCTTGTCGGGAGTTATCAGCGGTGCGGGGCCGCTTGCTTTGTCAGGTCCAACCACTATTATCCTTTCGGGTAATAATGGATCATTTAGCGGAGGATTAACTATTTCGACTGGGTCATATTTGGCGGCATTAAATACGATTAATGCACTTGGAACCGGGCAGATCACTATTCTGAGTGGACAGATAATTTTTGCATCCTTAGGCACCGCAACCTTGTCAAATAACATTGTACTACAGGGGAACGCAACTATAGCAAATGCCGCATCAGGTAATGTTAATGTGACACTGGCCGGGGTGATCTCCGAAAGCGGTGGTAGTTATAACCTCACGTTGACCGGCGGCACCGGCGCTAATTCATCTTTAATTTTAACGGGAACGAATACTTATACAGGAACCACTACCATTTACAGCGGGCTTTCGGTTATTACTGATGGCAATAATATCAGTGCGGGAAGTTTGATATTCAGCGGTTCCAATCCAAAGCTTCAGATTTCCGGTTCTGATGTTACATTAAGCAATGATGTTTCTTTAAACGCTAACAGCACTATTATTAATGCTAATGCAGTTACATTGTCTGGGGTGGTCAGCGGCAGCGCATCTACTTTTACGAAAAGTGGAGCGGGTACTTTGACGCTATCTGGGGCGAATACTTATTCCAGCGATACCAAAGTTATCGCCGGAACGTTATCTGTAACCGGCGCACTGGGGGCTACTAACTCAGTAACCGTGTCATCAGGTGCAACCCTGGCCGGGTCAGGCAGTATTTTCGCTACCAGTTCTACAAAAACGGCAACAGTGCAAAGTGGTGGTATTTTGGCTCCCGGTGTTAGTGGTGTAAATGACGGAGTAGGTGCGCTAACGATTAATGGTAATCTTGCTTTGTCGAGTGGCAGTACGTTAAATATCGATATTGCCGGGAATACGGCAGGCACAGGTTATGATCAGCTGATTGTTAATGGTACGGTGGGTGTTTCAGGATCTACGCTGGCCGCTACGCACAACTACGTGTCTGGTGATTCTGACTCTTATAATATTATCAGTAACGATGGTTCAGATGCAATAACAGGTACGTTTTCCGGCTTGTCCGAAGGTGGTACGATAACTGCTGGTGGTGATAATACGGTATTAACTGCAAGTTATGTTGGAGGCAGTGGTAATGATTTTACCCTGACTGCGCCGTCTTTGCCAAAGGTGACCGCCGTAAGTAGTACCACTGCGGACGGAAGCTATAAGGCAGGTGATGTAATATCTGTAACCGTGACCTTTGATGAAGCTGTGACAGTTACCGGAACGCCTCAACTTACTCTGGAAACAGGAACCACAGATGAGGTTATTGATTTTACAGATGGTTCGGGAACTAATACCTTAACGTTTAGTTATACTGTTCAGGCCGGGGATGTTTCTTCGGATCTGGATTATCAGAGTACAAGCGCCCTTGCACTGAATGGAGGAACAATAACCGGCGCTGGTGGAGGTAATGCGATACTGACATTACCAAGTCCAGGAGGGGCAGGCTCGTTACGGGCAAATAAAGACATAAAGATCGATACACAGGCACCATCAGCGCCATCGACACCGGACCTGGCATCAGCCAGCGATGCAGGGACGTCAAATACAGATAACCTGACGAATGTAACGACACCAACATTTACCGGGACATCGGAAGCAGATGCAACGGTAACACTTTATGATACGGACGGCACAACTTCGCTGGGCACAGTTACAGCTGACGGCAGCGGTAACTGGAGTATTACCAGCTCGACACTTGCCGAAGGCACCCATACCATCAC
>DASZTX010000028.1:0-28239 GCA_035547875.1 Mucilaginibacter sp. | reverse complement strand
CGGCAGTTAATCACCTGGTCGTAATACGCTCCATCTTCAATCAAGCCATTGCCGAAAATGTTGCCGATCCAAAATATTACCCATTCGGCAAAGGAGGGGTTGTCATCAAGTTTCCCGACAGCAAAAAAAGCGGCCTCAATCGTGCAATCTTATCCGAATTAATTACCTTAACCTAAAAGCCGTGAAATCATTTTCAAAAAAACATTTTCCTTCATTGTTTTTCTTGTCGTATTCTGTTTTAGCTACGCTGTCCATGCGCAGGTCACATCCGTTTCCCCATTAGAAAGTTTCATGCAGAATGAAGGGGTAAAAGACTTAGCTAATTTGGCCCACGCTTTGAACACATTTACCAATGGCACATATTCGTTTGCCGGAAACAATATCACTGTCACGGTTAACTATAAGAATGGAAACTACGAGGTAATTAAATTATATTATGAATCTGACGGCGATTATTTCGAAAACGTAAGGTCAACCGATGGCCAGGAAAGTTTTTACAGCTACCTCGCGGCAGGAACTCTGGTAAATGCTGTCGCCGGTGATACGAGAAGTTGCATTGAGAGATTTTTCCATTCAAGATTCAGCGCTATGAGCGGTAAAGAAATTGCAGCTGCTCTAATGACAGCTTTCTGGTGGAAATGGGAAGGCAAGTCCTGCAATTAGAATGTCAAAGCTTTTCAAATTAGAGACAACTTAATAATGTGACTCATGGATTATTACTTGCAAGACCCTTACTACAAGTTGAAAGAAGCTTACGATTATTTGAGATCGAAGAGTAATTTCTTTTATCTATCGAACGATTGCGACGAGGACAATAAAAATAAACAGTTTAAAATACTTAACGAGCAGGCGCCTCAGATTTTCGGGGACCTGATTGCTGAATTGAATTTATTTAAAGAATTCAAAGTGCGAAAAAAGTGGTTTTCGTTTCAGAAAAACAACCCCGTAAGGTTTACAATGCCTGTTACAGTTGAACCGCAATTTGATGCGCTGAGAAACGCGATTGCTAAAGCAAAAGACAACCCACAAGTCAAATCTCTTATAGAAGCTTTCGTCGAATGTAAAAAACAATTTGAAGAAATTCCTTGTCATAGCCTGTAATTCCACTGGCTTCTCCCTCCCCCATAGACACAGGTTGCTATTCATTGCAAAACATGCCGCAAGAAGGAAGAATAGAGGATAGTTTAACGCCTTTTAAGTTCAGACACATAAAAAAAGATAGCGTTGAAACCGAACATCGGCGTGTATCAAAATCGAACATTTATTTGTCTATGCAAACCACAACGAACAGACAATCAATAGTTTAATGATTTGGCGTCAATTTTGAAAATGGATATATTGTAATTATAAATCCAAACGCAATGCTAAAAAATTACTTTAACGTAGCCTGGCGAAATATTCAACGTAACGCGGGCTTTACCGCGCTTAATCTTGTCGGATTAGCATTCGGCCTGGCGGTTTTTATAACGGCATTATTGTATGTCGATTATGAAGCAAGTTTCGATAAGTGGGACAGACAATTGAGCAACGTTTATCGGGTGGACGTAAGCCAAACCTATACCGGGGAAACCACAGAGCGCACTATTTTTTCACCCTATCCATTAGGAACGGTTTTAATTGCTAATTGTCCGGAAATACAAGCGGTCACCCGCGTGCTTGACAAGGGTGAATGTCTGATAACCGCCGCAGACAAGCAATTGTACATTGACAAGATCATGGCCGCAGACAGTTCGTTTTTTACAGTATTTCCTTATAAATTCGTTTTCGGGAACGGAACAGCCGCTCTAAAAGAACCCAATTGTACCGTTATCAGCTTGGCCACCAGTCAAAAATTTTTTGGCGATGCGAACCCCGTAGGCAAGACGCTAAGGATAAATAATGGCAAGTCTTACACGATTACAGGCGTGTTTCGGCCTACTGGTCCTTCACACCTTGATTTCAATATCTGCGTGTCTTATTTCAGCAAGGTTCCCAACAATTGGGGGGCGGGTATTTATTTCACCTACGCAATACTAAAGTCGGGCACATCTTCATCTGCACTTTCAGGCAAAGCAAAATCATTAATGATCGACGAAGTGGCTAACTACAATTATGCCTCTATGGTATCCTCAAATCCCAGACTGAGCGCACCAGGAAGCAACAAGGAGGAATGGCTAAAAAATAATTCACAAGTCACCATTAATGATGTGCATTTCGAGCCAGTCTCCAGTATCCACTTGTCGCCTCAGGCTTCGTCCTATAGGGATGCAGCCGAGAATCACCCTTTGTTGAACACGCAGGTCGGCAATGACAAGCCGGTAATTTTTTTCGCAATGGCTGCTGTGCTGGTGTTGGTGCTTGCCTGTATCAACTATACCAATTTAAGTATTGCAAGCGCTGGTAAACGCGCAAAGGAAGCAGGTATGCGCAAAGTTATGGGCGCACGGCGTCTTCAGTTGGTTAAACAGTTCTTGGCTGAAGCCGTCATACACTGTTTCGTTGCTTTGCTGGTAGGATTGTTCTTCGCTAAATGCATTATATACCTGATTAATCACGAGTTTGGCATGCAGTTAACTTTTTTCAACCGGCAGCGACCGATGCAGAATCTAATATTGGCGATTCAACTGATATCGCTAACTCTACTGGTCAGTATAATTTCTGGTTCTTATCCCGCGTTGATATTGTCGTCATTTAGGCCCGTTAGAGTATTAAAAGGCGGAGTCACCCCAAACGCAAAAGGACGATTACTGCGCAATGCCTTGGTTATAGCGCAATTTAGCATCTCCAGCTGTTTTATCATAGGGATGATGGTAGTGCACCAGCAGTTGAATTTTATGAATTCAAAAGATCCTGGCTTTTCAACATCGCAAGTCCTGGTGCTGAAGGTAAAAAATGAGCGATTGATCGACCGGCAGTCCAAAGAGCAAAAGATAGGACTGATTAAACGCCAGTTACTGCAGATTCCAGGTGTAGAAAATGTAGCAATGACTGATTTTTATCCAGGCAAGCCGTCTTTGGCAAATCAGAACCAAGCATCCTTTAACGGACAGACGGCAATCATGACATTTGATTACGTGCATTTTGATTATTTCAAAGTTCTTAACATACAAATGTTGGCCGGTAGGGATTTTTCAACCGACCATGCGAGTGATACGCTAAACAGCGCTATTATCAACCAAACCGCGGCACGTTATATGGGATATACAGACCCAGTCGGTCAAAAGGTCACAATACTTAATCGCGATTATAGGATTATAGGCGTTGTTAAGGATAATTATGTAACTGGTTATAATTCGACCATTGCGCCTGAAATTTATGCTATTGGTGCGCAAAAGGGATTATTGAGCGGATACCAAGCCATATTGGTTAAAATTGATGGTCGTAATGCCGCGGCCGTTGTGTCGGCCATTCAAAAATACTGGAAAACTGTCGAGCCCGATTTTCCGCTTCGTTACAGCTGGCTTGATCGTGATTTTGCCAAATTACTTGACAGATATGAACGCTTCGGAAAGATCACCATTTTGCTTTCGGTCGTGTCGATAATTATTGCATTAATGGGAATATTGTCCCTTAGCGCTTTTGCAGCAGCCCAGCGTACTAAGGAAATTGGGGTAAGAAAAGTATTCGGTGCATCGGTTTTAGGTATCGCTACATTGTTGTCGGCTGATTTTTTTAAGCTTGTCGTTGTGTCGCTGCTCATTGCCTTTCCCGTTGCTTATTGGGAAACTCATAAGTGGCTGCAAGAGTTTGCCTACCGCATAGACCCAAGCTGGCTTACTTTCTTTTTTGCGGCGACGGCGGTATTGACCTTAGCCCTGATAACAGTAAGTTTCCAGGCGATAAAGGCAGCGATGGCAAATCCTGTAAAAACGTTGAGGGCGGAATAGAAATAATTCGACCCCAGCGGATTAAAAAACGAAGTCCCCTTACACTCGCTGTTTGGGGACTTCAACCTAAACCTTATCACAAATGGGCAAGGATTGCCCTAAATATCACAAAGATAGTCGTTTGCACTTTCATTGCGCAAATTCACAAAGAAAAAAATTGCATTCGTAAAGCGAATTATCAAATTCACAAATCCTCTGGTCGGCTATTCATGATATTTCGCTATTTTCTGCTTCTCAACGACAAAACCTTTATTACATGAACAAGTATCCTAAAACAAAGTCCTTAAGGTTTATTATTTGTTTTACGCTCGTAGTATCTGCATTAATCATCCATGCATGCAGAAAAGATGTTAAAAACCCATTAACCCAAGTACCGCAGAAAACCGACTTAATCAGCGCTGCAAGCATCGACACGCTAAAAACAATCTATAATAACGGAATTCACAGTTCATACACCGTTTTTAATGAACCTCATGGTGTTATAAATTTTATAAATTCACTTGATGTGGACTGGAATACTTTTACTATACAGAAACGAAATGGAAGTATTGTCACTGAATTTGAGATTAAAAGCGACACCGGATTATTTGTTTTAAAGAAAATGTTTGTCGGCGATACTGTCAAATACAGAAATAGAACTACGGTCACATTTATAAAATTCAAAGACGGGCGAAGACTCAATTTTTTCACGAAAATAATCGAGGATTTGAGCATGGAAAAGCGACGTCCCATAATCAAACAGCTTCACTATGGGCGGATACCATCGGCATTCAGCGGCGTAATCCTATATTACTCATTAGATAGACAGTTTATTAATGGTTATCGGTTCAAAAATGGAAAACCTGACGGTATTGTATCCTTTTCAGAAAACAGCGGCAGTCAACCCAAGATAAACAGTCTCCAAACAGACAACATGCAGGCATCCTGTACCACTTATGATGTATGGGAAACCTATTGCGAATGGGGAGGCACCGTTGACGATCCTTACGAATATTTTCATGGGTGTTCGGAAAGATATCTTGGTTACTATACCGTATGTGAAGAAGATGACGACACCCCTGTCATCACCGGGGATAATGACGGTGGCGGCACGACCAATCCATGTTCCCCTAACCCTGGTAATGTCACCGTTGAATCGGTTAGCCACGGCAAACTGGTTATAGATTTTATACCGCCACCGACCGGCGATGACGGCGGCGGCAATAGCAGCGGTTCGACGAATCCCTGCCCAAATGACCCTCCGCCGGCCACCAACCAAGAATTTGATAATAAAATTCAAGATAGCTTGATTCACGATTGTCTGGAAAAAATCTTTCAGAAAATCAAAGAAGTGAAGGCTGGCAATTTTGCATCGATAATCAGCAAGTTATCCGGTTCAACACCAGGTTACGATTGGGAAGTCAGTGAAGGGGCGCTCCCTCCCACAGCCTATGGAAACACTACGTATTCGAAGGTAACTGAACGGGCGACGACGATAATAGATTTCAATAAATTAAAAAATTCAACTGAGTTGGCTGCAGCAACGACGATGATTCACGAGGCCGTGCATTCCTTTTTAGCAGCATATTTCCGCAATGATCCTGTTAATTTTCAAAAATCGTATTCCGAGCAAATTGACGCATACATGGCTTCCCAAACCGAAAATGCAGCGCAACACATGCTCATGGCTACGACCTTTATTTCCGATATTTCCGCGGCGATAAAATCTGTCGCGCAGGAATTGGGATATACCAGCATCGATGACCAGGTTTTTGATGATATGGCTTGGTCTGGATTACAAGGCACTGATGCCTATCTTAGCTTGTCTGAGGCAGATCAAATAAGAATACAAAATCGGATTTCCGCCGAAATAAATAATAAATCTTACGGCACGGAATATCCAAAAGGTAAAAATTTAGGCTGCAATTAAATAACACGACTATGCGTATTTTAAAGTTTGGAATGCTCTTTATTTGTTGCATTGTATGGAGTGCGTGCTCAACTTCCAGGCATGTTTCCGGCCAAAATGAGGTTTCCATTAAGAGGTCTGCAAAAAGCAAAAAGGAAATGCAGTCTGATCCGGATGCAAGCACGTTGCGATTTTCCCTGATCGACAAGAACAATGGCACCAAAAGAAATATCCTGTCATTAATATATATCGATGACATTAAATTCAAATCGGATCAGGAGGGTAATTATGAGATGAAAGTATTACCAGGAAGGCATACGATAAGGATCAATTCGGTTGGCTATTATCCTGAAAAGTTTAAAGTTAAAACCCAGATCGAGTTTAATTACGATATTACATTGCTTTGGGAGGAAAAATCGGAGATTTTATATTGAACATGCAATCGAAACGGTTAACGACTGCTGTGCAATGCAATAGCTTGCGAAAGCCATTCGGTTAATATGACCGATACAACCAACTCTCACTGGTTGGGCCGGTAGTGCCAAGAGGCATTGCCGGTTTCTATTTTTTTGAAATACGTATTTTTTGTCTGTTCACGGAAAAATAATTTTGATTAGGGCTAATTAATTTCTTGTAAGCAAACTCGTTCACGCTACCGAATCGTCGAAACTTCTAAGCTGGAACACACGAGTATGAGCTACTGCCATGTTGTGCGTGAAGTTTTTTCATTCGTGTGTGCGCTTTTCAACGAAATTGTCTGTTGTTGGTACCTCATCTTTTTCAAACTAAACTACGCAAACAAGTTATAGCGTTATTCAGCATAAGCGTATTTGTACTTTTTTGTTCCAGTGGCAGATCGCCCGACCCCGCGCCGGTATTGTACAGAAGCAGGCGGCCCAACGAAAATTGCTTCATGGATTTGAACTAATTAGCATGAGAATGCCAAGCCCTACTGGTTATTGAATTTCGTCGTAGAAAGCATGTCTTCCAAATACTGTTTAGCCTTAAGATCGTCGCCTTTTGAATACTGGATAAAGCCATTTATAAAGCTTCCTTCTTTGTTATAGTCAGAAGAATACCAAATATACCATTGATTATCCTCCTGGTATTTAATAATCAGATATTTAATATTATTATAAGTAACAATATCAGAACCTGTGACGGTAAAACTTGGGTTTTGTCTTAACAGGGAGACCATTTGACGTTGTCTGTTCTCTAAACCTTTTCTTAAAAGGGGAATATCTGTCCGGTAAGTATAGTAATTAAGAAGGTCGTCTTTCAGATAGATATGATCCCGGAAAAAGTCCGCCTTTTTTTTATCCAGTTTTCTTACTTTGAGATCGCCAACCCGGCTTGCGTCGATTTTCTCTGCCCCTTTCGGCATTTTCAGAGTCATGATTTCTCTATGCGAAGGCTGCTGTTGCGCAAGAGCAAACATCGATAGTAACAGTAGATTAAATATCAAATAAATTCGTTTCATAGTATTCTTATGGACAAGGCACTTCTGAAATATCATGATCGGTGCCTGTGGTTATGGTTAGCGGATAAAAAGTTTTTGACTGACTGGAAGAGTAATCGGAATAAAGATTAATCGAATTCCCAAACTTACTCAAAAGTGCGGCTTCATACGAGCTAAATAAAGCTGTATTATCTGTAATTTCCTTGTCGAAAGCTGCTTTGTTCTGTAAGTATTCGTTGTACAAAGTTTGCAATGCGGTCCAATTCCGAACGGTGACCACATAATTATTGTCACTTGTTACAACTGTTACCGATGCGTTACTTTTATAAAACGAGACGGCTGTTGTTCCGGCGGAAGTAAGCTTTTGGCTTTGAGAGTTAATTACCATTGAAAATATATCTTGAGGTGATGGCGCCGTCCCATTTGGATGATCATGTGAAAATCCGATGGTAAAACCATTGGTGCTATCCCAACTAAACGTCGTGTTAAGTATGTCTGGTGTGGCTGCATTTGCTGTTATTAACGGCGAATCAAAATAAGTCGATCCGGTCATGCTCTTTAAATTCTGTGCATAGCCATGTTCCAAAGAGCTGGTGTTAGCGTAGTTAGCCAATATTGTATTCTGTGTCTTTATTGTTGCGTTTTGACTTGTTGTATTAATTTTACTTTTTTGAGCGCAGGGGTCATTGGGTGGCACCGTATCTGTCTTTGTCGTATCCGGCTTCGGCGGATCTGGCTTACATGGATCATCTGTCGGAGGTGGCACATACCCCCCATCTCCCGGGTCATCCGGTGGTGGAATGAAATTAATCAGCAAGTGATTGTTAACGGAGCTTTCAACAGGAGGGCACTTGGGTGGTGGAGGCGGATCGCCACCGCCCGGACTATCATCCGGCTGCCCGTCATCATAAGTGTCACAGGTTGTCCCGATGTAAACAGCATAGATTAATACACCTTCTGAATCGTAATAAGCAATATACCAGTCTGTGCATTCCTGAACCATTTTATCCGGGATCAATCCGTTTGTTTTTACGTTTTGCGTCTTTTTTTCATTCGTCGGACTATCTGAACCGGAGCGAACAACCAGCTTTCCGCCTTTGTATCGATAGCCCGCCAGATAGTCTCCTTTCGGGGTGAAATACATCAGGTATCCGCTGAAATCCGGCTCGTGTTTCCGGTAGCTGTTGCGGGCCAGCTTTGTGAAATCATTTTTAACGTAATCGGAATCCGCCACGATCATCATGATATATGCCTTATATTGTTTGCCATCGTTCAGCAGTAAAAAATAGCTGCGGCTATATGCCTTGTTTATCAGTCTATTTCCAATCCGTACTGTCGATTGAAAATTCGAACCGGCAGCAATCGGCATTTCAATGACGCCTTTGCCGAGCCTGTTATATGTGACGTTTTTTTTCCAATCAGGTTTAATCCATTGGCTTAAGTCCCGTTGCCCGCTAACACTTTGTGTCAGAATACTGCCACCGGTAACATTTTGATTGATAGGATACGCACTTTCGTACCAGGCCTTAGCTTTGGCTACAACATCTGATACGTCATCAGTTTCAGGAATGTTTTTTAAATCCTTTTTACAGCTGTGAATGGTTATAACTGCCGTGATCAGAATAAAAAGAGAGAAAAATTTAAAAGAATTGGATCGAAACCAGTGTCTCTTCATGGAGGATAAGCGTTTAGTTGAAAGCTAAAATAGAAAATTCGCTCAACCACAAATATAACTTTCCTGTTACAATAAGTCCTGCGACTAATAATCAGCTCGTTATTTGCCAAATTCGGGATCAATAACAAAATAGCCAACCCTTAGCATATCAAATTCAGGAATATACAATTCCCACACTCGAAAACAGTACATCATGAATTTCAGCTTTAAATTAATCCTTCATGGAAAGAATAGGCGATAAAATCAGGCAAATAAGGCTTCAGAAAGGATGGAGTCAGGAAACGGTAGCCAATCATTTAGGCATTTCCATACCGGCGGTTTCAAAAATCGAAAAAGGCATTACAGATCCGAATTTATCTCGGCTTGAAGAAATTGCCAATTTATTTGAATTATCCGTTATCGCATTGCTGCTCTGGAAAGACGAAGAAAATCAGCAGGAAAACGAGGAATTAAGACTGCTCCATGAAAGGTTGTTTTTACGTGAGCGGCAGATCATCGAATTACAGGCAAAAGTGATCGACCTGTACGACCAGATAAAAGGACGCAGGAGCAGTTGATGCAATCGTCACATTGACCGATGTTTTAAATATGCTTTCTACTTTCGGAGATACGACTTTAAAGCCGTAATAACCACATTCGCTCCCTTGCTTGCAACTCATAATATCGGGGAATAAAACGATGATAGAGACTACATTGCGGGTCTTTGCCATTGACACGATACACCGGACAGCCGCTTGTACAAACGGAGCGATAGTGACACTTTTTGCAATCATCCGATCTGTTGTCTTCGTGGTGTTCGCCACTGGCGATCATATCCACCAAGTCCAAACCGTCATCAAAAATGGATTGTGCGGCGGTATTGTTATTATCAAACTGCACATGGCAATACTTGAATGATCCATCTATATAGATGGCACCACCTGAAAAACCAGAGGCGCAGGTTTGAAATCCCAGCTCATTCGGTTTCAGATCGCAAAATTGAAAACGCTTTGAAAACTGCCAGCCGTTTTCGATGGCATCCTGCATGATCGCACAAGACGCTGACAAATATTCTTCCAGTAATTCCGCGTGAATATTTTCTCCTTTCACAATCGAATAGCGAAACGGAATATCTAATGCGATGAGATAATGGGTTAGTTCCGGCAGACCCGTCAGGTTCAAGTTAGTCACCACCGTATTGACCGAAAAGCGAACATCTGCCGCTTTCATTTTGCGCAGGTTAGTGTCTACAATGCCGAACGAGCCGCAACCCGAGCGAAAACTTCTTGTTGCATCATGTGTCGCTTCCACACCGTCCAGTGAAACGCCAAAACCAATATCGTGTTGTCTGGCAAATTCGATAATCTCGTCGTCAAGCATAGTTAGATTGGTCACAAAACCTGCGTCAAACTGACATCCGGCTTCGCCTAAAATCTCCTTCGCTTCGGGGATAAATACTTTCCAGGCATTAAATTGCCCCAATGGTTCACCCCCGGCCAACCGCAGTTTAATATGCCGGATATTTTTTTGTTTCACAGCTTCCAGCAATTTATAAAGCAGTTGCTTTCGGACGACATCAGTCATGCCTTTGCCAGTATTCAGCGTAGAGATATAGCAATAGCTGCATCCAAGATTACAGGCATTGGTGGTATGTATCCAGAAATTCAACGACTTTGGCGCCGGCGGTTTTCTTAACGCCGTAAATCCGTCAAAGCTGACAAGTTCCGTCTTTTGCAACATTAAAAGGAATTGTTCCAGCGTGTCCGGGGGTATTTGCAGAATTTTTGCAATCGTCTCAATATCATCCCGGCCATTGACCGCCTGTAAGATTTCCTGCTGGCGGTGATTCAATAGCCGGAATGAGTTTGGATAGGAACAGTTGACCGCATAGGCATAGGCATAATCATTCCCCACAGAGTTAAGCAATAATTCAGACGATTTTTTTGGTATCCGGTTCATCAGATTTTAGATTAACGAACAACACTCAATCGTTGCAATCGCCCCAAATTTCAACACAGTTTGAACGGTCGCAATCATTACTTAGGTTTACAGCCGTCTTTAATACAGAGGCATTAGTGCAATCGTTGATGGCATTTGTACAATCATTATAGGTGCCCGGTTGGACAGTATCCTGCTCTAATCTTATTACCGCAAGATCATCAAATAGAATGTCATTGTTGTTTGTTCTAAGCATGGCGAATTGATTTTATAGTTTTTGTTTTTCTTGTCTTTTTATTCTCGTCAACAGCGTATAAACAGAACTCGGATGCCATCTGCCACCCGGACGGAAGGTTGGGACGCCTTTTTTATTCAATTCATCACAAACCGCGCGGCTGGTGACGATATTGCGCTTTTTTAGCTTTTGTATCACCGGTGTCAGTTTTCGGGCAAAATCTTCGGCGGCCTGTTTATTGGCTACTGATAAAAACACTTTGCCATTGATACCCAACTCAACGCCGCGATTTTTGGCGGCTTTTAATGCTTCCTTTGTCGTTTCACTTATCCGCTGGCGCTGGTCTTCGGCAACTGCTGCCAATATATGGATCGTAAAACGATTGGCATGGGGGTTATCCACCACCTTGACCTCTACCTTTGACCTGGGATTAAAAATTCTGGCGATCAGTTCGACATCCCGGCCCAGACGATCCAGGCGCGCTACAACCAGTGTCGCCTTATTCTGCTTGCACAGATCAAGCGCATCAAACAATCCCGCCCGGTGTTTTCGGGTGGATTTTACCTCGATAACTTCTGTCAACAGATGATAGTCATTGGCCTTGCAGTATTGCTCAACCGCGCTTTGCTGGGCTTCCAGCCCTAAACCGCTTCTTCCCTGCCTGCCTGTAGATACGCGATAATATCCAATTGCCTGTTTCATGGACTTTCTCTTTTTGTTCACTATTAGACCATCAGCTATATTTGGGTGGAAATTGCTTAAAAATCAATTAATAAAAATTTCAAAAATATTGAAAATCAATAATTTGTAATTTTTCGTTGGCGGGAAAAACCGGACTTTTTGTCTAAGGGTTGAGGATGGTTTGGTAATAAACAAACCATAATTAAAATTCTTCACCTTATGGATGGCAATTATGGCTGTGGCGCTTTCGCTTTTTCTTTCGCTTCTTGCCCTGTTGGCCACGTATTACCAGGCGCATTTACAGCGTGTCCATAACGGAAAATCGGTCAAGCCATTAATACAGATCACGCTTACCGATGACAAAGGCCTCATCTTTATTCATATTCAGAATAACGGTTTAGGGCCTGCCATTGTTGAACGGCTGACATTCATAAAAAACGGTCAGGTTTATCATGATATAAAAGACAGCCTTACCCTTAATCCAAGCCATTACCAACATATCGTCGTGAACGAAGCGGTAAACAAAGTGATTTTGCCGGGAACATATTTAGAGGTGTTTTCAAAGCAATTCGATGTCGCAACAGAAAATGTTGAATTAGACACTATTCGCAACGAACTGGCTACTATAAAACTAACGGTCGAAGGACGCGATATTTACGATAAGAAGATTGAGACAGAAAGAGATTTGATCTGGTTTCTGCGGCATCTTTAGATGAACGACTCGTTTATTGCAGCATGCTTTTGCATTTTACACCAAATTCTGTTGATATTTTTACCTGAAAACAATATAATAGACGCACGGTAATTGATTCAGCGGGTAGCACCACAGTAGAACTCCCAAAGAAACAATCTAAACCGTAATGCATTTAGATTGCTGACATTATTATAAATTTTGATATTGCCAGTTCCTCTTTATTTCTCCCCCATAGGGAGAAAGGCAGCAGTTTGAGGGTGATTGATGTTTGTTGTTCTTCCTAAATAAAACAAACATTTAGCCCGTCAAGCGACTGTTATGAGGTATATCGAAATGCATTGTTTTTGACCCCTAAAGTAGCACCACGGTAACACCGTGGCTGCTCGGAAAGCAAATGTGTTCCATGACTTCTGCCAAAACCTTCAATTTTACTAAGCCTGCCCTTATTGACCTCAAATTATCCGGTACTGCCAAACGAGGCTATTATCGTGACAGCAAAGAAAAGGGCCTGATCCTGGACGTGAGCGTCAGCGGTTCAAAGTCTTTTTACCTCTACAAGAAAATCGATGGCCGCCCCGAAAAGCTATTCCTGGGCAGCTTCCCCGATACCAGTATCGAGAACGCCCGTAAACAAGCCTCAGTGCTGAAAGGGCAAATTGCATCCGGCAAGAACCCACAGCAGGAGAAACGGCGCATCCGCGACGAAATGACCTTTGAGCAGCTATACCTCGAATACATGAGCCGCTATAGCAAACTGCACAAAAAGACCTGGCGGCAGGATGAAAAGGTTGTCACTAATCACCTAAGCCATTTTTTCAAACGGAAGATTTCCAAGATCACAAAGGCTGATGTTCAAAAGACCCACGCCGCCATAGGAGCAGACGCCGGTAAATATATCGCCAATAACGTTATCTCCCGGATGCGCGCGATTTTCAACAAAGGCATCGAATGGGGATGGCAGGGAACAAACCCCGCGAAAAACATTAAGAAGTTTAAGGAAACTACCCGCGACCGCTTTATGCAGCCGGAGGAATTGCCGCGCTTCTTCAAAGCGCTTAACGAGGAAGACGAGACGATTAAAGATTACACGTGGCTCTTGTTGCTAACCGGTTCGCGTAAATCAAAAGTGACTGCGATGGCTTATCCTGATATCCGCTGGCAACAACAGGAATGGCATATTCCAGATACCAAGAATGGCGATCCGGTCATTGTTCCATTAACGCCACAAGCGATGCAAATTTTGCAGCAGCGCTGGAAAGATGCACAGGCGAATAACGACAATAAAACCACAAAGCCTAAATGGGTATTCCCAAGCACCGAAAGCAAGACCGGTCATATCGCTTGCCCAACACATAGCTGGAAAAGATTATTAAAGGCGGCAGAGATAGAGAATTTCCGAATGCATGATTTGCGCCGGACATTGGGCAGCTACCAGGCAATCACCGGGGCCAGCCTACAGATCATCGGAAAGTCGTTAGGCCACCGCTCACCGGAGGCCACGCAGATTTACGCAAGGCTTCATATCGATCCTATCCGCGCCTCGGTTGAGAAAGCGACAAACGCCATGTTCAGCTTTTCGGGAAAAGATTCGGCAACGAATATCAATCCGATTTCGGTACCTCGTTAACGATATTCATCGATCAACTTAAGAACCAGGGCACATAAAAGCGCCTTGATAAAATACCATTGTATGCAATAGAGATTAACTGACATTCTTCGTTATTGACGAAACCACTTTGTTTTGATTTTCCCGAACATTTTACCGTATAACGGTCACCGTTTTTTGAGGTGCAATGATTCTCAAAATTATTTTTTCAACTGTATGGAGTAAAGAATGTCGGACAAAAAGAAGCCGAAAGAAATCATGAACCGCAAGGAGGCAGCCGCCTATATAAACTACGCCCCAAATACACTTGCGACCTGGGCGTGCAAGAATCGATATGATCTGAAATATTTTAGAATCGGACGGAATATTCGTTACCATCGTTCCGAACTGGACAGGTTTCTTGAAAGCCGCCTGATCAAATAAAACGACAGCAGGGTTTTAGAAAACCTTCTCCGGCCTCTGCCAAACAATCTCATCATTACTTATGGAGCATTCAATGAACATTGAAAAAGCTAACGCTATCCCTTTGACTGAAATCCTGGCCCAATTAAAAATTGAACCAGTTAAAGAAAACGCCAAAGAAGCCTGGTATCTCTCGCCGCTTCGCTATGAACTGACAGCCAGCTTTCACGTCAATAAAGACCAAAATATCTGGTTTGATTTTGGGCTATTTGAGGGCGGCAATGCCTTTAATTTCGTCCGCGCTTTGTTGCGGTCAAAAGGCGATGATTTCTCCCCGAAATACGCCCTGCAATGCATCCGGGAAATGCATTTGACGCCAGGCAATTTCAACCGTGAAGCGCTGATTACAGAAAAGGGGCCGCTTTGGATTGTTGAAGACATCGAACCAATCACGGAACCGGCACTTTACCGATACCTGGAAAACCGGGGCATTCCTTTTGCTATTGGCAAAGACATCTTTCAGCAGGTCATCGTAAGACACCGGCACCTCGATCTTGGTATCGCTGCTTTGGGAATGCAAAATGAAGATGAAGGTTACGAACTTCGCAATCGCAATTTTAAAGGTTGCGCCGGAGCAAAAACGCTATCCTTTATTCGCGGGACTGATCCATCACATTCGAAACTGCATATTTTCGAAGGCGCGATGGATTACGCCACTTTTGTCACCACGAGAGAAAATCACGGTCATGAGGGCGATGCGATCATTTTGCATTCGACAGGATGCGCTGCGCATGTTCCAGGCCATATTAAAGGCCTGAACTACAAAGAGGCCTTTACCTGGCTGGATAATGACCGGGGCGGCGAACTGGCTACCGGAGCGCTGATCAAGTTGTTTAAGTCCGAAGGCATCAATTACAGGGTAATGAACTCGGTATATGAAGGCCATAACGATTTAAATGCCTGGCACATGCACAACCTGAACCTGGTTTTGTAGGTGCAGCTATGAATGATCTCAACGTTAATCCATTGTATCAGGTCGCGGAAGTTGAATTGATTTACCGCAACGAAACTTTGCCTGAAAACCGCATCAAAGTGTTTTCTTCTGATACGGCGTACCAGGTTCTTAAACAAGCATGGGACAGAAACAAAATTGAGTTGGTCGAGCAGTTCAAGATTCTACTGCTCGATTATCGCAGCAATTGCTTAGGTATCTCAAATATCTCAACCGGTGGTATGAATTTGTGTCCGATTGATATAAGGATTGTTTTCGCAACCGCCCTAAAAGCGAAAGCCTCTCGTATCATCGCAGCTCATAACCACCCGTCAGGAAACCTAGATCCGAGTAAGGAGGATATATATATGACCAACAAACTTGTTCAAGCAGGAAAAACGATAGGTATCGAAGTAGTGGAGCACATGATCGTTACGCCTTATAGCTTTTATTCTTTTGCCGATAACGGGCTGATACCTTAGCCTGTTTCACTTCAATTATTAACAACCCGCCCAACTATCCTAAGGAGACTATTGGAGACTATTGTAAATGAATCAGGTAAAAGAAATCAAACTGTCCTACGTCAATTCTGTGCCGGGGTATTATCCGGTAGTATATGGCTGCGCCTGCACTTATAAGGAACTGGACAATGCTACATTAAAATGAACATAGGATATTGTATTCCCACATCAGAGTTTTTTTGTAAGAATTTTTGAATATAGCCATATAGCTAAAAGTAATACAAATTCGAGGCAAAAAGGTAACACTGTATTAAGAATATTATTAAATGCACCGCTAATAAATAAATACGCATAAAAAGCCGTACTTATACCAAGTGTAACACAAATTTTAAAATCATGCTTTTTCACAACGTCGGTTGGAAAAAAGACTACAAGCAAATAAGAGGGAACAAGGATGGTTTCTAATGTTACCGCACCGAAGAGAAATGTTACAATATTCTTAATACTGAAGGCAATTAGTGAAAGGAATAAAAATAGGACCACGATAAAATATGAGGTTGTTTTAACAAACCGCTTTTCATCAATTTTTTTAATTACGTTTTTAGTGAGTGTTGTTGCAAATAAAAAAGATTGGGTATCCAGTGTACTGCTTAATGCAGCTACAGTGAATATTCCGACAAATGCCAGAACAATTGGTTTTATAGAGTTAACACTAAATAAACTAAAGAAAGCTTTTTGAGGTTCAACCGTCGGTAGGATAGTTTTTATAGTGAGACCTAATAGCACAATCCCGATACAAACTATAAAATATAATGGAATAGTCAACAGGAAGGCTTTTCGTGCTACACTTTTATTTCTAGCAGAAAATATACGTTGCCAAACATCTCCACCCGCAAGTACAACCAAAAAACTAATGCCGGCGAATCCTAATTTATTTTGCCAACCTAATTCAATAAATTCCGGAATAGCGTTGTTAAACGTCGTATGAAAATTTAATTTGCTAGCCATCAGAAAGGGGAGAATAACAATTGTCATTATTATACCCCATTGTAATAAATCAGTTTTAATAACGATTTTGTATCCGCCAAGTATAAGATATGTCCCAATAATAATGGAGGTGATTAGTATACCAATATTTTCCTGTATACCTAACAAAATTGATAATATATTTCCAGCGACAAATAATTGAGAAGCTGAATATAATAAAGCGGTAAATGCAATGATAATAGCGCTAATCAGCGATGTTTTTTCGCCAATTCCGTTTTGAAGCAAATCGCTGGTAGTAATAAATCGAAACTTGGTTGAATTATTTTTAACAACATTCACAATAAATACAAACAACAGTAATGCGATGGACATTCCTAACGTAAGCCACAATGAGCCAAAGCCAAAGAAAAACGTGAGCGATACCCATACGGCGAGTCCTGCACCATCACGAAATGAAGCGACTAGAGCGGCTAACGTTCCCCAAAAACTAATTTCACGGTTACCAATGGCAAAAGATTCTACTGTCTTTTTTCCTTTTCCTAAGATCAAAAAGAAAACTATTATCAATAGATAAACACTTAATAAGATCAGGCTGATTGTTCTTAATGGGGCCATAGTATTAACTTGCTTTCATGTTTAGGTCGTTTTTAGCATACTTTTTTAAAAATTCCACTACAGGTTCTAAGGTTATTAATGACGTTTTGCTATCCGCTTCAAAATCAGGGTGCCAACCATCATTTTGGATTAGCGCTGTTTGTACAGCATATAATAAAACCTCTTTGAATAGTTTGTCATTTGTCGGATAGAAGTAACCGACGGGAAGCGGTTCATCATATTCCACTATATATAAATCATATTTAAAAGTGGAAATCGCTTTGGATTTTGCCAATTGATAAGCTATGTTGTAATCGAGAAGACCCAGACGGTCAGATCCAAATGGACTATAATTTAAAATTTTATCAATATTATCTAAGCTATTGGTAACATCGTTGCCTATCGCTTTTTTATTTTTCTCTATAATTTGCTGGAATTCATCCGATACTATCGTGCTTGGCTGTAAGTGGCAGAAAATACTATATTGTTCAAATTTATCACATAAGTCGGACAACTTACCAAGTATATTGCGATCAGTTATTTTGAAATCATCAGGTTCCGATGATTTCAGCGCCGGTGTTGGAATAGGTTTCTTATTTAACAACTGGACCAATTTAAGCGCGTTGTTATTTTTATCAGTTGTAGGTATCACCGCCCCAAAGTACTTCAAATGACCTACAGTAATAAAATCAGCGCTGCCTAAACGGTCTTTCCCGGCAGTAGAAGGCTCCGGAATAAAAACATTACCTAACAAAATTTGGTCAACGATTCGATAAAAGTTTTTTATGGGCACCTCATCAAGAACAACACCTTCTACATCTAGTATTTCTTCTATTTTGTCCCTGATAGCAAGCATAAAGGACATTATATATTCGGGTGTATGACTACTGAAGTTAAAAAGATCTCGGCTGATATATCTCGGGAAGATATATTTTATGACGTTACTCTTTTTAATTGTGCTTAAAAGAAATGCAGACCTGCTAACGAAATCTGATTTATGTTTGACTAATTTGATTTTTCTGTCAATTTCTAAAATAGCTTCTTCGATCAAACTATCATTTTCGAGAAATAGTGCTATGGATTTTTTTATAAATGGCTTATCTCTTAGCGAATGGGCAATCTTTGCCAATTGATCGTGTATTTCTGCCTTTGTTCCTACAATGTATTTGCCGGAATTAATGTAATAAATATAATTAGCTAACGAATTGATCTCAATTTCTTTTGGTTCGGGAAGCATTAATAAATCTTCTTTATCAATGTTTACCTGCTCGAAGCCAGTTAAGGTATCGTATACCTTAATGTTATGAAGGTAATATGCATCATCCAGTCGATAAATCGGCATGGCGAAAGAATGGGTTTCGACCGGCGGCTTTATGAACCCGATTAACTCATATTTCATAGATAGTCGTGTTGTTTTAAAAATTTATTCACCCTGTCGAACAAAATGCCATGATATTCCAACGTAGCGCCTCGATAGCATGGGTAATCTGCAATATTTTTAGGTCTATCGAGTTCGAAGTCGTTCAGTAATTTTTCTAAGATATAGTCGTCATCTAAAAACACCTCTGGAACAATGATATATTTAATGACTGATGGGAGAAGTTTTATACCTGTTTGGAATTGCAACTCAATACTACAACTGCGATCATCATCTTTTATGCCTTGCAACAAGTTATAATAGGCCTGGATATCAAACCCCAATTTTGGAAATGAACTTGCAATATTTTCTTTTGGAATAGTATATAAATAATTTTTATTCGAGCCAAAGAAATATGATACGGTCTTTTCGGCTTGTGAAATTTGCGGATTTAGTTCGAAATGATGCAGTGGATTGTCCAAAAATTCTTTATATACATTATTGTGGTAACCTCCAGTATCAAATGGGTATAATTTATGAATGTCGGTTAATACGTCTATATCAAACAAAAAGACAATTGGAAAATCGGCTGTATAATAATACGGCCTATTCCCTTCGGTATTGACTCTATAAGATGGTTTCCCGTAGAATAGATAAAGTAATTTTTCAAAATTATTGAATTTGCAAGGTGTAGCATCTACTATAGATGTCGCCAATATTGCTTTAAATGCTTTGGCTGAACAAGAATGGCAAACTGGAAGATATTTAAGACCGGCTGAAGCCGCGCCAGCAATCACATTTTTAAAAGAGTCGTCCATGTACAGATAAAGCTTTAGGCAATAGTATTTTAATCTCCTTACTGATATGAATATCTTCACAAAATAGCAATAATAATTTAATGTATAAATAATTATTTACTATGTTACACTTACAACACCCTAGACCACAGTAATTTCATAGATGGCAAATCCCTCATCATTATGAATTGCGGAATATCTTTTACTGTCACAAACAATCTGTTTCGCTACGTGGTTTAAAAGGTCCTGAAATAATTTGTTAAGTGCAAAGCCTTTGATAAAGATCGTCTCAGTTGTAAAAATCAATATGATGCTACTTTCATCTAAAGAATATTCACCGGAAACCAAATAAGCGTAATTAAAAAATTTCATCCTGCCGTCCGGCCAGACAAAGCATAAATTGCGCACATGCCCAGGTGTTGCGAAATTTTCATTTTTCGTCGTTTCAGAATTCCCTCCAGTTGGATTGTTTTCTTTAAGCTGATCGTATCTCAATTTAAAATCCTGGTTCATAATCTCTGTCGATAGTGGGCTGGTTTAATCGGTTCGTTTTTCATCGGAACTGAAACATTGTCAAAATTATACTTGTCTCGTTCTACCTGCTGAACGTAATCAAGGTGCTTATTCTTTTTGCCTACCAATTCTAAAGCCGATTGCCGGTCGCCGAGTTCGGAGGCGTATTCAAGCAGGGCGCGGCGATCATCGGTGTAGATCGTCGCTGTATCGCGGCCACGTGAGACCGATACATAAAATTGCTTGGCATCGGTAGCAGTGAACGTTGATGATGGTTGCGAAATAAAAACCTCATCTACCGTTTTGCCTTGTGCGGAATGTGAAGTGGTGCAATAGGCGTGGGCGATGTGCCCGAATTCCTGGTCTAGTTCAAAACGCGCTTTGCTGCTTCGGTTAATTAATGTGATGCTGCCCGATTTGTTGACCTTTTCCACTTCCAGGCTTTGCCCATTGTTAAGCCGCTTGTTTTGATTATCGAAACTGTTTCGCGTGATCCTGACCTTATCGCCTTTTGATAAGCCGATTTCCGATTGCTGGTAAACCTCATAAGCCGATGATTTCGACTGTGGCAGTTGTGTGGTTTTCCCGGCATCATTTATGATGGCTATACCGTTTTTATTTACTTCATTAACCGACCAAATACTGCCGCGTTTGATTTGCGGCACGTTCTGGTTAAACTGGACAATCTGACCCGGCTTAAAATTCCGCCAGTCTGTTTTCTGCGCTTCGGTCAGATTGAGGTTTTCAAATTTCTTGGCTCTTACTTCTTTTTTGCCGATCATCCCGGATGCTCGCAGTTTCTTGCGTACTTCATCGGTGACAGCATTTCCTTGCTGATGCGTCGGCGAGACGATTAAAACGCTTTTCCCCTTTTTTGCCGCTTTCATGTAGTCGCCGATCAATATTTCATTCGGCTTTAGCGGATCGACATTTTTAATTGCGCCGATGCTATTCAGTTTTATAAAAGCGGCGCTGACATCGCCCCTTGATAAATCTTCGACCGCAGCGCGGTAATGGACATTCTTCTGCCGATGAATTTTGCTCACCTCTGCCGTCTTGATACCGCCGACCGTATTGAGGATGCGCAAGGCATCGCCGCGAACCACGCTTGAATGCTGCCTGGTATCGCCGCCCAGGATAAGGCGGCAGTTTTGCCGGTCGGCAAGAGCCAGTAATGAGGCCATGTCTTTAGTGCCTAGCAATCCTGCTTCGTCACCCCATACCACTTGATCTTTCAGTTGTTCCTGCAATTTTTTATCCTGCAATAATTGCGCAACCGTGGTGGCATTCTCGAAACCTTCGGCAACCAATACGCCCCGTGACGCTTCGGAGGTAGGGGCAACGACAAATAACTCTTTACCGGCATTTGCTATATGCTTTCTTGCCTCGGTCATAACGGTGGTCTTTCCGGTGCCGGCAGCGCCGCGTATAATCGAAACCTGGTGCGGTGTGGTCAGTACATGGCCGATTGCCAAAGCCTGCTGATCGTTCAGCTTGGGATTTAAATCCGGCGTATTGGCATAAAGCGGCCTGAATTTCCCCTGGCCCTTTCGGGCAAGGTCAACCATTCGTTTTTCTTCGGCTAACGCCGTGACAGTGGTACACACCGTTTGGGATTTATCTTTTACATGGATAATCCGGCTATCGTTTTTAAAGCTGTCCGTAATGCTATCAATCGACACCTGACGTTTGCCCAGGCCGTGCCGATAGGCTGTGGCCAGTATTCGCCGCCCCGCCATCACCGATGCCCGTTCAAAGGAGTGGTGCAGGGCATAATCAATGCAATCATCCGCATTGGTTTTGTCCGGCTCTATATTTACTGATCTATTCGGTGCGTATCGAACCGACGCATTTTCTTCGCCGGATTTATAGGTGATATTTTCGCCGATCTGCTTTTTCCATTCAGCTTTGAGGTCAGACATTCCCAAACCCTTTTGCTTTTTAGCGCGGGTTTTTGCGCCGAGTTCGCTTAGGGCTTTGGCATCGGTAATGCCCTTTTCCTTGGCGACCTGCCCGATTTCATCGGTGCGCTTGCTGAACAGGTCAATCACGCTTTGCGGTACGCCCTCGATCTCGAATGATTTGTCGGTGCGCCGGATATTATAACCGAGATCAGTCAGCTTATCGGCCAGCCGCTTATGAAACCGTGCCTGGTAATAAGGCATGTCACGGTTTATATCCCTAAACTGTCCGGCTTTGATACGGTTTTCCTGTTTGTCAAACGTGGCATTGAATACAAAGCAGTGGCTGTGCAGATGCGGATCGGGCGCGTGATCGTCAACAGGCCGGGCCGTCTGGTGGGTGAATTCTGCCCAAAGCAATTCCGCTGTTTCGCGATCCTCATAGGTTTTGCGCAAGCGGACACGGGTTTTTGCATCGGCTTCGATATCCAGCATCGTTTCATTAACACTGCCCTGAAACGCCTTTAAAATATGTTCATCGCTTGACAGGGCGTGAACAATACTAACTGATTTCGGGCAATGGAAATTGATGTCATAGCCGGTTGTCCTGTCTTCCTTGGTGCGGGGCGTCAGTGGCTCGCCGGTCACCGGATTGACATTCTCGCACAAGGCAAAAAAGCTTTCCTTGGTCGCCGTTTTTTCCAGTCCGATGCGCGTCGCCAAACGACCATGGAACTGCCCTTGCAGTTCTTGGTCGTTTATATAGTAATCGGATTTTTGTAAGGCATCGGAGAAGTAAGCTTTTGCATGTTCCGCCGACGTGCTTTGGATCATTCTTATCATTGGAATGATTGTATTACAGGTATTATTATCGACGGTTCTTTTGTCGATTTTTCAATGACAATCAATGATTGGTTCGTGTATCTAACTAACGAAAAGCAGTATTTGAAAACCCATCAATCACCATCTATAAAAAAACCATCAGACATCTTCCCTAAGCACAGCTTTAGGAAGAATCAAAGGGCCTCTGTTATCGGTTCTTGCTCAATGCAATTATCGATGACTTGTTTTCTGAAGGCAGGATCAATTGGCGCGTTGCCACGCATTTCAAAGCCTCGGGTTTCTTCGGGCCTGCGTCCATCCACGAAAGACGCGACCATCTCTTCATTGCAGATCATCTCATCAATCGTGTCTAAAATAAAATGATCTCCCCGCGTGTACGCAAATTGGTAACTGAAAGCATAACAAAGGCTGCAAAGTATAATTAGTACCCCTACCTTTTGAATGCACAAAGTAAGTATCACACCGACCGCGAATAGGAATGCGGGTTCTATAAAAATAGAAATCTGCCGTCTATTAACTTCCTTACCCCATATTTTAATTTTATAAAATGCCGGTTGTATGTCGCCGTCATAAGCGCTGAACTTAGAAAAATCAAAAGTTCCGATTTCTCGCCTAATCTCCTTTTGACGTAAAACGCTTACATAAATTAGTCCTGCTATATAAATGTACCACGTGATATTTCTAATAACTATGCCGGAAAAGGTTGTATCGCCGGAATAGTATAGCGCTCTGTCAAGTCCGATTGGCATAAAAAAGAGAATGACGCTAAGGAAAATAACAGTGGTAAACGAGAAGTACCGTTCACCAAAATTTTTTCGCAAGAATACTTCCATCAGAAGCCGGGGCCACGACATAAAGAACAGGAGAATAATTAATGCGATGTCCTTTGCAACTTCCTTACGTTTAAACACGGTTTTGTAGTAGAGATTTGTTTTTTTCATGATATGAGTTTTAGGTATTTAAATAATATTTGCTGAAAAATTTATCTGCGTTTTTGATTAAACGTCGTTCGGGTGTGATTCTGGCCTTGGAACAATGCATCACCCTGCCTATGCAAATAGCCCTCAACGATATAGTTATTAAATGGCCCCCCGGTTTTCAGTTTGACGAATTGCTCTGGTTTTACTCTTCTTTCATTTATTAGGCTGATCGTTTTCGATTGCGAAAAGGACTCGTTGCCGACAGTTACCTGAAATGAAGGGTTAGTTTTATCGGTATCACCGATTAATTCTGAGGCATATTTATTGGTCTCGATATCAGCGTTCGCGTGAAATATTTTCGTACCAAGCGTACCTAAGAAGCTTTTGACGCGATGATCACTTTTTGCACCACCCATCGCGGCATAATAATTGGGAAGATTTTGAGTAATATAAACCGTCGATATTCCACTACTTCGTGCTGTAGCCTGATAAATGGCGTCGTGTTCATGCAGGAAATGTTGCGCCTCGTCGGCAAACAGAAAAACAGGGCGGGGATTTTTCCTGATGTCCCGTTTTTCCATTGCTTGTTGCCAGATATATTTAAACAAAATCTGGCAGTCGCGCCCAACTTTGTGGTAAAGTTTTACGGGCAGGTTAATCAGGATGATTTTCCCGTCCATGCAGTCTTCCGGCTTTACGTTCGACGAATTTTTACAAAACAGGGTATAGACGGGTTCCCGAAGCAGTCGAAAAAGGAAGCCGGTGAAAATAAAGTCGATAATGGAGCGTGTTTTTTCGCTCAGGTTTTTAAAACTGTCAAAAAAAAACTGGTCGAGGAAATGCAGCAGCCGTTCATCCGGCACAGCTTCCGAAACGGTCATTTCATAGGCGACGACGTCTTTTTTCAGCCTTTCCTTTTCAGATTCGTCGAGGATGTCAAACCAATTGTCTAATTGTTGTTTAATGTTTTTTACAGCTTCCTCAAAAGCCTGCTGGAAAGGTTTAATTTCCTTACCGTTGAGCTTTTCGTCGGCTTTAGGGATGGTTTGCACAATGTCGTACATCGATTGTGCCGACACCTTGCCATAGGCCAGTTTGCAAAGATCAATAACATTGAAAATCAAAATATCCAAAGCCGTTTCCCAAAAAGCATCATCACTTTTACCACTGTCTTTTTGTTCGCCCGCCCGGATTACGGTTTTAAGTAGGTCAACGAGGTTATCTGTTAAACTTTCTCTCCCGTGATGATTTGTTTCGTATTCCAGAAAGTTGAAGTTATACTTGCCGCCCGGCTCGATTACGATCAGATCCTTTTCTCGCCCGGTGACCCGGCAATACTCTTGCCAAACCTCTTTTTCATCCGGTTTTACAGTTAAGACTAATCCGCCAAAATCGTTAGACAGGTATTTAAGCGCGAGCATACGACCAGAACCGGACGTTTTACCCGAACCTATCCCCCCGAAAATCTGAACACCTTCGACAGCATGGCGTAACGTCCACGCATCGCTTTCTCCGTCTGAAGCGAATTGGATAATAGGAGCGTCTAAATCGAATAAATTCAATTCGTTTGGTAATTTTTAATAATTTATCAATGTGCCTAAGTTTAGGTGGCTCAATTTAAATGATTTATATTCGTTCCACACCGGGTTTTTTAACGGTATTTTCCGGATTAAATCACCCATTGTCTATACGGGATTTTACGCGGATAAGTAGTTAGTTATCTTATGCTTCAAGCAGCCATTTCCAGCAGCAGGTCAACTGCAATCAATGGGGAAGCATCCGCAGCCTGCTTTCCTTGGGCTAATAAAATCTCCCTGTACTTAATGATGGTGATGGCCTGAATATCCGTCTTTGTGATAGGTGCCAGCATATAAAAACGATCATCGACCAAACATTCCCGAAGAAATATCTCGACGGCGACCGAATGGCGTAGTTCTGGCTCGTAGCCTAAAAGCTTTGTAAGTCGGTATTTTACCTGATCGGTAAATTGCGGCAGATAGTCGATATATTTCTGATAAATTTGTTGGTCGTAGTCCAGGCAGCTATTATTTTCAACCTGCCTGTTTCGAATGAGTTTAACAACATCTTCCGCTTGTTCGTATAGTTCATCTTCTGTGAGGTTATTGCCATCAAAAGCATTCAACAATTCACGTAAAAATGGCTCAAATGGCAGAGTATAGCAAGAAGGTGGACGATAACCCAACAGCCGTTCGATCAGCTTATGTACCGATAAGTCCTGATCAGGATGAACCATCGCTGCGGTGTGTAAATCTTTCCATCTGATAACTTCGTTATCGCCATCGCTTAAAGCGGCTTCGTATTTTTCTGCGTCGCCGCCGAAACAGTTGTCGATTAATTCCAGATCGACATCATCAAACTTGTCCATTCCCGACTTTCCCGTTTCAAAAATGTTTATTTATCTTAGCATATATTATAATAATATTCAACCAAACCTTATATGAAAGAGCAAGAAAGCTATGAGCCAGTGTTGCCGGTAGAATTCTCCCATCTTGAAGGTGACTTAAAAACTGCTCGTGAAAAAATAAGCAATATTGATAACCAACTTGGACAATTACCACCGGACAGGGGTTATCGGCCCGGACTACGCCCAAAGAATTACGGCGATCCGGCAGGCAATCAACGTGAATTAAGAAGTCAGCTCGAAAACCAGAAGAATGAAGTAAGAAAAGAGTTTGATGAAAAATTGGAGCCGCAGCTTTCAAACGCAGACCCTAAACTGGCCGCTAAAGTCAGAAATTCCGTCAATGTTCACTTGGGCGATAATGCATTTAAGGATATGAACCAGAAACAATTAAACGATGTGAAGGGCGAGGCAAAATCAATGGATTATTCTCAAGAGTTTCTAAATAAAAGGTTATCGAACTATCATGCTGCGATAAACAGAAATGAGGGCCGCCTGCCTACCGAGCCGGGTGTATCAACGTCGAAAGTACGCGATGTCGATATGGGCAAAGATTGACAGAGCAGGTGAAAAAGAAAAATCATCTGTCCGGTTCTATATTTCTGTCTTTATTCTTTGGTATATCTGGTTGAGCATCCGTTCCGCCGAAACGGTCATTCTTCAACCAGCCAGGCAGAGGCTTGGTCGGTTTGTCGGTATCCTCAGCATCTTTTGCAATATCCCGCCTTTCGGAGGCTTCTAAATAGTCCAACTTCCCTTCCGAGTTCTCCTTTAATCCCTCAACTTTGTTCCTGATTTTGTTATAGGCCTCGTCCGAAATTTCAGGATTATTGACGTCGATAGCTGCAATGTCCTTTTTTGTAAGCTCTGCTTCAACTTCTTTGGCGTATTGTTGCTGCCCGGCCTGTAAACCTCTTATATAAGGACTCCAGCGCTTTTGGGCGTCAATGGCAAAATTGACAATTTCAATATGATTTACGCTTAACCTGTATCCGTCATTAAAGCCCCTGGTGAAATCCGGTTTATATTCCGCAGAAACCGGTTTTATCTGATTTTTCACTCTGTCCCTTATCTTTTTCAAATGATATTCCGCTTTACCTGCTTCAAGGCCTCTTAAATAATCTTTGTGAAGCTTTTTTGTCGAAAGTAACTGATCGAGTAGCTTGGGATCGTTTTCGATGATTGCCCTGGCATTGCTGAATCCGTTTTTATATTCGCGTGTAAAATCTTTTCGCGGGATGTTTTGGTAAAATTCCTGATGATCTTTCGCCGCTCTCATGATGCGAACGAATTCGTTGTTCCTATTACTTTTTATGATTGATTCTAAAATCTTTGGTTCATACATTGCCAGCACGTGGCCTGCGTTATAAGCGCGGAGAATTCTTTGCTCTTCTTCACTTACCATCGGTTTAAAATTTACGGGTGTGACGATCTAAATATTCGCGTATGCTGTCAGCGTCATATAGGATGACCTTTTTTGAGGGTTGAGAAAAAATAACTTCACCCGTGTTGCGCAGGTCCTGTAATTTCGTTTTTTTAACGCCAAGCATTTCCATCGCCGCTTCTGGCAATATCCATTTATCTTCGTGATGAGTGCTTACAGTTTTTAGGTGCGCATAGACCTTATCCAGCAATGAATAGAATGCGGCCTCTTCTAAACAAATAACTTCCATGTGAAACGGTTTGGTTTTCCACAAAGATAAAAGCGAATTTGAAGTATCAAAATTGAATTGGTCGAACATCTATCAAATGTTCGACCAATGTTCGACCAAATAAAAAAGCGACCTGAATTTTTATCTTCAAATCGCTCTTTCCAGTACCTGGGGCGGGAATCGAACCCGCACTCGCTTTAAGGCGAACAGGATTTTAAGTCCTGCGTGTCTACCAGGTCCACCACCCAGGCAGGTGATTAACCTTTTAAAAATAAATCCCTTCTTTAGTGGAAGGGATCAGAGCGAAAGACGAGATTCGAACTCGCGACCCCGACCTTGGCAAGGTCGTGCTCTACCAACTGAGCTACTTTCGCAAAT
>DASZTX010000027.1:0-101000 GCA_035547875.1 Mucilaginibacter sp. | reverse complement strand
GATCACCAAACATTATACTAAGGAGGAGTTACCCGGACGACAGATTTTGGGCGTGATTAATTTCCCCAAAAAACAGATAGCGAATTTTATGTCGGAATTTCTGGTTACGGGCTTAGCCGACGAAAACGGCGATATTGTGCTGGCAGCAATTGACAAACCCGTGCCAAACGGCAGCAAACTGATATAATGAGATACGTAAGTTTTGACGACGAACCCGGCATATCGCCTGATGATTTTTTTATGGGCGAAGCACTGAAGGAGGCACAGTCCGCGCTGGCAGATGACGAGATTCCTATCGGGGCAATCGTGGTATGCAACGGGCGGATCATAGGCCGCGGGCACAACATGACGGAGCGACTTAACGACGTATCGGCACATGCTGAAATACAGGCCCTTACCGCCGCGGCCAACTCGATAGGCGGAAAATACTTAAGGGGCTGCACCCTATACGTCACCGTTGAACCCTGTGTAATGTGTGCCGGTGCTTCCTACTGGTTTCAGGTAAGCCGGATCGTATTTGGTGCTTATGACGTCAAACTGGGTTTTGGCCGGTTGAACCAGAAGATAACGCACCCCAAAACAGTGATCACCGGCGGCATCCGCGAAAATGAGTGCGCAGAACTGATGCGCGGCTTTTTTCAAAAAAAACGCAAATAATGCGTAACCGGCTGTATCCGAGCCGCGTTTTGGATGGCGATACAAAAGAATGACATTAATCAGAACAAAATACACCCCTAACACTTTATATTTGTTAGGTACTATCAATAAACATAAAACTAATCATTATGGCTTTTACACTACCGGCGTTATCTTACGCTACCGATGCCCTTGAACCGCACATTGACAAGATGACCATGGAGATACACCACGGAAAACATCACCAGGCTTATGTTACCAATCTGAATAAGGCACTTGAGGGGAAACCTGAAGCTGAAGGCAGCATTGAAGATATTATCAAGAACATTTCGAAATTTCCTGCCGGCGTTCGTAACAACGGCGGCGGTCATTATAACCACACCCTGTTCTGGACTTTGCTTTCGCCAAATGGCGGCGGCGAGCCGACAGGCGATCTTGCTGCAGCTATTAACAGTACCTTTGGCTCATTTGCCGATTTCAAGACCAAAATGTCCGAAGCTGGTGCAACACGCTTCGGTTCAGGCTGGGCCTGGCTTATCGTTACCGCTGACAAAAAACTGGCAGTAACCTCTACACCAAATCAGGATAACCCGTTGATGGATACTGCCGAAGTTAAGGGAACACCGATCTTGGGTATCGACGTTTGGGAGCATGCCTATTATTTAAAATATCAGAACCGTCGTCCGGACTATCTTGCAGCAATCTGGAATGTGGTTAACTGGAACCACGTAGCTGAGCTTTACGCAAAGGCGGTATAATCTTTATCCCAATCGGGGAATATGGCGGCAAATTGAAAAATTTGCCGTTTTTTGTTTTATCTCATCTGTCATTACAGGATTTCCGACTGGCTTTACGGGAAATACAGGTGGCATATACTTAAATAGGTTGTTATGAAAGCAATAGTTCTTGAATCTCCTGAAGAACAACTCGTTTATAAAGACGTGACCAGCCCGGTTGTGGGGCCGGGCGAGGCACTGGTAAAAATAAAAGCGGCCGCGCTCAACCGCCGCGACTACTGGATCACCATTGGCAAGTATGCGGGTATTAAATACCCTACGATTTTAGGATCAGACGGCGCGGGTGTCGTTGAGGCAGTAGGCAGTGAGGCCGACCGGCACTGGACAGGCCGTGAGGTTGTTATCAATCCTGCTTATAATTGGGGCGACGACCCCGCTTTTCAGTCTGATGAGTTTAAGATCCTCGGTTTGCCTGACGACGGCACTTTCGCGGAATATGTGAAGGTGCCCGTGCAGCAACTCCACGCAAAACCCGTTCATCTTAACTGGGAACAGGCGGCTGCGGTTCTGCTTGCAGGGGTAACGGTCTTTCGCGCGCTGTTTACAAAGGGGATGGCAAAAAAAGGCCAAAATGTTTTGATAACGGGCGTTGGCGGTGGAACAGGAGCGACTGCCCTGCAATTTGCGGTCGCCGCAGGATGCCGGGTATTTGTAACATCCGGATCGGGTGAAAAAATAGAAAGGGCCCGTCAGCTCGGCGCGTCGGGAGGCGTTAATTATAAAGCACAGGACTGGGCCGAACAATTGCAGCACCTCTCCGGCGGCTTCGACCTGATCATTGACAGTGCGCTGGGCGAGGGCTTTGCCAAACTGCCTGATCTGTGCAAACCTGGTGGCCGCATCGTGCTGTTTGGCGGAACGGCCGGGAATATCCCGGAACTGAACGGGCGGCGGATATTCTGGCGGCAGCTTCAGATCATCGGCACTACCATGGGTCATCCGGACGATTTTACCCGGATGATCGGTTTTGTAAACCAGCATAAGATTGCACCTGTTATTGATGAGGTCTATCCGCTGGCGGAAGCCGCTGACGCGGTTAAAAAAATGGGAAATACCGGACAGTTCGGTAAGATCGTATTACGCGCCTGATCACGATGCTCAGGTTAAGGATTGAAAATATTAAATGGGAACTGGCCGATACGGCTACCTTTTATCTGCGGGAAATATCTGGCAATAAGGTCGTGTTCGGGGCCGGGCAGTTCATCACGCTTGTATTTCATCATCACCAGCAAGAGATCAGGCGTTCCTATTCCCTCAGTTCATCACCTGATGAGGAACTGCTCGCTATTACGGTAAAGCGCATTCCTAACGGGGAAATTTCGCGCTTTCTGTTAACCAAAATGACAGTTGGCGATATTTTAAACGCCGTTGAACCAGCAGGAAAGTTTACCCTCTCTGATTCCGCACAGGAGCGGGATATTGTGCTTTTTGCGGCAGGAAGCGGCATCGCTCCCGTCTTTTCCCTGCTGAAATATGCACTTACCCGACCCGGTAAAAGTTGTTTTTTGCTTATTTACAGCAATGCCTCACGCGCGAGCATTTTATTTGACAGGGAGTTACAGGCGCTTGCCCAAAGCTATCCCGAAAGATTAACCATCGTTCATAAGTTAAGCGATCATCACGACAGGCTGACCAATGCCGGGGTGGAGAATTTGATGCGGACAATGCTGAAGCATGATATAGCCCGCGCCGCCGTTTATACCTGCGGACCATTTCCCTATATGCGGATGATCCGGCTTACGCTGCTTTATATGGGTTTCACCGCCGGACAAATACGCAAGGAGAATTTTGTGCTGGATACGGTTCCGGTGGCTGCGGATGCCGTGAGTTATCCCGCACACAGCATTAAAATAAATTTCGGCGGCGAAACGCACGATGTAATGGCTGGTGAAAATCAGTCTATCCTCCAGGCCGCCCTGCAAAACAATATTCCATTGCCCTACAGCTGTCGCGTCGGCGATTGCTCTGCCTGTGCGGCCATCTGCAAAAGCGGCAGGGTAGAAATGGCGAAAAATAACGTGCTCACCGATGCCGACCTGAAGGAAGGTTGGATTTTGACCTGCACCGGTCACCCGCTGAGTGACGACGTGGTCATTACATTTTGAAAGATCGGTTTTGCTCGTCTTTATTCCAGTTGTCGAAAGAAAACTTCTTTTGATGGAAAGTCAGCCAGACAAGATAATTAAGATATTTCATCGCCGTTTGAGGATGACAAAAGCCTTTTATTACCCCTTCGTTCCCGTTATCCTTTCGACGAGAGCTGACGAGGAGAAAACTTCTTGAAGCCATAAGGGTTTCTCGCAGTACCCGAAATGACAAAAAGCGCTTAACCTGCGGCATCCGGGCTGATCCTGATGTGGGTAAGCTACAGCGTTGGGCAGGAATCAGAACGCAGCCGCGGGCTTTCCTTGTTACTTTCTTTTGCGGAAAGAAAGTAAGGATATTGCCTGCCAACCGGGTAACTAATAAAATACATTGTTATTGCGCCCGCGTTTTTATATTTGTCAAAAGCCCTTTTTATGAAAAAACTGATACCCGCATTGCTGGCCTGCTGTATAGTTTCTGCCGCAAGCGCACAGCTTACGCCCTTTGAACGCAGTAAGGACAAAAACTATACGGCCACCTATAACGAGGTTATCGCCTATTATAAAAAGTTGAGCGCCGCCAATCCGCAGGTCAGGCTGTTTAACTACGGCGCGACGGATATTGGCAAGCCGCTTACTTTGGTGGTGCTTTCACGCGATAAGGTTTTTGACCCGGCTCTTATCAAAAAACAGAACAAAAGGGTGCTGCTTATTAACAACGGCATTCACCCGGGCGAGCCGGAGGGTATTGACGCCAGTATGATGCTTGCCCGCGACCTGCTGAAAAAGAACGCACTGCCTAAAAATGTGGTCGTGTGTTTTATTGCGCTTTACAATATTGGTGGCAGCCTGAATCGTGGGGTAAGCCGCGTGAATCAGAACGGGCCCCGGGCTTACGGTTTCAGAGGGAACTACCGGAACCTGGATTTAAACCGCGACTTTATAAAAGCCGACAGCCGCAACGCCCTTGCGTTTGAGCAGATTGTGAACACCTGGAACCCGGAAGTATTTCTGGATAACCACACCAGTGACGGTGCAGATTATCAGTATGTGATGACGTTAATTGAAACGCAGAAGGATAAACAAAATCCAATACTTGCGGAATATACGTCAAAGACCTTGTCGCCCGATCTTTATAAGGGGATGAAGGAAAGCGGATATGAAATGATCCCTTACGGCGCAGGGGAAAGGGGCCTGCCTGAATCAGGAATTATCAGCTTTATGGAAACGCCGCGATACTCTACAGGTTACATGGCGCAGCGAAACATCATCAGCTATATGACGGAAACGCACATGCTTAAACCCTTTGATAAACGGGTGTATGCTACTTATGATTTTATGCAGCACCTGATCGATATCTGTGAGCGTGACGCAAAGCTGATCGGAGAGTTGAAGCGCAGGACGGACGCCGCCGTGGCCGCGCAAAAAACCTTTGCGCTCAACTGGGACGTTGATCGTGACCATATGGATAGTATAGAATTTAAGGGTTATGAATCAGGTTACAAGCCCAGCGAGATCAGCGGATTAAAACGCCTGTATTATGACAGGGACAAGCCCTATACCAAAATAGTAAAGTATTGGGATAATTATAAGGCAACAGACAGCGTGAATAAACCGCTTGCCTATATCATACCGCAGGCTTGGGGCAAGGTAATCGAGTTGTTTAAACTGAACAGTGTTGTAATGCACCGTTTAACACATGACACAACGCTGAACATCCAGATGTACCATATTGATGATTATAAAACCCCGCCACGACCGTTTGAGGGGCATTATTTGCACAGCGATGTAAAGGTAAGCCCGGTTGATATGAACATCAGGTTTTTTGAGGGCGACTATGTGGTGTACACAAACCAGCCGCTGAACCGCTATATTGTTGAAACGCTGGAACCGCAGGGCGTGGATTCCTTTTTCACCTGGAATTTTTTCGACTCTATCCTGGGACAGAAGGAATATTTCAGCAGCTATGTTTTTGAAGACAAGGCGGCGGATATGTTGAAGACCGATCCTGAGTTAAAAAAGAAGCTGGATGACGCAAAAGCCGCCGACCCGAAATTGGCAAACAGCGGCAGCGGACAATTAAACTTCCTGTATCGTAACTCTGTTTATTTCGAAAAAACCTATCTTCGCTATCCTGTCGGCCGTTTAATGACCGATGTTAAGCTTGATTTAAAATGATGGAATATTTAATGGCTGCGCCGGTGGCATCAGCCATATTTGCATTTACCATACTCACTTCCGTGTGGGCGTTCAGCAGTGAAAACCTGTACGCTCAAATGATATTGCACCCATTCAGCGTTTACCGGGGCAAACGCGTTTATACGGTTGTAACCAGCGGTTTTATTCACAACGACTGGATGCACCTGTTCTTCAATATGTTGAGTTATTACTTTTTTGCTTTTCAGCTTGAAGTGGTATTGGGGCACTGGCAGTTCGGGCTTTTATATTTCGTAAGTTTGATCTTAAGTGACCTGCCTACGGTTTACAAACATAAAAATGACGAGTGGTACCACAGTTTGGGTGCATCGGGCGCGGTAAGTGCTGTTATATTCAGCGCGATCCTGTTTAATCCGCTGGCTAAGATGATGATCCTGCCGCTGCCATTTGGCATACCGGCAGTATTATTCGGCGTCATTTATCTTGTTTATTGTAACTACGCGTCGAAGTATTCGCAGGACAACATTAACCATGATGCACATTTTTTTGGTGCTATAACCGGTTTGCTCATCACCATTGCCTTACAGCCGCATATCGTCAGTTATTTCCTTCAGCAGGTTAGCGGGGGAGTTCAATCGATGATGCACTGATCCGGCCGCCATCGGGGTCAAATAAAAAGCTCATTGGCCGTTCGGGATCTTTGATGATCTCAAACAAAAGGATGCCCCAGTTTTTCCAGAAGCTTTCCAGTACCTGACCGTATATCTTGTTTACCCAGGTATCAAAAAGTGGTTTGCTGCTTAGTCCGCGCAGCGGCATGGCTTCTATGTAGAGGATGTTGTTGGCCGGCAGCAGGTTGTATTCCGGAAGTCGGTTAAAAAGATAGGCCGAATAAAATACCCTTCCGCAAAATTCTTCGAACTGGATGGGGTGAAGCACGTCCTCTTTGATCTTATCATAAATCTCACGGTGATAATGGTAATTTGCGCCATTATCCTGCAGGCATATTACCAGTCCGAAATCGCGTATGCGCAACGAAAACGTCAGGGTGTTGATCTCGTCGCGGTAGCCGAATTCTTCAGGGTTGTTGTCCACCTTGAACAAAAAGATGCTGAACGGCTTAAAGTCTTCAAACTGCACAGGCTGGTTGAGGCTTTGCAGCATCAGGTGCAGGTTGCTGAACTTATGAACGATGGATTGCGAGATGTTGAACTCCTCACCCTGCGAATGCTGTAGCCCGATGCCGCTTTGTATTTCGTTAAATATAAGTCCGTAAAGCAACTTTCCCGCCCACTGAAAAAGTGTCAGCTCGTCCAGCTTGCTGACAGCCTCATAACCGGCAGTAAAGGCCGCTTCGATCTCCTTTTCAAGCGGTTCAATATATTGCTCGTTCACGTCTGCCGCACAGGGTATTTTAATATCTTTATAGGTAGCCATGCTTTCATCAAGCATTTTAAAAGGCTTATCCTGCAATTGATAAAGGCTCATCACCCACTGTGGAAATACCTGTATTTTTTCTTCCGTTGTGCTTAGTTCTTTTCCGGTTAAGAAGCAATGCTTGTTGCCGAACTTGAACGACTCGAACGGATGATAAATTTGCTGCGACATGCGGGCAAAGATAAGCAGTAAATCCGGCAGGAAAATTTTAGCTTTGAATTTAACATGAAGCTGACTTACCAACCATTCGAACTGCTGCTGAGGCATACCTTTACCATCGCCAAGTTTTCGCGCACTTCTACGCCTATCATGCTTATCAGGGTGGAGCATGAGGAATGTGTTGGTCACGGCGAAGCCTCCATGGTTCCTTACATGGGCGAAAGCTTTGAAACGGCGACCGCCTTTTTAAACAAAGTTGACCCTGCGCAATTTGTTTATCCGTTTGATTTTGACAGCATCATGGCTTATCTGGATGATCTTGCTCCAGGAAACCCCGCGATAAAGGCGGGCATAGATATCGCCCTGCACGACCTCGACGGGAAGTTGCAGAATAAACCCTGCTGGCAGCAAATGGGCAGCGACCCTGCTGCAATGCCATTAACCAGTTTTACCATCGGCATCGATACTCCGGAAATGATCATTCAAAAGGTGAAGGAGGCGCCGGATTGTAAAATAATCAAGGTGAAGCTGGGGCGCGACAGCGACCGCGAACTGATCAATACCATACGCTCGGTAACGGATAAGCCGTTGTTTGTAGATGCTAACCAGGGCTGGACCGACCGGGAACAAAGCCTCGACCTGTGCCATTGGTTACATGAGCAGGGCGTATTGCTGATAGAGCAGCCTATGCTAAAGACCGATCCTGACAGTAACGCCTGGCTAACCAGCCGCAGTCCGGTACCCATCATTGGGGATGAGGCAGTACAACGCTTTGATGACGTGGAAAGGGCTTTGGGTGTGTATCATGGCATCAATATCAAACTGATGAAATCGGCCGGGATGCACGAGGCTCAACGGATGATCGTAAAAGCAAAGGAGCTTGGATTAAAGCTGATGATAGGCTGCATGAGCGAAACCAGCTGCGCTACGCTCGCTGCCGCTGCGCTTGCCCCGCACTGTCATTGGGCCGACCTCGACGGCCCTTTCCTCACCAGCAATAACCCCTACAAAATGCCTGAGTTTACAGATGGAAAATGGGTTTTAAAAAATAAGGCGGGATTGGGATTGTTCGTCTGAGAGATTTCCGGATTTATTGTCATTCCGAACGCATGTGAGGAATCTCGTTGCCGTTGGAAAATCATACTACCCTGCCAGAAAAATGCCTTCATCCAGCCCTTCTTTTATTTTTGCCGCAATAACCGCAGGTTCGTTATGTTCGTCAGGGATCATATAACGTTGCGCGCTATCGAACGACCTGTAAAGCTGACGGTAAACTTCATTATATTCTATATAGCCTTCAACCCGGCTTACAGAACGTTCGGCGCAAACTTTTTCCGACGGGCGTAGTACTACGTAATGCAGGGGTATTTCTTTTTTGCTGATAATGGTCCGGGCTTTATCCAGAAACCATGGCGGAATAGAAAAATCGACAATAACGGTATAACCAAACTTCGGGTACGGTAGCGATGCCGTGATCATAGCGGCCATGGTCATGCCAAAGCTTTTAGGACCGTCATGATCAGGGTTCCCCTTCGCAATAAACTTCCAGAAAACGTCGCCTTCCATATTGATCACGGGTCCTTCAAGCAGCTTTACCAGTTGTTTTGCAACGGTACTTTTACCCGCCCCTACCGGTCCCGAAAGTAAAATGATAGATTTCATCATCTGCGGTTAATGATCGATCCGCTTTACTTATCGCTCAGCATGATCGGATTATTACCCTTGCCGCCGATAATGATCACTTTGGCATTGGCGGATGTGGCAATATCGCGCTGCGCCTTAATGCTTTCGTATTGCAGCTGCTTATCAGTCAGGTTGGTCGATATGATTTTCTGATAGTCGGCAATACCCTGTGCTTCCACACGTTTACGGTCGGCTTCCTGACGCTCCTTTTGTAACACAAACTGCATTTTCTGTGCATCCTGTTCTGCCTGTATTTTAGACTCGATGCTTGCACGGACGGTTGCAGGCAGGCTGATGTTTCGTACCAGTACCTGCTGTACCAGCAGCCCGTTTTTGGCGAAGTTGTCGGTGATGGTTTTATTGATCTTGTATTGAAACTCTTCGCGCTTGGTGGAATAAAGATCTACCGCAACATAGTTTACCGCATTATCGCGGATGGCCGTACGCGTTACCGGGCGCACGATCTTATCTTCGTAATTAACGCCGATGTTCTGGTAAATAAACGGCGCTTTTACCGGATTTACTTTGTAAAGCACTGAAAGATCGATCGTCACTTCAAGCCCGTCAGACGATAATACACGGATGGCATCGTCACCCTCTACCTGTCCCTCACTTGTTTTGGCGCTCATGGTATAATTTTCAGTCTGTATGCTGAAATTGGTGATATCGACAAACGGGTTGATGATATGAAGCCCGCTTTCGAGCACGCCATTCTGAACCTTGCCGAAAAGCGTCTGTACGCCAACCTTGCCAGGATCGATAATTTTAACGGACGACAACAGTGCCCCGATAATAATAACAAGGACGGCTATTTTGTTAATGGTGCCGGCAAACTGACTGGCCGGATTAGCAGGGGAACGTTTGAGCGCTATGCCCACAACGAGCATAATAACGCCTAAAATTGCGATAAACATAGTTGAAAAGGCTTAAGGTTTTTTGGTGGCTTTTTTTACTTCTTTCAAAAGCCTTACCTTAAGCACAATAAAGATAGCAATTATTATAACCGCCCCGGCAACATAAACGTAGTTTCCGGCTTTGATGCCGTACTCGTACCCGGTGATGATACAAACGAAGATGATGATGTTATAGAGTACATTCAAAAACAGCTTTTTACCCATGGTGATAATAGTTTAAAGGCCAGGCAATATGCGTTTCGTTTCCTTGGTATTGATCAGGAAGGGAGGACATCCGTATTGTTGATCAGGTTTTTTGCAGAAGTCCCCGGGGAACGCCTCACCGGCAGTAGAAATATCAGGTTTCGATTAATAGACGTTAATGGTCGGATCGATTTGATCGGCCCAGGCTAAAATACCGCCCTGCAGGTTGTAAAGATTAGTAAAGCCCTGTTGTTCTAACTGCATGATGGCAGCTGCACTGCGTTTGCCGCTGCGGCACATTACCACAACTGGTTTGTCCTTTTCAATCTTACCTGATTCGATCAGAATACCCCCCAGCGGAATGGAAAGCCCGCCCAGGTTCGACATTTCATATTCAAAATCTTCCCTGACGTCAACCAGTTGGAAATCATCACCGCGGTCTTTTTTCTCTTTCAATTCCTGTACGCTTATTTCTTTCATATTTTAAGTTTGAATAAAACGCAAATGTAATTGTTATCTCTCAAATATTTAGGTCTGTTATTTGTAACATTCAAGGCCTTACGGCGTTTCATATACAATTGTACTCAGCTGTTTATCATTAATGAAGAAAGTTACACGCTTTTTCTGGTTCTGCTCCGGCGCGCATATCGGCACCCTGAAAAAATACCCGCTCGAGCATAATAAATATGTTGGTATCGGCGCCACTATCTTCTTTACCGCATTGTTTGCTTCGTTATCAGGTGGTTATGCTATGTATTTTGTATTTGCAGGCAGTCCTATGGCGGTTGTTTTTGCCATACTTTTCGGGTTGTTGTGGGGCACTGCCATATTTAATCTGGACAGGTACATCGTCTCCAGTATTGATAAGACCGGAAGCACCAATCAGCAGATATTGCAGGCCTCACCCCGTATTCTTTTGGCAATTATGATCGGCATCGTCATATCAAGACCCCTCGAACTGAAGATATTCGATAAGGAAATACGTCAGAAGTTAAAGACGGCTTACCTTAAAGGCCAGCATAACAAGATCGACACCCTCACCAAAACCTACAACGAGAAATACGCAATGGAGCTTGGTAAGGAAAGCGATCTGAAAAAGGAAAAGGATTCCCTCGAGCGCGATATCAACCGTTCACGTGTTCAACTGAATCAGGAAGTATTCGGCGAAAAGAATGACCAGACGTCAGGAATTATTGGCTATGGCACATACGCCAAGCAGAAGCAGGCCGTTTTGCAGGAAAAAGAAGACAGGCTGAAAACGGTCACTGGCAACCTGTCGAACATGGATGACTACCTGGCTGCCCGTAAGGATTACGAAGGGGTGAATAACCTGCGGCTGTTTAGCGATAAGCAGCTGGATAGCCTGACCAACGTAGCCGGTTTTAGCGACCGCAACTGGGCACTGGGACAATTATCATATAACGAAAACGGGACGCGTGATCTGGATACTTTTTTAGCGGAATCATTCATCAGCTGGTTGTTTATTTTGTTTGAATGTCTGCCGGTGTTCGTAAAACTGATGTCTCCGCGCGGCGCGTATGATGTCGCTGTGGCAAAAATAAGCGAAGCGGATGTTTATTATGCTGAGCGCGATAAGGAACGGCATATACAGGTGATTGACAATGTTTATGACCATCGCCTGGAACGCGATATTGATAAGGAAAAAAAGATCATTTCCGGGCAGGCCGATTACGACCTGGAACGGCATAAATACGATTGAAAAATTACAAACGATCGGATACAATTAGGCTGATTATCTGAATTAACTTAACTTGGCCGGATGAAGCATTTAAAATTCATCCGGCCTTTTCTTTTGCTGTTTGTGAAACTCGCGATCACTCAGATTGCGGCAGCCCAAAGCATCACGCCGCTGGTTAAGGGAATGGTCATCAAACATTCCGTAACCATAAAAAAAGGCTTGTATTATTTTAAGGGTACTGATTCGTTAGCCGTTGCACCTATTGTGATCGAGGGCGATAATATTACGGTCGATTTTAACGGCGCTGTGATTGAAGGCAGTAAAGACATAGAAAACCCCGATCAGTTTAAGGGTACCGGAGTTATTGTGAAGGGCGGCAAGAATGTTATTATAAAAAATCTTGCAGTTAAGGGTTTTAAGATCGGGCTAATGGCAAAGGGGATTGCAAAGCTGTCGGTTGAAAATTGCGATTTCAGCTTTAACTATCGTCAGCACCTGAACAGCACCCGCGACCGCGAAGACCTTGCCGACTGGCAAAGTTATCACCATAATGAAAACGATGAATGGCTTCGGTACGGAGCGGGAATTTACCTGCGCAACTGTGATAATTTTAAGGTGATCAACACGACTGTTACCAACGGTCAGTGCGGACTGATGCTCACCAATTGTAACGATGGCTTTATTGCAGGCAACAACTTTTCGTTTAACTCGGGATTGGGCATTGGCATGTACCGCAGCAGCAGAAACACCATTCTTTATAATAACATTGACTGGAATGTTCGCGGCTACAGCGACGGCGTTTACTACCGGGGGCAGGACTCGGCAGGAATCCTTGTTTTTGAGCAGTGTAATGACAATAAGATACTGAGAAACTCTGTAACGCATTCCGGCGACGGTTTTTTTCTCTGGGCAGGACAGCACACAATGGATACCGGCGAAGGCGGCTGCAACGATAATATTTTGTACGGGAATGATTTTTCGTATGCACCCACTAACGGCATAGAGCTTACCTTCAGCCGTAACCGTATAATTGACAATGTCGTCCATGATTGCTGGCATGGGGTATGGGGAGGATTTAGCTACAACACCCTGATCGCTGATAACGACTTCAGAGGAAATATGTCAACCATAGCCATTGAGCATGGCATGAACGATACGATAACGCAGAATAAATTCAATGCCGATAAGGTGGCTATAGAGTTATGGTCGAACCCTAAAATGGCCAAAACCTACGGCTATGTGCAAAAAAGGGACACGCGCAGCGTAAATTATCTCATCAGCGACAACACTTTTACCGCTGTTAAAAAGGTTTTTAGTATAAATCACACCGACAGCATAACGATATCAGGAAACAGACTCCGGAACAGTGTGTTTCCGCCAAAGTTTGACTCTACCGTAACGCATCTGAAAATTGCAGGGAACGGTACTGAAATCACTCCGGGTCACAAAGATTACCGTTCAGGTCTTGCGGAAATTATTCCTGCAACGCCTAAAGCGTTGCCAGAAGGCTATCCCCGCGGCCGTAAATATATTATGATGAATGAGTGGGGGCCCTATAATTTTGCGTATCCGGTAGCCTGGTGGCAGCGTACGGACAGCACCGGCAGAATGTATTTCGATATGATGGGTCCCGCCGGTAAATGGAAGATCATCAGGATGAAAGGCGTTTCCCGCCCAACTGAAAGGTCAGGCTCATTTCCGGGAATGTTAAGTGTCCAGAAAGATACAACACCGTTGACGGATATCGATATCGAAATGGAATATACTGGTCAGGTAGTGACTTCTCCTTTTGGCGAAAAATATCCGGCAGGAAAGCCCTACCGTTTCCATTACCGCGAATTTACGTTGCCCACACACTGGCGGATGGATTGGTTCGCATTTGATGATACGAATGACCCGTTGAAGCATCCTTCGGCATTTAATGCACTGATTGCGGGCAAACCGGTTAAAACAACGGAGGGCAGTCAACTGAATAACATTTTTGGAAAGGGCTTTGGAAAGAATATCGGTACGGAAAAGATCGCAACGGTATCTGTCGCCGCTGTCGATTTTCCGGAGGGGAAATATCGCGTAGGTATCAGCGCATCTGAACTGGTGAAGCTGTACATCGACGATAAGCTGGTCATTGAAAACTGGGATCCGGCAAAGCTGAAGTATGACGAGGATAATCATAAAGATGCCACGATTTCTTTAAAGGGAAGGCATCATATCCGCATCGTTCAGACGCAATATGGCAGTTACGGTATGCTGAATTTACGGCTGCAAAAACTGTAGCGGCGCGGGTAACGTAACAATATTGATATAAACTTTTCCTTATTTAATAGTAATTTCAACGCTGCTAATTTACATCGATGAAGAAATTACTTTTATTGGCGGTTGCAGGATGTTTGGCGACCGCATCGTTCGCCCAGCAGGCGGCGAGACCGATATTTTATTCAGTTTCCTTTCCGAATGCCGTACACCACGAGGCTGAGATCGTGATGCTTGTACCGCAGGCGCCCGAAGGTAATTTTAAAGTACGCATGAGCCGTTCGTCGGCAGGCCGTTACGCAACGCACGAGTTTGGTAAGAATATTTATAACGTTAAAGCCACTGACACGAAAGGCAGGGAACTGCCACTGAAGCAGGTGGAAGGCGATGTTTATGAAATAGGCAGGCATCCTGAAACGGTAAAGATAAGTTACACCCTTTTTGCTAACCTGACTGATGGTACTTACGCCTCGATCGATCCAAGTCACGCTCACCTCAACATGCCTGCCACCTTTATGTGGATTCCGGGTCTGGAGAACCGCCCCATTCAGTTTGAGTTTAACGACCTTGATAAATACGGCTGGCGGGTGGCCACGCAGCTTAAGCACGAGAACGGTAAAATTTACAGTGCCCCCAACATGCAGTACATGATGGATAGCCCGACGGAACTTTCGGACTACAGGGAAACGAGCTGGGACGTGGTTAACACGGACGGAAAAAAGGAGAAGATCAACCTTACCGTTCATTCGGAAGACAGCCAGGCTGTGATTGACAATTTTGGTAAAATGATTCAAAAGCTGGTGCTGGAGGAAAAGGCAGTATATGGAGAATTACCGTCATACGACTATGGCGAATACACGTTTCTGGATGATGTCTATCCCACCGTATCAGGCGACGGAATGGAACACCGCAATTCAACCTGTATTGTGCAGCCGGTATCTAAAGTAGAAGGCAATGAGCAGCGGCTGATGGGAACCTTTGCACATGAATACTTTCATAGCTGGAATGTTAAGCGCATTCGGCCGAAATCCCTGGAGCCCTTCAATTTTGCACATGCCGATATGAGCAGCGAGCTATGGTTTGCCGAAGGTTTTACCCAATATTATGGCGAAATGCTGCTGGTGCGTTCGGGCTTTCAGACCATCGATGAATACACCCGCACGATTGCGGGTCTGGTCAACTCGGTATTGAACAAGCCGGCCTCAAAAAATTATAATGCGCCGCAGATGAGCCGCTACTCGGTATTTGCTGACGCAGGTGTTTCCATCGATCCGAATAACAACAACAATATCTTTACCAGCTACTATTATTATGGTGGCGCCATCGCGCTGGCACTTGATCTGCGTTTACGCAGCGATTTCAACCTGACGCTGGACGACTATATGCGTACTGTTTGGCTGAACCGGGGTAAGGTAATGAAACCTTATACCATTCCTGATCTGCAGTCCGATCTGGCAGAGGTGACAAAAAATCCAAAATTTGCAGCAGATTTCTTTAACAAATACATATACGGACTTGAAAAAAATGATTACGGCGATTTGCTGGCGAAGGCTGGCTTACTGTTGGAGAAGGCCGATGCCGGAAAGGCATGGGCAGGTCCGCTTGCTGTAGCGCAGAACCGCGGTCGTTCAGGAATGGCCAGAACTTCGGGTGAAGGTGGAATTCCGATAACAGGAAGCACCGTACAGGGTACGCCGATCTATAAGGCTGGTCTGGATGCAGGGGACGTGATCCTTAAAGCCGATGGAAAAGAAGTAGATAGTCCGAAGGCGTTTTTTGATATTGTGGCATCAAAAAATGTTGGTGACAAGATGACCGTGACCTACAGGAACCGCACGGGAGAGCATGAAACTACCCTGACGCTGGAAGAAAATCCGACCCTTAAGGTAATAACTTATGAGGAGGCCGGAAAACAACTGACAAAGGAACAGGAGACGTTCCGTAACAACTGGTTGTCGTCAAAAGTCAAATAATTTAAAAACTAACCATACATGAAAAAAATAACAGCGGCATTGGCCTTGGTGGCAGTATCATTTTACAGCTACGCACAGGATGTAAACAAACTGATTAAACAGTCCGAGGTGGAGAAGGTGATCAAAACACTTTCAGCCGACGATATGCAGGGAAGGGCAACCTTTACTCCGGGCATTGAAAAGGCTGCCCAATATATTGAAGGACAATTTAAGGAAGCAGGACTGGTGCCGCTTCCGGGGGATAAGGATTTCAGACAAAACTTTACTATGGCCCGTACTACACCGGTAAAGACATTTGTAAGCATTAACGGGAAGATTATACCGCAGGATAGTGTGTTTGCAAGTACAACGGCAACCTCGCTCAACTGGAGCAACAACGCTGATGTGCAGGTAACAAAACTGAGTGCGGGCAAAAACTTTCGCACCGAGTATATGAGTTATGTACGGAGCGGGAAAAAAATGCTGATTTTGGTTGATCCTCAGTTTACCTCTATTTTTCAGTTTCTGAAGGACCGTGCCGCTAAAGGTTCTATCTCCAGCAAGAAAAACGACGAACAGGCGCTCGTATTCGTATTGGGTAACTATGATGATGTAAAATCCTTTGATGTCAGCTATACCGGAAAGTCGGAAGAATTGCCGCTCTTTAACATTGCAGGCATGATCAAGGGGAAAACCAAGCCGGAAGAATACGTAGTATTCAGCGGCCATTATGATCATCTGGGGATTGTTAAACCGGTAAAGGGCGACAGTATAGCAAACGGCGCAGACGATGACGCTTCGGGTACGACTGCCGTGATCACGCTGGCTAAATATTATAAAAAACTGAATAACAACGCTCGTACCCTGATCTTTGTAGCCTTTACTGCTGAGGAGATCGGCGAATATGGTTCACAGCATTTTGCAACTACTGTCGATCCTGAAAAGGTTGTGGCAATGTTTAATATCGAGATGATCGGCAAGGCATCCAAGTTTGGTGAAAATTCTGCATTCATTACCGGCTACGAGCGTTCGGATTTTGGCTCCATCCTTCAGAAAAATCTGGAGGGAACGGCATTTAAGTTTTATCCGGACCCATATCCTAAGCAGAATCTCTTTTACCGCAGCGATAACGCATCGCTGGCAAGGGTAGGCGTGCCTGCACATACCATATCGACAGATCAGATCGATATTGATAAGCTTTATCATACGGTAGGAGACGAATTCAGCACGCTCGATGTGGCAAACATCACTTCGACCATCAGGGCTATTGCGTTGAGTTCAAGAACGATCGTTTCAGGACAGGATACACCAAAACGGATACCTAAACTCGAAGAATAGATCTTTTGAACATTTAAATAAAGTATGGGTAAGCAGGGGGGATTGATACCGGCTGTAGCGGTAAGGGGCATTGCAACAGGCTTGTTGATGATGGCTTTTTTTACACTCGTCTGGACGGGTATAGCTTACAGTGGTATGCATGGAACTGCTTACGCATACTTGCTAATTGTATTTCCGCTGCTTGCTGTATCGTTTGTGGCAAGGGCATTTATATTATTTAAAACCGCGAAAACCCACCCCGCCCCCAACGAAAAAGAAAAGGAAGAGGGAAAAAAGATGGGCAAATGGTTCGGTATCATCTTCGGAGCCGAAGGGGTGCTGATCTTTCTGGGGGTGAATGTGGTGATCAATATCGGCCAACCCAGGCTGGTAATACCGGTTATAGCACTGGTTGTAGGGCTGCACTTTTTCCCCCTTGCAAAAGTTTTCAAACGCACCATCGATTATTATCTTGCAGCATGGAGTACAGCGATCGCCGTTATCGCAATCATCTTGATTATAAACCACACGCTTTCCGCGTCAGACGCGGCTGCTTTTACCGGTACAGGGCTTGCCGCGGCCACCTCCTGCTACGGTCTGTTCATGATCTACAAAGGTAACCACCTCGACAGTTATTGATCGTATTCTATTTACCAAACGGGTGTGGCACATTTAACAGTAGGTTTATAATAAGCTCACATTAAGGCCTGCCAGCGGTTTGTTTTGTAATTTTTCTGTTCCGCTCGGTAACCGGAAACAAAAATATAGCTAACTTGTACTTTCATAAAGCAATTATCTATGGAAGACCAGAAATACCATGCTTTGCCTGAAACGGACCTTGAGGCAAAGGATAATTCACGCCGCAATTTTTTAAAGCAAAGCACCCTCCTGACCGCAATCGCCCTTACACCAGGTACTGCGGTAAAGGCCGCCGAAATGCGCGTTGATGACCGGATTGCCGAGGTTTTTGAAAAGATGCCGGTAAAGCTGGAAGTAAACGGGACGCCGCATAACCTTTCTGTTGAACCACGGGCAACGCTGCTGGATATTCTGCGCGAACAGCTTGATCTGACAGGAACAAAAAAGGGATGTGACCACGGGCAGTGCGGTGCGTGTACCGTTCATGTGGACGGACACCGTGTAAACAGTTGCCTTACCCTTGGCGTGATGGTCAGCGGAAAAAAGATCACGACGATAGAGGGGCTGGCTAAGGGGGAGGAATTACACCCGATGCAGGAGGCTTTTTTAAAGCACGATGGCTTCCAATGTGGTTACTGCACACCGGGTCAGATCATGTCGGCGGTAGCCTGTATCCGTGAAGGGCACGCTAACTCCGAAGCAGAGATACGGGAATACATGAGCGGTAACATCTGCCGTTGCGGCGCTTACCCTAATATTGTTAATGCTATACAGGAAGTTAAGGAAGGAGGAATGGAAGTATGAAACCATTTCAATATACCCGCGCAGCGGATCAGCAGGGCGTGATAGCGGCCATCAACAAACCGGGGACTATGATAATTGCAGGCGGCACCAACCTGGTTGACCTGATGAAACGCGGTGTTACCGCACCGGATAAGCTCATCGATATTAACCATCTGCCACTGAAGGATATCAGCATTAATAAACTTGGACGGATGCATATCGGTGCACTGGCTTTGAACAGCGCAGTAGCCGAAAGCCATCTGGTAAAGGAAATGCACCCGTTGCTGGCGATGGCGCTTAACGCAGGGGCATCGCCCCAGTTGCGTAACATGGCGACTGTTGGCGGTAACATGATGCAGCGTACACGCTGCCCCTATTTTTACGATACTACCATGCCCTGCAACAAGCGCGCACCCGGAACGGGTTGCGGCGCAATCGGAGGCTATAACCGTATGCACTCCATTTTTGGCGCCAGCGATAAATGCATCGCCGTGCATCCAAGTGATATGTGTGTGGCCCTTGCCGCACTGGATGCCGAGGTGGTTGTTGGCAACCGCAAGGGCGGAAGGGTTATTCCGTTTACTGAGTTCCACCGCCTGCCGGGAGAAAATCCCTCAAAGGACAATAACCTCGCCGAAGGCGAACTGATAACCGCTGTTATTATACCCCATAACAACTTTGCAAAGAACAGTTTTTACCTGAAAATACGCGACAGGCAGTCGTATGCTTTCGCGCTGGTCTCGGTAGCCGCTGCACTGGAAATTGACGGCGGCGTGATTAAAAAAGCACGGCTGGCTATGGGTGGTGTGGCACATAAGCCCTGGAGGCTGTTTGATGCAGAAAAGGCTTTAACCGGCAAGAAGGCCACAGAAGAGAACTTTAAACAGGCTGCGGAGATAGCCATGGAGGGTGCAAAAGCGCATGAGGATAATAAATTTAAGCTAAAACTTGCTCCCGCCGCTATAGTCGATGCGCTGAAACATGCATCAGGGCTGGCCTGATGACAAAAGAAATGACAATCAATGTGTAAGTAATTACAATAGCCAACAAAGTAATTTACAGGATGACCAACGACACAAGCACGCAGGGCCTTAGCCGCATCGACGGGCGGTTGAAAGTTACCGGAGCCGCAAGGTATTCCGCGGAGTTTACGCCTGCCGGGATGGTTTATAGCGTGTTGGTAGGTAGCACGATCACAAAAGGGGCGATCAGGTCGATTGAAACCAGGGCCGCCGGGAGGGCTCCCGGCGTGCTGGCGGTGATCACACATCTCAACGTTCCGAAAATACCCGGATACGGGGTTGAGTCCGGAAAAAAGGAACCTGAAAAGGGTACATACAAACTGTTTTACAATAACCGGATATTATTTAACGGGCAACCCGTTGCCGTAGTGGTTGCAGATACTTTTGAACGCGCACTTTATGCGGCTTCGCTGGTGAAGGTACAATACCAGCCCGAGCCGCACCATACCAAACTCGCTGATAACACGGCACGCTCCTTCGCTCCGAACGGTGATGGCACCAGCAAACGTGGAGATGCCGAAGCCTGGAAAAGCGCACCGTATAAGCTGGAACAGGAATATATTATTCCATCAGAAACACATAACCCGATGGAGTTACATGCCATTGTTGCGAAATGGGATGCGGATGGTAAGCTTACGGTGTGGACCAAAACACAGGGGGTGCTGGATACGCGCAGCGGATTGGCGAAGATATTTGGCCTTCCGGAAACGAATGTACAGGTAAATTCACGATTCGTGGGTGGTGCATTTGGCAGCGCTTTGCAGGTCTGGCAGCACGAGGTAGCTGCCGTCATCGCGGCGAAGGTGGTAAAACGCCCTGTTAAGCTGGTGCTTTCACGGGCAGATATGTTTACTTCCGTGGGTTATCGCCCGCATACCTGGCAAAAAATCGGTATTGGCGCGTCGGCTGATGGAAAACTGGTAGGGATATCTCACCAGGCCAACGGTCAGACATCAACCTACGAAGATTTCAACGAGGAGCCCATTGGTGTGAGCCGCTCAACCTATGCCTGTCCCAACGTTGACACACTTTACAACATAACGCCGCTGGATATCGGTTCGCCAACCTGGATGCGCGGCCCCGGAGAGGCGACCGGCGCCTTTGCACTGGAGTCAGCAATGGACGAACTTTCCTACGCGCTGAATATCGACCCGATAAAGCTCCGGATGATAAATTATGCAGAAACCGATCCGGAAAGCGGCAAGCCCTACTCCAGTAAATTTCTGAACGAAGCCTACAAACTGGGTGCGGAAAAGATTGGATGGGATGATCGGAGCAGCACGCCCGGAAGCCGGACCAAAGACGGATGGCTTGTTGGGTATGGTATGGCTGGCGGCATGTTCGGAGCCTATCGTGACAAAGCAGCAGCACGCGCGGTTATGGCAGACGACGGAATATTGACTATCCAGTCTGCAGTGAGTGATATCGGACCGGGCACAGGCACTGCTATGGTGACCATCGCTTCGGAAGTGATGGGTATCCCCGCTGACAGGATCAGGTTCGATCTTGGTGATTCGTCGCTGCCGCAGGCACCGCAGCAGGGCGGTTCGTCCACAACGGCGACGGTAGGCTCGGCAGTATATCAGGTATGTACAGATCTGAAGGAAAAATTTCAAAAGCTGATAGGTAACGGCGGTTCGGATAACCCGGATTACGGAGCCGTACTGAAACAGCATAATCTGCCAAAACTGGAAGCTGTAACCGCTGTATCCGGCGGTTCGGACATGGAAAAATATGCCATGTACTCATGGTCTGTCCATTTTGTAAAGGTGCACGTACACCCTTCAACGGGTGTAATAAAGCTGGAAAAGGTGGTATGCGTAGCAGATTCCGGACATATCGTAAGCCCCAAAACTGCGCGCAGCCAGATTATCGGTGGGGCGATCGGCGGTATCGGCATGGCGTTAATGGAAGAGGTGGTGATCGATCATCGCTACGGCAGGCTGGTAAATAATAACTTTGCCGATTATCATGTGCCGGTTAACGCTGATATACCACAGATAGAGGCCATTTTTGTAAATAAACCCGATCCCTATCTTAACCCGATGGGAGCAAAGGGTATGGGTGAAATTGCCCTCATCGGTATGGCCCCGGCTGTTGCAAATGCTGTATTCAACGCGACAGGAAAACGTATCCGCACCTTGCCTATAACTCCTGATAAATTGACGGAAGCTCAAAGCATACTGCAAAGTTGATATTTATAAATAAAGAAGATGGTGATGAGTGAAAAAAACGACCTGTTGACCAGTGACCCGGTAAAAAAAGCTGGCCTGAGCCGTGTGGACGGTCGGCTCAAGGTTACCGGCAAGGCAAAATACTCAGCCGAGTATAATACTGATGGCATAGTCTATGGCGTGCTGGCCGGAAGCACCGCTACCAGCGGAACTATAAAAAGCATCGACACAAAAAGTGCGCAAGCTGCTCCGGGTGTGCTCTCCGTGATCACCTACTTGAATGCTCCAAAAATTCCGGGATATCAAACTGATAGTGCGTCGGGGAAGGGTGCGCTGAAAATATTTTACGACAACAAGATATATTTTAACGGCCAGCCTGTTGCCCTTGTTGTTGCAGACAGTTTTGAACGCGCACTTTACGCCGCCTCGCTGGTTAAGGCTGTTTATGACGAGCAGCCTCATCAGACCGACCTGATTGCCAATTTGAATAACGCTTTTGCTGCAGGCCGTGGCAAGGACTATAATAAGGGACAGGAAGATGCCTGGCTTTCAGCGGCGCAAAAAGTGGAGCAGGAATATGTAATTCCGACTGAAGTACACAACCCGATGGAACTGCATGCAACCATAGCCCGCTGGGATGCAGCAGATAAAGTATCCGTCTGGACGAAAAGCCAGGGGGTAAAGGCCAGTCAGCGCAGTATTGCCCAGGCGTTTAAACTACCGCCCGAAAATGTACAGGTAACGGCACCATTTGTAGGCGGTGCCTTTGGTTCTGCCCTGCGTACATGGCCGCACGAGATTGCCGCTGTGCTGGCAGCAAAAGTTGTTGGAAAGCCGGTAAAGCTGGTTTTGAGTCGTGCCGACATGTTTACCTCGGTAGGATACCGCCCGTACACCTGGCAAAAGGTCAGCATCGGCGCCAATGCTGACGGGAAGCTGGCAGGTATAAGACACGAGGCCATCGGACAGTCGTCTGTTTATGAAGATTTTACCGAGGGCGTGGTAAATATCAGCCAGCTGATGTATGCCTGTCCCAATATCAGCACCCGTTATAAGATCGTTTCGCTGAATGTGAATACGCCTACACCTATGCGCGGCCCTGGCGAAGCCACGGGAGCTTTCGCATTGGAGTCGGCTATGGATGAGTTGTCCTACGCTCTGAACATCGATCCTGTCGAGTTCAGGATGCGTAATTATGCCGAAACCGATCCGTCTAATGATAAACCCTATTCCAGTAAATTTTTAAAAGAGGCTTATCAGATCGGTGCGGAAAAGATCGGCTGGGAGGCACGCAGTCAGAAGCCCGGGTCCGTAATGGAAAACGGATGGCTCGCGGGCTACGGAATGGCTGCGGGCATGTTCGGCGCCCACCGGAGTGCAGCCACGGTTACTGCCCGGATGATGTCGGACGGCACACTGATACTGCAAACCGCCGTTACGGATATCGGGCCGGGAACGGGTACAGCAATGGCATCGATAGCCGCTGAAATGATGGGTATCCCGGCGGACAGAATAAAGGTGGAGATCGGTGACTCGTCATTGCCACCATCGCCAACGCAGGGTGGTTCGCAGATCACTTCCACTGTCGGTTCAGCAGTGCATGACGCCTGCGCAGAGCTTCTCGAAAAATTTAAATCAATAGCTGGCACAATGCCCGCTACAGACTACTCCGGAATCCTTAAACAGCAAAATCTGGATAAGCTGGAGGTTACAACAACTTCTAAATCAGGTCCCGATCAGGGTAAGTATGCGCTGTATTCGTGGTCAGTCCATTTTATGAAGGTACTCGTCCATCCGACGACAGGTGTAGTGAAGGTCGATAAGGCGATATCAGTCGCCGATGCCGGAACGATCATCAGTCCCAAAACTGCGCGCAGCCAGATGATCGGCGGCACGATCATGGGAATCGGGATGGCGCTGATGGAAGAGGTGGTAATCGATCATAAGTCCGGTCGGCTGATGAATAATAATTTCGCGGATTATCATGTGCCCGTTCAGGCGGACGTCCCACAGGTCGAAGCGTATTTCGTCAACAAACCCGATGAGGTGCTTAATCCGATAGGTGCAAAAGGGATGGGGGAAATAGCGACCATCGGTGTAGCAGCAGCCGCTGCAAACGCCGTATATAATGCCTGCGGAAAACGGGTGAGAGACCTTCCCATTACGCCGGACAAGGTTATGGCCTGACGATGTTATTTGTGCGATAGCGGAAACAGGCTCAATTGATCTACAGGGCTTTCCGGCTTTGTCCTTACCGGAGGCTCACCAAAATTTGAAAGGGAAATCCCGAGCAGCCTGATCTTCTTTTCCTCCGGCGACGTTGCCGATAACAGTTGCTTCGCTGTTGCCGTGATTGTTTCCAGGTCATTAAACCCTGCGGCAAAAGATTGATTGCGGGTTATCTGTTTAAAATCGTTGTATTTTATTTTCAGGGTGAGGGTACGGCCTTTAAGCTGGTAATGCTGCAGCCTTTTGCACACTGTCAGGGCAATTTTATCCAATTCGGCTTCCATTTCTTCCAGGGTGGTAAGATCATACGGAAACGTATCTTCAGCAGCCAGCGATTTCGTTTCGCGGTGCGGCTGGACCTCGCGGTTATCAATCCCCCTGACGATGTTAAAATAGAAACGGCCGGTTTTGCCGAAATGCCTCACCAGTTCATCTTCGTTTAGCCTTTTCAGGTCCTCGCCTGTATGCAGGCCCATGTTTTTCATCTTTTGCGCAGTAACCTTACCGACGCCGAAAAATTTCTCAACCGGCAGGGCTTCCATAAATCCCGCAACGGCGGAAGGCCCGATGAACTTCAGCCCATCGGGTTTATTAATATCGGAGGCTATTTTCGCAACGAATTTATTAACCGATACGCCCGCTGAGGCAGTAAGTTGTAATTCCTCTTTGATGGCCTGTTTTATTTGCTGCGCGATCTCGATGGCCGAGCCGATATTTTGTTTGTCGCTGGTCACATCGAGGTAGGCTTCATCGAGCGACAAAGGCTCGATCAGGTCGGTGTAACGGCTGAATATTTCGCGTATTTTTCGTGAGACTTCCTTATAAGCCTCGAACCTTGGACGCACAAAGAGGGCGTGGGGGCACAACTGAAATGCTTTTTTTGACGACATTGCAGAGCGCACGCCAAACTTGCGGGCTTCGTAGCTGGCGGTGGCCACCACCCCGCCCCTGCCTTCTGGCGAGCCGCCAACGATCAGGGGCTTGCCACGGTATTCCGGATTATCCCGTTGCTCTACAGACGCATAGAACGCGTCCATGTCAATATGGATGATCTTCCGGATAGGTTGAACCGCATCTTTGTCCATCTGCCCTGCTTACTGGTCTTACAAATATAACAAGACGGGCAACGAAAAGAAAGCGACGCCTTAAGGCGTTACATCATAACTGATCGTGATTGCAGGTAACAGGGTTACCATATCCAGCGGCACCTGGTTATTGGCATACACCGGACGCTTGCTGCGGTAATTAGCGAGGGCGGCCTTCGCCAGGTCGTCATCGTCATTATCCGGTATGTTATATCGTATATAGAAGGGCATGACAAAATCATGCGTTTTTTCATGTTCCGGAATTACCCATTGACCATTGGATTGTCTGATGGCAGCAATAACGGGTTCTACCAGGAGCACGTCATCCGCATAATACACGATCGTTTTACTGATATTGCCTTTTTCATCGGCAGTGAATTTGAAGATAACCGTCCCGGTAACTTTCTTTTTTATAATATCCTGTGAGACTGCGATACTGTCCTTGAAAAATTTTTCCATTTTCTCCTTGCCCCCGCTAAACGGAAAAGCAAGCTGCTGCTGGGCGAAGCAACAAACGGAGCATAACAGCGCTATTACGGAAATACTGATTTTTTTCATATCTGATAGATAGTTGATAAACTGTACCGCGAAAACGAATTAATGCCGTCTTTGTTTTACTTTTCATATATCAGGCCTCCCTCGGTTCCCGTCTGCTTCCGGTATAAAGTTCGTATTCTAACAGGCGGCAATCTAACTTGCCGTTATAAAATTCGATCCTGCGGGAAGCCCGTAGCCCGATCACCTTTGCCAGATCGGGGTTACCTGTAAACACATAACCGCGATAACCAAGGCAGTTTTTCTTCATAAAATCGCCCATGCGCTTATAAGTTACCTGCAGCTTGGTGTGCGTACCCAAACGTTCGCCGTATTCCGGGTTGAACATCACTATGCCCGGTTCCTCAGGTACCGGGGTGTCTGCAAAATCGCAGACGCTAAAATCAATCAGGTGATCTACTCCCGCTGTTTTGGCGTTTTTTTGGGCAATATCGACAGCATCTGATGATATATCAGTAGCGATGATCTTAAAACCTGTTTCCTTTGTGGCCTTATCTTTTAGCTTCCGGCGTTCCGCAAAGAATACCGTTTCGTCATAACCCAGAATATGCATAAACCCGTAATTCATCCTGAACAGGCCGGGGCGCTTGTCTGTTGCCAGTAACGCCGCCTCAATAGCGAGTGTTCCGGATCCGCACATCGGGTTGATGAACGTGCTTTTACCGTCCCAGTTGGTGGCCATGATGGTTGAGGCCGCCAAAGCCTCCAGCATCGGCGCTTTGCCGGGTATTTTACGATAGCTGTGTTTTGCAAGAGTTTCGCCCGATGTATCGAGAAATATATCAGCATCGCTGTTTTGCCAGTACAGGTGGACGACGGTCTTATTGGAATCTGCACCGGAGTTTGGGCGAAGTCCTTTTACTGATTTTATCCGGTCAGCGATGGCGTCCTTCACCTTTACATTGGCAAAGAGCGGGGTAAGGATATGCTCGTTGTTGACATTGGAGGTGACCGAAAAATATCCGGCAAAATCGATCAGGTTTTCCCACTCGATTTTAGTCAGTTCATCATACAACTGGCCGGGGTCAGCCGCCTTGAAATTTTTTAAATGATAGAGTACCTGGCTGGCGCAGCGCAGGTTCAGATTGAGCGCAATGCAGTCATTTACTGTGCCTGACAACTCGACGCCTGTTTGAAAAACACGGTCTGGTTTAAAGCCCAGATCCTCAACTTCGCGCTGAAGATAAGGCGATAACCTTTTGTTGCAGGTGATGATTATTTTGCTTTGGGTGTGGAAAACTTGCATGATTTTGTGCGAATTTAGGAATTAAATACACCCTATTTTACTTCTTAACTATTAACTTTACATTTTTAATTTTTTTGACACTATGGAAGTTAAGGGTAAAGTACACGAAATCGGAGCAACCACACAGGTTACCGACTCGCTGAAGAAGAGAGAATTGATACTTGAATATATTGAAAATCCGCAATATCCGGAATATTTGAAGTTTGAAGCTATACAGGATCGTTGCAACCTGATCGATAATGTTAAGGTAGGTGACGATGTAGAGGTGTTCTTTAATTTAAGAGGCCGCCCCTGGACAGATAAGAGCGGAAAGAAAAGTTATTTCAACTCCCTGCAATTATGGAGAATAAACGTATTATCAGGAGCGGGTGCAGCGGCCCCGCAATATGCTCCGCCGGCAGATATCAGTGCATCGCCTGATGAGGACGATCTGCCGTTTTAAGCACGAAAACAAAAGCATACCTGAATTGCAAGAGCCGTATCGTAATCATGATGCGGCTCTTGTTTTTTGATCATTTCCGTAACCGGGTGTTCACACAAATCCCGGGATATAAATCCTTATTGTAACAAAAGACTGTCAAAAATATAATGGATAAACGAAACTGATTATATTGCGCCGGAGTAGGTAACGTTCCCTTACTGGAGCAGACCCGGCTTAGACAAACTGACCACAATTTATTCCCGATGAAAAGAATATTTATTCTTGCATTCCTGCTGTGTTCTGCTGCGGGAACTTTTGCCCAAACTTTAGCGCCGCTCTCAATAGAAAAAATAATGCGTGATCCGAAATGGATAGGCGTATCGCCGTCAAATATCCGGTGGAGCGACGACAGTAAAGAGGTGTATTTTAACTGGAATCCGGATAAGGCAGACCGGAATGAACTGTTTAAGATAGCGCCTGCGAGCCCGGACCCCAAAAAAGTAAGTATTGACGAACAGAGGGCCATGATCCCCGAATATGGTGATTGGAACAAAGCCCATACCCTGAAAGTATTTGAAAAGGATGGCGATATATGGTTGACGGACATGACCGCCGGAAAGCTGCGCAGGCTGACCAATACTGCAGACCATGAGAACAGTCCGTCTTTTAGTGGCGATGAAAGCAAAGTGATCTTTAAGAAAGGCGATAATCTTTTTTCGCTTGCACTGAACGGCGGCGAACTAATACAGCTTACCAACTTCACCCGTTCGGCGGCGGCTGGAGCCATGCCGCAGGGAGGAAGAAGAGGTGGGCGTCGTGGAGCTGGCAGCGAGAATGCAGCAGCCGGTAATGAGCAGGAACGCTGGCTGAAAGCGGAACAACTCGAACTGTTCGACATCATTAAAGTTAAGGATAAGGACAGAAAGCTGGATTCGGCGGAAAACAAAGAATTTGAAGTAAAAAAGCTCAGGGAGATACCTATTGGCGATAAAAGCGTAGGCTCCGTTGTTATCAGTCCTGACGAGCGTTATATCAGCTATCGCGTCGCCGCGTATCCTAAAGATGTAAAAAGCGCCATCGTGCCTAATTATGTAACCGCTTCCGGCTTTACAGAGGATATTCCGAACCGTACCAAGGTAGGCGCTCCGCAACCGACTTTCGAATCCTTTATATTCGATACAAAGCGCGATACTGTTTATAAAGTGGCAACCGAAAGTATTCCGGGGATCAAGGATATTCCGGCTTATTTTAAGGACTATCCTGACGAACTGGAAAAACGGCGTAAGGCAAATAAAGACAGGGACGTTGTTATCCGCGGGCCATTCTGGAACGAAGACGGAAAATATGCAGTGGTTGAGGTTTCCGCGCAGGATAATAAGGATAAATGGATCATGCGGCTCGATCCGGCTACGGGTGGCTTAACCCTTCTGGACAGGGAACATAATGACGCATGGGTTGGCGGCCCCGGACGTGGAAATTACGGGTGGACAGACAACACTCATTTTTATTATGAAAGCGAAGCCAGCGGCTATGCGCATATCTATGTGGTTGATGTAACCGATGGTAAAAAGAAACAGCTGACCAGCGGTAAATGGGAGGTGCAAACCTTGCAGCTTTCAAAGGATAAAAAGACATTTTACTTTACGGCCAATATGGAGCATCCCGGCGTATCCGACTTTTACCGCATTCCGGTAAACGGAGGCGAACCTGTTAAGCTAACCGGCATGAAAGGTGGTAATGACGTTACACTCTCGCCGGATGAGAAATGGCTGGCCATACGGTATTCATACTCCAACAAGCCCTGGGAATTATATGTGCAGCCGAATAAGCCGGGAGCAAAGGCGGTACAGGTAACCAATTCCACAAGCGACGAATTTAAATCGTATCCCTGGAGGGCGCCGCAGGTCATCACGTTTAAGAACCGGTACGGCAGCGACGTGTATGCGCGCCTTTATCTGCCGGAGAAACCTGATCCGGCAAAACCGGCAGTGGTATTTGTTCATGGCGCCGGGTACCTGCAAAATGCTGATTTTAAATGGAGCTACTACTTCCGGGAATATATGTTTGACAATATGCTGGTTGATAATGGTTATACCGTTCTGGATATGGATTATTCGGGCAGCGCAGGTTATGGCCGCGACTGGCGTACGGCAATTTACCGTCACATGGGCGGCAAGGACCTGACCGACCAGGAAGATGGCGTGAAAATGCTGGTAGAAAAGTATGGGATCAACCCTAAGCATGTCGGCTTATACGGCGGTTCATATGGCGGTTTTTTAACACTCATGGCTATGTTTACCGAACCAGACACCTGGACTTCCGGTGCAGCGATACGCTCTGTGACCGATTGGGCGCACTATAATCATGGCTATACGGATGATATTTTAAATGAGCCCTACAACGACGAAAAGGCATATCGGCTAAGCTCGCCGATATATTTTGCTGACGGCCTGAAGGGAAACCTGTTAATGCTGCATGGTATGGTGGATCAGAATGTAAATTATCAGGATATTGTACGACTGACGCAGCGCCTGATCGAACTGCATAAGGAAAACTGGTCCCTTGCATCCTATCCGGTAGAGGATCATGACTTTGAACAGCCAAGCAGCTGGACCGATGAGTACAAGCGTATTTTTAAGCTCTTTGAAACCACGCTAAAAAAATAATGCTAAAGAAAATACTAAGCAGATGCCTCCGGTTTCAGGAGGCATCTGCTGTTTAAGGCCTTTTTTCAAAAAAAATCACGATAATTAATCATGAAAAGGATATGCTGGCTATACTTTTTGCTATGTGTTGCGTGTACGCAGGGTCCGAAAGCGCCCGCTTTCAGCATAAAATTGACGAATGATAACCAATCGTTGAAATTTAGCGGTCTTGATCCCGCTGTTCTGAATGACATCAGCCGGGACACTGCTTCGGCCGTATGGCAGAACCTCATCCCGGTTTATAAAATGCCCGCCGACACTTCGTTGAAAAGCTATCAGCCGGTGCAGCCAGGCAAGTATGTTGTTCAGGACAGTACAGTGATCTTTACCCCGGATACTCCTCTTATAAAGGGGGCTATTTATTTTATGCGTTTTTACAATTTTAAAGGCGCAGGCATTTGGGACTATATCAAGCAGCGGCGGAAGCTGGGAAAAGAGGGTTACACCGATTTGAAAGTAACCGTAAAACAAACAAACGGTGTTCCATAGGTCTTATAATCAGGATAATTTGGTATGAGCAACAAAAAATTCACTTGAAATCATCAAATAAAATATCTACATTTGCATTTGAATAAAAAAGAGGGGGCGTTTGTCCCCTCTTTTATTTTATCAATCAAATTATTTGAGCGATAATGAGCGTTGAAAAAAGAGTAAAGGAACTGGTTGAAGAGAAGATCGCAGACAAGCCGAACCTGTTTCTGGTGGACGTAAAATTCCATAGCAATGGTAAACTGATCGTTCTTGTTGATGGCGACAATGGTGTGGGAATTGACGATTGTGTAGCGATCAGCAGGCATGTCGGTTTTCATCTGGAAGAAGAAAACCTGATAGCAACTGCGTACAACCTGGAGGTATCTTCGCCCGGCGTGGATATGCCGATCAAACTGATGCGGCAGTACCCTAAAAACATGGGGCGGAATCTTTCTGTCACCATGAATGATGGTAAGAAGCGGGAAGGTAAGTTGTCCGGAATGACGGAAGATGCGATAATTATTGAAGAAAAAATAAAAGAAAAAGGGAAAAAGGCCGAAATTGTAGAGAGCGTTATCCCTGTCGAGCAAATAACAGAGACAAAAGTTTTAATATCATTCAAGTAAGAAAATGAGCAATATTAATTTAATTGATTCTTTTCAGGAATTTAAAGATTTCAAAAACATCGACCGCCCGACGATGATGAGTGTGCTGGAAGACGTGTTCAGAAGCATGATAAGAAAAAAATACGGCACGGATGAGAATTGCGATGTGATTGTGAACACGGATAACGGTGACTTGGAGATCTGGCGTACACGTACGGTTATGGAAGATGGATTCAGTGAGGACGATGACCTGGAAATTGAACTTGCAGAAGCTAAATTGCTCGACCCGTCGCTTGAGGTTGGAGATGATTATATTGAGCAGATCACGCTGGAAAGCTTTGGCCGCCGCGCGATTCTTGCTGCCCGCCAGACGCTGGTATCAAAGATATTGGAGCTTGAGAAGGACGAAATATTCAAAAAATATAAGGATCGCGTAGGCGAGATCGTTACGGGCGAAGTTTACCAGGTATGGAAAAAAGAAACCCTTGTGCTGGATGACGAGGGGAACGAATTGCTATTGCCTAAATCCGAGCAGATACCTGCGGATTATTTTAAAAAGGGTGATAGCGTAAAAGCAGTAGTTGATAAGGTGGATATGCTGAACAGCAACCCAAAGATCATCATTTCGCGTACCGCGCCTGAATTTTTACAGCGTCTGTTCGAGCAGGAAGTACCCGAGATTTTCGATGGGCTGATCACCATTAAAAAGATAGTGCGTGAGCCGGGAGAAAGGGCTAAGGTTGCGGTTGAATCCTATGATGACCGTATTGATCCGGTTGGTGCCTGCGTGGGTATGAAAGGTTCGCGTATTCATGGCATTGTACGTGAGTTGAAGAACGAAAATATCGACGTAATAAACTACACGAACAATATTCAGTTATATATTCAGCGCGCGTTATCGCCGGCCAAAATCACATCTATTAAACTTGATGATGAGAAAAAGACGGCTGCGGTGTATTTAAAGCCAGATCAGGTTTCGCTTGCCATTGGGCGCGGCGGACATAATATCAAACTCGCCGGAAAACTGACCGGTTATGAGATCGACGTTTACCGTGAGGCTGATGAAACGGACGAAGACGTTGATATCGAGGAGTTTTCAGATGAAATTGATAGCTGGATCATCGATGAGTTTAAACGCATCGGTTTAGATACGGCCAAGTCAGTGCTCGCGTTAACGGTAGGAGAATTGGTTAAACGTACCGATCTGGAGGAAGAAACGATCAAAGAAGTGTTATCAATTCTGCAAGCTGAGTTTGAATAAACGTAATAACAAAAATTAAAATCGTATTTTTGCATAAATAAGCAAGGAAAGTAGAGAATAAATGTCAGAAGACAAGTCCATAAAATTATTTACAGCAGCAAAAGAGCTGAATATCGGTACCGGCACCATCGTTGACTTTTTGGCGACGAAGGGGTATAAAGTGCAGAAGCACCCAACGACCCTGCTTAACAACGATATGTACAGCGCTCTTTTGAAAGAATTTGCTGTGGATAAAATTATTAAGGAGGAAGCCAAGCAGATCAGTATCGGAAAAATCAGGAAAGAAGAACCTGCTGCTCAGTTTCCTGAAAAGCCGGTGGAACACCGTCGTTCAAGAGATTTTGAGAATGAGGAGATACTGATCAAGGGCGTTGGCAGTCATTTCAATACTCCTCCTGCTGAAAAACCAAAACCGGTTGAGCCGCCGAAGTCAGAAAAGACCGAGGAACATAACGAGGTATTGCCAGGTGTAAAGGTTGTCGGTAAAATTGACCTTAACAATCTTAACGCCAAACAACAACAGGCTGCCGAAAAACCGGCTGCCAAACCGGAAGAACCGACAAAAGCAGAAACTCCTGCACCGCAACCAAAGGCCGAGCCAGTGAAAGAAGCGCCAAAACAAGTGGTTGCTGAAACGGTTAAACCGGAAGAAACTAAAAAGACGACACCACCACCGACCGCCACACCTGCTCCGGCAAAAACGGTTGCAGAGGCACAGGATAGTGACGAATCGCAGGAGCCTGAGGTAATTCGTGCTAAGGCGGAACGCCTTACAGGTCCGAATGTGGTTGGTAAAATACAATTGCCGGTAGATGCCCCAAAACGTAATCCGGTAGCATCATCGTCAAATACGGGTAATACTTCCGATCATAAACGTAAAAGAAAGCGCAAAGACAGCCCTGGCGGTCAGCATAATACACAAAATACAGACCGTAATGGTCCCGGAGCGCCACCGCATGGCGGCGGCAACCGTGGTGATTTCAGAAACCGTAACCAGGGAGGCAATCGTTCCGATTTCAGAGGCAACCGCCACGCTCCTCAAAATAATGTTCCGAAGGAAGAACCTTCAGAAAAAGATATTCAGGACCAGATCAAGGCCACGCTGGCACGCCTTAGCGGAGCCGGTAAATCAGGTAAGTTTGCCCAGCGTGCAAAATTCCGTCGTCAGAAACGTGATGACGTAGCATCAAGCGCAGAGGAACTGGCAATGGAACAGGAACTTCAGTCGAAAGTATTGAAGGTTACCGAGTTTGTTACCGCCAATGAGCTTGCATTGATGATGGATGTGTCTGTAACACAGATTATTTCCACCTGTATGAGTCTGGGGATGTTTGTGTCCATCAACCAGAGGCTTGATGCTGAAACGTTGAGCATAGTGGCTGATGAGTTTGGCTACCAGATTGAGTTCGTGAAGCCGCAGGATGAGGAAGCGAATCTTGAACAGCCTGATGATCCGGAAGATCTGGTGCCGCGTGCGCCTATCGTTACCATTATGGGCCACGTCGATCACGGTAAAACATCTTTGCTTGACTTTATCCGCAAATCCAATGTGATAGCGGGAGAAGCGGGCGGTATAACCCAGCATATCGGCGCTTATGAGGTGACGCTGCCGGGAGATAAAGGAAAGATCACATTCCTGGATACGCCGGGTCACGAAGCGTTTACCGCGATGCGCGCCCGTGGTGCCCAGGTAACGGATATTGTAATTATAGTGATCGCAGCTGACGACAGCGTGATGCCGCAGACCCGTGAGGCAATAAACCACGCACAGGCGGCTGGCGCACCAATAATTTTTGCATTCAACAAAATTGATAAGCCGGGAGCGAATGCTGATAAGGTTCGCGAACAGCTGTCACAGATGAACATTCTGGTTGAGGAATGGGGCGGTAAATACCAGTCGCAGGAAATATCGGCAAAAACAGGTCTGAATGTTGACCTGTTGCTTGAAAAGGTTTTATTGGAAGCGGAATTACTCGAACTGAAAGCCAATCCTAATAAACGTGCCGTAGGTACAGTAATTGAAGCTGCCCTGGACAAGGGCCGCGGTATTGTCACGACGATATTGGTACAGGCCGGTAACCTCAAGGTAGGCGATCCGATTCTGGCTGGTTGCTACAGTGGTCGCGTAAAAGCATTGACCAATGAACGCGGTCTGCGTGTGGATCATGCAGGACCATCAACGCCGGTACAGGTGTTGGGTATGCAGGGCGCTCCTACAGCAGGCGACCGTTTCAACGTATTGGAAAGTGAGGTGGAAGCCCGTGAGATTGCCAACAAACGTTTGCAATTACAGCGCGAACAGGGCTTACGAACACAAAAACATATCACCCTTGATGAAATTGGCCGCCGCTTGGCTGTGGGCAACTTTAAGGAGCTTAACATCATCGTTAAAGGTGACGTGGATGGTTCGATCGAGGCGTTGTCAGATTCATTGCTGAAACTTTCAACCGAACAGATACAGGTAAACATCATTTCGAAAGCAGTAGGACAGATCTCCGAATCAGATGTGTTACTTGCAACGGCATCGGATGCGATCATTGTAGGTTTCCAGGTGCGGCCTTCAGGCGGTGCGCGCAAGCTCGCCGAGCAGGAGCAGATCGATATCAGGCTGTACTCCATCATTTATGACGCGATTAACGAGATCAAGGCGGCGATGGAAGGTATGCTTGCTCCGACCTTTGAAGAGAAGATTGTTGCAAACGTCGAGATACGCGAAACGTTTAAGATCAGCAAGGTGGGTACCATCGCAGGTTGTATGGTGCTTGACGGCAAGATCACCCGAAACAGCAAGATCCGCGTGATCCGCGAAGGGGTGGTGATTTATACTGGTGAACTTGCGTCGCTGAAACGCTTTAAGGACGATGTGAAAGAGGTGAATGCCGGATATGAGTGCGGTTTAAATATTCAGAATTTCAATAACATTGAAGTGGGCGACATTGTTGAGGCTTATGAAAATGTTGAAGTGAAGCGCAAGCTTTAAGAAATATATTACATTATATTATGTACAGGACCCGGTAATAAAAATTTGCCGGGTCTTTTTTTTGTGTCAAAGTTCACCGGGGTCGGTTAGCAGAACTGCTGTTGCAAGGTTCCTATGGCGAAACAACGCACCCGATCATCCTGAAAACGGTCTGTTTTAGCTTATTAACGTTTAAGAACACCCTTTTTACAGCTAAAAATAGCGATTTTGTTTGTAACATTTTTGACACAAACGGCGTAATTGACATCAAGTCAGCTTAGTTATCAACTAAAAATTCAGTTTTTTTTCAGAATTAATCTGAACCTATTGATTATTAATAATATCTCGCGTAATTTCCATTTTTAACCGTGCCCTTAAGCTATCCTGTATTTATGAGTAAATATTTTCATCCGGCCTCGTTGGTAATAATGTGTTGTGCTCTCTTTTGTCAGCGTGGATTGGCACAAGCCGCATTACCCGACAGCAGTTCACAGCAAAATGCGCTGAACAATGCCATAACGCTCTATAAAACATCTATGGGAATACAGGCGCCGCTGTACAGCGGACCTGAATATTATTTCTATGATCCGCATATTAAAGGCAGTGCTTATTATATGGATGTTAACGCTTTTTCAAAGGGATCGGTTTATTATGAGCATACATTATATAATAATATTGATATGTTGTACGATCTTAATCTTGATGAGGTCGCCGCGCTGTTTCCTAACCGCGTGTCAAAATTTATTTTATTAAAAAGCAGGGTAAACAGCTTTGACTACCTGGGTTCGCATTTTATAAATATTGACGCAGATACTCTTGCGGAAGATGCCGGGCTGAAATCAGGTTACTACAGGTTATTGTATAATGGCAGGTCAGAGATACTGGTTAAGTATTCCAAAAGCCTGCAAACCACCACGAGCAACTCGAATTTTGTCGAGAATTATTTCAGCCTGAGTAAGGACTTTTATTTCAAACGGAATAACATCTATTACAATGCGAACAACAGAGGTTCAGTTCTGGATGTATTTAAAGACCGGAAAAAAGAACTGAAGAAATTCATCAAGGCCAATAATTTAGAATTTAAGGATCACCCGGAAGAAACCATGCTTAAAATAGCCACATGGTACGACAACTTATCCAAATAATATGAGAAAGATTTACTTCGCCATAATTTGTTTTCTGTTCTTTTTCCAGGCGGTTTCTGCACAGCAAAACAATTCGAAATTATTTACCGTAAATTTTCAGCAGGCAACCATTTCGCAGGTCGTAAACGAAATTGAGTCGAAAAGCGATTATCATTTTTACTACGATCCCGCCCAGTTTGACAGCCTGAGAGTGACGCTGCAGGTAACCAACCAGAATCTCAGCTCCATTCTGGACCAGGCTTTTAAAAAGACAGCATTTGTGTATGCTATTGATAAACAGGATCGCGTATTTATTACCAAAACCAGAGCAATAAGGACAGAACTGGCAATAGGCTATTCAGAAATAGCTACCAATAAGCAGGAGGCTCAGCAAGCGCCGGTTGCTGATTATACTACAGAGGCGGAAACAAAGGTAGCAGAGGCGACGACTGAAAATAAAATTTACGAGATCGGCATAAAGACGAATAAGATAAAGCCGGGTAAGGCTATCCTGAGCGGTTATATACGCGATATTAAATCGGGTGAGGCGGTAACCGGGGCCAGTATTTATGTGGCGGATACCAAAACTGGCGCAGCAACCGATCAGTTTGGTTTCTATTCGATCACACTTCCGAGAGGAAGGCAGACGCTCCGGGTGAGAGGCCTGGGTATGCGTGATACCCGCAGACAAATAATCCTCTATACAGACGGCAAGTTGAATATCGAAATGCAGGAACAGGTTAACAGCCTGAAGGAAGTAAAAATTTCTGCAGACAAGATCGCCAATGTTCGCAGTACGGAATTAGGAGTTACCCGTTTGGATATCAAAAATATTAAACAGATTCCAACGGCCTTTGGTGAGGCTGATGTGTTGAAAGTAGTACTGACGCTTCCCGGCGTGACCTCCGTTGGCGAGGCTACTACAGGTTTTAATGTCCGGGGTGGTGCAGCTGATGAAAATCTTATTTTGCTGGATGGTAATACGATCTATAATCCGGCGCATTTTTTTGGTTTCTTCGCAGCTTTTAACCCGGATATTGTAAAGGATATCGAACTGTATAAAAGCAGCATTCCGGAAAAATTCGGAGGGCGTTTGTCGTCCGTGCTGGATATTACCAACAGAGAGGGCAACAAAAAGAAATTTACCGGATCAGCAGGTATCGGACTGCTTACCAGCAGACTAAATGTTGAAGGCCCGATCGTAAAGGATAAAACCTCGTTTATATTCGGCGGCCGTACCACTTATTCAGATTGGTTATTGAAACTGTTGCCAGAGTCATATAAACATAGCCAGGCGTCTTTTTATGATTTTAACCTGGGTATCAGCCATCAGATCAATGAGAAAAACAATATCTATTTGAGCGGCTACCTGAGCCAGGATAAGTTTAAGCTCAATAGTGATACCTTGTATTCTTACAGCAACAAGAATATCAACCTGAAGTGGAAGCATAACTTTAATAACAAATTGTACAATTTGCTTACCGTTGGTGTTGACAGATACCAGTACAATGTGTCCAGCAGCGCAAATCCGGTCAATGCATACAACCTCGGATTCGATATTACGCAGCCAAATATTAAATCGGATTTCACTTATTACCTCAACAACCGCCACACGCTTAATTTTGGCGTCAGTTCTATTTTGTATAAGATCAATCCAGGGACTTTTGAACCCAGCGGCCCGAAGTCGCTGATAGAGTCTGATGTAATACCAAGCGAAAAGGCCCTGGAAAGCGCTGTTTATCTCGGCGATAAGTATGATGTATCCGATGCGTTAACGGTAAGCGCAGGCCTGCGGTTTAACGTTTACAATTATCTTGGCCCACAAACCGTTAACCACTATGCGCCTAACCTCCCGAAAGAGCCTAACAACGTGCTTGACAGTACCTACTACCCGGGCGGTAAGTTTATCAAAACCTATACAGGCCCGGATATCAGGATTTCGGCACGGTACCTGCTGAGCGATAATTTCTCCATCAAAGCGGGATATAATACGTTACATCAGTATGTACACCTGTTATCAAACTCTACGTCGATATCACCGACAGATGTGTATAAGTTAACTGACCCCAATATTAAGCCTGAGCATGGCGATCAGGTCTCGATAGGCTTCTTTAAAAATGCGCAGTCAAATACGATTGAAATGTCGGTTGAGTTTTATTACAAAAGGCTGCGCGATTACCTCGACTATAAAAGTGGCGCCGTACTTCTGCTAAACCACCATATCGAGCAGGACGTGATCAATACCGAAGGCAAGGCCTACGGCGCAGAGTTCTTGCTGAAGAAAACAGCCGGAAAGCTTAATGGCTGGATGAGCTATGCATATTCGCGTACATTTTTGCGTCAGGACGACCCCTACGCCGGAGAGTTTATAAACGGCGGGAAATATTATCCTGCAAACTACGATAAACCGCATTCATTTAATTTTAACGGTAATTACCGGTTTACACACCGTTACAGCGTTTCATTCGATATAGCCTACAGCACAGGAAGGCCGATCACGCTGCCGATCGCAAAATATGAGTACGCAGGGTCAGAACGGGTATTTTACTCTGACAGAAATGCTTACCGCATACCGGACTATTTCCGGGCGGACTTCTCGGTCATCATTGAAGGAAACCATAAAGTACATCAGCTGACCCATAACTCCTGGACTTTTGGTGTGTATAATATCACCGGCAGACAAAATGCCTATTCCACTTTCTTTACGGAACAAAGCGGGGTAATCAGCGGGTACAAACTTTCAATTTTCGCATCACCGATACCATTTATCAATTACAACATCAGATTTTGATAATGAGAACGCGGGACAAGATAATACGGTTACCTACAGCCTACAAAGCTGTCGAAACACAAAAATGGCGATCATTTATTTTCGCAATTTTAGTGCTGGCTTTGTCCTGCAGGAAACCTTATGAACCAAAGGCTATAGTTGAGGCAAATAGTACACCGTTACTTGTTGTAGAAGGTTTTATCAATAGTGGTAATGATTCTACTATTATTAAGCTAAACCGTACGGTGAAGCTTTCCGGATCGACCAGTGTAAACCCTGAGCTTGGCGCCACCGTTACGATAGAGGGAGATGATAACTCCAGCCGCCAGCTGACGACTGAGCCAAGGGGAATCTATGTATCACCCGGACTTAACCTCGATCCGTCCCGTAATTATCGTCTGAAAATCAGAACTTCAAACGGAAAGGAATATGCATCGGATTTTGTCCCCGTTTTGGTGGCACCTGCGATAGACAGCCTCTCTTATAAAGTAAAAAGTGATGGAGTGGATATTGATATAAACACGCACGATACAAAGAACGCAACAAGATATTACCGGTGGGATTACAGCGAAACCTGGGTTTTTACTTCGGCTTTTCAATCGTTATATAAATCAAATGGTGATACCGTATTGCGGAGGGACCTCGTAAACGATCAGATATATACCTGCTGGCAAACAGAAAATTCGAGCACGATTGTTTTAGGCTCGTCTGCCAAATTATCTCAGGATGTGATAGCAGATCAGCCAGTGACCTTTGTATCAAGGCATTCAATAAAACTCCAGCATAAATACAGCATTTTGGTTCACCAGTACGCACTGACCGAAAAGGCGTATGATTTTTGGCAAAATTTGAAGAAAAACACGGAACAATTAGGCGGCATTTTTGATGCACAACCTTCGCAGATCAATGGCAACATCCATTGTACCAGTGATCCCAGCGAACCCGTGATAGGTTTTATAAGCATAGGCACAGCCACAGAAAAGCGGATATTCGTAGATCAGCGAAACCTGCCGGCCTGGCTGGAAAACTTCAACGATGGTTGTATAGCCTCGCCATATCTGTATGAGTTTAAAGATACGAACAGCGGCGCCATTGTTAATCAGGTTGATCAGTATATCAATTATAATAAGGCAACTTTAGGGCCCATAATTCCGATTGAAGGCATACAACCACCGGGAGCCCCTAAACCGCTGGGTTATATGGGCAGTTCACCGGCATGTGTAGATTGTACGTTAAGAGGAACCAATAAGCAACCCGCCTTTTGGCAATAGGAAAATGAGCAATAAGTTTAAAATATTTTTCATTATGATCGTGTTGTCGGTGGCATGTAAAAAACCGTATAATCCTCCCGTTATCAACTCGCCGCAAAGCTATCTTGTAGTTGAGGGGACGATTAATACAAAAGATACCACAACTATAAAAATAAGCAGAACGGTTAAACTTTCGCAGGCGACTGCCTTAAATCCGGTGGAAGCCACGGTTGCCGTAGAAAGCAGTACGGGGGATACTTATGGCCTGGGAGAAATAGCGCCGGGCGTATATAAACTTGTCGGCGTTCAATTGGATGACACAAAGAAATTCAGAATAGATATCGTTACCCAGGATGATCACAAACAATACCGGTCGGACTTTGTACAGGCAAAAAACTCCCCACCGATTGACAGTATAGGATTTAACCTGACCAGCAATGGCATCCAGCTATACGCCAATGCACACGATGCGTCTAACAGTACAAGATATTACCGTTATGATTATTTGGAGACCTGGAAATTTCATTCCCTGTATAATTCAGCATGGAAATCTGATGGTGTTGCAATCGTCCCACGTAATCCGTCCGAGCAGATCTATTATTGTTTCAAAAGCGAAGGTTCAAATTCAATCGTTCTGGGGTCCACAGCTAAGTTGACGCAGGATGTGCTTTATCAAACGCCGATAACATCCATTTCATCCACGTCAGAAAAGATTGAGTTAAAATACAGCATTCTGGTCAGGCAGTATGCATTGACAGCGGAGGCGTACAAATTTTGGGAAACACTAAAAAAGAATACGGAACAGTTAGGTAGCATTTTTGATGCAGAGCCTACGCAACTGGCGGGCAATATCCACAATATAAGCGATGCTCAGGAGATTGTGATAGGTTACATAAGTGCAGGTGCTACGGCGGAGAAAAGGATATTTATTTCGAGCGAACAATTACCGGAGAGTTACAAACCGACTTATCCGTATGCGTGTTCGCTGGATTCCTCATTTTATTCCGAGCGTGTCAGCGGGGTCAATACCGTTGATCTTAATCTGGTGCCGGGTATAGAGATACCCGTCTCTGCGTTTTATGGACCTTTGAGTCCTAAACCAATTGGATTTACCGGCTCGGACAAAACTTGTGTGGATTGTACGTTAAGGGGTAGCAGGCAGCAGCCTGATTTTTGGAAATGACAGTTACAGGATTATGAAAAAAGTATGGTATCTGATAATATTAACACTGGTTTTAGGGAGTTGCAAAAAACCCTATGATTTGCCTGCCGTCGCTTCAAATGTAAGTTACCTGGTGGTAGAGGGTTTTATCAATACCGGACAGGACTCAACCATTATTACCCTTACAAGAACGGTGGACCTTAAGGATGCAAATACATACAATCCCGAAAAAAATGCAAAAGTGAACATTGAAGGTAATGATGGAGGCACTTATCCACTAAAGGAGATTAAGCCGGGCATATATACCGTACCGCCTTTAACACTCAATGAATCTAATTTATACCGCTTAGATATTACCACATCAGATGGCAAGACATATCAATCGGATTTCGAAAAAAACATACAGTCACCCCCTATTGACAGTATAACATATAAGGTAGTTAACAATGGTGTACAAGTTAATGTAAATAGCCATGATTCGAAGAATGAGACGCATTACTATCGCTATGAATACCAGGAGACCTGGGATATACATGCCGCCTATGACGCTGAGGAAGAAGTAGGTATTAACTTTGTAGGTACATATTTCATCAGGTCCAGAAGAACTCCCCAGACCTATCAATGCTGGATAACCAATCCGTCGTCAGACATTATTGTTGGGTCATCGGCAAAATTATCACAGGATGTTATATCAGATCTTCCCATTACCTTCATACGTGGCGTCTCGGAAAAACTTGCCGATGTTTACAGCATTCAGGTACGTCAATATGGACTAAGCGCCAAAGCATACACTTATTGGAGCCAATTAAAAAAAGATACCGAAGATTTGGGCGGCATATTTGATGCACAGCCGAGCGAAATACCAGGGAACATACATTGCACTACTGATCCTTCGGAACGCGTAATAGGCTATATCAGCGTTGGATCAACTTATAAAAAAAGATCTTTTATATACAGTTACGATCTGCCTGTTTGGGACCGGAGCAGTATCAATGCCGGTTGCAAGTTAGATACGTTTTATTACGCTAATCCAAAAACAGGAGTGAATGATGTAGCTGCATTTTTATATTCAAAGCTGGAATATCCGGTAAATTCCGTTGGTTTTCCGAAGGTAATCGGTCATACAGGCTCTTCGATAACCTGCATAGATTGCACTTTAAGGGGAAGCAATGTAAAACCAAGTTTCTGGCCATTACAATAATGTCACTGTTTATAATTAAAGCACAATAATAATATAAGTACTGATTATGAAGAATATTAACCCGATAGCCAGGCTAACACTATTGACCTTCTGCTTTGTGCTGTCTTTTTTATCAAGTAACGGCCAGGTCATCCAGGAGGTACAGAATAGCTTTAACTTATATAAGCAGACTGCTTTACAGGAAAAAATATTTGTACATACCGACAAGACGACTTACCTGCCCGGCGAGATCGTGTGGTTTAAAATATATTGCGTTGACGGAAACGATCACAAGCCATTAACGCTCAGTAAGGTAGTATATGCTGAGATATTGGATAATAATCAGAATCCGGTCGCGCAGGCCAAAATCGCGATAAACAACGGCATCGGAGACGGGTCGCTTTATATACCGGTAACCGTCAATAACGGGAATTACAAATTCAGGGCCTATACCAGTTGGATGAAGAATTTTAGTCCGGATTATTATTTTGAAAAGATAATTACTCTGGTCAATCCGCTAAAGTCTCCGAATATCGGCGCTAATGCAAATACCGCAAAAAGCGATGTTCAGTTTTTTCCGGAAGGTGGTAATCTGGTAAACGGAATCACCAGCAAGGTTGCATTTAAAGTGACTGGTCCTGATGGGAAAGGCCGGGCTGCAACAGGCGTCATCGTTAGTGAACACAACGACACGATCGCTAAACTTCAATCGCTTAAATTCGGCATGGGCAACTTCTTGTTTACTCCTGCAGCAGGTACCACCTATAAAGCAATAGTAAATGTTGGCGGAAGCAGGATGACCGTAAGCCTGCCAAAAGCAGAGAGTCAGGGATATGTAATGAATCTTTCAGATAAGGGTGCAGACCTGGATATTTCGGTAAAAGGCCCGGATGGGAATGTTTATCTTTTTGCGCATACACGCAAGGAAATGAAGGCCGCTGAAGCGGCTTATGTAAGCAACGGCTCTACGCACTTTATTGTAAAAAAGGCCTCGCTGAGTGACGGGATATCGGCTATAACCATCTTTAACGGCGCAAAGCAACCGGTTTGCGAAAGACTTTATTTTAAACGGCCGGAGCATAAGCTGCTTATCACTGCAAGCTCCGATCAGAAACAGTATGGCAAACGCAAAAAGGTAAATATTGATGTTGATGTGAAGAATAAGAACGGTATAGCAGTAGCCACAAATATGTCTATGGCGGTGTATCGGGTCGATTCATTACAGAATATTGACCGTACGAATATTTTTGATTATTTGTGGTTAGGCTCCGATCTGAAGGGGGGTATAGAATCGCCGGAATATTATTTTGACAACGTTACCGCTGAATCTGATGAAGCGCTGGACAACCTGATGCTTACACAAGGTTGGCGCCGGTTTCAATGGAACGATCTGTTGGAAAACAAAACACCGGAATTTACTTATCTGCCTGAATACAGAGGCCATATTATAACCGGAAAGATCGTGAATACGCAGACCGGCGCGCCTGCAAAAGATATTATCACTTATATCGCGGTGCCCGGAAAAAGAGTGCAGGTTTACGTTTCGCAAAGTGACTCCTCCGGTCATGTGTTTTACAGCATGAAACAATTTTACGGTCCGGGTGAACTGATCGCGCAAACCAACCAGAATATTGATAGTACTTATCGGATAGATATTGCCAGTCCCTTTTCGGAACAATATTCAAAAACATCCCTCCCTAAATTTGATTTCATAGATTCGATGCGTTCGGCACTGCAGGAACATAGCCTCGGTGTGCAGGTGCTGAATATTTATACAGGGAATGATATCAAGCGCTATTATAATCCGCATGTGGATAGTACCGGCTTTTTTGGCAAACCGTACAAGACCTATAAGCTCGACGACTTTACCCGTTTTACGACGATGGAAGAAGACCTGCGCGAGTACGTTTCAGAAGATAATATTGTAAAGTCGAAAGGGAGATTTCATATTAAGGTATTGAATGACCGGGGCTTTTTGGACGGTGATCCGCTGGTATTGCTGGATGGCGTGCCTGTGTTCGACGTAAATAAAATATTTAATGTTGATCCGTTAAAGGTGAAGAAGCTCGACGTAGTGCGCGAAAGGTATTTTTACGGGCCTTCGGAGGACGAGGGGATATTCAGCTTCGTCACCTACAAGGGCGATCTTGGAGGCGTTGATCTTGATCCGCATGCCGTTGTAATCGACTACGAAGGATTGCAGCTGCGCAGAGAATTTTATTCGCCGGTTTACGATACCGAAACTCAGGCAGCAAGCCGGATACCGGATTTCAGGAATCTGTTGTATTGGGCGCCAACCGTGAGTAAGGATGGTAAAATGTCGTTCTTTACATCAGACTTGCCCGGAAAATACGTTGGCGTGGTTCAGGGCCTGACCAATAACGGCGAAGCAGGAAGCGGCTATTTTACCTTCGACGTAAGATAGAGAGAAGCTACAACTATATTCTTGAAGGATGAGGGCATTGTTTTCACCCTTTTTTAATGGGTTTCACCATCCGGGGTTTTATGATTCCTGAGAAAAAGAGGCTATATTTAAAGCCCGGTATTAGATTTACCGGTACGCCTGAATTTCTGCCATGAAGATTAAGTTTTTATTGTTGGCTGCAAACATAATAATGGCAGCCAATATTTGTTTAGGGCAACCCGTCTCTTATCTAAGGCCTGATCCCCGCCTGCTCAGTATCATTGACCGGAATATGGCGCTGGCCGATAAACAATATAAATTGATGTCGGCGCAGCTTTCTCCGGGTCGATTTCCAAAAAACTACGATCCCGCAAAAAATAAATTCGAAACAAGTAACTCCGGCTGGTGGTGCAGCGGGTTTTATTCCGGAACACTTTTTGGAATTTATAAAGACACTCACGATGGGGACCTACTGACGGATGCTGATCTGTCGCTGGATAGCCTTGCTAAAGAACAGTACAACACGCATACGCACGATCTGGGTTTTATGATGTACACCAGTTTTGGAAATGCCAATCAGATTGCTCCCAATGCCGCGTACCGGCAAATCCTGATCAATAGCGCCAAGTCACTTTCAACGCGTTTTAATCCAAGGGTTGGATGCATAAAATCATGGGATTCCAAACCGGGAGATTTTTTGGTGATCATTGATAATATGATGAATCTTGAGCTGCTTTTCTGGGCTACTAAAGCAACCGGCGATTCAAGCTTTTACAAGATTGCCGTGACGCATGCAAACACCACCATGAAGAATCATTACCGGCCCGATTACAGCTCATATCATGTGGTGAATTATAACCCGGAAACGGGGGAAGTACAACAGAAGAAGACGGCACAGGGCTTCTCTGACGAATCAGCCTGGGCTCGTGGTCAGGTATGGGGATTATATGGCTTTACCGTAATGTATCGCGAAACGAGGGACAGGAAGTATCTTGATCAGGCCGTTCATATCGCTGATTTTATATTGCACCACCCTAACCTGCCTGCTGATAAAATTCCATATTGGGACTTCAATGCTCCGAATATTCCTGATGCCTTGCGCGATGCATCTGCAGGAGCCATCATGGCATCAGCTCTGCTGGAATTATGCAGATATGCTGATAAAGCTAAGGCAAAAAACTACTTTAAAACTGCTCAGATCATCCTGAAAACACTTTCTTCGCCGCGATACCTGGCTGCGCCGAGAACAAACGGCGGGTTTATTTTAAAACATAACGTTGGTCATTTTCCTGCAAAAAGCGAGGTGGATGTTGCACTGACTTACGCGGATTATTATTTTGTAGAGGCGATGAACCGTTATAAACAATTTGAAAAAAGATGAAGAACAAAATTTTAGCGCTTACACTCGCCCTTGCCAGCCTGGTTATTAACGCAGATGCTCAGAAGGTTACGCTGGATTATTATTTTAACCATGAGGTACATAAGGTATCGGCGGGAAAGATAGAACGATATCATTATCTCTGGAACGAGAAAGGGAATGCAGGCTTTTCTCTCTTTGGTGACGCATTTACCCGTGCAGGTGCCTCGTTGGACACGCTTGGCAATGCGCCCACGCAGGCAAACCTTAAGGGTACAGCTGTATATATTATTGTGGACCCCGATAACCGCAAAGAAAGCCCAAACCCCAATTACATCATGCCGAAAGACATTGCTGAAATTGCAGGTTGGGTAAAAAAAGGAGGAGTGTTGTTGTTGATGGCAAATGACAGTGCCAATGTGGAACTGCTGCATTTTAATGACCTTGCCGCCAAATTCGGTATGCACTTCAATAATGATCTTCAAAATCATGTGATCGATGATCAACATTTTGAAGATGGCGCCATCAGCACTGCGGGAAATCCTGTTTTTAAGACCGCGGGGAATATATTTATTAAAGATGCCTGCTCGATAAGCTTGTCAGGAAAAGCAAAGGCTGTGTTGAAGAATAAGACATCGGCAGTGATCATCGCGATGACCAAATATGGTAAGGGGATGGTAATTGCGGTTGGTGATCCCTGGTTATACAATGAATATACGAACGGCCGTCTGCCGGCATCGTTTGAGAACGATAAGGCGGCAAACGACCTTGCACATTGGTTGCTTGAAAAGGCAAAGCATTAAGGATCAAACCTACACCTTTCCGTAAAACACGAAACTATTTATGCCTGATCCGGGAAGCCGCAGCTTCGTCAAGGAACCATTGAATATTTCCTACGATCGGCTCGATCAGTTGCGCCGGATATTCTTCGATGTCTTCGTCATCTTCAAGGACATGATGAACGGCCTCGGCTTTACCTTCACCGTAAACAAGGAAGGCTATATTTTGTGCCTCATTAATTAGCGGGGCGTTAAATGTGATGCGGTAAACCTGCTGATCCTGCAAAAAAACTTCACTTACGCCGGGCATCCTGTCGTGTAATACAGGTGTGTGCGGAAAGAGAGAGGCCGTATGGGAATTATCGCCCAGACCAAGCAAAACAAGATCGAAGCTTTGTTCCTCGCCGTCAAAAAACTCCTCTACCTCATCAAGATACTTATCAGCGGCTTCTTTCGGATCGGCACTGGTGTCAACCGGAAAGATATGGGAAGGGTCAATATTTAGCGGGGCGAATAAGGCTTTTTTCGCCATCAGGTAATTGCTGTCCGGATGATCCAGAGGCACATATCTTTCGTCGCCAAAAAAGAAAAACACTTTTTCCCAGTCAATTTTGTCATGAAAAGAAGTGGCCAGCAACTCGTACAGTTTCTTCGGCGAACTTCCGCCTGAAAGTGCAACAGAAAACTTCTTTTTGCTCGCTATAGCTTCGTTACCTATGATGATAAAATATTCTGCAAGGGCATTTAAGGTATCATCGGCAGTCTGAAAAATGTTTAGCATAAGTTGTAAAAATTAGGAAGCATAAAACTGTTAACTGATAAAACAGGGTATCTGTATATTAACAAATACCCTGTCTTTTTCGTTAGTCTGCTATTATAATTATTTTTTACCATTTACCGGCAAGGTAAACCAGTTAAATCCGTCCCGGGCGATCAATGCCTCAGCGGATTCCGGACCCCAGGAGTCGGCTGAATAGTTAGGGAAATTAAGGCTTTTCTTGTTTTGCCAGGTATTCAGTATAGGCATTACAAGCTCCCACGCAGCTTCTACCTGATCACCGCGCATGAAAAGCGTCTGGTCGCCCAGCATCGTATCAAGTATCAGCGTTTCGTATGCTTCCGGTGCCTGACTATTGTACGTCCCTTTATAATCAAATACCATATCTACGGCATTTAACACCATATCAATTCCGGGGCGTTTTGCCTGAACCTGCAAACGGATGCTCATTTCAGGCTGAATGCTTATGATCAACCGGTTTTGCTGCCAGCTTTCAGCAGCCTCGGTAGGGAAGATCAGGTGCGGAACATCCTTAAACTGTATGGTAATGACAGATGATGACTGGTGCATCCTCTTACCTGTACGAAGGTAAAACGGTACGCCCTGCCAGCGCCAGTTATCCACGAAGAATTTGATGGCGGCAAACGTCTCAGTGTTTGATTCCGGGTCAACCTTTGGTTCGTCACGATATCCGGGCACTTCCTGCCCTTTCATCCATCCGCTGCCATACTGGCCTCTTACCGCTGAGTTACGTACATCTTCCGGGCTAAACTTTCTCATAGCTTTCAGTACGTCAACCTTACGGTCGCGTACCTCGTCTGCATTGAAGCTTACCGGCGGCTCCATGGCAATGTGGCAAAGCAGCTGCAATAGGTGATTCTGGATCATGTCGCGCATGGCTCCTGCCCCGTCATAATAATCACCGCGCTCTTCAACGCCTAATTGTTCTGTTACGGATATCTGCACGTGCTCAATATAGCTGCGGTTCCAAAGCGGCTCCATGATCGAATTGGCAAAACGGAAAGCCATGATGTTCTGCACGGTTTCCTTACCAAGATAATGGTCAATACGGTAGATCTGGCATTCATCAAATGTTTTTGACAGCAACTGATTCAGCTCACGTGCAGATTCCAAATCGTGGCCGAATGGCTTTTCAATTACTATCCTTACCCGCTTTTCATCATCAGCCAGCTTTGCTTTTGAAATATTCGAAGCGATGATCGGGAAGAAGTTAGGCGATACGGCAAGGTAATAAATTACGTTTGCCTTTGTTTTCCACTCGGTATTGTGCTTTTCAACGCGATGCCCGAACTCTTTATAGGTTTCAAAATCCTTAATGTCCGAAACCTGGTAGTAAATGTTTTTGGCAAATTCGTCCCATTTTTCTTTTTTAGCCTTGCCGGAGCGAGAGAACTGATCAATATCTTTCAGCAGGTTATCCCTGAACTGTTCGTCGGTATATTTGGTACGACCGGTGCCAATAATGGCAAACTGTTTAGGCAGCCATCCGTCTAAAAATAAATTATACAATGCCGGTCCGATCTTTCTCGAAGTAAGGTCGCCGGTTCCCCCAAAAATAACAAATATGGTCGGGTCTGATTTTGTGTTAGTGCTCATTTTGATAATGTTATCAGCTATAAAACTTATGTTTTTAGTCGTCGCTTTTAGGAACCCACTGCGTATGGAACACGCCCTCTTTACCAATCAGTTCATAGGTATGCGCGCCAAAATAATCACGCTGTGCCTGGGTGAGGTTGGACGGCATCCGCTTGCTGCGGAAAGTATCAAAGTAGCTTAAGGCAGATGCATAGCCCGGAGCTGCAATACCGCCAGCAATGGTTGCAGAAAGTACTTTTCGCGAACCCTTTACAGTTTCCATGATCAACTCCTGAACATGGTCATCCAGTAATAAATGTTCCAGTGCAGGGTTTTTATGGTAAGCGTTATAAATATCGTTCAGGAATTCCGACCGAATGATACAACCACCCCGCCAGATCTTGGCGATCTCGCCTAAATGAAGATCGTATTTAAATTCCTCGGATGCTTTGGCAAGCATGTGCATGCCCTGTGCATAGCTGATGATCATATTAAAATAGAAGGCCTGTTCCAGCGCAGTCAGGAACTCTTCCTTATTTACGCCGAGGCTCTGATCGTTTTTGCTGTAGATATCACCCGCCTGAACACGAAGCGCCTTATATTTTGAAAGGTCGCGCATCGATACGGCGGTATCAATGGTAGGAATAGGAGCCTGGAGATCCATGGCCACCTGTGATGTCCATTTGCCGGTGCCTTTGGCTTTTGCTTCATCTTTGATGTCGTCTAAAAGCAGGTGATCTGTTCCAGGAGCTTTGTATTTAAAGATGTCCTTGGTAATATCCAATAAAAATGATTTCAGTCTGCCTTCGTTCCACTCCGTAAATACCTTGCCCATGGCCTCGTTTTCCATGCCGAGCCCTTTCTTCATGATTTCATAAGTTTCGGCAATCAGCTGCATAATGCCGTATTCGATACCATTATGCACCATTTTTACAAAATGTCCTGAAGCCCCCGGACCGATGTAGGTAACGCATGGAGCACCGTCAACCTTTGCCGCAATCGCTTCAAAAATCGGTTTCATCACGGCGTAAGCGTCCTTGTCGCCGCCTGGCATCATGCTCGGGCCACGGCGTGCGCCCTCTTCGCCTCCTGATACCCCCATGCCGAAAAAGTGAAGGCCTTTCGCCTCCAGTTCCTCAACACGGCGGTTGGTATCTGTAAAATGCGAATTTCCGCCGTCGATCAGGATATCTCCCTTGTCCAGCAGCGGGGTGAGTTCTTCTATCACGGCATCTACTATTTTCCCAGCAGGAACGAGCATCATAATAGCTCGTGGGGTAGTGAGGCTTTGTATAAACTCCTTCACATCATCAAAACCCTTTACATCTTTCTCCTTTCCCTCCTCGTTAAGCGATGCTACCTTGCCGGAATCTTTATCATGTCCAGCCACGGCATAGCCATGGTCGGCCATATTCAAAAGCAGGCTCCGGCCCATCACGCCGAGGCCGATCATACCAAAGGCATATTTATCTGGTTTTGCACTCATTTTAATTGGAATTTTCTTTTTTAATTTCTTCTAAAATATTCTTGGTCGTTTCAAAGTCGGTATGCTGAAAGGCCCTTATCCCCAGCTTACCGGCAGCCCGGGCAAACATGATGCGATCATCAAAGTACACGCACTGAGATGGCTGCGCCATCGCTATACCCATGGCCAGTTTAAATATCGCCGGGTCAGGTTTTCGCAGGCCAACCTCGCACGAGGATACAAAGGCATCGAAACACTCATGCAGCTTGAACTTCTTCACCCGGTAATCATTCAGTTCTTTGCCTTCGTTGTTGATGGCAATGATCCGGAAGCCACAATCCTTTTTCCATTCTTTCAGCCACTTCAGGGTATGTGGCAGTTCTACGCTCTGGCGAAACATAAATTCCTTAACGTCCTCCCGCGTAAAATCGCGCGGACGATTAAATATCACCGTATCGAGGTATTCGTCCAGCGAAATGCCACCGATCTCATACACATTGAAAATGAACGTATGTAATTCGCTCATTTCCTTATAATCCAAGCCAAACAATTTTGCCGCTTCCTGCCTCGACTGGTGTCCCCAGCCGTTGGTTAGCAATACTCCCCCGATATCGAAAAAAAGTATTTTTACCAATGTAGCTTCCACAATTTAAACTTTGGCTTTTTGGTCTTCAATGGCCTTCAGCAGTTTCTCAAACGGTTTGTTGAATTTTTCAACCCCCTCGTCCTCCAATTGCTGGGTGATCTTGTCGATATAAATGCCGCTTCCTTTCAGTTTTTCCAATATTTCGGTTGCCTTATCCAGCCCTTGTTCAAGGGTATTGGCTGCAATACCATGATCACGGAATGCCTCAATTGTTTCTAATGGAACAGTATCTACTGTATCAGGGCCTATCAGAGCCTCGACATATTTAGTGTCTTTAAATGAAGGATTTTTGCTGCTGGTGCTCGCCCAAAGCAAACGCTGCGGCTTTGCACCTTGTGCTGCCAGCTTTTCCCAGCGCGGACCGCTGAATACGCGTTTGTAGATTTCGTAGGCTTTCTTAGCCGAAGCTATTGCTACTTCACCCTTCAGGTCGGCAAGACCTTTTTCATCAAGCATCGGGTCAACCAGCACATCAATACGGCTCAGAAAGAAGCTGGCAACGGATGAGATGTGCGCAATTTTATGTCCTGCTGCCAAATGGTCTTCCAGTCCAGAGATGTAGGCTTCGGTAACTTCTTCATAACGTGGTAAACCGAATAGCAGCGTAACGTTTACATTTATCCCCTTGCCAATCGATTCGCGGATAGCCTGCAGGCCTGGTTTGGTGCCCGGTATCTTGATCATGACGTTCTTACGGTCAACTTTTTTCCAAAGTTCCTCTGCCTGTTTGGCAGTTCCTTCAGCGTCAAGCGCTAAAAACGGTGAAACTTCCAGGCTTACATATCCGTCTTCGTGACCGGATTCTTCATAAACGCCTTCGAAAAGTTTGGCAGCATTCTGAATATCCGTAACTGCCAGACCAAAAAATATTTCTTCGTTGGTTTTGTCGCCTTCCGACAGTGTGCGGATATCATCGTCGTAATCGGCGCTGCTGGTTATCGCTTTTTCAAAGATCGCCGGGTTGGAAGTTACTCCCCTTACGCCGTCCTCATCAATCAGTTTTTTTAGCTTTCCGGACGAAATTATTTCCCGGTCGATAAAATCAAGCCAGATGCTCTGGCCAAAGCTGTGTATCTGTTTTACTTTGTTTGTTTCCATTAGTGTGTCGTTTTTAAGTTAGTATGTACTGTTAAGTGAGATCAATCGGTCAATAAATGTACCATAACGTGTCTGCTGAATGTAGTTTTAACCGGCCCGGGCTATGCCGTTAAAATATTTACATTGTATTTAATGAACAGTCCGCTCTCTATAACCCCTGTTACCGACTTTATTTTTAACTCGGTATCGTCAGATATGTGGTCAAACCAGGCGTCCAGCACCAGGTTGCCGTTTTCGGTGATGATCGGGCCGTCTTTGCCTTTCGCTGGCCTCAACGATATTTCGCGGAGGCCTTCAATCTTTTTAAGTTCCGCTTCTGCGTGCAACAGTGCTTGCGGAAAGACCTCGACCGGCACCGGAAACTTGCTGCCCAGTTTTTCAACCATCTTCGATTGATCCACGATGATGTAATTTACCGGACTGCTGCTGATCAGCAATTTCTCTCTGAACATCGCTCCGCCGCGCCCTTTGATCAGGCTGTGGTTAGGATCAACTTCGTCCGCGCCGTCAAACAGCCAGTCGGGACGATGCTCGTAAAGGCTGGTCATGGGGATCCCCAGTTTGGTCAGTGCCATGCTGATCTCCACCGAAGTAGGGATCGCCTTTACATTTAATTTTTCCTCCCGTACGCGTTTGGCTATGGCAAACAATGCCATAAAGACCGTAGAGCCCGAGCCGACACCCAATATATCGCCATCTTTTACTTTTTCGGCAATCAGGGCTGCCACCTTTTCTTTACCTTCTTTATTGATGATGGTATCAGACCAGTGAAGACCGTTTATCAGATCGCTTTGCCAGTTCATTTTTTCAGGGGATATCAGAAGATACAGAGGGATATGACCTTTGCGGGCCATATCCCCGGATTGTTATTTCAGTAAAGCTTTAGCTTTAGCAACTACATTGTCCACCGTGAAGCCGAAGTGTTTGAACAACTCCTCAGCAGGAGCTGATTCGCCGAAGGTCGTCATGCCCAGCATGTCGCCTTCATCGGTCGTGTATTTATGCCATCCCATCGGCGAGGCCATCTCAACAGCTAAGCGTTTTTTAATTGTTTTTGGCAATACTTTTTCCTTGTAAGCCTCATCCTGCTTTTCAAACAGCTCCCAGCTCGGCATACTTACCACACGGGTCGAAATACCTTCTGCCTCCAGCTTTTCCTGTGCCTGGAGGATCAGCGGCACTTCCGAGCCGGTCGCCATCAGGATCAGTTCAGGCGCTTTGCTGCCTTCTGAAAGGATGTATGCTCCTTTTTCCAGGCCATCTGCCTTCGCATATTTATCCTGATCAATAACGGGCAGCCCCTGACGGGTGAACACCAACGCAACAGGGCCGTCCTGATGTTCAATAGCCACGCGCCATGCGTGAGTAGTTTCATTTGCATCCGCAGGACGGATCACGGTGATACGCGGAATTGAACGCAGTGAAGCCAGCTGTTCAATCGGCTGGTGGGTTGTACCGTCTTCACCAAGCCCGATGCTGTCATGCGTATAAACAAATATCGGCCTGATCTTCATGATCGCGGCCAGACGGATCGGCGGCCGCTGATATTCAGAGAACATCAGGAAGGTTGCACCGAAAGGAATAATGCCTTTTGTTAAAGCCATACCGTTCAGCGCTGCCCCCATCGCATGTTCGCGAATGCCAAAGTGGAAATTACGTCCGGCACGGTTCTCCGATGTAAAGCTGTCGAACTCCTTTAAGTTAGTTTCTGTTGAGGGAGCAAGATCAGCGGCGCCGCCAATCAGGTTCGGCAATTTTGCTGCAATAGCATTCAGCACCTTGCCCGATGCCTGGCGGGTAGCCATTTTACCTTCGGCCTTGAATACTGGCAAACCATCTTTCCAGCCTTCAGGAAGTTCGCCCTTACTCAGCAATTCATATTCGGCAGCCAGTTCAGGGAACTTCGCCTTATAGTCAGCAAATAATTTATTCCATTTTTCTTCCTTGCCTTCGCCCTTTTTGCCTGCCTTGCGATAAAAGTCCAGCACCTCGTCCGAAACCTCGAAAGATTTATCCGGGTCGAACCCGAAAAATTCCTTAACCAGCTTTAACTCATCCGGGCCGAGCGGCGATCCGTGCGATCCTGCGGTGCCCGATTTGTTAGGACTGCCGTAAGCGATCAGCGAGCGAACGTCGATCAGCGATGGTTTTTGTGTTTCAGATTTGGCATTGATCAATGCAAGTTCCAGAGCATGGGTATCGTTAACATCCGGCAATGCCTGGGTGTGCCATCCGTATGCCTCAAAGCGTTTTACCACATTTTCGTTAAACGCGATGTCCGTGCTGCCTTCGATAGAAATGTGGTTGTTATCATATAAAAATATCAGGTTGCCCAGCTCAAGGTGGCCTGCGATAGATGCAGCTTCAGAGGTCACGCCTTCCATCATATCGCCGTCGCTGCAGATCACGTAGATCTTATAGTCGAAAAGGTTGAAACCAGGCTTATTGTAGCGTGCAGCAAGATGTTTTTGCGCAATGGCAAAACCGACAGCGTTGGCAAAACCCTGTCCCAGCGGACCGGTAGTTACCTCGATGCCGGGGCACAGGCCGTATTCCGGGTGCCCTGCAGTTTTGCTGTTCATCTGCCTGAAGTTCTTGATATCGTCCAGCGTTACGTCATAACCAGTCAGGTACAGGTAGGCATATTGCAGCATACAGGCATGACCAGCCGAAAGGATGAACCTGTCGCGGTTTGCCCAATCCGGATTTTTCGGGTTGTAATTTAAGAACCTTGTCCACAGCACATGCGCCATAGGCGAAAGTGCCATTGGCGTGCCTGGGTGACCTGAATTTGCCTTTTGTACGGCATCGGCAGCCAGGATTCGTGCAGTATCGATTCCAAGAGTTTCTATGTCCTGATTTTTTGCGCTCATAGTAGTGTTGTAATTTATTTAATAGTTTTTAAGGGTTTCCTTGTGCGGGTTATTGTGTCCGTTGACCATAAACGGGCGCCGCCCTTTATTCCGTCAGCATTCGAAACGATTTTCATATTGTCATCCAGCTTAAAGGTAAGCTTATCCGAATTGCCGCCGCCGATATAAAGGAAATCATAATTGAAAACAGTTTTGAGAACATCGAAGACCTTCTTCATCCGCTTATTCCATTTCTTATCGCCTTCCTTTTCCAGTGCGGCCTCGCCGATATATTTATCGTATGATTTTGATTTACCAAAAGGCTGGTGCGAAAACTCCAGGTGCGGCAACAGTTGTCCGTCCTGTAATAATGCCGTGCCGAAACCCGTCCCAAGCGTGATCACCAGTTCCAGCCCTTTTCCTTCCACCACACCAAGCCCCTGCATATCTGCATCATTTACCACACGCGCCTCATGCCCAAGTTCTTCTTTTAATTTGCCTGCAAGGTCAAAGCCCTTCCAAAGCTCGTTGCTTAAATTGGGCGCGGTTTTGATGACACCATTCTTTACGTACCCCGGAAATCCAACCGAAATCTTATTATACTCAGGAAAATCCTTCACCAATGTATTGATGGCTTTTAAAACGTTTTCAGGGCTGGCAGGATTGGGTGTTGCTATTTTCTCGTATTTTTTTTGCAGTTCGCCCTTTTGATTAAGGATAGTTCCTTTGATGTGCGAGCCCCCGATATCAATGGAGAGTACTTTCAGTTGCTGAGGAGTTGATTTCATTAAAATTGGTTGGCAGGTATGTATAAAAATTGAATAAAAGATATTAGTGCTGTAAATATCAATATTTATAATATAAATTATAAATCCTACGCACAAAATATATGTCTCAAAGAAACAACATTAAGCTTAAGGCATTGTTTTTTTAATGTCATGCTTTAGCTGTTTTTACACTAACCTTGCAGAGCATCAGTTATTAACAGTGCCCATGCAACGCCCTTGCTCAACAAATTTAAACGAACTGCTGCAGCATACCGGGAGCGGGAGAAATATCGAAACGGTTGAAATGAAAAAGGTTGTCACATATCACAGACAAGGGTTTTGTGACAGTGTGACAACCGGCAATATGAGCAGTTGCTTTCAGGTATTTTCTTAACACGAGCTTAGTTGCGTCTGTTAAAAAGGAACGAAGCATAATAAAGCAGGGTAGCAAGGGCACTTAATGCGGCTACAACATAGGTCATGGCAGCCCACCACAAGGCATCTTTTGCCTGATCGTGCTCTTCGCGGGTTTGCATTACGTTATAATTATTGTTGAGCCAGGCAAGCGCCCGGTTGCTGGCGTCGAACTCTACGGGCAGGGTAATAAAGCTGAATGTCGTTACCAATGCGAGGGCTGCCACACCTACTGCCAGCACCAACGGATCATGGGTAAAGAAAAGCAGCATCACGCCGATAAAAAGCGTCCACTGCGTTATGGTAGAGGCGACATTGATCACAGGTACCATCGCCGACCTGAAGTTAAGCCAGGCGTATGCACGGGCATGTTGAACGGCATGACCGCATTCGTGCGCAGCGACTGCCGCCGACGCAACGCTTCTGCTGTTATACACGTCAGGACTCAGGTTGACCGTCTTTGTTTCGGGATTATAATGATCGGTGAGCTGCCCTTCGACGGATACGACGCTCACGTCATAGATGCCGTTGTCGTGCAGCATCCTTTCAGCGACCTCCTTGCCCGAAAGCCCGGACAGTAAAGGGATCTCGGCATATTCCTTGAATTTACTTTTAAAGCGCCATTGGACGATGAAGCTGACCACCGCAACAATGATCATTAAAAACCAGGCTGAGTTATAGCCGATATACATTAACATGTGGTTCATATTTTTGAGTTTAAAGGTCCGGAATCCGCAGCCCTGATCAAAGCCGCGAATTTTATATAATTTTGGCTGACGGGCCGGTAAATAACGGCCAATTGATTAAGTCAAAAAGCATTCCGTAAAATATTAACGAATTGACTGCAAATACATTTTCATACTGGGAACGAACGGCATTTACCGATGGTAATGACGTGATCATCATCGGTAGCGGATTAGTTGGGCTTAGTGCTGCCTTACGTTTAAAAAGGCAGCAGCCTGCCCTGAAAGTTCTGGTGCTGGAGCGTGGTTTTCTGCCCACCGGAGCAAGTACAAAAAACGCCGGTTTTGCTTGTTTTGGCACCGTTTCGGAGCAAATGGAGTACCTGCGGAAGTCGTCGGAAGCGGAAGTGCTGCGGATGGTTGATTATAAATGGAGGGGATTGCAGCGCCTGCGGGAGAACCTCGGCGACCAAAATATCGGGTATCAGCAAAATGGCGGTTATGAGCTGTTTATGAATGGTGAAGAAGCAAAAGCCGAAGCAGCAGCCGCACAATTAACTTATTTTAACAATTTGCTGAAGACCGCTGTCGGGAAACCTGACATTTATTCAGTCGCAGATGCAAAAATAGCAGACTTCGGCTTTAGTAACGTGATCCGGATGATCTATAACCCTTATGAAGGACAGCTGCATACCGGCAAAATGATGCGGGTGCTTTTATCGCGTGTACAGGATACAGGCGTGACGGTGCTAAATAGCTGCGAAATAACTAAGGTGGAAAATAAGGGGGCATCTGTAATGCTGAGGACGTCGCACGGCATTTTTAAAGCGGGGAAAGTGATATTGGCTACCAACGCCTTTGCCCGTCAGCTTTTTCCGGAGTTAAAAGTGACACCCGGGCGGGGGCAGGTGCTGGTAACAAAGCCTGTTGACGGTTTAAAACTGAAGGGTACCTATCATTTTAACGACGGTTATTATTATTTCAGGAACATCGACGGCCGGGTACTCTTTGGGGGCGGCCGCAATCTGGATTATGCTGCGGAGGAAACATGGGATTTTGGACATACAGAAGTGGTCAAACAAAAACTCACACATTATTTAAAAGAGATGATCCTTCCCGGACAGCACTTCGAAATTGACTTTTGGTGGAGCGGGATCATGGGGTTTGGTGAAGATATTAGTCCGATAGTTAAGCAAATCTCGCCGGGTATTTTTTGTGCCGTGAGATGCAACGGTATGGGCGTGGCGATGGGCAGCCTGATTGGAGAAGAGGCAGCCGACTTGCTGCTGAATTCATAGGCGTGGCGGCGTAGCGTAGTTTTAACCTGTTCGGTTCAAAAAAGCTATCTTTGCGCCATGCGTTTCGATATCATTTCTGTTTTGCCCGGCCTGCTCGAAAGCCCCTTTGCTCACTCCATCTTGCAGCGCGCACAAAAGAAGGGCATTTCGGAGATCGTGGTGCATAACCTGCGCGATTATTCCGCCAGCAAGCAGAAAAGCGTGGACGACTATCCTTACGGCGGTGGCAGCGGCATGGTGATGACCATACAGCCTTTTGCCGACTGCATTGAAAAACTTAGGGCTGAGCGGGTGTATGATGAGGTGATCTTTATGACGCCTGATGGTGAGACGCTGAACCAGCAGATCGCCAATCAGCTATCCACCAAACAAAACATGATTGTTTTATGCGGGCATTATAAAGGGATCGATCAGCGAATCCGCGATATATTTGTTACCCGGGAGATCTCGATCGGCGACTATGTGCTGTCGGGCGGTGAACTTCCTGCTGCTGTCCTGGTTGATGCCGTGGTCAGGCTGATTCCCGGCGTACTTTCTGACGAAACTTCTGCGTTATCCGACTCCTTTCAGGATGGTTTGCTCGATGCACCCGTGTACACCCGTCCTGCCGAATGGAACGGACATAAGGTGCCAGATATCCTGTTAAGCGGAAATACCCCGGAAATTGAAAAATGGCGGTTTGAGCAGGCGGTAGAACGCACGCGTGTACGCAGGCCCGACCTGCTGGACGAAAAATAATTGCCGCAGGCCTCTTATATTTGCAAATGCTAATTTCTGAATCCGCGCTTCGCGACTTCACCCAAAATATCTTTCTTGCAATGGGCTGCAGTGCTGAACACGCCGCACTGGCAGCCGATGTGCTGTTACAAGCCGACCTACGGGGCATCGATTCGCATGGCGTGGCCCGGCTGATCGGCTATGTCCGGCTGTGGGAGGCAAAACGTATTAACGCGAAACCCGATATCACCATCGTTCATCAAACGCCGACAACCGCTACTGTTGACGGCGACGCGGGTTTAGGCCTGATAACAGCCCCGTTTGCCATGCAGCTCGCCATGGAAAAAGCGGAAACATACGGTTCCGGATGGGTGTCGGTGCGCAATTCCAATCATTTTGGCATAGCGGGTTATCACGCGATGATGGCCGTTAAAAAAGATATGATCGGTTTCGCGATGACGAATGCCAGTCCGCTCGTCGCGCCAACGTACGCCAATGAACGCCTTCTTGGCACCAACCCGATGTGTTATGCTTTTCCGGCGGGGAAATATCCTGCCGTAGTCGTCGATATGGCGACTTCTGCAGCGGCAAATGGCAAGCTGGAGATCGCGCAGCGTGCAGGAAAACAGGTGCCTGACGGATGGATACAGGACGCAGACGGTAACTATACCACAGACCCCCATGCCTTAAAATCGGGCGGCTCGCTGTTGCCGCTGGGCGGTGATAAAGCTCACGGCAGCCATAAGGGTTTTGGTCTGAGCGCTACCGTGGATATCCTTTCTGCGGTGCTTTCCGGCGCCAATTACGGTCCCTGGGTGCCGCCCTTCGTTTCCTTCCTTGACCCTCCGGCTGATCCGGTAGGACTGGGTATCGGGCACTTTGTGGGCGCTATGCGGGTGGACGGCTTCCGGCCTGCGGACGAATTTAAAGCGCACCTCGATAACTGGATAACCCGCTTTAAATCCGCAAAGACCGTTGATCCTGAACAGCGGGTTATTATTCCCGGCGAACCTGAACTCGAAGCCGAAGCCGACAGAAAGGCTAATGGTATTCCGCTGGTAGATGCCGTAGCAAATGATCTGAATGGGCTTGCATTGAAATTAGGTGTCTGTCCTCCGGAAGCTATCCGCTGATGTGCTTGTTTGTCTTGTCACACTGTCACAGTGTTATGGGTGTAATAGTGTGACAAGGCTGCGAGGAGATTCCTCACGTTCGTTCGGATGGTCAGTGTGAATGGTAAGCTTGAATTTTGACGGGATTGCCGCGCTACGCTCGCAATGACAAAAGTTTTTTAAGCCTGCGGCATCAGGGCTGATCCTGATGTGGGCAGGTTATCGTGTCGGGCAGGATCAGAACGTAGCCGCGAGTTTTCTTTGTTTCTTTCTTTTGCGGAAAAAGAAAGAAAAGGCAAATCTGAATGTGTGCTGTCACAGTATCACAGACAGGGTAACGTGACACTGTGACAAGGTGGTAAGGAGGCCCCCTACACTTGTTCGGAAGGTCAGGAATGTAAGGAACTGTCTTTTTCGTTTTCTGCTGTCACAGCTGTCACAATCGTCCCGTCTCCGTTTTGTGACAGACAGTATTTATTCAGATTGAAATTTTTATTTGGTTAAATGACCGTGGTCTTCGTCAGCTCTGTTATTGATAGCATAGATAGTTATAAAAAATTAATATTATAAGATTTTAATAATCACGCATTTAATACTGAAGCCAATAATATACGTGCTGTCACATTATCACAGACAGGGTAGTGTGACAGTGTGACAAGGCTTCAAGGAGATTCCTCACATGCGTTCGGAAGGTCAGCGTGAATGGTAAGCTTGAATTTTGACGGGATTGCCGCGCTACGCCCTTAATGACAAAACCTCTTAAGCTGCGGCATCCGGGCTGATCCTGATGTGGGTAGGTTATTGTGTCGGGCAGGATCAGAACGTAGCCGCGAGTTTTCTTTGTTTCTTTCTTTTGCGGAAAAAGAAAGAAAAGGGAAATCTGAATGCGTGTTGTCACAGTATCACAGACAGGGTAATGTGACAGTGTGACAAGGCTGCAAGGAGATTCCTCACATGCGTTCGGAATGACAGGGTGGTGTAATGATTTTTCAGGAAGTTCCGTCCCTTGCAAATAAAAAATGCCGCCATTTAGGGGCAGCATTTTATCCAGCGGAGAGGGAGGGATTCGAACCCTCGATACCCTTTAGGAGTATACACACTTTCCAGGCGTGCTCTTTCGACCACTCAGACACCTCTCCGGATTTGGATTGCAAAGGTAAAATATTATTGCTTTTTACCACAAAAAAAAGCGCCCGCCGTAAAAACAGCGGACGTTTCATGAAAACTTAACCTATACAAAACTATAATCACTATTATCTTACGCGGCCATTATGCTTGTGGCGGTAAATAGCACGGCTGCTGCGGTTCTCTTCGCGGCGCAAATGTCTTCTTTCGGCAGGGCTTATCCTGCCATCTGCGCGGGCCAGTCTCCTGTCGTGGTCTATTTTTCTTTCGCGGGCACGCATGTGGCGCGCCTCAGTACGGGTAAGTGATCCGTTACGCACACCATGATTAATGCGGCGTTCCTGAACATGATTCCTGTGCCTGATGACAGGGGTATGACTTTGTGCACTTGCTATGGAGGTAATGGCGATCAAGGCCACCAGTAAACCTCCGAATATCCTGATTTTCATAATCTTTCTAATTTATGTGTGTTTGTAGTAATAGAGTATTTCCGGCGCGAAAGGTTTAATCCGGGAAAAATATTTCGGGCGACTGTCGTTCAAATTACCGGTCAAATGGATGCATTGTTAAGCCAATGTAATTAACCGCCGACTATACACACAGCCGCTGTACTTAATCAACATAAACAACTCAACTAATACATTTTTCCAGTATGTTTGTGGCTGAAGCGGAGGATGCTTGCTCCGTATCTAAAAAAGCGCACAACTGAATGCTGAGCATCAACGAGATTAAAAAACCCATTGCAGCCGATATTGATGTTTTTGAGGGCAAGTTCAAAGCCTCGATGCAAAGTTCGGTACCCCTGCTCGACCGCATAACCCACTATATCGTCAAACGCAAGGGTAAGCAGATCCGGCCTATGTTCGTGTTCTTCTCGGCAGCTATCTGCGGCGGTATCAATGAGTCAACTCACCGGGGGGCAGCGCTCGTGGAACTGCTGCACACGGCTACACTGATACATGACGACGTGGTGGATAACTCCTACCAGCGACGCAGCTTTTTTTCGGTGAATGCTTTATGGAAAAACAAGATCGCCGTCCTCGTTGGCGACTTCTTGTTGTCCAAAGGGTTGCTGCTGTCCATGAAAAATGATGATTATCGCTTTCTGAAGATCGTATCCACCGCGATGGAACAGATGATAGAGGGTGAGCTATTGCAGGTAGAAAAGGTGCGCCGGATGGATATTGAGGAAAAGGTTTATTACGAGGTGATCCGGCAAAAAACAGCCAGCCTGATCGCAAGCTGCTGCGAGTGCGGCGCGGCGTCGGCCGGGGCGGATGATGAGACCATAGAAAAGATGCGCCTCTTTGGTGAAAAGGTCGGCATTGCCTTTCAGATCAAAGACGATATGTTCGACTTCGGCACTGACGATGTGGGCAAGCCACTGGGGATAGACATCAAGGAAAAGAAGGTAACCCTGCCACTTATCTATGCGCTGAACAACAGCCCGTCGCCGGTAAAGAAGCAGATGATCAACCTGGTGAAGAACCACAATGATGACCCCGAAAAGATCGCCCGGATCATCAGCTTTGTGAAAGAGACCGGCGGCCTGCAATACGCAGAAACGCAGATGAAGAAATACCAGGAAGAAGCCTTTGATATACTGAGCACATTCCCGCCGGGAGAGGCAAGGCAGGGCCTGGAACTTCTGGTACGTTTTACAACCGAACGCAATAAATAAATGAGCAGCGAACTAATTTTTATATCCGGATTTATCGTTTTCATCCTGATCATGCTGGCGTTAGACCTTGGTCTGTTTGCGCGAACTGATCGCCCGGTAAGCCTTAAACAGGCCGGGATAATGAGTGCGGTATGGGTTTCGCTCGCCCTGCTTTTCTACGTGCTGCTGCTTAAATACGGGCATTTACTGCATCACGTGGATAGCTTCGCTGTGTTGCAGCAGATCAACGCCGATCACCTCCATCGCCTGAAGCTGGACCCGAATAATTTTGCCGGTGGCCTTGAACTATACCGTAAAAATCTCGGTCTTGAATTTATTACGGGTTATGTGGTTGAATATGCGCTTTCGGTCGATAATATTTTTGTTATTGTTTTGGTCTTCACTGCATTCGGCGTAAGCTCCAGGCATTACCACAAGGTATTGTTCTGGGGGATAATCGGTGCCGTGGCGATGCGCTTTGCATTTATCTTTGTGGGCGCCACGCTCATCAACCATTTCCACTGGATATTGTATATTTTCGGAGCCTTCCTCGTTTATACCGGCGTGAGCATGTTTATCAACCGCAACGAAGAGGATGAGATCGATCCGGAAAATCATAAGGTGGTAAAGTTTGCGTCCAGATACTTTGCCGTGCATCCAAAGTTCGAGGGCGACCGTTTCTTTATAAAGATCGACCATAAAAAGCTGATCACGCCATTATTTCTGGTGCTGCTTATTATCGAAGTTACCGACCTGGTTTTCGCGGTGGATTCTATCCCGGCAATATTTTCTATTACAAAAGACCCTTATATTGTTTTCTTCTCGAACATCTTTGCGATCCTCGGATTGCGGTCGATGTTCTTTCTGCTGGTCAACATTATCGACAAGTTCCATTACCTTAAGATAGGCCTCGCCTTTCTGCTGGCCTTTATCGGGCTTAAAATGCTTGGGGCGGAATATGCCGAGGAGATCGGGCTGACCACCAGCGTTTCGCTCCTGATCATACTTGGTATATTGGCAGTTAGTGTGGTTGCGTCCCTGCTGTTTCCAAAAAAGGAAGCGTCAAAATAAATATGCTTGTAAATCATAGGGACCGGAAGTATCCCTGTTTATAGATCATACCATGACACCTGAAGAAAAACAGATACCCTCGCTGTACGAATGGGCTGGCGGCATGGCTGCATTCGAAACCCTGTTTGTTAAGTTTTATGATAAGGTCTTAGCCGACGATATCCTGGAGCCGGTATTTAAGCACATGTCGCCTGAACACCGCCTGCATGTAGCTCATTTTGTGGCCGAAGTTTTAGGCGGCCCAAAAGTTTACAGCGAAGAGGAAGGCGATCATTTCCGGATGATCAAAAAGCATCTGCATAAATATCTTACGGAACAGCACCGCAAACGCTGGATGGACCTTTTACTGGAAACCGCTGACGAGCTATCCCTTCCTGCCGATCCGGAGTTTCGGTCGGCGTTCATAGCGTATCTTGAATGGGGTACCCGTATTGCAGTGATCAACTCCAATGCAGATGATTTAACCGAAGATCCGGATGTCCCTATGCCCTGGTGGGATTGGGGTGTACCCGGGGGACCGTTTTTAGGTTAACTTTCCTGACTTTCGCAACTAATTACCTACCTTAGCCTTATGCAATGGATCGATCTTAAGTTATTCAAAATTACCCCATTCTCCATTTTGGATATCGTTTTGCTGGCCATTATCATCTACCAGCTTTACAACCTGATAAGAGGCACCATTGCAGCCAATATCTTTATCGGACTGGCGCTCATCTACCTGCTTTATTTTATTGTTCCCGAAACAAAGATGCCGTTGCTGGCGGGCATATTAAAAAAGGTGGCAGATGTCGGTATTATTGCTGTAATTGTGTTGTTTCAGCAGGAGATACGCCGGTTCCTGCTGTTGGTTGGTAAAAATGCCTCCCTGCAGCGTAATAAAGCCTGGTGGCAGTATTTTTTTGGCAAGGCCAATATCGAGAAAGATAATTATGCGCGTATTAAGCCGATCATTGATGCATGCAAAAGCCTGAAGCAGACGCGTACCGGTGCGCTGATCGTATTCGCCAAGTATTACGACGAGCAGTTTTATCAGAACAGCTGTGAGCTGATAGACGCCAAAATATCTAAAAGGCTTATCGAAAGTATTTTTCAAAAGAACAGTCCTTTGCATGACGGCGCAGTGGTGATTGCCGAAAATAAGATCAAATCTGCCAGCTGCATATTGCCGCTAACCGAGAAGACCGACCTTCCTACCCAGTTTGGCCTGCGTCACCGGGCCGGTATCGGCGTCACCGAAACGAACGACGCTACCGCCATAATCGTTTCTGAAGAAACCGGCGAAATCTCATACGCCAAACAGGGGCGTGTTAAAATGAACATCAGCTTTGCCGAATTAGAGAAACTACTGAACAAGGATTATTGATGTTTAGCGTTAATGGTATATGCAGACACTCTTTTCGCCGGATACCTTAAAGTTATTAATGAACATCAGCGTGCGTTATCTGCTGTTTGCCGGGTCGTTCTATGTGTTTTTTTATGTATGGCGAAACAAACGATACTGGTACGCCAAAATTCAGCAGCGGTACCCCGACCGGCAGCATATTTTTCGTGAAATAAAATATTCGTTCATCACCGTCCTGATCTTCGGCCTCATTATTATGCTGACTGTTATTGCTGGTCAGAAGGGTCTAACGCTGGTATATGCTCCGCTTAATAAATATGGTTATCTGTATTATTTTGTCAGTATCCTGCTGATGATCGTCTTGCATGATACCTATTTTTACTGGACACACCGCCTGATGCACTGGAAGCCGTTGTTCAGATGGGCGCATAAAACGCATCATCTATCCGTTAATCCAACTCCCTTTGCAGCTTATGCGTTTCACCCGGCGGAGGCGGTAGTGGAAGTGGGTATTATCCCATTGATCGCCTTTACGATACCGCATCATGCCAGCGCGATCGTGATATTCGGTCTTTACTCGCTGCTGCTGAATGTTACCGGGCATCTGGGCTACGAGCTCTTTCCAAAAGGCTTTGCCAGCCACAAACTATTCAGGTGGCACAATACCTCTACCCATCATAATATGCATCACCGGCTGGTTAAGTGCAATTATGGCTTGTATTTTAACTTCTGGGACAGGATAATGCACACCAACCACCCAACTTATGTGGAAAGTTACGACCAGGTAACTGGTCAGCGCGAACAAGGTAAAGCCATCCGCAAAGCGCAGAAAAAACGCCCAATATTCCCTATTTCTCCTGAGGAACCGGAACAAGTTGTGCCGGAAACTTGAAAGCCGGTGTCTGTAATTTCTGCAGTTCCATAACCTGTGCCTTGTTGCCGTCAGTAATGCGGGCTACAGGCATGGTATAACTTCCGCTGTCTCGTAATACCGGCATTTTCGAGTTTCCCGGTAAAACCGCAATGGGCATTTTGTCCTGATAATAACCCGTACTGAGGTTCATATAATTTATCCTGAAGGTATTTGTTGCCATGATATCAGCGGTTTTAAGGTCCGGTTTCAGCAGGCGCGGCAACCACGGTTGTTGAAGGGAGTTTTTAAGACTATCCGCCTGTTTAAAATGTAACTGCTGCGCTTTAAGCTGGCTACAAAACACAGGTATTATACAAGGAAAAGCAGTTTTTTCATAATGGTTTAAGGTGTAACGTTTTAACCGGACGAATATTCTGTAAATATACCAATATCTTTCAATGCTTACTGTAGGTGGTCACGGTAATAAAGGCCGCCTTTTTAAATGGATTTACGCCTGCCTTACCAATGTAATCCAGGTTGATCAGGTACTTCAGTTTTTCATCTTTCGAAAAGATTTCTGCCGGTGAGCCGATGGTAAGTCTGCGATTAGCGCTGATCACTGAATCAGCTGCGTTTCGGAAGGCCGTAAGATCGGTCAGTCTTGCATAAACGCCGACGTTATCCAGGTCGTTAATACCTATCTTCAGGGTATTGCTATAGATTACAAAATAGTTTTTCTTACACCATTGGGTTACCGGTGGATTGCTCAGTTCATAGCTGTTGATCGTCAGCGGTGCTGCATCTTTTCGCCGGTTTTCGATACTATCAATGATCACGGCCGCAGTTTGTACCACCTTCAGTCCCGGAGCCACAGCCTGTTCATCTTTGATGACACTCGTCTGTGGTTTAAGGACGGTCGCTTCGGTATCTTTCTTCATTTCTGAGATCACCTGCTTTGACACGTGAGAAAGATTCGGCGATGCACTATCAATTTTTTTTAAATGGATGAAACTGGGGTCGATCCTGTTAAGTATCGCGTCGATCGAGTCGCGCAGCGAAGGGGTTTTGACAAACGGCTCGATATACCGGAAATAACTGATCTGTATGCTCAGCGAGGTGTCGAACTTCGTGGATATCGCGCGGATGATGCTGGCGTCCGATTCGATGTTCTGACGTTCAATCTGTTTTTCCTGTGCATTATGATTGATCCATAATCCGAACAACCCGACGCCTACCGTTCCGACTAACCATTTGGCGACCGCAATTGCTTCCGGAGACAAGTACCAGGGCTTGTGCTTTTCGGGTTCCTTTTTGTTTTCAAGAATAACATGAACAGGCGGGGTAACGGAAAGTTCGTGCCTTGCGGCAGCAGTCTCTGGGTTTTCGGCCATAGCAAATCATGATAAGGTTAGTAACCGTAAAAATAGCTCCCGGCAGGTAAAAAAGCAAATTCTGTATTTCGTATAAAAACAAAAAAGCCGCCCAAATCAGGGTCGGCTTTCATCTCCATACAGCGGTTGTTACAGGCTGTTAATCCATTTCACTAATTCATCCCGCGATTTGCCTGTCTTTTGCTGTAGTCTTCCCAACGTCTCATCATCTTTTCCTTCTTCATAGGCCAGGTCATCATCGGTAAGAGATCCATAAGTTTGCTTAATTTTACCCTTAACCCGATTCCAACCGCCTTTTATTTCTAATTTATCCATAATATTTATTGTTTTGTAGATGTATTTATATAACAGATGCTGCTATATGTTTGTTTGGAAAAAAACAAAAAACGATCATAAAAAGTAACAAAAAACGAGGCGCTTTTTAGCGGCCCCGTTTAAGCATAATTAGCTTATTCAATGTATTTACTACAACGCTCCGGCCTTTATCTCATCCACCACAGCCGGATCAAGCAGCGTAGAGGTATCACCCAGGTTGCTGGTATCCCCCTCGGCAATCTTTCTCAATATCCGGCGCATAATTTTGCCTGAACGTGTTTTTGGCAGGCCGCTCACAAACTGTATCTTATCCGGTTTGGCTATCGGACCAATGATGCGCTGTACGGTCATCATAATATCCTTGCGGGCCAGCTCATCATCATCGTTCTTTTCAGGACTGATCACAAAGGCATATACCCCCTGTCCCTTAATATCATGCGGATACCCAACCACTGCAGATTCCACCACGCTGCTGTGCATATTAATGGCATTTTCCACCTCGGCTGTGCCGATACGGTGACCTGACACGTTCAGCACATCGTCCACGCGCCCGGTAATGCGGTAATAGCCGTCCTCGTCGCGCAGACAGCCGTCTCCGGTAAAATACATGTTCTCGTAGGCAGAGAAATAGGTCGTGCGGCAGCGGTCATGGTCGCCGTAGGTGGTGCGCAGCATACCCGGCCACGGAAAGCGGATGCACAGGTTGCCGCTCACGCCATTTCCTTCAATTGTCTTTCCGTTCTCATCAACCAGCACCGGTTGTATCCCCGGCAGCGGTAACGTGGCGTAACCAGGTTTGGTCTTGGTTATCCCTGCAATAGGTGATATCATAATACCTCCCGTTTCGGTTTGCCACCAGGTATCCACAATCGGACAGCGGCCTTTACCGATATGCTCGTCAAACCAGTGCCATGCTTCTTCGTTTATCGGCTCACCTACCGAACCCAATTTTTTCAGGGAACTCAAATCTTTGTTATTCACATTATCCAACCCGAAACTCATCAACGAACGGATAGCCGTTGGCGCGGTATATAATATATTGACCTTGAATTTATCGGTAATGTCCCAGAACCTGCCGCAATCGGGCCAGGTAGGTATCCCCTCGAACATCAGCGTGGTTGCGCCCTGCGAAAGCGGCCCGTACACAATGTAGGAGTGGCCGGTGATCCAGCCTATATCTGCTGTACAGAAGTACACCTCGCCAGGCTCATACTGAAATACGTTATTAAAAGTGTAACCCGCATAAACCATATACCCCCCGCAGGTATGTACTACTCCTTTAGGCTTGCCGGTCGAGCCGGATGTATAAAGAATGAACAGCATGTCCTCAGCGTCCATTTCTTCGGCGGGGCAATCCTTATTACCCTGCGTTTCTACCTTCTTGATCTCATCTTCCCACCACACGTCGCGGCCTTTGATCATTGATACCGGTGTGCGGCTGCGGGTAAGTACGATCACTTTCTGTACTGAGCGGCATTGTACAAGGGCATCGTCAATAACGCTTTTCAGTGGAATATCCTTAGTGCCGCGCGTTCCGCCATCAGCTGTTATTACAATGCTGCACTCTGCGTCATTTATCCTGTCGGCGATAGACTGTGCCGAAAATCCGCCGAATACCACCGAGTGGATAGCCCCGATACGTGCGCAGGCCAGAACGGCGATGGCCAGTTCGGGCACCATCGGCATATAGATACAAATGCGGTCACCCTTTTTTGCGCCGTTGTTCTTCAACACGTTGGCAAACTGGCAAACCTTGGTATGCAGCTGCCGGTAAGTAAGTATGCGGTGATGTTCCTGCGGATCGTTTGGCTCCCAGATGATGGCGGGTTTATCACCAAGCGTTTCCAAATGACGGTCGAGGCAGTTTTCAGTTATATTCAGTTTTGCACCCTGGAACCACTTCACACGGGGTTCCTTAAAGTTCCATTCAAGCACCCTGTCCCACTTTTTGCGCCAGTAAAAATTTTCGGCTATACCCTCCCAAAATTGTTCGGGTTGTTCTACGCTTTGCTTGTAAATTTGCTGGTACTCGTCAAATGACGAGATTTTCATTGCGGTCTTCATAGTTTATGGAATTGGTGGGTGTAAATTAGCAATTTTATAAGAAAGCGGATAATAAAAATCTCTCTTTTTAAAATATTTTAAAAAGTTTTCTGAGCGCAAAAAAGCAAAGTCAGCGTGCAAAATATCGGCAGAGATAACACCGTTATAATCAGCGCAAAATCTTTTTTCAAATATTTTTCGATCAGTATTGCCTATTTCACTTTAAATCCTGATATTTGCAAACTCTTTACAAAAGGGGAAAATTAAAAAGATTTGTCATGTCAAGAATTTGTGATCTAACAGGAAAAGGATCTTTGGTGGGTAACAACGTTTCCAACTCGAACGTTAAGACCAAACGCAGGTTTCATCCTAACTTAAAACTTAAGAAGTTTTATATTCCTGAAGAAGATAAATGGATTACTTTAAAAGTATCTACTTCGGCTGTTAAAACTATCAGCAAGAATGGCATAAGCGCCTGCATCAATAAGTTTGTAAAAAAAGGATACATTTAACAGATAAGTTGCAGCAGCGGGGCTTGCTTGCAGTGACTGCGGCAAACACCTGAAAGGTGACTATTAAAATATAAAAAGATGGCTAAGAAAGGCAATAGAGTTCAGGTAATTTTAGAATGCACCGAGCATAAAACAAGCGGTATGCCTGGTATGTCGCGCTATATTACCACCAAGAACAAAAAGAACACTACTGAAAGACTGGAGCTTAAAAAGTTCAATCCGGTTTTAAGAAAAGTAACTGTTCACAAAGAGATAAAGTAATCGGGCTGACCGTTCCGGGCGTTCCGGAAATCGTGATCCCGCACTTAATTATTCGCTCATTCAAATAATTAAAAAGACATGGCAAAGAAAGTAGTTGCAACACTGAAAGTAGCAGGTAAAGGCAAGGAATTTTCAAAAGTTATCACAATGGTAAAATCGCCGCGTACCGGCGCTTACTCATTCAAAGAACAGATCGTTGCTAACGATTTTGTTAAGGACGTGATAGCCGGAAAGGTATAAGCATTTTACCTTAATATAAAGAATAAAAGCCATCTTGTTCACACGGGAAGGCTTTTTTTGTAATGTGCAGATTCTGAGATAGCAGATGTGCGAATGCAGAATGATCAATAATTAATTCATTCTGCATATCTAAAATCCGACATTTGCATATCCGCAAACTTGCACATAAATAAAAAAATGGGATTATTCGATTTTTTTAAAAAGAAGGAAAACACCCCGCAGGAGCAGGAAGCGCTTGATGCCGGGCTCGAAAAGACCAAGGATAGCTTTTTTTCAAAGATAACCAAGGTAGTTGCCGGTAAATCAACCGTGGACGATGACGTACTGGACGACCTCGAGGAGGTGTTGGTAACCTCCGACGTCGGCGTACAAACCACCCTCAAGATCATTGAGCGCATACAGGCCCGCGTAGCGCGCGACAAATATGTAAGCACAGCCGAACTGAACACCCTTTTAAGGGACGAAATTCAGAAACTGCTTGCTGAAAACAACAGCAACGATTTTACAAGTTTTGAGTACGGCGATCACAAGCCGTATGTGATCATGGTTGTTGGCGTAAACGGCGTGGGTAAAACCACTACCATAGGCAAACTGGCCAATAAGCTAAAGCAGGTCGGTAATAAGGTGGTGTTAGGCGCCGCGGACACTTTCCGTGCAGCCGCCGTTGCACAGATACAACTTTGGGGCGAGCGTATTGGCGTCAAGGTGGTTGCGCAGGCGATGGGCTCGGACCCGGCGTCAGTGGCGTACGACACGCTGCGCTCGGCGGTGGCGAATGGCGACGATGTGGCCATTATTGATACTGCAGGCCGCCTGCACAACAAGGTTGGTCTGATGAACGAACTTACCAAGATCAAAAATGTAATGCAAAAGGTTGTTCCGGGTGCGCCGCATGAGATCCTGCTGGTACTGGACGCTTCGACCGGACAGAACGCCATTGAACAGTGCAGGCAATTTACCGAAGCTACCGACGTGAACGCTCTCGCCCTGACCAAACTGGACGGGACAGCAAAGGGCGGCGTGGTTATAGGCATCAGTGATCAGTTTAAGATTCCCGTAAAATACATCGGTGTAGGCGAAGGGATGGAAGATCTGCAGCTTTTTGACAGAAAGGCATTTGTGGACAGCCTGTTTAAGCAATAACAACCATTTCCGATGTGGAGTGATGATGATTGCGTTGCGATCTCATATATCGTACATACATGCGTTAAAAGACTGGCATGAAGACAAAAGAAATTTATCAGCAAAAAAAAATAGTTAAGCCCCGCGTTAACGTGGTTACGCTTGGCTGCTCCAAGAATATTTACGATTCCGAAGTTTTGATGGGGCAGCTTAAAGGCAATCGTTTCGATGTGGTGCATGAGACCGAAAGGGTGGAAAAGGACGATATTGTAGTAATCAATACCTGCGGTTTTATCGACAACGCCAAACAGGAGTCGATTGATACGATTTTGCAATACAGCGAACTAAAAGATCAGGGCAAAATAGGCAAGGTGATCGTTACGGGCTGCCTGTCCGAACGGTATAAGCCCGAACTCGAAGCCGAGATCACCAATGTGGACTCGTGGTTTGGTACCAATGATCTGCAAAACCTGCTAAGTGCGGTTGGCGCCGATTATAAACATGAACTGATCGGTGAACGGATGCTGACCACACCATCTCATTTTGCGTATTTCAAGATCGCTGAGGGTTGCAACCGCCCCTGCTCATTCTGCGCCATCCCGCTGATGCGCGGCAAACATGCCAGCACGCCAATTGACCAGCTGGTGGCAAATGCGAAAAACCTCGCCCGCAACGGAACCCGTGAGCTGATCCTGATCGCCCAGGACCTTACCTATTATGGCCTCGACCTATACGGCAAGCGTAACCTTGATGAGTTGCTGCGTCGTCTGTCGGACGTTGAGGGTATCGAATGGATCAGGCTGCAATATGCCTATCCGTCAGGCTTCCCGATGGAAATACTGGATGCCATGAACGAACGCAGCAACATCTGCAAATATCTCGATATGCCACTGCAGCACATCAGCGACAACATGCTGAAATCCATGCGCCGCGGCATCACCAAACAAAAAACCATCGACCTGGTGAACCAGATTCGTGATAAGGTGCCGGGAATCGCCCTGCGGACAACGCTGATCACTGGCTATCCCGGCGAAACGGAACGGGATTTTGAGGAGATGCAGCAATGGGTGGAAGAGACACGTTTCGATCGTTTAGGCTGTTTCACCTACTCACACGAGGAAAAAACCCATGCGTTTTCGTTGGTGGATGATGTACCGGATGAAATAAAGCAGGAGCGTGCCGATGCCATTATGGAAATTCAACAGGGCATCAGCTTTGAAAAGAACCAGGAAAAAACGGGTAACACCTATAAGGTCCTGATCGATAAAAAGGACGGCGGCTACTTCGTGGGGCGTACCGAGTTCGACTCGCCTGAAGTGGATAACGAGGTACTGATCGACGCTGCTGCGGATTACGCCACTATCGGCAGTTTCGTCGATGTGAAGATAGACAGCGCCGAAGATTTCGACCTTTATGGACATATTGTAAAATAGTTCTCCGTCTGTTTGTTTTAGGATTTTAAAACCTAACTTCGGTTTTAGTATAGCTGCAAGCCGGTATGTTCAATATAAACACCGACGGACCATAAATCGTCTGTTACCGGTTAAGCAGCATAAAATTAACTTAGATTTTTTGCTCCGCGCCGAATAACAGCATTGTGCTGTCACGGTTAACGGGCAAATAAACCGAATATCCGAAATTCAAAATGGACGCTGCCTGTATAGACTACAAAGACACCGGCTTTTTCTCCCAGACGATAACCGATTATCTTGAGGACGCACCAGCGCTCCGACCGTTTTATGGCTTCCGGCCCGACATGGACGGGTTTGCAAACTTTTTAGAAACAAAAAAGGTGGTTGCCGACAGGAGCATTCTTGCCGCGGTACTGGAAGAACAGTATTCACGGCCCGGAACAGATTGCCCCGCGCCGGTTGCAGCGAATATCAACCTGCTGAAACAGGAAAACAGCTATACCGTTACCACTGGCCACCAGCTGAATATTTTTGCCGGACCGCTTTATTTTATCTACAAGATCGTAACGGCTATTAAGCTCGCCCGGCAGCTCGGAGAACAATTCCCGGATAAAAATTTCGTCCCCGTTTACTGGATGGCCAGTGAAGATCACGATTTCGCCGAGATCAATTATACCAACATCGGTGGAAAAAAAGTACACTGGTGGTACGAGGCTTCAGGCGCTACCGGACGCATCAATCCGGAAACCATGCGCCAGGCAATTAATGAATATAAAGGTGTGCTGGGGATTGATAAACACGCCGCAGAACTCGGTAAGATTGTAGAACTGGCCTACACCGGCTTCGACAAACTTGCAGACGCCACCCGTTATCTCGTGAATACCCTTTTCGGCAGGTACGGACTGGTAGTTATAGATGCTGATGATCACCGCTTTAAGCGGGAGTTTGCTCCTATCATGGAGCAGGATATCATTCAGCAGAACAGCTTTAAAAACATCGAAGCCACCAATAAACTGTTGCATGATACAGGCGTGCATATACAAGTGAATCCGCGCGAGATTAATTTCTTTTACCTTACCGATGGCCTGCGCGAACGCATTGTGTCTGAAGATGGATTGTATAAGGTGTTGAACAGCGAAATCAGTTTTACCGGGGAGGAATTAAAAACCGAAATTACGGCCCATCCGGAACGCTTCAGCCCGAACGTGGTGATGCGCCCCCTTTACCAGGAATGCATCCTTCCCAATATTGCCTACGTCGGCGGTGGTGCGGAAGTGGTGTACTGGCTGGAACTGAAATCCAACTTTGAATATTACAAGATTGATTTTCCCATACTGATCCTCCGCAATTCCGGTTTGGTGATCAACAAAGAAACAGCGGCAAAAATTTCAAAAATGGACCTCCCGCCGGTTGAATTGTTTAAGTCTGCCGATGCCATAAAAACCGCCTGGATAAAAAAACACAGCGAACACGCCCTTAGCCTGGCCGAAGAATGGCGCGAGCTAAGCAGTATTTTTGAAAAGCTGAAACTGCGTGCCTATAAGATCGACAGCACGCTTTCGCCATCTACCGAGGCGGTAAAGACACGGTTGAAACATGCGATCGACAACCTTGAAAAAAAATTGGTAAAGGCAGAAAAGCGGAATTATCATACCCGCCTGGAACAGATCGTGCATATCAAATCGGCCATTTTTCCAAAAGACAGCCTGCAGGAACGCACGGAGAATTTCGGCCTTTTCTATGTAAAGTGGGGACAGCTTTTTATTGACGAACTCATCCGCGTATTTGAGCCGCTTGATTTTAAATTCACCGTACTTACAGAACAATAGATTTTACGATGTCTCCGAATCCGACCTTTAAATCCGTTATTCTCACAATTCCCGGCCTGGGTGGTTCCGGGCCGCTCCACTGGCAATCCGCATGGGAACGAAAGTTCCATTTTAAACGCGTGGAACAGGCCGATTGGGATACGCCCTTCTGTTCGGACTGGATAGCTGCGGTTGACCGCGAGGTGAAAAGGCACAAAGCCGAGAACGTAATTCTGGTCGCGCACAGCCTGGCTTGTACCACTGTGGCTTACTGGGCTTTAAAATTCGATGTAAAGATAAAGGGCGCATTACTGGTAGCACCAAGCGATACAGAGGCGGATACTTTTCCAGAAGGCACTACCGGATTTATGCCTGTTCCGCTTTTTACACTTCCCTTTAAATCGATCGTTGTAGCCAGCACCAACGACTTTTTTGTCACCACGGAACGGGCTGCGCTTTTTGCTGAAAGATGGGGCAGCGAACTGATCAATATCGGCGCAGCCGGGCATATCAATGTTGCAGCAGGATTCGGCGAATGGAATGAGGGAATTGAAATTTTAAAACGTCTGGATTCCGCCGATTGATCCTTGCTGCAAAACAGCGTTCAGAAAAATACGCCTCCTTTTAAACCATCCTGCAATCCGGTTGTCCAAATCATCCGAATACCCTTATTATGGATAATTTAAGGCAGATAAAACACCTGTATGCCAGGGCAGGATTCGGGCTGCGTTTTGCAGACCTCTCCGCTACCTCAGGGCTTAGTGCCGCTCAGGCCCTGGAAAAGCTGTTCAGCGATTCTGAAGCCAGTGAACTGATTGACAGCGTGCCCGAAGATGCAGGCTACAGTATGCTTGCCCGCAACGATAAGGCGGCCCGGAAGCAGTTTATGCAGATGCAGCGCCGTGAAGAACGCGATCTGAACGAAACCTGGATGGCACACATGAGCACCACCGACGCGGTATTGCGCGAGAAGATGACCCTCTTCTGGCATAATCATTTCGCCTGCCGCAGCAGGCAATCGCAGTTTGCGCAGCAGCTCAACAATATCCAGCGTCAGCATGCCCTTGGTAATTTCGGCGAGTTACTGATGCAGGTCTCCAAATCCCCGGCTATGCTGCAATTCTTAAACAATCAGCAAAACCGGAAGGGGCATCCCAATGAAAATTTCGCACGTGAAGTGATGGAACTGTTTACCCTCGGGCGGGGTAATTATACCGAGCATGATGTAAAGGAATCAGCGCGGGCTTTTACCGGCTGGGGATTCAACAAGGACGGAGAATTCGCGATGCGTCCGTTCTTACATGACAGCGGCGAAAAGACCTTCCTCGGCCATACCGGGAACTTCAACGGAGAAGATATTATAAGGCATCTGCTGCAGCAAAAGCAAACGGCAATCTTCATTTGTAACAAGCTGTACAAATATCTGGTGAACGAAACGCCGGAACCGGCACACATCAACGCGATGGCTGACGTTTTCTACAAAAACAACTACGAGATAAAACCGTTGCTCCGCTTTGTGTTTACAGCTCCCTGGTTTTACGACGAAAAGAACACCGGGAACCTGATCAAATCTCCGGTGGAGTTTCTGGTCGGTTTGAACAGGCAGTTTTATATCACTTACCAGCGGCCAGAGGTACTGCTGCAATTCCAAAAGGTTTTGGGGCAGGTTTTGTTCTATCCGCCAAATGTGGCGGGCTGGCCGGGCGGGCGCAACTGGATCGACAGCTCTTCGCTGATGTACCGGCTGAAGATCCCTTCGCTGGTTTTGAACGGAGGGTTGATCGACTTCAGCGGCAAGGCTGATCCCGAAGAAGAGGCATACATTGCTGCCAACCGCAACCGTCAGCCTGTGGTGGATGCCCGGGTACAGTCACATGCGGGTTGGGAGCGGGTGTTTAAGTCGGTCCCTGCAGGGGAGAACAAGTTACAGTCAGCGTCGTTTTTGCTTGAGCCTGCAATGAGTAAGACCCTCGCCGATGAGTTAAGTAATACGACCGATCTCAAGACGATGATGATACAGGCGGTTTCCACACCGGAATACCAGCTTTGCTGAACGAGAACTGATTTAAAACACATACCGGACCGACAGATCACGTCCGGGAAAAAAGAAAAGGCATGAACCGCAGAAATTTTATCAGGAAAACGGCTCTCGCGTCAGGCGCGCTGATGATCCCGGCATTTTTAAAGCCCTTTGAGGCAATTGCAGCCGGTGATATCACCGCTTATAAAAACCTCGTGATCATCCAGCTTTCCGGCGGGAATGACGGGTTGAATACTATCGTGCCCTATGGCAATGATATTTATTATCAGAAACGCAGCACGATTGCCATTGGCAAGTCGGATGTGATCACACTGAACAACATGCAGGGGTTAAACCCTGCCCTGTCGGCGCTGAAAGAGATCTACGAACAGGGCTGGATGAGTATTATCAATGGTGTAGGCTACCCCAACCCCGACCGCTCCCACTTCCGTTCGATGGACATCTGGCAAACGGCAAGCGCGTCCAATGAATTCCTGACCACCGGATGGATTGGCCGTTACCTTGATTCGGCCTGTACCACCTGCAAAAATCCCTATACTGCCATCGAGGTGGATGATACGTTGTCGCTCGCCATGAAAGGCGCGGGCATCAAAGGGATTGCGGTGGAAGACCCTGCGAAGCTGTACCAAACCACCCGGGAACCTTTTTTTAAAGATCTGGTGAGCCATCATCATGATAATTTAACAGAAGACAATCTGGGATACCTGTACAAAACCATGACCGAAACATATTCTTCTGCCGGTTACATTCAGGAAACGTCAAAAACCTACGAAGTATCGGCGGATTATCCGGCTACGGCATTAGGCAATCAGCTACGGACGGTATCAAAATTCATTAACTCCGGCTTGCAGACGCGCGTTTATTATGTGTCGCTAAGCGGCTTCGATACGCATGTTGGTCAGCAGGGGCAGCAAGGTCGTCAGTTAAAAATCTATGGAGATGCCGTTGCTGCATTTATAAAGGATCTGAAAAAGACCGGACAACTGGATAACACCCTGGTGATGACTTTCAGCGAATTTGGCCGCCGCGTAGAGCAGAACGCAAGCAATGGCACGGATCATGGCACGGCCAACAATATCCTTCTGTTTGGCGGCGGATTAAAAAAAGCGGGCATCTATAACGATGCTCCTGACCTTGCCCAATTGGATAACGGCGACCTGAGATATACGACAGACTTCCGCGACGTTTATGCCACGCTTCTGGATAAATGGCTTGATGTTACCAGTCAGGGCATATTGGGAAAGGGGTTTAAGCCTCTAAGTTTTATCTAAGCCGTCTCCTGAAATTTCCGAACTAATATTAAAAAGTAACGCTGACGCCTGTCATAAACAGAAAGTAAAGCCCGTTTTTTGATAATCCGCTAACGTAATCTACCTGGTTAAACGGCTTGATCAGATAAGGCGTAAACCCAAGCTGCCATTTGTTAATAGTGTAAGTGATCGGCATTGATCCGCTAAGCGCCAGCAGATCGTACTTGCGTACCTCTTGCTGGTGTTCTTCGGTTACAGTCTGGTTCACGATAGTTTGTTTGGGTTGATTGGGAAACAAGCCTCCCAATATGGAGGAAGACCCTGGCGTTTCCACCTCGCGCTGCACCACCGAGTTGGTATAGTAGGTTTGGTAAAACGATTGTGTCCCGGCATAAAGTGTTAAGGTTGGCGTGATTTTCAGACCGCTCAAATTATCGTTTCCGGTTTTAACTGCAAATATTTCTTTGGATAATTCCGCACTGTTCACAATGTCATTCTTACTGCCGTTTTTGCCAAACCGGTAACTCGCACCGGCAGTGAATTTCACTATGTCATCCGGATTTACATAGAGTTGCCCGTCTATAGTCGCGTTAAATGATGATAAAATGATGGGGCTGTCATCTGTGATAAAATATTTGGTGGCTGATATATTCCCGCCGTAATATTTTTTACTGTCGAACGAAAAAACATAACCCGGCGTAACACTTATGCCTTCCGTTCCGGATTTTGATCCGTTAAGGTCAAAATAACCAATGGCACTTATAAAAAACCCTTGCCTGGTCACGAGCGTTAATGTTGGCAACAGCACAGGCACACTCGATTCGTCCCTGCGTCCCGCATAGGTCAGATTGGAAAGGTATTGCAGCCCCGCATTTAAAAAAAGCTCCTTGGTATGCACCGCACTTGCCGTGGTGTCAGTCGTCTGCTGGGCTTTTGTACCAAAAGCGCATACCAGCAAAAATATAATGGGTATAAACTTTTTCATGATGATTTTGACTTTTCCGTATAAATCAAAAGGCCTTTTAAAAGGCCTTTTGATTTGTTTTAAGTTTAAACGTTATTTCTTTTGAACGCTGGCGCTTGTTGAGCCTTTAGCTCCGGCATCAGCTTTGATCTGTTTCTTTCCAACTTTTGCGCCGGTAGAGCTGGATGCAGAATTTGAAGATGCTGCTTTAACACTTTTTGGTGATACAGATGCCTTCGACGATCCTTTAAAGGTAGTGCTGCTGTTAACTTTCACTTTTTTACCTGCTGTCTTAGCTGTTGCTGCGGCTTTCTCCGCTTTTCCAGAAACGTTAGCCTTTGCAGCTTTCGCTTTTGCTGAGACATTGGCTTTAGCTTTGGCAGCTGTTGCTTTAGAAGCCGCAACGGACTTACGGGCATCGGCTTTTACATCGGCAGAACCTTTTGCTGCAACTTTCTCAGATGAAGAAAGCGCTGCGTCGGCGTTACCGGCAGTTTTGCTGAAATCAGCATTGGCTTTAGTAACCGCAGTACCATCAGCTGCAACTCCGTTCTTATCGGCTGAAACTGCACCGGTGCCGTTAATAGCTGCATTAGCCTGATCGGTAGCTACCTTTGCGTTGGCGTCAGCGTTGGCAGCGGCAGCCTGGTTAGCAGCCATCTTAGCCTGAGCGGTTGCCTGTTCAGTAGCAGCTTTGGTTTGGTTAACCGCCTGATTGGCGACGTTTGTGCTTATTTTGGTCGCCTGATTGGCCGCGTTACGTGCGGCAGTAGCCGCGTTTACCGTAGGCACAACTGTGTTAGCTACAACTTTGGTAGCAGTATTAGCGCCTACATTAACCTGGGCAATACTTGCCTGGGCGGCAAATAAGGCAAGAGCTACAAGCACTGTTTTAATTTGATTTTTCATAACTTATCCTTCTTTAGTTTTCCTTTCATGTACCCCTTTACTTTTTTCGGGTACCTGTTGATACTTGCAAAGGATATGCCATACAGGAATATAACTTATAATTTGCGGTTTAAGGCAATACAGGGTCACAGACTGAATACTTTTGTGGACGATAAGCCGTCAGTTGTTTTCAGGAAGATACAGATGGGGTATATATTGCGTTGATCACAATGCACCGCTTAAGTATTTTCTTCAGATCCGATATAAAACCATTATTTTAGATATAATTTAAGCGCGCCAATGGCCTCCGGATTCATAAGCAGGAATAAGCAAAATATAATTTACGGGCTGTCACTTGCCCTGCTGCTGCTTATACTTAAATGGCTGGAATGGCACTTTGTCGTCATACAGCATTCGTTCGAGATCTATGCCGGTACAATAGCGTTACTATTTACAATTCTGGGGGTCTGGCTGGCGACGAAGCTGATATCGCGCAAGGAGAAAACCGTGGTGGTAGAAAAGGCGGTGTATCCCGATAGCAGTTTTATTTTAAACAAAACGGAATTAAACCGCTTGCGGATAAGCAGCCGAGAACTGGAGGTATTACAGTTAATGGCCAGCGGGCTGAGCAACCAACAGATCGCAGAAAAATTGTTTGTATCATTAAATACCATTAAAACGCATAGCTCGAACCTTTTTTTAAAGCTTGAAGTTGAACGGCGCACACAAGCGGTTGAAAAAGGGAAACGATTGTGCCTGATACCATAATTTATCAGCGCGAAAAACCGTTTATCAGGCCAATATTTTCAAAATCACTCAAAAGGGTGAGCTTAAAAACACAGACTAACAGCATCTTTGGAGCACATTTGAAAACTTAAACACATGAAAAAGATCGTTATTGTTTGCGGTTTAATTGCCGGTGTGATCAGCTGTTCGTGGGGTATCTTCGGCGAACAGTTTTTAGACAGCAGCGTCTCAATGAACACCCGGCTTTTCTTCGGATACGCTTCCATGGTGCTGGCCTTTTCCCTGATCTATGTAGGCGTTAAAAGTTACCGCGATAAGCAAGGCGGGGGCTTTATCAGTTTCGGAAAGGCTTTGAAAATCTCCCTGCTGATCACACTCGTGGCTTCAACCGTTTACGTTGTTCTCTGGATGATCGATTATTATTTTTTTATTCCTGACTTTGGCAAAAAATATGTCGAATTGGTAAGGTCGGATATGGTGGCAAAAGGCGCCAGCCAAGCGGCCATTCAGAAGGAAGTAGAAGAAATGACGAAAACTATGCAGTGGTATAGAAATCCGTTTTTTAATGCATTGATAACCTATAGCGAGATTGTCCCTGTTGGCGTTATAATATCTTTGATCGTATCACTCATACTTAAAAACAGATCAAAGCCTGCTCCGGCAAGCGTATAAATAATTTAAACTGACCAATATGAAGAAAGTAACCGGCCTCGGCGGCATATTTTTTAAATGTAATGATCCCAAGGGCATGAATGACTGGTATGCTAAAAACCTGGGCTTGACCACCAGCCAGTACGGAACAACGTTTGAATGGGTGGAGGCTGATGATCCCTCAAAAAAAGGGACAACCGTTTGGTGCACCTTTCCGGAGGATACCAAATACTTCAATCCCTCGGCTAAACCTTTTATGATCAATTACAGGGTTGAAAACATTGAGGAACTGGTTGAGCAGCTGAAAAAAGACGGCGTAACCGTGACCGACGAAATAGCGACCTATGACTATGGCAAGTTCGTTCACATTCTTGATCCTGAAGGCAATGCCATAGAACTCTGGGAACCGATAGACTAAATGTTTTAGTCTATCGGTCTGATCTTATTCATTCCTCAGACTTTTAACGGGATTAGCTACCGCAGCCTTAACCGCCTGAAAGCTGATGGTTGTCAGCGCGATGATTATCGCAGCGAGTCCGCCTGCGGCGAACAGCCACCAGCTGAGGTTAATACGGTAGGCGTAATCCTGCAACCACTGGTGCATATAATACCATGCGATGGGGGTAGCAATTGCAAAGGCAATTACAATAAGCATCACAAACTCTTTTGAAAAGAGGTAAACGATATTTCCGGCAGAAGCGCCAAGCACCTTACGTATGCCGACTTCCTTTATCCGCTGTACTGCCATAAAGGACGCCAGGCCGTACAAACCCAGGCAACTGAGAAATATGGCGATTGCTGCGAACAGCTTATAAAGCTGCGCCAACTGGTTTTCCTGTTTGTAAAAACTTTCGATCTTATCATCCAAAAACTTATATTCATACACATAGCCGGGGTAAGTCTGCTCAAATATCTTTTTAACAGATTGCAGCGTAGCAGAAATGTTTTGGGTTGAAAGCTTTATGCCGATCTGGTTATACATGGCGATGTCGGTAGTGATCAGCAGCGGCGCGAGGTCATTCCGGAAAGAACGGTCATTAAAATCTTTCAACACCCCAACAACTTTTCCTTTCATCACACCCTGCCAAGTACTTATGGTCTTGTTCAGGATGTCTTCAGGTTTCTTGATCCCTAAACTTCGCATCAGCGATTCGTTGATTAAAAAATCGCTTACCGTGTCCGACGGCAGCAGGTTTCTTCCGGCTATCAGCGGCAGCTTATAGGTGGGAACATAACCCGCGTCCGCAAATTTAATAATAGCCTTAAAATCGGCATCCTTTGAAGCGTTGTCGAACCTGATCGAGTTCCACAAATCGTTACCGTTTTCAATCGGCGTGTTGGTGCTCAGACTTACAGATTGTACGCCGTTTACAGATAATAACTGGTTCTTTAAATAGTCCAGCTTCTTGTTCAACGTCGTGTCTATGCGGAAAGGAACATTGATAATGGCGTCTTTGTCAAACCCCAGGGGCTGATCCATAAAGTAATCCATCTGCTTTACGATGATGAGCGTTCCGATGATGAGCGCCTGTGCAATAATAAATTGAAATACTACCAGCCCTCGCCTTAAGGAAATACCCTTCACCGGGCTTACGGTAAGCCTGCTTTTTAATGCATTGACCGGATTGAAGCGGGATAAAACAACAGAAGGGTAAAAACCTGCAAGAGCGGTTACCACGATGATCACCGTTAACAGGAATAAAATAAATGCCGGGTTACCCAGTATATTGAATGACAACGAAAGGTCTAGTAGTTTGTCTATGTAGGGTAGGCTAAGCAGGGTAACACCCACTGCCAGGATCACGGCACTGATAACGATCAGAAATGTCTCAACAATAAACTGTAATTGCAACTGTGATTTGTTGCTGCCCAAAACCTTTCGCACGCCAACCTCCTTTGCGCGGTTAACCGCCTGCGCCGTAGATAGGTTGACAAAGTTTACACAAGCGATCAGCAGGATAAACGCCGCGATCAGCCACAAAACATTAAGTAACTGATGACTGATGGTTTTATTGCTGTAATCGCCCACCTGGGTATCATAGTGTACGGCAGTTAATGGCTGGATAATATGGCTATCCTTATTATCGACAGATTCCACCTTCTGCGAATAGGCCCTCAATTGCCGGTTGAAATTATCCGCAGAAGTATGCGGCGGTAACAGGATATAACAGCCAAAATCTGTTACCGTTCCATTCCAGTCAGTTGACCTTTCAAGATAGTCGCCCGTAAACCCTGTACCGAAACTAACGACAAGCTTCAGCTGAAAATCCGAGTTTGCAGGGATGGTTTTAATGATACCCGAAACCTTTAACACATCGCTGCCATGTTCGAAGATAAAACCGCCCGCCTGTAATTTGATGGTTTTACCCATAGCAGTCTGCCAGTCGCCAAAATATTTCTCCGCGATCTCCTTAGTAAGGAATACATTATTCGGGTCTTTCAGCGAGGCATACGAACCGGCAAGCAACGGGAAGTCAAATATCTTAAAGAACGAAGGCCTGGTAAAGAATACGCCTCTTTGCTCCTTAAATATTTTAGCCGGAGCGCCGTTGTTATCCGCTATCGTCAGCTGATCGTTCTGACTGGCAAAGATCGGAGCGATCTGTTCTATCTGCGGGAAGGTAGTTTTCAATCCGCGCGGGAAAGGAAAGGGAAGGTCTTTTCCGTAGGATATATCCGACGTTTCGGTATGATGATATTCGGTCAGTACCCGGTAGATACGGTCTTTTTTGGTATGAAAGTCGTCAAAACTGGTCTGAAACTGTATGATAATAAAGATCATCATACATACAGCGACACCAACCGCGAGGCCGGTAATATTGATAGCGGCATAGCTCTTGTTCCTGGTCAGGTTACGCCATGCGATCTTAAAATAATTCTTAAACATAAAGTTGCGGTTTGATTTTCCCTGAGACCACAGCGGGGTGGTTTCAGAGGTCGAAATTGCTGCCGCAGGCGAGGTGTAACGCCCCATGTTATAAGATGGTCGCTCTTTTTTTAGCTGGTTTTTATATTCCGCCGGGCTTTGCCCGGTAATTTGCCGGAAAGTGCGGTTAAAGGTGGTTTTGGAATTAAACCCCGATTCAAAAGCAATGCCCAGTAGCGTGATATGATCATAAGCGGGGTCCTGTATCTTTTGCATCACATCCGCAACGCGATACTCATTGATAAAATCATTGAAGCTCTTTTTAAATACGGTGTTGATGATCCGGGACAGCTCGTGCGTGCTGAGGCCAAGCTTCCCGGCCAGCATCCCTAAACCCAGGTCGGGGTCCTGATAATAGCGGCCGCTTTTCATAGCTTTTTTTAGCCAGGCGCCACGTTGCTTTATCTCTGCAGGAAGCGGTTGCTTTAAAACAGGAGCAGCCTCCATCGGCGCCTCCCGCACCTGCCGCCGGAAAGCCGTTGCCGCCATCCAGATAGCAGCCGCTGCTAAAAAAAGATATAAAGGGTAATAAGCAGATGTTTCCGGCAGGTATTGGTACACCATCTCACCCGCTGCGGTAAATGGTATCCATAGCAGCCATAACAAGGATAAACCTTTGAGTAGATTATGCAACCATCGCAACTCCTGCCGGTTCCGGTCGCTGCCGCTGAATTTAAGCTGCCGGTAAAAACGGATGATGAGCCTGTGCGAAAGATATAAATAAACGCCGACCGAAATAAATACGAGAACGTGCATTACCGGAGCGGATCGCTGCATGACCGGCGTATCATACGTTGCCAGGCCGGTTCTGATACTTTCCCAAACCGACAGCAGATGAACCCCGACCTCGATAAAAAGCGGACAGAAATGCAATATATCCCTGATATCAAACTCATAATCCGGACGAGTGATCTTTCTTACATAGAAAAAAATAAGCGGACCTGAAGCCAGTGAAAATTGCAGCGGCAGCCAACTCCAGTAAGGAAAATAAACCGACAGGCCGATGTCGATCCCTACTATTCTCATCAGCCAGAAGACCACCGTCGCCAGGGCCAGCGCCAGGAAACGACCGGCTAAACGATCACGCCCTTTGCCAAACCATAAAAGCAGGACAAATGTCAGCCCGGTAAAGATCGCCCCCAGAAATGCAGGATCGTAAGCGTTAATATGGAAAGTATAAGTATTCAATGGATGAAGCTAAATTCAATCGCTGTTCCAAACTTATAACTTATTGAAGTATAAAAAATTATATGAATTAAAATATATGCCTTTGTCATAAAAGCGAACAAGTGGCCGTCCGGTTTTGGTTCGAAGTAAAACGCCAATTTCGACCATATTGTCGTCTTCAATCCAAAAAACTTAGCAGCGCACCTTAATTAATGGGATGTATGATAATTAGTCCCAGATGCCATTCTGTGTCGTAAATATCACCGGCTGACCGCCAGTCACCATAATGGTATGCTCATGCTGGGCCACAAAGCCGCCTTTATTACCGGTCAGCGTCCAGCCATCCGCCTGCGTTTCGGCAATGGTTGACCGTGTTGAAATAAAGGTTTCTATCGCCACCACGGAGTTCTTTTTAAAGCGCTCCGTGTTATACCGGTCGCAGTAGTTGGCGATCTCGTGAGGTTCTTCGTGCAGGCTGCGGCCGACGCCGTGCCCGGTAAGGTTTTTTATGACGGTGTATCCTGCCTTTTTAGCTTCAGTCTCGATCAGCCGGCCGATCTCTGATATCCTCACGCCGCCCTTAATGCTGCTGATCGCCTTCCGCAAGATCTCCTTTGAGGTCTCCACCAATCTGCCATGACCGTGGATATCCTCGCCTAAAACAAACGAACCGCCGTTATCTGCCCAATATCCGTTTAATTCCGCCGATACATCGACATTCACCAGGTCGCCTTCCTTCAGGATCTTATCTGCCGACGGCATACCATGCGCAGCCTCTTCGTTAACGCTTATACAGGTATATCCGGGGAAACCGTAAGTCAGCATAGGTGCGGAATGTGCGCCCATCTGTGCCAGCAATTCGCCGCCATACTCATCAAGCTCCTTTGTGGACATGCCGGGTCTGGCAAATTCACGCATTTTCCTGAGGGTGATCGCTACAGCATCGCTGGCTTCCTGCATCCCGGTTCTTTCGTTTTCGGTGGTAATAGACATATTAAACTTTTTATTGATCGCAAATTTACCGATAATTATATTGGCAAGCATCGTCAGCGCGTCAGTTTATCCGGATGGCTTCTTGCCGGGCTTTTGCAAGCTGTATATTAACTTAAATCTTAAACCACGATATGAAACTTCTGCTTACTTCCGCCGGTATCAGCAACGCGAGTATTCGCAAAGCGCTTGTTGAACTTCTGGGTAAACCAATTGCCGACGCCCGCGCGCTCTTTGTACCCACGGCGATCTATGGCATTAAAGGCGGCGGCGACATTTGCCGAAGAGTGATCTGCGGAACATTGGGCGATCCTTTTTGTGATCTGGAATGGAAGTCACTTGGGCTGCTGGAACTGACGACCCTTCCGAGCCTGAAGCCCGAACTTTGGGTGCCTCAGCTTAATGAAACAGACGCCCTGCTGGTTGGCGGTGGCGACTGCCAGTATCTTTGCTACTGGATGCAGCAGTCGGGTCTGACCGATATGCTGCCCTCACTGCTGCAAAAGATAGTGTATGTCGGTTTGAGTGCCGGCAGTATGATCATGACCCGGTTTGGAACAACCTACGGAAACCATGCGCTACCGGCCGATAGTCCTAAATCGCTGACTATACTTGATTTTGCTATCCATCCGCATCTGGATTATGAGACATTTCCGGAAAACTCCATGGCTAACTTAGAAAAGTTATCGGCGACGCTGCCTATGCCGTCATACGCGATAGACGACCAGACGGCCATCAAGGTAACTGACGATGGCGTAGAAATTATTTCTGAAGGAAACTGGAAACGGTTTCCGGGGATTTCCTGAGACAGTATAGTTTGTCGCTATTTCCCCCCAAAGCTGTCGCTTTTGCACAGCACCGGGCGCTGAAAATCGTTCGATATTTGTTTGGTCAATAAGTTTAAATTAAATAACGTTTTTATGAAAACTGTATTCAAAATATCCGACATCAAAAAACCGCTGCTGATAGCTGCCCTGCTTTTATTTTCGGTACTTCAATCAAATGCGCAAAAAATTAAACCTGTCAGCAGTGGCTACGCGCCTGTGAATAGCATTAAGGTTTATTATGAGGTATATGGCCAGGGTCAGCCGCTTGTTTTGCTGCATGGCGCCTTTATGACCATTGACGGGAACTGGGGGCAATTGATACCCGAACTATCAAAAAAACGTAAAGTGATCGCTATTGAAATGCAGGGACATGGGCATACCCAGTACTCGGACAGAAAGTTAAACCTGGCCACGCTTGCAAGCGATGTAGCAGGCGTAATGGATTATTTAAGAGTTGACAGCGCCGATGTTGCAGGTTACAGCATGGGCGGTTCTGTGGCTTATCAATTTATTGTGCAGAACCCTGCACGTGTAAAGAAATTAGTGATCATTTCTTCCACCTATAAAAGTACAGGCTGGCGGCCTGAAATTGCTAATGCATTTAAAAACCTGAAGCCCGAAATGTTTGCAAACAGCCCACTGAAGACAGCCTACGACGCAGTAGCGCCTGACACAACAAAATGGTCAAAGTTCATGGAGCAGATGCTTGCTTTTGTAGGCGCACCCTTTGATCTGGGCGACAGCAACATCGCTAAAATTAAGTCGCCGGTACTAATCATTGCCGGTGACAACGATGGCCTGGATAAAGTTGAGCTGGGAAAAACCTATCGGTTATTAGGAGGCGATGTTTCTGCTGATATGGCGCCAATGCCCAAATCACATCTGGCCATTGTGCCTTCGCAAAGCCACGTTAGCCTGATGGATCAAACAGAAACAATATTAGGGTACCTGAACGGTTTTTTAAACTGATCTCCGTTTTGCCGGATAATTCATTTTATGCAAAAAAGCTCCGATAAAAGCTGAACTTATGTTTTTTATCGGATAAAGCTTTCGCAGACGTTGATGCGTCATGCAAGTCCCGCCAGTGAATAATTCCGTATATTAGGACTTTGATTGATCGCGGATCAGGTGACTTGAACACATATGCTTTACATATCAGTTTCTACGATGCGCTTTACTTAGGGGCCATCTTTGTGGGCATGTGCTTTGCCCTGTTGCTGGGAGCAGGCAAAGGACCGCGTCGTCCGGCCAACCTTTTACTGGCCCTTGCTGTGGCCGCAACTGTATTGCCTTTACCCTGTTCGCTGGCGATCGGTCCGCTTATCTACTTGTATGTTCGCCGGACGACCCAACCCGCCGACCGACCGGGCTGGAAGAATACTGTACACGGCGCACCGCTGATCGTGCAGGTTTTGTCCTTTTACAGTGGCTGGTCGTTCCAACCTGCACAGACGATTTCAACTTTGCTGACCTGGGTTTCCGTATGTTCATACCTGCTGGTTTCGCGGCGACTGATACTCGCCTGTTACAAGCGTTTACAACCCGTGCTGATGGACCGCCCGCTTAACCGGTTACGCTGGCTAAGCCGTTTACTGGCTTCGGGCGCGCTGTTGTGTATCCCCGGCCTGTTTTACACCCTGCTTTACCCGCATATTTATAATCCCGTATTCCTGCTGCTGGCGTTTAATGTGATCGCTATGGCGGCGCTTGCCTTTTTGCGCGCACAACCTGGATCGGCGGAAGATGCTTTGGCACCCGTTCCGGCAGCAACTGCAGAGTTGAGACAAAAAGCCGCATGGCTGAAAAAGAAGCTAACGGCGGAACACCTTTACCGTAACCCGGAGCTGAACCTGGTTTCACTGGCAGCGCAAACCGGTATGCAGCCGCATGAATTATCGCGGATCGTGAATTTAGGTCTGAAGAAGAACTTTAATGACCTCATCGGCGAACTGCGCGTCCGGGAAGTGATCCGTCATATTAATGATCCGGCTTATGCGCATCTCACGCTGCTGGGTATCGCCTTTGAAGCAGGCTTCAATTCCAAGAGCACCTTTAACCGGATATTTAAGGAAGTGACCGGGAAAAGCCCCCTGGAATATAAAAAAGAGCGCCCAAATCATAATTTAGGACGCTTGCAGCCAGCGTTGCAGGTAGTTTCGCTGCAAAAAAAATCTTACAGGAGATATTTTATGCTGCGCAATTATTTCAAGATCGCCTTTCGCAATCTTTGGGCTAAAAAAGCCTTTTCCGCTATCAACATCAGCGGTCTGGCCGTTGGCATGGCGGGCGCCATCCTCATCGGGCTGTGGGTGCAAAATGAATACAGTTTTGATGCCTTTCATGCTAATAACCCCAGCCTTTATAAGGTCTGGTACCGGTTTGTCGCTAAAGATTATACGGGCAACAGCGATGTGACCGCCGGTCCGCTGGCTGCCGCCTTAAAACAGGAATTTCCGGAGGTAAAAAGTGCTTCCCGTATATACTGGACCGAAAACCGTTTGTTTAACTATCAGGACAAATCGCTGAAGGCACAGGGCAACGAGGTGGACAAAGACTTCCTCAGTATGTTCACATTCCCCCTCGTGACGGGAGATGCGCGGCATGTGCTCGATGAGGTAAACAGCATCGTGCTGACCCGGCACCTGGCGGTCAAACTATTCGGCGACACTGACCCGGTTGGGCAGTTGCTGAAGTTAGATAACAAACAGACCTACAAAGTTACCGGAGTGCTCCGCGACCTGCCGGACAATACCCAGTTCGATTTTGAGTACCTGGTGCCTATGCCTGCCGACGGAGCCTTTCATGACAATGCGTGGAACTCCAACAGCTATTATAGTTATGTGCAGTTACGCAAAGGCACGGATGTAAACCGTTTGAATGCTAAACTGCGTCTGATCGTGCAGCAGCACGCAGGAGACAAGAACAACAATACCGAAGTGTTCCTGTATCCGTTCAGCAAGATGCACCTGTACAGCCGCTTTGAAAACGGGAAGGCTGCAGGCGGCAAGATCGAGGTGATCCGTCTTTTGCTGATCGTTGCGGGCATCATCCTGCTGACTGCCTGCATCAACTTTATGAACCTGAGCACGGCACAGAGCCACAAACGCGCTATGGAGGTCGGTGTACGTAAGGTTATGGGCGCCGGGCGTTCCAGCCTCATCGGGCAGTTCCTGTCGGAATCATTGCTGATCACCCTGATCGCAGGACTCCTCGGCTTGCTGCTGGCGCAGTTGGGTTTACCTGCGTTCAACACCCTGACCGGCAAACACCTGCACATCGGTTATCTGCAGCCGCTGAGCTGGCTGTTGTTTTTTGTGTTTGTACTGCTGACCGGCTTGCTGGCAGGCAGCTACCCTGCGTTCTTTCTTTCAGCCTTCCGGCCGGTAAAGGTATTAAAAGGGCGTTTCAGCAGTTTGAACCGCGCTATTAACCCGCGCAAGGTATTGGTGGTGGTGCAATTTACTGTGGCCGTGGTGCTGATCGTATCCACCATCGTAGTTTACCGACAGATCGGTTATGCGCAAAGCCGCGACACCGGCTATAACAGCGATCACCTGATCCAGGTTCCGGTTGAAGGTGATATCCGCAAGAATTTCACACTGATCAAAACGGACCTGTTAGCTTCCGGCGCAGCACTGAGCGCCTGCGAAACCAGCTTCGATGTGACGGTTGACGGCGCGCATGGGGGCGGCATTTCCACCAATGGCAGCAATACCGCCCAGCAAAATCTGAATTTTTCCAGATTCGGAACCTCAGGCGGCTTTATCAAAACAATGGGTATGAAACTGCTTGCCGGCCGGGACATCGACTTTAATAACTATCCGTCGGACAGCGCGTCCTGCATGTTGAACGAAACAGCCGTAAAACAATTGGGTATCAAAGACCCGGTGGGCAGCCTGATCTACCAGGGGCAGACACCGCTGCGCGTAGTCGGTGTTTTTAAGGACTTTATCATCAATTCTCCTTATGTGAATACCGGCCCGATGATCGTTTTCGCCTCAAAAAGCTGGATTTATAATTCGGTGATCCGGCTCAACGGCGCCAAAGGTACAGCGGCAGACCTGAAGACCGCTGAACAGGTATTTAAAAAATATAATCCGGCTTATCCTTTTACCTACCAGTTTGTTGACGAGGCCTATCGCCAGAAGTTCAGTGACCAGCAGCAGACCGGCCAGGTGGCGGCCATCTTCGCCTGTCTTACGGTAATTATCTCCTGTCTGGGTTTGTTTGGGCTTGCATCTTACATGGCGGAAAGCCGCGCGAAGGAGATCGGCATCCGTAAAGTACTCGGCGCAAGCGTACTGACCATTACGAGGATGCTGACCCGTGAATTTGTAACCCTCGTGCTGATCGCTATCCTTGTCGCTGTTCCGCTTGCTTTCTGGCTTTCCCATCAATGGCTGCAGGGTTTTGCCTACCGCATCAGTATCGGCTGGCTCACGTTCGTGATCGCCGGAATGGCGGCAATTATTATTGCTGTACTGACGGTCGGCTTCCAGTCTGTAAAAGCAGCGCTGTCTAACCCGGTGGATAGCATCCGGTCGGAGTAATAAGATCCAGACGTGCTCAATCATCTTGCACCCAATTGGGCAATCTTGTAGCCGATACATTGAAAAGCAGAACGCTTTTGCGAATGATTTAAGGGTGGCGGCATCGGTTGAATGACAAAACAAGAGTGACTGAATAACTTTTAAGGCCCGGTTTTAAAAACAACCGGGCTTTTGTCAAAGCACACGTTGTCTGCGTCAGTTATAATATACCGCCATCGCAAGAATAAAAAAGCTTGTCGTCGTTCGTCAGTTTTTGAGTTCAAAAACAATATCGCTCACCATTTCTTCGAGCGGCATTGTGATATTTACGATCTTACCGTCATTGTCAGTATTGAATTTTAATTTGCCGCCGGGATCTGCATCAAAAATATCATAACTGGCATGCTTCAGGGTGAGCTCGACTTTATTCAATCGTGCCCGCAGTTGATCCCCTTTCAGATAGACTTCAATGGTACCATAGCCGGGATTAAAATATTTGCCGGTATAGTCATTCAATGGATGCGAAAGCGGTTTAGGTTTTGCCGGGGGGGCGGCGTCGCCGGTATGTGGTTTGTGCATACCGGCATAGTAAGCTTTATAGCCCGGGAACCACGCTGACCACTCGCCATTACTGCCAGGCAGATCGGTACGTCCTTCATTCAGCAACCTGTCCGAAATATAGTCGCGAATCAAACTGGTGGCATAGTCACCAAATTCGTTGGACAACACCACGATGCCGATACGGTGCGGGCTGCTATACCCTGGTGCATCCGGATAAAAGCACACAGTTGAATTGGAAAGCCGTCCCGTACCGCTGTGTTCAACCCGGAAATGCCCGCCGCGGAATGCGGACAAATACCAGCCTAACCCATAACTGTAGTTATCAATAGGCATTTGCGGATGCATTGCTTCCTTGACATACCAATCGGGTATAACCTGTTTACCCTTGTACTTACCGCCATTCAACCAGGCGATTAGCCAATGGCTCATATCCGAAACGGTTGAGCATATCCCCCCAGCAGGAGCATTCGGATTAGGTTCATTGCCATAATCGCCTGCCAGTATTTTGTCTTTTTGCTCATCATAATAATACCCTAGGGAATGATCCGGGCTGGCCATCAGGCCGCCCGCCGACTGGCTGGTATTGGACATCTCCAGCGGCTTTAGCAGCTTATGATCTATATTTTGTTCATAACTTTGACCGGTTATCTTTTCAGACACGACGCCCAACACGGTATACATCAGGTTATTGTACTGGTACTTTTGGCGCAATTCTGCAAAAGGTTGCAAATACCGGATGCGATAGATCAGACTGTCTCTGGGTTGGGAATTGTCAAAAAAATCAGATACCTGGTCATGTCTCGGCAAACCGGTACGATGGGCCATCAGATCCCTGATGGTCGCGTGCTCCGTTGTATAATCACTGTAGAACCTAAACCAGGGGATATACCGGCGCACCGGTTCATCGAGTCCAAGTTTTCCTTCATTGGCCAGTATCCCGCAAAGGGCACCCGTAAACGCTTTTGTACAGGAGTTGATGGGGAACACCGTGTTTGATGTTACTGGCAGTCTCTTTTCATAATCGCGGTAACCAAAGCCTTTTGCATAAATGACCTTGTCATTCTCGACAACTGCAACTGCAAAGCCAGCGATGTGAAATTCTTTAAGCACGCTGTCGGCATATTGCTCCATACCGGCAAAACGTGGATCATCGTTCTGGCCGAAAACCCTTAAAGTGGCCAGGCTCACAGAAAGGAAGAGTAATAATTTTTTCATGAAGTTTTTATTGGTGAGTCAAATGAACGGAGCCATTCAATCTATGTTCCAAATTTTGGATATCCTGTAAATCAATTAATTACCGTTACGAGCTATGTTTGAGTGTAACAAAAGCGGACGACTTACTGCACGGATATGAGAATTACAAAACTGCGAAAAAGATTTTGAATAAGATTTTTCATACTTAAATGTAAAGCCTTTGAACTTTCGTCCAAGGCTTTCATCATAATTTTCACGTATCATAAACAGTGTTAAAAAGCAGGCCCGACGAGAAACATCCCGGACCTTTTTTATTGGATTTGTGAAATTTGATGAACTGAATTAACTTTTAGCGCCCTTTTAGCTCTTTTATAATATATTTAAAAATGGCATCATTCTCCCTTTCAGATGAATCCATGCTTTTAATTATCTTATCCGGGACAACAGGATGATTTTTCTTTATATCGCAATCTGCCCCTATATCAAATGTTGTTGTTACCTGTATTTGAAGCTTGCTGTTTGTTAACGCGAATGAATAGATTTCACCGAAGTCATTGGTGTTTTCACCGGTAGGTTGCCCAATTACTGTAGCCAAATGATACTGCTTAACAGCGTCGGCAAGCTGCATTGCGCTTGAAAAGGTTGCCGGACCAGTAATCAGATAAACTTTTCCAGCAAATAACAGGTTGTTATCGACAAACATTGGTGCACGAGGGCCGCAGTTGCGCTGATCTATGATAGTATTATCGGGATGTTTTAAATATAAATTACTGGTATCACCACGGCTTAACAGGTAAGATTTATATCGATTGCTAACTTTCCAATACCTTCCTCCGGATAAGGCATATGGTTTAGTATTAAAATAGCTGATTAGTAAATGCGCAATAATAGCATTACCCCCGCTGTTCTGTCGCAGGTCGATAACAACTGCGCCCAAATGAGCGGCCTTTATTGTGGTAAAACATGAATCAAAAAAGGCTTGATATTTTTTATAGTCATTGCCCATAGTAATAAGGTTAATATAGCCAATCTTATTATTAACTATTTTAAATTGATAGTCTGTCCCAGCCAATTGCGGAAACGCCTTTACTAATGTTTGCTTTAAAATCACTCCCTCAGGCAACACCACATTATGCAACTTACCATTAGCGGTATAACTTACATTAAATGGCGGCCTAAGTCCGGCTTCATATAGGTAATTGCTCATCAGCGCCAACGACATTGTGTTCCTGAAAGCAGATAAACCACCAAGGTAACCCTTGGCCTGTACATAAAAACGGGCCATGTTGATGCCATTAACAGAAACGATTTTTGCCCCGGGCGGAATTTCTCCCGAACCAGATGAGGTAGATGTAAAAAGGCTCCCGTCAGGGTGAACAGTCAGCGACAGCGGGAAGTATATTTTTTTCCTGAAATCGTCTTTGAATATGGGTTGAATAATGGCAGGCATGGTATGCCCGTCGTTAAGGGCCGCTGTAAGTTGAGATAGCTTTAGTAAAAAAGGACCTGCTCCTATAGAATCAGACAGCGATCGTTCCATGCTATCGACTTTTTGTGAATAAGCATCTGGTGTGATATACAAAAACGGATTGTAGTGAACTTCCTTAAGTACCTGATTAAATTCTTTTATATCAGCCCTCGCTTGTTCACGAGTCAATGTTTGTGCGCCCGCAACCAGAATTGAAAGCATTAACGTTTGCAACAAAAGCAGTCTTCTCATACAAATATTTAATTGAAGATGAGAATTGAAATCAATTGGTTACAAAAAAATTGAGATATTTTAAATTATCGTTCAAAGTGGAATGTTAGTTGGAATGTGCATTCCCAAACCGGCCCAAGCATACTGCACATGCATTATTTGCAAACTTTATCACCTAATACAAACGAAAAATCCTCAAGCTTCTCAACCTTGAGGATACCTTCGTAACCGGTGCGCTATCTGATGAGCAATTTTTAAAGAAGATTTAAAGCTTTTGGCAACAATAGATGAATTAAAATGCCCTGTGAGCCTTACAACTTAAGAAACAATATCTTATACTTATATTTACACTTATAATATTATCAAAAACAACGCTGGCACTTGCGAGATGACTATTGGAAAAAAATTCAATGAATTGCTCTTTGAGGAATACATCTTTTATATTGATAATCACAAAAAATATAAAGATTTCAATACACTTGGCTTGTATCGTTCACTTATGGAAAACAACAAACTGTCTTTAGGCGACAAAATAGCCATAAGAGAACATGCCCACGGTTTGTTCAAAAAGAGCTTTGACTTTCTACAACTAAAAGACCCCGAAATATTTGTTAAAGTTTCAACTTTAGGCATGGAACTTACTAAAGACGATGAGGGAAGAATTTGGGATGAAGTAATAAAAAATCAACAAAAAATATTAAATGACAAACGTATCCGGCATCGAAATTTTGGAACTTATTCAAAACACAGTTGTCCATATGAAGATTGCATTTATCAAGGCTTAATGGTAAGACCAAATTCTCAATTGGCGTGGGGCAGCATGCATTTTGACGGCGATAAAAGCAGGTACCAACAAAAGACAAAGTCAGAAAGACGTAAATCAGAAAGAAGACGGGAACAATTGATCATCAATGAACAGATCGATAATTAATTACAAAGGCCTTCAGGTAAAAATCTGAAGACTTCCATAATAATTTTCTTAAACTCATTCCCATCTTGCTCCTAAGGTGGATGATTTTGTAGCCGAGAAGCTACCAAAGTCGAACACTTTCGAAGAGGATTTGCTACTTGTCGCTACGATAAATGACTATAATTTCGGTGATTAATAACGTTTTGTTTTTTATGATCAATTGGTCCAATTTTTAACTTTCCCATTGTCTTCTACCCAAATCTCTAAATATACATCTTCTGGTATAGGCTTGCCTTTGTCTTTAATGATGTCAAACTGTAAGTTTTTCAATGCTTCGAATACTGAATGGGTGCAATAACTGTATTCTTTCTTCTCGTCTGCATCGTCAATTTCGTCAACCGACTTATATTTAGCAGTTTTTACTTTTGCAACTTTCCCATTTTCATTAATCGTTATCAAATACTTTTCAGAGCAGTCGCAATCATCTGTATTTTTAAACTTTATTTTTTTAATATATTTAAACAGGATGTCTGAAATTTTAATATTGTAATGCCGATCAATTCCTTTAGACACCTTACCGTAGTTACTTACATTTTCGGCTTTCAATAGCTTCCCGCTATAAAAATTTAATACTGTTTCTTCTTCATAAATTCTATAAAACACACCGTCCCATCGCAATAACTTATTAGTTAAAGGAAAGCTTAATTCCCCCGAAAACCAATCGATAAATACTTTATCGCCAACTAATTTATCGCCGAAAATCGCGTACATTTTTTTAAGCGATGCACCTTTATCAAATGTTTTATCTTTAATGCTCCCACAATTTATAATATCTGAAAGGTAAAGGCTATCGTTTTGAATTTTATAGATTGCTTGATAACCTCTCCAGCAATTGAAAGAAGCCCCATCACGAAAAGTCAAACCAAATAATTGCTCCCGATTAGTTTGATCGTGTTTCTGCAAGTATTGCTCAACAAGAAGGTTATATGTTGCGATAGTATCATTTTTATAAATGATGTAATCAGGCATTTGTGGACTGGCAAAAATTTTAAATGAAAAAAATGTTAGAATTGTTAATATTAAACTGAATATTGATTTAGCAAGGGATTTCATAATTGCGGCCGTAGGTTCACAATATTTTTGGTTCATAAAGATAAATAAAAAGGCCTTCCGATTATTCATCCAAAGCTTCGTAGTAAAAATTCAAGTTTCTTCAATAAAAACTGAAAAGGGAATCGAACACAAAAACTACTTTTAAGCTCACTTAGTGCGGTTTCAAAAATTCCTTTAAAACAAAAACCCGCCCTAAGTTAAATAGAGCGGGTTTGTAGCCCCGACGGGAGTTCTTCTGAAGGTGATTTTGTAGCGTTTGCGCGTCATTCAATTTCAATACGATGTTGTTCAACGTTATTTAGCGTTAGGTGAATTTTACCTATTTGCTGCCCCAATAAAATAATGTTATTCTGATTTTATTTATTTATTTAACACCAACCTCAAGTGGATATTCCGGAAGCCGTGACCAGGCGGTTCCGTGCGGAACGGATCAATAGGATTTGCAATTGAAATTTATGATATAATATATTACTCAATAATTTAACTTGGTCAAAGTGTTGCAGAATTGGATGAGCGTAATTTTAGAACGGGTGATCAATGGCTGAAGAATATCCAATCAGCTCTGATCTTGAAGTATTTCATCTGCACAACTTTAATTATATGTATACTTTTTTCTGAATCAAAAATGCTCTCGATATTGCTTAAGCAGTTAAACAAGGATTAACAAAGGATTATTTCGGATAGTTACTAGGATACTCATTTCCTTTTAAAAGCTCAAGTATGCCTTTAGGATTTATAACTAACCCTAAGTAAGATTTTTTATGCTCCCAATCCAACTTACCTACTCGAATAAAGGGCTGATTTATCTTCCATACATACCAGTTATTTGATATCTTAATTGGTTCTTCATCTCCCCTTCTTGCGTAGTCGTTAGTATCTCTAAATAATATTTCATCTAATCCAGAGATTTCAGATTCATTACCAACTTTGTTCCAAAGGCTCTTCTTGATACCCAATTTGATGATACAATGAGCATAAAAATCAATCTCACCTTTTACTATCTCTATGGTATCAGGTGTTGAGTCTATGGTATATTTCTTTTTGAATGCACGAATAACGTTACTATTCAGTTGGGTTAAATCATCTGCTATATATTGAAAATATTTTTTGTAATCCCCCAAGTTAACTAAAAAGATGTCGCCAATTTTTGTGTTTCTCATGATATTTATTTATAAAAATTAATTCCCAATTCAGGCCAGTATTTTGGGGAAATTGAATTGATTTTATTTAATAAATTTTCCAATCCGTAATTATTAATCAAATTTTGTTCCCATATACGGGCTTCAATTTTGGTTAACCCCGTAGCTCCTTCAATTGCGCGATAATCTAATTCAGCTCTTGCTGTTCCAGACGCATAATGCTCTCCAAATCTTACTGCCGTATTACGACTCGTAATACCAACATACTTTACCACACTGTTTTCCAATCCGACATAGACAGTAAACGTGCGTTCCCCTACTTCTGCCCCCTTAAACAATCCACCCAAAACTCTAGCCCCTGATCCCAGAATTGGTCCAACAAATTCTCCCCCTACGAAACCTAACTCTGTCCATGCAGCCGAATTAAGCTCGCTACCTCTATACATATAAGGGTTGTCGCCGGTCGCTGGATTCCCGCTTAGGCCGAAAAAGCCGTAATCTGTACTAGAACTAACCTTAACACTGGCCAAGGCTATATAAGGCATGTTTTTCCATACCTGCACTCTGGTATTGTCTTTAGGACCCAACCCTCGCGATTGTCCCGGGCCAGGCCCACGGTTTACCTGTTTATTTTTTGTCCCTTTTCCGTCTTTTCCGCCATCACCACCACCTGCACCAAAAAGGCGTCCCGCAACACCAGCTGCTAGCTCGTTCGACTGACTTTCCTTTTCGTCCAGCATTCTCTGGTGCGCAGCCTCCGCCATTTGATCCATTGTCGTAAAATCGTTCATATCGATCATGCCATCGGGGTCAATTCTGTTTACGGGATTATCTCTTACATAATTGTAAGGTGAAAACCTCCTGTTGATCTCCGCCATCGGATCGATAACATTCCATCTTCCTGTCACCGGGTCATACAGCCTCGCGCCGTAATCGTATTGGTTAAGCTCCTCCTGTAGCTCCTTTTTGTTGTAAAGGTACTTGTTTTTCAATACCGGTGTAGGGGGCGTCCGGCTGATGTCCATACCGAAGGCGTAGTAATCGTCAACCTGGGTTGCAGCGGCGGTACCGCCTGTGGTTGACAAGTTAACGCGACTGTTGCCGAGGTGGTCGGCCAGGGTGTATTCGTAGTCGTATCCCGTCCCGTTATTTACTGCCCGGCCTTCTTCGGTCTGGATAAAGCTGATAGACGGATCGGTCGTGGTGGTTCCCGCTACCTTGCGCAGTTTCTGCCCGGTCGCATCATACGTATAGGTAAATGCCGTGCCTGCAGCCGTACCCGTTTGTGGCAGATTCAGTATATTATAGGCAGTAATATTTTTGCTCTTCGTGTTGTCGACCAGATAGGTGCTGTTTTTTACATTGCCGTTGCCG
>DASZTX010000026.1:0-13914 GCA_035547875.1 Mucilaginibacter sp. | reverse complement strand
GGTAATATCCACTATGTGGATGGCGGATTTAATGTTATGGGACTTGGCGTTGATGGAGAAGGAAATTGAAAAAGCAATTAAAAATATATTACCGGGACAGCGATTTTCCGCGGGTAACGACATTGTGTACCTACCGGACTTCGAAAAATCTTTTACCCAATCCTTCAAAGATAAGGTTTACACACCCGGCGAAATAAAATATTGCGACAGCTTTCAGGATTCTCTGCTCCGGTACGCGTCAACCTGGGCTGCAAAAGAAGCAGTATATAAGGCTGTCAAACAAATCGACCCATCTGCTCTCGGACCCAAAAAAATCGAGATTTTGCGCAATAAACCGGCAGGACGGCCCACAGTTATATTGCAGGGCAAAGCCCGACAATTCGATATTGCACTGTCTATTTCACATGATGGTGATTATGCCTGGGCGATCGCTTTTATTGAAAACGTTTCAGCATCGCCCGCATGACAGATCATTACTTTGAAAACGGCCTCATCCGCCTTCACTATTACAAATTCGGCGACGGGCCAAAAATCATGCTTGGCTTTCACGGTTATGGAATGCACGGCAAACAGTTCAAAATCCTGGAGCCGGTGCTTGGAGAGGTTTATACTTTCATCGGGTTCGACCTGTTTTTCCATAAAGAAACTAAACTAAAAGATCAAAGCATCGAAGCTGTAAAAAAGGGAATCAGCAAACACTCCTTCGCACAGTTGATACTTGATTTTTGCCAGACAGAAAACATTAAGCGTTTTTCAGTAATCGGATATTCCATGGGAACCCATTTTGCGACCGTGATAGCCGAAGAATTACCTACCTTGATAGATGAATTTATAATTGCAGCGCCATCCTCATTGAATCCGGGCAAACTTATTCCGTTCTTCAGCAAAAACAAAACTGGAAACCGCATATTGGAGAAAATTGCGCTGAACAAAACATTTCTGGTGAAAATGCTTCATCTATTCCGGAAATTAAGTATCATCGATGCAGAGGCCTACAAGATCCTGTATGGCGAGATCGGTACCGAAGAGCTAAGGTTCAATTTTTATGCGTGTTTCACCTATCTGCGTTCATTTGAGACCAACGAAAAAAAATTGCTTCAAGCGCTGAACGGGCAAAACATAAAAAGCATTTTTATATTTGGAAAACGCGACAAAACCTTTCCCCCGCACATCGGCAAAGGTTTTATTGCCCTAGTAAATAATGCAAAAGTAATTGTATTGGACGAGGGGCATGAAATGATAAAAAAGAATTTCGCAGTCCAGCTAACAAACTCATTGGTATGATCATTAAAGCTAAACCGCTTCCTTTATTCCTCATTAAATGGGGTTCATCTGCGCTGATGTGGTTTGTCAGAAGGAGGTTTAATAAAATGGTTTTTACACCCCTTGAAGTCAGAGGGGGTCATTCCTATATGCTGATGTGTAACCATTTTGGTTTTCTCGATGGCTTTTTTTCCTATTACATCGCGTTCAAGCTAATCGACAAACAACAAAGGATCAAAGGTTTGTACACGATGTCTGTAAAAAAGCAGATGGAAAAAAACTGGTGGCTGAAATACTGCGGTTCATTTTCTGTTGAACCGGGCACACGGTCGGTAAATGAAAGCCTCGATTTCGCTGCAAAAATATTGAACGAACCAGGCAATATCCTGCTTTATTATCCGCAGGGCAACCTTGAATCGCAGCACATCCGGCAGATACAAATTATGGACGGTATATATGAGATCGTCACCCGCATAAAAGGCGACTGCCAGTTGATCTGGAGCAGTAACCTGCTTGAATATTTCGAAAGCATGAAACCCTCAACCTATTTCAATCTGCTTGACTGTGGCTCTAATCATGATTTTAACTTCGAGGACTTAAAGCATAAAATAAACGACCATCACTTTCGAAGCATGAAAAAGTTAGTTCGTTTCACCAGGGAAGACGGCAAATTCAGTTACTGACCAATCCTTTTTAACGCTGCCTTTGCATCGTTATCGATATCAGTCTGATAATCGTGCGACTTCATGTCCAGCGCCTGGTTATAATAATAAGCGGCTTTTTTATTCTCTTTTATCTCTTCATAAATATTACCGATCATCAGGGCGGCATTAGCAGCATAATAATAACTGGTTTCCTTGCCAAGCGCTATAGTTTTCTGGTAATTGAGAACAGCCTCATAATTCTTGTTGATCTTGTCGTTAATCCGGCCGAGATAGTAAAAGTATTGAATTTTATCGCGTGTAAGCCTGAAATCGTTTATATCCTTATTTGCAAGTTGTGCCATCGCTTTACTGTAGTATCCCCCGTCAAAAAAAAGCCGCGCTTTTAAGAGTGATACATCCGGCCGGGGTTCAGAGGCCTCCCGCAATGCTATTTTATCCTTCCCATCAATGGTATAACCACGACTTCGTGCCAGCTTCATGTAATTATCATATTTTTCGGAATCATTTTGCAAGAGATAAAAATAGCCAAGCTTCAAATAGGCATCCTTGATATAACTTGTACCATGATACTCCGATATATACCTGTTCAGGTACAACGGCGTGTCATCGTCCAGCCGGTTTAGTTTAGCATTGCCAAGCATGTAGTCCATGGCGGGAACGGTAATATATCTTGGCGACCTCGGCGCTGTCTCAAGAAATTTAATTGTCTCGTCATTATGGGCAGTTTTGGAAGCGACATAGCCCTGTAAATAAACTTTCAGCATACTGCTGCTGTCCATTTCATCAAGATAACCGATCAGCTGTTGATAGTTACTTTTACCATGTTCGAGAGTAAGATCAGTGATACAAAGGAACCAGATAATTTCATCGTCATAAAAACTATAACTGGATCCCGGAAGCTGAGTTTTAAGTTCTCTTAACTGATTAATGCCGCTTTGCACATTTCCCCGCATACCCAATATCCCCGCTATCCATTTAAAACTTGCAGGTATCGACCCAAAAATGATATTCACCAATGCAAGGCTTTTCCGGTTTGGCAAAAAGGACGGGAATTTTCTATTATTATCTTTCAGCAGGTTGCTGGCGCTTTTTGCATCCGATCCGGAGGACATATAATCGCCGAATTTTGCTTTTAAAAACGACCATTGCAGATAGACTTCCGCCTGCGAAAAAAGATAGAATGGAGAACCTTTATCGTTGTCCTCCAACGCCGAGATCCTTTTTGATTTATTGTCCTTTAGCCGGTTATAGTCATTTTTGTTTTCGGAGGCGAGCAGACTGAAATAATCGATATAATTCTCCAATAAAACAGTTATCCCATTTTGCGGATTGAGCTGTTTTTCCTTTGCGATCAACTGCCGCGCTTCAGTCATTCTGAACCCTAAAATAGCCTTATATGCATCTATACAAGTCGCATCATAAACAAAATTAGCCTTGACGTTAAAACCATATAAAAAAAACAGCAGTGAGAAAAAAAGATACTTTTTTAACATAGGCGGTAAAGATATTGAAACATTTATCAGGCTGCGACGACGCCAACTGATAAATTTTTAATTATTTTAGAATCGTTATGAAAAGAGCCAAAGTAAACCTGCGTAAAGAAATAACCAATACATTTCTAATTATAACCGGGATATTCGGCGCTGCATTCGGATTAAAAGGCTTTTTAATGCCCAATCATTTCATTGACGGCGGTGTAACTGGTATATCGCTGCTTATCAGTTCAACTACAAAATTACCGATATCAATTCTGATCATTGTTATCAACCTTCCTTTTATATGGCTCGGCTATAAACGGATAAACAAACTATATGCCATTAAGACGCTGCTGGCCATTTTTGTACTTTCAGCAATTTTGTTCTTCGTCAGTTTTCCGCATGTTACCGATGATAAACTTCTAACAGCGGTATTCGGCGGTTTTCTTTTGGGTACTGGAATAGGCCTGGCCATGCGCGGTGGCTGCGTGATCGACGGAACCGAACTACTGGCTGTTTATATTACGCCAAAATCCTTTCTCTCGGTCGGTCAGATCATTTTGGTTATCAATATTATCATCTTCGGTGTTGCAGCCTGTTTTTTAGGCATACAGTCCGCCTTGTACTCTATTTTAACATACCTCGCCGCATCGCAAACGATCAATTATATTGTTCAGGGTTTTGATGAATATACGGCGGTTACTATAATCTCACCTAAAAGTGAACTGATAAAAAATGTGATCATCCGGCAGTTACACCGGGGCGTTACCGTTTACAAGGGCGAAAGAGGGTTTGGCAAAAATGTGTTCGAAGATAAAAATGTCGATATACTATATATCGTTATTACCCGGCTGGATGTATCACGTCTGGTCAATACCGTTCAAAAGGTCGATCCCGCAGCATTCATCATAACACATTCTGTATCAGAGGTAAAAGGCGGACTTGTGAAACGCCACGTATTGTCGCATTAGTACCTCATTTAAAAAACACGATCAATCAAAAACATAGGTAGCAACAGCGCCCGTGTTTAACGATGATGTGATGGCACTTCGTCCGCTTATGATATTGAAGCTCTGCTCTTCGTCGCCATCATTATAAACTATCACGACTACCTTACCTTCAGGTGTTATAAATGCGACGTTTGGAAGCAATGCCGGAATATTTGACTCAATCCGTTTTGAACCTGGTCTCACAAATTTAGCGGCATGTGCAACAATATAATAGGCTGGATTGCGGATGACGCCATCTCCAGTGACAGTTATTGCACCCAGACAGCGTGTGCATCCTCCGGGTGTGTGCGGCTGCTGATTTTGATCAGCGGCAAGATTCCACTCAATTACGTTACGACTCCAGTTACGCATCGAACCTATAACAACTTCTTTGATATGAAATTTCAATTCTTTTTTTAGATTTCCCGGTGCACCGACCCACTGTTCGGTAAAATATACATTTTTGTCAGGATGAGCCTCATGTACGGCAGATAAGGCATCGATCGTTCCTCCGTAAAGATGAAACGCTGAACCATCAACATATTTTGCTGCCTTACTGTTATTAAGTATTGAGATCGGATAATCGGGACGGTCAGCATTGTGATCGTATAAAATAATTTTGGTATTTAGCCCAGCTGCTACAAGCGCCGGTCCAAGATCATTTGCAATAAATTCCGCCTGTTCCGGCGCTTCCATAACCATACTGGGGTTATTTTTAGGATTCAGCGGTTCGTTCTGAATGGTAAAAGCATCTATACGGATACCATGCATACGCATACCCTTGATATACTTTACAAAATACTGCGCATAAACGGGGTAGTATTCCGGTTTTAAATTTCCGCCATGCGTTTCGTTATTGGTTTTCATCCAGGCCGGAGGAGACCATGGAGAAGCGAGTATCTTTATTTTCGGATTGATCTTTAAAATCTGTTTTAGCACGGGAATAAGATTCAATTCGTCAGTAGCAAGGCTAAAATACTTCAAATCCGGATCGCTTTCGCCTGGCGGCAGATCATCATAAGAAAATACGTGATCGTCCAGGTCAGACGCACCTATACTAATTCTCAAATAACTTACACCTATTGATTTTCCCCCTACTGTAAACAATTCGTCCAGTAACTTCTGCCTCGCCGAAGGACTCATACTGTTAATCAGCATTGCACTGCCGCCGGTCAAAGCAAATCCAAAGCCGTCAACAGTCTGATAGTCTCGCGTTTTATCGATCGTTATTGTGCGATCGCTTTTATCCACCCTGCGGTCACTTGTTACTATTTTTCTAAATAGTATCGAATCCGCAGGATCGGTGAGCCATTCAGTGATAACAGGGTTTCGTAAAGCTTTTCTCTCACCGCGTGTGGCCGGTTGGCTGAAAGACAATGTTGAAAAACAGACCCAACATACAACAGCGGGAATTACTTTAAAAAAAGACATGACTATTGGTTAATATGCAATCGGTGAGGCAATATAATTAAATCCCGTCTTATAACACTGGAACATTCATCATTATTTTATAAATAATTATAAATCAATTCATTATAAAACAAAAGGCCATGATTAATACCCAGCGGTTATTAAGTTTTTAAAGGACAATCTTTTTGTCGGGCGGTTTTCGTATTTTTACTTATAATTAAGCATTGAAATTCATAAAAGTTAAATGGTTGGCGTCAGGTTAAACAAAAAGCTTTTTTTTTCGTAAAAAAGAAACTTCAGGTTGTGTGTAAAAGTTTGTTTTTTGTGATTAACCGCGTACTAAATAGAATTTAAAAACTCGTTAGCCTTTATGAGGAGTTGTTTATTTGTATTTGTTCTTATACTGTCAGCGGTAAGCGGTTACAGCCAGTGTACGCTGAGTGTCAGCATTTCTGCATCAAACACTAATATTTGCTCGGGAAACAAGGTATTGCTGACAGCCACCGTTACCGGGGGAACTGCCCCTTTTAATTTCACGTGGAACACTGGTGAAAACACGCAATCTATCAACGTAAATAAAGAAGGCACATATAAGGTTACTGTTACCGATAAAACACCGGGCTGTTCGCCCGTAAGTAAGACCATTGACATCAGTATCGGCACCTCCCCTCCTGAACCAACGGTAACGGGAAACACCCTTGTCTGCCCGGGTTCTTCAACCACATTAAAGGCAACAGGCCCCGGCGGGTTTTATCAGTGGTACGACGCTCCTACTGGCGGTAACTTTTTGGCAAGCGGCGACACCTATACCACCCCACCTATCAACTCAGGCTTAACGTTTTATGTGCAGGCCACCGTCAACGGCTGCCCAAGCGCCCGAACAGGTGTACTCGTTGTTGCAACCGGCAATCCAACGGTCAAGGACGTCAGCACATGTTACGGCAGCAGCGCTGTACTAACGGCAAGCGGAGGGGGCAATTATCAGTGGTATGATGCAGCGTCGGGCGGCAACCTGGTAGGCACGGGAGCAAGTTTTACAACGCCTCCCCTGACCACAACGACCACCTACTATGTAGTCGCCGTAATCAACGGCTGTATCAGCGCGCGAACCGCAGTAAAGGCAAACGTCTCTGCAGCACCGCAAACACCGGTGGCACCGGGTGTTACGATATGTTCGGGAACGAAAGCGAGTCTCCACGCCGTACCCGGGCAGGGTATTTATAAGTGGTACGATGTACCGAGTGGCGGCACGCCCCTGATATTAAGCCCGGATTATACGACCCCTGTCCTGACAGCAACAAAAACATACTATGTTGAAAATTCCATAGATGATTGCGTAAGCTCCCGAACCGCTGTTACGGTGACCGTGAACGCTATCCCGCCACCTCCCGGCGATCAGGCGCAATCCACCTGTAAGGGATCTTCAATTCTACTAACAGCATCCGTTTCGCCATCGGCTACTTATGAGTGGTACGATGCCCCCACAGGCGGAAACTTATTAGCTACGGGAACGACCTTTCAAACACCCATTTTAAATGCCAATACAACATATTACGTGGCAGCAACCAATGGCGGCTGCGACAGTAAACGATCGAAAATAGATGTAACGGTTACAGATCCGCCAGCAGCGCCATCTGTTGCAGGTGCGATCATCTGTAACGGGTCGGCGGCAACATTAACGGCACTTGGCCCCGGCGGCACCTATCAATGGTATGATGCGCCTTCCGGTGGAAATCTTCTTGCCACGGGCCCCAGTTTTACGACACCGGTTTTAACTTCCACAACAAAATACTATGTGCAAACCATTGTATCAGGCTGTGCAAGTCCACGTAAAACCGTAACAGTGACCGTCAATCCGGTTATCGCGCCGCCGACTACTTCAAATACATCCGTTTGCTCCGGCAGCGCTGCGTCGCTGGTGGTGACGGGAGGAGGCGGCACCGGTTATGAGTGGTACGATAGCGCAACAGGTGGAAATTTGCTAACAACCGGACAAGCCTATACCACACCACCTTTGACAGCCACTACCACATATTACGTACAAAGTACAACAGCCGACGGATGCGCCAGTACCCGCAAGGCGTTAACGGTGACCGTGAATCAAACAGTTACTACGCCATCGTCAAGCGATGTTACAGTGTGCGAAAACGCAGCCGCTACACTTACCGCCAGTGCACCTTCCGGCAATATTGAGTGGTACGACGCACCGTCGGGCGGCAATCTTCTTAAAACCGGAACGAATTATACCACTCCAGCCCTCACACAAAATACGACCTATTATGCACAGGCGGTGGTCGGCAATTGCGTCAGCGGCCGCACGCCGGTTAAGGTGACCGTTAATATACCTGCCGACCCTCAATTCCGGTACCCCAGCGGATCTACGTGTGTGGCAGATCCAAACCCGGTACCGGTTATCAATAATCCGGCAGGAGGCACCTTTAGCGCATCGCCGGTAGGTTTGGTATTTGTCAGTACGGCCACTGGGGAAATTAATGTTTCCGCCAGCACACCGGGAACTTACACTATCACCTTTGCCGGCAATGGCAGCTGTGTTACACCGTCGTCAATCACTTACCGCATTTACACGGTTACAACCACTTTTTTTAGCTATCACCCGAGCTATTGTCAGGATGAACCGAATCCGCTGCCCGACTATACACCCGGAAGCAGCGGAGGAGTCTTTACTGCAACTCCGGCAGGTCTCGTATTTGTCAACGCGAGTACCGGCGAGATCGACCTGAAAAAGTCAAAGCCGCAAACTTATTCCATAACGAATACTATACCAACTACCAGTAGTTGCGGAAGCGGGCAGACCACAGTCTCTGTTCGAATCGATCCTTCCGTTACGATCAGCGCGGGGCCGGATCAAACAGTTCCGGCAGGAACCAAAGTACAACTGGCAGGAAGTGTACAAGGCGTACCAAAAGGGACATGGTCAGGCGGTACGGGTTCTTTTTCAAATACAACTATCCCTAACCCGGTTTATACGCCTGGTGCCGGTGAAACATCAGCGACATTGACCTACACATCGGATGACCCTCCGGCATCATGTGGTCCAAAGTCCGATAAAATGGTGATAACGTTCAAGACTACACCGGGAGCGCCTATAGTAACCGGTAATTCAACGTGTTATAACAGTAGCGCGACCTTATCGGCGATAGCTCCCGGCGGCACTTACAAGTGGTATAACGCTGCAAACGGTGGGACGCTCCTTTTCACCGGTGCAAGTTTTACTACACCAATGCTTACGACAAATACCACTTACTATGTGGAGGCTGTCAACAGCTTGGGGGTAGCAGGGCCTCGTGCAACCATCGTCGTCACTGTGAACAATGTTCCTTCGGCACCGGTAGTTGCTACCTCCCCGGTTTGTTCGGGTAATTCCATAACATTAACACCTTCGGATCTGACCGGCAATTTCGAGTGGTACGATGCACCCGCCGGTGGAAATCTTTTATCAAAAAATTCAACCTATACCACGCCCGCTTTAACCAATAATCAATCGTACTATGTCCAGCGTACGATCAATGGCTGTACAAGTCCGCTCACGAAAGTGGATGTTATCGTTACTCCCCTGCCAAGTGTTACAAGTGATGCAACAGGTGAAATTTGTTCCGGAAATGCGTTAAATTATACCATAACATCCGACGTTCCTACGGCAACATTTTCATGGAGCAGAGCTGCCGTGACTGGAATAAGTAACGCTGCCGTTAGTAATCAAACAACTACTACAATAAATGAAACACTGATAAATACCAGTCAGAATGTGGTAACAGTAACTTATATCATCACGCCTTTAAACAACGGATGTACCGGCACGCCATTTAATTACAAAGTAATGGTTTATCCTACCCCAGCCGTAACCAGCGGCAATAAAGTAGTTATTTGCAATCAGTCGCCTGTTAATTATGACATAACATTCAATACCAACGCCGATTTTGAGTGGAGCCGGGCAGCTGTACCTGGAATAGGCAATGCAGCCATTTCCGGCCAAACTACAGCAACAATCCGCGAAACCCTGATAAATAATACAGATGCACCTATCGATGTAACTTACGTTATCACCTCAAATACAGCAACCTGTACCGGCACACCTTTTAATCTCGTAGTGACAGTAAATCCATCTGTCCGGGTAATTAGTTCGGAAACAGGCACAGCCTGCAGCAATGTGCCGCAAAATTATGCCATTACATCAAATATTGCATCTGCCACGTACGTCTGGAGCCGTCAGGCAGTGCCGGGTATAAGCAATCCAACCGTCACCAACCAGACCTCGTCAACAATAGACGAAACACTGATAAACACACTGACGGTAGCAACTCACGTTGTCTATAAAATCATTCCCACAGCAAATGGGTGTACCGGAAAAAACTTTTTTTACGTTGTCATTGTCAACCCTCAGCCTGAAAAACCCGTAGCGAACAGCAACTCTCCGATATGCGTCGGAAGCACTGTCCAGTTACGTACGCCTAATGTCAACAATGCAACTTTTATGTGGACAGGCCCTAACGGATTTACGTCAGACCAGCAAAACCCGGACATTCCCAATGCGACAACGGCAAACAGCGGCGATTATAGTCTTGTGGTAACTGTAAACGGATGCTCGAGTGAGGTATCGACCGCCAGCGTTTCAGTACGGACGCCCGGCATAGCCGATGCGGGGCCTGACAGGATCATTTGTATAACAGACCCAGAAATTATACTCGATGGAAATATAGTTGGCGGAACTTCAACCGGAATATGGTCAACAACCAGCAACGGAACCTTTTCATCGCTGACTGATTTAAAGGCTCATTACATTCCATCAAACGAGGACAAGGCCAACGGTAAAGTTACATTTACCCTTACCTCGACCAGCGATGACGATTGCGCGATTTCGACGGATGATGTAACTATCTTTTTTGGCCCTTTGCCGGCTGTTCATGCGGGAGATGACCAGGACGTCTGTTCACAGTCTCCAAGCGTCCAGTTAGATGGATCTCCTGTATTAGTCAGCACACAGGCAATGTGGACAACTACCGGAACCGGCACTTTCACACCTTCTGTAACAGAATATAAGGCCAACTATCTTCCCAGCGCGGCCGATGTAGCCAATGGCTCGGTTAATCTTGTCCTGCATGTCACCAATCCGGGTGCTTGCCAGATAGAAACAGATACGACGACGATAAAGTTTATACCGCCGCCGGTCGTAAAAGCGGAAAAAATCAGGTATGTATTAAAAGATCATACGATCACGCTCAACCCGGTCGTAAGTGACGCCAACGTGCAGTATTTATGGACACCTAATGTTGATATCGACGATAACACAAAGAAAAATCCGGTCATCACTGGAGTTATTGACCGCACTTACACAGTACAGGTAACGGATTCGAGAGGGTGTGTCAGTACAGATTCGACCATGATCAAGGTGTCGCCAAAAATCGTTATTCCCAATACCTTTACACCCAATAACGATGGCATCAATGATGTATGGAACATACAGGGTCTGGTGGCTTACACCGACGCGGTGGTCGATATATTTACGCGTTACGGCCAGAAGGTCTATCATTCTATCGGTTATGACAGACCCTGGGATGGTTTGTTCAACGGCAAACAATTACCAACGGGGGTATATTATTACGTAATTGATACAAAACTTTATAACCAGGTACTTTCCGGCAGTATCACTCTACTGCGTTGATCCCGGAGATCGAAAGCCATATCATCAGTCGAAAAGCAACATAATCGTTACCTTCTTTCTGTTACGCTATAGTTTATATCATTAAATTTGAGGCAATCTTAAAAAACACCTCAAACAAGCATGATAAAGTCTATCTCTTTTTCAGCGTTATTTTGTCTCATCTTATGCGGGGCAAACGCACAAACATTACCCATGCCGCCGGAAATTGCACACGCTTATGCAAACGGAACCCGGTCGTTATCCGGAAAGCCCGGAAAAAAATATTGGGAAAACCACGGTCATTACAATATTTCGATCACGGCCAATCCACCTGATAATAATATCATGGGTACCGAGCAGATCAGCTATTTTAATAACAGTCCGGACACGTTGCATCAGCTTAATATGAAGCTTATTATGAATGTTCACGCCGCCGGTCGCAGAGGCGCCGGCCCTAATCCGGATGCTGCCATCAAAATTGACAACATTCTTATAAACGGTGTTAAGGCAGCCTGGGATAATAGTACTGCTATTACCACAAATCAGATGGTTGCGTTGTCGTCGCCGGTAATGCCGCACGATTCGGTTCATCTTAACATTACCTGGCATTACCCTTTGTCAAGATCGCATGGCCGCGATGGCGTTATTGATTCTACAAGTTTTTACCTAGCCTATTTTTATCCAAGGGTTTCTGTTTATGACGACTACAAGGGATGGGATACGCAGCCACATACGGGTTCCCTTGAATTCTATAATGATTTTAACGACTACACGTTAAATGTAACTGTTCCTAAAAACTTCATTGTGTGGGCAACTGGCACGTTACAAAACCCCGGCCAGGTACTGCAGCCGGCTGCCGCGGCAAGGCTCGCACAATCCATGACAAGCGACTCTACCATCCATATTGCCACCGCTCAGGATCTGGCGAATAAAAGCATTACCGCTCAAAACAATATGAACACCTGGACCTGGAAGGCTGAAAATATCACAGACGTTGCAGTTGGCATCAGTGATCATTATGATTGGGACGCTGCAAGTGTCGTGGTTGACAATGCCAGTAACCGTCGCTCGAGTGTACAGGCTGCGTTCCCTGATGCTTCAGAAGACTTTCATCATTCTGTTCAATTTGGGCGTCATTCGCTTAATTGGTTTTCAAACAACTGGCCCGGCGTTCCTTATCCATTCCCAAAAATGACCGCTTTTCAGGGTTTTGCCGACATGGAGTATCCGATGATGGTAAATGACAGTCATACCAAGGATCTTGGCTTTGCGCAATTAGTGCAGGATCATGAAATTGCACACACCTATTTCCCTTTTTATATGGGAATTAACGAGAGCCGCTATGCTTTTATGGATGAAGGTTGGGCTACGACATTTGAGTTATTAATAGGAACTGTGGAGAAAGGAAAACAGGCTGCCGATGATTTTTATAAAAAATTCCGCGTCAACCGCTGGATACACGGTTCGCACGCTAAGGAAATGCCGATCATAACTCCCTCGGATGAGGTAACCTTTGGCGCCGGAGATAATGCTTATGGCAAGCCATCTTTAAGCTATCTCGCCCTAAAAGATATGCTTGGTGACAAATTGTTTAAAAAAGCGCTGCATACCTATATGGATAACTGGCATGGTAAACACCCGATACCATGGGATTATTTCAATTCGATGATTGCCGGAAGCGGCAAAGATCTGAACTGGTTCTTCAACAACTGGTTCTTTACAAGCAGTTATATCGATCTCGACCTCGAAAATGTATCAAAATCGGGTAAAAATTATAAACTTGATGTAAAAAATATTGGCGGATTTGCTGTTCCATTTGATGTTGTTGCAACGTATGCGGATGGCACTTCGGAAAGCTTCCATCAAACACCAATTGTCTGGAAAGACGATCAGAAACAGACAGTTATTATTGTAAAACCCGGCAAAGAGGTAAAATCATTTACACTTGACGGCGGCATCTTTATGGATGCAGACGAAAAAAACAACACCTGGATTGCCCAGTTAAAATAGCTACTCAACTAAGACAGAAAATTAAAGGCCTCCGGACTACATAAATCCGGAGGCCTTAGTTTTAAAAATAATCTACCTTATTTTTATTTATACCCGATTTTTTGCTATCCTTTAATCGACGTTTTGTTTAATGTCGTTTATTACGTTCGACCCTAATAGTTGTCGTACAATTTTTTATATAGCGATTCTGCTATAATTTTCGTTGCTGATTACTGGATTTTCTTTAGGAAAATCGTTTTTCCCGGAGCATAAAAAAAACCCTACCGGCTCAACCTAAAAAAGCAGTTGCAGGTAGGGTTATATGAAAATTTAGATTTTCAGAGCAATTTTCGTTTGGTGATGCCTTTGCCGAAGCGGTAGCCGAGGGTAACCTCATGGGTAGCCATGTGGAAGCCGCCCAGGTTGTCCGACGAGGTGCCGAACTGGTAGCTGTAACCGATATG
>DASZTX010000025.1:0-2612 GCA_035547875.1 Mucilaginibacter sp. | reverse complement strand
ATTTTGATTTATCGTTTTTTGCTCCGCCAGTTGCTTGTCCTTTTCGATCAGGTACAGCGTCAGTTCCTCCACTTTTTTCAGCAGCAACATGTTCATTTCACCCAGGTTTTGGCCGTCCTTGTTAAAATCAGCCGCAGATGGGACTTCGGGAAGATGGTGGTTTTTGTCGACGAAGGCCTTTACATCGGTTAGCGGGCGCAGATGGTAATTTGTATCGAACACATAGTCTGCCGGCACGGTGCTTGTTACCACGACTGATGTCGAATGCACCTGGCCGTTCACAGTTAATTTCTGATCTGGTGAAGTAGTGCCGATGCCGACATTGCCAGCAAAGTATCCGTTTCCTGCATTATCGACCGTGAGCTTTTTGTTTCCGCCGACCTGTGCCTGGATTAGGTACTTGGTACCTGATCCTGTCGATGACTCTATCGGGTTAATAAGCAGCGCAGTATAGCCTGCAGTGCCTGACTGATTAATAGTCGGTACAATACCAACACCGTTCTGATCGCCTGAAGGGGCAACAAAAGTGCCGGTAAAGGAATACAGGCCGTATGGACTTGCGGTTGTGGTCGAGCCACTGTTAAGCGTGAATTTTGGAGATGTTGAACTAATAGTGAACAGTTGATTTCCGCCATTGCTTAACACCAGATCCCTGCGCGTTCCCGTGCCGCCCGCTTCGGAGGCGATGACGAACTGGCTCGCGGTGTTGTTAATGGTCAGCCGTTCGTAGTTCGTGGTTTGGTCCGCGGTATTAAAAAGGGTGATGCCAGTGGAGGTAGATGGTAATGTGATGGTGTTCGTCGGAGCAGAGGTACCGAAGCCGACCTTGCCGCCGGCATCGATGGTCATCACCTGATTTAAGGCAGATGTGGATGCGGTAAAGAAGGCCAGTCCGGTGGACGAACCGGTGGAGGTGGTCATGTAGGCACCTATACGGGCCCGGGCCACCGCACCAATGCCGGAATTGTCACCCGACACGAAGTCGAGATTTGCCCAGGTAGGACCGATGCCCCAATCCGATGCGTTCGTTGTCGAAGCGATGGAAACTGTGGTGGGAAAAATAGCGGCGCTGCCGGTCGCGCTGCTCACATGAAGCAGGGACGACGGTGATGTTGTGCCGATACCAACGTTGCCCGCTCCGGTAATGCGAAACTTTTCGGACGGGATAGCTGATGACGAGTTATTGGTATAAAAGACCAAGTCCGTCCAGTTAGAATAACCGCTTCCTGCGCCTACCGCAGCAACGCCCGCCCATTTGTTAACCTCACCACTGTTATAACTGCTGTTTTTTAATTTTATTCCGACGCCATATCCTGTGGAATTATTATTGATCGGATTGCGGATAACTGCCGGCCAAAGCACTTGCGTATAATCGCCTGGGGGCGACACCTCCAGTAATGCTTGCGGTGCAGCGGTCCCGATACCGACATTTCCGGTATTGGTATTGTAAATATCGTTGCCAGAAGTGTTCCATTGTGCCCTGCCGATCAGCGCCAACAGGCAAAGGGCAGTCGTTGTAATAAGGAATTTCATGATAAATAAGGGTTTGGTTTGTGAGCTGGATTGATTTGGGAAGTCGCGTGACCTCAGGTGTGTCCATGTTCGTCAAATCTTTGATTATAAAAAACAGGGATATTGGAATAATTTCAAAGTTGCTCATGAAAAGGGATTAGGCCACGGCGGTGAAACGCTGTGGGAAGTTAGCTGAAGGTACGCCTTTTAAAAATAGGATGCAAATATTTCTTCATCAAGTAAGCGCTGTCGAAAGAGAAATGTCGGCAGAATAATGGTGGCCTCAATACAACAGTGTTGGAAGTCCTGTAAGGTACGGTTCTATCCGGTTTTAAAAGTGCTTTTAAGGCTCAGAAACACAGTTTTTGCTTCGGATAAAACCGGGAAATGTTGATAAAAATCGCCAAATGTTCGACCAATATTTCGTAACTTAGTATCAACAAATCAGCAAGATATGGCTTCAATAAAGGTACTTTTGCGCAACCGTAAAAACGCTCAGGGCGAACTTCCAATCGTTTTACGTGTAGTTAAGGATAGAAAGAACACGCTTATCGCTGTCGGCCACTCTGTAAAGGAAAGCGATTGGGATGCGAAAAATTCAAAGGTCAAGAAATCACACCCTAATTCAATCTGGCTAAACAACCTGATTGCAAAGCGCGTCAGCGAGGCAAACGACAAACTGATACAGATGGAAGTGAATAATACCGATACTTCCGCCCGTGTCATCCATCGCGCGGTGAAGGCAGTGAAGAATAACACGTTATTCAAGCAAGCTGACTTATATATCGAACGTCTCGAAAAGACCGGAAACTTCAATCGTATATCGGCAGAAAAGCCACGCATAAAGCGGGTCAAAGAGTATCTGAATAATCGAGATATTCATTTCTCTGAAATCGATGCAACATTTTTAAAAGACTTTAAGGCCTGGCTGAAAGGCACCCGTACCATTACCGAGCGCACGGCAGTTAATCACCTGGTCGTAATACGCTCCATCTTCAATCAAGCCATTGCCGAAAATGTTGCCGATCCAAAATATTACCCATTCGGCAAAGGAGGGGTTGTCATCAAGTTTCCCGACAGCAAAAAAAGCGGCCTCAATC
>DASZTX010000024.1:0-155139 GCA_035547875.1 Mucilaginibacter sp. | reverse complement strand
AAAATGATGAAAAATAATACCACAAAACTGATATCTACCCGAAGCTACCATGCTTCGCCCCGCTTAACTCAGGACTTTAAGCGCAAGCTGAAACGGGACATTAAATGGCTGTTCGTAAACAAGGAGTTTATCGAATTTATTGAAGACACCATCAAAAAGCTGCCACAAAAAGATAAGTTAGCTTGTTTGTATTACTTCAGGAAGTTAGCTGTACAGGTACACCGCGCACCCGACCCTGACCATTACCAAGCCTTTCAGGATTTATATGATGAACACATATCAGAAATTGCCGACGAGCAAAAGTTCTACAACCCTATACGCTGGATTGATGCTGAAATTGAGGAAATGATGGCATTGGCTGATATGGCAGCAGCAAATAACGAACGCCTGACCAATGACCAGGTAGAACCAACAAAGGCTATTGACCCTGAACTGGTACCCGAAAAGAAAGTAATAGAGATGCTGGGCATGAGCAAAAGCAAGCTACTCAGATTAAGAGCAGAGGGGATGCCCTATCAGCAAATCGGGAAACCGATATTTTATAACCTTAGGGAAGTCAAAGCGTGGTTTAAACGAACCTTCGCCTAACTCAGAGCCTGAACCGAGAGATTCAGGCTTTTTTTATGCTTTTAAATGCCGGAGGGCGACGATAAAAGCCTTTAATGGATAAATACCCGCGCCGAAACGAAAGCTGCGCTCTCAGCAGATTTTACCAATAAAACCCGATCCTGCATAAACTCCTACAACGATGACTAAGAAATATAAAACCAACCACGCCAAAGAGCATAAGAAACAGCAACATTGTCCCATCTGCAATAGATATAAAGCCTACAGTGAACGATACCCGGATTATGTATGCAGAAAATGCGTTGAGCTTGCCACAGACAAAGATGGAAAACAAGTAGCATTTTACAACATTACGATTGATGGGCACGGGTGCCAGGGTAAATATGTAACTGGCGGCAAGCTTTACAGGGGAACAACCTGTTTCATCAAAGAGATAAAATGCTTTGCTGATGAAGCCTACTTTGGCGGTATTGTTATCAGGCCATTTAAACGAAAGGGCAGAGCCGAAGAAGCTTTAGCCCCCAAACCCCTTGAGCCTTGATGCAACAACGGGTTACTACACCAAAAAATATTTTCGTTTCCTCAATTAAGAGGAGAAAAGGGGGCTGGGGGGAAAAGTAGTGTTTGGTTGGCTGCGCCGCAGGCAACTCTCTGGGTAAAGATAACCTGTTCTCTGTCTGAGGAAAGAAGATAATAATACTATCATCTGATGATGTACAACCCAAACGAATCATTTGATGAAATGCAAAGAAGGCTTTGAAGCTTGATGAACCTGCGAGGGAACCAAGTATCAAAGCCTTCTTTGTTGATAAACCTGTAATGAATTCAGAAAACGTTTTGATAAGGCTACAAGAAGATCAAAAAGTAAAAAACCTGCTGTAAATCATCAAAGTCAAACTTTAAGAAATAAAATGAACTTTGGATATTGCTCAAAAAAGAACCATGAGCAAACCCCAAAGGCTAATCTTTGATGGCTATCAGGCCTCTTATACCCCAAAGAGTACTTGCCCTCAAAGCCAGGCACCCCGATTTCATCAGGCTTGATGGAAAAACAGAAGGAAGCAACCGCAAAGCATTTGGTTACTTCAAGTGTCAAGATCAGGTGTGGAAGGTGAATGCGGACACCCCTTGACATGGTCTTTTCGCTGAGCAGCAAGTCCACCGATCCTTTTATCATCAGAATAACCCGCAGCGGCAGAGGTAAATGCCTGTCAATTGCAGGCGAGCCACTGACCCCAAAGCGTTTTTACGTTTATTTAAGCAATATTAAGCCTTCAGAACCGGACACTTTGGACGGTGAGCTGACGTAGACTTCTTTTTAAGTGTTCGGTTCGGAACATGGAAAATCGATTTACAGCAGCAAATTCTTTGAGAATTTACCGCGTGGGTATTGCCCTTTCGGATGGACAGATCGTTGCGCTTAGTCACGGAAAATTGCTTTAAAAAGCTTGATTCCGACAGGTCGGTTGGGTTAACTTTTAAGTTTTTAAAGCCTCAAGATTTTACCTATTGTTTTACCCTGATGAAATAGTGTTGTAACTGCCTTGTATAATAAGAAATCCTTATTAGGAATCGAACCTATAAATTTTTGTTGGAATTTATCCAGGCTCGCGTTTATCTTTAAAAAAACTGATGTTTTCAACGGCCATAAATATTACGCTATTAGGCGGTGAATTATTGTGATTTGCTTTCATTATTTGAACAATTGATATTTACAACAACTTCGCTGTATCGCGTCAAGCACTCCACCGAGTTGTGATTTGCTTTCATTCTTTGAACAATTGATATTTACAACAACTTGGGTAAAAGAATCACTATCCGCGTATCCGTTGTGATTTGCTTTCATTCTTTGAACAATTGATATTTACAACAACTATTGGATATGTCCCAGCTAAAGAAAGTTCGTTGTGATTTGCTTTCATTCTTTGAACAATTGATATTTACAACAACTGATCAACATTGACCACCGAGCCTATACCTGTTGTGATTTGCTTTCATTCTTTGAACAATTGATATTTACAACAACACGGTTTTGCGTCGCGTCGCCGGCAGCAGGGTTGTGATTTGCTTTCATTCTTTGAACAATTGATATTTACAACAACGCGGGTGTACACAGAGCCGTCAAAGTCGTAGTTGTGATTTGCTTTCATTCTTTGAACAATTGATATTTACAACAACGCAGCAGATCTTCAGTGTACTCGAAATAGTGTTGTGATTTGCTTTCATTCTTTGAACAATTGATATTTACAACAACACTTCTCTTTGCTTTTTTGGTAAAGGCATGTTGTGATTTGCTTTCATTCTTTGAACAATTGATATTTACAACAACTTGCACCAGTGCAGGGTGCGAGATTAAAGCGTTGTGATTTGCTTTCATTCTTTGAACAATTGATATTTACAACAACTTACCCCGGCCGCTTTCATACCGGTCTTTTGTTGTGATTTGCTTTCATTCTTTGAACAATTGATATTTACAACAACACGAGGCGTTTCCGGAATATCCCGCGCCTGGTTGTGATTTGCTTTCATTCTTTGAACAATTGATATTTACAACAACTTGAAAACATTAAGTCAAACATGCAAGACGGTTGTGATTTGCTTTCATTCTTTGAACAATTGATATTTACAACAACCTGAAATATTTGATTGCATGATGCAAAATGGTTGTGATTTGCTTTCATTCTTTGAACAATTGATATTTACAACAACCAGATCCTGCTGCTTCAGCAGTTGTATGAAGTTGTGATTTGCTTTCATTCTTTGAACAATTGATATTTACAACAACAAGGGGACAGTATGTGGCCGACGCTGGAGAGTTGTGATTTGCTTTCATTCTTTGAACAATTGATATTTACAACAACGCCGGAGGCTTAACTCCCGCCTGAACGGCAGTTGTGATTTGCTTTCATTCTTTGAACAATTGATATTTACAACAACTCAACCATGTCATGGAGAAGTACAAGCTCCGTTGTGATTTGCTTTCATTCTTTGAACAATTGATATTTACAACAACTTATCAGCAACTTCGCCAGTATCCTTATCAGTTGTGATTTGCTTTCATTCTTTGAACAATTGATATTTACAACAACCAAGAACCAAAGGCGTATCACCGTCGAAGTGTTGTGATTTGCTTTCATTCTTTGAACAATTGATATTTACAACAACTTTCAATGCAAACAACCGTATCGGCCCGTCGTTGTGATTTGCTTTCATTCTTTGAACAATTGATATTTACAACAACTTTTGATTCTGTTACAGTACGCCCAATAAGGTTGTGATTTGCTTTCATTCTTTGAACAATTGATATTTACAACAACTCATTGACGGTGGTAAAGGGGCTAACGCGGGTTGTGATTTGCTTTCATTCTTTGAACAATTGATATTTACAACAACTGCATCAGTGCATGATGTGAGATTAATAGCGTTGTGATTTGCTTTCATTCTTTGAACAATTGATATTTACAACAACACGCGATGTTCTTAAACACTTCGTCAAATCGTTGTGATTTGCTTTCATTCTTTGAACAATTGATATTTACAACAACATACCGTTGTTCAAATTGCTAATTATCAATTGTTTATGTTCAAATTTAGAATTCAAAAATCCGCTCCGATATTATTGGGGCGGATTTATTCTAAAACAATTCCAATTGCTGTGGTGTGTCTGGAAGAGATTTTTCTTCCTTGCCGTAGAATAATTCCATCATCCCAAACTGCTTATCTGTAATTGTCATAATGCCAATGTGGCCTTTGGGCGGAAGGATTTTTTTTACACGTTTAATGTGTACATCTGCATTTTCACGGCTGCTACAATGTCGGAGATAGATTGAAAATTGAAACATACCGAAGCCATCCTTCATAATATCCTTACGAAACTTGCTGTATATCTGCCTATCCTTTTTTGTTTCCGTAGGCAAGTCAAAAAAAACTAATACCCACAAAATCCTATATTCATTTAAGCGCATTTATTGGGACATAATTATTCTTTGTTGTCAATGCTACTATCGGTGTAATATTTAAGCTGCGATTTAAATTTCAGGCCACGTTTCGCATCAAAGTTTTTCATAACAGGGTATACTATTTTTCTTGCGGTCAACTCATAACACTTTGCCAAGGATGAAGTGGTGTTTTGCAGGCCTACCATCAGGGGGCTTTTGCTTTTTTCAAACTGTATGTCAACAGATGCTATGCCTAATAATTGTGATTTTATAGAGGTACCCAGTTCTAAAAAGTTCTCACCATTATCAATAATTCTTAAAACTATTTGATCTACATAAGGGCGATATGGCTCCATAATATCGTCGGCCAAGCAATAGGCATTATATTTATTACGATGATGAATACCCAGCGTAGGTAACAAGCCTGAACAAACCAGCCCACGGGCTACAATAGCCCTTAAAATTGCATATCCATAGTTTAGCAGGTTGTTTGGCGGATCACCCTCTCTGCCTCTAAAAAACTCTACTTTTTTTGGAAAGACATTTTTCCAGTAATATGCCGCTGCACGCCCTTCATAATTATCAGGGTCGCCTGAACGAACAGATTTTGCCCAATACAGCATATTTTCATACTCTACACCACGATCAGCCAATACTGCTGCTTGGTTTAATATTTTGGCCCGAATAGTTTGTTGCCAAAGCTGCTTTTTTAATGGTTGCGATGCGTCAATTTGATGTCTAAAGCGTTCGCTTTGAATGTCTTGTCCGTCAATAGGTAACATCATGCCTGTTGGGTGGTGTGTATGATTGCAGGTTATTATCGCTGCATTGTTGTCTAAGAGTGCTGCCATACAACCATGCGTTATAGTAATTTGCTGATGATCCAAGACGACAATCCCAACATCCTCAATAGGGACAGATTTTTTACTTTCCTTTTCGCCCAACGCTTTTAGATGCGGTAGATCAATCATTAATTGATTTTCTCTTAAGCTTAGATAGGCGGGGTTACCAAAGTGAAGTGTACGTTTAATCATACTATATTGATTGTTAATCAAATATATATGAAAGAAAAACTCAAAAAAAGAGGTTAAAACACGGTATTTTTTAGAAAATGATAATAGTATATTGCGTCATAAAACTTTTTGTTGTTGATAATATGATGCGCGGGCATAAAAAAAGACGAGAGTTGCCCCCCGCCTTAAATGTTTTCACAACGGAATAATCCTTATTGTGATTTGCTTTCGAAGTAAAAGTACTAATTAATCGCAAGTCACAACATAACCCTGAATAATTATTTAAACTGGATAATATTAAAAGTGATAAGGAGCAATCCCAGAAATAGGTTTTGGAAGCCTATTCCCAATAACATCAGCTGCCGTTATTGATCACTGCGACAAATGTAAATAAGAAATTCACATATTCAGGGTTATTAAAAGAATTTTTCTTAACTTTACAAAAGTTATCTACACAAGATGATTACGCCATTTACAATTCCAAACCTAACTATCGTATCATGAAAACAATACTTGGCCTTGACCTTGGTTCAAACTCAATTGGCTGGGCGCTTATTCAACAAGATTTTGAAAACAAGCAGGGAAAAATATTAGGCTTAGGAAGTCGCATTATTCCAATGCCTCAGGACACTTTGGGAGACTTTGAAAGTGGCGCGCCAATTAAAACTCAAACAGCGGAGCGCACACGTTTAAGAAGTACCAGGCGATTAAAAGAGCGTCATTTACTGCGTAGGGAAAGGTTGCACAGAGTGTTAAATATGCTTGGCTTTTTACCCAAACACTATGCAGCAAAAATTGATTTTGATAATCGCTTAGGCAAATTTCTGCCTGAAACAGAAACCAAATTTGTTTACGATAGTAATGGAGAGTTCATTTTCAAAAAATCTTTTGAAGAAATGCTCAATGACTTTAAAAAGCACCAACCTAAACTATTGCATCGTAAAAACAGAAAAGGCGAAGATGCCAAAATACCTTATGACTGGACAGTTTACTATTTGCGCAAAAAAGCGTTGACAAATCTGATTGAAAATGAAGAACTGGCATGGTTGCTCTTACACTTTAATCAAAAGCGTGGTTATTATCAGTTAAGGGGGGAGGATGTAGAAGAACAACCAAACAAACTGGAGGAGTTTTATTCTTTGAGAATTTGTGATGTTAACGCGGACCAGCCACAAAGGGGAAGCGATAAAATATGGTATAATATTGTCCTTGAAAACGGTTGGATTTATCGTAGGGAAAGCAAAATCCCACTACTTGACTGGAAAGACAAGACACGTGATTTTATTGTGACTACAGACCTAAACGAAGATGGTAGTATAAAGAAAGATAAGGACGGAAAGGAAAAACGAAGCTTTCGCTCTCCGAAGGAAGATGATTGGAAATTGCTCAAAAAAAAGACGGAGAGCGAAATAGACAAATCTAAAAAAACTGTAGGCGAATATATTTATGATGCGCTTTTACAAAAACCAGATCAAAAAATAAGGGGCAAACTGGTACGAACAATCGAAAGGCGATTTTACAGGGAAGAGCTAATCCAAATCATTAAAAAGCAAATTGAATTAAACAATAACTTACAAGATGCAGGCCTATATAAACTTTGTGTAGAAGAATTATACCCCCACAATCTACAGCACAAGGCGACATTGCTTGGAAAGGGATTTTTGTATTTGGTTGTTGAGGATATTTTATTTTATCAGCGTCCTTTGCGTAGTCAAAAAAGTACCATTAGTAATTGCCCTATGGAATTCAGGACTTTTGTAAAAGATGGTATTAAGAAAACAGAGCCTTTAAAGTGTATATCAAAATCGCACCCGCTATATCAGGAGTTTCGTTTATGGCAATGGATAAGCAACTTGCGTATAATTAGTAAAGAGGATGATGAAGATGAAACCACTAAATCATTACAATTGACAGGGGGGATCGAAGCATTATTTGATTTTCTGCAACAACGAAAAGAGATTGACCAAAAAGCTTTACTTAAATATTTCAATCTTAAAGAAAGCAACTACCGTTGGAATTATGTTGAAGATAAAAAATATCCCTGCAATGAAACCCGTATAATGATTTTAAGTCGTTTTGTGAAGGTTGCTGATTTACCCAAGGATTTTTTAACCAGAGAGAAGGAAGAACAACTATGGCACATCATCTATTCGGTTACAGATAAAATTGAATATGAAAAAGCTTTGAAGTCTTTCGCTGCAAAAAATAATCTTGATGAAGAAAGCTTTTTTGAAGCGTTCAGAAAGTTCCCACCATTTCCTGCTAATTACGGCTCTTACTCTGCAAAAGCAATAAAAAAACTCTTGCCACTAATGCGGTTTGGAGAACGTTGGCAGTGGGATAGTATTGACGCTAATACAAAAGTACGAATAGGGAAATTTATCAGGGCTGAGATTGATGATGAAATAAAAGACAAAGTTCGTGATAAAATAGGAAAGTTGTCCTTTGTAAATGAAAGCGACTATCAGGGTTTGCCTGAATGGCTGGCGAAGTATGTTGTTTACGACCGCCATTCGGAGCGCAGCGAAACAGGTAAATGGGCTACGGTGGCCGACCTTGAACAGTATTTACAATTATTCAGGCAACACTCTATGAAAAACCCAATAGTCGAACAGGTGGTGACTGAAACGCTAAGAACCGTTAAAGATATATGGCAGTACTTTGGAGACGGCAGAGAGGCGTTTTTTGACGAAATACATATAGAGCTTGGGCGGGAAATGAAAAATCCTGCCGAAGAAAAAAAACGCATTACAGAACAGGTTACAAAAAATGAGAACACTAATCTGCGCATAAAAGCCTTACTGGCTGAATTGTTGAATGATAAGGATATCGAGAACGTGCGCCCTTACTCACCAATGCAACAAGATATTTTGAAAATTTATGAAGACGACGTTTTAAATGGAGTTATTGAAATTCCTGAGGATATTGAAAAAATAAGCAAGCTTGCCCAGCCTACAAGTTCCCAATTACAGCGGTATAAACTTTGGTTAGAACAGAAATATAGATCGCCGTATACAGGTGCTATCATACCACTGAATAAACTGTTCACTCCAGTGTACGAAATGGAACACATTATACCACAAAGCCGATACTACGATGATAGTTTTAAAAATAAGGTTATTTGCGAAGCCGCTGTCAATAAGCTAAAAGATAATCAGACCGGATTGGAATTTATACAAAATCATTCTGGTCAAATTGTTCAATTAGGTATGGGTAAAATAGCCAAGGTTTTTACTAAAGATGAATATATTGATTTTGTACGACAGCATTACGCTAAAAGTCGCACAAAAAAAAATAATTTGATGGCGTTGGAAATACCAGAAAAAATGATCGAACGCCAGTTGAACGATACGCGTTATATCAGTAAGTATATAATGCAAACATTGTCAAATATAGTGCGTGCCGAAAAAAATGATGATGGCGCCAATTCAAAAAATGTATTGGCGAGCAATGGTAAAATTACCGCTGACTTGAGACAAGATTGGGGAATGGATGCTATTTGGAATGAATTAATATTACCTCGTTTTGAAAGATTAAACCGAATCAGCAATACCACAAATTTTACAGTTTATAATGATAGGTATCAAAAACATTTACCAATTGTGCCGTTAGAATTGCAGAAAGGCTTTCAAAAGAAGAGAATAGATCATCGCCACCATGCTATGGATGCCTTGATTATAGCCTGTGCGACACGCAGCCACATTAATTTTATGAACAATAAAAACGCTTTGGAAAAAAATAAATCTTTAGAGCAAAGGGAGCGGGAGCGTAATGATTTGAAAATAATTTTATGTGATAAAAGATACAATGACGGCTCAAATGAAAACTACAAATGGGTATTTAAACAACCGTGGGAAACTTTTGTGCCGGATGCAAGAGAAAAGTTGGAACAAGTAATAGTTAGCTTTAAAAATAATATACGGATCATTAATAAAACCGTCAATCAATATGTTATACGAAAAGACGGCAAAAAGGAATTCATCAAACAACAAAAAGGACAAAATTGGGCGTTAAGGAAACCCTTACATAAAGACACAGTTTCCGGTATCATTTCTTTGCAAAAAAAGAAGGTGGTATCTATATCAGCGGCATTGGATGCTCCACAATATATTGTCGATAAACCACTGCGGAGGCATCTTAAAAAACTCATATCGGATGGCTACGACAAATACAAATTGATAAAGTACTTCAAAGAAAATGATTATAAATTTAACGAACAGGAAATTGCTAAAGTAGAAGTTTATTATTGGGAAAATGATAATGTCGCTTCAAGAAAAAGTTTGGATATATCTTTCACCAAAGCAAGGATTGAAAGTATCACAGATGCCAGTATTCAGCAGATTTTATTGAAGCACCTTAGCAAGAACGATGACAACCCTGAAATTGCATTTTCGCCTGAGGGTATCGAAGAAATGAATAAGAACATTGTCAATTTAAACAATGGTAAATCACATAAACCGATATCAAAAGTTCGCACTTACGAAGCAAAAGGGAATAAGTTTGCCGTTGGGCAAACAGGTAATAAGTCTTCAAAATTTGTGGAGACTGCAAAAGGAACTAATTTGTTTTTTGCAGTTTATGAGAGTGGAAATGCGAAACGGAATTTCGATACTGTTCCATTAAACGAAGTTATTGTCCATCAACAACTAAATGCCAGTTTATCAAGTAATGACAGAAAGTCAACCGCTTCTATCCCTGTTGAGCATGAGAATGGCAAGCTTTTATTTAGTTTATCTCCTAATGATTTGGTATATATACCCTCACAAGATGATTTAGATAACTCAAGCATCAATTTGAAATTGTTTACAGCGAACCAAGTTGGACGTATTTACAAATTTGTTAGCTGCACTGGCAGTGAAGGTCATTTTGTACACCATACCTATGCTGCTGGCATAGTAAGCAATGAGCAAGGTACTAACAATAAAAGTGAGCGGATGCTTGACTTTAAACACCTACCCGCTTTTCTTGATGATAAAGGGAAGCCTCAAATGATTAAAAATGTTTGTTGGAAGATCGAAACAAACCGTTTAGGTCAAATTGTCAAAATAATAAAATGAGTCTTTTATTAGGGTAACAAATGGGTAAAATTCAGTTGAAGATCAAACGAGATGCAATACATCTATCTGAAGTCGAATAAAGTGCAAATCTTACAAAATTACTCTCAAACTAATTCCCCTACGGGCTACAAAAATCACCCATCTTGGGAACAAGGTGGGAAAGAAAATCTTAAATATTTTTATGAAAGCCTTTGGATGAATATCCGAGGGCTTTCATATTTTTAAGAAATTAAAGTAACAATCTATTATGAGCTGGGATATTGTACTATTTAACTCGCGACAAAAAATCGAAACAATAGAAGAAATTGATGAAGATTGCCTGGAGCCAACAGATTTTTGTTCTACTTTTGAGCATCATTTTGATAAAATTGTTATCCATAATAATCATCGGGAAATAAAAGGTATAGATTTTTCTATTGACTATTTTATAGATGACGAACTTGTAAGCAATAAAATGATTAGCCTATATGGAGAGGCTGGACTTTATGAATTAGTAATTTTAGCCAGGCAAAACAATTGGCAAATATTTGATACAGGAATGGGGGAGATGGTCGATTTAGAAAATCCGTCAAAAAATGGGTACATGAATTTTCAGAATTATCTTAGACAAATATTAGATAATAAATAGTCACTAAAGACATCTTTGTTGTCATTCGCTTATCGCACACAATAGCAATAAATCAGCCTCAAATGTTTGTTTGTTACTTACCTTTTGGGCTACGGTAAACGTCGGTTTTCTACAGGAAATCGGCGTTTTTTTGCTTTATGGGTAAAGCAATAGGCGGAAACAGTTATGCCTTAAAAAAAATGTCTTATGAGTTTAATTAGAATCCGGCTCTTTGTAACCCCTATATACACTTTTACAGGTAAGAAGTTTCTGTATTCATTAAGCGATATGGCATACGGGGAGTGGATTGTTTTTAAGAATAATTATCCCAGGTTTTACATTAACGCTTTTGAATTTAAAAGTGATGATCAAGTTAATAAAAGCGTCGAAGGCCATTTGGAACGTTGTTTAAAGAACAAACATCCTAAGCTGACTTTAAAGCAACATTTATTTGGTTTCAAATCCCGTAATCTGCAATTACAGTGGATAGAATTAGAACAAATATCCTTTGATGAATTAAATTTAATATAGGTTATTTAAATAAAAGCTAGAGATTAGAAATTGCGTTAATTACCACATCGTCGCATTTACTTTTTTTTAACCACGCTAATAGCTCGGAGAAAAAAATATCTTTCTTTTGAGCCGATACCGAAAAAGTCTTTTCTCTATTGATAACAAGGCTATAACTTCCCGGACTTGATGTACCTCTCGGGTTGTTGCCGGTTTCATATAACTCACGATGGGAAATAATAAATTTATTTAGTTTTTCCAACGTTTTGATATTTGTAATGATTAAGTTATAGCGAGTTCCAATGAAAAGTTCCTTTTGTTTTTCTGTAATATCGCCTGAGTTATTAAAAAATCGTCTGTATTCACTCAATTCATTGTCTGTCAGTTTTATTTTTGACTTTCTGACAGTGATATACAGAGTTTTATAAATTCTGGTTGTTATACCTGTGTGTACAAACTGCAAACTTTGCTGGGTATCTAATTGCTTTTTATGGCAACCAAGGCAAATCACAATTAGTATAATAAAAAAGTTAATTTTTTTTATAGTCAAAATTTCATTGTGAATGATTATAATTAAATATCGCATTTTTCTGTGAATTAGCCAGATCAAAAGAAAAATGCGTATCTAAAATATTAAATGAAATATCGGTTAAATTTCTTTGGGTAAAACTTGATTCATTCGTAGCATGGATTTTCGGTCCTGCTTACAACTCTTTATCATTTGGAAAAATATAAAGCTCTAAATCAAATTCAATATTTAATTCTTTGATTAGTTTATTATAACGTGTATTTAAATGTACCGAAGGTGTGCTTTCATCGTTATCAACATAGACAAACAAGGCACATGATATGTCGCAATAATACCTATTACATAATGTTTTGAAATCAGCCAGCTTACTTTCCATTATATTTAATATGGATGTTAACTGATCTTCAAACGAGGCGTGCTTGTCTAATCCAGATCCCATGATCCAACTATTTTTCTTTATTAAAGGGGAAGTGGGATTTTTGGGATTTCTTTTTTCACCTTTTATATAAACTTTGTCTGGCTGTATTTTCAGCAGCTGAGATATATCTCGATGGCTTATATCGTTGAAATCAAAGATTCCAAAACTTGCAATGACTTCATTTTGCATATGTTATGATATTGGCTTAGCCCTTGTGCCGTCGTATTATGAATCTGGTTTCCAAAGGAACTCAAATCCGATTTCAACACAACGTACCTATTGTCGTTGACTATTGGTTAGTTCATAGCTCATCTCGTATTGATCCAGCTTTCCTGTTACCAGGTTTGTTTACCCGCCTTTATATTGGCGAGTAAGGTATTCAAAAAAGGATATTTAGCTTTTTCATCCGGTGAGCTTGTTTTTCTTTCCAAAAAATCAATAGCATCCTGTTTTCTGCCCGATTTATACAAAAGATTGGAATAAACGTAGATATAGCCCGGGTTTAAAGGTCCGTCAAGCGTTTTTTCCGACCATTTAACCGCCGAATTTATACAGGCTTTGTCGTCACAGCCTGCCAGCACGGTATTGGCAAACATGTTCAATAGATCATCGTCCACCCATTGGTCATATCGGCCAATAAAGCTGTTTACATGCTGTTCATAGGCCGACCAGTTTTTGGTCCAGTAATAATAGGTACACCTTGCATATAATAATTCTGCATCGGCGCGGCTATCATATCCCGTATCTAAAACAGCTTTAACTTTCTGCCAGTCAACATGATCGTTAACCTTTCCTTCATACACCACCATACCTCCGCCATAAACCTTTTTTTCGCCGTTTATACGCACATAGGGTAATACCACGTCATCAAATAATATCCGCATTACCCTCTCAAAGCTTTTCCCTTTTCCCGTTGCCGAATCAACCGCTGCCGGATGGTCAAGCAAGATTTTAAATCCGGGGTCATCGGTATGTTGTGTTGCCGCAAGGATGTACCCGATATTTTTTGCTGTTAAAAGATCCTTTTGCGTACGCAGGTATTTGTTGATCACAGAATTTAAAAACAGGTTGTCATTCGCTAAATGTCCCGAATTTAGCAAGGCGAACATGGTACTGGTGTCCTGCTCCCCGTTCAGATACTTTTGTTTTAACACCAGGTACTGCATATGCGGATCAAGCGCAATCCTCGCCTGTTTTATAAAGTCATTGGGATCACTAAATCCGCCGACTACTTTATGAACCAACTCGCCGTCCGGGTTAAAAAACAGGAAGGTGGGATAGCTGTTGACCTTGTATTCATCGCCGAGTTCTTTGGCGGTCGCATACCAGTTTTTTATCTCTGCGTTGTCGTTTTTAGTTATGTCAAATTGAACGGATACATTGATAAAGTTCTTGTTGAAGAATTCGGCGACCTTCGGTTGTGTAAAAATATGCTGTTCCATTTCCTTACAGGGTACACACCAGGTAGTAAATCCGTCAATAAAAATATATTTCCCCTCCTCTTTTGCCTTACTCCTTATCTGTTCCCAACTTTGCCCATGCTGGAATTGTATCCCATGATCATCCTGTGCCTTCAGAGGACCCGAAAATAACATGCAGACCAAAAGAACCAGGGAATACGCACTGTAAAATTTCATACCGGGAAGAATTAAACGTAAAACAAGGTGTATCGCTTTTACCGGGATTAAAAAAAGGCTCGATAAAGCAAATACGAGGTTATTTCTACATAAATAAGCATTTTATACATTCAGATTAAGATTGCTTTGTAATTTTTCTGTTAAGTCGCGATACGATTTAGGCCTTCCACCGGAAAATCCGCTAATTCATATACGCATTACGCTCTATGAAAATTCACGCCAAAGCAAGCGGATTATGTGTCTGATATAACTTTTTAATTTGTGTTGACAACTCTTTTTTTAGTTGAAAAAATCCTTAAATTTCACCGGGGTAACATACTTGAATCTTATTAATGAAATATCTTAAATTTCTGCCGCTGGCGTTACTCGCTATGGGCAATTTCTCTTTTGCGCAAAAAATAAAACTGATCAATTCTGGTGAAATTATTAAAAACGCCATGGCGCTTCATGATTCCAGCAAATATAAAGACGCTATAGGTCTGCTGGATCAGGTAAGCCGCAGCGACACCAACTATGTGTGGTCGGTTTACGAAAAGGCAATGAGCTGCGAAGCTGACAGCCAGTTTACACGGGCTATCGCGCTGTGCCGCGAGGGGCTTGCCTTAAAGGAGGCTCGCGAATACGAACCCGATCTTTACAATATCTATGGTAATACCCTCGATGACATCGGACAGCCGGAAAACGCGATCAATGTTTTCAATACTGCCATCGCCAAATATCCGGCCTATTCCTTACTGTATTTCAACAAGGGGGTAGCATTGACCGCCCTGAAGCGTTACAGCGATGCAGAGGCTTTATTTAAGCAGGCTTTACTGATCAACCCGTATATGTACAGCGCCCATTATCAATTGGGGATTATCGCTTTGAAGCAAGGTAAGATCGTACCGGCTATGATGAGTTTTATAGGTTATCTCATGGTCAACCCCGAAGGCCGGTACTGGTCTGCCGCGATTAAACAGCTGGATGCCATAGCAAAAGCAACGGATGATATTACTGCGGCGAAAAACTCCAGGACTATACCACCGGATCAGAATTATCGTGAAATGGAAGAGATATTACTGTCAAAGATTGCGCTTGATCCTTCGTACAAGCCTTTGATCTCTATCGATGACCCCATTTCGCGACAGATACAGGCCCTATTTGAGAAACTGACATACAATAAAGACAGTAAAGACTTTTGGATACAGTATTATCTCCCCATTTTTAAACAGGCGTACGAGTCCGGTAAGTTCGAGCCTTTTATATTCTGGTGTTTTTCGAACGTCAATATCCCGGTGATACAGGATTACAATAAGAAAAATAAAAAAGAGGTGCAGGCATTTACCGATGCGGCCGCCGCATATTTTAACAAGATAAGGGAAACCCGAGAATTGAATTACAGCAGCAGGGATACCATGACCAACAAATACCTGTTTGATGACGGTAAACTGGTCGGTAAGGGTCTGGTATCGCCGGATGGAAAGTCTGCAATAGGATACTGGACTTTCTTTTATCCTGCCGGGAATCTGAGAAGCAAGGGCGCCTACAATGCGCAGGGGCAGCAGGATGGGGACTGGACCTATTATTTTAATAACGGCCAGTTGAAGGCGCGCGAGCATGCCAAAGCCGGAAAACTGGAGGGCCCGCAGGAGTACTTTTTTGATAATGGCAATCCCTCCTCCAAAGAAAACTATCTTAATGGCCAGATGGACGGACTCAATACCGGCTATTATTACGGAGGGAATGTGAAATCGACCGGATACTACAAGCTTGGAAAAAAAGATGGCGAAGAAAAACAGTATTATTCAAACGGCAGCCTGCAGCTGGTAAGCCAGTACACCGCCGGGATTCAGACCGGTACGGCGACAGAATATTATAAGAACGGGAAGGTAAAAAGCACCACCCAATATGCGGACGGTAAGGACGACGGGCCATATAAATCTTATGAGGACAACGGCGTTCTTTCGGTAGAGGGGAACTTTGTTAAGGGAAAAGCCGAAGGCGTGTTTAAATACTATTACAAAAGCGGTAAATTAAAAGAGACCCGCAACTATGTAAATGACCTGGAAGACGGCGATCATTTGGAATATTACGAGAATGGAAAGGTTTCGGAAAAATATCAGAACAAAAAAGGGAAGATAACCGGTGATGTGCTCCGTTTTTATAGTGACGGTAAGCCGTTTTCTCATTTTGTTTACGATAACGGTATTATCAAATCCGGAAATTACAGCGACCGCTCCGGAAAGAATTTATTCAGTGCTGCTGCAAAAGCAGATCAGATAAGGATCGTTAACTATGATACCCTCGGATATAAACAATCAAGCGCTATATATAACAATAAGGGAAATTTTGAAGGAGCGGACACGACCTTTTACCCTTCAGGCAAAATAAGCGGAATCGATACCTATAAAGATGGCACCCTGAATGGGCCTTCCGTCAGCTATTTCTTCAACGGAAAAAAGAAAACGGAAGCTAACCTGACCAACGGAAAGCAGGATGGCTACTACATTTCGTATTATAACAACGGTCAGGTTGAGGCGGAGGGTTGGATGCAAAATGGGGAAACGCAGGGCGAGTGGGATTATTACGACGGGCAGGGACGGCTTGCCGGAAAAAGCTACTATTTGAACGGCGAGCTCGATGGCTATAAGGAGACCTATACTCCGGATGGTAAAAAAACGATAGAAGAAAGATACCATAACGGATGGTTGCAGCAGGTAACGCAATTTGACGATGCGGGAAACATAATGCATATCGACAGTTTTCCGCGTTGCAGCGGGAAATACACCTTGCTTTATCCGGATAAAAAGGTTATGACAGAAGTGAACTACGTAAACGGAGATTTTGACGGCCCGTATAAGACTTACTTTTTCGATGGTAGTCCTGAAACAACCCTGAATTATAAAAAGGGAATAATAGATGGTGACTATACCGATTATTATTACGGAGGCAAAAAAAGCACGGAAGGCAGATTTGTTAACGGCAATAAAACCGGTGAATGGAAAACTTATGACGATGATGGCAAACTATATAGCACACTGAACTATGCTGACGACCGGTTGAACGGCATAAAAACATTTTATTTTAAAAATGGTGCAAAAGACTTTGAGGGCAACTATAAAGATGATGAAGCAGAGGGAAGCTCAAAAAAGTATGATCCGGATGGTACGCTTGCCTATGTGGTTAATTTTAGCTCAGGCTATGCCCGTTCCTATTCTTATTTGGGGGCTGATGGCAAGCCGGTGCCTGAAATACCGATTTCCGATGCGAACGGCAAGGTACATGGTATGTTCCCAAATGGAAAACCGTCCAGAGAGGCAACCTATTATTTCGGTATAAAAAACGGCGAGGAAAAAGTTTATTATAGCAATGGCACACTGCGTTCGGTAGATACCGTGACGTATGATGTAACCAATGGTGTGGGGTATGAGTACTATCCCGATGGTAAACTGAAGTCGAAATACAATTACGTTAATGATAACGCCGATGCCGTTTGCCAGGAGTATAATCCGAACGGAACTTTAAAAAAGGAAATAACTTTTGATCACGGCACGTATAACGGGCCGACTAAATACTACGATGAAAATGGTAAACTGGTTAAGACGATGGTGTACCGGTATGGAAAGCTTACCGCTGTTAAAAATGAATAGACGCTCCTTACAATTTTTTGCAGTTTCTTTTTTTCTTTTTTTAGGCTGCGCTGAGGGGGGCTTCGCTCAGGGCCTTACAGAACTTCAGCAGCAGTTTCCGAACGAAAAGGCTGTTTTTTTGAACCGGCAGTTGTCATATAGCATCAAAATAAAAGATGGTCAGCCCGTTGTGGAAAGTAACGAAGTGGAGCAGATTGAATACCTGCTGGGAACTGCGACAACCTTTATGGGTAACTTCAGTTTTTCGCACAGCGATTTTCAGCAGCTTGTCTCGTACGACGCCTATACGCTTACGCCATCAGGAAAAAAACTGAAGGTAACTGACTTTTCGACCAGCAGCGATAAAGAAGATTTTGTTTTTTACGACGACGTAAAGGAAAAGACCTTTCGTTTTCCTGCTGTCGAGCCGGGGGCTATCGGCAACCTGCACGTATCGTGGCAAAATAAAGATCCGCATCTGTTGTCATCATTTTATTTTACGAGTTACATCCCCTCGGTCAATAGTGAGCTGAAGATCACGGTAGATAAGAATGTTGTACTGAAATACCAGCTTTTGGGCATTGATACGGACAAAATTGAGATAACTGCCGACCGTAGTCGTCGCAATACTGTTTATACATTTCGTTATCGTAACTGTCCTGCTGATAAATCCTATCAGGACGCACCAGGCTATGCGTGGTATTCGCCACACGTTGTTTTTAATATAGAAAGCTATAAGGACGACAACGGCAACATGGTGCCTTACCTTTCCAATGCAGACGATCTCTACAAATTAAATTATGGTTACGTGAGCAAAGTCAACACGGCAGTGAGCCCCTCGCTGAAGCATGTGGTGGACTCGGTTACCACCGGACTTACGACTGAGGAAAGTAAGGCAAGAAGCATTTATGCCTGGGTGCAGCACAATGTAAAATACGTTGCATTTGAAGACGGAATGGGTGGCTTTGTGCCGCGCGACGCCGGCCTGGTATGCGACCGCCGTTTCGGTGATTGTAAGGACATGGCAAGCATCCTTACCGAAATGCTGAACACCGCCGGTGTAAAAGCCTATTTTACCTGGATTGGGACACGGGACCTGCCCTATAAATTTTCGCAGACGCCTCTGCCACTCGTGAGCAACCACATGATCTGCACGGTTAATATTGATGGGAAATATATTTTTCTGGACGGAACCGATCCCACCTGCGTTTTTGGTACGCCATCTTCTGGTATTCAGGACAAGGAGGCGATGATCGGAATCAGCAATACCGAGTATAAAATATTAAAAGTTCCTGCGGTGAATAAAAGGGATAATGTGTTGGTGGACAGCACATGGCTGCAATTAACGCCGGAGGGCATAAAAGGCAAAGTGAAGCAGCAGTTGAGCGGTTACTTTGCAACGGATATTTATGGCAAGCTGATGTACTGGAAAAAAACGGATATGCATGAATATATGGAGAATGAATTTGAGCGGGGTTCCAATAAGTTCAGGCTGGATAGTTTTTATCTCGACAAAAAGAAAACGAATGATACCATTGTATTAGCAGCCGACTTTAGTTTGCCCGACTATGCCAAAAAGATCGGTGCAGATTATTATCTTAACCTTAATTTATTTCAGCTTTTTAAAGACGAGCATATCAACGATCCTGAGCGGAAAGTGCCGGTTCAGCACGATTTTAATTTCGTAAAGAAATATGTCACTATGTTGCAAGTTCCGGAGGGATTTAAAGTTTCGTATTTGCCGAAGGGTAAAACCTACCACAACAAGGTGTGGGGGTTTGATTTAAAATATGAGCAGAAAGACGGATATGTTGTGCTTACACAGGAGTTTGATAATGATAGCCTGATAATGACCAGTAACGATTTTGCATTATGGAATCAGGCGCTCGACAACCTGTTCCCGCTTTATAAAGAGACACTCAGCCTTTCAAAAATTTAAAATGAAAATTCAGATTTTATTGCTGGTTGCCCTCGCTTCGGCTGGCAGCCTTTTTGCCCAGACGCCTGCCATTGAAACGGAAAGCTGGACCGAAAAACCATCATTACAAAAAATTGACACCAAGTACAGTAAAGAGTCCGCTGTCATCGTGTTGGATAAACGTCGTATCGAATACACAGATGTCAGCAAAAACGAAGTAGCCACCTATTATACACTTCATAAGATCGTTCATATCAATGACGACAGGGGAATTGAAGCTTTTAACAAGATATATCTGGGCATCGGCGACGATGGAGACGCCGTAGATGTGAAAGCGCGTACCATATTGCCGGGAGGAAAGATCATCCAGCTGGATAAAAATAATATCAAGGATATTCAGGACAAGGACGGCAATTCCTATAAGATATTCGCTATGGACGGCCTAGAAAAGGGATGTGATATCGAGTACTTCTATACCGTAAAAAGGCCGACGAATTTCTTCGGGCGCGAAATAGTGCAGACCGGCGTACCTGAACTTTCAACTGCCATTCAGATCGTTTGTCCTCCCCGCCTGCATTTTGATACCAAAGCCTACAACTGCGATAATACGGCGACTGATACGGTGCTGAACAACAAGCGCTTTATAACTTACACATTTAAGGAGACGACCGGTGTGGATGAAGAAAAATATGCTTATACCGATGCGAACTACAAAAGGATAGAGTACAAGCTGTCCTATAACGACTCGCAGGGTAAGGACGTAAGGTTATATACCTGGAATGAACTCGCGAAACGGATATACGGTATATATACTGACCATACCGAAAAGGAAGGCAAAGCGATAGCCGAGCTTGTGACAAAAAATGGCTGGGATAAACAGCCTGATGAAGTTGCCAAAATTACCGCAGTCGAGAATTTTATAAAAAAGAATATTTCGTACGATGAGGATATCAAGACTCAGGAAGGTAGTTCGGTGCAAAAAATACTTCAGGCAAAGGCTGCGGGAATGGTTGGCATTATGCGTTTGTACAGCGCTGTTTTTCAGAATATCGGCGTGAACTACCAATTTGTAATTACCTGTGGCCGCGACAAAGCGCTGATAGACCCGCAGTTTGAGAACTGGAATAACTGCGATAATCCGATGATATACTTTCCGGCGGAGAATAAGTTTATGGCACCTACAAAGCCGGATTACCGTTATCCCTGGATCGTTCCTCAGTGGGGAGCAACCGATGGCCTGTTTTGCAAGCCGATGTCGCTCGGCAGCTTCTCCACCGCCATCGCCGAGGTTAAAAATATTCCCTTGGAGGATTATTCAAAATCGCTTGAGAATATCGACGTAGCCCTGCAGTTTACAGGCAGCCTTGATTCGCTTGCGATAGACGAAAAACTGATATTCGCCGGTTACGAGGCGACTGAAATGCGCGATGCCTTCAATTTTGCAAATAATGATCAGCAGAAAGATTTTATCAGGGAAATGACCAAGCAGTTCACCGGCTCCGGGAATGTCGCTTTTTCGGAAGTTTTAAATAAGGACTTTGCGGATGCCACTGCAAACAAACCGCTGATTTTGCACACCAAAACCGTCTCCGGTGAGTTTATCGAAAGAGCGGGGAACAAACTGCTGGTGAAGATCGGGATGGCCATCGGCCCCCAGGTCGAGATGTATCAGGAAAAGCCGCGTCAACAGCCGGTGAATATGGATTTTGGCCACGTGGAGGAGCGTATGATAAAATTAACCATACCTGATGGATATACCATCAGCAATCCCGGCGACCTGAAAATTTCGCAGACATTTAAGGATGGTGACGATCAGACGATGGGCTTTGTTTCGGATTACGAGCTGAACGGTAATGTATTGTCAGTACACATTGTGGAAGAGTACCGAAAGTCATTTTACCCGGTCGGTCAGTTCGATACGTTCAGGAAAATAATCAATACATCATCTGATTTTAATAAAATTGTACTGGTGCTCGAAAAAAAGGCATCATAAACAGAAAGCAACAATACGACGGTATTCTTGTTGAATTTAAAAATCTGCCAATGAAAATAGCTACCTACAATGTAAATGGCATTAACGGGCGACTGCCTGTTTTACTGCGTTGGCTCGAGGAGACCTCTCCTGATGTGGTATGTTTGCAGGAGTTAAAGGCGCCCCAGGAGAAGTTTCCTGAACAGGCCATACTTGACGCAGGATACAATCCGGTATGGCACGGGCAGAAAAGCTGGAACGGCGTCGCTATCCTCGCGCGTAACATGGATATTCAGGAAGTACGCAGGGCGCTGCCCGGCGATCCGGAAGACGAACACAGCCGCTACATCGAAGCGGTTGTTAACGGCATAACCATCGGCTGTCTTTATCTGCCGAACGGCAATCCGGCCCCCGGCCCCAAATTTGATTACAAACTGCGCTGGTTTGAGCGGCTGAGGCTTCATGCCGCCGAATTGCTGGCTTCACAGCTGCCTGTGGTCCTTACGGGCGACTATAACGTCATGCCGACGGAAATCGACGTATATAAACCGGAACGCTGGGTCGATGATGCGCTTTTTCGTCCGGAAACCCGCGCGGCCTTCAAGGCACTGACCGATCAGGGGTGGACGGATGCGATCCGTAAGTTATACCCGACCGATATCATCTACACCTTTTATGATTATTTCCGCAATGCCTACGGACGCAATGCGGGTTTGCGGATCGATCATTTTTTACTGAGCCCGCAGTTGGAGACGCGCTTGGTAGCTGGCGCAGTTGACCGCGAAGTGCGCGGATGGGAGAAAACAAGCGATCATTGTCCCGTTTGGATTGAATTGGCTGACGAGTAACCATGAGCGGGGGGCAGACTCATTTTAAAAGAACACGCATAGCGCCTACCCCAAGCGGATTTCTGCACCTCGGCAATGTTATGTCCTTTGTGATTACCGCCGGACTGGCGCACAGGGCGGGTGCGAAGATACTCCTGCGGATCGATGACATGGATCAGGACAGGGCGGAAGGTAAATACATTCAGGATATATTCGATACACTAAACTTTTTGGAGATTTCCTGGGACGAAGGACCCCGCGACGCCGGTGATTTTGAAAGGAATTTTACGCAGGTTCGGCGCCGTGATCTTTATGACGCGTATCTCAAAAAATTATATGAAAACGGGTTGGTTTACGCCTGTAATTGCTCGCGCAGGCAGCTTGCGACAACGGGATACGTATGTCATTGCAGCGACCGGCATTTTGATCCGGATAAGAAAGGCATAAGCTGGCGTTTGCGCACTGATAATGACAAACCGATCATAACCCGTTGCCCCGATGCTGACCTTATAAATACACTTCCTCCGGAGATGCACAATTTTGTCGTGAAGCGGAAGGATGATTTACCCGCATATCAGCTTACTTCCGTTGCTGACGATCTTTTTTACGATATTGATCTCATCGTTCGTGGCAACGACCTCCGGCACTCAACGCTTGCACAACAACAACTCGCTTCGTTCCTCGGTGAAGCGGAATTTAATCATACGGTATTTTATCACCATCCGCTGCTTACTGCGCCCGGCGGAGCCAAGCTATCAAAATCAGCCGGTGCGACCTCGATCCGTTATATGCGCGAAAACGGGAGAACACCTGCCGATATTTTTACGGCAATAGCAACTTTAAACGGCTTTGAAGGACGGGTGGCTACCTGGCAGCAATTGGCCGAAGCGTTGGTTTAAATTATAAAGGTAGCGATACGATAAATGAAGTGCCGCCACCGGGTAGTGAGTTTACCGAAATGGTGCCGTTCATTTGCTCAATCGCCTGTTTAACAAAATACAGCCCCAGCCCCATGCTTTTTGCGGCAAACCCCGACTTAAAATATTTTCTGAAGATCTGCTTATGCTGTTCCGGCTGTATGCCGACACCATTGTCTTCCACTTCTATGCAGCAGTTGTTTCCTTTCCGGTATGACTTTATTTTTATCCATTGTTCCGGTTTGGTAAAGTCAGCATATTTAATGGCGTTTGATATCAGGTTGTTAAATACGGTTTTCAGGTCGGCGCCGTTGCATTTGATTTCCCATACCTCCAGTTCACTCAGGAATTTGATCTTTCCGCCGCTTGCAAAAAAGCTGTTTTGTGTCATGACGTCCCTGACGATCTCATTTAGATTGCAGCGTTCGGTCTCGTACACGCGGTTTTCCCGGATATCCTTTAATACCTCTTTAATATAATCGTCCTGCAGCTGGATGCTTTCACGCATCATCTCTGTATATTCCGGGACTTTTTTAATATCCTTTTCCCGCTCCAGTACAGATACCAGCCCGGATAAAGATGTCAGCGGCGACCGCAGGTCATGTGTTACCGAAAAGACAAATTTATTGATGTGCGCATTCAGATCGGCAAGTGTCTGGTTCTGCTCGATGATCACCTTTTTTGAGGCGTGCATCTTTTTAAGCATCAGGCCCGACAACGAGGTAACGCAGGTCAGGATCAGGATAGAAATTACGAGATCGGCCACAAAAACTTTATGACCTGCCTCGCGGGATGTTGAACCGAGCAACGCAGAAAAGTTTTGCTGATTAACGGTAAACTCGTCCGATATGGTGTTTATTTCGAGTACGGCGGCATCCTTTTGTAAGGGTTTGCCCGCGCTGATGGCTTGATGCGCTGATATGCCTGCGATGTTTAGCCGGGCTGCAAGCTGGTCGGAATTTTTCCAGTATTGAATAGCCTTTTCAACAAAGTCTGCATTTCTGAAACGTTTAAAAAACCAGATCATGCCGGACAGGTCGTCCGGATGGCTGCCGCCCATTAAAAAGCCGATACGTGCAATCCGGCGGTCGCTGCCGTTCGTCAAAGCTGTACGGGCGATACTATCGCCCTTAGCTATGCTGAGATCGTTTTTGAACAGCAGGTAATCGGTCTCCTCGTGCGAATAAATATAGTTCAGCAAATGCCGTGCGGCATCCTTTTCGCTTTTAGAGTATTGGGATTCAAAATTGGTGTAAGCCCTGCATGCGGAAAGCGTGCGGACGGAATAATAATGGGTGAGGGTTATTGCGGCGGTAGCAATTAAAACAGTGGCTGATAACGCTATGATTACTTTCTTCATCGGCAAAAACTCACGCACGCAGCGTTGTGCAGACACTTATACGAATACAATTGATTAAAGTTTGGAAAGAACCTCTGTTCCTGAAAAATCAGGAAAAAAATTTGTAAGTGTTTACTTACTCCTTTATATTTGTAAGCAAATACTTACATAAATATATGAGAAGAGATGTTTTCCAGGCTATTGCTGATCCGACACGCCGCGAGATTATCAATCTGGTAGCCTTTAATCCATTAAACTTAAATGCTATCGCCGAAAAATTCGATATCAGTCGGCCAGCCGTTTCGCAGCAGATAAAAATACTGGCTGAATGCGGCCTTATTGCGATCCAAAAACGGGGGAGGGAGAGGTATTGTACAGCCGACCTTAAACAGCTCAGCGAAGTTTCGGACTGGATTGAAAAGTACAGGCAGCTTTGGGAAGAAAAATTCAGCCGCCTTGACAGTTTGCTAAGCAAAATGGAAAATGAACCTGACGAATAATTCATCAAGAAATAAAAACCAAAACGTAAATTATGGCAACTAAAAACGAAACCAGCATCAAAGCGGAGCCCGGTAAGCAGGAGCTCTTCATCACCAGGGAATTTGAAGCACCGCGCAACCGGGTATTCAAAGCATTTACTACGCCTGAGCTTATTTTACAGTGGCTCGGTCCGTGCAATTTGAAAATGCGGATCGATAAATTCGACGCAAAGGCGGGGGGCTCATACCGTTACATCCATACCGATCCCGCAGGAAACGACTACGGCTTCCATGGCGTGGTGCACGAAGTACTGGCTCCGGAACGGATCATTCAGACCTTTGAATTTGAGGGACTGCCGGAAGCGGGCCACGTTACATTGGAGACATCAAGGTTTGAAGAGCTGCCGGATGGTCGCACCCGTGTAACTATCCAGTCGGTATTTCAGTCTGTAACAGACCGCGATGGTATGATTCAGGCGGGTATGGAGTATGGAGTGCGCGAGTCGCACGACAAACTCGAGGAGCTTTTGCAGAAGGGGATATGATAGTTTTTACAGCTGCCGGTGGTGGTGCAGACTAATGTCTCGCCCTTCTTTTAAGGACACCGCCGGCGGCTTCTTTGATCGAGCTGGTGAAAATAAATGCTTTGGAGTCGATATCATGCACCAGATTGCGAAGCCTGCGCACTTCAAGGCGGGTAACTACGGTAAAGATAATGTCCACCGGCTGGCTGATGTCGAAACTATCCCTTAAAAACCCGCGTTCGCCCTTGTAAATGGTTATACCCCGGCCGAGGCTCATAACCAGTTGCTTTTTTATTTCTTCGCTTTGCCCCGAAATGATGGTGACGCCGGTATATTCCTCCAGCCCCTCGATAACGAAACTAATGGTTCTGGACGCAGTATAGTAGGTAAGAATAGAGTATAGCGCCGTGGGTAACCCGAGTTCTATTCCGGCGATCAGAAATATAACGATATTAATGCCGAGAATAATTTCGCTGATGGTGAAACTGATTCGTTTAACGGTATAAAGCGCCATGACCTCAATACCGTCAAGCGCACAACCGCCCCTTATCGCGAGGCCGACGCCGATCCCCATAAAGACACCCCCGAATATGGAAACCAGCAGCTTATCAGATGTAATTTGCTCATAAGGAATAAATGAAAGGCACAGGCCAAGACCGATGATCGCTATAAAAGTACGGATGGCAAAGGTTTTATTAACCTGAAACGCACCCATAATAATGAGCGGTATATTGGCGATAACAATAACATACGCGATATTATAATGATACAACTCGTGTATCAGTAGTGAAATACCGGTAATCCCCCCGTCGAAAAACTTATTGGGAACCAAGAAGCTTTTCAGTGCAAAACCGCAAAACAATATACCGGCAATAATATACGCTGTGTCCTTTAACCAGTGAGGCAATTGTAGGTTCTTCATCTGTTAATTTTGCTGTGCTTTAACACGCTCTAAGTTAGCTTCCTTTTTCGCTTCGCGCAAATTAATGGCGCTTTTGGTGAAATACCGGTGATTTGTAATGAAGGCAACCTGTGCGCAGTCCCATTCTTCTCTGTTTTTTATAGTACCCGCTAAAAGGTTTTCCGCAAAGAGTTTATCACCAACGATAAAGAAATCTTCGCGGCCGAGATAATCCAGGTCGGCATCGGCGAGGATTTCCTCCAGATGGTTTTGCGGTGATTGCGGCAGCCGTGTTGCCATGATCATACCGCAGATACGGTCTGTTTCAGTAGTGTTATAACCAAAGCCCGGCAGGATATCCCTTGCAATTCGGCAGGATTCTTCCTCATGTCCTTTTACTTTTACCAGGAAACCGCAATCGTGATAATAAGCAGCCGTAAGAAGCATGGTCAGCTCATCTCCGGTGATACCCTCGGCTTCCCCAAGCTGCTTCGCGGCCTTGTAAACATTACGTGTATGCGCCGCATTGTGGTAGTGAAGAGCGGGCGGTAATTCTGTTTCCAGTCGGTGTAAAATATAGGTGCCTGCCTGCTCAAGTTGCATGTTGTATCAATTTTGGTCGCTAATATATTTAAAAATGTTTTGAGCCGACATCAAATATTAGCAAGCGAAAATTTTAATATTTAACTTTAGTTTGCAATTACTTATCTTTCAGGCATGACTATCTTTTATTTTCTGGCGAGCTATTTATTGATACGTCGCCTGATAAAGCGTTATAAACTATCCCCGATCTTTCCTAAGTGGAGATCAATGCTCGTAACAGCGAGTTGGGCGATCATTCTTTTATATTTTGCGATAGCTATTCCCCTTGAGGATTCCGCTGCAGATATTTTGGGCGCAGCGATTCTGATGGTACTGCTGTGGTATGTGGATAAGGAACCTGATTTTTCCGGACAGAAACCTTATGTACTGGCAAATTATCCGCTGGTCGCGGTAGGTTTCCTGAACGGTTTGTTAGAGCTGGTCGTACCTAAATTTTACGATAAATATGATAACATTTTCCAGCTGGCGACACTCGCCGCATTCGTATGGATATTCGGCAGGTGGGCAAACTCGAACAAACAGGAAGAAGAGCTGCGCATTGCTGCTGAACGCAAGGCCGAGTTGGAAGCGCTGGTGAATGAGCGTACCGCTGAACTGGTAAAGCAAAAGGAAAATCTGCAGGAAATTGTGGAGGAGCTAAAAGCGACGCAGGATCAGCTTATTCAGTCTGAGAAGATGGCCTCGCTCGGGGAACTTACCGCGGGTATCGCCCACGAGATACAAAATCCACTGAATTTTGTAAATAATTTTTCCGACGTAAGTATGGAACTGCTGGATGAAATGGAGGAAGAATTAAACAACGGCGATAAAGAGGAAGCCATAGCGATTGCGGCAGATATAAAGCAGAACCTCGAAAAGATCCGTCACCATGGCAGGCGCGCCGACGGTATTGTTAAAGGGATGTTGCAGCATAGTCGCGCAAGCAGCACCACGAAAGAGCCTACCGACATCAACAAGCTTGCCGACGAGTACCTGCGCCTGTCCTATCACGGTTTAAGAGCGAAGGATAAAAGCTTTAACGCCCAATTAGATACCCATTTTGCACCCGATCTGCCGGTTGTAAACGTTGTGCCACAGGATATAGGCCGTGTTCTGCTTAATCTGTTTAATAACGCATTTTACGCAGTGCAGCAAAAGCAGAAACAGGCAGGCCCAGACTTTAAGCCGATTGTTGAAACAACAACGTCGGTGAAGAAAGGGCACCTCGTGATCACTGTAAGAGACAACGGTACAGGTGTGCCGGACAACATAAAGGAAAAAATAATGCAGCCTTTTTTTACGACCAAACCAACCGGCGAGGGGACAGGGCTTGGCTTATCGTTGAGTTATGATATCGTTGTAAAGGCGCACGGCGGAAAGATCGACATCGATAGCAAGGAAAATGAATACACAGTGTTCACGATACAGTTGCCGCTAAAATAATCATGTGGGTCACTGGCATTTCAGATAAGTTTCGGGTAAAGCGAATATTATTATCGGGGAGATCGTGCTTAAAATAAAAGAAAAACAAGCCTGATTATGTGTAAAAGCTCCCGGAAAATAAAAATTCAACTTTTTTTAAAAACAACTTGTGTAACAAAAAAACGTGCGTATATTTGCCATCCCAAACGGAGTGGTAGTTCAGCTGGTTAGAATACATGCCTGTCACGCATGGGGTCGCGGGTTCGAGTCCCGTCCATTCCGCTAAAAGAGCCGCAAGGCTTCGTAAAACGCTTAAATCATCTGGTTTAAGCGTTTTTTTTTTTGCTCAAAAAATCGCATAACTACTCAGGTTTTATGACTCACCCAGGTGACCTATTCGGTGGCCTGTTTCTAATAACTAATTTAGCCACAAATCAACGTTAACTAAATGGTATTCAATTGGTTACAATGCTTTGTTTTGGGTTTAAAGCAGCTCAAAGCTACTCAAAATTCTGGCTCTTTGAATACCTGGATTTCGGTTGATATCAAAGCACCTCAAATGACCTCATCGATATGGGGTCGAGGGTTCGGGTCCTTTAGGGACTGGTGGAAATTTCGCCCAAAAAGTGACCTTATCGGTGACCTATTGGGAAGCTTTGATTTAGGTCACCGAATGACAAGGTAAACAGTTGTTTTTAAAGCACTTAATATGACTAAAATGACCTCAAAAAGGCTCATTTAAACTCAAAATTAATGTAGTTAAACAATTTAAAATCAAATGTGGTATGAAAAGCACACAAAGGTTCTCAGTTCTCATCTGGGCTGACAAAAGAAAAACAGATGCCAAAGGTAATGTACCGCTTTACGCACGAATTACCTATTTGGGCAAAAGAGCGGAAATCTCAATGGGGCGCAAAGTCGACCCAAACAAATGGGATCCGGATGCAGGATTTGTAAAAGGTCCGGGACAGGAAGTAAAGGACATCAACAAAGAGATTATTACGATCAATAATGAGATCCACGCGGCGTTTATGGATCTTAAGCAAACCGAAGATTTTATTACCGCCGAAAAGATCAAACAACGATATGCCGGTGAAGAAGTTCCTCAGCGGATGTTGCTGGAAGTATTCGATGAGCATAACAAAAACGTGGAGGAACTGGTCGGTAAGGATTTCGTAAAGGCTACGCTAACCAAGTATAACACTGTCCGATCTAAAACGGCGGATTATATCCAGCACAGATTTAAAAAACCCGACATCTACCTGGAGTCTATCGATTACGCTTTTGTAACCGGATTTGAAATGTATCTCAAAACCGAAGATGGCATCGAACACAATACCGTCATGCGGTACATGAAGAACTTAAAGAAAATCGTTAACCTGGCCTTCAACCACGGCTGGATCAGGACGAATCCGTTTAATCTCTTTAAGTGCACCTATAAAAAGGTAAACCGGATGGAATTAGAATGGGAGGAAATCCAACAACTTGCCAACCATCCATTTACCATAAAACGCCTGGAAGAAGTCAGGGATACCTTTTTATTTTGCTGCTATACGGGCTATGCTTTTGTCGATATTGAAAAACTTACGCCGCAACATATACATATCGGAAAAGACCAGGTTGCCTGGATCAAAACACAGCGGACCAAAACGTATGTGACCGCCAATGTTCCGCTGATCCCCCAGGCTATGGAACTTATTGAGAAATACAAAGATCATGATTGCAGGATCATTCAGAACAAGCTATTCCCCGTAAAAAGTAATCAGAAGATGAATGCCTATCTGAAAGAGATCGGCGACCTTGCCAGCATTACCAAAGTCTTAACCACCCACATTGCCCGGCACACATTCGCGACAACAGTAACCCTGGAAAACGATGTGCCATTGGAAACGGTAAGTAAAATGCTCGGGCATACAAAATTGCCGACGACCCAGATCTATGCTAAGATGAAGGATAAAAAGGTTAATCGTGATATGCATGCCTTAAAGACAAGATTAAAGGAACAAGAAGAAGCCGAGTTAGCAGAGGAGGAATTATTATGAATTTGATCGAATCAATTATAACCAATATCCAGTCGATTATAAATAATGCCAGAGAATCCGCAGTTCGCGCTGTAAATCATGAACGCGTGATTATGTACTGGCATATTGGCAAACGAATTTTTGAAGAAGAACAGCACGGAAGGGACAGGGCTATATATGGCGAGCGACTTATCGGATATTTGTCGGATCAATTACAACCACAATTCGGCAGCGGGTTTTCAACAAGAAATTTGAATATGTTCAGGCAGTTTTTTCGCTGTTTCCCAATTGTGCACGCACTGCGTGCACAATTGAGTTGGACACATTATCGATCTCTATTAAGTATAGATGAAGGCGAAAAAAGAGAGTTTTACATAGGCGAGACCATTAAGAATAATTGGACAGCAAGACAGATGGAAAGGCAGATCGGAAGTCGGCTTTTTGAACGGTTGCTTCTAAGTACGGACAAGGAAAGTGTGCTTTCAGTCGCAAGAAATGAGAAACAACCCGCAGAGCCAAAAGAGATCATCAAGGACCCTATGATTCTTGAATTTTTAGGCTTGAAACTAGAGGCTACTTACTTTGAGAAAGACCTTGAATCTGCGCTGATAACCCACCTTCAGGAGTTCATGCTGGAGCTGGGCAACGGTTTTTCATTTGTGGCACGGCAAAAACGTATTCATCTCGATGGAGACGACTTTTTTGTTGACCTGGTATTTTATAACCGATTGCTGGAATGCTTTGTTATTATCGAACTAAAAACCCATAAGATAACACATGGAGATCTTGGCCAATTGCAGATGTACGTTAATTATTATGATCGGGTTGAAAAATTAGCTCATGAAAGTCCTACGGTTGGAATTTTGCTGTGCCTGGAAAAAAACGACACAGTGGTAAAATTTACCTTGCCAGAAAAGAACAATATTTTTGCAAGTAAATATCAGCTTTACCTACCTACTGCGGAGCAGTTATCCCAAGAGATCCACAATGAAATTCTTAAACAAAAGGATAGGGAGAATGAATAAATGAATTGTGCAGGCAGTGCCTGCACAATTCATTTACAATAATATTTGAGATAATCTTGCCATTAAAAACGCTTTCATGACAATCACGCACATAGTGTGTGCGTGATCATTTCCACCAATATATATTGAATTTGAAGTCAGATCTGTGATATCAAAGTTGTAAACAGCCGTTAAAATATCGATCCTTTGCCCTACGTCAATGTGATAACATTACCTCCATTTCAATTATGTACGCACCGCGTACACAATTAGAGTTTTCTTGACATTTCAAATTGTGCCCGCACTGCGGACACAATTGACATTAGGCTCAACTTTACCTTACAGCTTAATATAATCTTTTAGAAAAAGTTTATATCCGACTCGGATAAACTCGGATATAATTTAATCTTGTTTCAACCAAATTTGTATCAGTTTGCTGATTTTATGAAAATCGCTCACTTGTTATCAACTGAAAAGAACTAAAAATAAATTAAGCTATGGCAGCAGAAATCATCACTAAAGAGGATTTGCAGGAATTTGGAAAAAACCTGCTCAATCAAATCAGCGGGTTATTAGGCCAATCTCTTGAACAGCCGAAAAAATGGCTAAAGACCTACCAGGTAAAGAATCTATTAAAAATATCCGACAATACCCTTCAAACATTAAGAGATAATGGCACGATACCTTTTACAAAGATCGGTGGTATTTTGTATTATAGTTATGAGGATATCAACAAGGTATTGAGCGGGGAAGTAAAGAGCAAGCGCATCAAGATCAAATAAGGTGATTCACTAAGTAGAGCGACTGTTAATAGTAAATGAGCAGTTTTGGGATCTAACGGACGAAAGGCAAAAACACTCATCAACGATGAGCGTTTCGTATAATCTCTAAAAATGTGTTATCGCACTAAAAAGAAAAATCCCAAGCACTCGCTGCCAGGGATTTTCAACCTAAACCTTATCACAATGGTAAACCGAGTGTTTACCATAAATAATAGTACAATGTAGCTTTTATTATTATTATTTAATGCTTTTTTTTCAATGGGTATGGGATCTATACCTGGACATCTTCATCCCGGTTCACATTGATCGTCGCCTCGGTAAGATGATCGGGGGATTCCGGCCCCATCCATTTATTTCCATTAACGAGGTAAAGCTCATAATATACCAACCATTCCGCAACCCAAGGGACGGTATAAGCATAAACGTCCGTCCGCTCGTTCCACTTCATATCTTTGGCATAACAGAGGCAAAGGCTTTTATCCCGGTACATATGAATATGCTTGCTTGGCTGGATATCTGGATGCAAGATCGTTGTTTTAGGCTCGCGGCCTACCACGTATTCAATTAAAATTTTATAGGCTTCCCTGCAGCCTTCGGGTTGGATCCAACCAGTACATTTCAGCACGTTATTCTCAATGCGACATTTCAGGAAGTCATAATGTTTTTCGATCTGCTTTTGCTGGCTGGTAAGGTATGCGTAACGGTAATCGCGTTTACGGGGGATACGCACTGCTTTTTTAAAATGAAACCGATGCGGCGCATTTGCCACCCCTGCGGTCTGTGCAGTGATCTGCCCGGTGCGCCCGGTATATGCGCCGCCTGAAGCAAGTAGCGCAGCAGTTTCCTGTAATTTTAAGCGGCGTTTTTCTTCACTCACCTCCCCGTAGGTATTGAGTGCCTGGTTGACGGTTCGGGTTCCGAAAGACAAGCGCAGGTAGTCTGTTTTTTCCGCATAATTCTTCACCAGTTTATCATGCAAAAGGGTATCCAGGAAAGCCTTGTGCCATTTATAAAAATGCTCTTCGAGTTTTTTATCAGAAGCCCATTTATCCGCGAAATTCTCGTTCGGGTTTACAGGGTTGACTATCCATTTTATACCGTTCTTAGGAATAATATAGTCCGGCATCTTTCGAACGATCTCGAGGACAATATCATAGAATAACCCTCCCGGATTTTGACGCATCACATCGACATAAGACCTTGCGGCAAGCGTAGTAATAATGATCGAGATCGGTTTGAGATCATGGTCGCTATACATCATATCACGGTGGCGTTTCATTAGCTGGACAGCCCGCTGAAGCGGGGTACGCACACGGTATTCCGGAATGCTTTCAACAGTAGCTTTCAATTCCACGGCGAGTTTCATCCGGATCGCGTCAGCCTGTATCTTCATAACATCCAAAAACCAGAGCGCATATCCTTCGGGGTTACTTTTAGGCAGGTCTGATGAATGCACGTAAAATTGCGGGTGATGTTTGTCAGTGATCCTGACCGCGTGACTGGCATAACGGTAGGGTACGCCAAGATCCAGCAGCCATTGAAAGTCATCCGGTATGGCGGGTACCGCATCCAGGTGAAAGCGGGATGCCTCGTGATATTTCAGCCGCCAGCAGCGGTTCTTTTCGATGAGCATACGCTCATAGGTCGCGTTACTTTTGAAACAATCCCCGACCAGCTTCTTCAATTGATATTGTGTGACCGGCAACCTCATCTGTAAACGCAGGGTCCCATCTACATCGAACTCGCAGTTTTCGTCGGCTGGCCTGGCTACCGTACCGATCCGCATAGAACCCTGCGGTACCAGTTTGGGGCCATAAGGGGCCAGGATACAATTCGGGTGGGAAATAAAATTGCCTACTGCCGTATATTTTTCATTTGCTTCCCGGTATTGCGCCTCGGTGAGGTCAATTGTGGCGGCCAGTTTTTCCAGGATGCTGCCCAGTTCTTGTTTCTCAAAATAAGATAGTTCGCTCATCACTAATTCAATTGTATTGTACGTATAAATGCTTTGTGTTTATTTTGCTGGTCATAAATGACCAGTGGCAGGTCGGCTTTCGGCATATAAACCCGTCCCAGTTCTACAGCTGATGATACAGGCATAGCCGGAAACAGTTGCAGTGTAGCCTGCTGGCCGTGGCAGGCTTTTATCCTGTCGAATGTTTTCCGCATGATCACCCTAAATTTTTTCAGATGATGGGGCAATCTTAAAAAATCATTATGGGGCTGTGGGTGAGTTATTTCCCAGATACTACACTCTTCTCCGAACAGGGATGTTATCCTGTCGTCAGTTATATTTGCGCTCAGGGATAATTTCAAAACAGGTAATCCTTTTTTACTTATAGGCTCCAGGAGTCTAAATTCAAAATCTTCTTCGTCCTGCTGCCACCTCCATGTGGCGGGTTCGCGGTGGCGCTGGTAAACGTCCGTTGCGCTGATGTCTGACAGGAGTGTCCCTAATTTAATCAGCATCGGTATAGGTGCCAGTCCAAATACTGAAAAATGCTGGGTTTGATGCTTCCCGATAAGCGGCCTGACGTACCGGTCGAAAAGCTGTACCAAATGGTCATGCTGGACTTTCCAGTATTCCGGGGTATCGTCTTCCATCAATGAGTTGATCAGGCTGAGCTCGAGCGCAGCCTGCGCGGAGGGGTATCTGAATGGCGTCATGGCGTCTGCAGCGGTTTGAAAGGAAAGCGCCGCGCCGTGAGCGCCAATGTTGGCGCCGTATAAGATCACATGGCTTTGCATTTCCGGTCTAATGCCAGTGAGCAAGGCAATACGGTCTTCGTGACGTTGTTTCATCTCCAGCAGCCGTTGCGGGGGGTGGCTTGCTTCCTGTTCCCGGTCGATCATCCGGTGATGCCGGTCACAAAGCAGCATCAGGTTCGACAGGTCTTTAGCCAGTTTCACCGAATATTCGTTATGATACCGGGGGCAAGCGGCTGGTCGCCATAAATATGGGCGATATAAGATGCGTTCATACTGACCTTGGTAACCAGGTCGAGATCCAGCAGTTCATTGCAGCCCTCATACTGACAGCGGCCAGCGGCCTTGCCCCAGAGCATCATTTTTGTTTTTGGTGAAATCGTCGCTACAGACATGCTTACTTTTCTTTTCTCACGCCTTTAAAAGGCGTACCATCCGATTTACCATCCATGAACTTGCCGGTATTTGCATCCCGTTTTGTCCATGTTTCCGTTTTTGGGTTATAAGTTTGACTGCGCTCCCTTACCATCCCCTGTCTGTGTCCGTCCCCGGACTTTCCGTTTGTTGCCATATGACTGTTATGAATTTGTTACAACACAAATCTATATAAAACTCTTGGACAAAACAGAAATATTTTTTAAATTTGTCCAGAATGTTGAAAACTTGCAAATAACCCTATCTTTATGGCCTATATTTACTTATGAAGCAATTTCCTGAAAGGTTGAAGAATGCCCGCAAAATGAACGGGCTTTCGCTGCAGGATTTATCAGACCGGTTGGCAGGTGCGTTGTCCAAGCAGGCCCTGAACCGTTTAGAAACTGGTGAGCAATCCCCTGACAGCGCTATTTTATCAAAACTGTGCGCGGCTTTGAGTGTCACCCTTGATTATTTTTTTAAGGACGCTTCGGTCGAACTTGACCAGGTGGAGTTCCGCAAATTAAAGAAGCTTCCGGTCAAAGAACAGGACCGGGTGGTCAGCACCACCAAAGAGTATCTGGAGCGTTATCTTGAACTGGAAAACCTGCTGGGCATTACTGAACGAACCTCTTTCGCTTTGCGATCCTATGTCATCACCGATATGGCTGATATTAAAGGAGCGGTGACAGCTATGCGGCAGGTTCTGAAAGCGGGTAACGATCCGATCTATAATTGCGTGGAATTACTGGAAGAGCATAATATCAAGGTGTATAGTGTGAAGGCAGACCCATCCTTTTCCGGAATGTCAACTATTATCAAAAACGAGGTGGCGGTCATTGTATTCAATGACCATGACGATATCCCGATGGTACGCAAACGTTTTACCATCCTGCATGAGCTGGCCCACCTCTACCTGAAATTAGAGGGGTTCGAGGAGAAACAGTGCGAGCGTTTTTGCGATGCCTTTGCCGGGGGCATGTTACTGCCCGATGAAAAGTTACTGGAATACTTTGGAGGGAAACGGGTAACCGTCTTCACTAAGGAATTGCAGTTCATTAAGAAGAATTACGGCATCGCACTTTCCGCGATCATGTATCGTGCAAAGGTCCTGGGTCTGATCTCGGAATCCTATATGAAGTACTTCATGATCCGTTACAATCAAAACCTGAAGAAGATCGAAAGGGAGGGTTATGCGGGCAGGGAAGAATCTGACCGTTTTATCCAGCTGCTTATACGTGGCATCGCGCAGGAAGTTATTTCTACCACCAAGGCAGCCGCGCTCAACAATATGACGCTTGGTGATTTTCGCGAACAATTCCTGGATTACAATGCCTGAAACCTACCGCGAAGATGAACCGATTAGCTGTTACAGATGCCAATATTTTTATCGACCTTATTATTTTAGGGCTTATCGAGCATCTGTTCGGGCTGAACATCGAAATTCATACTACCCGTGAGGTTTTTGACCAACTCACCTCGCGCCAAAAAGAAATATTAATCGCTTACCATGTGGATGGCAGGCTTAAAGTCTATGATTTTTCCGGAGAGGAATTGGCGGAGATCTATACGCTTGATTTTCCTGCCGGGCTGGAGCCAGCCGACCGTACGGTATTTTACTATGCGAAGCTATTAGCCTGCCTTGTCATTTCCGGAGATAACAAACTAAGAAAGCACTGCGAGAAAAAGGGGTTGGAGGTACATGGCCTGATCTGGGTTTTTGATCAAATTGTCGCTCACGAACTTATAGCACCAACAATAGCAGTAGAAAAGCTGGAAAAATTGATGTCCTATAACGATCGCCTGCCGTCGGATGAGATCCTCAAAAGGTTGAAAAGGTGGAAATGATCTAACCCTGTAAGCCCTACTTTAAAAATCGGGTTTCAAAAAAACAGGAAGCCCCTATCAAAATCTGAACGGTGAGACGCTTGACTTATTTAGATCTGAATTATGGCTTGCGGACTGTTTGCCGTCTATGCAATATGAAAAAAACAAGATTCCCAAAGGTTGCGCTCGTCCATTTCAACGAAATGACCACCGAGAAACTGTCAGCGGAGATACTCAACTCCATCGAACGCCTGAGCCACATCAAGGCCAGGAATCACAAGGAAGAGCGATTACTTGCCGGCAATTATCAACGTGTTGAGGTGCTCAAGCTCATCCTTCAATATAAGAATCAGCCGGTCTTACAGGAAAAAGTGGAAGAGATCGCAGTTCTTGTTGACTGAACGCTGCTTCGCTATTCTTGCGTATCTCACTCTTAAATTTATGGCCTTATTTTTTTGCGGGTATGGTTTTCATAGCGATCAGCCGCCACTTGACAGCACCGTCAATATGGAGTTGTTTATAGTATACGATATATTCTGGAACATCAATTTTGAACTCCACGATGGTTTCTTCCGGCTTATCCTTAATATCCTCGCTGCCTACCAACAGGTCGGATGCTAATTCAAGCTGAGCCAAAAGGGTTTCTGCCTGCCTGATCCGCTCAGGGGTCGCTTTTTCCATGTCTTTTTCAGGCCATGCAAATGGAATGATATTTTTCAGCCTTAAAATATTGACCTCGTAGATCCTGGATACCGGATCAAACCAGGTAACGACCGCAGACGCAACAGCCCTGCCGGAATTCGGGTCTTTCAAGACAACCTCGTCCTGTGGTTTATATTTCCAGTCAGCCACCGTGTTCAGATAATCCACCAATGCAAGCGTATCTGCTGAAAAACCTATCCCGCCCTGTGGCATTTCGTCGCTGGAATAGCTCAGTACCGGAAGATATTTTATTTCTTTGATCTCGTCATATTCTACGCCTTCCCACAAAGTTGTGGTGACATCGAAGTGTCCGGCCTTACTTTCATTCCAGGCTTGTGCAGCGGATTTCGAACCGTTATCCAGATCGACTAAAATAATGACACCTTCCACATACCTGTGGTCATAATCCCTGGTCGTTTTGTAAGCATTATCCTGGCACTGGTTCTTATTTAACAGGATGCGGTTCAGATCGACATCGGCAGGAATTTCAGTAAGGGTTATTTCACCCGGTTCATAATTTTTCATCGTCCGGCAAATTTCGCAATTTTGGTTCATTAGCAGCGGATCAATTTTGTCCTTTTGAATATAAGAACGCCCCGTATTTTCACCAAAGCTATCTACGATGCGAAAATACGGGGCGAAACGGGGCTCCCCGGGTGCCGGGGAGCCCGCCGGACAATTTAAAAAGGTCAGGCAATCTTTAAGGGCTGTGTCTTAAACTCCTTAAGGTTCAGGAAAAAGCCCCGGTTAAACAACATCCCCTCCCGGAACAGTTGCCAAAGCAGGGATGCCCCTAAATTCGCCAAAGCGGAATTGATGAACAAATCCTGTTTGGTAAGGGCTTCGGCTAAGGAACAACTTGGTGTGCTGTCGGCACTTTCCGAACTTTCCAACAGTTCCTTAAACTCTGCGGTGACCAATGGCAAGGTTTCCACCACCCTGAATTTTTTGCTTTCCGGCTGTTGGATAGCGGTGAGCGTAGATAAAATTACCTGCCCCGTGTCCTTGCTGTTCCCGAAATCCATCCAGTACAGGGGGCGGTTACGGGAATAAGCCATTTTCTTATCGACACCCATTAATAAATCGGCAATCTCGAAACGTGCGGAAACCGTATCGACACAGGACACCGTAAATTCAGCCATCCGCAATTCAGGGTGAGCCTGTATGGTTTCCTTATCATAGCGTTCAGTTATGGCTTTCCAGTTCGTGCCAAAAAACAGGTTGATACGGTTGACTAAGGCGACCGCCTTGTACATCCCTAAATCTGCGGTAGGGAACAACTGCCGGCCGAGGTTGGCGGGTTCGACCATATCATCATCGAATACCCGCACCATTAGGCCGGGATGCCCGAGTTCAATCAGGGCATGGTTCATCCTGCCCAAAGCGGTTAAGAACTGGCTACCTGTACCCCCCGCACCAATTAAGTTAACCATGATGGGATTATATGGGTTGAGCAATACCTTTTCCACGATATGTACACATGGTTTTATCGCTTTCAATTTCTTCGTTTTCATGTCAGTAAGTTTTTTAATATAAAATTGGTCGGTTTTAATAACTGCACAGGAAAGGGGCTGTCCGTTGCGACCTGCTCCTGCCATAGCTGAACGATGTTTTCGGTAACGGGGTTGAACTCACTCATCAGGTGGCTGAAGTAGCTGTTCCAAAAGTAACTTTCCCATTGCGTCATAAAATCCTCCAAACGGGCGGCTTCTGTAATATTGACCCGCACCGTACCCATACACACCCTGCCCTCCTTGTAAATATTGAAATAGGGCGCATGGAACAGCTTGGTTTTACTACACGGCTTTTTGTTTCCCTTCACCGCATACACCGCTAATTCCTCCCGCCCTGCTTTCCAGATCATGCCGGGTACTTTTCCCTTGCCGGATGGGATACCCAATGCCGATGCGAAGAACAAGGGTACTTCCTGCGGTGGCGTGTACCAAACCGCATAGCCCGATTGTTGCGGATTAACATACAGCACCTTGTTAGGCAGAATGCCCCTGCTCCGCAGATAGCCTGTTTTAAGTTCTTCGGAAGCCTGGAACAAACTGCTCAGTTGCAGGGTTTCCTTAAATGTTAAAGGGTGCGCATTAATCGGCTTACCAAACTTGCCGATGTCGTAGCTTTCCACGTAGATGCTATGTTCTTCGTTCCCTTCATCCCCTCCCTGTTTCTGACAGATGAGCAGGGCTTTGATAGGCTGATAGGTATTGCAAAAATTATTCGTGAGGTTATTCATAGTCATAATCATTTAAAATTTCGGCTAAACGGTCAATGAGCGATAATAACCGGGGTTCATAATCAAACACATGACAGGGTTTTTCCTGCGGGGTATCAAACCATTGGTTGCTGACGGGTTCTTCCTGATAGCCCATTTCCTGAAACTCATCGTTAACCATTTGATACAGGGTTTCCGACAGGCAATCGTTTCCGCTCCAGTAAAAGGAAATATACTGCTCCCAATAAATGGTTTGGTTGTCCTCATCTTCTTCCTCGTCATAATACATGGTTTCTTTGAGCGCCCGTTTAGGGTAGTCTTTGACCAGTTTTATCGCTTCTTCCATCACTTCAACCAAACAGCTATCGCTATCAGCGTTGCGCTGATATTTTGCTAAACCGTTTTCGAGTTCCTTTAAGGCAAATGGCTTTTGGAGTTCGGGCAATAAGGCTTTCCCTGCCAGTTCCAATGTTTTCAGTTCCTTTTTCTGCCGTTGCCGGTAGGATTCTTCCTGCTCATCCTGTTCCTCGTCCAGCCAGTTTTTGATGGTATCGTAATTGCCGTAAATCGTCCCCGGTTCGGTGTAAAAGGGAACGCCCGACACCTGATAGAGATAGCGAAAAACCTCCATCAGCAAATCATAGAGTAACTTGTCCGCCTTTACCTCCCTCATTTTCCAAAGTGGACGGACGGGGATATAATACAGGTGGTAATCCGTATCAAATATTTTCGAGGTGGCTAAACACAAGGGACGTGTTTTATCCTGACAGATATTTAATTTAACGTCTGATTTAGAGCCTAATAATCCCGACACGCCGTTATAAGCAACCGAAACGTTTTGCGGAAAAGACAGGCCGGAAACGTCCGGTTTTGCCCATCCGTACAAATCACACAAGTTTCCCAACGAAACAAAAAACTCCCTTTCGGCTTTACGCCAATCGTTGAACGCCACACCCCAAACAGGGTTAAAGGAATGGTTCAGAAAACCATTACGGTGCGTTCCTGCGGTGCGCTTCTTAGCCGGTTTTGCTGTACTTCCCTTGCGTCCGGCAAGCGGTCTAACCGCTCTGCGAGGTTGCCGAATAATTGATGCAGTTGCCATTGCTTGCTTTTTTCTATAACAGTTACTTTCCTTTTCATTAATTGCTTTTCCATTGTCTTAGGTTTAGCCTTTCGTACCCATCGTGCTTTCAAAGCGGTACTGTATCTCATCGTTCTTGATTTCAGGGCCGACTATCCGTGCATTGGTCAGCACGGGGTAAGTACCCGAATAAAAGTTGAGTACCATATCAGGATTGAATGTTTCGCCGGGGTCTGATAAGCGGACTTCCTGTCCGTTATCTTTATGGATAAAAATCCTTTCTAATTGCGTGGTCTGTAACATGGCTAATCTTGATTAAATAGTTGCAGGGCTTGCGCCATTTGTTCTTTTTTGCGGGTCAGGTCGGCTTTGCGCTTGTTCAGTTCCTGTTCCTTTTCAGGGTAATCGCTTACCAATGGCAGGATGGCTAAGGCTTCCTCGTACTTACAGGCATCGTTCAGTTCCACCACTTTGCGTATTGCATCGGTGTAGACTTTCTTTTTTTCCTCTGCCGATATCTTAGTTTCGGCAACTTCTATATCATCACCGTTTTCCGAGGCGGTTTTTTGAACTGGCCGGGACTTGTTCCCCTGTGACAACTTCTTCTTGGCACTATCCAAATTCCTGTTGTACGTTTCAACATTGCTGTATAAACCTGCGGTAGCCTGTACGGGCTGTCCGATTGCTTCAAAAAACCCCTCATCCATTTCGGCAACCGTCCCTTTGAATATCAGGGGCGCAATCGTTTTCAGGGCGGGTTCATTGGAATTGTCGGGCGAGTACAGTACGGATACTACAAAATGCCCGTTCGCATCATTTTGGATGCCTATTTTCCAAATGCCGGGGGCATTCAGACTGGTTATGTTTTCAAAAAAATTCGTTTTCATAATTGACTATTTAAAGATTAACAGGAGGACACCCCCTATAATGGCCAGTAAACCCAAAAGGTTAAACAGGGCTTCTATACGGGTGGTCAGCCACCATTTTTCATAGGATGAAAAAAGCTGTAGTCCCGCAATGCCACGGCGGTTAAACCTGCGCCTGTTGATGAGGTAGCGAACCAATAAGCCTGTACCAATCAGGACAATAGCGTTCAGGGCAGCAGGGTGATGATGAATGATTAATAGTTCCATTTGAAAGAAGATTAAAGGGGGATTGCTCCCCCCGTTAATTAATTCAGGCTTAGCGCATCCGCTCCGTTTTTGGCAAAATCCCGGCAAAGGTCAAAGGCGGTTTGTCCCCTTTGCTTGGCTGTTCCGTCCATGATAGATTTGAATTTCGCTTCGTCATTACCGAAACTGCGAACATTCTGAAAATAGCCCGTGATGGCGTTATACGCCCCGAATACTGTTCCGGCGGTAGTTTCCATTTGTTGGGTGGGACTGCCTAAAGCGTATTCATACACGCTTTCCACGATATTGGTATAGGTGGTGGAAAGTTCATCCACCTTGCCCTGTGCTAAGTTTTTTAAAACCTCCTTGTTGGGTGACATGGCAATTTGTATCAGCCTCTTCACTTCTTTGTCGGTAATCTTCACCTGTGCCCAATGATTGAGCAATCCTTCCAGTTCAGAACCTAAACTGCCGGATATACCCATTAAAATATGGGCCTGTTTCAGGCGGTCATTGGCGGATGCGGTATGCCTGATTTTAATAGAATTGCTATGGTTACGCATAGCAGCGTTAAGGGTATTGTTGCAAACGATACGGATAGGAGTAAATGCTGCGGTGATACTGCCGAACCCATCGTGGGAAGTGGTTAAAAACAGGTATTGCTCTATCATATCCTGTTTACCTACCCGTATATAGCCCGGTAACTTGGCGGTGATAAATATGCGTTCTCCTTTGCCCAACGCCCCTGCGGTTTCGTATAGTATACCGTCACCGCCACCCACGATGGCATCAAAAAAGTCAAAGGCGTTTACGTTCTGTACGATTTCGTAGTCTTTACCCACCACACCTAAAACAGCGTGGTTATCGGTGCGGACGGTAGCAAAATGATTGGGTACAGGCAATTGATTCCCCCCGATGATTTCGCCGTTATCGCCTATGGTTTCATCCCGCTGATAGGTGAACAGCGGTGATTTAATGACCTCGTAATCTAACCCCGCATATTTGATGGCTTCTGCGCTTGTGGGGTACTGGTCAACGATCTGACCTAACCCGTGCCAGGCCTTTTGCTTTACGCTGAAAAAGTCGTCTTTTCCGTTTACCCGATTAATGTTGTGTCCCATGATTTTAATTTTTTAAATGATTACTGAATTGCGCTCAATGGTATATTATGTTCTCCGGCTTAAAATGGCAGGTCGTCATCTTCCGGTGCGCCTTTTTCCTTGCTGTCGCCGGGTTTGGCTGCGGTGCTGTTGGTTGAACCGCCTAAGAATTTGAGATGGGAGATATTACAGGTCAGATAGCTTTTGGCATCGCCATCCTTATTCACCCATGCACGGCTACCCATGCGCCCGTTCATTTGTACCAATAAGCCCTTTTTGAGGTATTGTCCTACCTTGGGGTTTATCCAGTAGGCACATTCCACATAGGTGGTCAGTTCCACCCGTTCCCCGTCTTTAGGTTTGTAGCTATCATTGATAGCGATACTGAAATTCACTACTTTTTTTCCTCCTTTAACCTCGCTCACCTGAGCGTCTGCGGTTAATCTTCCTGTTAGTTCCATTGCGTTAAAAAAATTACTTGTTAAAAAATCTGTTATTCAATGACCCATTCGGCAAAACCCTCATTTGGCCTTTGATAGAGGCAGAATACTTGCGCGGGGGGCGAGCGGAACAAGGCTGACGCAAAAAAATACGACCCGGAGCGCAGCGCAGGTGTGGAGATTTTTTTAGCGGCACTTGCCTGGCCTTGGCCGCTGAAGAGGGGTAAATTTGCCTCAAGCAAAGGCTAAATGATTCCCGATATGAAATCATTAAAATGTCCGCAAGGCAATGGGAAGAAACTTTGAAATTTTTGGTGCTAAGGATTTAATCCGGCTGAAAGGAAACTGCCCTTCCGGCTACCGTTGCCGGACGAGGCACCAGCAGGGCCTGGTTATCCTTTAAGCCGGGTCGTTCGCAAAAGAGCGGGGACGGATTTCACTGTGTATAACTCAAGTGCAGGAATGAAGGCAAGTGCAGCTTTGCCCGGCGAATCCAACGAGGCGTGGTGAACGGAGTGCAGCCGTAAATGATGCGTTTGGAGGGATGTTAACAGGAGGCTGTATGCGCAGCATTAGTGCCGCACACCCTTTTGGCAAGGGTTGTTAAAGCCTATGAATGTGAAGGGGATTTTGTAACTTTATTCGCTATGGAAGCAGCAGGGCCGCATTTTATATTATATTCTTTTGAAAGCGCGGTTGTTGAATTTAACGCTTTCCTGAACGTGTACTATCCGGTCAAGATCATGATACCACCTGATGTCGGGATCAGTAATTTAAAGCCGGTGTCAGAACGTACCTGCAGGTTTTGTCAGCGTTCATCTCCGGAGGTTTCCTTTGACAAGCTGGCGCATATCATTCCTGAATCTTTGGGCAATAAACACCTGGTTTCTGATTTTGAGTGCGACGACTGCAATGGAAAATTCAGCCTGCTGGAAACTTCTTTTTCCGGTTGGCTGGGCGCTATAAAAACTTTGGCGGGAACACGGGGAAAACACAGCGTACCGAAATTTAAACCGGCCAATCAAACCATCGAAGCAAAAAAGGTGACTTTTTTGAATACGCCTGCTACGAAGATCAGTACGGGTAAAGCAAGTGAAGGAACGGTTAAACTGGATAAAGAAAGTGGTGAGGTGGTTTTTAAATTTAAAAAGGATGGTTATACGCCCATCAAGGCGTATAAATCTTTATTAAAAATTGCCCTGTCCATCATTGGCCCGGAAGAAAGGAACCATTACCGCCCTGCATTTGAATTTCTGACAGGTCCTGATGATAACGCGGTTTTCCAGCTGTTTGCGAAGGTGATTTGCCTGGAGCTGCCGTTAAGCCATGCCGCCGCAAAGCCCTATGGTTCATTATATCAAAAGATAGAACCATTGGCCAAATATCCGCTGCATTATTTCACGCTGCATTATGAGCATTTTATTTATGGTTTCCCTGTGCCGTTAAACCTTGTGGATTATACAAAAGGCTGCTATGCAAATAATAGCATACAGGCCATTTACGCACCACCGGTGATGCTTTGGCAGCCCGATAAAAAAGATACATTCTTTTCTCATACGGAAGATTTCTCGTCAAGTGAAAAGAAAAGCAATGAAGAACAAACCATTAGCTTTAATCTATCGCCGGAACACCTTAAAAAGTTAACGGCAGTGGACCCGAAAACAGGGGAGTTCAAGGATGGTGAGCTATCCGGGCCTGAACTGGCTTCGTTGCTTATCCTGTCTGAACAGGTCACCCTGCAAAAAGGACAGACTTTCGACGTTCCTTAAACTGATGGTGTGCTGAAAGATGCCTGATTTTTCATCTCCACCATATATATATTAAAAGGGTCTTCCGTGAACACCCCGATTCATGTTTATGGGAGCTGGTCAATGAGGAATTATGATTTCGGGTAATCCTATTTCTTATCTTTAGTGTAGCTTCGTATTGCGCCTCAAATTTTATGTCTTTTCAACGTTCAATAGATTTAGCTTATGATAAAACCAATGGTGATCTCTACGACGCTGATGCATCGTTTAAGGTCGCTAAGGAAGGTTATGAATTGCGTACGCGGTATAACTCGGGAGAGCTGAACCTTTTTTGCTGCAGGTGTGATCAACCACTAATCATTTCAGATAGTAAAAACGACCGCTTGTACTTTAAGCATTTTCCAAACGCGGGCTATTGTGACCTGAAAGACGGAAAAATGAGCACAGAGGAAGTTCAGGATTACAATGACATACTCAGGGCGAGAGAAAGGCCGAGGCATAAGTATTTGAAAAACAGGATCGCTGAACTGCTGATGAAAACGGAGGGCGTTGATCCGCTGTCGGTGATCGCGGATACCCGGTTTTTTTTCAACGAAGTTGAAAAGCGCAGGCCGGACGTTTATTGTATCTACCAGGGAAAGCAGATGGCTTTTGAGATCCAGCTTTCCAACTTGTCACAGCGTTACCTTTTAGGCCGGCATAAATTCTATAGTGAAGAAGGCATTTACCTGGTCTGGATATTGGATCAGTTCGATGTTCACGGGCAGTCGACCATGGAACGCGACATTAAATACCTGACACCGTCACAGAATTTTTTTAAGCTTGACGAATCCGTCGATGTGTTCAGACTTTCATGTACCTATAAATCACCGTTTATAACGAAGGAGGATCAAATCCTTTCCCCATGGCAAACCAGGTCTGTTGCATTGCCGCAGGTACAATTTGATCCGGCGACCTGCCAGATCTATTATTTACACTATGAGCAGAAGTTAAAGGAAACCCAGCGGCTGTTACAGGAGAAAATTGCGCGGGACGAACAAAAGGTGCTTGAAGAGCGGATGGCCGTGCTCCGGGAAACGGCTGAAAAAAGCGCAGCCGCCATTATCGAAAAACTAAAATTTTATAAAAGCAAAGATTGGAATTTTTACAAGTTTGACGAGGAATTAGACCGGTTGTCACCTTTAGGTCTGGAAGCGCTGAATTCACGCTTTATGTTTGCAACCAAACGCGTAAAAGGCATGTCGTTAATCAATCATTATATTTTCAACGCGGGCAAACTCCAGCATTCCTTCATCCATTTTTTATTGCGGGACCGGCGCATAGAGTTTGATATTAATGCGGCCAACGACGACGGCACGACTACCTTCCAGCAGATTTTGCAAAATCCCTATCTCGATTACCTGCAACCCCTGGTAAAAAGCATGTTTAAAAGAGGCTACCGGCTAACCGAGGAAGACATCTCCGTTTATAACGAAATTGCTACGGAAATGCAGTTAAAGAACCACGAGCTAAAGGTCATTCAATGGTGTGACCAATTAAAAGACAAAAGCCTGGTTGATGATATTTATAAGCATTTAACATTCCTGTTTTCTATAGAAAGCACCCGCCGACAGCAGATCATCGGCTTCAATTATAAGAACTGGATCAGTTTTGCCGTGCAGGCGGTCATCAAGCACAAACAGTACTGGATTTATATTGAACGGTCGTTCAAAAGATACGGGCTATGGGAAATCATTGAGGCGCACGATAAAAACAAAAGCTTTCAAAAGCAGATGGCCAAATTAATGCTGGAACCACCGGAGCAGGATGTCGGTCCTGTTTATCCGTTGATACGGGAACTTTATAACGATATAGCCTGATCAAATTTTGACAGGCGATGGATGGGGAAGCCTTTGCAGCGAGTCAAAGTGCCATTTTATTTTTTTAAAATCATGTGTTTAAATTATCTTAGCCGGAGAATGTTTGTAAAGTCTAGTTTTGCTGAACATGGGCTGGATATCCAATCCATTTCCTCACCGTTGTTAAGTTACTGGGATAAGGAACTGGTCTGCAGATTTGCCAACGAGGCTTATGCAGCAGCAGCTGGAATCGTATTAGAGCGATTGACCGGCAACCGGATGTCCACAATTGCTTCGGCAGTACAGATTCCGGACAACAATTATGTACGAAAAGTACTGCAAGGCAAAATGCAGTTGTTCATTATTGGCGGGACAAGTCAATCCCGGAAAAACAGGGGAGTCATTGCTTCCTACAGTCCTGTTTACGGGAACGGCGAGGTCGAAGGCTTTTATTTTCATGCGGCCGAAACTGGTCGTCCCGGGACAGAACCGGCAGCAGGCCTTGCCATACGCCCTGGTAGGTGAACCCTTCCCGCAGGACCGGCAAGAGGAACCGGCACGGTCCGGCGGAGAATGGAAAGAAATTATCCTATCCATAGTTACCTTGATAGTTTATTCGATGACCCCGGTTTCCGGCAACATTTTTATGTGCATTATGGGAGGTGCTCCGCGAATTAAAGGCTGACTCCGGATTAAACCGGGCAATTGCCCGATTGTATTGCGGTCTGTTTGACAAGCTGACTGTTCTTTATTCAGCGTTTAATGCCCAATGTCATTTTTTACAGGGTTATTGGCGCCTACATTTGCACGTTGCCGGATTTTGTGTACCATGAAAACCCGAATCCTAAAACTTTTTTAAATGACAAAGACTTCAGAGGCCTCCGGAAGGCAGATCCGCTTATGGCTGGGGGCAGGGATATTGATGGTACTGGTCCAGATTTTATTGGGTGGTATCACCCGTCTTACCGGTTCAGGTCTATCGATCACGGAATGGAAACCGCTATTGGGCGCGCTACCTCCACTAAACCACGCCGATTGGAGCCACAGCTTTGCACAATACCAACAGATCGCACAATTTAAAAAACTAAATAGTCACTTTACATTGGCCAATTACAAGGGGCTATTTTTCTGGGAATGGCTTCACCGGGAATGGGCAAGAGTCATGGGTCTGGTGTTTATCGTTCCTTTTATGGTTTTTCTCTTGCAGCGGAAGTTTGACCGGCACTTAAAATGGCAGTTGACCGGCTTATTTGTACTGGGAGCCGTACAGGGGCTTGCCGGGTGGTTAATGGTTCAAAGCGGTCTAAATGATACCGATGTCGCCGTAAGCCATATCCGGCTGGCTGTGCATTTTTGCCTGGCGCTATTTTTACTTGTTTATCTGTTCTGGATGTATCTTAGGCTTCAGGCGGATAACGAGCCGGTGTATGTATCCCGCCCATTTAGGCTATTGACGGTACTGACCTGCCTCGTGCTCTGTCTTCAGCTCATTTTTGGCGCTTTTATGGCAGGTACACATGCAGCGCTCTATGCGCCCACGTGGCCGGATATCAACGGGACATTTTTCATCCCGTCATCCGGCATAACCGGCGGTTTCCTTCACCGGATAATTTACGACCCCCTGCTGATCCAGTTTATCCACCGCCTGCTTGCTTATTTATTATGCGGCCTCTTTTTGACCTTTTTCCTGTATGCGCGCCTTTTACCGGCGCGGTCGGAATTGTTAAGAGAGGCACTTTACCCGGTGTTGCTATTGATCGTTCAGGTTTCTCTGGGCATTGCTTGCCTTTTCCACGCGGGCAGGCCGAATTATATCTGGTTCGCTGTCCTGCACCAGTTCAATGGGATCCTGTTGCTGCTGAGCGTGACAGCCATCTATTGCCGGATCCGCACCGGCCCGCTTAACGTATCGAATAGTCTTTAATTCGAACAGGCGGCCGGCGCTTGAAATTTCTGCTGCAGGGTTTCTGATCCGGGGATGTCTCGTTGAGCAAGGCGATCAAACTTTCCGGCACCGTTCGCAGACAGCTTCAGCCTCCCTGAAGTAAGCACAGTGATTGGTATGCTTATACCGGCAACTGGCCCTATAGTTCAGATCAGCAGCAATCTGCTTGTGCCGTCACCGGGACGGGGTTGGTTCCAATATTACCCGGCCAAGAAAACGGTCGGCCGAGACCTGATAACCGGTGACCGGCTTTTTCACCTGCAGCGCGGTATCGATCAATACCCGTTTTTTCTCCAGGATAACGATCCGCAATACTCCCTCCCGGCGGTACCGGTTACAAAACTCCTTGTGGAAATGAGCCGCACCGAGCGAATCAACCTTTTGACGCAGCAACAGACGCGTATCATAATAGACGTAAACACGGTCTCCGGGATAAAGGCCTTTAACAGCCAGGGTTAAATTCTGACAGCTATCTGTCGGAGTATACCTGTATGTATTCTTTTTTTCGCATCCGGCGACCGAAAGGAGGGCGATGATGATGATGGGAATTTGAAATTTGATCATGCTGTAAAAGGGTAAAAATGAAAAACAAAACCCTTCACTTATAGTGAAGGGTTCAATATTAGGCGGCCGGGCGTATCACATCCTGAATTAAAAGCTTCCATTTAGCGGCCAGCAGGATGGTTCTTTTTAAATGCCAGTCATTATTATGGTATTGCCTATAGAATACGATGTGCGATATTTTCTGGTGCTTGTCCCGAAGTCCAAGTTGTAAAAGCTGAAGCGTATCGCCCCGCTTTTTTTCTTCAAGCACGCAACTGTCGATCCCTTCGAGGTCGATCTGACCGATCTGATAATCCGTATGGTCCATCTGGATAAGTTTTTTTTTCACAGGATCCAGGGCGATGACAAAAGCATCCAGCTGGCCTACGTACTGAAAGGAAAGTTCCCGTTCCCGCTCGGCAGCCTTAAGTTCATCGCTGATCTTTTGCTTTCTACGTTTACGGGACCTGATCATGGCCAGGCTGACAGGAAGGAGAATCACGGTTAGTAAAGCGCCCGCAATGAGGCAGTTTTCCAATATATGTGTCATAAAATAATATTTAATGGTTAAAAAAGGCATTGATGATATAAGCTGTTTGCTGGCAGGCACACCCGCTACCAGAAATAATGGGCGGGAAATAAGAGCCGCTGAATAAACCTAACCTCATACACCGCCGCGATCCTGTTTTGAAAAAAAAGCGTGGCGCAAATACGGGAAAAGCTAAAAGCGAGTTGTTTCACGTTTCCTTCCCCGGGAAATTTATGCAGCCCCTGCCGGACTGCCGGCATAACCGGTGCCTCCGAGATGTTTCCGGTGACCTGAAAAAGCCTGGCTGCATGCAGTTGCTCATTCCGGTTAGCCCGCGGAAGGCTTTCTGACACGGATGCCCTGTCAGGCTGCCGATGGCCTATTAACGCCGCCGATAGTACCAATAAGAATTTCAGCAGGCCTTTAGTTACCCTTGCCGCACCGATCTGATAATAACCCATATGAATTGAATTTGCTCCGGTAATATTAAACGAAGCGTTCATCGTAGCCCGGGCAAACATTGGGGCTGTCAGCCGCCAAAAATTCAGGCTCTTCCCCGTCCAGACGAACAGAAACGAGTTCGAATCGCTGAACCCCATCCGGCATTTCCCATTCGGTCCGGTGACCATCGGCGTAGCCCAATAACGCAATTGACAATGGGTCAGTGATCATTATTTTATTTAACCTGGCCGGTTCGGGGTTTTGCGCAACAATATGTACACGGAAGGTTTGGTGCTTGCCAATATTTCTTACCAGTACTTTTGCTCCCTGCCGGGCTATGTTCAGCGGCAGGCTTCCTTTGCCGACGATACGCGCATCATTTAACTCACCGAAAAGCTTACGTTTATTAAAGACGGACAGGCCCTCGGTAAAATAATATTTCATTAACAATTTAAAATCCCCGATCGTTAATGTCAGTTGAAATCGCTTTCCCATGTTTTTTTATGATTTAAGGTTAAAAAAAGGCGTAAACGGCGCTGATAAAGTTACAGGCCCGGATCTATCCGTCAACTGCCTGCTGCAAGTCAATCCGGGTTACTTTCAGGATCTCAAATTCCTGTACGCCACCGGGCATTTCCCATTGGGTCGTCGACCCTTTGCGGTAACCTAATAAGGCAATGGCGATAGGTGCCAAAACAGATACTTTGTTTTTTCTGACGTCTGCCGCAGCCGGCGACACGATTTGAAAAATAAAGCTCTGTTTGCTTTGCCGTTCCTGAACGTGTACGACCGCATTGAGGCTTATCACGTCGCAGGGAAGCTCGTGTTCTTCCACGATTTGGGCGGACGCCAATTCCGACAAAAGGTTCTTTTTATTAAAATCCGTTAAAACGGACTCGTGCAGATATTTTTTCAATATGTCCAGCTCCCGCTGAACGATGATCAATGGAGTGTTCATGTTTTTTTAATTTAATTGCTAAAAGAATAAACGGATTGTAACAAAATCAATTGAGATGGACCAAGGCGCCAAAGATCTTTCCCGCCCCGTTTGACAAAAAATATCTTTAAGCGATACGACCTCGAAAGCACTGATCCTGCGGAAAAAATCAGCCGGGTCGGCTTCCGATAAATGCTCATAGCCGCAGCGCTGCATAAGTGTCCGGGTGGCCCCGACCGTATTGCGTTGAAAATTGGCCAACCAGATCCCTGGTGAGCCGGAGCGGCCTATTGGTTTTTGCTGAAACAGGCCATTTTCCATCGGTATACCCGCCGCACTGAAGCAGGCATCGGCCCCCAAAGCGCACAGGCGCAGGATATCATATTCGGTCAGGATAACGCCGGTACCGATCACTTTTGCTGGTAGTCCATAGTTGCGGAGCATTGTTTTTGCCGTAAATACCGCCTCTAAGAAACGCTGCTCAGAATCTTTGTGCATCAAACGATTCGCCGCCCATGACTCTTCAATGCTGATAAAATCCAGGCAAACATTTGCCGGTCCCATTGACCTGATCAGGTGGCTGACCAATTCTTTAGCCGGGTTTAACAGGTGTATCCCAACCGGTTTACCACCCGACCAGAGCCGGAGCTTGCTGACCAGGGCAAAAACAGCCCATTCGTTGGGTGTCTTTTCCTGGCCGGCTACCTGTGTGGAATAAAGCCCTAGTTCGATCATTTTGACATACGGTTTGGCGGCAATGAGCTGCATCATAGTTTCATTAAAAGAACGGTCCGGGTTCCTGAGCTCAAGGTCACCGTAGCTCATATGCCAGACGATATCACCGCCGCCCCTGACCAGTTCGGGCGTAAGCCCTTTTTCACCTGAGTTCACCGCGCAGCTGCACATGTTGGCGGCCTGGGAAAGTGCATGGACGCTTTGATCTGCTACCTTGCCGCGGTCCAGCGCGCCGAAGTTAAACACACTTAAACTGTACGGTTGAAGGCATTGTGCCGTGCCGATATTTACCCTCAGATCCAATGAGGCAGGTAAAAAAAGGGAGGGTGCGTCTGCACATATTCAAAGCCGGGATCGTTTTCAGGCAGCAGATTATCCTCAACCACGGTGGTGTCCGTGCTCTTGGAGCGGCGGGCAAGCAGCAAACATTCTTTTTCAGTCAGTTCGGTATTGGTCCGCGTTTTCAAGAAGAGCCTGCCGACGCTTTCCGGGAGAAAGGACAACCGGTCCTTCAGGAGCTGGTCAAAAGGATAATTTGTTAAAGTACGGTAGCTGCGCCCAAAACGGTCATGCAGGTAAAATTGGGCACAGGACAGCACGATCGCCAGCGCGATCAGCAGGTGGCTGGAGCCGATGACGGCGGCGGCCACTAAGCCGGTATTCAAAACAAAAAGCGCGATAACCAGACCTATTCCGGATCTGAAACGAAATTTCTTCATAAAATAATAATTTAAAAGTGAAAAAACAGCCAATTGATGACTGGCCCCAAAACCAGGATCGGTCCGGGGCTTACTTTACAAAGTCCTTACTGGTGGTCTGGGCGTAGAAGCCAAAATGAAAATGCACAGGCACAGACAAGCCGTACAAGATGAAAGATGACTGTATTTTGCTGCGTTTATTTTGCAGCCCTTTAAAAGACTTGAATGGGAAATGGATCATAACTAACTTTATCAGACAGTGAAAAACAAGCGTTTAAAACTGGCCCCAAACCAAATTTGGCCGGGGCTTAATTGATGAAGTCCTTGCTGCTTTGAATAAAAGCGTATGCCAAAATGTATTGGAAGCAACAATCAGTAAGGGGCACAACAGCAGTATTTGGGCTGCTTTTTGCAGGTCCTTTCCGATGTTTGCGATATGATGTGTTGTTCATGAACATGATCTCTGTAGGTATAACAAATAGCAAGCCATTTGTTTTCGCTAAATCTGATAACGCTGGTATATGCTGATTATTGTCGGACCGCCATTAATAATCACCGCAAAATATACACGAAGCCATATAAATCGCAATGTCTAAACACCGCTGTAGTTTATCTTTGATGAATGGTTAGCAGCAAGGAAACCCGTGTGATCTGACACCGTTTAAACGGACTTTTTCGATATTTTCCTGCAGCATTTTATCGTTTAAAACGATCATCCTGATAAAAAGCGACGAACAGGTACTTGCCAAACGGTTTGGGAGCCATCAGGCACCCATCGTGAGCGCGGCTAGTTTTTGGCGGTCAATGATCCCGATCTGCTTACCCGTCACCACGACGATATTTTCTTTTGTCAGGTCCATGATCACCCGGAAAACTGTTTCGTAGGTCGAGGCGGCGAACGCAGCGAGATCATGCCTCGAAAGCGTAAGGTTAATGTAGCCGCCGGTGTCCTGGCCAAACTGTTCTTCCAATGATAGCAAGGCCTGCGCCACGCGCCCTTTGACGGGCATGTGCGCCAGGTCCCGCATTTTTCGCTCGGAAACATCCAGTTCTTCTGCAAAAAGCACCATGAGTTTATAGCATAGGTCGCTATTGGTTTTCAGCGAGGCTTCAAAGAATTTGATGTCTACAAAACAAACTACCAGCGGTTCTACAGCAGTGGCGGATACGCCGTAAACCATTTTGCTGCCCAGCCCACGATGCCCGAGGATCGAGCCATCGGCAGCGAACCTTATGATCAGTTCTTTGTCATCGCCCCATTTTTTATGAACTTTTGCCGTACCGGAATAAACAAAATAGATGCCTGTCACCGGTTGGCCTTCGCTGAATATCACCTCTCCTTTTTTGAATTTCAGGTTTTGTTTATGAAGGTTAATGGTCTCGCGCCACTCCGGCACCGTGTTGTTGCAGAGGAAACATTTTTCGAGGTTACATCCTTTCTGGGGCTTGTTCATGGACTTTCGGTTTTATATTCGGTTGGTAATGATAGGATAATTTGTCAAAAGAAAAAAGCCACCCGGACTTTGGCAAATAGCGGGGTGCCGGGTGTAAAACTCATCTGATCAACCGGCGCAGCTTCTCCTCTCAGCCGGCTAACCTGTTCAACGGCATATTCGTTCCATTTTTTGTTGAGCAAATTTTCTACGGTTAAACCGAGCTCGTAGCGCTTTTTGCTATAGTTGATCTTCAGGTCCGTTACGAAGTAGCCGTCTGCGGTGAGTGTATTTGTGTTGTTTCCGGGGCGGTCGTGCATATAGCGGTAGCTCAATCCGCCGTTAATGCCGTTATTTAATTTAAAATCCAGGCCTCCGGTGCTGGTCAGCGTCGGGGCCAGCGCGAGGTAGCCGGTCTTTTTTGTACTGTCAGCATATCTTGGATTGGCGATATTGACGTTCAGGTCAGCAAAAAGCCATTTGGCCAGCTGGTAGCGGGCAGAGAGATCAATGCCCGAACGTTTGGTTTTACCGCCCGGCGCAATGTCACCGTCGTCGGTGTAAACAAACTCCTGAGACAGGTACAGGTACCAGACCGCTGCGTTGATGAACAAGCGCGGCATTGGTTTCCAGTTCAGCCCCAAGTCCAGGCCATAGGCTGACGGAATGGTTTTCAGCCCGTTGTTGGCGATGACAGCGATCGCGTTATTGGAATGGAACCCTTTACCCGTTTTCAGATAAAATTGAATTTGTTCGTTAGCGGTATACTGGACATTCAGTTTCGGACTTACCGCCAAACTGTTTTTAGTGGAATCATGGTAATTGAACTTAAAATAGTCCAGCCGTGCACCGGCATTGAACTGCCATTTACCGCTTTCCAGTGTTTCATCCAGGTAGACGGCCATGTTATTTTGCCGGATATCGCCCTGGGTGATGTTATCCAGGAATTGGTATTGCTTGGTAACGTGGTCATAAACGGTGCCATAGGTGCGGTCAAAGCGGCTGGATAATCCAATGATGGAAGTCAGCAGGTTATTGCCCCAGTATTTGCGTTTACTGAGTTTTCCGTTATAACCGAACATATCCCGTGTTTCCGACTGCCGGCGTTCGTCGCCGTTAACACTGTCTGCCGCGAAAAAAGTGGAATTGACATGCAATGAAAAGGTGTAGTGGGTGTAATACAGCTGGTTTTCCATAGCCCAGTCGTTTTTCAGGTCAGTGTTTAAGCGCGCGAAGGCATTCACCCTTGTTGACTTACCACCTTGAGCGCTGTCGATAGCGGCAAACCTGTCGATGGTTACAGGAGCAGCCGGGATCCTGACCGCGTTTCCCTGCTCGTCCAGCGCAACCGTATTAGCGGCAACTACCCGTTCAGGTATTTCCCCGGAAGCGATCCAGCTGGTACTGAAGGTAGAAGCGCTTACGGTTAATTTATTATTTGTTCCTATTTTTTTGGTGTACTTCCCGAAGAGGTTGGTCCGTTTATAACGTTCCGGAAGCCTGAAGGCACCGTCGGTATAGTTGTATTCGCCCGCAATATAAGCTGTTCGCCCGCTATTGGCGGCTGACGCGCCCAGCAGGTCAACAAGGCCAGCGACGCGAAAAGTATGGAATTGCCCGCCCTCCAGGCTGATCATGCTCCGGTCTGTCGCGTCTTTGGTCGTATAGCTTAAATAGCCTGCTGTGGCCAGATCGCCGTAAGCGGAATAATACGGGCCCTTGCCAAAATCAAAATTCTTCACCGTCTCCGGGATCAGGAAATGCAGGTCGGCATAACCCTGCCCGTGGATATGGGAAACCATATTAACGGGTATTCCGTCAACCGAAACATTCAGGTCGGTGCCATGATCCGCATCAAAGCCCCGTACAAAGATTTGTTCCGCTTTGCCGCCGCCCATGTGCTGGGCGATGAACAAGCCGGGAACCAGGCGCATCAGGTCCTGTGAAGAATTGACCGGGCGAAGCCGCAGGTCTAAAGTGCTCAGCGTATGAAAAGGGCTGCACAGCAGCGAGGGGGCGATCACCACCTCTTTCAGGTCGACCTGCCCGTTATCCATCAAAATGCTTAACGGCATAGCCGAACTGCGCAATGGAAGAACTTTTGTCGTATAACCGATATAAGTAATCGTTAAGGTGGCGGTATCTGTTGAAAGTGAAAGCTGAAAGTCCCCTGTTTTATTGGTGCAGCATAACTTGCCATTGGCGCGAATGCAGGCACATTCCAGTGGCTGTTGTGTATTGTTGTCGGCGATATGCCCTTTATAAATATATTGTGCGTTTGCCCATTGCACCGCTAAAACGGTGGTCATGATAAGCAACGCCATTTTTTTTAGCGTGTTCATTGGAATATATTGAGTAAAACCGCTTGCGGTTTGATGATCGTTTAAAATTGTTCTTCAGGCCGGAAGAAACGGCCGGTACATAAATTATCCATTGAAGGTGCCAAAAGGCTCCCCCATGAGGATTAGACTTAGTTAAAGATCAACTCAATTGGGGCGGGTGAAAGATGGACAGAAAGGCACCAGGAACCTTCCCGTAATTTTCTGCAGACGGGAACGCGTTTCCGATACCGACGCTCCATAAGGTGTTGTTGTGAAAGCAAGTGTTGACCATATAAACATCCTGGAACAGGTTTTTCTGCGCCTGGCTTTCAGCATTGTTTTGTTTGTATTCCGCTTGCTTTATCTTTTTCATCAGGTAACATTTACCGTTGCAATGGAGGAAAGGCTTATCGCGGTTTTCACACAGTTTGGCGGTGATATAGCTTTGGTTCAATTTGAATCCGGCGTAAACGAACAGCCGGGAGTAGTTAACGGTGAGTACCGAGAAAATCAAAAGCCATGCCGTGAACTGCTTTAACATCTTTATTACTGGAAATATTGATTGAATAGCGTTAAGCGTTTTTTTACTTCGTTAAAGTGAATTTTGGCAGATGCCGCGTTGGTCGCCTGGTTAAGGAGCGCAACTTGTTCCATCAGCGGTTCCAGCCATTTATGCAGGGCCAGGTGATCCGGTCCTTTCATCCGGCATTCTTTGATCATCTGGTTTATTCCGGCCTGCAGCGCGGCGCCGGCCTGGTGATAATCGGCTAACGTCCTGACGCCGGCTTTTCCAGCGATCTGCTGAAGACGGGTGACATTTTTACTGGTTGGCTGGTCGATCTTCCATTTGGCGCCATTGTTCAGCACTAATTTCTCCGAAGCTTGTTCATGCTGGTATAAACTCTTCGCATTCCCTGCAAAAAAGGTAACAGTCAATAAAATGATAGTTGTAATTTGTTTCATTATAGGTCTTTCTTTTTAAATATTTTAAGTGCAAAAAACAAGGGTACGATGATCCAGATGGTTTGCATCAGCAGCGAGAACACGATCCCGACACCACTTCCGAAAAATTGCTGGTACAGCGCCCCGGTATAGCCCATCAGCGCAGAAATATCGAGTTGCAGCAGGATCAGGATGCGGGCAAGGTCTATAGGGTTCAATGCCGTCAGAACGATCATCGCCTTTTCCAGGGGATAGTCGGCAAATAGGGTCAGGAACAATAAAACAAGCCCGTCAAAGATGATCGAGAAGTAGAACCAAAGCATTAAAGCCAACCCAATCCCTTTGGCTTTATCGCGGGTAATGGTCGATGTCAGGAATGCCAGTGAAATAAAGCTGAGTGTCAGCAGGCAGCCGGAGATCATTAAGGTGATGCCGGTGGCCGAAAATGCGAACAGGCAAACCGGGATACATACGCCAATAAAAAAGGCCAGCAAGATGGAACTGCTGATCCCAATGAATTTTCCCAGTAAGATATTGCGCCTGCTGATGGGCTGGGATACCAGCATTTCGGTGAACTCAGCCGCATTAAAATAATAGGTGGTCGCGTAAACGATACTCACCAATGGGACGATGATCAGGATAACCGTCGTAATACTCACCAGGCCTTTGGTTACATCTGCATCTGACAGGAAAATGGTCAGGCTGATCGCCAGTAATAAAAGCGTATAGGCCAGCAATACCTTGCTGCGTACGATATCGAGGATGATATATTTCGCGATCTTTAGCATGATGGTGAACTTAATAGTTGTGTTAAGGCTTTACTTAGTTTTTGCTCTCCGGTCTCCAGTTTCAGATCGGTTAAAGTTTTATAAAATTTGATCTGGCCTTCGAAAAGGTAAAGGATATGATCGGATATTTCATCGGCTTCACTCAGGATATGGGAGGTGACCAAAATCAGTTTGCCTTTCGCTTTTTCTTCGAGTATTTTTTCTTTCAGCGCTTCGGCGGCGAGCGGGTCGAGGCCTGCCGAGGGTTCATCCAGGATCAGTACAGCAGGATTGAACATAAATGCCAGCGTTGCACTTACTTTCTGAAGCGTTCCACCCGACAAGGTGCGCATGGTTTTTTGATACATACTTTCCAATTGGTAAGCCTTTAGCAGGTCTGTATCCACCGCATCCTGCTGGCGGATATCCATGACCATTTTAAATAGCTGGCCGATCTTCATGTTATCAGGGTAATGCCCTATTTGAGGCATATAGCCGATGTTTCTTTTATAATCAAAAGTGTTCAGGATAGATCTGCCTTTAAATAATATTTCGCCGCCATCCGGTATAACCATCCCGAGGATGGATTTGATCAGCGTGGTTTTTCCTGAAGCATTTGGCCCCAGAATGGACACCACCCCGCCGCCGGCAAAATCGCAGCTGACATTTTTGAGTACTTCCAGCCGCCCAAATGATTTTTTAAGTCCCTTGACCGCTATTATTTTTTCCATGGTTTCATTCTTGGTTTTTCGTCTTTAACAGATTCGGGCGTAATGGATGGAATAGCGCGTTCTACCTTGTCGATCAGGTTGACGATGAAACTCCGCATCAGCATGACGCTTTGCGGGTTCTGTTCGATGATCTGCGCGTACAGGCTGATCGGGCGGTAGGGAATATCCCCGGTACCATCCTTATTCAGATCATAGCCTTCGTATTTGTCCCAATAGTTGTCATTGAAATAGATCTCCTTCAACGTGCCGTTAGTGGTAACGTCAAAAGAGTTTCCTTTGTAGTTATTTTGGGTAAAATGGTCCTTGTTACAGCTGGCCAGTACCCGCATGGCCCAGCCATTGGAGATAAAATCGTTATGGGTCACCGTAATACGGTCGGAATTTTCCATATAAATGCCGGTGGTGTTCCGGATAAAATGGTTGCCTTCGATCCGTGCATCGGTGATCTCTTTGAGCAATACGCCATAAATGGAGCTTCCCCAATTTTCAATAAACGTGTTATCCAGCATCGCTATGCGCCGGGTGTACATCACGGAGACACCCGAGCCGTTGTTTTTAAAAGTATTGTGGCGATAGGTGTCATCATCCGAGAACATAAAGTGCAGCCCGTAGCGGATATTTTTTTCGCTGAAATTATTTTCGATAAGGCATTTTTTGGCAAATTCGAAATAGATGCCGTCCCGGTGACGGGTCACATAATTACCGTTAAGCAGTATTTCCTTACATTTCCATAGATGGATGCCGTTACCGGAATTTTCGATATTATCAGAACCGGTAATGCGGTTATGCAGCACCTGGATATGTTTGCAGTTGGACAAATAGATCCCGAAAAAATTGTTGACGAGCGTATTATTGCTGATGGTCACAAATTCCACATTACTTAACCGGATGCCTGCAAAATCGCGCATGGAGCCCGTTTTGGAATTTTTGATAATAAAACCGTCTAACTTTACATGACTGGCCGTTATTGTCAGCACTTCTTCCTGGAAACGCGCGTCAAGTACAGGCTGATTTTGCCCTAAAATGGTCAGTTCCTTGTCAACTATCGTGTTCAGAGAAATATAGGTTCCTTTCTCGACGCGTATCGTATCCCCATTTTTCGCAAGAGCTACCGCCTGTTTGATTGTTGTCACATTCGTTCCGGTAGCCACGACGATCGTGTGTGCCCATGCCGGAAACGGCATCACCAGCAGCAAACCTATTTTTACGATCAGCGATCTCATTATTTGTTTTTACTTAATAACAGTGACCAGTCATAGACCTCCGCCGACTTGTCCCTTTTTGCGGCTTCTGCCGCCGGCAGGGAAAGAAAAGCCGCCAGGTTCCCGCCCATAGGTGAGGACAGCGAACTATCTCTCAGGAAAAACGATTTACGGGCATCGGCAAATTGCCCGGGCCTGCTAAAATCATTGACTAAAAAGACGCTCTTGACATCTTCGGCAATGGCTGGATTTTCCTTTAAAAAACCGGCCATACATTCGGCCGCGTCAAATTTGAATACCTTGCCTTTGGCGGTGATCAGCTCAGCGGCAAAGCGTTTATCCATAATCGTCATTTTACAATGTGTACAGGCGTCCTGACCATAGCGGATAGGATCCGGCGCGTGACTGCATGCTGCTATCAGACAGCACAGTACCAGTATAAATATATTCAGCGTTTTCATTTAATTTTGTTTGATGATTGTTGCGGTTTATAAAATAGTGCAGCAGCGGCCAATAAACCACCTACGCCTACCAGGATGCCCCCGGTATCGGGTAATGAACCAGCAGTGAAATTGAGCAGTTGCTTATAGCCAAAAAGCGGCGGCTGGTAATTCATCCCTTCTACTTTGATAGCGGCATGCGGGTTGAGGTTGTGTCCATAATTATATTCCCACACATAGAAATCACCAAAGCCGACAATAGCAAACAAACATAAACCAATGAACCAGGCCCATAATAACCTGCGGCTTCTGGCAATAGCTGCGGCAAAGCCGATCAGTGTAAGCGCCCCAAATACATAGGGCAGGATCCTGAATTCTTTAAAGTCATCCACCGAAATAAATTTCATCCCGATATAATGGTTCAGCCCGTTGATCTGTTGAATGCTCCCCGATAAGCCATTCAGCCAGATCTTCATTTCCAGGCCTTCTGGGTATTGGGGTGCATCCAGCAAAATATGCCATAACGGAAGAAAATAGGCGGTCAGCATCAGCACACAGCTGATGAAGATCAACACTCTTGTATGTGTTTTCATGATCAGAGGATTATCAAAGTGTATCGTATTTTCAACACGATACACTTTGATCTGTAATTATTGGGTTACCGGGTTTTCACCGATAGAGAATTTAACAGGCACATTGGAGCCTGCGGGAGACACCCTGAAATAGCCCTGCATTTCCTGGTGGAGCGCTGAACAAAAGTCAGTACAATAGAAAGGAACTATGCCAACTAATCCTGGAGTCCATTTCAGGGTGCAGGTTTCACCCGGCATGATCAGCAGTTCTGCGTTATTCGCGCCTTTGATGGCGAAGCCATGCGGCACATCCCAGTCCTGTTCCAGGTTGGTGACATGGACATAAACTTCGTCTCCGATCTTAATCCCTTCAATGTTATCCGGCGCCAGGTGTGAACGGATAGCCGTCATATAGACATCCACCCGGTTGCCGTTCCGGACTACTTTAGTATCTTTTTCAGACTTGGTGGCATAAGCATTTTTATTTTCCTCCAGCTTGAAGAATTTGACCTGGTTTTTCAGGATCTTTTCAGCCGGTATCATCTGCGCGTAATGTGGTTCTCCAATGGTCGGAAAGTCAAGCAAAAGCTTCATTTTGTTTCCTGTAATATCAATGAGCTGACAAGCCTGGGCCAGTTCCGGGCCTGTTGGCAGGTACCTGTCCTTGGTGATCTTGTTCAGTGACAGCAGGTATTTACCAAATGGTTTTTTGGAATCACCGCCGACAACCGATAAGTGGCCCGGTGAATAATAAGAAGGTATCCTGTCAATAATTTCCAGGTTATCTATCTTCCATTTCACTACTTCGGATGATACGAACATGGTGGTGTAGGCATAGCCCTTGCCGTCAAATTCAGTATGTAAAGGCCCAAGACCTGGTTTTTTAACCTCACCATGGAGAACGTCTTCATACTTTAACACAGGTAATACGCCATCGATCATCCCATCATATTGTTTTTTGTCTATTGCCGCAAGCATCTTTTTGAAGGAAAAAACCGGAATAACAGCCGCAAGCTTACCGCTGGCCGCCATGTATTCTCCGTCAGGGGTTACGTCAACGCCATGCGGTGATTTTGGGCAGGGCAAATAATACACCAGGCCCGGAAATTTGGTGACATCCAAAGTTTGTGTCCCTGTTTCCATAACCGACGTAGCGGTATGCGTATTTTCGTTATAAACATTGTGCGCATATTTCCCAGTAATCTTAGTGCCCTTTCCGGCAGCTATTAACTCTTCTGCTTTTTTCCAGTTTACCGCCATGATAAAATCTTTGTCCCGCTGGCTCGCATTTACCTCTAATAGCGTGTTGGCCTGTTCTGTATTGTAACAGGTGAAAAATATCCAATCATGTGAGGGGCCTTTACCTGCATGTGCCAGGTCATAGTTAAATGGAGGCACGATCAGCTGAAATGCGAGGTTCATGGCTCCCTTGTCCTTGTCAACCTTAACAAAAGATACTGCCCCTTTGAAATTTTTCTTATAGCTGTTAATGGGAACGTCGCCATTGCTGTTATCAAGCGGTTCGCTAAAACGGGTGTTACCCACCACATACTCAGTGTTTTCTGTACAAAACGGGGACGCGTGATTGCCACCGATATTAGGCAGTTCAAGTATTTCTACCGTTTTAAAAGTGGCCAGGTTGATCCTGGCTATACGCGGGGTATTGTTCCCGTTTATGAATAGCCAGCGGCCGTCGTCCTCGCCGTTTGTTTTCGAAAGCTCAGGGTGGTGAGAGTCATCCCACGGAACGAAACCGTGCGACGTATTCAGCATTGGCTTGGTTTCTTCCGAATAGCCATAACCGTTCTCCGGGTTTTGAGAAAACACCGGGATCACTTTTAACAAGCGGCCCGAAGGAATACCGTAGGCAGCGACCTGCCCGCTGAACCCACCGGATAGAAAAGCGTATACTTCATCATATTTACCAGGAGCCACGTATACTTTTTGGGCAGCATCGGCATCGACGGAAGAACCGGCTTTTCCCGGCTTACAGCCAGAAATAGTACTGCCGGCTAATATAGCCAATGCCGGTACCAGTAATTTATAAGATAAGAATTTCATAATCTGTAAAGGTTTAAATATTATTTGCTGTCATTTTTTCTAAAGTATTCCAGGATCTGGCGGGTTTCCTCATCCGTTACATTCTGGAAGGTCATCTGGGTCAGGTGTTTCGCTAACAACGCCTGGCCAACCGGATCTTTCGCTTCCATTTCTACCGGGTTGGTGATCTGGTTCATGATCCATTCAGGTGTACGCCTTTTGGTAACATCCTTCAGGCCGGGCCCAACAACTTTTTGATCGGTCACTTTGTGACAAGCGCCACATTTGGCATTGAAAACAACCATGCCCTTATCCGCCATCGCGGGGTCGATAGCATCCAGTTTCACATCGGTGAACCGGCCGATACCTTTGCTGTCACTTTTCGCAGCGGGGTCAATATCGGCGCTTGCTGTTGCTGCTGGTGCAGCCGTTGAAGTGTTCTCTGAATCGGAGCCCCCGTTTGACGGACCGCAGGCATATAAAAAGGTTAAACCTGACACGAGCGTCGCAATCAATAAGGTTTTTAAATTTTTCATTTTTCTTGTGTTTTAATTTTTGATAAAACTAGCTGTAAATAAGAAGGGTCAACATGATGCCCGACATCGTATAATGTGATTTAAATCATATTATACGATATTTTCACTTGTTTTATGTTCGTTTTATTTATGATAAATCATATTAATAAAAGATATTAATGTCTTTTATTTTGTTAAAATTTTTATTTCAAAACGTATTTATGCTGCAGAAACTCTTCCACCAGTTCGGTAACAGGCTTCTTGCTGAACTCGGCCATTAACTGATCCCGGATCGGTTTGACCTGTTCGTGCATCGGGCAGGGCTGTGTTTCCGAGCACTTATTCAGGCCAAGTACACAGGCAGAGAACAGGCCGTTGCCATCGATGGCCCTGACAATATCGATCAGGAAGAGGTCCTGCCCGTTTTCAACATAAAATCCTCCGGTCGGCCCCTTCGCGGATGAAAGGATCTTCTTGCGGACCAGGGTTTGCAATATCTTGCCTGTAAAATGCATGGGCGAGCCGATTGCTTCAGCAACCTCGATGATCCCTGTCTTTTCATTCTTCCTGCTTTTCAGGGCGACATAAACCGTCGCCCGGATGGCGTATTCACATGATTTGGATAGTATCATTTTTTGTGCTGTTGATTTTACAAACCTAAATATATAATCGTCCTTTAAGATAATTCCTTTTCGAGCTGAATGGCTTTAGGGAACAGGATATTGCTTTCCAGGTGTACGTGACGGTGCAGGTCGTTTTCATATTCTTCCAGTTTTTTGAACAGGATGGTATAAGAACTACAGGCATCCGCAGGCAACTGGTAATTTGAAGTAATTGTCCGTATCGTTTCGAAATCGCCGCCTACCTGCTCATGTTCAGCGTCCATGATCTGTATCGGTACGGAGATCTTGCCGAAGTCAGCAGAAGGGAGCATGCCCCCGGAATTATAAACCTGGGCCAGTTCTTTGATAAAAGGGAACAGTATTTGTTCTTCTTTGACCATATGCAGGGTCAGGTCGTTTCCGATCCGTTCGAATAATTCCGCCACTTTGATCAGTTCCGGATGTCTTTCACCGTGCACCCGTGCTACTTTTTGGGCGATCTCCAAGATAAACCGGGTATTCTCGCGTACATAGCGGTGGTGGGTATTGATCACATAGTCACTCAGAAAACCCAGGTCCCAGTTTTGAAAATCATTTTCACTGGTCGTGTTTGCTTCACCTTTGATGGCTTCGAGCTGGCGCTCCACTTCTTCAGGGTCAATCCCTTTTTTCTCGCAAACTTCAGCGATGGTCTTTTTGCCGCCGCAACAAAAGTCGATACCCAGGTTTTTAAAGACCTGCGCTTTGCGGTAATCTTTGGCTACAATCTCACCAATGGTCTCGGTGTTTTCCGCTTCGGTCTTTTTGGCAATCTTTACCTGCCATACTTCCGGCCCGCTTTCCAGATAATCCCAAAGAAATACCTGTCCTCTTTCAGCCAGCAGCTGATAATACAACGGTTTAGGATCATGGTCATTGTGAATAATAAAGGCCTCGCCGGCTAACAGCGAATCGAACTTGTCAAAGATCTTTGGATGTTTAAACCGCGGTTCGATCACGGTTACGTCCAGAATGTCTAATACTTCCATTTTTTAAATTGTTAAATAATAAAAGACAAATGTATCTTTTATTATTTATTAAAAAAGTGATGCTCGTCATTAATCCTCAGAAACCGGGAAGAATACATAAAAAAAGCCGCTTGCGAAGGGCCGCGTTAAGGATATATCAAGGTTGGCTCATCCGCATTTGGAGGAACCGCAGTCCTTGCAGTTCAGGCAGCCTTCCTGGTATTGGAGGTTGGTCGAGTTACAGTTCTGGCAAACCTGCTTTTTTACCTGGGTGCCGTCCGGGATATATTTTTTTAACGCCCGGGCGACACCGTTCTTCCAGGTATTGATGGCCTCGTCGAGCTGCAGGCTGCCGACCAGGTCAACCACCTTTTCTATCGGCATACCATGGCGCAAGGTTCCGGAGATCAGCTTGGCATAATTCCAGTATTCCGGGTTGAACTTGTAGGAAAGCCCCTCGATGGTGGTTTTGTGGCCGTAGCGGTTCTGGTACTGAAAATCATAACGGGAAATGCCGTCGCCGTCTTTGTTCTTGATGATCAGGCCGTCGTTGACCCACCGCGGGATCAGGATGCCATCTTCATCATCAGCCAGGCCTGTAAATATTTCATAGGGTTTATGGTCAATTAACCCGATGAACGCGATCCATTTGTCCTTGTTATTTTGGAAGCGGACGATCTCGGCATCCAGCACCGGTGGCCTGTCAACCGGAAATACCGTTTCTCCGCCGGCAGTATTTTCTGTTTTATCTCCTGTATTGGCGATCAGGACACCGGAGCGCGAACCGTCACGATATACGGTGACGCCCTTACAGCCGGCCTTCCAGGCCGCCATATAGAGTTGCCCTACCACCTCTTCGGTCACCTTCGCAGGCATATTAATGGTAACACTGATGGAGTGATCCACCCATTGCTGGATCTGCCCCTGCATCTCCACTTTTTTAAGGTAATCAACATCGTTGGCGGTAGCTTTATAATAGGGCGATAACGCCACCAGTTCATCCAGATCCTGCTGCGAATAATTCTTATTAAGGTCATGACCGTTTACGGTCATCCATTGCTTAAACCGGTGGTGGAACACCACGTATTCTTCCCAGGAGTCCCCCAGGTCGTCCACAAAATCCACACGCGCATCCTGATCACCCGGATTCACCTTTCGCCGGCGTTTATAAACCGGCATAAATACCGGTTCGATCCCCGAGCTGGTTTGCGACATCAGGCTGGTCGTTCCCGTAGGTGCGATAGTAAGTAAAGCCATGTTTCGCCTGCCGTGTTCCTGCATTTCATAAAACAGCTGCGGGTCTGCGGCCGCGAGTCGCAATACAAAGGGGTTCTGCTGCTCCCTTTCTGCATCAAACAGGGCGAAGGCCCCCCTTTCTTTGGCGGCATTAACCGAGGCCCGGTAAGCCTCCAATGCCAGGGTACGGTGCACCTGCACGGCGAAAGCCGTCCCCTCGTCGCTGCCGTAGCGCAGGCCCAGGGCAGCCAGCATATCACCTTCGGCGGTGATTCCGATACCGGTTCTCCGGCCTTCTTTGGCTTTGTTCCGGATATGCTGCCACAAATTCGTTTCGGTCCGCTTCAATTCCGCGTCTTCGGGGTCCGCGGCAATCTTTTCGAGGATCGCGTCAATTTTTTCCAGTTCCAGGTCTATGATATCATCCATAATACGCTGGGCTGCATGAATGTGTTTTTTAAACAGGTCCCAGTTAAAAGCCGCCGCGCCGGTAAACGGGTGATCTACATAACTGAACAGGTTTACGGCCAGTAAACGGCAGGAGTCATAAGGGCATAAGGGAATCTCGCCGCAGGGATTGGTTGAAACCGTTTTATAGCCGAGATCGGCATAACAGTCGGGCAACGATTCCCGGATGATGGTATCCCAGAATAAGACGCCGGGCTCTGCCGAGCGCCAGGCATTATGAACGATCTTTTGCCATAGCCGTCCCGGGTCGATCATTGTTTCATGAGTTGGCGTACTGCTATCCACCGGGTATTGCTGCCGGTAATCCGATCCGGATTCTACTGCTTCCATAAAAGCATCATCTATGCGTAGGGATACATTGGCTCCCGTCACTTTACCCTGTTCCATTTTAGCGTCTATAAAATCTTCCGCGTCCGGATGCCTGATGGCTACTGAAAGCATCAGCGCACCGCGCCGACCATCCTGGGCGACCTCGCGGGTAGAGTTGGAAAAACGTTCCATAAAAGGCACGATCCCGGTGGAGGTGAGCGCTGAATTTTTGACCGGCGAACCTTTAGGGCGGATATGCGACAGGTCGTGGCCCACGCCGCCCCGCCTCTTCATGAGCTGTACCTGCTCCTGGTCTATCTTGAAGATCCCGCCATACGAATCGGCATTGCCATCGTTCCCGATCACAAAGCAATTAGAAAGTGAAGCCACCTGGTAAGGGTTGCCGATACCGGTCATAGGGCTGCCCTGCGGGATGATATATGTAAAGTCACGGATCAGCTCAAATATCTCATCCGCCGATAATGGACTCGGATAGCGCTGTTCTATACGGGCTAGCTCGTTCGCGATACGATGGTGCATGTCATCCGGTGTCGCTTCGTAAATATTGCCGGCGGAATCTTTCAACGCATATTTATTAACCCAAACCCGGGCTGCGAGCTCATCACCTTTAAAATATCCAAGTGATTGCTGGTAGGCTTCTTCAGCGGTGTAAATGGTTGCGGTTCTTTTTTTTTCGGCGACGTTCATATTGATAACTGGTGTTAAAATGATGGTCGGACTGACGCTGGCGGTGTAAAAACATGAGAGCAGCCCGGTTATTAATAAAAGACAAATGTATCTTTATTTGCCAGCCAAAAAGTGATGCCGGTCATAATTGTTTATTATTATTCATTTTTGTGGCCGTCGTCAGGAGTCCTGCCCCAAAACCGAGGAACAGCAGGCACAGGCACAGCAACAGCTGCTGATAAAAGGGAATAGCTACATCAAAAAGGGCTAGCAAAGGCTGGATGAATAGCAAAGCCAAATAGGCTACGGTCAGTCCGACATAGGTATAGCTCAACGTGATTGTCCTTCGTCCTGTTGTTATGAACCCTTTACGCACCAGCTGTCCGATAAGTAAAGGCATGATGATACCAAGCGTGAGCAGGTGGATATAGCCTATGATCAGGTTACGGTTGAGGAAGGTCCAGTCGCTAACGACAGGAATACACACCAGGAGTTGAAAAACGCATTTGAAAGTCAGGCCTATGACGGCCGCGCGTTCTATAAAAGACAAATCGCGCGATTGACTTCTAAAACTAAAACACAGTGCCAGCCAGCTGACCAGGTTTAGCGCGGCACCGGAAAAAGCCAGTATTAGGATACCGTTACCAGGGCGACTCCATAGCATAAAAATAAAATACAGTGGTATCGCGGAAAAGACAAAAAGATATAACCACAGCCTTGATCGTCGTCCTGACGGCTTAACCGGTAAGGTAGCAGCCAATAGTCCCAAAACTGTCGGTAACATAAACCCGTTCATTTGGAAATGCAGGTAAAAATAGATCGCATCCTGGTAGTATGGTGAATTTTTAAGTCCCGAGGCCGCCAGCGGACCCAGGGCGAACGGCCCCAGTGCCGAAAGGCATAATAAAAGCAAGCTTCCCCGGAGAAGGATATAAGCCGGTTCATTCACATTTTTTTTCAGCAAATTTCCATGAAATACGAGATAGGTAAAACGAAAGGTCACCACCACAAAAAGAGTTGAAAAACCGATGGAAACCGGTTTATAGCCCTGCCAGGAAAAGCTGGCCAGCATACCGTAGGCGCTGACAAGCGTTAGCAAAAGTACCCGTTTGAAATTGTTGCTTAATTTATCGCCGGTACCTAACGAGGCGATCAAAAACGCGATAGTGAAAAACATCCAGCCTGAAAAAGCAAAGTGTGAGTGGGCGTGCAGGATGAACTGGTAGTCAAGCTTGGGGACATCGTAAAGCTGCATATAACGAAGTACCACACCGAAAATACTCAGCACGATGAAATTAATGATCGCCCACCGGGGATAATTCAGGCTTTGATACCATTTCATCACAGGCCTAATAATCGTTTACCTTGATCCGTAATACTATCATAAGACCAGACCGGCTCCCAAACCAGGTTGACCGTGGCCTCATAACCTTCATAATGGCCCTCGATGCAATTTTTTACTGCAGATACAATACTTTCACCCATCGGGCAATACGAAGAGGACAAGGTCATTTGAACCGTGACCCGTTTTTCCGGAGCCTCTATTTCTATACCGTAAACCAGCCCGAGGTCGATGATGTTAATGTGCAGTTCCGGATCCATGACCAGGCGCAGTGTTTCCGTCATTTGTTCTTTTAAAAAGGAATTGGGGTCGGTAATATCAAAGCTTGCCATAAGTTACTGTTTTATGAAAGAGTACAATAAAGATGTTCGACAGATACAGCATGGCGGTAACCATCAGCGCCGCTATCCCGACGTAGATCAGCGGCAGGAACAGCAGGTAACAGCCCGGCATAAAGGTTAAGCAAAAGATCAAATACGAAACCGTTTGTGCCTTTAGCAGGTTATCCGCGAACAGGTCTGCGGGCATCGGGGTTTTGAATTTGCCCGTCAGGTGTTCGTAGCGTTTGACCCAAACAATAAAAGGCAGTGTCTTAAAGGTTTGCCCCAATATTAACGCGGTGATCCAGCCCATCAGCATGAATTCGCCATAGATCATCGAAAAGCGGATGGTCACCGGATTGTTTTTAAGGTGGAAGTAGATAATGAACGGAACGGTCAGCGTTGCAATTTTTAACAGGATGAAAGAGAGGAAACTGTTCAGCATCGGCAGGTCGATATGTTTTCTTAACCGCGACCGCAGGCATTTTAACAGGAAGATAAAATAGCAGATTATTCCGGCAGCACCGATCGTGAAGATCAAATAGGTCCGCAGGCTAAGCCCGTAGAGGTAAGAATCGACCAGGAAGTACAGCAGCGCGCCTACGATCAGGTAATAACTGCAGGTGAGCAATTTGGTGCTTTGATAGGACGAGACCAGGAACATGGGTACCAGTTTGGAACTCACCCCGATTAGCATCAGCAGGAACCAGCCGATCAGCCCCATGTGCGCATGCAATTTCAGGAAATGCAGCTGATCCTGGGGAAATATAGACAGGGTAAAATTAAAGACCAGCGCCGCGCCTAAGGCGACGGTCAGGCAAAGACAGATACAGGCGCTGAAGATAAAATCCTCCTGGATGGTCTCCTGCTTCTTCTTTTTGGCGGTCAGGTAGACATTTACCGTAAATAAGAGGACGGCCAAAAGCAACAAAATAGCCCCGCATTGCATATGAATACCCGGCACAAACACCCAGAATGAAAAAACAAGTGCTATCAGCCCCGGGACAAAGAGCGCGAAACTTATCCAGGCCAATTTTTCGCTGTAGAGGTCCGTTTCCAATACCACCGGGATCAGCTGGTAGGATGCACCCAGGATGATCATTGTTCCCCAGCCGAGCGCGGCCATATGCGTGATCGCGAGGATCTGCGGATGGAAATAATGCCCGGTAAAAGCCTTCACCGAAAATAACATCATTACAGAAAGCACCAAAAAACAAATGGCGGCAACCACATAATGGGTTACCACGATTTTATAAAGGCCGGGGTTCTGTTTGATCCCGCTCATTTTTTATAGATCAGCATGTTGACATCCGTAGGGCCGATCGTTTTAAAGACGTAGGACAACCCCTGCTTTTCCAACTCGGGAAGCAGGTATACCGGTATCTTTTTGTGATACACATACAGGGCACTCCCGGCAACCAGGTTCGGTGTTTGCTCCAGGATAGCCAGCATGGGTTTCGGCATTTCCAGTTGGCGCACATCAAGAAAAATAATCCGGTGTTCTTCAAATCTTTTCAGCAGCCGGTCAAACTGGTTATTATCAGCGGCCGGGGTGGTTAAGGGAATGGTTGCCGTTTCGTCCGGAGCCGATCCTGCTTTGCTAAAATAAGTTACGACCAGGTTTGGCTCCGGTTGTTCCACACGGAAAGAAAATCCTTTGTCTGCCAGCAAATGGATCAATGGTAACGGCTCAAAGGTATTGATCAGTTTTAGTCCCTGACCGTCTTCGAGTTGTTTAATACAGGCCAATATTTCTTTTAAGGGATCTTTATCCCGGGCCAGCACAGGGCGGACATCAAGTTCGAAATAATCCAAGGGCTCCCGGAAAGGAGCCATCCGCACAGCTTTATCATTTTCAACTGATGTGTCTGCGATTACTTTGAACCCTATCTGCTTCATGCTCCACATAAAATCAGTGAGCTCGGTTTTTGATATTTTGCAGGCGTCAGCGATGCTAACCCTTTTGACCAATAAACTTCGTAGTAACGGATTTTTGAGTTTTGAAAATTTTTTATTCAAACCGACGAGCGTCCTGATCACCAGGTCACGGTCAACTTCGAGCAGTTGGCCGATTTTTGTTTGCGGGTTAATTGTAAGTTCCATCATGTAAAAATGCACATGTCCGTGGGTTTAAAATATGATATAAATCATGTTATATGATGATTGTTTGCGCAATAACCACACCCGGGAATGATTGATTTGTAATTATCTGATTCAACTAAGACGCATCACCCGTACCGGTAATTTATTAAACAAGGATAGCTATCCTATTATGGATAAGCAGTATTAAATTCCAGGTTTTCGAGTCGGCTTGCGGACGAATCTTTAGTTTATATGGCTTTACTAAAGGTGTTGACATTTTTTTGCTCCCGCCATAGCCGGGCATCAATGGCAACACAAATATTCCGGATAAAAGATCTGCCTTTTGAGGTAACGCGTATGTTTGTCTCGTCTACCGTAACGAGACCGTCCGATTCCAATTCCTGCAGCTGTAAAAGAGCGCTTTTGACAAAATCAGGCTCCAGCAGTTCACTATCCAGAATGGTCTTATCTTCACACATCAATTCAAGTATATTTTTTCGGATAACAGCATCCTCTCTATTCAGTAAATGACCGTTTACCAAAGGGAATTTTCCCTGGCTGATTTTTTCTTCGTAGGCTTCCACTACTTTTTCGTTTTGTGCGAATGCGTCCCAGGAATCACTGATGCTTGAGACCCCGAGACCAACTATAAGTTTTGATTTCGTTGTCGTATAACCCATAAAATTACGATGCATGTTCCCATTTTTGGCAGCAACAAAAAGCGTGTCACTCAACAATGCGAAGTGATCCATTCCTATACTTTCAAATCCGGCATCCTCCAGTAACTCCCTTCCCCGGTTGTACATTGCCCATTTTTCTGAAGCTACCGGCAGATCTTCCTCCGTATAGTGTCTTTGCCCTTTACTTTTCCACGGGACGTGGGCATAAGAATAGAATGCGATCCGATCTGGTTCAAGCGTCTTAACGAGCGAGACAGAAAGTTCTATACTTTTTATCGTCTGATGAGGAAGGCCATAAATCAAATCAACGTTTATACTATTGTAGTTGTATTTCCTCGCCCAGTCAACGACTTCTTTTGTTTTTTCAAAGCTCTGAATCCTATTTATTGCAAACTGAACCTTAGGGTCAAAATCCTGGATACCCAAACTGATCCGGTTGAAGCCAACTCCCGCAAGTCTTGAAAGGTGTTCTTCGGTGGTATAATTAGGATGTACTTCTACGCTGAATTCGTGGTTTTCTTTTATAATAGCGTCAGCGGTAATGCCATTAATAAGTTGCACCAGGTTATCCGCACTAAAAAAAGTAGGCGTCCCGCCTCCGAGGTGGATTTCCTTTATTACCGGGATCGTTGAAAATAAAGCACGATACATACGCCACTCTTTAAGAACAGCGGTAATGTAGGGGTCTTCAACCTGGTGATTTTTAGTGATCCGTTTGTTGCAGGCGCAAAATGTACACAGATTCTCACAAAAGGGTAGGTGAACATACACACACATTTCCCCATTTTCAGCTGTAAATGTGTCAACCACCGAATGTTTCCACTTTGCTTCATCTATTGTTGAAAAATCCCAGTAGGGAACGGTAGGGTAACTCGTATACCTGGGTGATGGCACATCGTATTTGTGCAGTAAATCCAGAGTGGTCTTATTCATAGCCTATGTTTAATTCAAAATATTTTGTGCTTTATAAAGCAAACCCAACTCCCGCCATCCATAAGGACATCAATCATCATTTTTCTTCTTTCGGTAACGCATTTCCACAGATGTCTCATCACATCAGGAACAACCGGATTAAATAGCCTCACCTATATTAAGTAGCTGCAATTTAAACTCTGCCTCAGCTAATTGCTCATACATTTTATTAAGGTATGTTTCGGTCTGATCACTGATCCGGGGTATGAGTTCTTTATAATACGCGATACCGTTTTGCAGCTGATCTTTAAACTTTGAAAGGTATTTGGCCTTTTTATCGCTTAAATCTTTAAAGTGGTTTTCGATGTCCTTTTTAAGATACTCTATATACAAGTTCAACTCATTGATAAACATATTCGGCCGTTCTATCCCGGAAAGCAGGTTAAATTTGTCATAAATGTGTTTTACCAGTTCGTCCAAAGAAAAGATGCCGGAAAAGTATGCGGTATTGGGTCCGGGGCAAATAGCGACTGCCTCATTTTCTTTGGCTTGCAGCATATTGTTTTTTTGATATACAGAAGTTGCCAGGCCTTCACAAAGGCAGGCCTTCTCCGTTATTTCGTCAAAACGAGCCTGATAATCCGCTTCCCCGAGGTTATAGGACTTTATCTGGTCGATCTTCTTTTTCTGGTATTCGCGGGAAGCGGTACAAATGGGTGTCGACGTAAACTCGGTATTAGAAACAAGATATTTCTTTTTACAGGGAGAACCGGGCCTGCCTTTTGCTATGCGGTCTAAACGCAATTTCTCCGAGGAAGAGTTTCGAAAATTGTTAAAAGGAATCCCCAGGGGCGAAGCGTTACTAAGGTAGAACTCTTCTTCTTTTGCACTGACTAAATGCTGTAATGTTTCTTCATCTACATTTGTCGCTTCGGGAACCAACAGAAAAGGACTCCCCCAACCTGTCGCATCCATTCCATAATGATTTAAAAGAAAACTATTTTCTTTTCCGGTGCCAATTCCGCCCTGGACGCTGATCCTCATCGCAGGCTTATTAATGATTGACAATCCCTTCGCTTCAAGACCCGACTGGTAGAGTTGAAAGAGTTCCTGAACCATCTCCTCGCGCTTTTGTTTAAATTCTTCAAGAATCGGACCTAATAAATATCCTTCAGTAGCAAAAGCATGACCGCCGCAGTTTAGTCCGGATTCAATTCTGAACTCTGATACCCAAATTCCTTTTTTCGCCAGGAATTTAGCTTGAATGAATGCCGAGCGGAAGTCACTTACTTTTAAAATAACGTTCTTTTTGATTTGTCGATCACTATCCGGAAAAAAATCTTCAAAAGTTTCCATATAACTGTACAAGCGGGGATTCATTCCCGCTGAAAGTATTAAAGATGATCGCAGGTTACTTTGGGCAAAGCCCCGCAAAGCAGACAAAGCATCACTGAATTGATCACCTAAAGGAGCTCCATCTTCGTTTAAATTCAGCTTATCCACTTTGGACATAATATTTACATTAATAGCTCCTTTCTGCATGGCCCTGCGCAGCTCATTTTGCTTTTTTAACTTTCTTGTTTCATCCCGGACCCGCAGCATTTGATTATATGCCATTTTTAAAGCAGCCGTTTCAGGTAACAGCTCAAAATAACGGGTTATATCGCTGCCGGGTTCAAAAGGTTCCTGTTTTAAAGATGTGAACTGGCTGTCAACTATTTTTTCCATCAGGTTCAGATACGCAGAGATCCGCCTGGCACGAAAATCGGGGTCTTTCTGACTGATCGGAATGAATGCTTCCCCATTTCTTTCCGCGTGGAATTTCCGCATCCTTTCGATCAGGATGTCATCGACAATAGAAACTACCGATGAAATCCCGTACCGGGCTACCTTCAGCGGTGTATCAATCGAAAATGCTAAGCCGAGAACTGGTATATGGAAGGTGTGATTCATGGAAATTAAGTTAAGTTATAAAAAAATACTTTTAACGCACAAGGGCGGGTTTAGCGGCATCTAGTTACGTTAATAATAAAAGACAAATTTATCCTTTTTTATTGAATACATTACAATATTTTACTATTTCCTAAATTATTATTAAATCTGACTGACGCTATAGGCCCATTCTTATCAAATCCGCTGCCCAATAGTTTTCCTATTGATAGCGTCCAGATAAGTTAATTTCCTGCCGGTGCGGGACCGGCTTTTCAGGATCGGTATCCCAGCTGTTTTGAACCTGTTTTTTTGGTTAAGTTGACCGGAATGGATTTGTTGTTTCAAGTTCAGCATCCAAAGCTTTTTTTTAATTCAGTGCCTTGCTGACAAGGCAGTTATGCTTTGCGGCGTTGGCACATTCCATGAATTTGTCTTTTCGAATCCACCAATACTACTTATGGCGTGTTGTCGTCTATAGGTTCTGCAGACACATATTCTTTAAGTACAAGCGCTTCGTTATGTTCTTTATCTTTTGCACCATAAACTAACGTTACCGGCCCCTTTTTTAATTGTTCTTTCAATAGCAATACCTGTTCATTATTTTCTTTTAGTTCGTGATGGTAGCGTTCTTTGAACGCCGCCCATTTAGCAGGTTCATGAGCAAACCATTTTCGAAGTTCAGTGCTTGGCGCAATTTCTTTTAACCAGGTATCAACAGCTGCTTTTTCCTTTGTTAACCCCCGTGGCCACAACCTGTCGACCAGGACGCGGGTGCCATCTTCTTTGGCCGGGGCTTCATATACTCTTTTGATACTGATCTTCATTTTGTTTTATTTTTTATCCTTTTCGTAGCCTCAAAATTCTTCGGTACGGATATGATCATCATCAATGCCTGACTCATTAAGCATTTTTCATATGAAAGTAACCATAGTTGCCCGACCAACGAAAATAAATCGGAAGCGTCAGATCCTTAATATATTTTTGCAGCACTGCATTGGTGAAGAATCCGGTTTCTCCATTCCAATCCTTATTTAATTTTTCCTTTACAAATGGACGTGGCGGTGTTTTTTATTTACGGAAAACCAGATGACCACATTTCTATTTTGTCATATAGTTTCCCGAGAGTTCGTGCCCGGATAGACCAACAAGGGTATAGCAATATGGCCGGCCATTCGTTTGGTATGACTGCCCTTAAAAATGTTCTCTAAAAAACCATGCTCCCTGTGCGCCATGGCCAGTATATCAATTTGTGCATGTTCACAAAGCCAGTCCAGGCCTGATTCTACTTTGTCCTGGTTGATAATGCGGTGATATATTTTGTGGTAGTCGGCTTTATCAGAAACTTCTGCCAGGAATTTTTCAATCCGTTTCTCAAATTTCACGGCGTTGTCAGCTTCATTTTTAATATGCGTTAACAAAATTTCAGCGTCCAACATTTTGGCCAGTTTTATAAGGTCATAAAGCTGTTGTAAGTCATTTTCAGGATATTCAAGATCGGTCGCAAACGCTATTTTTTTTATCGGCTTAAAGGCTGCCGTCCGGGGTATGATCAGTAAGGGCCTGATACAAGTTTCAATTAAGTCAATTGTATGGTTCCCTGACAGGAGGCTACCGAGGCCGTCTTCTTCGTGTGTACCGGCGATGATGACATCAGCCTGTTGTTTAAATGCTGAATTATTCACAAAATACCAAACGGTCCCGGATTCGTTTATATAGTCCACAGGCGGTCTAAAAGTGTCGGTATGGTCGTTTTGTTCCAGGTGCGCCTTCAGACGCCTTAATTCTTCGGTAGAATCCGCCAGCAGCGTATCACTATCCCCCTGGCTCCAAAAAGCGATGCCTGAAACGGGCACCTCGGAGGGGATGACGATTGTATTACAAAGGAACACACCAGCTTTAAGTTGTTTTGCCAATAGGTATCCGTATTCGGCTGCGTGTGCTGCTGTCGCCGAAAAATCGGTTGCGATCAATATCTTCATGATATACGAAATTACGCCAGTGTGCGTCCTGAAAGAATGCATTTTGTCACTATTTCAATTGAGTGTTTGCATTGTCTGATCGCTGGCTAATACCGATGTTTATATCATTATAGCACGATCAGCTTTTTAGCCCCGACCGTGTTACCCAACGAACTATCAATGGATTTAATCATTAACATTAAAGCTTTTCATGCAAATCCTGCCTTTAACCCCGTCAGCACCCTTAACTTTGACGAACACAATACACCATGGAAATACGGTATCTCAGACTGATCAAAGCCATTGTTGAAGAGGGGAGCATCACCCGGGCGATGGATGTGCTGCATTTATCGCAAAGCGCATTGAGCTACCAGTTAAAAGAGGCGGAGCTCCAGGTGGGAACCCAGCTATTCTACCGGCGGAATAAAAAGCTGATCCTGACCCCGGTGGGCAAGAAACTTTATACCAGCGCCATCAAGGTGCTCGCGGAAATGGACGCTACGGATTCCGAAATAAAAAAAATGATGAATGGCGAAAACGGTGTGATCAGGATCAGCACGGAATGCTATACCAGTTACCATTGGTTACCGGCCGTACTAAAAAAATTCAATAACGAATTTCCCAATGTCGAAATAGAGATCGTGTTCGAGGCGACGCACAAACCGATTGAAAAACTCATGGAGGGCGAGCTGGACCTGGCCATCACAAGCAACCCGGAGCAGATCGATAAAATAGAATTTATCAAGCTGTTTGCTGATGAAATGCTGGCTGTGGTAGCCCCGCAGCATCCATGGGCAAACCGGCCATTCGTACAAGCCGAGGACTTCCAGGATATTACCCTCATTATCCACTCACTTCCGCTGGATACTGTTTCAATTTTCCGGACGGAGTTAACTCCAAAGGGGATCAACCCTAAAAAGTTAATTGTCTTACCGCTGACGGAAGCTTCCATCGAACTGGCTAAAGCCAATATGGGCGTGATCGTGCTGGCCAACTGGGCCCTGAAGCCCTACCTGAGTAACGACATTAAGGCTGTAAAGATCAACCCGGAAGGTTTTTTTCGTCAGCAGTACGTAGCCAGGACACGCGACCGTGCGTACCCGGTTTACTTCGATTACTTTATCAAATTTTTAAGAGAAGAAATTAAGCTGGATAAAGAAGATACAAAATAATGTTTAATTAAATCAAATACAATGAGTTTAAGAATTGGAGACACTGCTCCTGATTTCAGTGCACAAACTACCGAGGGAAATATTGATTTTTATAAATGGCTGGGCGATAGCTGGGCCATTCTATATTCGCATCCGGGCGATTATACCCCGATATGTACCACAGAACTGGGGCGCACCGCACAGTTAAAAGACGAGTTTGCCAAACGCAATACGAAGATCCTGGCCATTAGCGTTGACGGCCTTGCATCGCATCAGGGATGGGTTAAAGATATCAACGAAACCTCGAAAACCATCGTCGATTTTCCGATCATCGCTGATCCGGATAAAAAAATCTCCAGGTCTTATGCCATGATCCATGATAATGCGTCAACCTCGGCAACGGTGCGTTCCGTGTATTTCATCGGCCCGGATAAAAAGATCAAGGCTTCGATCACTTATCCGGCATCTACCGGCAGGAATTTTACCGAGATCCTGCGTGTGCTGGACTCCTTACAATTGACCGCGCTTTATAGCGTAGGCACGCCTGTTGATTGGGAAGACGGGCAGGATGTAGTTGTCTCTACCGCCATTAAAAATGAAGATATTCCCGCCATATTCCCCAAAGGCTACCAGGAAGTTAAGCCCTATCTTCGCTATACGCCGCAACCGAACAAATAATGATGAATTGGGAAACGGGTTTAAAACGCGGACCTTTTTCTGATCAGCAGGTTAAAACGTTGAACGAATTACTGCCCGGCATGGATTACGGGCAGGTTCAATGGCTGTCCGGGTTTTTGTCAGGGGTCAGTTCGGCTTCGGATGACCCGCCAATACAGGCCGCCCCGGGTTCCGGTCTCCGCCTTTTGTCAAATGACGGGGAACCGGTCTGGATACTTTACGGGACACACACGGGCAACAGTGAAAGACTGGCGAAGCTGTCTGCGAAAAGAATTGAAGATTTGGGAATAGCGGCCAAAGTATCGGACATGGGTTCTTTTAAAGTTAAAGAGCTGCGAAATATAAAAAGGCTGTTAATTATTGTAAGCACACATGGGATTGGCGAACCGCCCATACAGGCCAGTGAATTGTATGAATATTTACATGGCAGCAAGGCTCCGGAGTTAAAGCAGCTGGAATATTCGGTTCTTGCCTTAGGGGATACCGCCTATACCCAGTTTTGCCAGACCGGGAAAGATTTTGATGGGATACTGGCCAGACTTGGCGCTCAAAGAATCTGTGAAAGAGTGGATTGTGATGTTGATTTCGAGGACGACTATACGCGGTGGATGGAAGGCAACCTTGCAGCCATCGCGTCATCGTTCCAAAGTGGGAATGTCCCGGCTGTACCAATTCAGCCGGCCATTTCAGGCAAGGCCAGCCCCGTTTACAATCGCAAACATCCATTTGGCGCCACAGTATCCAAAAAGATCAACCTGAACGGCCGTCATTCCAGCAAGGAAACCATTCACCTGGAATTGGATCTGAGCAACTCTGGTTTACGCTACGAACCGGGTGATTCCCTGGGTGTTTATGCCAGTAACGCCAATCGGCTGATCGAGCCTGTCCTAAACACGCTGCATTTCACGGGTGAAGAGCTGGTAAACACCTACCTGGGGAAGAAAACGTTACTGGAGGCGCTGACGACAGACTACGAGCTGACGCCGCTGACCAGTGTATCCCTCAGCCGCTATGCGGAACTAACGGGAAGTACGCGGCTTGGTAAAATCCTGAATGACAACACAGCGGTGGTTGAATACCTGTATGGCCGCGATCTATTTGACCTGATCCGGGAGGTTCCGTTCAAAATGGCCCCTGAAGTGTTTATTTCGCTGTTAAGGAAAAACTCGCCACGGATGTATTCTATCGCTTCCAGCCAGGATGCCGTGGATGATGAGGTCCACATACTGGCCTCTGTCGTCCGTTATGAAGCGTACGGGCGCCATAAAGAGGGCCATTGCAGCTCCTTTCTTGCCGGGCGCATCAGTGAGTATGATCAGCTGCAGGTATTCGTTGATGCCAACAGCCGGTTTAAGCTGCCGCTTGATCCCGAAATGCCGGTCATCATGGTTGGTGCAGGCACCGGTGTTGCGCCCTACCGGGCGTTTATCCAGCAGCGCGGGATCCAGGACGCGCCGGGCAAATCATGGCTGTTTTTTGGGGAGCGGAATTTCACAACGGATTTCTATTACCAGACCGAATGGCTGCAATATCTAAAAGAGGGTACGCTGACGCGTGCTGATGTCGCATTCTCGCGTGATCAGGCAAAGAAAGTGTATGTACAGCACCGGATGCTGGAACAAGGAAGGGAACTGTTCAAATGGCTGGAAGAGGGGGCCCATTTTTATGTATGCGGCGATGCACAAAAGATGGCCAAAGATGTCGACCATGCCCTAAAGCAGATCATACAAACACAGGGGGGCATGACCCGGGAAAAAGCCGAGGAGTATGTCAAATACCTGCAGGTGACCGACCGTTACCAGGCTGATATTTATTGAGGATCAAAAGGCAAAACACAATTAAGACGATAACGAAATGACGAGCAATGCTAATGGCGCTGAGGTTTCCCAGGAGGAACATATCAAAGAGGACAGCAATTTTCTCCGTGGAACCATCGTTGCGGGCCTGGACAACCCGCTTACCGGGTCATTGACAGCCGACGATGCCAAGATGATCAAGTTTCATGGTTCTTACCAGCAGCATGACCGCGACCTGGAGAAGGAAAGAAAGAAGCAAAAGCTGGAGCCGCTTTATCAGTTTATGTTAAGAGTAAGGGCTGCAGGCGGAATAACCACTCCTGCCCAATGGCTGGTGCTGGACGAACTGGCAGAAAAATACGGCAACGGGACGATGAAGCTGACCACCCGGCAATCTTTCCAGTTTCATGGGATCATGAAAAGGAACCTGAAGGCAACCATTAAAGCGATCAACGACACGCTGATGACCACGATCGCTACGTGCGGGGATGTGAACCGGAATGTCATGTGTAACCCCAATCCGTATGAGTCCAGGGTTCACGGGGAGGTTTATGCCTGGGCCGGTAAGCTCAGTGATTATTTTCAGCCTAAAACCAAGGCCTATTTTGAGATCTGGCTGGATCAGGAAAAGGTCGCCGGTGCCGCCGACATCGAGCCATTATACCATGCCACGTACCTGCCGCGAAAGTTTAAAATCGCTTTTGCCATTCCCCCGCATAATGATATTGACCTTTTTGCAAACGACCTGGGATTTATTGTGATCGAAGAAAAGGGAAAGCTCAAAGGCTTTAATGTTTGCGTGGGTGGCGGTATGGGAATGACCTTTGGCGACGAGCAGACCTATCCCCGGCTGGCGGATGTGATCGGGTTTATAAGGCCGGATGAGATCGTTGAAGTGGCAGAAACCATTATCGGGATTCAACGGGACCACGGCAACCGGCTGAACCGGAAGAACGCCCGTTTAAAGTACACCATAGATGCGCAGGGACTGCCCTGGTTCATCGCCGAGCTTGCACGCCGGCGCAATAAGCCGCTGCTGCCCGCTTTGCCCTATCATTTCAAAACCAACGGCGATCAGTATGGTTGGCTGAAGGGGACGAATGGCAAGTGGTTTTATACACTTTTCGTGGAACACGGGAGGGTTAAGGACCGGGAAGGATATCCCTTAAAAAAGGCGATCCGGGCGGTCGCAGCCCTGAACAAGGGCGACCTGCGCCTGACGGGCAATCAAAACCTGATCATTGGCAATATTTCGCCCGAAGATAAAGGAGACATCGAAAAGATATTAAATGACCACGGTGTTTTCAATAACCCGCAAAACACCGCCCTGCGGTTAAATTCTATGGCCTGTGTGGCGCTGAATACCTGCGGCCTGGCCTTCGCAGAATCGGAGCGCTACCTGCCCTCGCTGATCGATAAGCTGGATGTGATCCTGCGGGATAACGGGCTGGAAAAAGAAGCGATCAATATCCGCATGACCGGCTGCCCCAATGGCTGTGCCCGTTCTTCGTTGGGGGAGATCGGCTTTATAGGCCGTGCGATCGGCCAGTACAATTTATACCTCGGCGCAAGCCATAATGGTGACCGGCTGAATACGTTATATAAAGAAATGCTTTCAGAAGCGGAAATTTTACAGGCGCTGGAACCGATCCTGATCAGCTACGCTGCGGAAAAACTGGCCGGTGAGCATTTCGGGGATTATGTACACCGGAAAAATATTGTCCAGGACAAACGCAAGACCGGATTAAAACAACTGTCATGAAAAAACTGGAAACATTATGTGTCCACCCTACCGGGGAAAAGGACCAATTCAAAGGCTCCGTTACTGCTGCTATCTTTCCTTCAGCAGCGTATAACTACCTGGACCAGGAAGAACTTCAATATCCTGGCTTCTATTCCACCTATAACCAAAAACGGCTGGGCCAGATCATGGCCGAACTGGAGCATGGGAACTGGGGCATGGTGTTCAGCTCCGGCATGGCGGCGATTAGTACGGCTATTTTGTCCTTTGCACAACTACACGATCACGTCATCTTTTCCCGTGACCTGTACGGAGGCACCTGGAAATTCGCTGAACAGGAACTGCCGAAAAGAGGCATTTCCTGCAGTTACGCCGATAACACCTTAGCCGGGTTCCAGGCAGCACTAAAACCTCATACCAGGGTCATTTATATCGAAACCCCAGCTAACCCTTTATTAAATATTGTGCCCTTACGGGAGATAGCAGAATTTGCGAAGAAGAACGGCATCATTACGATTGTTGACAATACTTTTGCTTCCCCTGTTAATCAATTACCGCTGCTGCACGCTATCGACATCGTTATTCACAGCGGCACCAAATACCTCGGCGGGCATAATGACCTGCCCTTTGGCGCGTTGGTTTCCAGTAACCCGGAGCACAGGGAGCCTGTTTTCAGCACCGCGAAATTGTATGGCGGCTCTTTGTCCCCTTATCAATGCTACCTGGTGGAGCGTAGTCTGAAGACACTGGCGATCAGGGTAAAGCGGCAAAACGAAAATGCAATGAAGCTGGCGGAGTATCTCTCCGGTCATGCTGCGGTAAACCGCGTCTATTATCCCGGACTAACCTCGCACCCGGACCACCGGATCGCCTTGCAGCAAATGATGGGCTTTGGCGGCATTTTGTCTTTTGAGCTTCATGTTAACCCGGAAAAGCTGATCCTTTTTCAAAAGCGCCTGTCGATCATACAGCCAGCTTTAAGCCTTGGCGGTGTAGAGAGCCTGATCTGCTCGCCGGTCGCGACCTCACATCGGAGCTTATCTGCAGAGCAGCGCCATCAACTGGGCATTCAGGATAATTTACTGCGGCTTTCCGTGGGTATTGAAGATGGGGATGACCTGATCGCAGATGTCCATTCCGCCATTGCGGCTATAACCTAAAATGGTGAAACCCGGCTTCGCAAGGATGCAATTCTTTGGAAAGTCTGATCAAAGAGGAGACCGCTGATCCGTAAAAAGACGATTAAATGAATTTATCATTCCCTGTCAAGCCCGTCTCTACATCATAAAAACGATAAACTATTTCCTTGCACAAATGGTTTTTAACGCCTAAAAAAGGCTACCTTTAAATTAAATAGCGACATTATGGACACCATGACAACTGTATCGGAGGTAATCAGCAAACTGCAGAAAGAGGGATATACGGTCGATTTTAATCTAAAGGACAATTGCCTTGAATGTCATGAAAACGCCCTGCAGGTATACCCTGATGAATTCGTCGTTGACAAGCACTATCGTTTTGAGGGACAATCCGATCCCGCTGATGAAGCGATCATATATGCCATTTCTTCTGTTAAACATAACCTCAAAGGCATTTTAATCAATGGCTATGGCGCATCCAGCGATCAGTTCACGGACGATTTGGTTTGCGCTTTAAGAGAAAGGCAATAAGTCCGTAAATAGACCATTCGGATGTTCTGCAGCGATAGGTAAAACAAATGCATCATGGCGTCCGGATTGGTTTCAGGATTTGCGCATAATGGCGCAGCAGCTGGATGCTTTAGAACAATGTCTACACCTGCCTGTTTAACATCCGGGATAGCCGTTTTTTAAACGGTCTACCCGGTGCCGTCGTGCAATCCGCTCTTAATGACCTGTTGATTCAACAGGGAAAAAGCAAAACGGGGATGCGGATATAAGCGGGCAAGCGGTATGGAATAGCAGCGCCGAATAATTCATTAAAATGATACCTGTGATTAACCAGCACCAGAAGGTCTGTCTTCATGTCGTTGGCCAGTATATCAATAGCTTTGGGAATGTCTCTTTCCCGGATATTATTGAAACGAAAATGGTCATGGCTGGCCGGACGAGCGATAGTGTCCTTAAAAACATCAAGCGCATAATTATGCTCCATAAACGGCAAACCCTTTGCAGCGATGTTCGCAATAAGAACGCTGGCCTTAAAATTAATTGCCAGTTTACTTAAAAAACGAATGATCCCCTGCCTGCAGTACCGGAGGTCTGTCGCGTAAACGATCTTTTCAAAAGTTTTGTATGGGAATTGTTCAGGAACAAATAATATGGGACAGCCGGATTTCGCTGAACAGCTAAGGACGTCACTTTCCATGACAGGAGAGCCCTGCCCTTCACTTTCAGGAACCCCTTTGATCAGCAGACCGATGTTGAATTTTCTAACGATAGCCGAAACATTATCGGAAACAAAATGGATGTTCTCAATAAATCCTACCAGGGTTTGTAGGTGAAGCCTGCGTTGCAGTTGTTCAATCCACTGAAGCTTAGAGACGGGCCGCTCCGGCAAATTTTTACCTGAGCCTGCGGTACTCATTTCAGCGGCATACGAACGCGTTTGGGTCACAGTGGTATTCCAAAAATATAATTTAGCATTTGTTGTTCCCGCGAGCAATAGGGCCAGCTCGGTCGAGCGCTCCGTTTCCTGGGGATTCTTGCTGATCATCAATATATTTTTCATGGTTTTTTTATTTAGTATATGTTGAGTGTTCTGAACTAACCTGTGCTGAATTTTTGATTTTATTGCGTGGCAGGTCTCGAAAAACTGGTTTGGGGAGTTAAGCCCCTGAATAATTTAACACCGCCGGGCTTCCTTTGGCTACTTACTAAATTGAGAATTAAGGACCTCCATTTTTCAGCCGCTTTCATGACTGCGGGAAGGCAGGTTTCGTCGTCGATGAATCTCCGGTAAAATGGCACAGTGTATGAAAGCGCGCCATTTTTGTTTATCAATTGCAGCACGATAGACCCAACCGTATTTATATCCATCTTTTTCAGCAGCTTACAGGCCGTGATTTCCGTCAGATCGATCATTATCTCTTTGTTGTTATCCGTGTCAATAAATAAGATCTTCCCGGCGTTTTCATCCAGGGCAATGGCCCTGGCGCCGATCTGTTCAGATCGCGATAGCTCACTGTTCGACTGATGAGCCAGCGCAGTCAGCTTCGCCGTCATGGCCAGGCTTATTTTCTTTCTTTTTGACAGGTGGGTGATCACCAAAAAAGGGATGACGATCAAGCCCACCAGGCCGCCCGCAATCAGGGCTTCTTCCAGGTTGTTTTCCATGTTTTTATTTTTTTTAGGCAGGAATGGTCAATAACCATTCCCTGTTAAAGAATATTTCTAACTCCGGTGATGTCCGGCGAGCGCATCATCTACGCGTCCCTGTCCTACTGAGATCACTTTAAATTTGTTAATCCCGTCTTTCATTTCCCACTCGGTCATAGCCCCTGCGGGGTAACCCAATAAGGCGACAACGATCGGGTCTGTCACCCGGATTTTATTTGTTCCGCGTTCGGGGCTATCCTCTGCAACTATACTGATACTGAAGGTCTGGTTCTTATTGATGTTCCAAATCAGGACATCAGAGTTTGACGAGACGACATTAAGCGGCATGGATTGCGGCCCTACGATTTTGGCATCCTTTAATTCCTGAAACAGCTTTTGCTTGTTAAAGACAAGAGTGGTCACGGATTCATATTGGTCCGTTAATAATTTATATTCTTCTTTTGTTAAAATAAGTGGTATGGTACGCATGGTATGTGTAATTAATCAAGATGAAAGAATAACCAGGCTTTAGAGGGCACACGGCCCTATCGCCTGACAGGATTAAAAATCAGATTTGGGATTATTTCCCGCTGTGGGATACCGATGGATTGAATAGCAGCCAGGTACCGGAAGTCGCATGATAATTGTGCTTACAGCCGGTATAAACGACCTCCAAAGCAATATTATCTGTCGCCCGGTTACCGTATATGTTTCAAATACGTTACCGAACCAGGGACACTCCCGATTTTGGAATATTCAACTCAGGAAAAGCGGGGGATCTGACTACCAAAAACCATGAAACGGAAAGAGCAGAAGCCTGTTGAATGTCTTGAACGGGCAACCTGATATGGCGTAAACATTGACGCGGGGCTCAGGGATATCTAGGCTAAAAAAAATGTTATGGACGTTCGCCGGACTTACAAGGATCAGCTTAATTGGTTTAACTGTCCTGGAAAATTCACTAAGGACAGGCGAGCCCGTGAAGTTATGATCATCAATTCCTGCAGCCCGGCAATCATGGCCGGTTAGATCGGAAACACAATGCACCCTGTATGCTTTCTCTGACGCCATCGATGACAACGTGCAAAAAATAAATAGAATGAGAAGAACAGGTTTTATATGTTTAAACTGCATTTCTACAAGTATAATGAATATAATGTAATCCGAATGTTAAAAATGGTTAAATTGCATTTCTTCAGCCACGTAGTTGATTTTTATGTTTTTACGGTACCCTATGATTCGATCTTATGAACATTAAATTTCAAATCGGCGACCATGTCAGCTGGAATTCAGAAGCAGGGCATGTGAGCGGAAAAATCATCGCGATCCACACTTCGGATTTTAACTTTAAGGGCTATGTTCATCATTGCAGTGAGGCGGACCCCCAGTATGAAATTAAAAGCGACAAAACCGACCATATTGCCGCGCACAAAGGGACGGCGTTGAAACGGATATGAATTATTTCCCGGCAGTCATTAGCGGTATAACCTAAAATACTTCTCCAGGCTGTCATTATCTATCCGGTCGCTGATCATCCCAATATAATTATCAGGCCTGACCAGGATGTACAATTTCGTTCTGATACCCAATTTTAACCAGCAGGGGCTATGGGGAAGATTAATCAACTGGATCAGGGGTACCAGGGCAGCGGGGACATCGTCTTTGTTCCCGTTGCTGTCAGCGCCGATACATACCAGGTGGAATTTTGCTGCGGTCAGTAAATGGTAGCAACTGATCGTCTTCCCCTCGTGATCGATGCGAACATATGGAAAGCGGTCACCCGCTTTAAATGTTAACGATTGTTCTGAATGCCCGACGGAAAGCGGGCTGTCTTCGTAGGAATACCAGATTTGGGACACGGCCCTGAAAATACGTTTTTTGATCCGGGGGCTGATCGAAAGTACTTTAAAAATGAAAGGCAGCAGGTGCTTGCGCAGCAGGTAAAAAAATACCTGGCGATCAGTCATAAAGCCAAATATGCGGTCCGTGAACTTTAACAGCCATTTCGCAAAAGGATATCGTTCGGTATGATAAGTGCTGAGCAGCGACCCGCCCGCTGTTCCGGTGAGTACCATCCATAATTTCCAGGAGAGATTATAAGCATCCTGCAAGCCGGTGTTCATGCCCTGCCCGCCGGCCGGACTATGAATATGCGCGGCATCGCCTGCTAAAAAGCACCGGTTGACAGCAAAACTTTCTACGCACCGCTGATGGAGCTTGTATACGGAAAACCAATTGACCACTTTAAACTGCAGCGGGATACCGACGGTCGATCGGATCACGGATTCAATGTCCTGAAAGGCGATATTTTCCTTATTGTAAAAGCTGCCGGGCAGGGTGCCCAGCACCCGGTAGCTATCCTTGTCGTACATCGGAAAAAAGGCGCAGAAATTCGTTCTGGATGGGGAGGCCACGACCCGGTGCGCGGGTTGCGCCCAGTCAATTCTGGTGTCCGCTACAAAGAATTTGTTCTCATAGGTCTTGCCTTCAAATTTACATTTCAGCAGCTGGCGAACGGTGCTGGACGCACCATCACATGCGATCAGATATTTGGCGCGAACTTCCAGCTGCTTTTTAGCGACCAGATCCTGCAGCTTCACAGTAACCCCTTCCGCCGATTGTTCCATATCCACCAGCTCGGTACGCCATAAGACATCGCGACCCTTTTTTCTCAATTGTTCATAGAGCAGCGATTCGTTTCCCGATTGTTCAAAGGACTGTATATACGGAAAGTCCGTTAACCCGGCCCCGGCTTTTCCCAGCGAAAAATCGACTTTTTCTTTCCCGTCAATATAAATGGAGAGGTTCCGGATATATTCCCCCTGTGCTATAACCTTATCAGACAAGCCCATCTGCTGGTAAATCTCCATGCTTCGCGCACTGACCAGCATGGCCCTTGATTCCGGGGTAGTGCCGGCCTTCGCATCTATAATGATCAGGTCTACGCCAAACCTGGCCAGTTGGCAGGCGGCCATGAGCCCGGTAGGCCCGGCACCGACAATGATAATATCCGTACCTAGCTGGTGGTTAGCAGTGATGGTTCCCATATGTCCTGGCTGTACGTTTTATCCGATGAGATAAGCGAACCCATCACTGACGGGCACGCACAGATCGTGTACCTTTTTATTTTCAAACAGGTTTTCGATCAGATCCCTGGCTTGTTTGTAATCGTCATGGATCGGGCAGGGGTGCAGTGAAGAGCACTTGCTTAGCCCCAGCCCGCATTCTTTGAAGATCTGCTGCCCGTCAATCGCTCTTACGATATTAATAATTGGCTGCTCTTTCTGTTTGCCCGAGAGATAAAAGCCACCCGATGGTCCTTTTAGGCTATTGATAACCCCTTGTTTGACCAGGGTTTGTAATAGCTTGCCTACTGTATGCTCACTGGCGCCAATATATTCAGCAATTTCCCTGACCGCAGCTTTGTCGCCAGATTCAATTTTTGTAGCCAGGAATATGACCGCCTTGATCGCTGTTTTACAGGTGTTACTTAACATGCTATCTATTTAAAAACTTACGCCCTTCTTCTGATATCAGCTGCATGCTCCAGGGCGGATCGAAAATAACATCCACCTTTACGGTACATTCCCTGAAGGCCATCTCCATCGTCAGGATCACGTCATCCAGTATAGATTGCCCCATGGGGCAAAACTGGGTGGTAAACGTCATGATGACCAGGATATAACGGGTATCATCATTAAAGTCGATGCGGTAAATCAAACCGAGATCCACTACGTTCAGACCAATTTCAGGATCCAAAACATCCTTTAGCGCTAACAATGCTAAAGTACACTTATTATCGTTATTTGTAACTACGTTCATTTTTTCGGGGGAGTATGAAATATCACAGAAAATACATTCCAGTTATAGAGCAGGGCAGCCAGCAGGATACCAAACGAAGCATACTGAAGCAACACATCGCTGGAAGTTAATATGCCGGCAATAAACAGCACAAATCCAAGTAAATAGGCTGCCCCCATCACGTTAAATACTTTGGCAGCAAACAGGTCCTTAGGGTTGGGGGTTTTGCCTAGTCCCGCCCTCTGGTGATAAACCTTGTTCCAGACAATAAATGGCAGGGTTTTAAAAGTCATCCCAAAGATGATCGCCGTGATCCAGCCAAAAAAGATGGAAAAACCATAAGCTAAAACCAGACTGGTATCTACGCGGTTCAGGATCAGCATGGCGGCGAAGATCACCAGGAATCCCACTGGTATAGCCATCAATAATATTGAAAACAGGGATATGCGTACCTGGTTGTCTACCTGGCGGCGTATGCGTTTGCTGTAAGCCTGATAAATAAAGACCGCGAATAATGCGATCGCTGCGGCAACCGCAATCACCGGTATAAACAATAAAGCGCAGCTGCCTGCATAAATAAAGATAAATGCAAAGCTTAGTAACCCCGCGTTGACCAGACCATAGATCGTCCACAAAAGCTTCTCATGGGTATATTTTGAGATCATGAACATCGGGATCAGCCGGGAGCCTACACCCATGACCATTAATAAGAACCATCCCGCAATACCGAGGTGGGCATGCAGGGACAGGAAATGCAAAGAATCCTTTGAAAAAATCGGCAGGGTAAAATTGTAGATCAATAACAGGCCCATCAGCGTGGCGGCAAACAGCCATAACGTGGCGGTATAGACGAAAATGGCATGGACGTTTTTACATTTACTGCCCAGCAGGCTGCCTGTCAGGTTGGCGAGGAAAGACAATATCGCCGCGTTGACTAAAATTGCGCCATATTGTGCCGGCCATTGCATACTGAACGTATAAAAAGCGTAGACGAGCAGCGGAATACCGGCGGCGGCCAGGACAAAGGAAAGGCCGGCCAGGAAGTTACTGTACAATTTCCCTTCGACCATCACCGGGACGAGCTGGTGACTGGCACCAAGGATCATCATCGTGCCCCACCCTAAGGCCATCGTATGTGTAATCGCCAGGATATGCGGTTGAAAGTAATGCCCTGTAAACTCGCCCGCGAATCTGAACAAAAAGGCAGCGGCCGTTAAAAACGACAAAGCGGAAAAGGCATAAAAGGGAATAATGACCTTGTAAGAGGTCGTTTTTGTCAAGGCAGCACTAACGATCATGGGATAAAAATGATTAAATGGACTTCTCCGTCTGCCACTTCTCTGATCCGGTAATCAAAATTCCTTTGGGTCAGTTCGGGGAGCAGGAATACCGGAATCCTTTTATGATAAACGTACAGCGCGTTGACCACCGGCAATTTGTCCAGTTCCTCCAGGATGGTGGTCATCGGCAAAGGCATTTCCAGTTGCCGGACATCCAGCAGGATAAATTTGCCCTGGTACCTCTTTAGGATTACGTCCCAGTCCTGCTGTATCTCCAACTCAGGTTCCACCTCCGCAGTTTCGGGTGTCTTAAAAAAGTAAGTTTCTATTTGGTTTTCTTCCGCGGTATGGGTATAGCTGAGAAATTTCTTTTTCTCCAGCAGCGCGATCAGCGGCGTAGGCGAAAAGGTATTGGTTACTTTGAGGACCTGACCGGGCTGTATATTTTTTATATGTTCCAGGATCGTGTTCAAGGGGTCATTGCCGGCGGCGAGGATTGGCCTTACATCGAGGTCAACGATTTGCCCTTTCCGGAGGGAATGAATAAAATCAGGTACGGGTTCCAGGTCGGCATGAACCGGCAGAACTGACCTGTCAATTTTAAAGCCCAGGGGTTCGAGTTTTACAAAAAAATCGTCAATGCTGCAGCCCCCTAATTTGGCCGCCATAGCGAGGCTGGTCCTGCCCGCCATCAACCTGCGGAGCAGCGGGTTCCGCAGCTTTTCAAACTTCGGACGGATACTGACTATTGCTTCCAGCGCATCGGGATTTTGCTTGATAACTTCAGCAATCTTGGTATTAGCGTTTATCGGGTTCATCTTTCAAATTATTGGGTATATAAGTTAATAGCCGGGTCGATATTTTTTTCATGAAGAGGATTTTCATTTTTCCCCGAAGTTTTTAAGATCAGCCGGAGCGACTGGTCGTACGTGACATATTGCCATAGCCAGTTGATGAGGATGAACAGTTTGTTTTTTACGCCTATGATGGACATCAGGTGCACCAGCATCCAGATGAACCAGGCGCATGCACCACTGATTTTCAATTTACCTATTTCAACGACTGCGAGGTTGCGTCCAACCGTTGCCATGCTGCCATTATCCTTATACCGGAAGGCTGCCATTTTTTCTCCGGACAACGATTTTTTCAAATTCATCGCCAGTAACCGGGCTTGCTGAATAGCGATCGGGGCCACTTGCGGGTGGCCTTTGGGACTTTCCTTACTTTGCATGAATGCCACGTCTCCAAGGGCGAAAACATTGACCATATCGTGAACGCGGTTGTATTCATCTACCCTGATCCTATTATTGGGCAGAACGGCAGATAGCGGCAGGCCAGCGATCGGCATTCCTTTTACGCCGGCAGCCCATACCAGGCACCGGCTGTGCATCGTATCGCCATTGTTCAGTTCTACCCGATAGCCATCGTAATTTTTTACCGACAGGTTGTTTTTTACGATTACGCCGAGTGATTCCAGGTATTGCTGTGCCTTTTGGCCTGACTGCTCGCTGATCCCGCTCAATAACCGGGGAAAAGCTTCGATCAGGATGACCTGCATCTGGCTGAAATCCAGCTCAGGATAATCTTTCGGCAGAATATTGTTTTTCATTTCTGCGATCGCGCCGGCGAGTTCTACTCCCGTTGGCCCGCCGCCGACTATGATGATTTGCAATAGTGCCCTTCGTTCCTTTTCACTGCTTGTATTAAGTGCCTGTTCGAAGTTTTGCAGTAAGGTATTCCGCAGATATATTGCATCCCCAACCGATTTCATCGAGAGCGCATTGTGTTGCAGCGATTGATTTTTGAAATAGTTCGTTTCTGCGCCGTGAGCTAACACCAGGAAGTCATATTCAATATTACCAATGGATGTTTCAATCAGATTTTCATGGATATGTTTCACTTCAGCAATCCGGACAAAAATATTTTTATAATGCTGGAATATTTTACGGAGAGGAAAGCTGATGCTGCTGGGTTCCAATCCTGAAGTCGCCACCTGGTATAGTAAAGGCTGGAACTGGTGATAATTATTTCTGTCTATCAAAATAATCTGAAAACAGACAGGAGAGAGCTTTTTGGCCAGTGTGAGCCCGGCAAAGCCTGCGCCGACGATAACCACTCTCTTTTGATCTCCATGAATAGGTGGAATGTCCATTTGTGTTGTTTTAAATTCAAAAAACCTTTCCCGCTTCCGGTGCGCTGTTTGGCATTTTTTTGACCGGGTACCGGTTCACCGCCGGCGATCGGCTTCGTCACGTAAAAAAAGCTGGTTCCCGGGTGGCCAGAAGATTGCGGCTTGTCCGGGCCCCGCCTGAATTCCAGATCAGCAACAATCCGAATTGATGATCATTTGGAAAAGAGACAGGGCCCGGTGTACCGATATTCACAGCGTTATTTATTTAATTGCTTTTCTATTTCCAGTGCCTTAATAAACAGGATGTTATTTTCCAGGTGAATATGCGTAAACAGGTCATCTTCAAATTCCTGCAGCATTTTATACAATAGGCCATAGCTGGCGCAGGCATCTTGCGGCAGCTCATAATTGTTAGTCAGCATCCGGATATCTGATAAGCTTTTCCCAACAATTTCGTGCTCTTTTTCCATCAGGATGATCGGCTGTTTAACAGCATGTATAAGGGGTTGCCCGTTCTCTTTCGAGCCCTCCAATTGTTTTATATAAGGGAACAGGACCGTTTCTTCCTTTTGCAGATGTTCCGTCAGCTCGGCACTAATTTCTTTTGTTAATTGCAGGATATCCAATAGTTCGGGGTGTTCTGCGATATGCACTTTCGCAACTTTATCCGCATATTTCAGCAATTCAGGTAAAGCCGCTTTCACATAGCTGTGGTGGGTATTGACGATATAATCAGCCAGGAAGCTGAGGCTCCAGTCATTATAAGGTAAGGGGCGGGCAAGGGGGGATGTAGCGGCGTCCTTTTCGGCCTGGCGCAGTTCGTTTTCCACGGCTTCAAAATTCAGCCCTTTCTCCTCGCAGGCGGCTTTCACGGTTTTCTTGCCGCCGCAGCAAAAATCAAGACCATACTTTTTAAATACTTCCGCCTTACGCAAATCTTTAGTGGCAATTTGTCCGAGGGTTTCATCGCCCGCACCAGTTATCTTTTTTTTGATGCTCACTTTCCACCATTCCGGTCCCTGCTCCAGGTATTCCCATTGGAATATGTCGCCTCGTTCCCCAAGCAGTTGGTAGTAAACAGGCTTAGGGTCATGATCATTCAGGATAACAAAGCCCTCTCCTTCGTTCAATGCATCAAAGCGGGAAAAAATAGTGGGGTGTTTTAGTTTGGGTTCAATTAAAGTCACATTAAGTATGCTGTCTTCTAAAGTTTCCATAAATTTTGAATTTGTTTTTATTGAGCAAATCTACTATTATAAAAGTATAAAGGTACTTTTATTCTTTTATACTTTACGGTTCGATGACAATCGGCAGTAATCCTGATTTCAGGATTGGAAATGCCCTCTTGTTCTTTGCTGTTTCTCCATATACCAGAAGCCGGTAATTAGAAATATCAATCCGGCTTGCGCCAGGATTGTTTCCACAGTTGAATAAATACCAACCAAATCAACATTGAGGTTAAAACCGAGTGTGTGCACAGTAAAAACGCCAGATTCCTGCAGAGAATGAACGCCTTTGCCAATGATAATAATGGCCAGTACCGAGATCATAACTGATCCGTATTTAAATAATTGTTTAACAGGGATGCGTTGTGCATACCTGATCCATACAAACGAGATCGAGAAGATAAGCGTTAATGCCGTTAAAACGCCCAGGCCGATGGATGCTTCGTTCCGGGGATCAATCTCCAGCTGGATGGCTTTTAAAAAAAGTATGGATTCAATAGCTTCCCGAAATACTACTAAAAAAGAAAAAGCTGCAAGGCCCAGCATATTTTCATTATTTATGAGTCTGTTAATCTTGTTTTCGACAAACGATTTCCATCTTTTCACGTCCGAGTTCCTATGGAGCCAAAAGCCGACGTAGGTTAACACACAAACGGCAAAAAGAGAAATGAAACCTTCCAGCATTTCCCTGTTCTGACCGCTGATCTTTAAAATGAAATCAGATAAATACCAGCCGGCCAAGCCGGCGAACATAGCTGTGATCCATCCGCCGTGCAACCAGATAAGCGCCTTTCTTTTATTCATGGCTTTTATAATCGTTATCATGATGGCGATGATCAAAAAAGCTTCCAAACCTTCTCTCAAAAGAATTGACCCTGATAAGACAAACGAAAGCCAGAAAGAAACCTTTGAATCGCTAAGCTTCCCGTCAGCTTCTGAAATCAGGTCTAAAGCGGTGCTTATTTGCCGGCTTATCTCCGCTTTTGAACCGTGCTTCTCAATAACAGACCGTACTTTCAGCATCTGTTGTTCCAGCTTTGCCATCAACGCGCCATCATTCGTTTTAAGCCGGGCTTCTATCGGTTCAATACCTTCGAGGTATGCGTCCAGCGCAGCCTGTCTTGCCCCGTCGGGGTTATTTTGGTTATAATTTTTTAAAGCCGCCTGTAAGCCGCTTGCCGCAATGGCGAGAGGGCTGTTTTTTTCGGGGACAGGGATGTGAAGCCGTATAGCTGTCAACTGGTCCGCTTTCCGACCCGGTGTACCCTTCAGCCTTTCCAGCAATTCTTTGTCGGTAAGCGTAGCTGCATCTTTCAATGTGATCACTTCCGATGCCTTTTTAAACGATTCGTCCAGTTTCTGTGGACTTGCGTTCCGGTTGTTAAACCTTAGGCTCTGTATGTAAAATGCCAGTTTCCATCTTTCAGCCGAAGACAATTCATGGAAGCTTCTCATCGTGGTCCCCTCTACACCCAACGATATGGTATTGTAAGCCTGCAATGCAGAAACCCGATGCATCAAAGCATCATTTTCGAAATTTGCCGGTGCTGGATCAAGACCGCTTGCAAGCGGACCATCTCCTTTCCCTGTACTGCCATGACAGGACGAACATTTCCGTACAAATAGTATTTTGGCCCCTGAAATATCTGGCCAGGCACCGGGTGATATGACATACCCTGTCATATCGATCAGCTTTCTTTTGATGGACCTCGAAATAGATGAAATTGATTCAGAGGGATATTTTTTTGCGATCATACGGTTTAATACGGAAACGCTATCCAGAAGTGCGTTAGCCTTAAAATGGCCTGTTTGTATCACTTTAGCGCAAAGGCTTTGAACGGTTATCCCAAACTCGGTCATTTCGCGATACTCCGCCATATTTTGTACCTGGTGATGATTTACAGCTGTCGGATAGTCTGAGGAAATGTAATCCAGCAGGTGAATGATGGTTTGTACATCCTTATCACTCCCCGCTGCTTTCAGTGAAGTACAAGGCAGCAAAAGAAAAAGTACCCACCCCAGAAAGAATTGTTGCGGTTTCATATTGATGATTATAAAATTCGTTTTCCTGTGTTTATCCGGCAAAGGTAAACTTTCCATTTATTATTTATACTTTTTTGTATAAACAGAAAACATTACTTAATTTTGGACCTGTAAACAATGGAAACGGTAAAGAACGAAAATATAGGATTCAAAGTAATAGCCGCACTCAAAGGGCACACCGGCTGTATCTATGCGCTTGACCGGGGCTTGTCCGATCACACGGTGTTTACCGGGGGGAGTGACCAGTTCATCGCACACTGGGACCTGGAAAGTTTCCGTGCCGAGAAATTTGCGACCTCCTTCACGGCACACCTGTATAGCATCTGCCATATTTATGAAAAACAATTATTATTGGCCGGCACCACGGACGGCAGCATCCATATTATTGACGTTGCTCAAAGAAAGGAAATCAAGATACTCAAGTATCACCAGGGGCCGATTTTCGACATTAAATATTCCCTGGAGACCAATTGTTTCTATACGGCCGGGGGGGATGGCAATTTCGCCGTTTGCTCGCTGGATACCCTTTCCCTGGTCAAAATAAAAAGGCTTTGCGCTGAAAAAGTTCGCAGTATTGATTTTAACCACGAAACGTCTGAGATAGCTGTCGCCTTAGGCAGCGGGGACGTGTTTATTTTCGATCTCTTTGGCTTACAGGTAAAGTACGGATTTATAGCCCACCGGCTGTCTTCAAATATAGTGCGCTATTCGCCCGATGGAAAATTCCTGCTGACCGGCGGAAGGGACGCTTACCTGAATATCTGGGAAACGGGGAACTATAACCAGATTAAATCTGTCGCTGCGCATAACTGGGCGATTTATGACATTGCTTACAGCCCGGATGGTACCCTATTTGCCACGGGCAGCCGCGATAAAACCGTCAAGCTATGGGATGCCGGAACCTTTGAATTTCTAAAGCGCATCAACAAGGAAGTCTATACAGGGCATTCCCATTCTGTCAATAAATTATTATGGAGCCCGTTTCATAATTACCTGGTATCCGTTGGTGATGATAAGGAAGTAATGATCCGGGAGGTCAATATAAATGATTAAAATGGATAACATAAACAGAGAATTCATGCCGCGAGGTGGTGCTGTATTGCCTGCCAGCGGATATTTTGGCCAGTCTGATGCCTATGACTGGGTTTCTGTGACCAATATTCCTGATGACAACCAGCAAACCAACATCGTAGAAATTCAATTTAAGGGACATCGGAAGGAATTTTATATCAACCGCAAGAATCTTCCGCTCAGAAACCAGGAACTGGTCGTGGTGAGCGGTGCGCACCGGGGTTACGACATTGGCCAGGTGTCATTGACAGGCCCTATTGTTCTTTTGCAGTTGAAGAAGAAAAAAATCGCGGCGAGCGATGTGGTAAAAATGCTATACAGGATAGCGACCGCGGAAGATCTGCAACAATGCAAAACGGTAAAAGCTGCGGAAAAAAATGCGCTGCTCGTTGCAAGGGTCACGGCCAGCGAAATTGGCCTTAGCATGAAATTTTGTGATGCGGACTTCCAGGCTGACGGGCAGATGGTCACCTTTTATTATACCGCTAAATCGCGGGTAGATTTCAGGGAACTGATTAAAATATTAAATAAGCGGCTGCAAGTCTATATCAAAATGCACCAGATCGGCTTGCTGGAAGAATCCCGCCGCCTGGGGAGCATCGGCCCCTGCGGCAAAGCCTGGTGCTGCCATACGTGGTCCGCCAGGCTTAGTGAAGAAGAAATCCGACCGATAATATACACTGCCGGGGGTGCCAACAGGCTGCGGAAAAGTACAGAGGGGAAATTTGAGTGTTATATCCGGGACTAACCGGGCAGGAAAGCAAGGCGGGCCCTGCGCCTATTGCACCGCCCGGTACTACCTATTAATTCTTATATCCTAATAAAGGACAAATACAATGAAAGATGAATTGACGACACTGGAAAAAACCATAGCAAAAGACTACGCCTATGGTTTTAGTACGGTTATTGCGACCGATGTAATCCCGAAAGGGCTTAATGAACAGGTGATCCGCCTGCTTTCAGCAAAGAAAGAAGAGCCGGAATGGATGCTGGAATGGCGGCTGAAGGCCTACCGGCACTGGTTAACGATGGAAGAACCCGGATGGCCCAATGTGCATTATCCCGAAATCGATTACCAGGACATCATTTATTATGCTGCGCCAAAAAACAAAGGAAAACTGAATAACCTCGATGAGGTTGACCCGGAGTTGCTGCGTACTTTTGAAAAACTCGGTATCTCTTTAAATGAACAAAAACGTTTGAGCGGGGTGGCCGTTGACGTGGTCGTGGACAGTATCTCCGTCGCAACTTCCTTTAAAGAGCAACTTTCAGCTATCGGGATCATATTCTGCTCCATCAGCGAAGCTATTCAGCAACACCCGGAGCTCATAAAAAAATATTTGGGCTCCGTTGTCCCGGCAACCGACAATTTCTTCGCTGCATTGAATGCGGCAGTATTTACGGATGGTTCCTTCTGCTATATTCCGGCCGGGGTACGTTGTCCGATGGAGCTATCCACTTATTTCCGGATCAATACCGAAAACTCAGGACAATTTGAGCGTACGCTCATTATTGCGGAAGAAGGAAGTTATGTGAGTTACCTGGAAGGCTGTACCGCTCCGCAGCGTAATGAAAATCAGCTGCACGCAGCTGTTGTCGAACTGGTCGCCCATAAAAAAGCGGAAATTAAATACTCCACCGTTCAAAACTGGTATCCGGGTGATCACGACGGTAAGGGCGGTATTTACAATTTTGTTACCAAGCGGGGCCTTTGCCAGGGAGATCATTCGAGGATCTCCTGGACCCAGGTTGAAACGGGTTCAGCCATCACCTGGAAATACCCCAGCGTAATTTTAAAGGGCGATTATTCGGTAGGCGAGTTTTATTCTGTAGCCCTTACCAATCATTACCAACAGGCGGATACCGGGACCAAAATGATTCACCTGGGCAAGCATACCAAAAGCCGGATCGTCTCCAAAGGGATTTCGGCCGGTTTTAGCCAGAACAGTTATCGCGGGCTTGTCCGCACCGGCAAACATGCCACCGGGGCACGCAATTATTCACAATGTGATTCCTTACTGTTAAGCGATCATTGCGGTGCACATACCTTTCCTTATATCGAAGTAAAGAACGCCACCTCTATCGTGGAGCATGAAGCCACCACTTCAAAGATCGGGGAAGACCAGCTTTTCTATTGTAAGCAGCGCGGGATTGACGCAGAGACGGCGATAGCGCTGATCGTTAACGGTTTCGCTAAAGAAGTAATGAATAAACTGCCTATGGAATTTGCCATAGAAGCAAAAAAGCTGCTGGCGGTAAGCCTGGAAGGCAGCGTAGGTTAATCAAAAAAAATAAAAAAAGAATTATGTTATCAATAACAAATATACATGCCTCAATTGAGGGTAAACAAATCCTGAAAGGGATCAGCCTGAACATCCGTCCGGGAGAAGTGCATGCTATTATGGGGCCAAACGGCTCCGGCAAAAGTACCCTGGCTGCGGTATTGGCGGGAAGGGAGGCTTATGAGGTAACCGAAGGATCGGTGAGCTTTTTAGGCAAAGACCTGTTGCCGATGCTGCCGGAGGACAGGGCACACGAGGGCTTGTTTCTTGCGTTTCAATACCCGGTAGAAATTCCCGGCGTCAGTACCACCAATTTCATTAAAGCAGCGGTCAATGAAAAGCGGAAATACCTCGGACAGGAACCGCTGGATGCGGTAGCTTTTATGAAGCTAATGAAAGAAAAAATGGCCATGCTGCAGATCGATCAGTCCCTGTTGAGCCGTTCGATCAACGAGGGCTTTTCCGGCGGCGAAAAAAAACGTAATGAGATCTTCCAGATGGCGATGCTGGAGCCGAGGCTGACGATCCTTGATGAAATGGATTCCGGTTTAGATATCGATGCGCTGCGTATAGTCGCCGCCGGCATTAACCAATTGCGCACGAAGGATAATTCCCTGCTGGTCATCACGCATTACCAGCGTTTACTGGACTACCTGGAACCTGATTTTGTGCATGTGCTGTATAACGGGCAGATCGTCCGGTCGGGCACTAAAGAACTTGCCCTGGAAATTGAACAAAAGGGGTACGATTTCATCAAAGAGGAAGCCGGTTTGGCCGAATCTTTATAAATGGCGATTAATAAAAAGGTATCATGAATTTAGCGTACATAAAAGATAGCTTTGAACAGCTAAAGACAAGGGGGCCGGAAGGCCCGGTTGCCCGGCTCAGACTGCAGGGCTTCGAGGCTTTTGAGCAAACCGTGCTTCCAACCAGGCGTAATGAAGAATGGAAATATACCGGCATCAGCGGGTTGTTTGACAATCCCGCTTATTTAGCAGCACTTATACCGGAAGCACAGCTTGAATCAGCAGCTATAGATGCAGTCAGGTTGCCTGGCTACCTGCAGGCTAACGAGCTGGTATTTTTGAACGGCCGGTTCAGCCCCGCGCTGTCAACTATCCGTTCGCCAAAAAGCCAGCTTACTGTATTGCCATTGGAAGAGGCTGCAAACGGTATTTATAAAGAGCTGGTGAGGGAACATCTCGGGAAGAGCGGCACCTCTATCGCAGACGGGGTTCATGCGCTGAATACCTCCTTTATACAGGACGGCGTTTTTGTCCATATTGCCAAAGAGCAGTTGTTACAACAGCCAATATATATCTACAACATTTCAGATGCGCGGCAAAGCCCGGTGCTTGCCCAGCCGCGCAGCCTGGTCATCATTGAACGAAACGCAAAATTGCAGTTAGTAGAAACCTATCATACCCTTGGCGCGTCGGATAGTTTTACCAACCAGGTAATGGAAATAGTGATTGATAGGGAAGCTAAGCTGGAATATTACAAAATCCAGGAAGATGCAGTTACCGCGAGCCAGGTCAGTACCACACATATCCGCCAGATCGGTAACAGTTATGTACATGCCGTTACGGTGACGCTGAGCGGGGAAATCATTCGTAACAACTTGCATGTGGTTATGGAGGCCTCTGAAAATGAAGCCCATTTATATGGCTTGTATATTTTAAACGGACATACCCATGCCGATAACCATACGCTGGTAGATCATACGCAGCCGAACTGTCTGAGCAATGAATATTACAAAGGTATTCTGGACGGTCAGGCTACCGGAGTCTTCAACGGCAAGATCATGGTACGCCCCGACGCGCAAAAGACCAATGCCTACCAAACCAATAAAAATGTGCTGTTAGCGGATGAAGCTACCATCAATACTAAACCGCAGCTCGAAATATTTGCCGATGACGTAAAATGCTCACATGGGTGTACGGTAGGGCAACTGGATGAAAATGCCTTGTTTTATCTGACGGCGAGGGGCATTCCAAAGGCGGATGCCAGGGCGCTCCTGTTACAGGCCTTCGCACTGGATATTATCAATCAGGTGAAGCCCGAACCGCTACGGGCTTATATTACGCAACTCATTTCAAAACGTCTATCTATTCAAAGTTTATGATTTTGGCAGGCACATCAACGGACCGTTTGGATATCACGGCGATCCGGCTACAGTTTCCTATCCTAAGCCGTATGGTTAAGGGTCGTCCGTTGATTTATCTGGATAACGCAGCGACCACCCAAAAACCGCAGGCTGTAATTGACGCCATCATTCAATACTACTGCGGATATAATGCAAATATCCACCGGGGCATACATACCCTGGCTGAAGAAGCCACAGCAGCTTACGAGGATTCCCGTACAGCATTACAAGAATTTATTGGGGCGGCCTCTGCCGATGAGATCATTTTTACCCGTGGTACCACCGAGGGAATTAACCTGGTGGCTTATACCTGGGGGCGGGCAAACATTATTGCAGGCGACGAGATCATCATCTCTGAAATGGAGCACCATTCCAATATTGTGCCCTGGCAGATCCTGTGTAAAGAAAAGGGTGCCGAACTAAAAGTCATCCCGGTTATGGATAATGGTGAGCTTTCCATGCCGGCGTACCTGGATCTGCTGACTACACGGACCAAGCTGGTCGCTGTCACGCAGGTATCTAACGCGCTGGGCACTGTTAATCCGGTAAAAGAGATCATCCGGGCCGCACACCGGGCCGGCGCACTGGTTTTGATCGACGGGGCTCAATCGGCAGTTCATCTTGATATTAATGTGCAGGACATGGATTGCGATTTCTTTGCTTTTTCGGGGCATAAGCTGTATGGCCCTACCGGCATTGGTGTACTGTATGGCAAAAAGGAACTGCTAAATCATATGCCGTTTTTTCATGGTGGCGGTGAAATGATAAAAGAGGTGACTTTTGCGTATACGACCTACAACGAGCTTCCCTATAAATATGAGGCGGGGACACCGAATATAGCGGATGCCATCGCCTTAAAATCCGCGATAGATTTCATTAAAAAACATGGCAGGAACCAAATAAGGCAACATGAAGCGGCGTTATTAAGCTATGCCACCGAACAGCTTGAAGCGATCCCCGGATTAACCATTATCGGAAATGCAAAAGAGAAAGCGAGCGTGATCTCTTTTATCATAAAGGGCCTTCATCCGCAGGATATTGGGATCTTACTGGATAATCAGGGGATTGCCGTCAGGACCGGGCATCATTGTACGCAGCCGCTGATGAAACGCTTTGGTATTCCCGGAACGGTGAGGGCTTCGTTTGCAGTTTATAATACAACCGAAGAAATTGACGCGCTGGTTGCAGGCTTACGAAAAGCTATTAAAATGTTATCGTGAAAATGGAAAAGGATATTGCAGCAATTGAAGAAGCATTTATTGAATCATTTTCTTTCCTGGATACCTGGGAGGAGAAATATGAATATATCATCGAGTTAGGGAAGAAGCTGCCGGCTTTAGATGAGCAGTTCAAAACGGAAGATAAAAAGATCAAAGGCTGCCAGTCGACGGTTTGGCTGGTGGCATCTTATCAGGACGATAAGGTTTTCTTTAAAGCAGACAGCGATGCGGTTATCGTAAAGGGCCTGGTAAGTATGCTGATTGAGGTATTGTCGGGACAAGCACCGGACAGCATTTTAAATGCCCGGCTGGAATTCATCGAAAAGATAGGGATGCATGTCCATTTGGCGCAAACCCGTTCAAACGGCCTGCGCGCGATGATTGCGCAAATGAAAGATTATGCCAGGGCCTTTAAAATAATTCATATTTAACCTATAAGTTATGGATGACAATGTATTGAAACAAAAAGTGATCGATTGCCTGCAGACCATCTACGATCCGGAGATACCGGTAAGCATTTATGAGCTGGGGCTAATTTATGAAACGGAAATCCTGCCACCCTATAATAATGTTCAGATCGTGATGACGCTGACGGCACCGAGTTGTCCGTCTGCCCAGGATATCCCGGTGGAGGTGGAACAAAAAGTAAGAGCCATTGAAGGCGTAAATGAGGTCATTGTGATTGTCACCTGGGATCCGCCATGGGATAGCGATATGATGTCAGAAACAGCCAAACTTGAATTGGGCCTTTTGTAACGATTGAACACACCGGATGAATATCATTTAAAATTGAATAATTTTGAAAGCTTGAAAAGCCTGTTTTTCAGGAATGACTTATGAAAATAACTTCACAAGAGGAATATGGTTTGCGGGTCCTGTTAAGGATTGCAAAGTGCCGCGAGCGGGACGGTATGACTATCCAGGCTTTAAGTTTTGCCGAAGGCCTGTCCACACCCTATGTAGCCAAACTTACCCGTATGCTCCGCATGGCCGGCTATATCAATAGTACACCGGGGAATAAGGGCGGCTATATCCTTTCGCGTCCCGCTGCCCAGATCAACATTAACGAGGCCTTAAAAATATTGGGAGGTTCCTTGTTTGAAAAAGCATTCTGCGAAGATTACTCCGGCATCCTTAAATTCTGTACCAATTCGGTGGATTGCTCGATACGTTCCCTCTGGCAAATGGTGCAGATCACCATTGATAATCTGCTGGATAAAATTACGCTGGAAGATCTTATCGGTTCAGAAATGAACGCGGATCAGCTGATCAATACCATTATTGAGCAAAACATAAAGACATTTATGGCCGGGAATGGAAAGATCAATACTTAAGTATGGGCGCCGGAAACCAGTGACTGGTCCATTTTTTAAAAAAGCGAAAAATCCGATATAAAATGGCTACTATATACAGGTGCACTTACAATATCATTTGCTTTTTTTACGGGCACTGAATAGTCCTTTTCCATGAGCCAATACTTTTAACCTTTGCCGCTTCAATGAAATCTGTGTGTTTACTATTTCATTTTCATCTTGGTGCGATTTATAAGTATCAATAATATCCTGATGGCTTAATAAACCTATGACCTGGTGATCCATTATCACCGGCAGTACTTCTAACGTTCCTTTTGACAGCAACTCCACTGCTTTCCGAAGGCTGTCCGTTTTATCAACGGCATGAGTTCCGGTGTGGATGATCGCGTTTAACAATGATTCCGATTCTATATCGTGCCGGTTGATATCCTGCAGGGTTACGATCCCCAGATAATTACCTTTTTTGTCGGCCGTAATAAAATATTTGTCCTGAATTTTGTTTGTTTTTAGCCAATCCCTGACTTCACGGATCGTTTGTCCGGGGTCAAGAATTGTAGCCGTATCCTTGATTACCTGTGCCACCGTTAGTTTTCCCAATATATCAGGTTCATAGGAATCCGGCGTAAGCACCCCTCTCCGCGCGATCTTTTCTGTCATGATCGTATTTTCCATCAAAAAGAAAGAAACAATATAGGCAGCTGTACAAGCACCTAATAATGGTAATAAGGCATGAAACTGCCCGGTGGATTCCAATGCGAAGGTGATACTCGTGAGGTAGGCTCTCGAAGCCCCTGCGAACATCGAAGACATTCCAATCAACGCGGTCATGGGAATCGTGATACCTGAATCGGGGAATAGGGTTAAAATCAGCGCTCCTGTAAGTGCTCCGGCCGCTCCGCCTATGGTAAGCAATGGTGCCAGTGTTCCACCGGAAGTGCCACTTCCCAACGCGATTGCCCAGGAAAGGAATTTAAAAAGAAACAATCGTAAAATAACGATCACACTCAAAGTCCCCGAAAGGATACTAATGATATTATCATACCCGACACCCAGCGTTTTGGGGGCAAAGAAACCGATCAGTCCAACCGCTAAACCACCTATTGCCGGCCACCACATCCAATGAACCGGTAATTTTTCAAAGATGTCTTCTATGAAATAAACAATCTTAGTCACGCCTAATGAAAGGAATCCGATCACTAATCCAATGCTGCTATAGATGGCCAAAGCGCCGTTGTTGGGAATCTTTAAATCAGGCATCGGAAATACCGGGCCTGTGCCAAATAATAAATGATGACCTGCAGCGCCGGTAATACAAGCCAGCGCAACCGGGAGAATGGACCGGGGTGAAAATTCAAATAGCAATAATTCTATGGCTAAGAATACCCCTGCGATCGGCGTGCCAAATATGGCAGCCATACCGGCCGTAGCACCGGCAGCAAGTATGATCTTGCGTTCATTGGAAGATATCTTAAAGAGCTGGCCCAGCGTAGAACCTAAGGCGCCGCCGGTTGCTATGATCGGGCCTTCGGCGCCGAAGGGACCGCCCGTTCCGATGGCTATAGCAGAAGATATAGGTTTTAAAAAGGCGATAGAAGGTTTGATCCTGCTTTGATTGGTCAGTATCTGTTCCATTGCTTCGGGTATGCCGTGCCCCCGAATTGCTTTAGAACCGTATAATGCCATCAGGCCAACTAAAACGCCGCCAATTGCCGGTACAAAGATCACCCATAATCCCAAGTGATTATCGGCGGGGCTATGGAACACTGATTCTAGTGATCTGTAAAAAGACAGATTGGTTACAATATTGATCAGTATGACCAAAAACTTTGCGATCAGGCTGATGGCAATGGCTACCAAAATAGACAACCCTGAAATACGTAATAATCTTTTTTTTAATTGCAGACTGTCATTTGTAGACTGAGCCTCGTTGTCGATAGAAGACAGTATCGGGGAGATGGGGATATGATTAGGATGCTTCATTTTAAGACAAATACTATTGATGATTCTTATGTTATGTCGGGTTTGTAATACTGTTGCAAACTTACAAATTAATTCCCTTTATGAGTGATTTTTATATTGCACAGGCAATGTTAAAATTGTCAAATATCATCTTATTGTTAAATTAGTATTTCATGCGCAATGTTTATGATATTTAGAAATTTTATACTTCCTATTGTTAGGAACAGCTAAAACTTCAATGACGAATAACCATTTATGTGGTCCGGGCGGTTGTTTTTTATGCCAGTCCTGTTTAAAGGATTGGCTACCCGCAATTGGCCTAAACAAAAAAAATATTCTTGTTAAAAGAGGACAACTTTTGTTTAAGGAAGGCGATCCGGTTAAGGGCATTTTCTTTGTCGCAAGCGGGAATCTAAAGGTTCATAAAAGATGGACTAAAGAAAAAGAGGTGATTTTAAGGTTTGCAAAGGACGGCGATATTATTGGCCATCTCGGATTAGGCAATCAACCAACCTATCCTGTATCTGCCACAGCGATCGATCAATCTTTGGTTTGCTATGTAGATATGGATTTTTTTAATACTTCATTAAATGTTAATCACCAGTTGAGTATCAAAATGATGCATTTTTTTGCGAATGAGTTGCAGGAATCAGAAAAAAGGATGCGGAACCAGGCACATATGTCTGTGAGAGGAAGGGTTGCCCAGGCTTTGATTAGCCTTAAAAACCAATTTGGGCTGAATGAACATGGCTTTGTGAATGTTGAGATAACCCGGCAGGATCTTGCGTCTTATTCAGGCGCGGTTTATGAATCCTTATTCCGGACCATCAACGACTTCACGGAGAAGGGATTAGCCACCATTACCGGTAGAAGGATGATGATTATGAACGAAGTAATGTTAATGAAACTGATTGAAGATGATGGTTTATAGCGAAAGACTAATAGGCCCCTGAAATTAAATCAAAAACAAAGCGGTTAACCATTTGATAAAATTGGTGGAACACACCGGGTCTTTATCCTCTTATATACGGCCCGTATCGGGAAATATAGCCAAACGCCGGCTTTAAACGATTTAATGCGGCGGCGCTTAAAAATGACCACCGACCCCGGTTGTAGCATGAACTGATTGCCGGTTTAGAACCAGAAGAAATAGAAATTCCTGACCACATGGAAAATGCTCCGTTATTAAATGCAATTATTCAAAATGCGATCGACGGTATTATTACAATAACTGAGAATGGCGTCGTCGAACTGATCAACCCATCGGCATGTAAACTTTTTGGTTATTCGCCGGAAGAAGTGATCGGGAACAACCTATCCATGCTGATGCAATCGCCGGATAAAGACAGGCACGATACCTATCTTCAGCGTTATCAGCAAACCGGCATACCGCACATTATCGGTACAGGAAGGGAGGTGACCGGGTTAAAAAAAAGACGGGAACGTTTTCCCTTTCAGGCTGGCCGTAAGCGAAGTTCAATTGGCTGAAGGGATAATTTACACCGGATTTATACATGATCTCAGCCCCCGGAAAGAAGCGGAGGATAAGCTTAAAAACCTTGCTGTTCAATTGGAAGAGCAGGTTAAAGAGCGCACCCTGACATTAAATAATATTGTCGAGCAATTGCGACGTTCGAAGGAAGAAGTGAGTTTGTCCCTGGAAAAAGAAAAAGAATTAGGGCTGTTGAAGAGCCGGTTCGTGTCGATGGCTTCACATGAGTTCAGGACACCTTTGAGTGCGATACAGCTATCTGTTTCTTTAATTGATAAATATGCCCTGGTCCCGGACACCGGTCGCATCCGGAAACATGTAGGAAAAATAAAGAATGCTGTCGGGAACTTAACCAGTGTGTTAAATGAATTCCTTTCATTGGAAAAACTGGAAATCGGAAAAGTAGAACCAAACTTTAACCGCTTTGACCTTGTAGAATTTGGGGAAGAAATCACCGAACAAATGCAGATGATTGCCAAACAAAATCAAAACATTATTTATCAGCATACCGGCACGGATAATATGGTCAGGCTTGACCGGAATCTCTTAAAAAATTGCATTTTTAATTTGATCAGCAACGCCATAAAATATTCTGGTGAAAATACATTTATTGAATTCAACACCGAGATAGAAGCTCAAATCTGTCGAATAACCATTAAAGACAATGGCATCGGCATACCCGAAGCGGATCAGAAGCATTTATTCGAAGCATTTTTCAGGGCACACAATACGGGAACTATTCCGGGGACTGGCTTAGGCTTGAATATCGTAGCAAGATATACTTGTTTGATGAACGGCGAGGTCGACTTTAAAAGCCAAGTGAATCAGGGCACTTTATTTACGCTTTCATTTCCAGCACTATGAAACAAAAGATATTAATCATTGAGGACCACACCGATATACGGGAGAATATTGTTGAAATCCTTGAATTGGCAGATTACGATGTATTAGAGGCAGGCAATGGCAAAATCGGGGTAGAAGTTGCTATTAAAGAGTTGCCAGATCTTATTTTATGTGATATCATGATGCCGGAACTCGACGGGTATGGAGTATTATATTTGCTGAACAAGCATCCTGAAACGATGGTTATTCCGCTGGTATTTCTAACCGCTAAGGCTGAAATGGCCGATTTAAGAAAAGGCATGGATCTTGGGGCAGATGACTACCTGACCAAACCATTTGATGACATGGAACTGTTGCATGCCATAGAAGGCCGCTTAAAGAAAAGGGAGACGCAGCAAAGATTTTACAACGATTCGCTGAACAAGCTGCATACGCTTTTTGGTAAAAAAGACGGGCTTGAAGAATTAAAGAAAATAATTGATGAGCGGAAAGACCGGCTATTTAAAAAAAAGCAGGTAATCTATTACGAAGGTGATAAAGGGCATGGCCTGTTCCTGGTCTTAAAAGGCAGGGTTAAAACAATTAAGGCTTGCGATGACCGCGAACTGATGACCGGCGTTTATGCTGCAGACCACTATTTGGGCATTCAGGCGGTATTGGCAAACGAACCTTATGGCGATACGGCGATAGCGATTGAAGACAGCGTATTGTGCCAGCTTCCTAAGGACAAAGTAGAGAACCTCTTGAATTTATACCCGGATATCGCACGGGAGTTTATTAAATTACTTTCCAACGATATTAAGGAAAAAGAAGAGCAGCTTTTACAGCTTGCTTATTTTTCGGTACGTAAGAGGATGGCCGAAACCATTTTGCGTTTATATGGAGCGGAAGATAATCAGACAAGATCCTTTAAAATTACAAGACAGGATCTCGCCTCTATGGCGGGCATGGCCATTGAATCTGTCAGCAGAACCTTAGCTGATTTTAGAACAGAGGGGTTAATCGAGAAAAAAGGAAGCAACATCTGCTTGCTTGACCCCGACCGGTTGAGAAAGATGAAAAACTGATAAATGGCACTTTTTTCTTTGACCGGCCGCATAGTTCATTTGCAGTGGCTTGGATACTTTTGTAGGTAACAAAGATGTTGGCGTATGAGAGCAGTTGTCTATAGCATAAAACCATTTGAAAAAGAGTTCCTGGCAAAGGCCAATCAGAAAAAGCATCATATTACTTTAATCACCAATCCGCTGAACCTGGAAAGCGCCATGTATGCTAAAGGAAAAGAAGCGGTATTTGTCTTCACCAACGATGCTGTTTCTGAACAGGTAATTAGCCGGCTGGCCGATTTAGGGGTCAGGCATCTCGCGACATGCGCTACATCCATTCGAAGCACCAGTAAGAAAGGGACAGACCGATCCAACAACAAATCTGTTGACAGTATGGCTTATCCGCCGGGAGCCCCTGAAATAGCCAGACAGACCATACAAAATCTTGACCGGTGGCAGGAAAATAAATCTGCCGGTAAACAAGCGACGATCCAGGTAATTACGATAAAGAACGATCTTTCAAATTAAGGCAAACGGTTACTCCCCGATGTTGCGCGGGGCGGTAAAATCCATTAAAATGGGTAAAATTAATTCACGTAATGGCATCACCTGAGATGGTTGGCGGCGGCTATTTATTTTTTCACCGGGGGCAAAAGCCGGATGATGGCATAAGTTGTCAGTGACAAAGGGCTGTTTCGGATTAGGGCTATTGCAGTGAAATCCGGGAGAAAGTTCAACTTTCGGAGGATATTAATTAAAGGGAGCCATTTTTACCCGGCGCGCAAAAACAAAGTCTCCCGAGTCCTTCAAAAGGCTGATTGCTTATTATTTTCAACTTAATGAAAAAATTCCAGTTGATTTAACAGGAAATGTATTAAGAGGTAAGATGATTATTGCACCGTGGTCATGCTTCCGAAATTGCGGTTATATCCCACTTAAAAAACCACATAAAGTGTATCGCTAATTTTACTTACATCGGTTATCATAGTATATAAATGGCCAGCATCGTCAAATTCACAGCAAAGCTAAACGCTGTATAAAGAATAAGGGTTCGTATCCCAAACCCCGTCATTCCAACCACCAAAAATCCAAAAAACAAGAGGACCGTTATTGCGAGAGTAACAACCGATGCATTGTAATAATACATCAGCGCTGCCGGTATGGGAAGGAAAACTACCGCCTGAAACACAAACGCTACCAGGAACCAGAGCATACGATTTTTAGTCTGGCTATCGGCAAAAGCGATATACTTTTGCCACGTTTTATTACTTTTTAGAAAGGAAGACAGATCCGCTGCATTTGATGAATTAATTTTAAAAGTATTCATGATATTTTGTTTTATATAACAAATATCCTCAACACAGGGCTCCGGGGATAGGTCAGCAAGCACCAAAAAACAGGGCATTTCGCACCTTTTCTGCGGGAAAATGAAATAAGCATGGAGGTAATGGGTATACGGATGCCGGTTTTATAAAATCAGGGCAGGATCATCTTAATTGTCAACTAAATTGATGCAAATGGTCATTTTTTAAAGCTAAGGAACCTCGTAATTTTAGGTGAAGGCCAACTTCTAACTCAATCTTTATGAAAACAATCATCATCATTAACGATGGCTCAGCCGAGGCAAAACACGCCGGGGAATTAGCCTTACAAATCGGCGGGAAAATAAATGCCAATCTTTTAGTGGCAAATGCGCAAAAAGTAGGCACACTAAAATCCTTAAAAAAGGAGTATGCTTTAACCTCCGGAAAAGTGGAAGCCGGAAGCGAAACGATCAACGGGCTGACCGGCTATTTAAAATCGCTTGCTACTGCGGATCAACCGGCTGATACTTTTAAAACGGATATTACGGAGATCGATATTTCGGCTTTTCATGAAAAGGAGCTCATCCAGCTGATCATCAAAAGAAATATATGGATGATCGTTAAAGGTCTGACGGAAACGCCGGTTATTAACCATGAGACTAAACCGGTTAATATTCACGGCGTCCTTAACAGGGTAAGCTGCCCTCTTTTGATTGTGCCCGCTCATTTCTGCCTCAAAGCATTTGAAAGAATCGTTTATATGGCTGATCTGCGGTATTGCAGGATGCTGGTATTAAAACATTTGGTCGAGCTGGCAAAACCATATCAGGCCAGCCTGATGGTCGCCCATATTTCAGCAAAGGGATTGGTTCCTATCGAAGATCATTACGCGGCCTCATTATTTTGTGAAACCGTTAGCAATAAAGTCAACTATGACGGGCTGATCTTTAACAATATCAAGGAGCGGGACTCGCAAAGGGCTTTAGATATCATGGTGCATGAAATGCACACGGACATGGTCGTTGTCGTTAACCACCGCTTTCATTTTGAGGAACTCGTGGGCAGGTATATCACGGAAATCCTGCCTGAACATATTACCATCCCGTTGTTGGTATTCCCTTATTAGTTCGGACGGACGTCTATATGACAAAAAAGCGAATCAGTGCCAGACAGGTTTTATTCATTTGCTCCGGATCCGATAATTGAAATGCGGCTAAGTATCGGCCAGCAGATCAAAATATTCATCATCCTCATTCTTACCGCCAAACCCCTTACCGGTATGCAGATGGGTTTCTAAAAATTCAATTTTGCTGATCCATTTGACCATTTTATATCCCAACTGATTTTCTACCCTAAGCCTTAGCGGCGCACCGTGTGTTGCAGAAAGGGGCTGATAATTCATCTCCCAGGCCAGTATGGATGCCGGTTTCATGCAATTGTCCAAACTATGGGTATCATAATAGGTTCCGCCAAAAAGCCCCTCGCCAAAAGAATAGAATGCCACTGTAGTAACGGAAGGATGGGGCTTGACCAGTTCAATCAGTTTGCTAAGCGGCAAGCCGCCCCATTCGGCAATTCCTGACCAGCCTTGTATGCAATGATGCATCGTGATGTTTTGCTCCAAATCCATTTTTTTAAGCTCTTCAAGAGATAGTTCAACCGGATTGTCAACCAGGCCGCCTATTTTAAGCCTATAATCTTTAAATTCACTTGCAGCAAGGTCGCGCCATTCGGCGGAATCAGGGATTTTGCCATTTACCCAGAAATAAGGCGAAATGTCTTTTTTCTTATAATATGCTTTGGGGGCTAATTTGTTGATTGATAAATGCCACAGCCTGCCGTTGATAGCCGCCTCCGCACGTTGTAATGAACGAGGCCGCTGCCAGGAAATCCAATGAGCCAGAAAAGCAAAGGCTATCGTTATTAAAATAATACCTGATCCAATATATATTCCTATTCGATTGTCAGGATTATCGCTACCAACGGTAATGTGGTTCATATTGCGCACGAGGCCGGTAGCGGCTATCATGGCCACATGGATGATAATAAAAACTACAAATGCAAGCATGACTAAAAAATGAACCGAACGGGCACCCTGCCTGTTGCCAAAAAGTTTAGGAAGCCAATGCAGCCGGTTTTCAATAGCCGGTGACATGGCCATGCCACTAAGCATAGCAACTGGCGCGAGTAAAAAGACGACCGCAAAGTATGATATTTGCTGAAGTGCATTAAAATGATAAAAGCCATTGGGCTCAATGGGCATGTGAAAGGTCGCATAATGGACAAACACATTCCAGGAATCGGGGAGCACCTGCCATGACGTCGGAACAAGGCGTTCCCACTGATCAGTAAAAAACAATAACGCAATAAATGCAGCGCCATTGAGCAAAAAAAAGGGAACCGTCAGAAAATGCCAGTGCCTGGCCAGGCCAATGGTGTGGCGGTAACCGGGCAGGCCGATAACCGGACTAATATAGCGGGCATCTTCTTTAGCCGTCCAAACTTCGTCATCAGGTACTTTCACGGGTGTAAACCGCAACCACTCTGAATTTGGAGAACAACCATTGTTCCAATATAAACGGGCATGGTCTGCCAAAATGGAAAGCCCGCTCCGGATAATAAGTATGAGAAAAAAAAAGTTAACCCAATGGCTGAGGTTTAACCATATGGGAAAGCCCGCCGGAGCAGCATATCTCCTCACCGGCAGGGACAGGGAGGGGTCAGGGGGAAGGCCAAATACCAGGTATTGAAACCAGGCGAGTCCCGCTGTTGCCAGCAGGATAATAAGAAAAATCACAAACACCGCCGGTTTTATTCCAATAAAAAACCGCCGGTCATCCGGATAGCGTAGTTTTCGCTCTGCTTCATTAAAGTTGGTAAACATGGTTCCTGTAATTACCTGTTATAATAGCTCATTCCTAAAATGGTTTTGCTTCATCAGAAAGAATATTCAGGATATAACGATGATGAAGAATGTCCGGACAGTGTAGGTCATTCGAAAATCTGTTTCGTAGAAACGGCTATCCTGTTCCATGAGTTTATAATAATTACCTGCATGATCAACTGCGCCACCACGTTCTCCCCAAAAGTTTTGACAAGGTTATCATAGGTCTCATCGCTGACCCCATCAGCTGAGATTAGCGTCACTTCTTCTGTTAAATGCAACACCATTCTTTCTTCTTCGGAGAATAAGGGAGATTCTTTCCATGCTGACAGTGCAAAAATCCTCCTTTGAGTTTCCCCGATCTTCAGCGCTTCCTGTGTGTGCATATCGATGCAATAAGCACAACCATTAATCTGTGAAGCCCGTATTTTTATGAGTTCACGCAAAAAGGGTGAAATAGCGGAACTACTTATATAATTCTCCAGGCCAAGCATGGCCAGGTAGGCTTTAGGCTCGACGTCTTTTATTGATATTCTTTTCATTTGTTTATATTTTATCGATTAAATCTTTCAGGTAATCGGTGGTTACCGGATTTTTAGCCAGTACAAACATTCCTTCATCCTGCAGTAATTTCTCCGCCAGGCTTTTCAGTGCGTTGACGGATATTTTTAAAAATCCAGGACCGAGACTTACCCGCGACACCGCCATTGTCCTTAACGTATCAAACCCCGGAATACCTGGAAGCAACAGCAAATTTACCGGAAGGGTAACTTCTTGAATAATGGTTTCAATATCTTCTTTGTTCTTCAGGAGAATAGGATAAAAACCATCTGCACCGGCTTCTTTATAAGCTTTTCCTCTTTGGATGCTTGTTGAGCGTTTCTCATTTTCTGACAAAGCGTTTTCCTTCAGGTAAACATCCGTTCTGGCATTAATAAAAAGCGGGCATCCCATTGCTATGGACGTTTCCTTGATCAGGCTGATTTTTTTACATTGCTCCTCAACAGGAATAATAAATTTTGCGCCAGGTGTGCTGTCCTCCAAATTTATGCCCACAATCCCCACGTCGATAAGCTTTTTGATATTTTCTTTCAGCATAGCATTGTTTTCCGCATAGCCGCTTTCAATGTCGACGGTTACAGGAATTTTTACGCAACGGACGATTTTTTGTAAAATGAGCAATAGGTCATCAAATGGGATTTTTTCTCCGTCAGGATAGCCATTAGCAAATGCAATCGCAGCGCTTGCAGTTGCTACAGCCGGGTAACCCAAACTTTCCAGCAGCAAGGCCCCCAGGGGGTCCCATATATTAGGAAGTATCAATAGCGGACCGTTGTGATGAAGCTGGTTGAATAAATCGGCCTTGCCGCGATAATGATGTGCTGTCATGGTAGTTTTTTAATAGAAAGCCTTTACAGGACTTCCCGGATCATATTTTTCAACGCTGGAATCGTTTCCTCCATAAACCAGGGATTTGCTTTCATCCAGTGGCGGTTTCGGGGGGAAGGGTGCGGCAGCGGGAAATATTCAGGAAGAAAGCTTTTGTAGTTCTTTACTGTCTCCGTCAGGCTGCTTTTACGCGCTTTTTTCAAATAATAACGCTGGGCGTATTGTCCGATAAGTAAAATAAGGGGCGTGCCCGTTATCTGCTCTAAGATCTGTGGATGCCATAAGGGCGCGCATTCGCGCCGGGGGGCGGCATCTCCAGATTTCCCTTTTCCGGGATAGCAAAAACCGATGGTCATAATCGAGATATGAGCGGTATTATAAAAGATCTGTTCATCTATGCCCATCCATTCTCTTAATTTTCTTCCGCTTACATCGTTCCAGGGTGTTCCTGTTTCATGGGCGCGTCTCCCGGGAGCCTGGCCGATAACGATGATTTTAGAGAAGGCACCTAACTGCACAATTGGTTTCTGCCCTAAAGGCAGCTGATACCTGCAAACATCACATAATCGTATTTTATTTAACAGGGTTTCCATTACTTCTTTTTAAAATACTTTCAGGCCGGACAGGCAGGGCTGTTACCTGCAAAAGCATATCCGAGCACAACAATTAAACAGGAATGACCGCAAATTAATCCTGGTTTGCTATGCGAAAAACCATTCCGTCCATCTCCTCGTTAATCCGTAGCTGGCAGGATAACCGGCTCAATGGACCGGCATCAGGCAGCATTTCCAGCATATCCAGTTCCTGGTCGCCGGCGGGCGTGAGCGTTTCCGCGCCCTTCAATACCTTTACGTGGCAGGTTGCGCAGAGCGCTATTCCGCCACAGGTGGCTAAAATATCATAATCCGCAGCCTTCAGAACCTCCATCAGGCTCAGGTTTAAATTGCAGGGTATTTCTAATGCTGCGATTTCCCCATTCCTATTTTCTACAGTGATCTTTATCATGGCTAAAATTCCGGAACCCCATAAACCGTTGTATATTTAAAACTTAATTTCTGATCAGGATAAACATATTTAAAGGCACCCTGCGCCATTAGGGCCGCTTCATGAAAACCGCATAAAATCAATTTCAGCTTACCCGGATAGGTATTAATGTCGCCGATCGCATAGATACGGGCTACATTGGTTGAGAAGTCTGTTGTGTTCACTTCGATAGCTGATTTATCCATGTTTAAACCCCAGTTTGCTATCGGGCCAAGCTTTGGGCTCAGGCCAAACAATGGAATAAAATGATCTGCCGGTAAAAGCGTTAGTGCTTGCTGCTGTCCCTGGACGGAAACCACTTCCAAATTCTCACGCCCGTCTAAGCCCGTTACATTGGATTGGAGTATTAGATCAATATCCCCCGCTTTTGCCAGTTCGAAAACCTTTTCCGCTGTATCGGGTGTGCCCCGAAAGGTATTTCCGCGGTGTATCAAAGTCACCCTGGCAGCAATATTTGCCAGGTAGATGGCCCAGTCAAGTGCTGAATCTCCGCCTCCGGCTAAAACTACCTGCCGGTTACGGAACGTTTCCGGATCTTTAACCATATAGGCCACTCCTTTCCCCTCGAATTCAATGAGGCGGTCAATATCCGGCTTGCGCGGTTCAAAACACCCCAGACCTCCGGCAATTACTAACACCTGACAAGAAACAGCAGTTTGGCCGTTTGTTTTTACGATCAGGGAGCCATCATCCTGGCGGTCCACTGTTTCCACGCGTTCACCAAGGGTAAAACCAGGATGAAAAGGTTTGATCTGCTCCATCAATCTGGTGACCAGTTCCTGCGCATTGATTTCGGGATAACCGGGTATGTCATAGATCGGTTTTTGAGGATATATTTCAGATAGTTGCCCGCCTACCTGTGGCAGCACATCGATCAGGTGACAGCGCATCTTTAGCAGGCCTGCCTCGAATACGGCAAATAACCCCACAGGCCCGGCACCTACTATACAGATATCCGTTGTGATCATCTCTTTATCCCTGAATGAGGAAACAAATACTATCTTCCAGTGCTTCCACAGCGTGCGGAGCGTTAACGGGGATATCCATATCCTCAAAGGAATCGATGATAACCGATGCACTGCCTTCTGTGTAATTTATGCTGCCCTCAATCACCACCAATTTGGTCGCTACATTTGTCTTATGTTCCTTAAGTCCCAGCCCCTTTTTAAATCCAAGCACAATAACTTTGACGTGCTCACTTTTTTGAAGCACTTTTACTATTGGCGCAGTGGCATCTTTAAGCGCCCATTTAACTTCTTTCACAATCATTTCCTTAAAATTTATGATAAAACTTTAACCTTCAGTCCATCCATATTTTCATCGACAATCAATTGACAGGATAGTCTGATATTTTCTTTTGCAGATATGTTTCTGAGTAATGTCATGTCTTCATTGCGATCATACCCTGTCGGCTGCCGGCGGCAGCTAATGACCTCCACCATGCAGGTCCCGCATTTTCCCATGCCCAGACATTCCCCGAAACTTTCGGTACAGATCCTGTCATAGATCAGCATCATCAGGCTTCGGTATTCATTGGTATAAGTTTGAATTTCGTGGCATTCCCCCTCATAACTTACCGATATCGTGATATTTTTTGCGGGCGCCTGCATTATTTTTTTTCAATCCAGAATTCATCAGCATAATTGTCTTTAAACGGTACCGGGTGCTGCTGGGTCAGATACGCTTCAACGCTTGTCAAGGCAGATGAAGGAAGTATCTGTTCTAAATGGGGGAATAATATTCTTTCTTCAAAGCGGATATGCTTTATGAGCAGTTCCGCTAATTCATGATATTCATCCTTTGCAGCATTTTCATTGCTATTTAGCCTGCTGATGCGGTTTTGAATCGCTTGATGCTCATTTCTACCCTGCTGAGAAAGGGTATCTCCCTCTATCCGGTTGAATAATAAGACTTCTTCTTCCTGGAAATGCACCTTTAAATGATGCGCCCAGAAGTAATCCACATACATTTTGATCCGGGGAAGCTCGACACCTCTTTTCAACCCTTCTTTTACTTTCCAACTGAAAAGTAGCCCCGCATGGTGATCTTTGGAGAGCTCAACCATATGCGGGCTTCGTTTGATAGGTTTGTTTTTCATAGTTTCCTGATAATTATTATAGGACAGAATAGGTAATCACCGCATCATTCGCCAGTACGATGTAGGCTTTAAAATCTTCAATAACTTTGAGTATGTGTGGCTCATGTGAAGGAATGGAGAGGCTCATGCCTTTTTTCAGCTCGGAGGTTTCACTTTTATAGATCAACAGGGCATTCCCTGATTCGACGATGACATAGGCATCCGACGTAGTAAAATGCCTTGGCATATTGGTGCCGGCTGATATTTCTATGCCGATAATTTTGTAATGATCATTCTTTTGGAGTTCCTGCATGATAAATTTCGCTTTCAAAATCCTTCCTCTCTTAGCGCCTTGCCGCTCTCCAGCCCAATCATCAGTAATACGGGTACTTTAATAACCTCAAACGCAATATAAAACCAATGTATCGAATGGGATGTCACGGGAAACCCTTTAATAATGAGATCTGCATTCTTGTCAAGGACAGGAAGTAGCCAGGAAGTTTCCAGCGCCATTATTACACTAACCGCTGTGATAAGATAAAAACCCCTCCGCGTCGTCTTTTTCACGATACAGGTGATAAAAATGATCAGCAAAAATGTCCATTCGCAGGTATTTAATGATTTGAAAATAATTTTTCCGATTTGTAAACCTTCTGCCATGCTCAATCCGGGTGCAGTAAATTTCAGCGGTGCTTCCATAAAACTGATGGCCGTGAAGAAACCCAGCCAAAAGATTGCCGTTATGCCTCTGATCAATGTAAAAACTTGTGTGTTCATTTCTCCTTACTGTATGCTAAGTGGTTACATTCAAAGCGTCAAAAAACAACTTTCCCGGCCCCGTTTCCCATTTTTTGCAGCCTGCTTAAAAACATAAAAGCCATCAGTTCGGCACGGTTTTTTGCTTCAAAAGCGATATTACCCTCAAAGTGGCGGTCTATGGTTTCATTAAATAATTTCAACCAGCGTTCAAAATGCTCCGGGCCAATCTGTAATGGCGCATGCCTGGCAAATGGATTGCCTCTGAAACCAGGCACACCAAACAAGGCCGCATTCCAAAAAGCGTATAATTTTTCGAGGTGGTGCTGCCAGTCTTCGATTTTTTCCAGGAAAACAGGACCAATCAGTTCATCAAGCCTTACCTTCCCATAAAACTCGTCTACAAAAAGTTTGATATCATCGATGTTTTCTATTTCTTTCATTTGAACAATGTTATAGCGCCTGATGCGATGAGGTAATAAGCAGCCCAGGCGGTAAATGCGATCAGTAAAATGATGAACCAGGCAGGAATACTTTGCGGGGTTTCACTGCCGTGTAACATAAATGTTTTCTGATCTCCTTTTCCGTAGGCATTAATCATCAAAGGAAGGACTCCGTCAACGACTTCATCTTTTTTAATCCCTTCTATCGCTATCGCCGGGCCGTTTCGTACGATAAACGGTATGGTTTTAATACCTTCTTTGCCCCTGTGGTCCTTACTGACGACTTTAAGAACATGAGGCCCATCCGCCAGCTTTTTAGTGTCCAGATCAAATGATACCGGAGCAGGAAAAGTCCCTAAAGGTTGAACGTCATCATCAATAAAGAGGGTCACATAACTTTTATCTTCCATAACGACATTAATTAAAAATGACATTTTTAATATCCTGATAATTTTTTTCTTTTGGCTTCACCAAGCATTTAATCGCGGCATACGCCGAATACACCGTAATAATTACCATTGCGCTAACGATCAGATAATCCCAGTTGCTATCCGGGCCGCTTCCATGTGTTATACCCTGTAGTAATTTAGGCTGTTGCTTTTTGCAGGCGTCGCAGGCAATGGCAGAAAAGCTAACCGGTAGCCATAAAGCTACCATGACTACCAGGCTGATTATGTTTTTTACTTTCATCTGTTTATTATTTTGCGGTTTTACTATTATCCGTTTTGAAGCTGGCAATTATTTTCTTCACCTGGTCTGCGGTTACCTGTTTAGCGTTATTACCCCAACTACTTCGTTCATGATTAATAATGGCTGCTACCTCTTCGGGCTTTAGGTTATTGTTGATGCCCACCGCCGGCATAACACCATAGCCTTCACTAATCCGGCCGCTATACCCTTTCATCACAATGGTAATCTGTATCTCTGGGTTATCGTCAAGCACAACCTTACTGCCCTTCAGTGGTGGGAAGGCGCCTACCAATCCTTCACCGTTTGGCTGGTGGCAGCTGGAGCAATTAGCGGTATACAGGGCGGCCCCATCAAATTGCGGTGCGCTCGCTTTGTTAGCTGTGCCAGCTTTTCCGGTTCCTGACTCTTTTACATCTTTACCATATAAAAATATCGGGGTTGGTTTTCCATCGGGCAAAGCCGTTTGCTTTAATGATTTAAGATAGGCTACCAATTGCAGCGCTTCCTTTGTGGCCACAATCTGCCCGGTAATGCCTTTGCGGTATTCATCCGGAACATGGAGCACCACGTCGCCCGGGAAGGCATAATCTTTTACCTCGAACAGCCAGGAGTATGCCGGCATAATGGATTGCTCCACCACTGACCGGGGATTATATAAGTGGAGCAGATGCCAGTCCTGGCTCGATTGACGCAGACCTATATTGGTCAGATCGGGTCCGGTCCTTTCTGAACCCATGAGCATTGCGGTGTTTCGCCATACATCTGTCCTTCTGATTCTTGCATAGTCAGCAGCAATTCCAGGCCGGCTACCCCAAACTTTATCCATATCCACATCCCTGACCTGTTGCGTATGACAGGCGATGCAACCCTCTCTGATAAATATTCCTTTACCAGCAGTTTCGTCGGCAGTAAGCGCTTTACTTCCCGGAAGCGGTGTTGAGGTCTTTTCTTCATTCAAGGCGGGCAGTATAGCTGCAAACATGGTTAAAGCAATAAATAAAATTATAGCTGCACCGAAAAGTCTTTTATGATTGTTATAAATTTCCATTATTGATTATTGTTTAGAAGTGTTTGCCGGAAGTTTATTGAGCTCTTCAAAGACGGTTTTTTGCAAATCAGTCGCTTCTTTTGAGGCTATCATATAGTAAAGATTATAAGCAAATATGAGGTGCGACGCCCACATCAGTGAACCGCCTATCGCCCGCCATAACCAGTAAGGAGCCATCAGTACCACGGAATCAATAAATGGCTTGCCTTCCTGCCAGGCAATGCCTCTTAAGGTGCTTCCGATCATCAGCGGGACCGTGTAAAATAGCAAGCCGATCAGCGCCATCCAGAAATGCGCGCCCACAAAACTTTGACGCGGTTCTTTACCTGTGAGGCGCGGCACCAGGGTATAAATAGAGGCCCAAAGCATAAATGCGATGATACCGTACATCGTCATATGCGAATGTGCGACCGTGAAATCCGTAAAGTGCCAGTATAAATTAGCTGAGCGGAAAGCTTCTGCTGTGCCCTGGGAAGATCCGGTGAAGTAAAAGATAATGCCGACCAGGTAGAAAGGCAAGGTATAACTGGAACCTATCTTGTGAAAGTTACCCCGGAAGGTCATCAGGAAATTGGTTGTCCCCGCAAATACGGGGATGAGCATGCCCATACTGCCGATTATCGCCACCGTTTGCAGCCACCATGGTATCGCACTAAAGATAAAATGGTGTGTACCGATCAGTGTATAGAAAAGAATCTGTGTCCAGAACGCCAGGATGCCCAGGCTGTAAGAATAAATAGGGGTATTAAGTTGCTGAGGCAGGAAGTAATAGATCAGACCCAGGTTAAAAAGCATGAACCACATACCTACACCCTGATGCATATAATACCCCTGCGCGATGGTCTCTCCCAGCCCGTTTTGCCAAAAGGGCAGGTACCCTACCAACGCAATTACAATGGTAAACATAACCGCTGCTACAATATACCAGTTGGAAATGTAGATTTCTTTCGTTTTACGCCGGGCTATGGTTTGTAAATAGTTGATCAGCGTAATCACGAGACCTATCGCAAATAACAACATGATCGGCCAAATATATTCCCTGTATTCACCCCCGCCGTTATTTATACCGGCCATCAACGAAATGCTGCCTAAAATGACGGAAGCATTGATCAGGAATAGTGCATACCATCCCCACTTTAAACTGGCTACAACGGTATTACTTACCGTAGAAACCACATAATAACCTAACCCGATCATCGCAAGAGACGACCAGCCCCAAAAAACCATATTGGTATGTACGGGTCTTAATCGGCCGAAGCTTAACCAGCTGACATGATCGACATCCGGTGAAACAAACTTAATCCCCAGATATTCGCCGACAGAGGTTCCTAATACCAGCCAAAAGGTTGCCGACCCGAGATACCAAAGTATGAGTTTGGTTAATTTCGGATCAATATCAGGTCTTTTTACAGCCTTCTTTTTAGCGGCAATAAAACGGGGGGTATTTACTTCAGCAACGTTATGCAATAACCCTTTTTTATCATCCGGGGCATTTTCACCGGACAGTTCAGTATTGCTCAGTTTAAAATCAAGTGCCTGTTTACGTTTGATCAGTTCTTCTCTAACCTCTCCGGTACTTAACTCGTCCAGGGATTTTGCGAGATATTTGGCGTCATTTCTAATCCTCCGCTCCCGCACCACTTTCACGAGGTTATTTACCTTTATACCTACCAGGTATACCGCTATGACCAGTATAATGAGGATTAACGCGATAGTAATCATAACACCGGGATTGGTTAACACACTATCACTTGCAGCAGGCGTTTGCGCAAACAATTGAAAACCCTGCAGGGCAAGGATCATTAAAACAGCGGCTTTCTTCATATCATATTCGATTTTATTATTTCTTTAGTTCAATTCACTTCTGTTGTTGCTTTGCATGACCACGATTAATTAAAGTGGTTAATTGGTCTGGCTCCATATCTTTTATATGATTGTTTAACCAGTCTTTACTATCCAATTCTTTGCTCTCAATGTTCTCTTTTAGCCGGTCGCTGTTTTTTAATATCCATAAAGCGAGCAGAAGTAAAATCAAAATAATTAAAACGAAAAACGTCTCTCCGAACCCGTCAGGATGAGACTCTTGGGCAATTGTTGAATCTTTTGTCATCGCATAAGCGGAATTTAATGTTGTCAAAAGCAGGTAAGCGGTCGTGGATATGGTAAATATTTTCGTTTTCATCATATAGTATATTAATACCTTTTACTCCTTTAATTAAGGAATTTTTTTTACTTCTTCAATGCGGTTGTACCAGCGATCAGATCTGTATTAAATTCTCCGATCGTTGTGCCTTGCAGCATATGATGCAGTTGATTGCGCACTTTTTTAAATTCATGATGCAGCGGGCAGGGGTTAATTTCAGAGCACTGTTTCAGACCCAAACCGCAGCCGGTAAATATCCCGTTGCCATCCACGGCCGCTACAATATCACTAACGGGACGCTTTAATATTGATTCATCAGTATAAAAACCGCCGTTGGGCCCCTTTGCCGATTGAATAACACCCCGTCGGCTGAGGTCCTGCAATATCTTGGCTAAGAAATGTTCCGGCGAATCGATCCCGACTGCTATTTCTTTAATTCCTACACGTCCCCCGTCGGCCGTCTTATGCGCTACGAAAAAAATTGCCCGTATGGCGTATTCGCAGGTTTTTGAAAATATTCCCATGTTTTATTCAAAGGTAGAAATATTTTTATAATAAAAAGAGTTTTATATCTTCTTTAACTCAGTATGCTTAATCCGGTGCTGATATCTTCAAGAATGTCTGCAATATCTTCCAGCCCTACTGAAAGCCGGATGGTCCCTGGAAAAATCCCAATCAGGTTACGGTCATCTTCCGTCAGCTTTGAATGCGTGGTTGAGGAAGGATGTGTAGCGATCGACCTGGAATCCCCCAGGTTCGAGGTGATCAGGATCATTTGTAAAGCGTCAAGGAAATTTTTGGCAGCACCGAAACCATCCTTTAACTCAAAGGTAACTACGCCGCCGCCTGCTTTCATCTGTTTTTTGGCCAGCGCATACTGTGGATGCGAGGGTAAAAAAGGATACGTTACGGTTTTAACCGCGGGGTGCATTTCGAGTAGTTCCGCGACGGCCAGGGCATTCTGGCAGTGCCGGTCCATGCGGAGCGGCAACGTTTCCAGACTTCGCGATAATAACCACGCATTAAAGGGTGACATGGCAGGCCCGGTATGGCGTATAAAAAATAACATCTCAGCGATCAGGTCCTTTCTACCTACTACCACACCGCCTAATACCCGGCCCTGCCCATCCATATATTTGGTCGCCGAATGGCAAACGATATCGATACCAAAAGGGATCGGCTTTTGAAGATAGGGTGTAGCAAAACAATTATCTACATTGAGAATGACGTCGGGATATTTGTTTTTGAAACTACCCAGCCATTCCAGGTCGACCAGCTCTAATCCAGGATTTGAGGGGGTCTCCAGGAAGATCATTTTGGTTTCAGGGCGAATCGCTGCTTCCCATTCTTCCCGCTTCAGTGCATCGACATAGGTATGGGTAATTCCCCAACGGGGCAATAGCTGGTTGAGCAACTGGCTGGTCGACCCAAATACAGATCTGCAGGCAATCACATGGTCACCGCTTTTTAGGAAACCGGCGAGGGATGCAAAGACAGCGGCCATACCGGAAGCAAAAGCCAATCCGTCTTCCGCTCCTTCCATTTCACAGACCTTGGTAATAAATTCAGTCGTGTTCGGATTGGAATAGCGCGAATAGATATTAGCTTCCTGCTCGCCTGCAAATACTGCCCTGCCTTGTTCTGCATCATCAAATATAAAGCTGGAGGTCAGGTAAAGGGGTACCGAATGTTCGCGGTTTGCCGAGCGGACAGCCTGGGTCCGGATGAGTTTGGTCTGTTCTTTCATGTTGTTTGTTTAAAAGGCAACTGATTTAAGTTTTAATCCGGTTGTTTCGTCCAGCCCAAATAGCAGGTTCATGTTTTGCACCGCCTGACCGGATGCTCCTTTTAACAGATTGTCCATTGCGCTGATAATTAAAATCTTATCGTCATATTTAGCGGCATTGATGAGGATCCTGTTGGTATTGACGGCTTGTTTCAAATCCGGCGCCATATCGGTAATGACCACAAAAGGATCATTTTGGTATCGTGTCCTAAACCGGTTCTGCAGTTCATCAGCGGTAATATCGGATTTGAAATAAATGGAGGTAAAAATCCCCCGGGTAAAGTTGCCCCGAACGGGCAAGAAATTGACAACAGCCTTAAAATCGGGGTGAGCATCTTTCAAGGTTTCATTGATCTCATCCAGGTGCTGGTGAGAAAATGCCTTATAAATAGAAACATTGTTACTTCTCCAGTTAAAATTAACACCGGGCGACAGGGACTGACCCGAGCCTGTTGAACCTGTTATTGCATGGATATGAACCTCGTCTTTTACCAGCGGTATGACGGGCAATAAGGATAGCGTTATGGCGGTTGCAAAGCAACCGGGGTTGGCCACACTGCCGGTCCTTTTGATTTGTTCTCTATTGTGTTCTGACAGACCATAGATAAAACTCCTGCCATGACTGTTTTTAGTGAGCCGTAACCTGAAATCCTGGCTCATATCGATGATCTTTACGGTGGCTGGAATCTGATTTTCCGCAAGAAATATAGTTGATTGCTGATGCCCGCCGCAAAGAAAGAGCACGTCTGCATCAGCGCTCCAGGAGCCAACAAATCTTAATGAACATTCCCCTTCCAGATCGCTATGTATGCTGCTGACCAATTTATCCTGCTGGCTTTCACTTTGGACATATTTGATAATCGCAAAAGGGTGATTCATCAGGATTCTGAGCAATTCGCCTGCCACATACCCAGCGCCTCCGATGATCCCTATTTTAATTCGTTCTGACATGCGCAAATGTAAAGCGGCAGAGGCGCAAACAGGCGTAATATCTATGAAACTATTGCATGTATATAATCGGAATATTTGATAAATGCTTTTTCAATGACGGGCCTGAATTAATTTTGTAACCCTTTTTCGGCAGCCGCTCTCTAATAGATATACATTCCATAATATAATCAAAAACAAAATGAAAAAATTCAAAAACTTTGCGGCGCTTACTGCCCTTTCGATGGCTTTTCTGTTGGTATTCTCGTTGCCTGCTTTAGCGCAAAACCCTAAACTTACAGATCCGGAAATAGCATCTGTAGCGGTAACGGCCAACCAGATCGATATCGACTACGCAGCGATTGCCAAAGAAAAATCCAAAAATGCGGAAGTATTGCGCTTCGCCGAAACCATGACCAATGACCATAAAGCGATCATTGCGCAGGCTGTAGAACTGGTTACCAAACTCAAGGTTACGCCAAAAGACAATGCAGTAAGTCAAAAGCTGAATGCCGATGCAGCGCTAACAAAAAAAACGTTACTCAAAAAATCAGGAAAGGCATTCGATAAGGCTTATATCGATAATGAAGTAGCCTATCACAAAGCGGTGATCGCGGCGGTGACCGGTTTATTGATACCGGAATCCCAAAATGCAGAATTAAAAGCTTTGTTGCAAAAAGTTGTTCCGGCCCTGAACGCACACCTCGCTCACGCTGAAATGGTACAGAAAGACTTCAAATAATGAGCACTTTTTTTAACGTTAGCCGAAATTGCGTTTACCTGATCTTTATTTGGAGCGTAGCAGCCGGGTGTTCTTCTGCTCCGCAAAAAGCAAAGGTTTATACCGTTGAAATCAAAGACATGAAATTTGTTCCTGAAGATATCACCGTAAGCAAAGGCGATACCATCATCTGGATCAACCGGGATATGGTGGCGCATGATGTGACAGAAGAAGCCTCTAAAACATGGACCTCCGGGCCTATCGCCGCAGGCGGTACCTGGAAGATGGCAGTGAGCGATGAAGCCAACTATTACTGCAGCATTCATGCAGTCATGAAAGGCAAAATAGAATTAGAATAAGAACTGGATAGAAGGGTGGTTTAGATACGGCGTGTCCTGTTAATTCAGGGCACGCCGTTTATTTTAAGGCTTATTTGAAATCAGCTGGCCTGGTAAAGCAGGCCATTTTTTATTAAAACGGTGCCGGCTGATCTGCTCTTAAATAGATGATGGTCCTATTGATATAAGGAAAAAGAGCGATCAATATAATTGTAAAAAATAATAACATACTGATCCATTGATAATAATCCATGGCAAACCTGATCTGCCCCTGGGTATTGATCGATTTTACCAATAAGTGGTTGGATAATTTCATGGCCTGCCCGGCTTTCAGTCCTTTTGCAGAAAATGCGTGCGCTTGTTTGGCGATTACCTGCCGCGCCACAGGGTTGAGTTTTGTTACCTGGTCCTGAAAAGTATTGTAATGTTTGCTTTTGGCAAATAATTCAAAAAAATTGATCAATGCGATGCTGACCATAAAACCAAGACAGCGGACGAATAAACAGATCCCCGCTGCGCTTGCCCCTAATTGATGGGGAACAGCCGAAATGGCAAAAACGATGGTCGGTGTCATCAGCATGCCCGCGCCCAGGCCTTGTACTATTAATGGGATGACAAACTCAGATTCGTTCGCCTGGGTATCAAAAAGAAAAAACATCCATGTATGGTAGACCAGCAGGAGGAGGAAGCCGCTGATCAGGATGAAACGTATCGGCCGGTGCTGCAAAACCAGCACACAGGAAAATATAACCCCGGCTGCAATCCCTAAAATATTATACAGGTTGATATAGGATAAATTGATCGGGTCCAAACCCAGGACGCCAACGAAATATGTGGATGTTAACCCGGACGCAAACCTGCAGATATAAAATATAAAGAGAATGACCGCACCCAGCTTAAAATTACGGTAGTTAAACACTGCCAGGTTAAAATAGGGGCGTTTATGTTTCCATTGCCTTACGATACCGATACCCAGTAAGACAGCCGCCGCTATTAAACTATACCGGATACGCTGATCATCCAGCCAGTAATATTCCTGGCCGTAAACGCAGGCATAACCCAATAATCCTAAAAAGGTGGCATAAATAACAAAACTGGCCCAGTCCAGCTTATAAAGCGGAAACTTCACATTGAGCCGCACGTTGTTCATCAACACGCCCAAAAACACCAGGCTGGGGGCATAAGAAAACAGCGCGCATTTGTAAAGCGTATTGTAATTAAAGGAATCGATCAGGTCAGCCGTTATGAAATTATTGAAGGGGATCATGCAGATCAGCAGGCCAAAGAAAATGGAGTAGCCTACTTCGCGGGCCCGTTCTGTTTTTAAACGGCTAAAGATGAGCGCCAGGGAAATATTGACGGTACAGGTAAACGCCATTCCCTGTATAAACCGGCAAACAAACAGGAAGGTTAGGTTTTGAGTAATATAGCAGATATAGGATGTGATCAGCTGTACAAAAGTGATTATAAAAAAGTATTCTTTGGTGGCCAGGTAATTGAAGAACCGGCGTTCCAGCGAGAAAAAGCTGGTATAGCCTACATAGAACAGTACTACAGCGAACTGTATATCATAGGGCTCACAACCGTAATAACCCGCGGCGGCGTTGATATTGGCCAGCGGAAGGAAAAACAATACCAGGCTGGGCAATAAAACGACAAATAAGACAGCCTTGATCATCCACCCCGGTACCCATGATCTGAATATGGGAATGACGCTGCTCATGATTTATTTTTACTGATAGCCACATTGACATTCATCCCTGCTTTGAGCAGGTCAATTTCCTTGCGAGCGCCGGTTAGCCGGATCCGCACCGGTACACGCTGTACGATCTTAACATAGTTACCGGTTGAATTATCCGGGGGCAATAAAGAAAAACTGGAGCCGGTAGCGGGAGATAAAGAAATAATCACCCCTTTAAATTTCTTACCGGGATAGGCATCAGCTTCAATTTCTGCCGCTTCGCCAATACGCATCAGGCCGATCTGCGTCTCTTTATAATTGGCAACAACCCACTTGTCCGTTTCTTCATCAACAATATAAGCTAAAACCTGGCCCGCATCGATCATTTGTCCTTTTTCGACACTGCGGCGGCCCATCCGGCAATTATAGGGGGCGGTAATCACCGTGTAGGTCACATCCAGTTTATGCCGGTCAAGCAAAGCTTCCAGTCGCTTTATCTCTGCTTTAATGACCACCTGCTGGGTTTGTGTATCATTAATTTTTGATAATGAGGCCTGGTAGCTTTCGCGGGTAGATTGCAGATCGGCATCCGCAACGTCTTTTAAAGCCTCAACATTTTCAAGCTGCTGTTTGGTTGCTGATTCCACGGCATACAATTTCTGGTAACGGGCGTAATCCAGCTGCTGTTTCAGGAGCTTTGCCTGCGCGGCAGCAATCTGGGAATGGTTAACCCGGGAGGTCTTGGTCAGGGTCTGTACATTGCTTTCCAGCACCTTCAATTGCGATCGGGCATTAAGTAATGCTGCTTCGGTCTGCTGTTGTTGTATGACATATTCCCGGTTGTCGATCACCAGCAGGGTATCGCCTTTTTTCATTTCCTGGTTTTCATCAAACTTTACGGCTACAATAAAGCCACCGGCACGGGAGATGACCGGGTTGATATATTCCTTTACCTGGGCATCATTTGTTTCTTCAAATTTGTAGAGGTCCCACAACGAAACTACTCCCCATATAGCAAGTGCAATAACGATAGCGCCCGCGATCCAGGCAGTGATGCGGGTGATGATCTGATCCGTAACGGTATATTTATTTTTCTTATTCATCTTAAAGGTTCCCTACGACGTTTTGTAATTGATAGTATTGTAAGCTGGCCGCCATTTCTGCTGTTGCCAGATCAAACCTGGTTTGCAGCAATTGTACACCGGCATCCAGCAGATCAGTGATCAGGGAAGATTGATTAAAATAGGTATTGTTAACGATCCGGTAATTCTCCTTAGCCTGCTCTACGTTAACCCTGGCCACATCAATACCTATCAATGCTTCCTTATAGCGCAGATAGGCTTCCTTAACCTGCTTCCGTACATTATCTTCGGTATCCGAATGTTCCAATTCCTGGTTTTTTAATTCCAGCTCAGCAATTTTTTCTTTGTGCCTGTTCAGGTAGATCGCTGACAAAGGAAATGAGGCCCGTACCCCGGCAATACCCAATGAATAAAGATGAGGGTTATAGGGATAAAGAAAGATTTGGGGATTGGCATAATAAAAATCACCGTACAAGCCTACTTTCAGGGATACGTTTGCTTTGACATTTTTCAGCTCGATTTTCTTCAACTCCGTTTCCTGGGCCGAAATCCGGTACTGAAATGATTTCGCCATCGCCTCGGACAGGTAGGATTCATAGGTACCCAGTGTTAAAGCATCCGGCCCTGCCTTATCGGTGGGAATTACAATTTGTTCATCGGGCTCGCCGATCAGGATGTTGAGCTTTTGATTGGAAAGGCTAATATCGTTTTCAATGGTAACCAGGGATAGTTTCTGACGGGAAAGTTTGAGCTCAACCCGTAAGACATCGCTTTTTAAAACCACCCCATTTTTTAAGAACTGCCTGATCTCTGCCAGTTGCTTCTCCTGATCGGCAATATCTTTGATCATTAGATTTTTAAAGATCATACTCCTTTGCAGTTCCAGGTATCGTGCAGCTGCCCGGTACCTGATATCAGAAACGGTCAGGTTCTGTTGTTCAATGGCAATTTTATCATGCGTTTTTTCTTCGGCGATCTCCAGATTGGTTTTGCTGCCATTGTAAATGTTCAGGTAGCCATCGGCACCTATTTTATAAAGTGTATGGATCACCTCATGCTGGGTGGGCGCGCTAAACAAGCCATGTTCATAAACCGGTATATTGGTGGCCTGCTCAAAATTGCCGCCAACAGATAATTCGGGCAACCTTTCCATCACCGCGTCCCGGATCTCTTCCTTACTGCGTTGCACCTTCACCTTTTGCATTTGTATGGCCTTGCTATAAACATCAGACTTTTGCCAGACCTGTTGTAATGATAAGGGTAAAGCAGTTCCCGCTGATTGTTGCGCGCTCAACAGCGATGTTCGCAGAACCAAGCACCCCCACAGAGCCATGATTTTTGTATAATTTTTTTGCATCCTTTATTTTGGACGCAAAAGTATGCCTACCCGGCTGATGCGGCTTTACGGAATAAGCCATATATTTGATGATTCCGGCCAAAATCAAGAAAATTACGTTGGCCCTTGTTACCTTTCACAACAATTTGAGTGATTTGTTGCAAAAGTCATTCCTATAATTGCATTTTGTTATGAGTTTAATAGCTTCATTGCCCTATATTGATCAGGAACCGCAATCCGTTTACGTGATGCACGAGAAGCTGGAAAGACATATTCCTGTTCACCGGCACACCAAGGGGCAACTATCTTATGTGGAGGGTGGCATTGCTTATGTTCATATCAAAAACAAAACATTTGTGATCCCTGCCCGGCATTACTTCTGGATACCACCCGGGCTGGAGCATATTTTAAAGGTAAGCCATTCCGCCACTGTTTTACGCTCCATATTTTTTTATGCTTTTGATGACGACCGGCATCCTTTTTACGCCAAAGTGGGCATCTACCCGATCAACGAACTGCTGTTGCAGATGATCAAACACTCAGATGGCTGGGAAGGGCTGATCGGGCCGGATGACCAACGCTATCAGTTTTTAACCACCATAAAAAATATCCTGCCGGAAATCAGTACGCATATCATGCCAATGGCGCTGCCTTCAACCGAAAATGAAAGAATGTGCGCCATACTTGCCTTTTTGGATGAGCGAATTGCTGAACCGCATACGCTGCAAAGCATCAGTGACCGTTTTGGATTTAGCTGCCGTTCACTCTCCCGGTTGTTTCAGTCTACCCTGGGTATTTCCTTTTTACAATACCTGAAATTACTCCGGATGGTTAAAGCATTTGAAATGATCTTGGAAACGGACAGGTCCATGACGGAAATCTCTTACCTTATAGGCTACCACAGTCTCTCTGCATTTAGTACTACTTTTTACCAATTCACCAATCTACGTCCCTCAAGTTTTAATAAATACAAATGATGGGGGATAAAATAATGGTCCCGTTGACCCTGGTGTATCTCGGTGAAAATTACCGGGTACAAGTTGTCCCCGCGCGGTATCAAAGTTTAATGACGCTGATTTCGGATCACCTGGCTATACCGGGTTTTGGCCTTTGTTGTGGTATGGGAAGTTGTGGTACCTGTTTAGTAGAAATTGCTGACTCCCGGACCTCGTTAAAAAGGCCCGTCCTGGCCTGTGGTATACTGGTTAATGACGGGCTCTCTAACGCTTACGTTTTTATACCGGATCGGGTCTATTAATCCAACTTCTTCTTTTAAGTATTGAGGTATTTTAAAAATTCGTCTCTCTTTTGGGCGTCAAGGAAAGCCCCGGAGTATTCCGCGGTAAGCGTGCTGCTGCTGGTATCCTTAACGCCTCTTGACGAAACACAAAGGTGAACAGCATCAATCACTACAGCTACGTCTTCGGTGCCAAGGATCGTTTTTAATTCTTCGGCGATTTGCCTGGTCAGCCGTTCCTGCACCTGTGGCCGCTGCGCATAATAACGGACGATCCGGTTTAACTTAGACAGGCCTATGACTTTGCCGCTGGAAATGTAAGCCACATGTGCTTTTCCAATAATGGGTACGAAATGGTGTTCGCAGTTTGAATAAAGCGCGATATTCTTTTCTACCAGCATCTGGTTGTAGCCATATTTGTTTTCGAACAGGGCCATCCCGGGCTTGTTTTCCGGATTAAGCCCACTGAAAATCTCCCTGACATACATTTCGCCGACGCGCATGGGCGTTCCTTTAAGACTGTCATCAGTCAGGTCAAGCCCCAGGACCTGCATGATCTCCTTAAAATGATAGGTGATCAACAGGATCTTTTCTTCGTCATCCATATCAAAGGCATCTTCCCGCAAAGGGGTGTCCCAGGAAGTGCCGATATGTTCATCGCCCAGGTCAGCTTCCGCTGTATAATTATTCCCCGCTATATTCAACGAAGTTTCGTTCTGTTTCATAAAGTATTATAGTTAATTTATTCTGGATTTGTGGTTTTAATAGGGTATAGATGACACCGGCGATATTTTCAGCCGTTGGATTTAAGGTTGCGAACTCCGGCAGATCAAGGTTAAGGTTCCGGTGGTCAAACCGTTCCGTTACTACTTGTCTGACGATTTCCTTTAAGGCCTTTATATCCATCACATAGCCGGTATCTGGATCTATCTCTCCCGTGACCTTGACAATCAGGTCATAGTTGTGGCCGTGATAATTAGGATTATTGCATTTCCCGAACACGTCCTGATTTTTTTCATCTGTCCAATGTGTATTGTGTAGTCGATGAGCGGCGTTGAAATGAAATTTTCTGCAAATCGTCGTGACCATCGGCTTACTGTTCAAAAACGATGAATTGATCGGCTACATTTAATTCGTGCAGCATGCCGATCATATCTGCTGTAAACTGGTCAGGACCACAGATGTAATAATAAGCCGCGTGATCGCCGGCACTGGCAGCGATCAGTTTTTTATCTAATATTTTTTGCTCTTCGCCCGGTAAAGGATACCGGATGATATCAATATCGCGATCTCCTAAAAACGTTTTTAATTCGTCTTTCAGAATAATGTCCGCCGCGGTATGGTTGGCAAACAATAAAGTATTGTTTGGATGCGCCCCGGTTGCCCCAAGTTGCCTGAATATCGCTATGAATGGTGTGATACCGGCACCCCCTGCAATGAAAACGCCCGGCCCCTTATATCGAATTGCTCCAAATACTTCATGGATAATCAATTCATTTCCGGGCACGATATCCGCAAGTTTTTCGGTTACCCCGTTATGGCCTTTATAGATCTTGATGATAAATTCCAGGTAACCTGCGTTTACGGGAGAAGTAAACGTAAATGGTCTCAACTCAGATTCCAATCCGGGGCGGTTGATCGCAACATCTGTTGCCTGGCCGGGCGTATAACTGTAACCGGCCGGTTTTTCTGTGACAAAACGTTTAACGTTGTGGGTTAAATATTCCGTGGCCAAAACTTTAACAATATGGCTTTCCATTATACAGTTTTTAAATTTTTAACGGTTGAAAGTTTGCCCAGCGAGAAAGCGCTTATAGCCATAACCAGATCGCGAACGGCCACATCAAGAAAACTACCGGACACGATCAGGGTCAATGCGATCAGCACCAGCCAGGCACTGACAATCCATGAGCCGATCTGAGGTTTTATTAAAACGATTATACCTGCGGTGATCTCTATTACGCCAACGATCATCATAAAAGTATGACTACTGACCGGTGAAATCATTTTCAGCGAAGGGTTTAAATATTGTTCCCAGTTTGTTAACAGGTTGGTGAACTTGTCTGCACCGGCTACGATAGGTACCAGACCAAAAGTCAGCCTTAAAATGGTTTGAACGTCCTTAGCATTTTTTGTATTTGCTTGCATGATATTATTAATTATTTATACGTTAGAGCACGCCCGGTTAAAAAGGGTTACAAAATGTAACGAATTGCAAACAACCCGGCTGAAATACCATTAATTTTGTAACCCTTTCCTTTTTCGATACTCTATTATATAATCAGGATCAATATAGTTATGGATAACTCAACAATTAAAGATTTGAGTGATGAACAGATCGTTGCCAGAATAGTCGGCGGTGAGCAGCAGTTGTATGAAAATCTAATGCGAAAATATAATTCGCGTATGTACAGAATCAGCATGTCTATAATCAATGACAACGCAGAGGCTGAGGACATTATGCAGATTGCCTATATCAATGCTTATCGTCAGCTCGCTAACTACAGGCAACAGTCAAGTTTCGGAACCTGGCTCACCCGGATACTGATCAACGAAAGCCTGCTGCATAAAAAGAGAAAAACAAAAAAGGATAAAGCGCTGATGGAAACCACTTTTATTGATGAACATCATGAAACGCCTTTAAACGGCCTGATGAACAAGGAACTGAAGAGTATATTAGAACAAGCGGTTGCCAGTTTGCCGGAAAAATACCGATTGGTATTTGTGATGCGGGAGGTGCAGGGCATGAGCACCAATGAGACGATGGAAGTTTTAGCGCTCGGCGAATCAAACGTAAAGATCCGTTTAACCCGAGCCAAAGAAATGCTGCGGGCGGAGCTCAGCAAAGCATGGAAGCCGGAGCAGATCTATGAATTTAACCTGGTTCGTTGTGATGTGATCGTCAATTACGTCATGAATAACATAAATCAGGGTTTGTTTTGAGTTTACCTGCACTTACATTCATTGGTGCCCCGGTTATTTAAGCAATGCATGTTTATTGCAACATAAACTGCTGACAGCTCATCACCTGGGGGATTTCCACGCGTTACCGGGCACAATATTCTTGATAATTTAAATCCCTTTTTGTTCGTTTCAATCTTAACAGATCAGATGACTTTAAGGTTTTTAAAAGCGTTCACTAAAAAGTATAAAATGACTTAACAAAAAACATATCATGGAAGCAAATAAGATAAAACAAATCCACAGTTTTGGTCAAAGTATATGGCTGGATTTTATCGACCGGAGTATTATTTCATCGGGAAATTTAAAGAAGCTGATCAATGAGGATGGCATAAGCGGGGTAACTTCAAACCCGTCTATTTTTGAAAAGGCCATTACCGGCAGTACCGCTTATAATAACGAAATTCGTATGCTGGCTGAAGGTGACCGCAGCAATGAAGATATATTTTTTGGATTAGCCGTAACCGATATCAAAAATGCGGCCGACTTATTCAGGATTGTTTACGATGAGGCTAACGGTGCCGATGGTTTTGTGAGTTTGGAGGTATCTCCATTTTTGGCATTGAAAACCGGGGAAACAGCTAAACAGGCCTTAAAACTTTGGAAAGAAATTGACCGCAGAAACGTCATGATAAAAATTCCAGCGACACAGCCGGGTTTAGCCGCTATAAGAAGTTCAATTGCCGCTGGCATAAATATTAACATTACCTTACTATTTGGCTTGCCAAGATACGAAGAGGTGGTAGAAGCCTATTTATCAGGCTTGGAAGACAGGTTGGCGAAGAATAAAGCGATAGACCAGATTTCATCAGTAGCCAGTTTTTTTCTAAGCAGGATAGATGTGATGGTTGACCCGATGATTGATGAAAAGGATTTGAGCGGCCTAAAAGGTAAAATTGCTATCGCGTCAGCGAAAAAAGCCTACGAAATTTTCAAATGGGCGTTCAGCGGCCCGCGCTGGGAAAGGCTGGCTGCCAAAGGCGCAAAAGTACAGCGTTTGTTATGGGCAAGCACCAGCAGTAAAGACCCTTCTTTTAAAGATACCAAATATATAGAAGCCCTCATCGGACCTGATACAGTAAACACGATGCCGTTAGAGACTATAGCAGCTTTCCGGGATCACGGTATAGCTGCAAATACCTTAGGTGACGATCTGGACGAAGCGACCGAAATGTTAAGCAGACTAAAAAAAGGTGGTATTGATTTAGATAGGGTTACGCAAAAGCTGGAGGATGAAGGCATTGAAAAATTTAATAGGGCATTTGAAAACCTGCTACTGGCTATTGAGAAACAAAAGACCAAAGCCTAGGACCTGTTGCGAATATAGTAATGGTGATAAGGCTTAACAGGAGAAAAAATGGTATAACAAAGTCATTTAAAAGGCGTACTTGAAACTAAACATGCAGAACTTTTTATTTGCCGACCACCTGCTGTTAAGAATGCCGGCAAATAGCTGGAATGCCTATGACCACGACATCCAAAACCACTTAAATAACTTCTATTTCAGAGCTGCCCTGTACATCGCCAGCCCTGTATTTTTTGCCTGCCTGGAACAAAAGGAATTTATCTTTGCGGACCTGTCTGAAAAAGAAAAACTTACCGTTAAAAAATATCTGAACAGGCTCAGTTTTCGTCCCACGCCATTTGGCCTATTCGCCGGCGTATCCCTGATCAGGTGGGATAATCAAACCCACTTAAATGTAAAGCCTGTCCGGCCGGGAGACATTGTTATCCTGCCTGATCAGGCTTATGTGCTCAAATTGAGCCAGGAACTACTGGATCATGAACTCGAAAATGCCGGGTTATATGAACCTAACCCGACATTATATCGCCTTTTGGAGGAACTGAGATTTATAAGTTCCGATGCGAACGACCGGGATGATATCAGAAACTATTTACTTCAGTCTGTTGAATACTCGGGTATTTTAAAAGATCTGGCGGCCTATTGTATAACACCGAAGAGCGGTGAGAAGATCATAACAGAAATTCGCCGCCTGGCAAATTGCAGCAACGAAATAGCGGAAGATTATTTTCGCTTTTTAACAGATGAGCAGTTTTTAGTTCTCCGGTTCAGACCAAATATCAACGGCCGGGGGTACCTGGAATTGCTCCTTGCCTATGCCCAACAAGCGGGGAAATACGGTCAGCGAATGTTCAAACTTGACCGGCTGTTCGGTGAAATGAAAACATTAAAAAATATTGAAGCTGCCTGTTTCCAGTAGCTAAATGACAGGTTAAATGAATTGTTGTTTTCCAACGTAACAGCCAGCAAACAAAATCAGTTCAATGTACTGCTTAACCGAAAAATGGATGCCGGCAGCGTTGACAAGGGCTGGCAGGAAAAGCTAAGCGATGCGCTATACGCGCTGAATATCCTTTGCCCAAATGAAACCATTCCTTCAATGGAACAATTTGTAAGGACATTCCAGAAAGATTTTGAAGGCCGGAGCCTGGAACTGCTGTACGCGCTTGACCCGGAAGTAGGTATCGGCTATTATGTTACGGAAACAGAGAGGGATAGCCGATTGCTGGAAACCTTAAATATCGCACCCCGCAGGAACAACGATAATTCCCCAAAATGGACAGCGGCGCATAGCTTCCTGTTAGCGCAGTGGCACAGGGCCAGGGAATCCCGGACTGCTGTGATCCGCTTAAGAGAAGAGGACCTCGCTGCTTTTAATTCACAGGCGGGTGACCTGGACTTTCTTGGATTTTCCGTGTTATTTAGAATTTTTAATGATCAGGTGTACATCGAAAGCCTGGGTGGTGTCAACGCGCCTGCATTGATGGGAAGGTTTACTGCCGGCGACCAGGAGATGACAAATGCGGCGCGTCAAATAGCACAGCAACAGGAGGCGGATAATCCGGAGATCATTTTCGCCGAAATTCTACACCTAACGGGCGCACACACGGATAACGTAAACCGGAGAGCGGCTATCTGGTCATACGATCTTCCCGTTACCGCCGCATCTTCCCAGCCTGCAGACCGGCAATTATCGTTAGCCGACCTCAGGATCAGGATTGAAGATAACAAGATTGTACTTTATTCAGAAAAGTATCAAAAGGTGGTGATTCCAAGGCTGACCTCTGCTTACAACCACAGTATCGATAAACTGCCGCTTTTCAGGTTCCTCGCCGACCTTTCCTATCAGTATGGGCGAAACGGCTTCAGTCTGGATCTGCGACATTTTTTTCCGGGTCTGAGTTACTATCCGCGAATTGAATATAAAGCGTGCATTTTAGAACTGGCCACCTGGGTTATTTCAGAGGGGCAGATCAAATCTCTATTACAAAGTGATGTAGCAAGACTAATCGCTGAGTTCGAAACGCTTGCAGAAGAGCTGAAATTACCACCGGTATTTTCCTTTTCCGAGGGCGATCAGCAATTGGTGTTCTTCAGGGACAAGGAACAGGATATTTTGTTTTTTACAGGATGCATTAAACAAAAAAAAGAGGTTGTTCTAAAGGAATTTCTCCTGGAAAAACAGGAAAATTCAATTTTGAACGGCGGAGGTGCCGAACTTTATGTCAATCAGTTTAACGCCTATTTAATCCCGAAAAAACCGGTACCTGTTCCGCCTGTAAAATCCTTTACGCTTTCAGCCGACGCCCCAAAACGGAAATATATTCCGGGGTCAGAGTGGCTTTACTTAAAAATTTACACGTCAAAAATCGGGTCGAAGCGCCTTTTGCTGAAGATCATTCCTCTGATCCGCAGGAAATATACCGGGGGACCGATCAAGAAATGGTTTTTTATCCGTTACGAGGACCATGCGCCACATATCCGTTTAAGGATGCAGGTCCATCCGCAGGCAATCAGTGAAATACTGATTGCCTTTAAAAGCAAGCTGGAGGACGGGGTAAATCAGCACGTGATCCGTGAATACCAGGTTGACGTCTATAGCAGGGAGCTTGAACGGTACCAGGCTGCCGGTATAGAACTTACTGAAGACTTCTTCTGGGCGAGCAGTAAATTCGCCTTGAAGTATTTGAAGATAAGCGGCAAAGGCGCTGCGCCTTTAAATTATGAAGTCGCGCTTCTAACGGTAATGGAAATGATCCGGATTTTTTTGCCGGAAACCGATGTGCAACTCCGGTTTGCCACAGACAGCTACCTTTTATTTTTTCCGGAATTTGACGAGAAAATGCTCCGCGTAGAAATGGACAAAAAATACAGGGAGCTGGCATCAGGTATCAAACCTCTGCTGGGTGATGCCGGTTTTTTGCAGGCGAGGGGTCTGGGAAACGTCAATCGCCAGTTTGTCAGATCACTTTATTTGTTAAAACGTTCATTAGAAGCAGACGAAAATACCAAAGAAGATTTCCTCAGGAGCGTCATTCATATGCACCTTAACCGGCTGTTTACAGATGATGCACGTAAACAGGAAATGATCGTTTATTACCTGTTGTTTAAATATCTTCTTTCCGAGAAGAGCAGAAATATAAAGGCATAATTTTCAGGAATCCCGGTCAGTTTTAACAAGGTGCGCATCCATAAAATCCAGGAAATGCTGTTTGTAATGGTCGCCCATGATCAGCGATTTACCGTTTTTGAGTTTCAGCTGCGCCCGCTCGGTGACTTTAACGAAATTGATATTAACGATAAAAGAACGATGGATACGGGCAAATATGTTTTTGGGCAGGTGCCGTTCTATTTCTTTCATCGTCAGATAGGTCATGTGTTTTCCCTCCGTTGTATGAATCTGAATGTAATTGACCGCTCCTTCGATATAAATCACTTCATCAAACCTGATCTTTACCATCCGGCCTTTTATTTCGCTTTTTATATTGAAAAAGTCGTCCTGGGCAGGTTCTATGACCTCCGCCCCTTTTTTTATTTTTCTTTTGGCTTTCTGGATACATTTAAAAAACCGCCCGTAATCAATGGGTTTGAGCAGATAGTCAAAGGCTTCCTTTTCAAAGGCTTCTACGGCATATTCAGGAAATGCGGTAGTAAACACCACCGTCGTATACAGATTGACCATCCCGGCAAGTTCCAGGCCTGATAACTGGCGCATATCGACATCAATAAAAGTGATGTCCGGGGCGTCCTTGCTCGTCAACTCGTCCAAAGCCATTAGTGGGTTTTGTTTCGAGCCGACCAATTCAAGGCCTGGGGTCAGCTCGATATATTCTTTTAAGAGTGCAATCGCATCGGATTCGTCATCGATAATATAACAGGTAAAATTCATAGGTTTAGCAATAATAAAACAGTGAATTGGTGCTCATCTTCAAGAACGTTCAGCGTAAACCGATGCTGGTAATGATTCTGGAGCCGTTTTTCAATATTTTTTAAACCCAACCCGCCTTTTGCGTGCGGTGTGCCGGTTCGTTTCTTATTCTTTGTTTCGAATACGAGGCCGTTTTCGTTTTTTTCCAGCCTGATGGAAGCAGGTTTTGCGGCATCTCCAAGGTCGCCGTGTTTGATCATGTTTTCTACCAGGGTTATCAGGATCAGCGGGATAATCTGAATATCCTTCAGTTTACCTTTCTTCCTGAATTTAACAAACAGTTCTTCCGGATAGCGAAGATGGCTCAGTTCAATAAGCTTCTCAATCTGTTCAACTTCTTTAGTCAGCTCAACCGTTCGATTGTCTTCACTGGAAACTAAAGAGTAACGCATGATATCTGCTAAAAGCATAACGCCTTTTCCAGCCCTATCCGAGAGACTGCGAATGGACTGATAGATAAAATTCAGGGAGTTGAACAGCAGGTGCGGACTGATCTGATTTTGCAGGTAGGCATTTTCCGCAGAGATATATTTATTTTCCAGTTCGAGGGTTTCGGCTTTTGCTTTAAGCTGCTCGGTTTCCATTACGTGATTTCTTTCTTTGAACCTGACCATGTAAAGCATGGACCAATAGGCGATGCTGAAACCAATGAAAAAGATCTCCCGCCAGACATTGGCCAGCCATAGTTTCTCATTGGGCGGATTAATCATAAAACCCAGGTTTTTCGATCCTGACAGCAGGTTGTCTAATTCCAGCTTGATAGCTAAATACCCGATGATTTCGAGTAGTATTAACAAGGATGAAACCAGGTAGGGCCTATGGGTTTTAAAAAAAGCAAAATCAAGAATCACGTGGGCATTAAAATAAAACAGGCAAATATTGAGCGCGTAAAAAATGACATAATGAAAGACAGAAGCGCTTAATCCGACCGTAATCTGAATGAGCGACATTTCATACGCAATGAATATCAGCCAAACCAGCAAGTGCCGAAATAATACCAAACTCCTTTTTTTCATTTAACGAAAATAATACGTCATATTAATGTCATCGAACTGTTTCTACATGGTTCATTTGCCTCTCCGCGTAACAAAGTTCAGCGTCTTTTTATGTGAAAATAGCTTTGATCTCAAACATCAAAGCCATGAGAAATATCAGATCAAAAAAGCTTAACAAACGGATCAATACCATTTGTAATTTTAATAGGGGAAATATAAACGGGCTGTTTGCAGATACCCAGACACCTACTGAAACAGATCCGACAACCGCGACAATGACCATTGTCATTACAACTGCTAATACGCATTATGCGCGGAAATGTTAACGTAAAGTTAAATAATATTAAAAATATCAGCCTTATTTTTTCAATCTCATCACAATAACTGATCAACAGAATATGCTCATTTATTTTTTTAAGGTTTGCTTAAATCAGAATTATTTCATTTGGAAAAGCTTATCGGAGAAGTCGTCAATGATGACGCAGTATCTGCCGATGAATTTCCCCCCGAAGCTATTTCCGGGAGGCTCCGGGCCATATCCGGTGCATGCTCTGCGCTGAAGGACAAGTGGGTTCATGAATTGTTCAGTGCTGTAAAGGAGCATGTACTGAGCAGGTACGTGCAATATCACCAGGCCGGGATAACCTCGCTGTCCGACACGATGAGCTTAAAAATCCCCAATGCCTATTTTGAGGGCATCGGGGATAAGGTGCATCATTTTTATTATGCAATTGTTGCTGACCTTGAAGATCTGCTCCAGTTTTTAAAACTTGGTTTTTATAAATATTTCGACATCGATCACAGGGTATCCAGTGAACTTTGCCGCGTACAGGCAGAACAAATCCTTTTACTTTTAGAAGAAACGAAAGCCGTTTTCAGCCGCACAAATATTGACAGGGTATTAGCGGAAGCTATCGCCTTATCTGTCAAAAATAAAATTACCGACGCAAAACAATCGGGAATAAGCTACCGTGAGCTTGATTATTGCCGGGCTATGCTCACCACGATCAGAGAAAAACTGAAAGAAAGTCCCAGCCTGGAGACAGATGGATTTGCACAGGAACTATACCGGCAAAATTTTAACAGCCATCAATTTAACCAATGGTACCAGCATCATCTCAGTGTTATTATTAATGCTGCTTCTGAGAACCGAAGGGAGAAAATCATTTTGCAGGAAATACGATTGCTGAAACTAATTTTCGTAGAAAAAGACAAAATATTTGAACCGGACCTCCCTCCTGTAAATGAACAGGTGCTGTCCTGGCTTGAACAATTTTTGCCAGTTCAGAATACCAGCAATACAAATGACAATCTAAAATACAACGGGCATCATCGCATGCCGCTCCAGTTTTCAGTTACCCAGTTTGCTTTGTTTGTCCGGCTGTGTTATCTGGAAGGATGTTTCCATATCAATAACATCTCGGATATTTTTCGATTTTTTACACAGCACTTCGAGAGCAAAAAGCAATTAAACATCTCGTTCAAAAGTTTTGCCCGCGCATTCTATGGCGTTGACCAGGCGACAGCAGCTGTTGTACGGGACTTTTTACAACGGATGATCAATACGATTAATAAAATCTATTTCCCTTGAATTTAACAACCCAAATTATAGCTATGGAAAAGTAATACCTACAGGCTTTGTTAAAGACATCCGTTTCTGCTAACTGGTGGCGAAGCCCATTATTTAAAAGCTACAAATATGATAACTAAATTTAGTGACCGTCTTTATGCAGACCTAACCAGGGATTTAAACGAACTGATGCTCGAAGAGGATCATGTGATTAAAAGGCTGGAAAAATCCATTCATGTCTGCCTGAAATATTTGCGCAAACTCAAAGACTATTGCAAGCTCAACGACCCCGGAACTCCGGCCGAAGAAATCGCCTTCTTTAAAAACATCAAGCCGAAGTTCAAATCACAGCTGATCTTTTATCAGACGCTGCTTAATATGGAAATCCGGAAGCCGATCGGAGATGGAAAGGTCGTAGCTGATTATTTTGCCAATGAGATCAAAATTCTTTACCATTTTTTTGAAAGTAACCTTTCCTTTTACCAGTACGTGCGCACACAGGCTACCTACCTCGATGAATATTATTTTGTACGTGGAAACTATGACGTTCATCTGGACCCCGACCAGTGCGTGATCGATTTTGATCCGACATTCAGTACCACCCACGACCATAAACTGGCCCAGGTGTTAGCGAGTGAACTGATGCAGGAACACCTGGAGGTTTCCATCCAAAAGATCAATCAAAAGGAAGCCATCATACAAATTGATTCCGAGTTCAGGGACTTTGACTGGAAGCAAACCAAATGCGCACTGATCGAGCTGATCTACAGCTGGCACGCCACAGAGGCATTCGGAAAAAAGAACCTGAAAAGCATCGTGAAGTTTATTGAAAAGGCCTTTAATGTTTCTCTGGGGAACTTTTATGATACCTACGACTGGCTATGCGGCCGTCCAAGCCCAACCGTTTATATCGATGAAATGAAGGCAGCCTTTTTGCTCAGGATACAGAAAAAACTAAGGTAGTCACCCAAATTAAGCGGCTAAACGCCGCTTTTTTTTACAAAATGAAAATAGTTGCGCTCCGAGTCGGATGAACTCGGAGCATTTCTCCCCTCTACTTGCTGAATTTTGTCTTGTCGCCGGCAGCAATGGGGCTGCCGCCAAAACTTACAGCTTATGCTTCACCAAATTTCATGGTTTACCTACGCGGTCAGCATCCTTTTATTGATCACCATTTATTACGGGTATGTTGGGCTGGCGTTTTACCGGATCGACTTTCAGTCCATAATCTATAAACTAACGGGCAGGCAGCCCCAGATAAAAGCCTCCGGACATGGCGACCTGCAATTACCGGTTGATGAGATCATGGGTAAGGCGCAAACGGATGACATAGAATTTGTCAGCCCCGATGAACTTTCCTTCGGCCCTCCTGATATTCCGGACGAGGAATCGCCCGCGCAGGCCGGTCGCTCAAAAACTCCGGCAGGAGCGGACAGCAGGCTCATCGGTGATTTTTCTGAGATGGTATCAGAGGTCAAAACGCTGATCCGCGTCATTAACGAATCCAGCGAAAGCAAAGAGAACTTTGAAATGCTGTTCCGGCTGATCGTTCAAAAATACTCTTCCCTTTCAGGCAGTGGTTACCGTCAGAAGATCATTGAATACCTGCTTACAGAAGGCGCTCCCCAATTTCCCTTTCCCCTGACACGCGAAGAGCTTGAAAACTATTGGAACAACGAAAACTAATCATTAAGGATATGAAAACGAATCTTTTAAAAAATAGAAAATACAGGCTGGATGCGGCGCTAAGAAAGATAATTGCTTTCACAGCACTTGTATGGCTGAGTTTACAGGCGGCTATGGCACAGGACGGCAATGCCGGTATTAACCAGGCAACCTCACAGGTAAAGAGTTATTTCGACACCGGAACCAACCTGATGTACGCGATAGGTGCTATTGTAGGCCTGGTGGGTGCGATCAAAGTATTTAAGAAATGGAATGATGGAGAACATGATACCGGAAAAGTGGCATCGAGCTGGTTTGGCAGCTGCATTTTCCTGGTGGTTGTCGCCACCGTTCTGAAATCATTTTTCGGCGTTTAAATCAGCTATTATGCAGGAACTACTGAAACTCAAGCTTAAAGATTTTTTGCAGCAAAACCGGCCAGACCTGCTGATCAGTTTGCAGCAGGAAGGCCAGACCGGCATTTACCTGGACGACAAGACCGAATCGCTGGATGGCCTGCCCGAAAAGCTGCTTGCTGAAGGGCGGCCGCCCTATGTCATCACCGAGCTGTGCATGGCCGCCCTGACGGCTGACCTCGGCGAATCACGATTTCAATACCTCGCGGAATTGCTGGATACAGACTTTCTGCCAATGGCAGACAGCCTGCGGGTAAATGGCCTGCTGACCTATGAGCTGATCAACCTAATGGAAGAATGCAACCCTGTCTTCGAGGAAATGGGTTTTAATGCCGAAGACCGGATGCTCCGCTACGCCATTGCCGGCACGATTCAGGAATACGCCGAAAGAAACTGGAACTCACAAAATTTAGCATTATGGCTTTCTCTGTCAGGCAAAAACTAAGCGATAATATCGAAGCGCTGCGGATCGCCTTATCCCGAAAGGAGGGGGAACGGCCTGACGCGGAACAAATGGAGGTGCTGCGTAAATACGCGGGCTTTGGCGGGATCAAGCAGGTGATGTATGGCAGCGGGTCACAGGAAGAATGGAAGGGGCAGGAAGCGACGGACGGGGATATGCGGGTTTATGATGGAATGCAACAGTTTTACCAGCTCCTGAAAGATCATTTGGATGAAGCATCCTATAAAAAAGCGGTCAGCTCGGTAAAAAACAGCGTCCTTTCCGCATACTATACGCCGGAATTCGTACCGAGAACGCTTTTTTCCGCACTAAAAACCCAGGGTATTGTGCCGAAAAGCATTTATGAGCCAAGCTCCGGCGCGGGTGTCTTTATAACTGAGGCCGTTGCTGCTTTTCCGGAATTAAAACAGGCTGTCGGCGTTGAAAAGGATTTTCTGACCGGGAAAGTTCTGGAGGCTATCTGCGCGGGACTCCCTGTGCCGGCTAAAGTGCATATCAGCGGGCTGGAGGAAACTGATAAAGCGGATAACGGGAATTATGACCTGATCACCAGCAATATTCCATTCGGCAATTTTAAGGTGTATGACCCAGAACTCGAAAATCCATTGCTGACGGCAAGAATTCATAATTATTTCTTTGCAAAAGGCCTGGATAAGTTAGCTAACGGAGGGCTGATGGCCTATCTGACGACAGATGCGTTTTTAAACACCCCAGATAACCAGGATGCCAGGGAATACCTTTTTGACCGGGCCGATTTTATTAGCCTGTCTTTAATGCCGGATAACCTCATGAAGGACCACTCCGGCGTGGAAGCGCCGACACACTTGTTAATTGTTCAAAAGCATGATGGTAAAAAAGACATTTCCGAAAAAGAACAATTACTGGTTACCACAACCGAACAAGCCAATGAATTTGGCAGCTATCATTTAAACGCCTATGTAGAAAGGCATCCTGAGCTGATCTTTGCGGATGAAATTGCGGATGGCACCAACCAATATGGGAAAGCATCAAGGGTCAGCTGGTATAACGGCGACGTAAAGGAGTTAAGTGAACCGCTTTTTGAGTCACTGTCCGATGCGCTGGAAAACAGGGTTAACAAAGTTGCTTTTCAGCAGGCACAATCAATCAGGATTTCACAGCTTGCCGCTCAACCTCTTACTGATGCTAACCATAAGTATTTTACCCTGCTCCAGGTTCCGGAGAGTAAAGCTGTTTCCTCTGTGGTTCAGTTAGGATTATTTGATTCGGCTCCGGCGGAAATCATCAACAGGGCTCAGGCTTATTTGTCCGATATGGACCTCGCTACGGTTCAACAACCATCTGCCAGACTGGTCAGCACCATCAGAACAGCCGAACAGCGGGAGCATGAAAGTATTGTGCTGGTCACGGCCAGGAGTAAAATAAATGGCCATTATCTTTATAAGCTATATTCCAACGTAAAAGAAGTGCCGGTTTCCGCGCGCTGGCTGAACGCCGCTGTTTTAAGCCATGAGCTTAAAAGGCTTTCGGAGGAGCTGAGGCAATTTGACCATACCTACCTCTACGCCGGCGACAGGTCCCTGGAACCTGCCTTTCATCTGCTGCCCGAATCAGCAAAGCCCTTTACAGCCTTAAAACCCTTTTATCGAAAAGGGACCTTGGTAATTCACCGGGGAGAAGTCGGCATCATTGCCCAGCCTGACAAGGGACAGGCAGTGTTTGAAGCATTCGGTTCACAAAAAGACCTTGTATTTTATGAACAATATATCCGGGTAAGGGACAGTTACCAGCAACTGATCTTAAAGGAAAATGAGGAGCGGACCGCCTACATCGGGCTCAGGGAAGAGCTGAATAAATGCTATGATGAGTTTGTAAATAATTTTGGGGAACTAAACAGAAACGCTAACCGGGGAAGGCTGCTAAACGACGAAGCTTTTGGTTTTATTATGCTTTCCTCCCTGGAAAGAAAGGAAAATGAGCAGATCGTCCGGGCGGACATTTTTAATGGGCCGCTGTTCCCGAAAGAAGAAAAATTTGAAAGCGACGATGCTGCGGAAGCACTTGCCCGCAGCCTGAATGATATGGGCCGGGTCTCCCTGCCGTTCATTGCCGAAGCCACAGGAAAAGAAACTGACGAGGTAATTACCGAACTCGGAAAACTGATCTACCTAAATCCTACTACCGCTTTATGGGAAACCGCAGACCAGTACTTATCAGGTAATGTAGTAAAGAAATTGGCTGAAGCCGAACAGGTGGCTGAACGCAACCGGGACAATGAGCAATTGCTCCGGAGCCTGGATGCAATCAGGGCCGTACAACCTGAGAAAATTCCTTTTGACCTGCTGGACTTTAATTTGGGAGAACGCTGGATTCCGACTTCTTTTTACAATCGTTTTGCCACCCATCTTTTCGGGGTAGATACGCAGGTAGCTTACTTCACCTCACTCGATACCTTTAAAATTAAATACGAAAATGGCAATGCGATAACCGACCAGGAATATAGTATTACACCCAAGCAGGGGAATAAGGTCTTTGGCCATACCCTGATGGAACACGCGCTGGAAAACACCACGCCGCACTTTACCTATACCGTCAGCATCGGCGATGGCAAATCTATCCGCCTGCCGGATAATGAAGCCATCCAACTTGGCCATCAGAAGGTAGAAAGCATCCGTAACCATTTTTTAAACTGGTTAAAGGACCTGACGCAGGAAGATAAAGACCAGCTGACCAATATCTATAACGACACCTTTAATTGCTATGTCCTGCGGGAATATGATGGCGGTCATTTAAGTTTCCCAGGACTGGATAAGCATGCGCTGGGCATCGATGATCTTTACAGCTCCCAAAAGAACTCTGCCTGGCGCATTATACAAAACCGGGGTGCATTGGTAGATCATGAGGTCGGTCTTGGTAAAACGCTGACTATGATCGTGGCCAGCCGGGAAATGAAAAGGCTGGGTATCGTGCATAAACCGATGATCATCGCGCTAAAAGCGAATGTTGACCAGATACGCGACACCTATCGTCTGGCTTACCCCAAATCCCGCGTCCTGGCACCCGGCGAAAATGATTTTACTCCGGCCAAAAGGGTTCGCCTTTTCCACGAGATAAAAAATAACAATTGGGATTGTATCATCCTGACACATGACCAGTTTGGCAAGATCCCGCAATCCGAAGATATACAGCAGGAAATTTTCCAGGCTGAGCTGGATAATGTAGAGCGGGACCTGGCAACTGCCGTTACATTAGGACAAAAGATCAGTAAAAAAGTACTTAAAGGGCTGGAAATAAGAAAGGGAAACCTGGAAGTCAGGTTGAAAGACATTAAGGATAAGATAGAAAGCAAACAGGATAAGGATATTAATTTCCAGGATCTGAATATAGACCACTTATTCGTAGATGAATCCCATAAATTTAAAAACCTGACCTTTTCTACACGGCATAGCCGGGTCGCAGGTTTAGGCAATATTGCCGGTAGTCAAAAGGCGCTGAATATGCTTTTCGCCGTAAGGACACTACAAAAACAATTCGACAGCGACCTGTGCGCAACATTCCTTTCAGGCACGCCCATCTCCAACAGCCTGACCGAAATGTATCTGATCTTTAAATACCTCCGGCCAAAAGAAATGGAGCGCCAGCGGATCGAGAATTTTGACGGATGGGCGGCTGTTTTCGCGCGTAAAACGGTAGACTTTGAGTTTTCGGTTACCAATGAGATCATCTCTAAGGAACGTTTCCGGTATTTTATTAAAGTTCCGGAGCTGGCGTTATTCTATAACGAGATAACGGATTATAAAACCGCCAGGCATATCAACCTTGATAAGCCGTCCTTAAACGAAACTTTAGTTAATATTCCGCCAACGCCGGATCAGCAGGACTTTATCCAAAAGCTGATGCAGTTCGCAAAGACAGGAGACGGTGCATTGATCGGCAGGGCACCCCTGACCAGGGAAGAAGATTTTGCCAGGATGCTGATCGCAACCAACTATGCTAAGAAGATGTCGGCAGATATGCGTTTAATAAATCCCGATTATAGTGACCATCCTGATAATAAAGTAAATGTTTGCGCCAGAAAGGTCGCGGAGATCTATGAACAGAGTACGCCATTCAGGGGCACGCAAATCATTTTTAGTGATATCGGCACCCCCAAACCTGACCAGTTCAATATTTATGATGCCTTAAAAAGCAAACTGGTGCAGGATTTCAGCATACCACCGCATGAGGTCACCTTTATTCACGACTGGTCTGAAAAGCAAAAACCCGAACTATTCCGGAGAATGAATAACGGTGATATCCGTATCCTGATCGGCAGCACGGAAAAGGCCGGCACCGGATTAAATGTACAAAAACGCGGCGTGGCGATGCACCACATGGATATTCCCTGGAAACCGTCTGAACTGGAGCAGCGTGATGGCCGCCTTGGCAGGCAGGGTAACTGGCTTGCTAAGGAACACTATGGCAATAAGGTCATGAACTTTATTTATGCCGTTGAAAAGTCATTGGACAATTACAAGTTCGGCCTTTTACAAAATAAGCAGCGGTTCATCAGCCAGATGAAAAATAATGAGCTTAACCGGCGAACCATTGACGAAGGCGCGATGGATGAGCAAAGCGGCATGAATTTCTCTGAATATATTGCAATTCTCTCCGGCGACATCTCTCTGCTGGATAAGGTTAAAGTCGAGAAAAAAGTCGCAGCGCTGGAAAACCATAAGGCTGCCCATTACAAAGAAACATCCCGTTCCCGCTATCATTTGGAATCGCTGAACAGGGATAAGACGGAAAAAACCCGGACGATGGAAAAACTGGCGACTGACCATAAAAGCTATCACGGACAATTAAAATATGATAGTGACGGCGCGAAACTCAACCCGATCAGCATTTATGACTTTACATCAGCGGACGCCGAAGAGATCGGCAGGCACCTGATCAAAATGTATAAGGACTGGCAGCCGGAATTGGGAAAAGCGGATGAAAAGCAAATCGGAACCCTTTACGGTTTCGACCTGTTCATTCGCCGTCAGCAGGAAGCCCGGGAGGAAAATGGCAACACCCGTTACCGTTATAACAATAACTTTTATGCGGAAAGCCCGGAAAGCGGTATCAAATATATTTATAACAAGGGGGCTGTCAATATTGATAACCCGAAACTAAGTGCCAGGCACTTTCTGAACGCGATTGACCGGGTGGATCACCTGAAAGAAAAGTATGGCAAAGAAGTGGAAGAAATCGACCGGGAAATTACCCTTTTAGCTCAAATTTCGGCCAAGCCATTTGAAAAGGAAGAAGAACTGGCCACCCTTAAAATTGAGCTGTCCCGGCTGGAAAGGGAGATCGCCCTTAAAATCCAGGAAAACCAAATGAAACAAAATGGGCTGTTCCAGGAACAACCGGGCGCGGAAACGGCGGATACACCAAATATAATCCTGCTTAATCCAAAGCAAAAACAGCCGGAGGAACAACCTGTCGCCCTGAAACCCCTGCCCCAGCTAATGCAGCTGGAACAAAACAAACGAAGCCGCAGCATGCGGCCACACTTATAACCCGATAAAAAATGAAACATTCAAATCACATCAAAGGAACATTGTCAGAGCATACCATAGGCGGAACATTGTTTATATATAACGACAAGCGGGACGAGTTTTCAGAGAAAGCAGATCCCGCAAATAAAATTCAAATGAAGGACATATGGGAAACTGGCCAGTGGACGAATCTTTTTTTCGATACGATCACTAAAAATATTTACACAGGAGGATTTTTAAACGGTGAACGGCCGGCCCACGTATTCCTGGTCATTATCCCGACAATCCCGTATCTATTAAAGTTAAACAAGCTCACAGAGAAAATAAAGCCGTCAACGGAACTGGAACAACATCATCGGAATCATAAAAAAGGAAGGAGGATATAAGATGCCGGTATATCATATTAACAAGGGAATAAATAAGCCGCTTGAGTTCAAAGGGCTCAAAGCACAGTATATCGGCTATTTGGCCGGCGGCCTGGTGGGTCTGCTTATTCTTTTCGCGGTCCTTTATATCGCTGGTTTACCCGTTTACATCTGCATCGCAGTCATTTTTGCATCAGGCGGGGGATTGTTTTTCCAGGTATATAAACTAAGTCACCAATACGGGCAATACGGCTTAATGAAGCGCACAGCGAAACGCTATCTGCCGGGTTACCTGAAATTCAATTCACGCAAATTATTCACCCGTTTAACCCGTTAATTATGTCAGCATTCACCCGCGCGGAACAGGTCTTCCCCATTTATAAAGTCGAGCATGATTGCATGGTTTCCGTCCAGGGGGACCTGACCATTGCCTATAAAGTATCCCTTCCGGAGATATTTACGCTGTCCGACGAAGACTACGAAACCTACCATCAGTCCTGGATCAGGGCGGTAAAAGTGCTCCCTAAACATAGTATCGTACATAAACAGGATGTTTTTATCAGGAACGAATACACAGGTGTGAATGGATTACCTGTTAACTTTCTCACTACTGCCGCCGACCGGCACTTTAAGGGCCGCCCATTTCTGGACCATAGCTGCTACCTGATGCTGACCAAAAAAGCGGATGACCGGAAGCAGGCTAACAGTGCCTTTTCGGGGATCATGCGGAAAAGCATAGCCCCCAAACAGACCACCGATGAAAAGATGCTGCCGGAGTTTCTGGAAAAGGCGGGACAGTTTGAACGTATCCTTTGCGACAGCGGGTTTATTACATTAACACGGCTCGGCAACGACGAATTAACAGGAACCGGAAAGAAAGCAGGTCTGCTGGAACAATACTGCTTTTTGCTCAAGGAACACGAACGGCCAATGCTTAAAGATATCCATTTGAAGGACCGGATACAGATAGGCGACCAGCACGCACAGCTCTTTACATTAGGTGATGCCGAGGATCTGCCTTCGCTCTGCGGAAGCAGGATCAATTACGACAAATACAGCACGGACAAAACCAAATTTCCAGTAGGTTTTGCGGCACAGCTCAACCTCCTGCTGGACTGCAACCATATTTATAACCAGTATTTTTTTATCGGTGATACCGGGAAGACCCTAAAGCAACTGGAAGCAAAAAAACTGAGACTTCAGTCACTTTCGGCTTACAGCCGCGAAAATGCGATTGGCAGGGATGCGACCAATGACTTTTTGAATGAAGCCATCAGCCAACAACGGCTGCCGGTAAAGGCGCACTTTAATGTACTGGCCTGGACGGACAAACGAGAGGGCCTGCAGGATATTAAGAACCTGGTTGGCTCGGCAATGGCGCAGATCGGTGCCAGCAGCAAACAGGAATCAGACGGGGCCGCCCAGATCTGGTGGGCAGGCATCCCCGGTAATGCATCGGATTTTCCGGTAAATGACACCTTTGATACCTTCCTGGAGCAGGCCGCTTGTTTTTTAAACCTGGAAAGCAACTACCGGAGCGACAAACCTGCTGAAGGCATCCGTTTCTGCGACCGGCTAACCGGTAAGCCTGTTTTTGTCGATCTTTTTGACGGTCCCCGGAACCGGGGAATTACGTCGAATATGGGGATGCTCGTTTGCGGAACGTCCGGCGGCGGTAAATCGATGACAGTCAACCATATTCTGCATAGCTTATATGATCAGGGCGCTCATTGTGTAACGGTTGATATTGGCGGAAGTTATAAAGGCCTGTGTGAGCTGGTCGGCGGATACTATTTTACTTACGAGGAAAGGAACCCGATCAGGTTCAATCCATTTTTCCTGCCTAACGGACAATCGCTGGATACCGAAAAAAAGGAGAGCCTCAAAGCATTGCTTGTCACTTTATGGAAGCAGGAAAACGAAAGTTTTATGCGAAGTGAATATGTTGCCCTGTCCAACGCGCTGCAAGGTTATTATGAACACCTTGAAAATGACAAATCGGTCTTCGCCTGCTTCAATTCATTCTACGAATACCTGCAAAGTCATTATATCCATATCCTGAAGGAGCAGCGGGTCAAGGATAAGGATTTCGATATTGATAATTTCTTATATGTACTGCGGCCCTATTTCAGGGGCGGGGAATTTGATTATTTATTGAATGCTTCTGAAAACCTGAACCTTTTGGACCAGCGTTTTGTCGTCATAGAATTGGATGCAATAAAGGATCACCCGATATTATTCCCCGTTGTCACCCTCATCATCATGGAAATGTTCCTCTCCAAGATGCGCAAGCTCAAAGGGATCAGAAAGGTACTCACCATTGACGAGGCCTGGAAGGCGATTGCCAATTCCGGGATGGCCGGATTTATCCAGTACGCTTTTAAAACCATGCGGAAGTTCAATGGGGTGCCAAATGTCGTGACGCAGGAGCTGGACGACCTGATCAGTTCGCCGATCATTAAAGATGCCATCATTAATAAT
>DASZTX010000023.1:0-101695 GCA_035547875.1 Mucilaginibacter sp. | reverse complement strand
AACCGATGCAATACCGATCAAGGCCTTTGCTTCTTCTTCAGGTTGTTTAAATTTCTGAGCATCCTGAAGCGCCTGCTTATAGGTACTAAGCGCTTTTCCCTGCTGACCTTCGAACTGATAGGCTTCGCCCTCCTCATCTATTAATGATACCTCCGTATCCTTCATGCCCTGCGCACTGCTTCGTTTAACCCCTTCCTGAAGATAAGTGAGGGCCATTTTAGGCTGTCCCTTTTTTAAGTAGAGGTTTCCAATCTGTTCAAGCAGAACGAAATAGGTTTCAGGTTTTTGCCGCAGCTGCTCATATTTCGCGAGGGCTTTCAGGTTATAACTCAACGCCTTTTCAATGTCCCCCTTTTCTTCATAAACCTTACCAAGCTGCTGCAAACTTTCAATCATATCGGCCGTGTCCCGGCTGTTATTATAGAACTTCATGGCCAGATTCAGGTCCTTATCTCCTGACACTCCGTTCTGATCCTTCACATCCAGCAGGCCCAGCTCGTCATAAGCATTGGCTGTTCCGGCGGCGTCGTGAGCCCGTCTCGATATATTCAGCGACTCATTGTAAAAACGCCTGGCAAGTTCATCATGATGGTGTACCGCGTTTATCCTGCCCAACTGAAGCAGGAAAACTGCCTGTGCGCTCCAGTTCTTCATTCTTTCGGCCAGCAGCATTCCCTGATTGGCATAATAAACGGCTGAATCCGGCTGATTGGATGTGTACGCCTGACTGAACTTTAAATAGAGTTTTAACTTCTCCTTGTCGGTTGCGCTTTTTAATTGTGTACTATTTACACCCTGCGAACTTTGCGCATACCCCCAAAACGACCAAAAACATAAAAAAACAATCAAATAACGCATAATTCCCCTTTTACGATACACAAGGAAAATATGTTCATAAAAAAGTGCCAGACGGGTGTCATTTATTAACCACGGTTCATTTTTTTGAGGGGTCTGCATGCGCAACTTTGTCTCAACAAAAATGATACGAAAATGAGCAACAGAATTAAAATCAACCAGGCAGAACCGGCAGCTTATAAAGCTATGCTTGCCCTGGAACATTACAACGAAGGTACATCCGTTACCGTAAGGCATAAGGACCTGATCAAGATACGCGCCTCACAAATCAACGGCTGCAGTTTTTGCATTGATATGCATGCACGCGACGCCCGGAAGAATGGCGAAACAGAACAGCGGATATATGCGCTTACTTCATGGCGCGAAACGCCTTTCTTCGACGAACAAGAACGCGCGATACTGGCATTGACGGAAGAGATAACCCTGATAGGCAACCGGGTTTCTGACGAAACTTACCATGAGGCCGCGCGGCTGTTTGACAAAAAATATCTCGCCGAACTGATCATGGCGATAATTACCATCAACGCATGGAACAGGATCGGCGTGGCAACGGAATTAATGCCCGAACCTGCTTAAATCAACAGGGGTTGTTTGGCTATAGAATTTCCTGACTCGTCCGGTAAAATTTTAACTATTTAACAGACAGGCAGATACTACCAAAAACAAAAAACATTTTAAAATTATCTATTTTACGCTATCTTTGCAGCCTTATAAAAATCCTAATGCGGAAGTGGCGTAATTGGTAGCCGCACCAGACTTAGGATCTGGCGCCGAGAGGCGTGGGGGTTCGAGTCCCTTCTTCCGCACATTCCTGCTAAAGCCGTTAACTGAACAAGTTAGCGGCTTCTTATTTAAATGCCTTTATATTTGGTTATGCTGAAAGGATTAAGAAAATATTTTAGTAGCAGTTATGATATCGATTTGACTCTGAAAAATAAGCTTCGGTTTGAGAGTATTCATTCTGATAATCGATTTAATTCGTTGGAGAGTATTTACAAAAGATTGAAGAACACTGATCAAACGCTAACCAATTACGAAATTTTAGAGCATTATTTAGTTTTTTCGAAGAAAATCCAAACTAATACATTTTCAGCAGCGGAGCTGGAATTAGTGTCTATATCCTTGTTGTGTTATTTCAGACCGGAATTGACCAGCACTTTAATCCGAAATGGATTATTATGCATTGTTATGTCATTAGGAGATAGTATTAACTTTGATGATATTTTAAATTTTATTCAATCCAGAATCTTAGCAAAAGATGCTGAGCCCTATGGTGGTCTCCCACAAGAAGAGGGTATTAAGTGGCTTAGGGAAATTTTGCCGGAAAGTCGAAACGCCATTCAAGATATACTTTTCGAGGTTATAAAAAAAAATCAAGAAGAATTGGACTCTATATAACTTAGCAAATTATATCTTTAATAACCAACAAAATATCTTCAAGGTGTTCTAACATCTGCCCATGCTCCGCACAAACATAAAAACCCCGCCCTAAGCGAGGTTTTTTGTTTTCCCCTTTCTGCAAGTCATTTTAAAAAAAAACATTCATAGCATCTGCGGACAACCGCTAAAACAGACATTTTCACCAGGCTATGATCAAACTGGAACAGTTTTTATGCGGTATAGGATATGCAACGGATTTTAAATTATTTCTGTTTGTGCAGCCTGTTCTATCTATTCTCCTGTGGCGGAAAAGATGTGGACGCTCCTGAATTAAGAAAACCGAAGGTTACAGACTCCGCTTACAACGCAGAGCATATTACCAAAATTGAAACAGGTTACACCCGTCCGGAGGATTTAGTCAGGTTTGCCTATACACAGGAAGGCGTACCTTATAAATTCGGATCGAAAGACCCTGAGCAGGGTTTCGACTGCTCAGGCTTTATTACTTACGTATTCAATCACTTTCAGATCGCCGTACCCCGGATGTCCATTGATTTTACTCCTGTACAACACGAGGTTGGTCTCGCCAATGCAAAACCCGGCGACCTTATTCTGTTCACCGGAACAGACAGTACCGTAAGGATCGTCGGGCACATGGGCATTATTACCTCTTTTCCGGGCGAAGACATCAAATTTATTCATTCCACTTCCGGCAAAGCCCGGGGAGTCGTTGAAACTCCTTTAAATCATTACTATGAGGCCCGCTATGTGAAGACCATCCGGGTTTTCCCGCAAAATGATGCATCTTACCCTTAAGATTTTCAAAATGTTCCACGTAGAACATTGCCGATCGCTCCCGATTAAAAAACTTTAATAACCTGTCCTGTACCCGAACCGAGAACACTTTTAACATACGCTTGCGTCACCTTGCCCACTCCTACCGGAATATGACCGGGGAAAAAGGGGAAATAATCAGGCGACTCTTCAAATACTCCCGGACTAACGGCATTTATTCTCACACCGTTTTTAAGTTCAACCGCAGCAGACAATACAAAAGCATTGATCGCCCCGTTGACCGCGCTCAGGTTGGCGCCCATTTTCACCGGATCTTCGCTTAAAATACCCGACGTCAGGGTAAACGAACCTTCGGGGTTGACAAAATGCTGACCGATAAGCACCAGGTTGATCTGTCCCATCAGTTTACTGTCGATCCCTTTCCTGAAATCCGCATCCTTCATAGAGGCCAGAGGGCCAAAATGCCCGTCTCCCGCAGCGCATACAAGGGCATCAAAACTGCCTGTTTGTTCAAAAAGCTTCTCGATGGAATCCGGTGAGGTTATGTCCACCTGTATATCTCCGCTTTTTGACCCTGCTCTTATTATTTCATGCCCGGTTTGCAACGCAGCAGTAATGTGTTTGCCGATGGTTCCGGTGGCGCCGATGATAATTATTTTCATAGATTTCTGTTTTTATTGTCTGTTCTTTTTCCATTCGGCTATTGCCTGTTCAAAAAAATAACGGGTCTCCGCACTATCCGCCCATACATACACCCTGAATTTTTCCATGCCCCTGGGATAAACTTCAAGAAAAGAAGAAAACACCGATCCCCTTGTTGGATCAAACCGGGATTTGACCGAATCAATTTCCCGGTAATAAGCTGAATGAACAGCGGATTTTTTACCGTTTTTATCATCTATCCAGTAAGCGGCAATCCTCTTGTTTGTAAAAAAATTTCCGGACTTTCTGATCTTGTACTGGGCGTCAAAAAGGATAATATGCTCGCCTTCTGAAAGAAGACCCAACGACTTTATATAGCTGATATGATTTGCGGAAATGTCTGCCCCACGCTTGATGCCCGGTTCACACGAGCTCAACATAGCTGACAGGATCAGCAGGTAAAAAACTACAGGGTTTCTCATAAGTTCCACAGAATGAACAAGTAAATTTAAGCCGATTTACTTAGAACTTCCAGTAATTGTTTGAAATAACCCGGTGCCTGCAACAATCTGCTTCCGTACCACGAGAACATCTCTCCGTCAACCAGCTTGATGACGGCTTCCGGCAAAATGGCCTGAAGCTCTTCGATGTGTTTTTCTTTAAAAGGATACGGTTCAGATGAAAGCAGGATCAGTTCCGGCTTGGCTTGCCGAAGTAATGTTCCATCGATCTCCGGATATCTTGGCTGATCAAAAGCGTTTATAAAGCCGCACCTGCTTAACATATTGTCAATGAATGTGTTACACCCGGTCACCATATAAGGATTTCTCCAGATAAAATACGCCGTCCGTAATTTCCGTTCCAGCGGCAGCAACCCAGCGAAATCTTGTCTGATGGTATCAGTCAACTTTTTCGCTTCCGCTGTCTTTCCCACCATCTCCCCTACAATTTCGATCATTTCGACCGCTCCGTTCAGGTCACCAATATCACTGACCCAAACAGGGAAAAGCTCCATCAGCTGCTCGATCTGCTGCTGATCATTTTCTTCTTTGTTGGCTATGATAAGGTCAGGTTTAAGGTCGGTAATTTTGGCGATGTCCAGCTGCTTGGTGCCGCCAATTTTCATTACGATCCGGACTTTCTCTTTGGGATGAACACAAAACTTTGTTACACCAACGATCTCATCTACCAGATCAAGATCAAAAAGCAATTCGGTTTGAGAAGGCACGACCGAAACGATCCGCTTCGGTCTTTCGGCAAGATCGACAATTCTGTGCAACTGATCCGGATAATGAGGCATAATTTTACCGGGAATAGTTGTGGCTAATTACTGGTTATAAATCTGGTAAACGCCGCAGACAGATCGATCATCAGATGATCCGACAAGTATCGTTGTCACCTTTTTATCGATCATCAATTGCTCTGCTTTCGCAATAAATTCGTCCTCGCTGATAAAGATCGGATTCGGAGTCATCATTCCATCGACGGTGAGTTGCGTGGTATCAGGTATTTTAACCAGCGCCCGGCGCAGGTCGCCATCCGTGATCACGCCAGACACCTTATCCGCAGTGCCGACGATCACCATCCCAAGGCGCCCTTCCGACATCTTCAGCAGGAGTTCGGTAAACGAAGTCTTGCTGCTTACAAAAGGCAGGTTGTCGGTTCGCATCACGTCCCTTACCCTTACTAACAATTTTCGTCCGAGGCTTCCTCCCGGATGAAAACGAGCAAAGTCCTCATGCTGAAACTGTCTTGATTCCATCAGCGCAACCGCCAACGCGTCGCCCATTACCAGCGTTGCTGTTGTCGAAGAAGTGGGCGCAAGTGCAAGCGGACAAGCCTCCTGCCTGATCCCGACATTCAGGTGAAAGTGACTGTTTTTCGCGACGGTCGAATTTGGATTGCCGGTGATCCCGATAATTACATTTTTGTTCCATTGCAAAAAAGGGATAAGCCGTAGCACCTCGTCCGTTTCACCCGAATACGAGATCAGGATCACCATATCGTCCGGTCCTACCATCCCCAGATCACCGTGAAAGGCTTCTCCAGGGTGCAAAAAGAAACTCGGCGTTCCCGTGCTGGCAAACGTGGCGGCCATTTTCTTGCCGATGATCCCGGATTTACCGATACCCGTTACGATAAGCTTTCCGTTATGGCTTAATATTGCTTCTACAGCCTCTGTGAATTCATCACCTATGGCATCCGCAACAAAACGCAGTGAATCGATCTCGGTATTAAAAACCCTTTTTGCTATTTTTTTCATAGGTCTTTCAAAAGCGACTCCATTACCTGCTGCAGGTTCTCCAGCTTTAGCATATTAGGGCCGTCACTCAAAGCATTGTCCGGGTCAGGGTGAACTTCCATAAAATAGCCGTCAGCGCCAAACGCTTTGGCGGCCAGCGCCATCATCGGCACAAAGGTACGGTCGCCCCCGGTCTTGCCGCCCGCCCCTCCGGGCCGCTGCACCGAATGGGTGCAATCCATGCAAACCGGATACCCAAATGCCTTCATGTCGTAAATATTCCTGAAATCTACAGCAAGGTTATTATAACCGTACATATTGCCGCGCTCGGTCAGCACCACCTGCGTATTCCCCGCTTCCACCACTTTTTGTGCAGGATAGAACATATCCTGTCCCGAAAGGAACTGCGCCTTTTTAATGTTCACGATCTTTCCGGTTTTGGCAGCGGCAACCAGCAGGTCGGTCTGCCTGCACAAAAAAGCAGGTATCTGCAAAACATCCACCACTTCTGCCGCAGCGGCCGCCTGACAGCTTTCGTGAATATCGGTCAGCACCGGCAGGTTAAAACGATCCTTCACTTTCTGGAGCATTTCCATCCCTTTTTCCAGACCCGGCCCCCGGTAGGAATGGATGGACGTGCGGTTGGCCTTATCAAACGACGACTTGAAGATCACGGGCACATTGTACTTCTGCCCTGCTTCCGCCACCTTTTCGGCCACCTGGTATAAAAGTTCCTGGTTTTCCATAACACAGGGGCCCAATATAAAGAACGGCTGCTGCCGCATTTTTTCGAATAACATACCCTTTGAAATTTGTGTAAAGATGGGAATTATTTGGAGAAGTCCGAAAACCGGAACCCGGCGGCGCCAGTCGCGGCCGTCGTGTCATTTGGTCATCATCACCGCGCAGGCTTCTTCCGGTTGTCATACTTTCAAGCTACCTTTACGCCATGAATTATTTTGAATTTTACGGCATACCTGAGTCGTTCAATCCTGACGTTTCCCGGCTTAAGAAAAAATTCTATGAGCTGAGCAAAAAATATCATCCGGATTTTTATGCGAACGACGGCGACGAAAAGCAACAGGAAATACTCGAGCTTTCCACACTGAACAACCGGGCTCACCAAACCCTTGCCGACCCGCATAAACGACTCGAATATATTTTGCGTAGCCACGATCTGCTGGCCGAAGGCGCCAAACCTCAGCTTCCGGCAGATTTTTTGATGGAAATGATGGACATTAACGAGCGACTGATGGAGGTTGAGGACGCCGGGCAACTGGCGCACATCAACAGCGAAGTGCTTGCCATCGAAGGCGATCTGAACGATAAGATGACCACCCTGACCGGCGGCTATGAAACGCTGAATGACACCGCAAAGGAAAGCCGGCTGAATGAAATTGCAGATTTATATTTCAGGCAAAAATATCTTTTGCGTATTAAAGAGAGTTTAGATACATTTGCATCCCGGTTCCGGAACGGATAATTCACCGTTCACGAACAAAATGCCCAGATGGCGGAATCGGTAGACGCGTTGGTCTCAAACACCAATGGCCGCAAGGCCGTGCCGGTTCGACCCCGGCTCTGGGTACTAACTGGGCTCACGCCCAAGACCTGAGAGGGTTGCTCATAAAAAAGCAACCCTTTTTTACTGACTTTCAGCACTTTATCATAAAACACTGGATTGATAAAAGCGGTTATAAATATCCTCTTACCCCGTAGATTATATTTATCCTCAAATCAAAGTATGCTTCGAATTGTCTTTTCACAAATATGAAAAAGGTTGGAAGGTATTATTTTTCCACAAATAAGGCCTTTACGCAAATAAAATCTAAAGCTATTTCTTTTGGAGAGCTATTGAATCTTTGTGAAGCGATAGGAAATCTGTTACTTCCTTAATAGTACTCTTGCAGTCCACGGAGCCAAAATACCTGTAGTCATTCCATTTCTCAATACCTTGGTCTGAACCAAGAAAATGGAGATAATATTCTAACGGCGCTTCATACAGTATGTATTTTCTATTGTCATTTCTCCTCTGAAAAAGGAGATCAGAAAATTTAATTAACACGTTTTTATTGCCATTCAAACCTTTTTCTAATTGTTCCAAATATTCGATGCCAAAGAATTTCAGTTTTTCTAATATGTTTTCATAATTACCTTTCTTTATGAAAGTGACCCCGTGTTCATTTTGCAGCATTTTTCTGACCGCTTTAAGGGTTTCATTCTGTGAATCTAACACCTGAATATTAAGACTATCAATTTGGGTATTATTCCCAACGGATGAAGCTATTGCCTTAAATGCTTCTTTGATGTGAATTGATTTGAGAGAACTTAATCTTACCAATTCCAAATCTGCCGCTTCAAGTATTGCAGCAAGTCTATTAGTACCTCTTTGAAGCTCTTTAGGAACTTCTTTATTTTTGTACCCCAGGTCGTGTTCAATTTCGGCCCAGGCGTGTTGTAAAATTGATCTAATTTGAATTTCGGCTTTTAGCCCTTTAATTTCCGCGTTTTCTGCTAAATCTTCTCTGTCTTTGTCTAGGCTAACTACAAGATGCAACGATAAATAACCAAATTCATTTACTGGCTTTTTCCGGTGATCAAGGGAGTTTAATTCATCAATCTTGAAATTTTCCTTTATTATCTTATTAACATATTCAATGTCGCTTTCCAAGTTTGTTATTATCCTAATGCCGCACAAATCGGTTATCTCTGTTAATTCCTTGTATTTATTATCCTTCTCAAGTATTTTTCCTATTAAACTTTCAATGGTTTTTACTCTGGATGAAATAGCGTGAATTTTAGCCTTATCTAAAATTTGGCTGATAACTGTCTCCAATCGTTCTGCCAGTTTTAAGTACTTTTCTTTTTGCTCTGAGTAAGTCTCTAATAGCTCTTTCATTTTGGCGACTCGCTTTAAAGTAAATTTTCTAATAAAATCGATTGGGACGGTTAATCATAAATCACCATATCCGTGCAAAAATAATTTTTTTTAATCGAGTTGGTACATACCAGAGCGAACAAAGGCTATCTATTGTCCAGCTTTACTATTCTTACTTCAATATAGTTTTAATATTCAATTTTAATTGCTATTTGGTGTTTGATCGGCAAATGTCACCAGTATTGTAGTGCCTTCCCTTGTCGGAAGCTTCACAACTTCCTCGAACACATCGCGCAAGGGGTGCTTAAGGAGTACACTCCGAGTTGTCTGTGGCCCTATATTTTCCCGCTTCCCTTGATTTTTAAATTCAGAAACGCCAACGTTTCATTGATAAACCTTAGGGTATTTTACAAAGAGGCTGCCACTTTTTGAGACAGCCTCCGGGTATAAAAATCGGATAATCAGGCCTGAATAAATGCCAATATGTCGGCATTAATAACCGCGTGTTGGGTTGTCGGCATGCCATGCGGGAACCCCGGGTAGGTGATCAGCTTGCCATTCTTTAAAAGTTTGATCGCTTTGGCAGCGGAATTATAAAGCGGGACGATCTGATCATCCTCTCCGTGCTGGATCAATACCGGTATGTCAACACTTTTCAGGTCCTCCGTAAAGTCCGTTTCAGAAAAAGCTTTGACACAATCGTAGTGCGCCTTGATTCCTCCGATCATCCCCTGTCGCCACCAATTATCCCTGATCCCTTGCGAAATTTCTGCACCTTCCCGGTTATACCCATAAAACGGCATGGTTAAGTCCTGGTAGAACTGCTGGCGGTTATTGGCCGTATTGTTACGGATATCATCAAATACGCTTATGGGAACGCCATCGGGATTGCTTTCGCTCTTCACCATTACCGGCGGTACGGCTCCGATCAGCACTACCTTAGACACACGGTCTTTACCGAATTTTGCAGCGTAGTGAATAGCTTCACCACCACCCGTCGAATGCCCGATATGAACGGCATCTCTCAGATCGAGTGCTTCAACCAGTTGGGCTACATCTGACGCATAGGTATCCATTTCGTTCCCTTTGTCCCTCTGACTTGATCGGCCGTGACCACGGCGGTCGTGAGCAATCACGCGGTAGCCCTTTTCAAGGAAAAAGAACATTTGTGCGTCCCATTCATCGCTGGAGAGCGGCCAGCCATGATGAAAAAAAATAGGTTGGCCGGTCCCCCAGTCTTTGTAAAAGATCTCCGTACCGTCTGATACTGTAAATTTCATAGTAATTGCTTTTTAAGGTTTTCGAAAATAGTTTAACTTTTTAACAGTTGCTGATAAGTATTAATTCGTGACGGCAGCTGTAATCGGCAGACTCATTGCTATATACATGCCACCAAATAAAATGCAGATAATCAAATAATTACATCCGGTAGTTACCAAAAATAACGATAGACCGTTAACAACAGCGAAATACCGTTGTGTATTGGCGTAATATTTCCAAAACATAAAAGCGCCTCCCGCTAATCTTTGGTTAAGTTATCCATTTTTTTGGAAGAACTTGGGAGATTAAACCCCAAACAATTGCTGCCACCAGTTCTTTTTGATCGTAACTGCATTAGGACGCCTTTTCGCGGCAGCTTTACTTTTTAACATGGAAGAATATTGCTGGTAAAGGTTTTCGATCCTTTCATCCCATTTTCCGATGATATAAGTAATACGGTCAAGGGGTACATTACGGACGTTATCAAACTTATCGAAAGAGAATTTTTCCTCTGCTACGATGTCCCCGCCTTTCAAATCCCCGGTGGAGGCAAATTGAGTAGTGCCGTTGTAGGTGATCAATTGCCCCTCTTTCGTACGAACGGTAAACGGATAGAAGCCCATTCTCATTTCTTCTGACAGCATACTGGAAAGCCGCAGTTCGTGAGATAAGGCCAGATCGCTTGGGTAAAATGCCTTTACCTCATCAAGTAAAATACAATGTTGAAAATATTGCTGAAATGGCGGCGCCTCAGACAAATGGACAATACAAAGATCAATGCGCGTGCCGTCCGTATTTTTGATCGCTACGGGAAAGGTCAGACATTTTGGTTCGAGAAAGTATTCTGAGGTGGGCAAACCGCCGATAGCAGCTAAAATTTGAAGCTGATCATCGGAGACTAAAAGACTTTTTTGTTTCCACGCCATGACCAGGTCGAATTGATCCTTGCTGAGTAATCTTGCAATATTATCGCTATCGTTGATATACCAAAAGTCTGTAGTTCCGGTTTGTGAGTATATTTTCCCCGTATCAGTGTCCTGTTGAAATATCAGAGCGTCTGCAATCTTTTTTACGTCTTTGTTTCTGCCGCTCCCGGCTTCACTGAAATTAAACTGTATTATCTTTTTTTGTTTAAGGTCAGTTGACGAAATAAAATTGAGCGCCATATTCAGTTCAGACAGTTATGTTAATATCAAAGTTAATAAGCAAATCACGACAAAAGAAAGATTCGGCCATGCTTTTAAAATTTGGCAGGATTATCGTTAATGCAACCCGCGTTAATAATAATTATATTAGATAATCAAAAGTAAGCTGAATCGGGCTATGAAGGTACCAAAAACGGGGGTTGTCTTATTGTCTCTTATCCTGTGCTGCAACTTGTGTTTTGGCCAGACCATTCCTGATAAAAAACAGATTGACAGCCTGCTCCATAGCCTGAAAACCGCACCGGCGGATACTTTCCGGTTGAATGCGCTGCATCAGCTCGGCAACTATTATGTACAGCGTCACTTCAATGTCGATGCGTCCGACTTGGACAGCGCCATATTTTATTTTAACAAGGAGCTTGAGTTAAGCAAACAGTTACATATTGACGAAGGCAGCGGCAGTCCGGAGGCCTTGTGTTCAATGGGTGAGGCTTATATTTCAAAAAAACAGTTCGCAGAGGGTGAAGCTTGTTTCACGCAGGCTTATGACATTTACAAAAAGGCCGGTAAAAGGAAAATGACCGCGTTTGCCCTTAACAGATTTGGAAAAATCGCTTACAGATCGGCAGGAGGCGTTTCTCCCGGGAATTTATTGCAGAAGATAATGGATGCGTTCGAAGAATCTGCAAGTATTTTTATCTCGATCGGGGACGTCGATAACGAAATTAATAGTTATATGTACATGGCGTCCGCGCATTTTCTCTACGGCCTATATGATCAGGCTGATGCGGATTGTGCGAGAGCCATCAAAAAATACCCGAACAATTCCAGCCCGTCATTCATCCAGCTTTATTATGTATTTGCACATATCCAAAGGTATCGCGGCAATCTTAATATGGCGCTGTCTTACGCCCTTGAATCCATGAGGCGACTTGAAAAGAGCCATGAAAGCGACAAAATCCGGACACAGTCGTTGCTTTATGGAGAAATAGCTTTGATATACGATGCGCTCGGACAGACGGAGAACAGCATCGAATGGTATAAAAAAACATTGGCCGTTCGTGAAAACATGCCTATAAAACTGGAATATAAGTACAGAACAGCAGGTTTTATTGTACAGGGACTGATCAGGCAAAAAAAATATGACGAAGCATTTGCCATAGCTTTGGGCGTTGAAAAGAGGCATCCACCCGATAACGATTATAATAAGGCCATTATCAGCCAGATAAAAGCCTATTGCTACGAAGCGCTCGGCGACGATAAAAAAGCTGAACACCTGTATCTGTTGGCGCTTAAATTGTTCGGTGATGTTAAAACCGATGAGATCGTTTCGCTATGTAAATACGATGTAGCCAAATTTTATATCAAAAAGAACGATTATAAAAAGGCAGCCCTGTATATGGACGAAGGGGTGAGTAATGGCATGCTGGTCACGCGATTGCGCGACTGGAATTTTATTTTTTATAAAATAGATTCGGCAAACGGCAACTATGCTTCCGCCTTGCAGCATCATATTCAGTATAAAATTTTCACCGACTCCATTTTCAACATCGAGAAAAATAAGCAAATACAGGAATTGCAGGTGCAATACGAAACAAAGCAAAAAGAGAAAGATATCCGGGCTCTAAAAAAGGATGCCGTTTTTCAAAACAGCCAGACGCAGCAAGCCAGAAATATCCGCAACCTTGCGCTCGCGGGAAGCGCCCTTCTCATTATTTTGTTGGTACTGATCTATAGCAATTTCAGGGTCAAACAACGCAGCAACATCATGCTCAATGCACTTGTAAATGAAAAGGATGACTTGCTTAAAGAAAAGGAATGGCTTATTAAGGAGATCCATCACCGCGTAAAGAACAACTTGCAGATCGTCATGGGTTTGCTGCAGCGGCAATCCGCTTATATCGACAATGAGGCAGCGCTTCAGGCAATACAGAACAGCGAAAGCAGAATGCACTCTATAGCTTTGATCCACCAGAAGCTCTATCAGTCGGAAGATCTGGATCTGATCAATATGACAGATTACATCAACGAATTGCTCCGCTACCTGAAAGAAAGCGCAGATGCGGATAACCGGATACAATTTGAAAAAGATATTGACGCCATAGACCTTGATATTTCACAAGGGGTACCGCTGGGTCTGATCCTGAATGAGGCCATAACGAACGCTATCAAATATGCTTACAGCGATGATGCAGGCGGCATCATACAGGTTTCCTTAAAACGAACGCCCGGGGAAAAAATCACATTGATCATAAGGGACTATGGTCGCGGCGTATCGGAGGATTTTGATTTAAAACAATCAAATTCCATGGGAATGAACCTGATGAGAGGCCTCAGCAAACAAATTAGCGGTACATTTGAGATGATCTGTAACGATGGCGCAATGATCCGGATCATTTTTAGTGCGGCGCAATTGGCGAAAACGGAAACTTCGGAAGTCTGATAGTTCGCCTGAACCTGATCAATCCGGTAAAATAAAATGAGATGCAGGTTAAGTGTTAAACCGGCATCCCATTAGTTTGAAATATTAAGGCTTCTTAAAATTTCTCGATACCAAATATGCAATAAGCTGATAGTATAACCATTTCATAATTTTAGCCAGCTAACCGGCATAATAGTTTAAGACTTGATCAGCTGAATGTCGCAGTTAATGCGGATCTCGTCGCTTACCACAACCTGCCCGGCCTCCGTTACCGCATCCCAGGTTAGGTCAAATGCCCTGCGGCTTATTTTACCGTTAACCGTGAAGCCTGCCTTGGTCTGACCATAAGGATCAACCACAATGCCCCCGAAATCTACATGCAACAGAATCGGATTGGTAATTCCTTTGATGGTCAGTTCGCCGTGCAACAGATATTCGTCCGCATCTTTTTCAAACTTTTTGCCGCTGAAACGTATAACCTCATGCTGTTCGGCGTGAAAAAACTCCGCTGATTTTAAATGTGCATCGCGCTGTTTATTCTTTGTACTGATGGAATCCACATCCGCAGTAAACTCAATTGCAGAGGCGGTTGTAAAATCGTCACCGTTGGTCGAAACTTCCAGGTCATAAGAATGAAAGTGTCCGGTGATTGTGGTGATCATCAGGTGTTTTACCTTAAATTCAATCTCGCTGTGCGAGGGGTCTATTTTCCATGTTGTCATCATAATTTTTTGTTTTCAGTCAGCAGGCAAGCATATTGCCAAATACTTAAAACACTGAAAATAAATACCTTACAATATATTATTATGGCAAATTTTACGGTATATCGTTACCTGCCCCGATATTCGGCTATCGGATTTCATCGGGTACAACGGGCTCAAATGCTATGCGCAGTGTTAAGCCGTCATTATTTTGAAGCGTAAGCTTTCCGCTTAGTTGTTTGCTCAGTCCTTTAATAAGATTTAAACCCAATGACGTGGAGTTTTCCGGACTAAACCCTTCAGCCAGTCCCAGGCCCTGATCGGCGATGGTAAGGACGATATTCGGCGCTTCGTTGACTAAGGAAACTGAGATCACACCAAAAATTTCGGCCGGGTAAGCATGCTTTATGGAATTGGTAATCGCTTCATTTAATATCAGGCCCAGCGGCACGGCCTGCGAAACGTCAAGACAGATTTCATCTATGTTCTTTTCAAATTTGATCCGGTTATTAACTTCAGCCGTATCAACGAGATAATCGATCAATTCACTTATATAGTCCGGCATATAAATCTGGTTCAGGTCCTGGGACTGGTATAATTTCTGATGGATAAGCGCCACCGAATACATTCGGTTTTCGCTGTTTTTAATTGCAGTGAGGGCCTCCTTATTATCAATGTAGGACGATTGTCGCTGCAAGAGCCCCATCACAATCTGCAGGTTGTTTTTCACCCGGTGATGTATCTCCCTCAGCAACCACTGCTTTTCCTCAAGCAGGATATCCTTTTCGTCGATCAGCTGGTTAAGCGACGCGTTTTTTGTACTGATCTCGGAATTGCTGCGCTGCTTATGCCTGTACCCGTTATAAAGCAAGGCCATCAAAACTATTAACAACGCTAAACCGCTCAAAATAAAATTTCTTTCCTTATCTGCCGACGCGATTCTCTCCCGCTGTAAAGACTCCGTTCGCTTCAGCAGCGTGATATCTTTTTCCCGTTCGCGTGTCCGGTACTTTATCTGCAACTCTTCAAGCTGCCTGTTTTTTGCAGTGTTGAAAATGGAATCATTGATTGCCTTGTAAGCCCTGAAATGATCAATGGCAGAAAGATATTTTTGATCGGCGGAGTCCTGTTTAAATTTCAGCAGCTCGAAATTCATTATCGAGCTTTTTGAAAAGCCGGTTGAAAGTTCGGCAACATATCCGGATGATTTGCTATAATCATGGCGGTCAATATAAAACTTCGCGATATCGTAGTAAGCCATTTCACGGATCTCAACCGCCACCCACGATGGCCTTTCTTCGAAAAAACGAATCATTGTTTGGTAGCGCTCTTCCGCTTCCGCGAATCTTTTCAGAGCGTTATAACAATCGGCCTTTATTTGCGCATATAGTGCGCGCCCATAATCGTCTGTTGCCGGAGTTCGTTTTTCAGCCGCTGTGACCTCTTTCAGGGCCTCTGCCGGTTTCCTTTCAATGATCAGCTGCTGTACGATAAACCCGACCGTCCGGATAATAAATTCAGGAGGTTCGCCCATTATCTGTTCACGTATGGCCACCGTTTTTCGGTACCAGAAAATGCTTTTCGACGTATTTCCTATATTCTGATAAACCTCACCTAACTCGCCGTAAAACCTCGACGCATTAATTTTATTCGCGGGATTACTAAGTTCGATGCTTTTTAAAATATGTAATAAAGAGATATTGAAATTGCCTTTATAGCGGTTTATCGCCGACATAATATAATGAACATAAGCTAACGTTTCAGGATTGCTTTGTTTAAAATTTGTGAGGATGATATTCCCTTCGTTTTCGCTTTCATCAAAACGGCCTTCGCTTTCAAGTCGCAGCATAAATTTTACCCTTGCGGCAATCTCCTGATCATCATTTTTTAGTTCATGCAGACGCGTTATGGCATTTTGGTAATAAAGAACGCCATTTTTTAACTCGCTTGCAGCTGCGAACCGCAACCAGGCGAACGCTTCGGCCGGTTTATTACCAGCTTGTTGTTCCTTGTTTATTATGGTCAGAAATAAAGCGCTGCCTTTACCAGACTTACCATTCTTCATCAGTGTTTCCGCCAAAGCGCAAAGACGCTCTCCTTCCGCAGTATTGCCTCCGGATTTTACCGGATCCTTCAGAATGTTTACTTCCTTAAAACCGAAAATGGCATCACCAAAAAGGAAGCCGTTTTGTTCCTCTTTTAACTTTGCAGTATCATCCTTATTTATTTTTATCCTTAACTCGCCCTGCGACGGATAGACAGTTACAGGCGTTGGATCTTTGAACATATTTTTTAAACGATGACTTTGACCTCCCGACAAAAAAAACACCCCAAAAAATAAAAATCTTAGAACACGTAAAATCATCTTTTTTTGTATTCCTTCTTTTTATCAAATATTTGGCCGTTGACGTTGTTGCCCGATCATACACCTGGTTAATCGGTTTCAATTGCATTTAAATTGTCAGTTTGACGATTTATGGGCATTTGGGAGCAGCAATATCGATCTTTACCCGGCCAATCGCTCAGCAACGATTCTTTTACCGGCGAAATAACGTTGTTGAACAACGAAATATCGTTGCAGTTTAGGCTGATAGATGTCATAGGCGACGCATGCTCCCGGTTCTTTTAACTTTTTTCGGGGATCAGATCATTAAATTTATTTTTTTTGTTTCATGGCAGGATTTATGACCTGACAATGACGGCGGACTTCCGGTATCCCGGCAGGTAAACTGCCGTACCGGGCTATGGCGGTTGGAATTGTGTATGATCGGCTCAAAATATTTTATCAAAGCAGAAATAGCTGTAATTTAGAGTGTCATGAATACAAAAAGAATCCTGGTAGTTGAAGATGAATTTATCATTGCCGATGTACTGGCCAACATCCTGAAAACTGCCGGTTATGAAATTTGCGGCATAGCCGACAACGTCAATGAGGCGTTGGAAATGATAGCCGAATTTGAACCGGGATTCGTATTGCTGGATATCTATCTGAAGGGAAAACTTACCGGGATTGACCTCGCCCACCGCCTGACTGAGAAAAATATCCCCTTCATTTATATATCAGCCAATTCCAATCAAAAGGTACTCGAAGCAGCAAAGATTACAAATCCCTACGGCTTTGTAATCAAGCCTTTTCGTGAAAAAGATGTGCTGATCGCCCTGGACATCGCGCTCTACCGCTATGAAAACCAGCAGGAGAACGGCCTGCGGCAAAATGCGGTACTGCAAAAAAAGGCTGCGGAAATTTTAGCTTCAGCTGCTGATTGGGAACATAAATTATTGCAGATAAGTAAAACCCTGCAGCCTTATATCCCTTTTGAGTTCTTATCTGCCGGGCTAAAACAGGAAGATAATGACAACTTTTATGAGATGGGGTTCCTGAGAATTGGGTTTGATGAATATCAGTTGATCGGCGGCCCTGAATTGATGGTGGTATCCAACCATAAGTTACATGAATTAACCAAACTGAAAGCAAATAACCAGACAGATACGATGGCAACCTGGTATGACGAAAACGAATTGAAGTTGTTGCTGGAAAAACCCTCGTTAAAAAAATTATTTGCACAGACTTACGGTCTTAGATCGCACCTGTCATTGCCAGTGGCGCTGAATGGCGACAAAATATTTTATTTCAATTTTTATAGCCGCCGGCCTGACGCTTATCACGCTGATCACCTAATATTATGTAATCGTCTGCAACCGCTTTTAAAAAGCTTTATGGATAGCATGCTGCGTGCCAACGGAAGTCCGCTTATAACCGGCCAGGATAATTATGTCGTGAAACATCAGGTCGCACCGGGTGAACACACCAATCCTTTTGGCGGCATTATTGGCAGCAGCCATTTGTTATTGACCGTGTTTGATCATGTGATCCAGGTTTCAAAGGCCGATTCATCCGTGCTGATATTGGGTGAAAGCGGTACGGGCAAAGAAAAGATCGCCGAACGTATCCATTCGCTTTCATTGCGCAAGGACAAGCCTTTCGTCAGGATCAACTGCGCCGCGCTGCCTACACACCTGATCGAATCCGAATTATTCGGCCACGAAAAAGGCGCCTTTACCGGTGCCGTCGAGCGGCGTATCGGTAAGTTTGAACAAGCAAACGGCGGTACCATATTTCTGGATGAAATTGGCGAGCTCCCGCTTGAATCGCAGTCAAAATTACTCCGGGTATTGCAGGAAAAGGAAATCGAGCGTATCGGTGGCAGAGCTGTTATTAAGACCAATGTCCGGATAATAGCCGCCACCAACCGGAATCTGAATAAAGAAGTCGCGGAAGGCCGCTTCAGACTGGATCTTTTTTACCGGATAAACGTCTTCCCGATACTGATGCCCCCATTACGGGAACGAAAAGAGGATATTGCAGAGCTTGCTGATCATTTTCTTAAAATATACACCCGAAAAACCGGCAAGACTATAAAGGGCATCTCGCCGCAGGTGATCGAAGCGATGAGACAATACCACTGGCCCGGCAATATCCGGGAAATGGAAAACCTCATTGAAAGGAACGTCCTGCTTACCCGGGATGATATCATTACCAATATGGCGCTGCCTACCCAGTTGGAGCAGCCACGTTCGGCTGCGCCGGTCGAAGTTGGCGCGACCACCATGAGTGAGGGTGAACGCGCCCATATCCTTGCCGCCCTAAAAAAATGCAATGGCAAGATCTGGGGCGAAGGCGGTGCCGCCAGTCTATTGGACTTACCCCCCACTACCCTTAATTCTAAAATGAAGAAGTTAGGTATCCGCAAGAATTTTGGCTCTTGGGGCTAATAATTAGGGCGAAAAAAATGACTGGCGCCCAGCCAGCCCAGCATCAGGACAGCGGGCAGCGACACAGAAACCAGTCCGTATTGCTTACCCATCAGTGCGCCCGCAAAGCAACCTCCTAAGAAACTGCAGATCAATAGCGTCTGCTTTTTAAAATTGCCCCACACTTCGGCGTTACCGGCCTTCAGACCTGCAGCCAGATCAAGTGAGGCCTGGGTTACGTTGCCCGTCATTACCGTAGTTAAACCGTAAGTAGCCTTGTTGAACAGCTTGCCAAAAGTATTCTGAAAAGCCATAGCTGTAACCATCAGCATCACGATCAGTTGCACCCGCCAGTTGCTGTCCTGCCCGGCATTTAGTAACACAAGTGATAAAATTCCGCTGACTAACAACAGCAGGGCTTCAAGAATAAGCAGCAGGTTCATGTTGGAAGATCTTTTGGCGATGCGCCCGCCGAGCATAACCGCAACGACAAACACCGGGAAGGTAAATAATTTTTGCCAGCTATCCGGGCCGGTTCGCCGGAGCACGTCGTAGGCAAACACAATAAAGTTTCCGGTAACATGTGCTGAGAATATTTCCCCGGCGGCTACAAAGGTTAGCGTATCGCAAAATCCGGCGGTAAAACACAACAATAAAGTGGTGTTCCTGATCAGTTTTTCTGTTTCCATGAGTATATCAGACTTAATTAAATGATCCTTAAAAGCGCATGTCTTTTTTTTACGGCCTAAAACTTAAAAGTAATGGTACTGCCTGCCATCAAAATATCTTTCCCCGGCCCCGCCTCTTTTAAATAATCTCCTGCGCTGAACCAGGTCAGTTCCTGTCTGAAATATAAATATTTATTAGGTGTATATTCCAAAGCGCCTCCTAACTGGCGTCCTATCTGTTTGGATGTACCGGCTTTCCCCGGATAAAGTAATTTACCATTCACCGCATATAACCCGTCGTTACGGTTCATTCGCCAAAAAAGATCATAATCGCTGGAAAAAAGCAATTTCTTCGTAATCTTCAATTGCACGTAAGGATGCGCGTCTAACAGGTTATATGGCCCGATCAGTGCCGCCAGCCCAAAATAAGCGCCCTTTGGAAATAACGGGTTGAATGTATTTAACCTGCCGTCGCCATGATTTTTATCACCGCTGATGGCTTCCGTTTTTATACCCACCTGCGGTTTCAGCGTTGATTGTTGAAAGGTATAGGAAACGTTTGCTGACATCGTCCAGGCGGATATGGAACCGGCCGCAAAGTTGCCAAATTGATAAAGCCCCTCTAAGTCATATTGCCAGTCCGGCATCATCGCCCAGATTCTTGATCCAAAGGAATGGCGCGTTTCCGGTCCTTTGCCGTCATCAAACAGCACTGTTTTCCTGTGAATGCCTAAATAGTAAAGATCAACATGCTGAACGATCGGTACTTTATTAAAAACAGCATACGTCCCCCAAAACTGCGTGGCATTACTAAAGCCATCGTCAAAAATATTTGGCTTCGCCACGACATAGTGAGCATAAAAAACGTCGAGTTTTAGATCGCGCCCGGAATAGATCAGTTTGGCCGCATCAAAAGACTGCCGGTTATTTGGCGCCTCCCGTACAGCAATCAATCTTTGCGATCCGTATGACAATTCCTGGCGCCCCGTTCTCAGCGTCAGGCTTTGCCCTTCGCCAATATCGGCATACAGGTCAAAAAAAGCCTGGTGGAGATCGAGCAGATTCTGATCAACCGGCGATGGAGTTTCTGCCTCGCCACCTGCAAGGCTGCTTTGCAACTGCACAAAAGTCCGAAAATGCCGCCCGGCATGAAAATCGAGATGCCCCAGGTACCGGGTTAGGATAAACCCGTCTTTATCTTTGGGGGCTTCACCCCAGTCCTGGTTCTTAAAATGGAAATATTGATAACGCACTTCGCCGCCAATACTAAGGTAGATCGTCTTGTCTTTTGATAACGGGTCGAATTTTAACCGGTGATACCAGTTATCGGAGGTATCACCGGACAGGTTTGTGTAATTTTCATCATACCTGAGTTGCTTGAACGGAATATCTTGCGAAAAACAGGTGCAGGAAATAAAAATACAAAATAAGGTGGTAATCGTTTTCATGGTATAGTAGGGTCTGTAGTGTCGTTATGTTGAGAAATGATGAGCGTAACATAAGCCGCCCCAGCTGCGATTAACGGGTATCGGTGCTTGCTTAAGTGGTTTAAATAATGTTGAGGGTCTCATACTCGCAAAATGTTACGTTCCTCAACCCATCATCAATAGTGATACCCAATAACCAACAAATTGTATTACAGAACTTTATATTGAACCCATCGGTGATTGGTAGCTGTATCTCGGAGTTTCTTCGTTTTTTTAACGATATAACGCTGCCAGGGAAGCAAACATTTACCCGGATTGACAGGCTCTACTCTTAACTATATTTCGTTGACTGATTCGGCAAATCCCGAAATAACGTGTTAATGGATAAAATTATTTTATTTAATATTTTGATTAACAGTCATTTAAAAAAACGGAACATAAATTGGCGATTGGCAGATAAAAAAGCCATGAAACAGCCATCGTTAAGAAAGCTCAATTGTAAGCTCACCAAGCGGGTGATTGCTTTACATCAAAAAGGATATACCGATGATTTTCTGCCGGTAAATTCAGAGAAAATCAAGTGCGTTCAGAATGGTGAAAGCTTTGCGATCCAGGACCTCTTTGTAAAGCTGATCGATTGCAGCTATGACCGTTTGACCCACACTTATCAATATATCCATACCATCGATACACAGGCTGGCTGTCGCGGCCTGCTGGTCATGAACGGCATTTTGAAACTCACGAATTAAATGCCATGGAAAATAGCGTAACCTTACATATTCCGGCATCTGCTGAACTGCGGGAGCTGTTCGACAAGCACCTTAACAACATGTTTATCAGCAATGAAATAAAACGGTATTTATCGATTAACGGTTCAGAAACGGAACAGCAACTGCTCAATTTTTGCGATAACAAAGAACTTGCACCCTCCCACATAAAATTTGCGTTCGCGGTTTGGTTAGAAATGGATATGGCCGACAGACATGCTATCCTTGCTAAATTTGACCATCTCTTTAAAGATTTACCAATAACAAACCAAAACCAACGGAAAATACTGATCTTTTGCACCTTGTTCATCCATGAATTTGCTTCGGTGTTAGCCGAAGCTATAGCCTGGCCTGATTAAATATCAGCTTATACTACTCATTTGACAATGTCCTGGCCGGCCTCAGCTGGTTTGATTATCCGGACAATCAATCCCCTCTTAATTTCTCTCTTTTTAACACATCCGGGATTGGCTATCATAACTCCTTTCATAAAAGCCGAACATTTATCCAATAGCATGCAAAGCCATGAGTAAATGAACATGGCGGTTTGTTCCATCGGTACGATGTGTAAACCTTATGTCGTTGTCCGGCACTGCCGGTTCAACGATATAACGCCATTTCAACACCACGCAAAAGCGATATTTATATAGTAATCAATTAGTTATATACATGGCTTATAAATTGTCAACTGGTGATCAAATCAAATATCACCAACATGAGCACACTTCAACAACGAACAGCGCTGATCACGGGCGGCAACAGCGGGATAGGTCTTTCCACAGCGAAGCTTTTTAAGGATAGCGGGGCGACGGTTATCATTACCGGAAGAAATGAAAGCAGCCTCCTTGATGCCGCTTCCGAACTCGGCGTAAAAGGCTACGTCTCTGATCAGGCGGACCTCGCCGCCATCAATAAACTTGCTGCTGACATTAAAACCCAATTCGGAACGCTTGATATCATATTCTTAAACGCTGGCATCGCCTCATTTTCACCATTCGACCAGGCTACCGAGGCGCATTTTGATGAGATCATTAATATCAATCTCAAGGGAGTCTTTTTTACGCTTCAAAAATTACTGCCATTGCTGAATGCTGGTGGTTCTGTAATATTCAATACCTCTATAAATGCAAGTGTAGGTATGCCTAATTCAGCGGTGTACGCTGCAAGTAAAGCTGCGCTAATTAGTCTTAACCGGGTGCTGGCTATGGAACTTTCGCCGCGGAAGATCAGGGTCAATTGTATATCACCAGGTCCGGTGGAAACGCCCGTGTACGAGAAATTGGGACTTAACGAAGAGGAAGTTACGGCATTCGGCAAGATACTGAGTGAAAAGATCCTGCTGAAACGATTTGGCCAGGCCGACGAAATCGCACAACTGGCCCTCTTTCTGGCATCCGGGGCTTCGTCATTTATCACCGGCACAGAAATAATAATCGACGGTGGCCTTACGGTAAACCCGGTCATCAATTAAAGCCAAATTATCATGAAAAGCACATTATCAAAAACCGTCGTTTTTATTACCGGCGCTTTCGTTAGCAGCGATTGCTGGAGCGAATGGAAAGTTTACTTTGAACAGCATGGCTATAAAACGCTTGCACCCGCATGGCCGCATAAAGATTCGCCTGCCTGCACCTTGCGCCAAAGGCATCCCGACCCTGAAGTGGCCAGTCAGCGTTTAGCGGAATTAACAGCGTATTTCGTAAATATCGTAAAATCCCTGCCCGAAAAGCCGATCCTTATCGGGCATTCCATGGGCGGATTGATCACTCAGCTCATCATTCAAAAGGGCCTCGCCGTCGCAGGCGTGGCTATTCACTCGCTACAGCCACAGGGCATCTTTACTTTTAAGTTCTCTTTCTACAAGGCTGGCTGGCGTGCATTGGGATTTTTTACCGATACGCGTAAGACTTATCTCATGTCATTCGCCAAATGGCAATATGCCTTTACCAACGGGATGCCTTACGAGGCCCAAAAGGAAGCCTATTATAACCTGCTAACACCGGAATCCAAGCTGTTGGTGCGCGATGCCACCACCAGCGCTGCCAAAATAGATTTTACACAACCGCACGCTCCGCTGCTGTTTATATCGGGTAGCACCGACCATTTTATACCCGCATCGCTCAATTACACTAACTATAAAAAATACACCGATAGCCGGTCGGTTACCGACTACAAAGAGTTTACCGGCCGCAACCATTTTGTGCTCGGTCAGCCGGAATGGAAGGAAAATGCTGCCTATATCATCGACTGGTTAAATAAAATTTAGCACCTAACACTCAATCATTATGAAAAACCTTAAACACTATTTCAGGGCATTGATACTGCTGTTCATTTTACGGGCGTTTGCCGCCACCGCGCAGCAAAAAGCCAGTCTTATCATCTACAATGGTAAAATTGCCACCATGGCTAAACCCGGAGAATTTAAACAGGCGATAGCCATGCAAAACGGTATTATCCTGGCAACCGGAAGCACGCAGAAAATCCTCGGAACCTACAAAAATTCAACTACAAAACTGATCGATGCCGGTGGTAAGACCGTAATTCCCGGCTTAAATGACAGTCACATGCATGCCATCAGGGAAGGTCTCAACTTTAATATGGAACTCCGATGGGATGGCGTAAAAACGCTGAAACGTGCGATGGAAATGCTGAAGGAACAGGCAGCCAGAACGCCTCCCGGCGCCTGGATAAAGGTTATTGGTGGGTGGAACGAATATCAATTCGCTGAAAAAAGACAACCGACCATTGATGAGATCAATGCGGCCGTACCCGATAAGCCTGTTTATATCACCTACCTCTATGGTAAGGCATTCCTCAACAAAAAGGGAATTGAAGTGCTGGGGTATGATAAGAATACCAGCTATCCCGGCAGCCTGATCGAACTCGATAAGGACGGCAACCCTACCGGTCTGCTGTATGCCAAACAAACCCCAATGGCTATCTACCGCACCCTCGCCCTCACCGGGAAGCTGACGCCGGAGGAACAGATCAACAGTTCTGAACACTTTTACCGCGAGATCAACAGTTTTGGTATAACGAGTGTGATTGACGCAGCAGGCGGCTCACAAAACTACGATGCCGATTATCAGGCATCATTGGCGTTGGCAAAGGCCGGAAAGCTGACGGTAAGAACCTCTTATTATTTATTTGCTCAGCAAAAAGGTCAGGAACTTGCCGATTATGAAAAGTGGATAACACAAACCCACCCGGACAAAAACGACAACTTATTGGTTCCTCATGGTTATGCGATGGAGGGCGCTGGCGAGAATCTGATCGTTTCAGGTGCCGACTTTGAGAATTTCCTGGAGCCGGGTATTGTGCTGTCGCCGCAGATGGAAAGCGACCTGGAACCGGTGATTCGCCTGCTGGTAAAAAACCGGTGGCCGTTCCGTCTCCATGCTACCTATGGTGAATCGATAGACCGTATGCTGAACGTCTTTGAAAAGGTCAATAAAGACACACCCTTCGACGGCTTGCGCTGGTTCTTTGACCATGCTGAAACCATCACCGACGCAGAACTGGCCCGGGTAAAGGCGCTTGGAGGCGGCGTTGCCGTTCAATTCCGGATGTATTATCAGGGTGAACTTTATACCAAACAATACGGCCAGCCGGAAAGGCAGCTTCCGCCCATCAGGAAAATGCTCGCGATGGGCATCCCGGTAGGCATGGGTACCGATGCACCACGTATTTCGACCTACAACCCATGGATGGCATTGCATTGGCTCCTTACCGGGAAAACCATCGGCGGTATGCAATTCTGGCCCAAAGACCAGGTGCTTGATAAGTTCACCGCCCTTCAGCTCTATACCTCCGGCAGCGCATGGTGTTCAGGCGAAGAGGATCTGAAGGGCAAACTGGTCAAAGGCATGTATGCCGATCTGGCCATCCTTTCTGATGATTATTTTGCTGCTGCCCCTGAAAAGGTTAAACAGATCACTTCATTAATGACGGTTGTAAATGGCAAAATCGTGTATGCGGCAGGCAAATACGCTTCATTATGTCCGCCTATAGCCCCGGTGATCCCGGCGTGGTCTCCGGTAAAACACTTCGGCGGCTATCAGAAATAATCCTGTAAACATCTAATAAGAAAAACAGATCATGAAAAAAATATTAACAGCGATCTCGGTAATATGCCTGCTATCATGTACCTATATCTCAAGCTACGGCCAAACAAAAGAAAACCTGGGTAAAAATTACGAACTCATCAAAAAGTTTATGGTGGGCCTCTTTGGTGAAGGAAGAGGGATAGAAAATACGGTTTTTCGTCCGGCAGACATTACCATCCCTAAAAACAGCAGCATGAAAGTGGATATGGGTAATGGCAAGATCGTAGAGTTGATAAACATCGGACCTGCGCAGTCCTCTGCTGACCTGTTTGTCTGGATGCCCAATCAAAAAATATTTTGGGCGGGCAATCCATTTATTGCCGAAAGCCCGGCCATACCCTGGTTATTCGACGGTCTTTTTCTCGAACCTGCGGCTAACCTGAAAAAGATGTATGACTTTCTGCCGGACGACGCAATTGTAATTCCGGGTCACGGCCGGATCACCAATAAAGCAGGCATTAAATACACGATAGATTATGTTGAAGAACTGAAGAACGAAGTAAGTGATGCTGTAGCAAAAGGACTTACGCTCGAACAAGCCAGAGAAACTGTAACAATGAAGGACTATGACAAAGGCTATGTATTATTCAACTGGCTGCACTACAACTTTAATGTGCCCAACGCTTACAAGGATATCAGCGCCAATAACATCAAAAATTAACAATCAACAACATGAAAACAACTACAAAGATCAAACATCTGATCGCCGCCCTGATGCTAACCGCGTTCGTTAGTACGGTAGTGGCAGCGACCCCGGCTAATCCGCCGTCGAATTTTAAACACCAATACGCCGTGGTAAATGGCGTCAGGCTTCATTACGTCATCGGCGGTAAAGGAGAACCCTTGCTGCTAATTCATGGCTTCGGGCAAAACTGGTATATGTGGAATAGGCTACTGCCCGAACTATCCAAACATTTTACCGTCATCGCACCGGATATGCGCGGCGTCGGCGAATCCGCCAAACCTGCCGGAGGTTATGATAAAAAGAACATGGCCGTGGATATGCACGAGCTCATGAAAAAACTTGGATACAGGCATATCAATCTGGCAGGCCACGATATAGGACTGATGGTAGCTTATGCTTACGCAGCTCAGTTTCCTGACGAGGTAAAAAAACTGGCCCTGATGGATGCTTTGCTCCCGGGTATCGAACCCGTATGGAGCCAGGTGAAATCACAGGCCTGGTGGTTTGGTTTTTTTGCCCAGCCGCATTCCGGCGAGATCGTATCGGGCAAGGTTGGCCTATTTTTCACCGATTTCTGGCCTACGGTAGGTTTCAGGAAAGATGCTTTCAACAAAGCTGAAATAGCAGAATTTATCCGGGCTTATTCCGTGCCGGGAGCCACTACCGGGGCATTCCACTGGTTCGGAGCGTTCGCACAGGATGCTAAGGATAATGTCGAATTTGCAAAGACCAAATTGACGATGCCGGTTTTAGCTATGGGATCAGATCATTTTGCCGGGGCATTCCTTGCAGCTCATACCAGGCTTGTTGCTAACAATGTAGAAGAATCGATCATCAAAGATTCCGGGCACTGGGTAGTGCAGGAACAGACTCCGCAGGTGCAGCGGGATCTTTTGAATTTCTTCCTCAAATAATTAAATACCTGACCGCTTCTCACAAGGCATCCGGTTTTTGCCGGATGCTTAACTGTTTACTTTTAGATTGTAAGAAAATCTTAAGCTTTTAATTATTTTATTGGTCTATAATAAATTATGATAAATGTAAGCGCCAAGCCGATAACAGAAACAACCAAACAAAGCCCCGCCCACCAATTATATAAATGCAGGTTCACCAAGGTCGGGAATCTCCTATTGTGGTTTTTATCGGCATTTTTCTTCAAGACTCTTAGTGTTGATTCTCCGGTTTTCTCGGAATCGCCGTCATTTTCGGAATACGCCCGTTCCAATTGCCGTAAAAAGTCCCCTAATACAGGGTGATAGGGAAGTAATACATCAATTGCGTCCCGGAAGTTTTTTGCCAAAGCCATATGGCGCCTGAAACGCTCGTAATGTTTAAGCGAGAAAACTGCAGAAAATATTCCCACCGCAATCAACAAAAGCGTCAGCGGCAGATCGTTACGCGATAAATTGTTATCTCCTGTAATAACGCCTATTAAAGCAGCACTTATCGCCAATGTCGCCGTCGCGACAGCAGCGCGTTGGGTCTCGTGATGCCGCCCTTGTGTACATTGCTCCTGATAAAATTTAAAAAGTAAATCAATTAATGTTTTTGCGTCGCCTGAATGGTCATTAGACAGTGACAGTTCGTTTGCATTGGTTGTCATAGCGATAAGGTCAGATATAATGTGCTTTATTTCAGAAAGATACAAATCGTAAAATTAATTTACAACATTTATTTTCACCTCAATAATTCAAATGTGCTCACTTCATCGCTAATTAAAACATGCATAACTATTATTACCAAGTTGTTTATTTAGCCTTGGTAATAATAATATTGCGATAATCTATCGGCCCGTGATCACCCTGGATCAAAATAGGCCCGGGTTCTCCTTCTTTGCTGTTAATGGCGCCGCCGGTAATACCCGGTATTTCTGCATTGCAGATTACTGTTTTTCCGTTGGCCACCACCGTAATCAACCGCCCAACCAGCGTCACGTCGTATGACTGCCATTCTCCCGGATCTTTCGCCATCATTTTATTTGGCGGCAAAAATCCATAAATTGAACTGAACTGATTGTTGATAGGTTCCGGATCGCCGCTCTTGGTGTCGATGATTTGCAGCTCATAGCGACCGCGTAAATAAACACCGCTGTTACTGCCCTGTGGATACCTGAACTCAATGTGCAGTTTAAAATCGGTAAACGTTTTGTCCGTGATCAGGTTGGCTCCCGAATGCGGACTCCTCAGAATTCCGTTTTGCGCTATCCATTGGTTTGTGCCATCAGCATGCCAGCCTTTGGTATTTTTACCATTGAAAAGCCTTTCCGGCTTACTCCATATTGGCGCTTTGCTTCTTGTCAGCAACGGTGCGCGTTCACCCGTAAAGTTGTACTTTTTGCCATCGGTATAAACCATCGTCCCTTTGAGTTTATCGCCGTCCGCCTCAAATTCAAAGTCCATGTTGCGGTTTCCTGGCTCCCATTGCGGTGGTATGGAAAAACTGTATTTCCCTTCGTTGTCTTTAACTTCCGAGATCGGGCGTGCACTGCCGAAGGCGTAACAAAAACGACCGATAAGGGTATGTGTTCCTGATTTTTGAACTTCCAGCCACGATGGCAGGCTTTTTCCATCTTTTTCGATCGTGATATCCCAACGCCCGATAACATCCGGATCTTTTTTAAATGAAGTACTTCCTGATGCATATACATGCATAAGCATGAACATCAGCGCCAGTAAACCGGTACGCAGGATACTGAAATGGAAATACGATGCATTGAGCGGACAGCTTGTTTTTTTCATAATGATGAGATAGTTAAGGGTTGGTTTATTGAACAAAAAACTGCCGTCAATTTAGCAATTTATACCTGAAAATAGCGATATCAGGCACATCTTATTGTCTGAACTCCAGTTGCTTGATACCGGGCTTTACTTTTTTCCTGCTTTATTCCACGCAGTTAATTGCAATAAAGTACAACCCTTTTCAAAAGTTTGCCGTTAAAAAGACCATCAACCTTAAACAAGTACAGACATTACCGTCTTAAATAAAGAATTATTTTATATACCCGATGATAACCCAAGCTTTTAATAACAAAAAAACAAGCATGAGCGTGCTGGCCCAGCATAACAGGGAACTGCAAAACTCGCTTGATGAAATGGACCGCGTCAACAAAAATTACCTTCGGATCATGAGGGTGATGGCGCACGATCTGCGAAATCCATTATCTGGCATGACCGGCCTTGCAAGTATGCTCATGGTGGAAGATGAATTTTCAGAGGACAGTAAATATATGCTGAAACTCATTGAAACAACCGGCTTACATTCGATGGAAATGATCAACGAATTGTTGAAGTCAGGCCTTGATAATGACAACGCGCCTTTGATCACCCAAAAACTTGACCTGCGTGCAATGCTTTATGACTCAGTCGAATTGTTACAGTTCCGGGCAAAAGAGAAAAAACAAAAGATCATTTTCGAAAACGACCTTCAGCCCGTTATGGCCGATGTAAATTACGAGAAAATGTGGCGGGTGATCAATAACCTTATCGTGAATGCCATCAAATTCAGCTATTCCGGCGCCGAAATAAAAGTTGGCATACGCGCGGGTGAAAAAAACATATTGATCTGGGTAGCAGATAACGGTATGGGTATTCCTGCCGAACAAAAAGAGGCCATTTTTGAAATGTTTACTCCTGCAAAACGTGCTGGTACGCACGGTGAACAACCGTTCGGACTTGGCCTGTCAATATCAAAAAAGATCATCGAACTGCACAATGGCAAGATATGGTTTGAAGATAACGCCGTTAACGGTACGATCTTCTACATCGAATTGCCTGCCTGAGAATAAAAATCGGATGGAGCAAGTCTTCATCCGATTTCAGTTTATTTCCATTTCATACCCCTGCTCCTTAAGCGGTTTTCCAAAAGCTGTTGATTTCATCTCTTCTGTCAACCTGAATCCCATTTTCTTATAAATGTCAGCTGCTTTGGTTTGTTCATGGGTTGTCCATAAATAACAACGACGGTATTTCCTTGCTGTCAAAAACTCCTGAAGAAGCACCGTTAGCTTTTTCCCAAGACCTACTCCCCGGTATTCCGGCTGCAATATAAAATAACGCAGCTGCGACGTTCCTTCGTCACGGTGCATCAGCAATAAGAAACCGACAATTTTGCCCTGATGCTCCGCTATCCAAATTCCGTCTTTCCGAGGGTCATAATTTGCATAAAATTCATGCAAACCCTTTGCGACATACGCTTCAAAGTTAATTCCGTATCCGTATTCGCTGCTATACAAAACGCCGTGCATCCAGGTTACATAACCAATATCACCGGGACGAAGCTCCGTACGGATCGTCACCTCGTTTAAATCAATATTTATCATCTTTTTTAACAAAGGCTTTTTCCATGATCTGCTGAATCGCCGTCATGTGGGTTATCAGGTTTTCTTTGTCTTCATCGGTGAAAGCCGAGAGCAGCCCGGCAGCCTGCTGTTGCGATGCATGGTCGATGACATTGAACATTTCTTTTCCGGCAGCGGACAGATAAAGATAAAAGGCCCTCCTGTCCCCTGCGCACTGTTTTCTTTCAATTAGCTTCTTCCGCTCAAAGCCGCGTATGATCCGGCTCAGGTATCCCTTATCAAGTCCAAGCAGGTCGATCAGGGCCGTTGCGGTCATGCCATCGCTATGAAACAATTCATAAAGAATTCGGGCTTCCGTAACCGAAAATTCACTATTGAGGTATTCTTTGTTCAATACGCCTATTACCGAAGTATAAAACCGGTTAAAAGCGCGAAACTGTGCAATATCTTGATCTGTCATAAAGCAAATATAAAAATAGTTGCCTTAATCAACAATATTTATTTATTCGAAATCAACGGCATATCGTACAGATGCCCGAAAATAAGGGTATCTGCTGTTGATTGTATTATATTGCTTGTAGTAGGAATTCAGCGTCAGGTAGCCCGGTTCGGCAGTTAGCGCTAAATTTTTAAGAATATTATAGCTGATTTCGGTGGAAAAGCTATGAAGAAAATAGTGGGAAGCATTCCCGTTCAGCGTAACCAGCCAGCCGCCACGGTAATTTAAGCTGTACTTTAGTTTATTGGCGACGTTAACGCTTCCCGAAAGGTTAAGAGCCGCCCCCGATCCATAGTCGTAGTCACGTCCACGGAAAAGGTATTTATCGGGTACCGCTCCAAGGATCACTGCGCCGCCGCCCACAGAAGTATTGATGGTTATCTTCTTTGAAATATCGAACTCCGATAAGATGTTTATCCGGAGACTTTGCGCGCCATAAAAAAAAGCGACATTTCTGATGTAATCGTAATTGGCCGAAAGTATGGCCAGATGCTGATATTTTTCCGTCGAGCCTATCTCCCATCCCGCAAGCGAACCATACACGCTCAATACATTTACCCTGGTACTGTCGTCCTTGCCAAATTCAGCATTTACGGAGATATTGCTGAACGGCACGCGGTAATTCTCATAAGGCGTCCCATATAATAACTTGATATGCCCGTACCAGCCGGTTTGCTCATCATTTTTTCCGGTATTAAATGTTCTGACGCCTAATCCGAATTCGGCGTGTATTTTAGAAGAGTCGCGCTCAGCCGGATTTCCCGAAACCTTTCCCCATCGTCCGGTAGTGATCCGGTGTAATCCATTCATCGGATTGATCAGGAAAGCAAATACTTCATTAACCTGTCTTTTAAATCCCCGCGTGCGGTTATTTACGATTTTATTGGACAGCCGATAGGTCATTTCTCCCAATATTACGCCGCCATAGCTGGTATTGATAAAATCATTTGGAGCGGGGGCCTGGTTTTCTGCAAAAGTTTCCCAAAGATAACTCCCGGCAAAGGCAGCAGGTGCCGACTGCCAGAAGGAATAGCCGTTCACCCGAAAAGCGCTGTAAAAATTACTGCCATGATAGGGATGTCCGAACTGGTTGGTCTGAAATTCATCATTATCAAATTCCCAACTGCCAGGATTGATATTATGCCCCACCGTTTTCCATGAAATACGGGCATAATCCTTTTGAGTTACGTAACGATCAAGCGTCCAGGGCAATATCTCTGCCAGCCCAAGATCCAGGACAGCATTACCAAAGTGCTTCTCCCGGCTATGCGGAAAAATTACTTCCATATCTTTTTTTGAAAGGCGGTCGGCTTTCCTTTGCTGGGTGGGGTCAACTTCTATCTGACTAAATACAGATCGGGGTAAACCAGTCATGATTAAAACCGCAATTGGAATACTTCGGAGTAAAACGGGAAAGTTTGAACGCATGGCAGTTTACAAAATATTAAACCGGTATCGGCTCGAAAATTAATAAACTGTCAAATATGCGTTTAGTTTTTGTAAGCTTTTAATTATCAGGCTGGCGATAACCTTTATTTACCTTATTCTGATAATTGATTGAAAACAGGTAAGAATGGTCTGTTATCAGGAATTTTGAAGCGGCCAATGAAAACAAAGACCGTAACCATCGGGATCTTTAAAATTTAGCGCTTTCCAGTTATAAATAGTGATCTCTGGTTTATTTACATTGATGTTATTCGCCGTTAAATGCTCATACAGCGCATCCGTATCCGGACAGCCGAAATACAGATAAGTATCGCCGTGACTATTTATTCTTTCAGGATCGGGCTCTTCCGGTCGTCTTTCGGCTTCATAAGCCGTGTTAAGCATAAGTTCAATATCATTCAAACGAAGCAGCACCCAATTGGCATCATCGCTCTCTTCTGATGACATCACTACCTTAAAACCGAGGACGTCCCGGTAAAATTTCAACGATGTCGGCATATCAAATACGTAAAGCAATGGGGCAATGCCTTCAATTTTAATTTCCGGGTGAAATTTTTCAGTACTCATCAGCTATAATTATTTCGCAGATTCAACCTTTATAACCGTTACCATTCGGATACAACGTGCTGGCTTTTTTTCTCCTTCTACAATAACCCGGAAGGGCCCCTCTTTGGCGGGGAGCGATTTGCCGTCCACCGAAGTGGCCAGAATGATCAACCGGTCGGTAAATTCATTATCCAGTTCTGCCAAAGCAAATACAACCTTATAATTGTCACTTGCAGAAATCTGAACATATTTATTAAGATTACCACCACGCAAGGCTTTACCCATGGCCGCCCCTGCCTTTTGTAAAAGCTCGGCGAGCAACACACCTGAATAAATATGGGATTTGCCGTCCTTGCTTTTGTATGAAACGCGGGTTTGTTTAAACTTATTCAGATCGGAAACGGTAAAACTGAGCGGTTTGGTTATCATTCCGGTGATCTTTACCAATGCCCGTGGCTGTGCCTGCGCAGCCGATAAAGAAACATTCAGCAAAAATCCCGTCAACACAATTACAGCGATAATATATTTTTTCATTCCTGCGGTTTAATTTAAAAACGGTATAAGGTTGAGCAAGGCAATTTTATTCAAAATTATTGTCGCTTCCAATTAAATATTAATTGCAGCTATTAACGGTAATTGAAGTACGGCTGTAATAAAAAGGGAGAAAAAGCGAATATCATTCTCTTTTCCTCCCTTCCGGATTTATAATAGCTCTGGATTAAACCTTTCCCGCAGCCTCCTGCTCCTTTAAAGAGGCGATGTTATTGGCAGTGCTGAACTTATCTGTCTGACCTTCAAATTCCTGCAATAATGCAGCAATCGCATCAAGATTATCAGCAACGCGCTGATGCATGTCGGGCAATTCCTTTTCAAGTTTTTTATCCCCGAGGTCGATGTTATCTACCTCTATTTTGGTTAATTTTTGTATAACAGCCTGTTGGCTGTTTTTTAAATCCTCCAGTTCATGGACAATCTTTTCCATCAGTCCGAATTTCTTTAACTTATCCATAGTTCTACTCTCTTTGGTTATAATAATACAACTCCGTGCTCAGCAAATTGTTTAAAAATTTGGATTTGCTATCAATAACTAATAATTTAGTTAAATGAAAAAAGTAGCTGTTATTACCCTTTGCCTCTCTTATTGCTTTCTCTTCAAAGCCTCCGCACAGTCGGATCATAAAATTGACGATGCCTTGCTGATGGAGTATTTTCAGGGGCAACAATATAACAAAGCGGTTGATTATCTGAAGAAGAGCTTCCCGGAACCGATAACCGATCTGAAGATACTGACGCGCCTTGCTTACGCCTCTCATCTGGCAAAAAGATTACCCGAGGCGGAAAGTTATTACCTGCGCGCTTACCAGCTCGATACAACCAACCAGAATATCCTTTTCAATATAGCCGGTATAAACCTTAAACGTGGTAATATCCCCAAAGCGGAGGAATATTATAAAATGATTATTGCCCGGGATACTGCTAACGTTGCTGTTTACAGCCAGCTTGCCAGCATTGCCGACAGCAAACATGACACGACGGCTGCCGTGCAATATCTTCAAAAAGCAAATGCCTTAAATCCGGTTGACTCCGATATAGCAGGCGAACTGGGCGATTACTATATCTCACTGCAAAAATTCGACGACGCACTGAAGGTATTAACTAAGGCGGCCGAGAATGATCCTGAAAATGGAGTTATTCTAATGAGCATGATGAAACTGAATTACAGCCAGAAGAACTGGACTGAAACCGTAAACAGTTGCTTTAAGTTGATAGGTATGGGAATAAACAACGGCGAAGTATTGAATAAATTAGGTATCGCCTATTATAACCTGAAAAACTATTCCTGCGGCGCTGAAACATTTGCGCAGCTTAAAACTAACGAACAAAGTGAATATACCTATTATTACGCCGCATTATGTTACAAGGCGCTTGACGATTACAAACAGTGCATCCGGATGCTGAATCAATCCATTGAGCAGGGCATTTCGCCCAATATTGCGGTTTACTATGGTGAGATAGCAGGAAGCGATGAAAAACTCGGCAAACATACTGGCGCTGCGGCGGCTTATCAAAAGGCACTGCAATTCAGCGAAAGCCCGACGATTTATTACCTATTGGCTAATCTTTATGATACCAGGCTAAAAAACAAGCGAAAGGCGCTGCTCTACTACAAAAAATTCCTCGCGTCAGGGCCTAAAAAGCAGCAGGAAGTTTATATCGCATACGCCAAAAGCCGTATTCAGCATTTAAAAAATTAACGCCGGGTAAGTCGGGCGACATACTTCCCGATAATATCAAATTCAATATTGACCATGGAACCTACCCTTACCTCTTTCAGGTTGGTGTGTTCAAAAGTGTAGGGTATGATCGCTACGGAAAAGGTGTCATCTCCGGAATTGACGACCGTAAGACTGATTCCATTTACACACACCGATCCCTTTTCCACCGTCACGTTTCCGGTCGCTGCATCATACTGAAAAGTATATTTCCAGCTTCCGTCCAGTTCCTCAAAGGCAATGCAGGTAGCCGTTTGATCGACATGCCCCTGAACAATATGGCCGTCAAGACGGGCATTCATTTGCATACAACGCTCAAGGTTAACCAGGTCGCCGGTTTTCAGGCTCCGCAGATTGGTTTTATTCAATGTTTCTGTAATCGCTGTTACCGTATGTCTGCCGTCGCTTAAAGCCACTACCGTAAGGCAAATACCGTTATGAGCGACAGACTGATCTATTTTTAATTCCGAGGATATAGCTGATTCAACCGTAATATGCAAATTGCCGCCATCTTCCTTCAGATCTGCAACAGATCCCAATGTTTCTATTATTCCTGTAAACATACTTGGGTGATTGTTACCGGCAAATGTAGTTAATTACCGGATTTCAAATGTCAGGACAATGTGGTAATGCAGGTTCCAAACTATTCAAAAATTACTTAAAAATACTGTTTAGGTCCGTACGCTTATTTCTCAGATCAGCGCCGCCTTCAATAACCGATTTCAGGTTAGTCAGGTAAAACGTCCAGCCGATCTGGCATTGCACATACAGATTTTTAGAAAGATCCGCCTCTTCGGGGATATTTTCCTGCGTAAGCTCAATCACCGATAATCCATTGCGGCTATGAATAAATACGCTAACGATCGAACCACCACTGAATGTGAATTTTAAAAAGTCGGTGCCGTTAGCTTCCAGTATCCTGCCCTTTTCAAACGTACTGTCATCCCATCCGTGCCAGTACCACTCATAAGTATCTTCCGTCAGGATAAATTCTTTTGGCTCTCTTACCCGCCGCGGTATGGTATAGAAGTTTGCTTTTCGCAAAAACCATCTTTCCAACCCTGCCGGGGTAGCCCACGCTTCGTATAAACTCCTGACGCCCGTTTTATAGTCGCCGGTCATTTTAAAGCCTGACCATTTGTTATCAGCCATATAAGTAAAGTAATTTTCTATCTCAAATTTAACTATTAAAATAATCGTGTTTATTAACTTGCTGATAAATCTAAAAAAATGTCCTCTCAGAGCGCCGGCATATTATTATACAGGAAATCGGCAGACGGGTTACAGGTATTTTTGGTTCACCCGGGCGGCCCATTCTTTAAAAACAAGGACGCCGGTGCCTGGTCTATACCCAAGGGCGAATTTACCGATGATGAAGAAGCCTTCACTGCCGCCAAACGCGAATTTACGGAAGAAACCGGCCAGCCCATCAGTGGCAACTTTCTTCTGCTCAGCCCTGTCAGATTAAAAAGCGGCAAAAAAGTACATGCGTGGGCGGTTGAAGGAGATATCGATCATGAAACCGTATTCAGCAACCTTTTTGAAATAGAATGGCCGCCAAGATCCGGAAAAAAGAAAAGGTTTCCGGAAATCGACCGGGCAGCCTGGTATGATATAAACGAGGCAAAACAAAAAATAAATTCAGCCCAGGTAGCCTTCATCGACGAATTGCAACGCATCATCGGCTGAACACAACCGGTTTCAACCAATAAATTTCCTGTTCTTCTGCCAGTTTGATGTTTTTACACCGGATACGGTATCTGCAATTTTAATACGGCTCGCATTTAAAAGATTTTCCATAACCATAGCTGCTACTCTTGCTTCATCCTCGTCATTACATTGTGGCAACCCGGCAGTAAAATATTTTTTTACAAAATGTGTGTCAAAGTTACCCGAGGTAAAAGCTTCGTGCTGCATTACAAATTTGCCGAAAGCAAGCGTGGTAGTGATCCCGGTGATCTGATACTCGTCAATCGCGCGGATCATCCGTTCTATCGCCTCTGCCCTGTTTTCGCCATAGGTAACCAGCTTGGCAATCATCGGATCGTAGTAAATAGGGATTTCCATTCCCTGTTCGAAGCCATCGTCCACCCGGACACCCGGCCCTTTGGGAGTAATATAAGTTTGCAGCGTACCAATGTCAGGCAAAAAGTTATTATCAGGGTCTTCCGCATACACCCTCAGTTCAATTGCGTGACCATTGATCGCCAGGTCTTCCTGCCGGAAGCTGATCGGCTCGCCGCGTGCTATCCGTATTTGTTCCTTTACCAGGTCAATGCCGCTGATAAGCTCCGTAACCGGATGTTCTACCTGCAGGCGGGTATTCATCTCCAGAAAATAAAAATTCAGTTGCTCATCCATTATAAACTCAACGGTACCGGCTCCGGTATAATTAACCGACCGGGCAACATCAACAGCGCAGCGGCCCATTTCTTCCCTTATTTGCGGCGTGAGTACTGACGAAGGTGCTTCTTCTATTACTTTTTGATGTCGTCGCTGAACAGAGCAATCGCGTTCAAAAAGATGCACGATATTACCATGACTGTCGCCTAATACCTGTATTTCGATATGTCTCGGCGAAGACACATAACGCTCAATAAAAACAGAGCCATCGCCGAAAGCGGAAACAGCTTCCGATACGGCAAGCTGCATTTGCTCCTCAAAGTCCGCTGCCGACTCCACAATCCGCATTCCTTTTCCGCCGCCGCCTGCAGCAGCCTTTATCAGTATCGGGAAGCCCACTTCCTCCGCACGTCGTTTAGCCTCTTCTACGTCGGTAACGGCTTCTTCAGTTCCGGGCACCATCGGAATATTATATTTTAATGCAGCAGCCTTTGCCGACAGCTTGTTACCCATAACTTCCATCGCCTCTGGTGAAGGGCCAATCAGTATTAAACCTGCATCCCTCACCTGCCTCGCAAAACCTGCGTTTTCACTCAAAAAACCATAACCCGGGTGTATGGCCTCCGCTCCGGTCTTTTTACAAGCTTCGATAATTTTACCACCGGCTAAATAGGACTCGGCAGAAGGAGCTGCACCGATATGCACGGCTTCATCTGCGTAGCGCACGTGTAAGGCATCACGGTCTGCGTCCGAATAAACCGCGACGGTCTTAATTCCCATTTCGCGCGCGGAACGCATCACCCGTAAAGCTATTTCCCCCCTGTTGGCAACAAGTATTTTCTGCATACAGCAAATGTAAAAGATTTAGGCAAATCTAAAAGTCGCTGAGGGCGATCTGGCCCTTCATTTCAATTACCCCCGAAAAAAGTAAGATCAACGCAACCTTCTGTGACGCATTGCGTAAAAAGGCGAAATATTGCGACACCCCTATATGAACATTCTTCTGATATTCGTGACTACGCTGATGATCCTCGGAGCTATTTTATGCATCGGCGTATTGTTCTTCAGCTATCTTAAATACCTGAAAAAGACCCGCTACCCTAACTGGAAATTCCCGGATTATATCAGCGTGGGTTACCTGGAATACCTCTACAACAAATTTATCAAGCGCACGATTAAGTGATCTTTCCCGGTTACCGGATGAGTAACTCGAAAAATTTCAGGTCGAGCCACCGATCGAATTTATACCCTACCTGGTAAAAGTGGGCGACCTCAGTAAATCCGGCTGAGAGATGCAGTTTTATGCTTGGAATATTATCGGCGCTGATCCCGGCGATCAAAGCGTGAATCTCCATTTCCTTTGCTTTGCATATCAATGTCTGTAACATTTCCCTGCCGATACCTTTCCCTCTGTGTCTGTCGTTTACATATAATGAAAGCTCTGCCGTGTAGCGGTAACATGGCCAAATCCTGAAATGCCCGAAGCTACAGAAACCGACTATCTCATCACCCGCTGACGCAACTAAAACAGGAAATCCGTTTTGGATTCTGTCGAGATACCATTCTCTGCGCATTTTGAGCGTGTGCGGCTCTTCGCTGTAAACGGCTGTCGTATGGAGAATAACTTCGTTATAGATATCCAGAATGGCGGGCAGGTCCCTTTCTTCTGCATCTCTGATCGCAAGTTGATCCGGCATATATTTATCCATATAAAACAAAAAGCCCCTTAGCTATTGGCTAAAGGGCATATAATTTTTATTATTTATGATCGCCGCCAGGACGCTGACCACCCGGAGGCGGGCCGCCCGGTCCCCTTCTTGGAGGCAGGGTTACTTCAGGATGAGAATCTCCCTTATGGCAGGTATAACAATTTACACCGCTGGTCATTACCATTCCAAGTGAATCCTTTTTAGCCTCAAAATATTTTTGATTAATCTTGTTCATCATTTTGAACATGTGACGCGCCATCTCCTTCTCAGGTTTGGCATCGCTTGCAAAATCCATTTTCTTTGCCGCCTCATCACGAACGTGGCAAAAATCGCAATGTACCCCCAACGAACCCGACCATTCATGCATCACCTTTTCTAACTGTTCATGGGTAATATGTTTGGGAAGCACCTTTAAATTCTTAAACTGCGGATCGTCCGGCTTTTTCATGGATGTAAGCGCAACAACCGCAATCATGGATGAAAGGCACAGCGTCGCGACAATTTTTTTGTTGATTAACATATCGGTTATGATTGAGTCACCTAAGTTAAATCATTAATATTAATGTTCCAACAGTTAATATAATTTTAATGACGTTCATAAAAAAAATAAAAAAACATTTGGTTTGTTACGAACTATTCGTAGATTTACGAAATAATCGTAATTTCAATGGAAAAATTATCAAAACAGGAAGAAGAAGCAATGCAGGCGGTATGGCAACATGGCGCGGGCTTCATCAAGGACTTTCTTGATCTGCTTATAGAACCCAAACCTCCATATACCACACTTGCCTCAACCATCAAAAACCTTGAACGCAAAGGCTTTATAAAAAGCGAAAAATTGGGAAATTCCTTTCGCTACTCCCCTGCAATAGCGGAAGAAGATTATAAAAAGAAATTCATGAACGGCTTTGTTTCCGATTATTTCGAGAATTCCTATAAAAATTTGGTGACCTTTTTTGCTAATGAAAAGAAGATCAGCACAAAAGATCTGAAAGAGATTATCCAACTGATAGAAAACCCTAAATCCTGATAAACATGCCAGCATTGTTTGTTTTTTTAATCAAGGTCAACGTAGCGCTCCTGCTATTTTGCGCCGGATATTATCTGGTTCTCAGGCACCTTACGTTTTATACCTTAAACCGTATTTATTTGATTGCGGCAATATTTTTTTCAACAATTTATCCGGAGATCAATATATCCGGCTTTTTGCAGAAACATCAGCAGATCGCTGCACCGATGCAGCAAGTTGCGATAAGCTGGCAGGCTCCGGCAAACGCGGTAGCCAGCCAGAACGCTCAAATCAATTATTGGTTTTGGGCTGAGATTGTCCTTTGGGCAGGCGTGGTGTTGTTTGCCATTCGCTTACTGATACAATTCTATTCGCTGTTCAGGCTGTATCGAAGATCAGTTGCAGGCGTGATCAACGACCATAATGTACGGATCATTAAGGGTAAGGGCGGGCCCTTTTCTTTCTGGAAAAGCATTTTTATAAATCCCGACATGCATGAACCCAAAGACTTGCAATCCATATTATTGCATGAGCAGGTTCACGTAAATGAATGGCATACCGCAGATATACTCATCGCCGAATTGACGACCGTCCTTTATTGGTTTAATCCAGGCGTCTGGCTTATGAAAAAGGCAGTTCGTGAGAATATTGAGTTCATCACCGACCGCAAAATATTACGAACCGGTACGGATAGCAGGCAATACCAATATAGCCTTGTCAATGCCAGTTTCTCTGCAGCTCCGCAGGGCATCGTTAATCACTTTAATATATCAACCGTTAAAAAAAGAATTATCATGATGAATGCAAAAAGATCTTCAAAATTTAAACTCACCCGGTATGCGTTTTTAGTACCGGCAGTGGTGGCGCTGCTGCTTATCTTCAGTATATCAAAAGCGGCTTTTATTAAAAACCCGGGCAAAAAGGCACATGCTTCAGCTAATTCGTTAAACTCACCCGTAAAAAAAGAAATGCTCACCGTTGTTGCAACAACCGTGACCGGCAATCCATCAACCGCTGGTGTTAACCCGCAAAAAGTTACGCTGGCTTCCGCCGATACATTAAGAAAAGGTAGTTTCTTTCTGAGTACCTCCGGCAGCACCGATTCTTTAAATTATGTTATCGATGGCGTAAAATCTACGAAAGCTGATGTAATGAAGCTGGATGACAAAAAGATATACAGCATTAATATGTTATCGGGCGAAGCCTCATCAAAATTATTGGACAACCTCGATAAGAAACACAGCACCTTATTTGTCACAACTCAGGGTTCCGAGGCTGGCAAGAAATTTAAAGAAAAAGTTGACAATGTTAACGGCAACCGGTTCTATGTTGCCAGTTCGGCATTCGGTTCGGATGATGACAAGGCCACAACCGTTCAGATTTTGAGCGACCATTCGCACAACCAAAGTTCAGGCGGTAACAATGAGGTGGTCGTTTCCGGATATGCATCACCCCTGAAAACTAAAAATCTGTCGGCAGTAGTTGTTCAGGGGCGCCCTTTAAAAACGGAAACATTTGCACGGGTTTATACCGACAAGCTTTCAACAGACACCGTGCTTAACAGAGGCTATGGTTCCTATTCGGTGTCATTTGACACCACGGTTGCCGGACGTAAATTAAGTTCAGTGACGGGCAACATAACAAAACTGAGAATCAGACCGATGGCAAATACGGTATGGACATCAAACTCAGATCCGAGATTTAACCTTGATGATATTTCTGATAAAATGATCATTATCAATGGTAAAGTTGCTTCAGAAAGCGACCTGAAGAAACTGTCTGCCTTCGATATCGGCCGGATCGCTTTCAAGAATGACGAAGAGTTGAAAGAACTATACGGAAATAAAGCCCAAAATGGCATCATCTTTATTGTGACCAAAAAAGCGTCGAAAAAGTAGCGGGCACTGCTTTTAACGGATGAAGATCACGGCAGTTAATAGTTAAATATATTGCAAAGCACGATTGAATCATCAGATCGATCAACCTACCCTAACTGGCTTCGGCCAGTTTTTCTTTTTCCAGGATGTTCAGTAACGCCTTTTCCGCGGGGTTCAGTTCTGCAGCGGTGATGTCATGAATTTCCTCTACATCCTGGATATATTTAAAGATCAGTCCATCCTCGTAGCTTTTGATCACAGCAGGATGAACATAATATTTTTTGCAGACAGTCCGGGTGTTGCCGAGGCTAAGTGCAACCTCATCTAACATACTGACAATATTCCTGCGGCACTCGGTAACATTTTCAAAACTGCCGGCATGTTTAAAAGCATATAGCGCACTAACACTACCAGCCCAGGTACGGAAATCCTTTGCTGTAAAATCCTCGCCGGTTATTTCTTTCAGGTACCTGTTCACATCGCCGGAGTCTATTGTACACCGCTCGTTGTCGGCATTATAATATTGAAACAGCTCCTTGCCAGGTATTTCACGGCATTTTTTTACCAATCCTGCAAGTCTCCGGCTATGAAGCGATATCTTATGATAGACGCCTTTTTTACCTTTAAATTCAAAATGTATGGTTGCTCCCTGAATCTTTACATGGCGGTTCATCAGCGTGGTCAGGCCGAACGATCCGTATAGTTTTTTATAAGATTCGTTCCCTACGCGTATCCCGGTCAGTTCCATCAGTCTGATCACCAGCGCAACTATTTTATCGTGATCAGTATGGGGTCTTGCCAGGTCTTTATTGACCTGCCTCCGGATAGCGGGCAGATAAGCGGCAAAAGCCTGTAAACGGTGATATTTGGATTGATTGCGGATATTATTCCACTCGGGATGATAACGATACTGTTTCCTGCCTGCTGCATCTATCCCGGTAAACTGCAAATGTCCGTTTTCATAAGGAGAGATCCATACATTAGTATATGCCGGTGGGATAACGAGTTTGTTAAACCGCCTGATCAGTTCCTTGTCTTTTACCAGGTTATGGTCTGCATCATAAAAACTCCATCCCTTGCCCGATCTTTTACGGGTATAACCCGGCGTCGAATCGCATACGTATCGTAATCCGACCGACCTGGCCGTAATTTTCGGGTCACGGCCGATCTTTTCAAGTTTTCTCAGCAGCCTGTTCATGCGAGTAACAACAAGCACGGTCAGCGAAGGTTTTTACGCGTCCGCATAAAAATATTTTCAACTGACAATCAATCATTTAAAATATATTTCTCTCCAGATCATGTCTTAAAACCGTCGTCACTCGCTTAATTAAAGGTGTTATTTAAAAGTTAATATATTTTTGACCCTTTGCTGACGATGATAAGGCTATTATCGCCCAACTTTACCTTTATACAAAATCATCAAAACTTATGAAGTATAATTTTTTAGGAAACACCGGGCTGGTGGTATCAGAATTATGCTTTGGCACCATGACATTTGGCGGCAAAGGCATCTGGGAAAACATCGGCCGGTTACAGCAGGACGCCGTAAACGAATTGATTAAAACCACCGTTGATGCAGGTATAAACTTTATTGATACCGCCAACGTGTATTCCTACGGAGAATCGGAAACGTTATTGGGCCAGTCAATTATCGATCTCGGTATCAACCGCAATGATCTTGTTATCGCGACAAAGGTGCGTGGCCGGATGGGCGAAGGATTAAATAATGTAGGATTATCACGCTATCATATCTTCCACTCAGTTAATGAAAGCCTTAAACGCCTGCAGCTGGATCATATTGACGTGTTGTATGTACACGGCTTTGATCCTTTCACGCCGGTAGAAGAGATCATGCATTCACTGAATGACGTTGTGCTCAGAGGGAAGGTCCGCTATATCGCCGTTTGCAACTGGCCTGCATGGTTGGTAACCAAAGCGCTGGGAATAGCGGAAAAGAACAGCTGGAATAAGTTTATCGGACTGCAATATTACTACTCGCTTGCTGGCAGGGATATTGAAAGAGAAGTATTGCCGATGGCAGCAGCCGAGAACCTCGCCGTAATGCCATGGAGCCCGTTGGCAGGCGGCTTTTTAGGAGGAAAATACAGCAGAAATGCCGAAAAAGCCGAAGGCTCCCGCCGTGAGACATTTGATTTCCCCCCTATCAACAAAGAAAAAGCCTACGATATTATCGACGTGATTGCAGCAATCGGTAAACAGCATGAAGCAACGGTGGCAGAAGTTGCTTTAGCGTGGGTACGACAGCAAAAGGGCGTTACCAGCACTATTATCGGGGCCAAAACTGCTGATCAGCTGAAAGCAAATATACGTTCCGTTGATCTCGAACTTACCGCTGACGACCTGAAAAAGATCGACGAAGTAAGTGCCCTGCCAAAAGAATACCCGGGATGGATGGTTGAACGTCAGTCAGCAGACAGGAAGTTAAAATCATAAAGTCCGCTGGCGTCTTGAGTTATAGTCAATGGCTATAACTCAAGATTTCTGAGTACGTTCACCGTATGCTCCACCTGCTCCGGATGAATATCTAAATGTAATACAAAACGAATCCGGTGACTATCCGTAGATAAGGCCTTTATACCGTTCTCTGCCAGCTTTTGCAGAACGCAGCTCGCTGGCTCTACTGTGTCAAACAACACAATATTGGTTTCCTGGGGCAATACATTGGCTACCCATCCGCATTTTCCCAATTCGTCGGTAAGAATATTGGCGTGCGTATGATCTATTTTTAACCTTTCAACGTGATGATCGAGCGCATAAATGCCCGCTGCGGCTAAAAAACCGGCTTGTCGCATTCCGCCACCGAATACCTTGCGTACCCGGCGCGCATATTTTATCGTTTCTTTGTCGGCCAGAAAGACCGACCCGACAGGCGCACCAAGCCCTTTAGAAAGACATACCGAAATACCATCGAAATATTTGCCGTAATCAACTGCGCTATCCCCGGTATATGAAAGCGCGTTAAAAATGCGGGCACCGTCAAGATGTAACTTCAGTCCCCTCTTTTGGGAAAGTTCTGCTATTGGTTTTATCTGTTCAAGCGTGTAGCAACTTCCGCCCCCCTTATTTACCGTATTTTCAAGCACGACCAGACTGGTATGCGGATGATGAACGTTATCCGCATTAATTTCCGGTTCTATCATTTCCGCGGTCAATATCCCCCGGTAACCGTTCAGTAATCTGGTTGATACGCCCGAGTTAAACGCGATACCCCCTCCTTCATAACGGTAAACATGCGCCGTCTGGTCGGCGATCAGTTCATCCAGCGGATATGTAAAACATTTAATAGCGATCTGATTCGTCATCGTTCCAGATGGACAAAAAATACCGTCCTCCATTCCGAACATAGATGCTACCTTTGCCTCCAGTTCGTTGATAGTTTCATCTTCTCCAAATACGTCGTCGCCTACCCTAGCGCTGAACATCGCATCGAGCATAGCAGGTGTCGGCCTGGTAACCGTATCGCTTCTTAGGTCAACATTCATCATATTAAATCTGGTAAAATTGCGTTCTTTGCATATAAGTAATTATGCGCTCAATTTTAATCATTTTATTTTTCATGCTGATCATTGTATCAGCAAAATCGCAATCAACCAAATGGGAACCCGGTAGATTCACTGACAATAAGGGCAATACGGAATCCGGATATATCCGTGTCAACCCGTCTTCAAAAGGGCCTGTCAGGGACGAGGGATTTATTGAGTTCAGGGATAATAAAAAGTCGCATTCTTTTAAATTAAGCGCCAGCGAACTCAAATCATTTGTGCAGGACAGGGATAGTTTTGTAGTTGCTCATCCGCCGTATGGCGAAGAATGGGGTAAAAAAGAACTCGATTTTGTGCAGGTGGAGATAGACGGCTTTTTGAAACTTTACGTAAGCGGCGGTGGTGGTAGCGGCCGCGGGGGTTCAGGCATCGGTTTCTCACCGGGGATCGGGATCGGTGCAGGCAGCTACGGAGGCGGAGTAAGTGCGGGTGTTTCGGTACCGATATTTGGAGGCGGCAGATCCGGCGGCAAAAGCGAGAAAACAGCTTACTATTACGGCGAAAACACCGCAGCCATGAAGCGCCTGACAGATGAAAACTTTGAGGATGTTATGAGCGACATTATGGGCGACGAACCTGAAGTGGTCGATAAAATACATGCAAAAGTGTACGTGCTGGCGAACATCGAACGGTTGATCAACTATTTTAACCAGGTTAAAATGAACCGGGCTTCCGGACAAAGAAAATAGTTTCTTGTCTATCTGATAACGCTAAATGGCCTGTGCAATCACATATCCGCTGGCCCAGGCCCATTGAAAATTGTAGCCACCCAGCCAGCCGGTAACATCAACACATTCGCCGCCAAAAAACAGGCCCGCAACTTTTTTTACCTCTAATGTTTTCGAGGATAGTTCATCCGTAGATACACCGCCGCGCATAACCTCCGCTTTATTGTATCCCTTATCCCCTGCCGGTTTTACTTTAAACTCATGAATAAGCTGCTCCAGCTCACCTATTTCCTTCTTCGCCAGCGAAGCGAGGTTCTTTTCTGCGGGTAACCTTTCGCTTAACGCCTCAGCAAATTTCCGGGTAAACAATCCTGAAAGATAAGTAAGCAGTGTTTTCCTGCCGTTTACTTCGCGCTCAGCGGCGATCAATTCACCGATATTTTTTCCCGGAAGCAGATCAATGTTAATCACTTCTCCCGCGCGCCAGTAGGAAGATATCTGTAAAATGGCAGGTCCGCTTAACCCCCAGTGTGTAAAAAGAATGTTCTCTTCAAAACTGATCCTGTCGTTCCATACCCGGCAAAAAATACTATTTCCCGACAATTGCTCGTACCATGACTGATCTTTACCTGTTATGGTAAGCGGCACCAGTGCGGGTGCAGTTTCATTAATACTCAGGCCAAATTTTCGCGCGATACGCAGTCCAAAATCGGTTGCGCCCATCTTGGGGATCGGCAATCCACCTGCGCAAATCACCACCTTTGCTGCATGCAGTTTTTCAGACTTTCCTTGAATTTCAACTTGTACAACAAACCCGTTCTCCTTTCTTTCAACATCCGTCACCGCCGTATCGCACCAGATATCCTGTTCCAGTTCTGCACACAATGTTTTAAAAACGTTGACAATATCCTTCGCATTGTTGCTTACCGGGAACAGCTGACCAAGCGTCTTTTCTTTCCCGGTAATTCCATATGTCTCAAAAAAACTGATCGTATCCTCCACAGTCCATTGTGATAAGGCCGACTTACAAAAGTGCCGGTTGTCTGATATAAATTGTTGTTCTGAGGCAAATAAATTGGTGTAATTGCACCGTCCTCCTCCGCTGATCAGTATTTTGGCGCCGGGTTCTTTATTTTTTTCCAACACCAGCGTTTTCTTACCTAAAAACCCTGCCTGTACAGCGCACATTAGCCCGCAGGCACCGCCACCAATAATAATCGCATCAAAGTCTGTTAGTTTTTTTAAATTTGCTGTCATGGCCGAAGTGTCGCAAATATCAGAATTTGGGAAGATACTTATCTTCATCATCACCGGAATTATTATGGTGAGCATGGCTTTTGCTATTAACAGAGTTCTGGCACCGCACAAACCTACCGCAGAGAAGCTGACTTCATACGAATGCGGCGAAGAAACTGTGGGCAGCGCATGGCTACCGTTCAACTCGCGCTTTTATGTGATCGCCCTCATATTTTTATTGTTCGATGTGGAGATGGTTTTCATTTTTCCATGGGCTACAGTGTTTGGCAGTCACGATATCAATAACTTTGAACCCCGTTGGGGGTGGCTTGCGCTTTCTGAAATGTTTATTTTTCTCGGAATATTGGTGCTTGGCCTCGCCTATGTGTGGATAAAAGGCGATCTGGATTGGATTAAACCAACGCCGGTTACGCCGGCAACGGATGTTACCATACCAAAATCCCTGTACGAAAATTTAAATCTGCAACAGGAAGACTATCAGGTTAGGCCATTCACCTTAGAATCCCCGGAAAACTTGCCGTTAGAAACCGCAGTAACGCAATCTGGCGAATCATCGGCTGAAAAGGCTCCGGTGAGAAAACCAATGTTTAAACCTGTCTTTAAAAAACCCGGAAATGAACAATAATTTAACAGGTGAAGATGGCGGTGTTGTCGTTACAAAAATGAACGACCTCTTAAACTGGGCCCGGTTGTCCTCACTCTGGCCGCTCAGTTTTGGCATCGCATGTTGCGCTATTGAATTTATGGGCGCTTTCGCATCAACGTATGATCTTGACCGCTATGGTGTTTTCCCGCGACCTTCCGCGCGTCAGGCAGATGTTATTATCATCGCCGGAACCGTTACCTTTAAGATGGCCGAGCGTATTAAACGTTTGTATGAGCAGATGCCCGAACCTAAATATGTAATTTCCATGGGTTCCTGTTCCAATTGCGGCGGCCCGTACTGGCAGCATGGCTACCATGTGGTTAAAGGAGTGGACAGGGTAATCCCTGTTGATGTTTATGTGCAGGGCTGCCCTCCCCGCCCCGAAGCTCTGATCGGCGCTATTCTGGAATTGCAAAAAAAGATTGAGGGAGAAAACATAAAATTTCCGGTTAAAACCGCCGAAATTTCTAACCCCTGAATTAGTTTTGGCAGCTTTATATTGTAGATTTGGGTAACAGTACTTTCCTGTTACCCAAATTATATAACCTGCTATGTCGTTTTCAAAAAAAAACTGCCCGTTGCTTTGCTGTATATTGGCCACTGTTTTTATGGCGTCCACTGTTGTTGGCCAGTCCGTAAATCCCAAGATCGGCATATTCCCCAAAGGCACACATCTATATGGTAACATACCTTACGCTAATGACACGCTGAAAAAACACCTTCTTGACATCTACCTGCCGCCGGCTAAAAAGAAGGTTTATCCCCTCATCGTCTGGATACATGGTGGGGCCTGGATGCTGAATGATAAATATGCCGACATGAGCTATATGACACAAACGCTGAAAGCATTTGCAGACAGTGGCTATGCCATTGCATCAATTGACTATCGTTACAGTACAACCGCTAAGTTCCCGGCGCAGATACAGGACTGCAACCAAGCCATACAGTTTTTATATGACCATGCAAAAAAATACAGCCTCGACCGAAGCCGTATCGCTTTAATTGGCTTCTCAGCCGGAGGCCACTTAGCTTCGTTACTGGCATTGTCAAACAATAACCATGTACAGGATTTTTATCCAGTCGGTACAAAGTCGAAATTCAAAATAAGGCTTTGTCTTGATTTTTACGGACCGGCGGATTTTACAACATTAACCGGAAAAGACCGGACAGACGCGAAATCTCCTGTGAGTTTACTATTGGGCGGGCTGGTGGATTCCGTACCTGAAATCGCTAAAAAGGCAAGCCCGGTAACATATATTGATAAACACGACCCGCCGTTTCTGATCGTACAGGGAGAAAAAGATGAGTCTGTAAATCCGGAACAATCGAAATTAATGAGTACCCGGCTGTCTGCGGCTGGCATTAACAATAAACTGATCATTGTTCCGGGTGCGCCGCATTACGGGGTGATGTTCGACGCGGACTATATCCGCGAAAATATTTTCAAGTTTCTAAATACTTATCTCAAGTAACTATAGCTAAAAAAACATGATATCGGCCAATAACGGGATGATCAGTAATCCGAGCGAAAACAATATATACTTCTTATAAAATGCGCCGTTTTCACCCCGGTAGGTTTGAATCAATTTTTCGTACCTGTCGTTACTGAAGATCAGCAGATAATTTAAGATGGCGAACGGTATAAAAAACGTAATCAATACCGATATAAAATCATTTATCAGCCGTGCCTTAAAAATATCCACTAGCATACTAAGCAACAGGTTATGATTAACCAGCCGCTTCAGCCAGTAGAATATTGTAAAAAGATTAATTCCCTGAAATAAGGATACCGGCACTAACGTGAAGACCTTCCAGTTGCCCTGTTGTTTATTCGCTTTTTTACGCGATGTAATGGCGTCAACCCATAACCTGTAATACCAGTTTTTCATGCCTGCTTATTTGTAAAAAAAAGAGCCCGGCCTGATTGCAGTACCGGGCTAATTTATCTTTTATTCCGACTTATTTATACATCAGCACCCCGTTGATCCCGTGGATGACACCATTGGTCGCAGGCGTATCAAACGAGGTAACCTCCGCGGTATTTCCCTCAGCATCTTGCAGTTGAAGCTTTTTATCCACCACCGAAATAACGATCGTCTGTCCATCTATGGTCTTTAAAGCGGCTGTCCTGTCTTTGTTGGTTAAGGCTTTAATAATAGCCGCCTTATCAAATTTCCCGGCGACAATATGCGCCTTTACCATTGTGGTAAGTTTGGCGGTGTCTTTCATCAAGCTGTCGAGGTGAGATGCAGGAATAGCGCCGAATGCGGCATTTCCAGGCACAAAAACGGTGTATGGCCCCGCACCGGTCAATATCGAATCAAGTTTGACGGCTTTGATCGCCTTTACAAAAGAGGTCAGATCAGCGACATTTTCCAGAGTTCCCTCAACATCTCTGACAGAATCCGCCCTGGCGGTCTGTTTCGCGGTGTCGGCTGATTGAGCGGGAGGCTGTGCAGGTTGTGCCGGGGTTGTTTGGGCAAATACATTATTTGATGCCAGTCCGATGACTGAGATCAGTGCTGCAATTAAGATTGACTTTTTCATCTTTAAATTTATTTTAATAAGAGTAAATTTTAACGATGTCTGAAATCGGCCGTGCGGCTGATAATTTCGTTACTGTAATTAATTGAAAATTAATAACCATTAATCACAGGTTATGGTTTTATCCAAATTAAAAACACCACAAAAAATATACTTACAAATGAATGTCATGCGGGGATGCAAAAGAAAATCCTGTGTATAATAAATTAAATTGCGACCTTTCCGCCAAATTGCCGTTTGAACTAATGCCCTTAGAAAAAAGCCAGTCCAAAAAACTCGTCATCACACTGATCTGGTTAAGCCTTTTAACCGGTACACTTGACGCAATGGCCGCGCTAATATGGAACTATAAGGCCTCGCCGGTCATTATTTTCGAATATATTGCAAGCGGTGTTTTTGGAAGATCTGCCTTTGCCGGTGGCGCCCCAATGGTTTTATGGGGAGTTTTATTTCATTATATCATAGCCAGTTCTTTCACTATCGTTTTTTACCTGTTATATCCGCGTTTTTACCGTATTTTCCGCAACAAGTACATTATAGCGCTCGAATTTGGCGTGATAACCTGGTTTGTAATGAATTTAGCGGTGGTGCCGTTAAGCAGGATTGGTTTTAAGCCTTTTCTGCACCTGATTCCCATTTTGACGGGCATGCTCATACTGGTGATCTGCATCGGACTACCCGTTGCCCTGACCGCCGATCCGAGAAAAAAACAGGCATAAAAAAATCAGGCTGCAGACAATTGCATCTTCCGAGAAATATACAACCGTCCACAACCGTTGCGAGTATGATACTATAAGAACGCCTACTGTCCCTGAGCCAGGGTATAACCAATCTTATCGCCAAACTTCATCAAAAATTCGACAGAGCATACTTTGGCATCTTCGGAAAAGTCGGCGGCAATATGCAGCAATTCCTTTTGGGTGATAGTTTTATCCGGCTTCTTTTCAAAACGGACGCGATATTCATTAACAAGTTCGGTATAAATTGAGCCGGTTGGCCATACCTGCGTGCCCCGGTTAGAGATCATCACCAGATCGAAATTATCCGTTAATCGCTTTTTGGCAAGCTCAGCAAGTTCCGCAGGCTGCAATTCCCCGGTTTCGACAAATATATCAACGCCGACCATTTCCTCCTTTACACCTTTGGTAAGCGTCAGTTTGTTTTTTGAAAGATGCTGATGATTTGCCTTTGTCTCGATATTTGCTTTGGCTTCAATGCTTCCTCGTGACGGCATTTTACCAAGATTCGCAATAATAGCGTCCGCAAATCCATCTGTATTAACAGAGGCGATATGCTTATCTCCGAAATCGCCGGTATGAACGCCCTGTTCCAGCGTATAAAGAAGCGAATTTTCTATTGCAGCGGCATTTTCCGTTAATCCCATATAGCGCAGCATCAGAATACCTGATAACAGCAAAGCGGTCGGATTCGCAATACCTTTGCCTGCAATGTCCGGTGCCGTTCCATGTACCGCTTCAAAAATGGAAATATTGTCACCAATATTTGCCGACGGTGCGAATCCAAGTCCTCCGACCAAACCGGCGCACAGATCGGAAACGATATCGCCCTGCAAGTTGGTAAGGACTATCGCCTGGAAATTCTCCGGGTGGGTAACCAGTTTCATACAAAGGTCGTCCACGATAATATCCGACGATTGTATTTCAGGATATTCCTTTGCAATCTCATAAAAAGTTTCCAGGAACATGCCGTCGGTCAGCTTCATGATATTTGCCTTGTGACCACAGGCGAGTTTAGTATAACCCTTACGCTTTGCCATCTCGAACGCATACCGGATCACCTGCGCCGAACCCGGGCGCGTAATGATCCTGCGCCCTACGGCGACGTCGTAAGTCAGCAAATGCTCAATTCCACCGTAAGTATCTTCAATATTTTCGCGGATGATCGTCAGATTAATGGGAACCCCGGCTTTTGAAAAAACAGTTTCTACCCCGTTAAGTGTACGGAAATCACGCTGGTTGGCGTAGGTATTCCACACCTTTCGCGCGGTTACGTTGATACTCTTCACTCCTTTGCCTTTAGGGGTTTCCATTGGCCCTTTAAATAGGAGACCAAGCTTCTCAATGGTTTCTTTTGCAACGGGAGTCATACCGGTGGAGTGTCCGGCGTCAAAATAGGATTTCCCCATTTCAACAAATTCATATTCAAGCGGAACGTTGTTAGCAGCAAAAATCCGTAAAACGGCTTTCATTATTTCGGGGCCTATACCATCACCATTTGCTACGGCTATTTTTGTTTTCATTTTAAAGAACTTTTAAAGGTAAATATGGCGCAAATATAACGTTTTCGCATTTTACTGCCTTTGCGTACTTGATATCGCGCCAGCACTTGACAGGTGATCGGAACATTTAGCGCAATGTAATTTTTTAAACCGCCTGCCTGTTAGATGAACAAAAATCCGGAAATTTGTTTTTTATTTGTTCAACTATGGGTAAAATCATACTTACCAATCTATTCAAAACATTCGTCCTTTCCGTAATCTGTTCTATCGTTGGATTATCAGTATTGCACCTTATCGTGCAAAAAGGCTTTGAGTTCAACAAGGTGCTCCCGTTAATATTAGTCGCGGCGCTATATCTTAACGCCATTCTTACTTTAATGGCTGCACCGGCGCTGTTACTATCCAACAATTCATTCTGGGATAAGCCTGTTATCAGGGTGTTTTTATATTTCTCCGGGCCCGTAGCGTTTATAATTACTGATTTTACGCTGCCCATGAGCAATAACGACACGATAGCCTATATCATTGTCGGGGTCATTTTTGTTATCATTCATTCCTTTTTCTTTTACAAACTTTTGCAAAGCAAAAAGTAAGTTAAACTGGGTGTGGGCATTTTGAAAGATTTAGGCTAAACTTGTATCATTAAATGAAACCATTTTACGGAGATCTTAAACTTGGCATTTTAGGCGGCGGACAATTAGGCCGCATGCTTATACAACAGGCTATTAATTACAATGTTACCGTGAAGGTGCTTGATCCTGACCGGGAAGCGCCCTGCCGGAAACTTTGCGACGAATTTGTGGTTGGTTCCTTAAGTGATTATGAAACCGTTTACAATTTTGGCAAAAAGGTCGATCTGTTAACCATAGAAATTGAGAAGGTTAACGTTGATGCCCTGGAACAGCTTGAACAAGAAGGTGTATTGGTTTATCCGCAGCCAAGAGTAATCCGGTTGATTCAGGATAAAGGTTTACAGAAACAGTTCTTTAAGGAAAATGACATTCCCACCGCTCCCTTTCAGGTGATCTCATCTGTCCAGCAGTTAAAAGAAAGCTCGATACAATTCCCTTATATTCAAAAATTAAGGAAAGATGGCTATGATGGCAAAGGTGTTTACAAGGTAATCGATGAAAGTTATCTGCCGGACGCGTTTACCGCACCAAGCCTGATTGAACAATGGATCGATTTTGAAAAAGAGATCAGCATAATTGTTGCACGCAATGAAAACGAGGAGGTCCAGACTTTTCCGCTTGTCGAAATGGAATTTAATCCTCAGGCAAACCTTGTCGAATTTTTAATATCGCCTTCCACGCTTCCTTTCGAAATACAACAGGACGCGGCTCAGATTGCTACCAAAATAGCAGAAGACCTTAAAATAGTAGGGCTGCTGGCAGTAGAGATGTTTTTGGACAAACAGGGAAAAATACTGGTAAATGAGCTTGCCCCCCGCCCGCACAACAGCGGCCACCAAACCATCGAAGGAAACGTTGTTTCGCAATTTGAGCAGCATTTAAGGGCTATTTTTAACCAGCCCCTGGGCGCTACCGATTGTCTCAGCAATGCCGTTATGGTAAATGTTCTCGGAGAAACAGGACACGAGGGCCCTGCCATATATGAAGGTATTGAAAAGGTATTGCAATGCCCCGGCGTGTATATACATCTCTACGGAAAGGCGTTAACCAAGCCATTCCGGAAAATGGGTCACGTAACAGTGGTGGACGATGACCGGGAAAAAGCAATCGAAAAAGCCAGGTTTGTCCAGCAAACGCTAAAAGTAGTAAGTTAACAAAACGTTATTTCATTATCGGAATAATTAAAACGCCTGAAAACAAATGAGTAAATCTCCAAAAGTAGGTATCATCATGGGTAGCAAATCCGACCTGAATGTGATGCAGGATGCCGCCGATGTTTTAAAAGAGTTGGGTGTTGATTATGAAATAACCGTTGTTTCAGCTCACCGCACGCCTGACAGAATGTTTAATTATGCACGGGGCGCGTCAGAACGCGGTTTAAAAGTAATTATCGCCGGAGCCGGTGGTGCTGCCCACTTGCCGGGAATGGTAGCCTCACTTACTCATCTACCTGTTATCGGGGTGCCTGTGAAGTCCAGCAATTCGATTGATGGCTGGGATTCCATCCTATCCATATTGCAGATGCCCAACGGCATTCCGGTAGCGACCGTGGCCTTAAACGCGGCTAAAAACGCAGGCATACTTGCCGCTCAAATAATATCCGTTGCCGATGAAAAGATCGTGAAGAACCTGATCGCCTTTAAAGAAGACCTGAAGAAAAAAGTCGAAGCGTCAGCAAAAGAGATGGAGAAATAATTTTAGCCGCTTCAGTTAATTCAAAGCCGGATCCTCCGGAAAATTGGCGATGTGCGCGTACCGTTGGCCTAAACTGATCACTACTTCGCGCCACAGGGTTTCATCATTTTGCGAAAAAACGGTATCACCGCCCTGTGCATTGGCTACAATCCAACTGCCTTCCTTTATTTCATCATCCAGTTGTTGTGGCGTCCATCCGGAATATCCGGTAAAAAACCTGATTTCTTCTGCGTTCAGCTGATAACCTGTTATCAATTCTTTAACCGCCTCAAAATCTCCTCCCCAGTAAATGCCATCCGCAATTTCAATCCCGTCGTCAATCTTTTCCGGACACCTGTGAATAAAATGAAGTGTATTACCCGATACCGGGCCGCCTACATAAACCGGAATTTCAGAATAGGAAAGGTCGGGTAAAATATCGCCTAATAAAAATTCGCTGGCATGATTTAAAATAAAACCCATTGCACCTGCTTCGGAGTATTCTGTTAACAGAATCACCGACCTTTTAAAATTAGGGTCCATCATAAAAGGTTCCGAGATCAGCAGGCGGCCTGCCGCAGCAGCTATTGAACTAAGCATAGGGTATAAAATTTAGTTGTCAACATAACAAGTTTCCAAAAAAAATGTTGGATTTTGGACATCACGTTGAAAAAATTAGAAAAAGCAGACAAGCCAGTCTATTTGATGCGTGGCAAATCAAACTTTTGTAATTCATTTTCTATTTTACTTCAATAACAGACCATCCTTCATTTTAAATTGTAGATTTGCCCTAATGGAGCAGGAAAAGTTAGAAAATTTAAGAACGGATTATACCGCATCTTCATTATCAGAGGATAGCACAAAAAAAGACCCGATCAGGCAGTTTGAGGTTTGGTTCGCGGAGGCAGAAGCAGCAAATGTTCCGGAGCGGAATGCCATGAACCTGGCTACGGCAACCCCCGATGGCAGACCTTCAGCGAGGATAGTGCTGTTGAAAGGCGTTCATTCCGATGGATTTGTCTTTTACACCAATTATTTAAGCCGGAAGGGTAAAGAAATAACAAAAAACCCGGTATGTGCGTTGACATTTTTCTGGCCGTCGATGGAAAGGCAGGTCCGGATAGAAGGCACGCTGGAAAAGGTAAGCAAAGAAATGTCGGAAAAATATTTCCATTCGCGTCCGGTGAATAGCCAGATCGGTGCAGTCGCCTCCCCTCAAAGCCAGGAGATTGGCAGCCGGGAGATCCTGGAAAAAAAATGGGAAGAACTTGCGGCCTCTTACGAAGGTAAGGAAGTACCAAAACCTTCTTTCTGGGGTGGTTACATCGTTAAACCAAGAATCATAGAGTTCTGGCAGGGCCGGACGAGCAGGTTGCATGACCGTATAGTTTATAAAAAGATAGACAACAAAAACTGGAAAAAAGTACGTTTGGCGCCATGAGCCTTGAAGATATTAAAACAATACTCTCCGGCAAGTTCGGCGATGATGTTATCCTTGGCGAGGAAACGGGCGGTTTGCAACACGCACTATTAATCCAGCCCGAAAAAATTGCAGATGTTTGCCTCGAACTGCGCGACAATCCCGCCACTTATTTTGATTTTTTGAGCAGCCTTACCGGGGTAGATTATGGTATCGAGGCTAAACGCTTTGGTGTAGTTTATCACCTCTCATCTATTCCCTTTCAAACGCAGCTGACTTTAAAAATAAGTAAAGAAAATGACCGGGGGATCGACAGCCTGCCAGTATTTCCAAGCGTGAATTCCGTTTACCGAACGGCGGAATGGCACGAGCGTGAAGCTTATGATCTTTTAGGAATTTTCTTCGATGGCAATCCTGATCTTCGCCGCATTCTATTGCCCGACGACTGGGAGGGCTATCCGCTAAGAAAAGACTATCATAACGCGGAATATTACAAGGGCATAAAAATCGATTAAGACACTGTAAATCAAATCATTATTTTTAAATTTTCTTTTTTTAATAATTTATCCAATATTATTTATCACTCCATAACTTTTTAAATATCAGGGCCGTATAAGCCATCACAAATTTTAGTCAATGTTGCTAAAATAAAGTCCGGCCTTATGGATATTATAAGAAGAGATAATATATCTTACGAAGAATTTATAGAAGAGCATTACAAACCCGGCATTCCGCTGGTGTTTACAAATGCTGCAAAACTCTGGAAAGCAAACGGCTTATTTACCCCAGACTGGTTCAGAGAAAATTTCCCCGAGAGGGAAACAGATTGCAGGGGCACTTCCTACAAAATGAAAGATATTATGGATATGGTGGAGATGAGCACCGTCGAAAAACCCGCCCCCTATCCTATCATTTTTAACATTCCGGAACAATTGCCGGAATTAATGCCACTGCTCGATCCTCTTGATCTGAAATACGCCAAATCAAACTGGCTGAAAAACCCTATGTTCAAGCTTGGGAAATGGGGTGGTGTAACTGAACTTTTTATAGGAGGTCCGGGAGGTAAATTCCCTTATTTGCATATTGATTATTATCACCTCAATGCCTGGATCACCCAATTGTATGGCGAAAAACGCTTCACCGTATTCCCTCGCGGGCAAGAGGATTTATTATATCCCCGCCCCGATGATCCATGGCGTTCAGAACTGAATATTTTTGAACCCGATTTTGAAAAGTATCCCAAATATAAGGACGCGACTCCTATTCATTTCACCGTCGGTCCCGGCGAAACGCTGTTTATTCCGTTCGGAACCTGGCATAGCGCTTATTCGCTGACTCCCACTATTTCGGTCGCTTTCGATACATTGAACAGCAAAAACCACAAGGAGTTTATGAGGGATGTCTGGACGTTTAAAAGCCGTCAAAGTAAATTAAAGGCAATGGCCATGTACGGCTACGCATGGGTAGCCACCCAAAGCAGCAAGCTGAAAGAAAGCCTTGCCTGAGCAAGAATATAGTTAAATTTCGAAAGTGCCATTTCGGAGTTAGTAATTATAGTTTATCAGTACCCGCAGCTTAGTAACTGCGGGTTTTTTATTGTTCTATTCTTTTATAAATTGAGCCTGACAAAGATAAAGCCGACCAATTGAGTAGGATTTTTTTATTTTTGACCTCAAATAGTCACTCAAATCGCGCATACGGCATTGAAATACGACACCGCATTAGAAAATTATTATAAAAAAATAGCCGAAGCCGCCACCGAAGATATGGTGCTGAATATGGGGCCGCAGCACCCTTCAACGCACGGTGTGCTCCGGCTGGAGCTGATCACGGACGGGGAAATTGTTAAAGAAGTGATTCCGCACATAGGTTATCTTCATCGCTGTTTTGAGAAACATGCAGAACTGCTGACCTATCAGCAGACAATTCCCTTTACAGACAGGTTGGACTACCTTGCTTCAATGAACAACAGCCACGCCTTTGTTATGGGGGTTGAACGGATGATGGGCATCGACAAAGACATTCCTAAAAGAGTGGAATATATCAGAGTCCTGGTCTGTGAATTAAATCGGATTGCATCCCATCTGATAGCCATTGGCACTTACGGTATCGACATTGGCGCCTTTACGCCATTTTTATGGTGTTTCCGGGACAGGGAGCATATCATGGGAATGCTTGAATGGGCTTCAGGATCAAGGATGCTTTATAATTATATCTGGGTAGGCGGCTTGTTTTACGATCTGCCGGTAGGCTTCGAGGAACGTTGCAGTGAGTTTGTCGGCTATTTTAAGCCAAAATTAATCGAGTTAAACCAGCTCCTGACTGACAACAGTATATTTATCAGCCGTACTGCCAATGTCGGTGTGTTGCCGCTGGATGTCGCCATTAATTATGGCTGCAGCGGGCCAATGCTGCGTGGCTCAGGGCTTAAATGGGATCTTCGCCGGATAGACAATTATTCGGTTTATCCGGAAATAGAATTTGATGTTCCTGTTGGCAAAGGCGAAATGGGTACGGTGGGTGATTGCTGGGATCGTTACAAGGTGCGGGTTGATGAGATCGCACAGTCACTCAGGATTGTTGAACAATGTCTGGCACGACTGCAAAATGAGCTGAAACGCACGCCGGACTTTGATCCGCGTTCGAAGATGCCGCGAAAGATCACCCCTAAAGCACAGGATTATTATGTGAGATGCGAAGGCGCAAAAGGAGAACTTGGTTTTTATTTTATGGCAGACGGTAAATCGGAAATACCCACCCGCGTAAAATGCCGTGCGCCAAGTTTTAACAATCTTTCTGTACTACCTGAAATTGCTAAGGGCGTAATGATCGCCGACCTGATAGCGATAGTGGGGTCTATCGATTTTGTGCTCGGCGAAGTGGACAGATAGCAATATCACAAAAAACAGGGGCGCTACGATGGTATCATAGCGCCCTGAACTATAGCGATAGTTTTTTGGGATCTTTACTGGTTGTAAACCCTAACCATAAATATAAAATTCTCAAGCTTTTTAATCTGCTGGACCCTGCTTAATCCGGCCAGAACATTCTTATTGCTTACATTTAGTGGGTGATCTAACGAATCTGCAGGAATATCTTTAATGGCTTTCATTAAATATCCGGTCTTCACAGCAAACGCAGCCCCTTCTACCCTCGCCTGTTTCGCGTTCACGATGCCGATGATATTTCCTTTGTTGTCGAACAGTGGTCCGCCGCTATGTCCATAATCCACCGGAGCTGAAATCTGATATTGGGTGGTGTCACCTCTGAAGCCTGTAGTCGCGGTAAGATAACCCGGACCTAACACAATTGCATCTCTCGGAAAGCCAACGGTGAAAACATTTTCGCCGATATCGGTTTCAGTCTTTTTAAAAGTATAAGGCAAAGCGCCTAATGTTTTAAATGAAGGATCGTTAATTTCAAGAACTGCAATATCCAGTAGTGGTTCAGTATAAACGATCCTGGTACGATATGCTTTTCCATCCAGGGCTTGCACATAAACGGAATCCGCCCCTGTTATTACATGATTGTCTGTAACGATATAGCCATTTGAAGATATGGCAAACCCTGTTCCCCTGAAATTTCCTGGATTAAGTATCCTTGATGGCGGATTAAGATTATTAACCTGATTCTTTAATTGATTGGTCGTCCGGTTAATTTTGATGATCTCTCCGCGCAATTGCAGATAATTTGTTTCACGATTATTCAGATATCCTGTAAAAAACAGCGTACAAAGCACCGCAAAAATCGCAATAGAAGCGGCTACAGATATTTTTGAATGATGATTACGCCACATTTTCACGATCCAGGACGGATGAACGGTAAGTTCATCTGCCAGCGCATGGACATCAATTTCATCGTGAATCGCATCCAGACGGCGTTCCAATTCAAGACGTTCGCCGTATTGCTTGATCAGATTGGTGAAATGTTTGTGTTCTGTAACCTTAGTATTAAGTTCAGCATCCTCGCCGCGTAGTTTTTCGAAACCCGCGCGCTCTGCTTTGGTCATCTCGCCGTTAAGATAACGTTCTATAGTTTCGATTAACTGATTATTCTCGCTCATCGCTTCTCTCCTTATTTTTGCTGAAAAAACAATTTTTTGAGCCTTTGCAGGCATTTATATTTTTGTGTCTTTGCATTATCGGCATTGGTATAACCAAAGTTTTCGCATATTTCCTGCATCGACTTGTTATTTATATAAAAATCTTCAATAATGGTTTTACAGGGCTCTCCAAGCTGCCCAAGCGCTGCGCCCATTTTATTAAACTGGATATCACGCTCATTATTCTTTTCGGTCTCATCGTCCACAACAAGAAATTCCTGAAAATCCTTTATATCACCGCCATATCTGTTCATTTGGGTCAGCCGCTTAAGCCACAGCCTGCGGCAGATAGAATAGATATAGGTTTTTAACTTGCTGCTTAGTTCAAAGTCCCCTGTCTTAACCTTATTGTAAAGAACGATTATCGCTTCCTGATAAATATCTTTGGCATCGTCGGTATCGCCATTATTGTTAATTACCAATTGCAAAACCATCGGAAAATAAGCTATATACAATCGCTTTAAAACATTTTCCGAATTATTAAGGATACCAAGGATAACTTCGCTATCGGTAGGTATTCCGCTATTTATATCTTTACTCACTACTTAATACTATTTATGCGAAATTGTAACCCATTATAGATAAAAAAAAATTAATAAGAAAATATTTTCGTAACACAATCAATCAAAGCGCGTTGCTGAATACCATTCCACTGATAAACATGTTCAGGCCCGGCTATCCTTTCGGATATGTTGTCAGGCTGTTGCTGTTTATAACCTAAAAACTCTACCTTTATAAAATCATTAGTATTACTACATATCGATTGCGGAATTCTAAAATTCCCAACTGTTAGGCAGACAATTTTCCGCGTCTGCCTCTTTTTAGCATGTTAATTTATTTTCTCAATAATTAATACTCCGACTGTAATTTACCGTCGGGATAATTTATATTTATATGGAACAAATATCCAATAAACAAATCGTAGTTGAAGTTTATCGTCAGCTTATTCGTGATCAAAATCTTGAACTGATCGATAAATATGTCCACGACGACTATATCCAGCACAGCCCGACATTAAAAGACGGCAAGTCGGGCCTGATCGAGGCACTTAGTTATCTGAAGAGTCTCCCAAAGCCGCCGGAAAGCGCACCATCGCCTATTGTACGAATAATAGCCGAAGGCGACCTGGTTATGGCGCATCTGGATATAAAATTTGCAGGAAAACATCTGGCTGTTGTTGACATTTTCAGATTAAAGGAAGAAAAGCTGATTGAACACTGGAGTGTTGAGCAGGAAGTACCTGACATAATGCCGCATGGAAACGGCATGTTTTGATGATTATGAATATCTAAAAACAAACACACCGGTCAGGTTTTGTCCTGATCGGTGTGTCAATAATATCTTTAGTCGCGATAAGTATCTTCTTATACCGAAAAACTTTCGCCACACCCGCAAGTGCGCGTAGCATTGGGGTTATGAAAATTAAATCCTTTACCGTTTAGACCGTCTGAAAAGTCAAGCTCGGTTCCTGCAAGGTATAGGAACGATTTCATATCCAAAGTCATACGGACGCCTTTATCTTCAAAAAACTGATCGCCCTTTTTTATCTCGTTATCAAAATCAAGATTGTATGATAACCCCGAGCAACCGCCACCCTGAACAGAAACCCTTAGGAAATACGACTCGTCAAGACCCGCATCCTTCATCAGGTGTTCTATTTTATCTTTCGCTTTATCTGTTACTGTTACCATTTTTAGAAAGTCTTAAAAGCAGGCTCCGGAGGTCCCGAATAATCAGAAACGTCCTCTTTTAACTGCTTTATAAACACTAATTAGTGATGCACTTTTTCGCTTTCGATCGGTGCAAGACCATTCTTTACACGAAAATCGTTAATCGCTGCTTTGATTGCATCCTCTGCAAGCACTGAACAGTGGATTTTAACCGGCGGCAAAGCCAGTTCTTCTACAATGTCCATGTTGTCTATTTTCATTGCATCGTCTATATTCTTTCCTTTTAGCCATTCTGTAGCCAGCGAAGAGGAAGCAATAGCCGAACCGCAGCCAAAAGTTTTGAATTTAGCATCGGTGATAACGTTGTTATCATCAACCTGTATTTGCAGACGCATCACATCGCCGCATTCAGGTGCACCTACCAAGCCTGTACCCACTTTGCTACTGCTCTTATCTAAAGTGCCAACGTTCCGCGGATTGGTGTAGTGATCGATTACTTTTTCTGAATATGCCATTTTTATAAGTATTAAGTCAAAAATTCTGAGTTTAAAGTTAAAGTGTTCAAACTCAATTTTATCTATTTTTTACACCTGTACATTCACACAGTTGTTATCAATTAATGTTCCGCCCACTCAATGGAGTTAAGGTCGATACCTTCCTTAAACATCTCCCAAAGCGGAGAAAGTTCGCGCAGATGAGTTACCGCTTTCCTGGTAACTTCTACTGCATAATCCACTTCCTCATCAGTGGTAAAACGTCCTAAGCCAAAACGTATCGAAGAGTGTGCCAGATCGTCCGACAAGCCTAAACTTTTTAAAACGTAAGACGGTTCAAGCGAAGCCGAAGTACATGCAGAACCGGACGATACCGCAAGATCCTTCATGGCCATCATCAGCCCCTCTCCCTCAACATATTTGAAAGATATATTGGCAACATGCGGCAAACGATGCTCGATATTACCGTTAACATAGCTTTCTTCCAGTTTGGTCAGCTCACTTTGCAGTCTGTCGCGCATGGCTGACAGGCGTTTTGCTTCGCTTTCCATTTCCTGCTGACAGAGTTCGCAGGCTTTTCCCAAACCTACAATACCCGGAACGTTAAGCGTACCTGAACGCATACCACGTTCGTGACCACCACCATCCATCTGTGCGGTTACTTTAACGCGCGGACCTTTACGGCGAACGTACAATGCGCCAACTCCTTTAGGGCCATATATCTTATGCGCTGATAATGCCAGAAGATCAATACCGTCAGCATTGACATCAACCGGAATTTTACCTACGGCCTGAGTAGCATCGGTCATAAACAAAGCACCATGTTTGTGTGCTATGGCAGCTATCTCTTTTACCGGCTGAATTACACCGATCTCGTTGTTACCATACATGATCGAAACCAAAATGGTCTCCGGAGTCATCGCTGCCTCAAGTTCCTGCAGGTCAATCAAACCGTCTTCTTTAACAGGTAGATAAGTCACCTTACCACCCAGTTTTTCAACATGCTTGCAGGCATCCAGAACAGCTTTATGCTCGGTTACAGCGGTAATTATATGATTACCTTTTTCTTTGTACATCTCAAACACACCCTTTATGGCGAGGTTGTCCGATTCGGTAGCGCCCGAAGTAAAGATGATCTCTTTTTCGCTGGCGCCGATTAATTTTGCAACTTGTTCACGGGCGTAGTCAACAGCCTCTTCAGCTACCCAGCCAAATTGGTGGTTGCGGCTTGCAGCATTGCCAAATTTATTGGTAAAATAAGGCAGCATTGCTTCCAGCACACGCGGGTCCATCGGTGTAGTAGCGTTGTTATCTAAATATATAGGAAGATTCATAATCCTGACGATGATTTACAAATACAAAGATAGATAAACTTTATTTAAAATCATTCAAAACAAGGGGCAAAGAACTTTAAAGCTCCAATAAATTACAATATTTGGACATGAATAAGATTGAGCACATTGGCATAGCAGTTAATAATCTGCAAAGTGCCGGCGACCTGTATGAAAAGCTGCTTAATACCACGGTTTACAAAGTTGAAGAAGTGCTTTCCGAAGGGGTAAGAACCGCATTTTTACAATGCGGCCCTAATAAAATCGAATTACTCGAAGCAACTAACGCTGATAGTGCTGTTGCCCGGTTTATAGATAAAAAAGGTGAAGGTATCCACCATATTGCATTCGAGGTAGATGATATTAAAGCCGAAATGGCGCGCCTTAAATCAGATGGATTTACACTTTTAAATGACGAACCAAAACGAGGTGCGGATAATAAGCTGGTTTGTTTTGTACATCCGAAAAGTGCAAACGGAGTGTTGATTGAATTGTGTGAGAGTAGAGATTTTCCTTCAAAAGCAAAACAACTGTCGCTTAATACGGCTGAGAAATTAAACCTGTTTGAGTTTAGAAATCAATTGTTATTACCGGATGACCTTAAAGCTCATTTTATGCTTTCAGACGATGAGATTAAGGCTTATGACCAGAATATGTTTGTATTTTATAAGTTTGATGAATTTAAAAGTGTCAAGGAAGATATAGGAGATTTTGGAGGAATTCCTGATTATAGGGAAATAATACATACGCTGCCCCAACATGAAAATTGTTTTGTGTTTATTGATCATATGATTACCTCCTCTGTTTATGCTATACGGTTGTATAAACATAAATGTGATGTAAACGAAGTATATGTAATTGTTGGAAATCAATTTAAAGTAGTCGCTAAATCTTTCACAGAATTTATAAGTATCTACCAGAATGATTCCAGGAAATTATTTTTTTGATTTATAGGTAGATATGAAAGTATTTTTTGGGTGCTATATTTCTGTCGATACTTTTTACCGGTTGTTATCATCAAAAGCCCAAAATGACACTGCACTTGAGTTGATTATTTGTTTGTACAGTTTTACTTAATCAAAGCTAAAAAACTTTAATTGGGTTAGATTAATTTGACTAACGTGGAAGAATATAGTTCGGGTAAAATTTTTTCAACCTACAAATTTTGTTAATCTCTGTTAAGAATGTAAACTTTCCCCTCCTAAAGTCCTTGCGCATCAAATTAATTTAAATCAACTACCGTTGCTACCTACAGCTATAACTTATTACATGTTAATAAAGCCAAATTGAAATATTTATAATTTCGGGCGGTTCCGGCGGCAAATCGCAACGATTGAAAGCGCAGAACCGTAAAAGTATATGGGTTAAATAACGCGGTGAACGATGAATAGATTTATTTTGACGGGTGTTATAGTGATGATGTTGGTCTCGTGCGCCAAAAAGACGATCAGTTTTGAAGTTGAAAAACCAGTAAATGATTCGCCCGCCAATCCTCAGCCACCCACCCCTGGCGATACGACTCATTTTTCCGGCGATTGCACTTACACCGTTCAGCCCTCCGAATGGCAGGTTGATGGCTCTGCGATGGCGCCTGGATCGATCATTTGTATTCCTGCCGGCACACGCGGCGCATTACTTTTTAAAAACCTCAGGGGAACGCCCGATAGACCGATCATTGTTGTAAACAAAGGCGGGCAGGTGATACTGTCAGCGGCACTTAGCGCCGGTTACACCTTTAAAACAAGCAACTGCAAAAATTTCAAGGTATTGGGAACAGGAGTTGCGGGTGTTAAATACGGTTTTATTATCGATGGCGGAAATATCGGCATGACGATGGACGACTTGAGTTCGGATTTTGAAATCACCAATATTGAAGTCCGCAACAGTGGCTTTGCCGGAATAATGGCAAAAACCGATCCTACGTGCAATATTTCAACCCAGCGCGGTCATTTTATCATGCAGAATGTTTCCATTCATAACAATTATGTACATAATACGGGCGGAGAAGGTTTTTATATCGGAAATTCATTTTACGCTGACGGCGTAAAGACGTCCTGCGGTACCGTGCTGCCTCATGATGTTGTGGATGCAAAAATCTATAACAATATCACCGACTCCACCGGATGCGAAGGCATACAGGTCGGCAGCGCCGTTTCGGGTTGCGAAATACATGATAATGTTGTACGCTCACCGGGAACTGCTCCCTTTGCCACCGGACAGAACAACGGCATTCAGATAGGTGAAGGCACGGGCGGCAAATGCTATAATAATCTCATTGAAAATGCCCCTGGTAACGGGATCATTGTACTCGGACTTGGCGATAATCTTGTTTTTAATAACTTTATCATCAACTCGGGTGATAACGGCATTTTTGCTGATTCAAGATATACGCCCGGCCCCGACTTTCAGTTCATTAACAACACCATAGTTAATACAGCTACTGATGGCATTAAACTGGACTCCGAAACCATCCCTATGAATACGGTTATTAATAATGTGATCATTAATCCGGGTTCAGGAACCGCGATATTCAGGAAAAGTAAGCGTGTAAAATTGACGCAGTTAACCAATTATATCGATAAAGACATAACCGGCTGCAAGTTTGTCAATTTTAACGGTGGAGATTTCCACCTGCAATCGTCATCGCCTCTGATTGATGCCGGGACTGACGTTTCCACCTATGGAATCAATGCGGATTATTACAATACCTCACGCCCATCAGGCAAGGCATTTGATATTGGCGCAACGGAATACAGGTAAATGCGGGGCTCTGTTTTATACTCCCCGATCTTTCTGCCAGAAACCTGCCGCAGGTTCAACAACACACTCAAGACCGAATTTCCGGATTTATTTTGCTAAATTTGACCTACCCCATTTATTACAGCCGTTATGCGCCTGTAAATCAAACCTCATTATCCCTTTTTCCTGATGCTTAGATCACGCTTATTTTACCTTTTATTTATTATCGTAACATCGGCAGGCCATTTACACGCCCAAACACTGCCCGATTCTGTTTTAAAAAGGATCAACTCGCTTTTTGACTACTGGAATAAAGCGCAAAGTCCCGGGTGCGTGGTGGGTATTGTCCGGAATGACACGCTGGTTTTCTCTAAAGGGTATGGCATGGCAAACTTAGAATACGCCATACCGAACACCTCGGAAACCTTGTATCACCTGGCGTCCGTATCAAAACAGTTCACCGCGTATGCCATTATTTTGCTGGAACAACAAGGCAAACTTAGCCTGGATGACGATATCCGCAAATATCTTCCCTGGTTTCCCGACATGCATCAAAAAATTACGATACGTAACCTGCTTAATCATACCAGCGGCATAAGAGATCAATGGCAGTTGCTGGGCATTTCGGGGACACGGCCTGATGATGTGATCACCCAGGAACAGATCATAAAAATTTTGAGCAAACAGCAGGGGCTTAATTTTACCCCCGGCAGCAAATTCATGTATTCTAATAGCGGTTATACCCTGCTGGCCGAAATTGTAAAGGTGGTATCCGGCCGGTCGTTAAGGGAATTTGCCGACTCGGCGATATTTAAGCCACTGGGAATGAACAGCACTCACTTCCATAATGATTATACCGAAATTGAAAAGAACAGGGCATATTCTTACAACCGGAAAAATAACACACAATTCAGCAATGGAGTGTTGAGTAATGGTAATATCGGCCCCTCAAATCTGATTTCCAATATTGACGATCTGGCTAAATGGGTTATGAACTTTTATAACACCAAAGCCGGAAACCAACATTCTGTATCACTGTTAACCCGGAATGGCAAATTTAATGATGGTACTGAACTTGATTACGCAGCAGGAATTATATCAAGAAGATACAAGGGCTGGAAACAATATGAACATGACGGGTCCGATGCAGGTTACCGCACATTTATTACTATCTTTCCTGAACTGAAAACCGGCATCATCGTTTTAAGCAATTTGAGTGAAATAAATGTCAGCGGAAAGGCCGCACAGATCGCTGATATCATTATTCCCGAAAAGCACCCTGATACAATCCTGCCGGAAATGAAAGGGAGTGTTAAAATACCCGCAACAGAGCTGCCTTTTATGGAAAAACAGCAGGGGAGTTATTTCAGCAACGGGGTAAATCTTGTCATGGATCTAAAAGTTAAAGATGGTCGCTTATATCAGCGGATGGGATCGAATGATTATTATCCTATGAAAAGAGATACTGAACAGACCTATTCTATATTTTATGCGCCTGATGTTAAATTCCACTTCAAACAACAGCCGGGAGAAGATGATTTGGTTATGACTACAGAATTTGATACCTACCATTTTAAACGACTGCCTGATAAATTAGTAACCGATGACAAAACCCTGATGAATTATACCGGTGTCTATTACAGCCCCGAATTGGACTGTATTTATAGGATAGTATTAAAAAATCACGAACTTTATTTAACCAATAATAAATACGACGATACGAAGCTAACCTTATTTGGGACTGACGATCTGTTTAACGATAACTGGTGCATGAAACGCCTGACTGTTACCCGGAATAAGTCCGGGAAAGTAACCGGGCTTGAAGTAAATAGCTGGCGGGTATTGCATCTCAGGTTTGTTAAAATAAACCCCGCTTCCCTGAAAGCTTATAAAAGATAACAACAATTAAAAAACTTTTTATTCGGCGCTTTTTGAATTAAATAAATTTCACTACATTTGCACCTCTTTTATAAGAAAGTACACAAGGCAATGAAAAAAGATCTGCATCCATCAAATTATAGATTAGTTGTTTTTAAAGATATGTCTAACGACTATTCTTTCATAACTAAATCGTGCATCGATACCCGTGAAACTATTAAATGGGAAGATGGCAATGAATATCCTTTGGTAAAACTGGAAATTTCACACACCTCACATCCATTCTACACCGGTAAAATGAAACTGGTTGATACTGCAGGACGTATCGATAAATTCCGTAGCCGTTACGCTAAGAAGTAACAGCAGCTTATAAATATTCAAAAGTCTCCCGGTACATCGGGGGACTTTTTTATTTTTGCGCCATGGCAATTATCCTTTTTGACGATAACGCACATCAGACACTACTGCCGTTAACATTTACCCGCCCGGTCGCCGATCTGCGCATAGGTATTTTAACGATTGCCGAAAAGTGGGCCAGGCATTTAAAACAAAGCACTTCATTTTTTACCCAGCACTGGCTGACAGGCAAATTCCCCTCAAATATTGGGCAGGATAACCTGTTCATTTACGGTGCTGTTTGTCCGGATGAAGTGTTGCTTGAAGCCGTCGATAAACTCAAAGAAGGCGAATGCCTGAAATATAGCGACCAATTAATTGCCGTCCGGTTAAATGCTGCCGGAGCGGCGTCGTTCGATCCGAAAAAAGAATTCGGTGCAGTTATACAATTTGAAAATACGCCCGTAATTATCCGGTTTCCCGAAGACATATTCCGAAAAAACGACATAGAATTACGGAAAGATTTTGCCTTACTTACCCGCGGGCGTACAAGCGCGGCTATAAATAACTCGAATACCATTATCGGTAATAACTTTTTTGCTGAAGATGGCGCTATTGCTGACTGCTCTACCTTTAACACAACCAACGGCCCGATTTATCTGGCTGCTGATACCGAGATATGGGAAGGCACACATATACGGGGCGCGTTTGCTATTTGTGAGCACTCACAGGTAAAAATGGGCGCAAAAATATATGGAGCAACTACAGTCGGCCCCTATTCGCGGGTTGGCGGAGAACTGAACAATGCGGTGATCTGGGGATACTCGTCCAAAGGCCATGAAGGTTATCTTGGCAACTCTGTCCTGGGGGAATGGTGTAATATTGGTGCCGACAGCAACAACTCTAATTTAAAAAATAATTACGACGATGTTAAGCTTTGGGATTACGCGTCCGGCCGCTTCCGAAAGACCGGTTTACAATTTTGCGGACTGATCATGGCCGATCATTCCAAATGCGCCATAAACACCATGTTCAACACAGGAACAGTAGTCGGGGTAAATGCAAATATTTTCGGAGCAGGTTTTCCGCGTAATTTTATCCCTGATTTTTCGTGGGGCGGAGCGCAGGGTTATGAAGTGTATTCTGTTAAAAAAGCTTTTGACACTGCCGGGCGGGTATTTTCACGCCGTGACCACCGGACTTTTGACGATAACGAACAGCATATACTCCGAACAGTATTTGAATTAACAGAACAATACAGGCGGTTTTAATGGTCATCGATCCGGATGTATCGTTTTGATCAATCGGATGAAACTGCCCTGCCCAACAAAACAAACTAACACAACCAACTAAAATTAATATCATGAGAAAAAAGATCGTAGCCGGAAACTGGAAAATGAACCTTGACTATAACGAGGGCCTGAGCCTGTTTTCAGAAATCGTAAATATGGTGAAAGATGAAGCTACCGGTAAACAGGAGGCTATTATTTGCAGCCCGTTTATTCACCTGCATAGCCTTGTTCAACTGGCAAAAGGCGTTAAACAGTTCTCTGTAGGTGCACAGAATGCGCACCAGGCCGACTCTGGCGCTTACACCGGGGAAATATCGGCTAAGATGATAAAATCCGTTGGCGCAGCATACGTTATTCTTGGTCACTCTGAACGCCGTCAGTATTTTGGCGAAACCAACGAACTCCTTGCCAAAAAAACCGATACTGCTTTAAAGAACGATCTGAAGCCGATCTTTTGCATTGGCGAAACCCTTGACGAGCGTAATGCGGGCAAGCATTTTGATATTGTAAAAACGCAATTAGAAGAAGGAATATTCCATCTGGATGAAGTTCAATTTGCAAAATTGGTTATCGCCTATGAACCCGTTTGGGCTATCGGCACAGGAGTTACCGCCACATCTGAACAAGCCCAGGAAATCCATGCATTTATCCGCAAGGAAATCGCTGCAAAATACAGCCAGCAGATAGCTGACGACACCACCATTTTATACGGCGGAAGCTGTAATCCTAAAAATGCGCCGGAGCTTTTCGCACAGGCGGATATTGACGGCGGCCTCATAGGTGGTGCATCTTTAAAATCGCGCGACTTTACCGACATCGTTAAGGTATTTAATTAAACTTCGGATTGTTAACCTGGACGATCAATTTGTTGGCGCTCCCCGGTTTTCTGATGGTATGAAAATCACATCATGAGGAAGTTACTAAAAGTACTCCTACCCCCTTTCACCGGCTTTCTTTTATTTTTTGCTGGTGTTCGGTATAGTTCTGTGTACTTCGATCTGAAAATAGATGAGATCGGCATGGGAAACCTGAAAAGCTTTATGGCTTTTTACAGGTATGCTTTGCCGCTGTTATTTATGGTTGCATTACTTACACAATTGCTGATCGTGATGCCTGTATGGAGAAAACTGGTAAAAACCACCCTTGCTAACCGCATAAATATTATCATAGATATTTGTTTTGTTTGCGTGGTGCTGGCGTTTGGAATTAGTTATACTATCTGGGAGCCCGAAACCGGAGTTAACAAACTCGTAAAGCTGACGGCTTTCATGTCAGGAGTACAGGTCATTTACTGGTCAATTAACCTATGGATACTTTATCTGCTTGAGTAAGCAACCCTCATGATCTTTCCACGATGAACTATACAGAATTACAATTCACGACTCAACCTGCTGAAGAATATCAGCAGGACTTGCTTATCAATGCCCTGTCAGAAATAGGATTTGATACATTTGAGGAAACCGACAACGGATTCAGGGCCTATATTCCATCCAATACTTTTATACAATCGTCACTCGACGAAATATTAACTGTTTATCAGGATATATTTCCTTTCAGCTACGTAACTACCGCTATCCCACAGAAAAATTGGAATGAGGTTTGGGAAAGCAATTTCGAACCTATTGAGCTCGGGGATCAAATACACGTACGGGCTTCGTTTCATCAGGCAAAACAAGAATTTCGCTATGAAATCGTCATAGATCCGAAGATGGCGTTTGGAACGGGGCATCATCAAACTACGTCCATGATGCTCGAAACGATGCTTGAAACAAATTTTGAAAATACAAAGGTGCTGGATATGGGCTGCGGAACGGGTATCCTGGCAATCATGGCTTCCAAACTCGGCGCATCTGAAATAACAGCTATCGACTTCGATCCTGTTTGTTATGAAAGTACGATCGAAAATGCTTTGCTCAACGCGGTGGAAAATATAGAAGTAATTTGCGGATCAAAAGAAGTTATTCCTGACAAACAATATCATGTGATCCTTGCAAATATTAATCGTAACATTTTGCTTGATCAGATGGCTCGTTACAACGAAGCGTTAATGCCGGGCGGGGAGATCTGTTTCAGTGGATTTTATGAACATCCTGATCTTGAGATAATTAGAAATTCCGCTGAAAATCTGGGAATGAAGTATCTTAGTCATAAGAAAAACAATGACTGGGTAGCTGCAAAATTCGTAAAAAAAGCGTAGGCAGATCGTAAATTAACGATTAGGTTAAAGCCTTTAATAAATCCATAATTTTTTCTATATTAGTGATAAAAAATCAGCGTACTTTATTTGCTTAAAGTCGGGCTGTCCCCTAAAATGAAAACGTATCTCGTTCCTATAGACTTTTCTGCAACGGCTGAACATGCCGCTGAATTCGCCGCCGCGCTGAGTCACCAAACAGAGGTGGAACACATTATTCTTTTGAACGCTTACTATGTCTCGGTCTATGAGACTATTCTCCCTAATCCGGATATGGTTCAGGTCACTGAGCAGCAGATCGAAGAAAATGCGGCTGAGCGGATACAAAATCTTGAAAAATATAAAGCAAAACTTGTGGGGATGGTTCGTCCGGGTGTAACGATCAGCACGCATCTGAACCGCTCCCACCTGCTTCGCGCCGTTGTCGAAAATGCGATCAGCAAACAAGCCGACCTCGTAATTCTCGGAAGCAAGGGAAACAGCAGCCGCGATGATGCCAAAGTTGGTAGCCACGTTGTGAAAATTGCCAAGGCATGTCCTGTTCCGGTGGTCGTCGTACCCCCTGCTTTCGACATCGAAATGATAAAAAGTGTCGTGGTAGCCTGCGATTTTAAACAGGTTACAGAAACGGCTCCGCTTGAGTCGTTAATTAAGCTCCTCAACCGCCGCAAAGTGAGCCCGCTGGTGGTAAATATTGACAATAAGGTAAATGCGTTACAGGGAGAAGCAGAAAAAATTGCTGAGCAGACCGCATTGTTCGAGGCGTTAAAACCCTATCATCCAAAATATTATTTTGTTAACAATACAGATATTATTAACGGAATACTCCATTTCGCCCGCGACCACGATGCCCAACTGGTAATAGCACTGCCACACAAATACAGTTTTTTGCAATCATTATTACACACCAGCATTTCGCAGCAGTTGCTTGAAAGTTCGGCTGTACCGGTATTGCTGCTTAAATAAAATGTCTGATTTTTGATACAAATTAAGCATAAAGCACATATATTAGTTATTAATAATATTTAGCTATATTAGAACATTAATTGGCTGTGATACATAAAAAGAAATATTGTTCAAAACGCTTGATAATTAGACAGATATTGGATAATATTGTAACTTTGTTAACTATCGCGAAATCTTTTAACCTTTAAAACTAAATGAAGACACTCGGAAAAAAAATCAGGTTATTACGTCATCAAAAAGGGTGGAGCCAGGAAGATGTTGCAAAAAGATTAGATATTTCAATTCCGGCTTTCTCTAAAATTGAAACAGGTATTACCGATATCAATTTGTCGAGGCTTGAACAAGTCGCTGCCTTGTTTGAAATGTCGGTTGTTCAATTATTAACGTTTAGTGATTCAGAGCAGGATCAAAAAATTTCTAACGAGTTGGAAACCATTAATAAAAAATTAATGGATCGCGAAACCGAGGTAATTGATCTTCAAAAGAAAGTTATTGAACTGTTTGAAGAATTAAGGCATAATAAAATAACTGCCTGATCGATAAATTTTTGATTATACCGGCGTTCTTTTCCTCAGGTTGGCAATACCCAGAACACGCCGGTTTTCCGTTGAAACGCTGTTTCCTCTCAGCTGCTAAAAAATAAAGCGCATGGTCAAATGCTTTTTAGCAAATTCTGCACCCATTGCCTTATGCAGTGCCATCATTTTATCGTTAAAATCTCCCACCCACGACAATTCAAGTTCCGTATATTGATTTAATGGAAGCACGTATTCACCCAATGTGGTAAACATGGCAGATTCGATGCCGTGATTTTGAAATTTTTGTTTCGTCCCCATAACGATCGCCCTCATTCGGGAAACACCTTTCCACTTGTTATAGAGAAAAATAAGTTTGCCTATCAAATTCAACTTTCCTTTCAGCGGTTTGATCATCTGGTTAGCATCAGGCAGGATAACCATAAACGACACCGGTTCATTGTCAACGTAAGCAAACCATATCAAATTTTCATCCATAATCGGCTTCATCTTGCGGAAGCTCTCACCGATGGTAGCCTGCGTTATCGGGACAAAGTTCTCGAAGTCCTTCCAGGCGTCGTTGTAAATTTCAATAAAATCTGCCGCGAATTTGTCAATCTGTTTAGTCACTAAATGTTTAAATTCATAGCCTGGCTTTTGCGACACCCATTTCGCGATTTTATAAAATCGTTCGGGGAACGGCTTCAGAATATCCAAATGATTGGTGATCTGTGCATAAAGTGTTTTAAAGCCATAATTTTCAAAAAAAGCATGATAATATGGTGGATTGTAATTCATGCCGTAGGAAGGCGGAATAAAACCTTCCACCAAAAGCCCCCAGAAATTGTCGTTTTCTCCAAAATTTATCGGGCCGTCCATGGCCTGCATTCCGTTGTCGCTAAGCCATTTCTTTGCGGTATCGAAAAGTAAAAACGCCGCTGCTTCATCATCTATGCATTCAAAAAAGCCTATCCCTCCTGTTGGCTGTTCATAATTGTACGCTTTTTTGTCATTGATAAAGGCGGCGATACGTCCAATTGGATTCCCTTTTTTGCCGGTCAAAACCCAACGGGTGCATTTACCGTGCTGGTGAAAGTTATTTTTCTCCGGATCAAACACCGCTTCTATATCGTTATCAAGCGGACAAATCCAAACCCTATCGTCTTTGTAAATTATTCTCGCAATATCTAAAAATAATTTCCTGGTCTTTTTATCTTTTACTTCGGTTATCGTCATAGTTCGTTCGCCGGGATGCGGCGGATGGTAATAAAAAAGCATCCTCAGGCATAGCCGGGATGCTTCACAGTAGATTATATTTTAAAGATCAATAATCGTCGTCGTCGTCGTCATTATCAAAATTTTCAAACCCCAGGTCATCTAAAGGACCGTCAAAGTCGTCATCGTCGTCATCTACCTTTTTTTTCCTGGGTTTCTGGCTAAATATGCTATCGTCATCATCTTCATCCTCGCCCGTGTTTTCAACTTTTTTGTTTACAGGTTTTTTTGGAGTTCCCATTGCCATGAAATTTATTGTAAAACTTTTTTCATTAATAAATGCAAATGTTTGTCAGCTTTATTTATAAGTAAAAATAATCAAAATCATTTTCATTAAAAACAATCGATCATAAAAAAATATTTTCTTGCTGTTTTTCAGGATTTTAAAAAACTACTCTGATTGATCGCCTATAGAAACAGTATTGGCGACAAAATCCTTAATCTGAGGCAGTTCCCCAATGCTGTTTATACCAAAATAGTCCATAAACAATGCACTTGTACCGTACAATATGGGTTTGCCCAGTGCATCCGACTTTCCTGCGATGGTAATCAGCTCTTTTTCAAGCAATTTTTGTATAGAATAGTCGCAATTCACCCCCCGTATCTGCTCGATTTCGGGTTTGGTGACCGGCTGTTTATAGGCTATGATGGCAAGCGTTTCAAGGGCGGCCTGACTTAGCTTCTTTTTTGAACGCTGTGCCTGTAATAAACTAATGATCTGATGATAGGCTTTTTTAGTTAGGAATTGATAACCGTTGCTGATTTTAACGACTTCTACGGCAAACTGCTCGCCACTGTACTTGTGAGTTATATTTTTCAGGCATTCACTAACCTCTTCTTCGCTGAAGTCGCGCTCAAATGCAGATTGCAGACAGTATAAAATTTCCTCCGTGCGTATGCTTTGCTCCGAAGCGAATATCAGGGCCTCAATATATTGTTCAACGTTATCCATCTGGCGCTAAAATAATAAAAAGCCCTTTGCTTTCTTCTTAATAATTTATCACCTGTTCTTCAATAGCCGCCGGTATTTCGCGCCAGTCGTATTTTTGGGTGCGCAGTTGTGGCTCAAAGCCCGCTTCCCTGATAGATTCCTGGATGCCCTTAGCGGTGAAACGGTGTGGAGCGCCTGCTGCTGAGACAACGTTTTCTTCAATCATGATGGAACCAAAATCGTTAGCGCCTGCATGTAAACAGATCTGGGCAACCTGTTTACCTACGGTAAGCCATGAAGCCTGTATGTTTTTGATATTGGGCAGCATAATTCTGCTTAAAGCGATCATACGGATATATTCATCTCCGTTGACGTTATTGGTAATTCCCCTTACTTTACGCAGCAAAGTACCATCATCCTGGAACGGCCAGGGGATAAAGGCTATAAAACCATAGTTGCCTTCCGGTTTTTCCGCTTGTACTTCGCGTACCCAAACCAGGTGTTCAAAACGTTCTTCAACAGTTTCGATATGACCGAACATCATGGTTGCTGATGTCGGCAAATTAAGCTGATGTGCTGCGCGCATTACGTCCAGCCACTCCTTCCCGCCGCATTTGCCCTTGCTGATCAAACGCCGCACACGGTCATTCAGTATTTCAGCCCCGGCGCCGGGCAGCGAGTCGAGCCCCGCCGCTTTCAGCTCCCGCAAGACATCAATATGGCTCATACCTTCCAGCTTGCAGATGTGCGCAATTTCCGGTGGACCTAAAGAATGCAGTTTCAGCGTGGGGTATAATTCTTTCAGCTGTTTAAATGTATCCACATAGAACTGAAGTCCCAGATCAGGGTGATGACCGCCCTGTAACAACAACTGATCGCCGCCATACCGAAAAGTTTCCTCAATCTTCTTTTTATAGGTTTCAATATCGGTAATGTAACTGTCTTCATGCCCAGGGCGTCGGAAGAAATTACAAAATTTACAATTGGCAATGCAGACGTTGGTGGTATTTACGTTCCGGTCGATCTGCCAGGTAACTTTGCCATGCGGGACCTGTGTCTTACGTAACTCGTTCGCCGTGTACATCAGATCGGCAGTTGAGGCGTTATGGTAAAGATAAACGCCCTCCTCAATACTCAAAAAATCAAACTGCAAGGCGCGCTGCAACAGGTTAGCTGTATTCATGCACAAATATACGTTGTTTTCATTTTGCTATAATCAATGTCACGTCAAAGTATTTAAAATTCAAATAGCGACAATTTGTTTAACAGTTGGCGATTATTGATTCCTGAAAATGATTTTCAAATATAACTTATTGAAAGTTAGTATATTCGTAAATGAGAGAAAAGGTAATTGAGTTTTTTAAAAATAATGCGCCCGTAAGTTTAACATTATTATCTGCCTATGGATACTTTTGTGTGTATGTGTACGAATACGGATATTTCAAATACTTCAATCTCCCCGCCGATTTTATCGAAGTTCAATTAAATGAAGTACTAATATTTATATTTTCGTTGACTTTACTTATTTGTGGTGTGATATTTTGGATAGATAAACTCCTTGTGATAAACACATCATACGGAACTCGAAAATTTTTAGTCAATACCACGATAAAAACATTTGGACTAGGCCTTATCGTGTTTTTTCTTGTGTTAAATGTTAGCTCATTTTCGTCATTAGTAAATTTAATATTGCTTGGGGTAATAATTGTCCTTTGTATTGCATTTATAATTTGGGAGTATTTATTTGTAAGAAAATGCAGGAAGCTATGGACATTTTTAGAGGAAGATATTTTGAAGCATGCAGAAGAAATCCTTAAAAAAAAGCCATCAATAGATCGTGAAGAGCTTTTAAAGGAGGTACAAAGTACAATGCTACCTCAAATAAGAAAACCGACGAAAAGTGATCCGATAAAAAGTCGAAAACCATTTTCTATGTTTGCTGACTTTATGATTTTATCGTTTACTATATCATTGATATGTTTCGGCAGAGGATATTACGATGCTGCGAAACTAAAATCTTTTATTGGCTTCAAAAAGCATCCGACGGTTTTTGTACTAAAAAAATACGGCGACAATATGATTTGCAAAAAATTTGATTTTGCTAACAAAATATTTGGCGATAGTATTGTAATTTATAAAATGTCTGATACTTCTAACAATGTCATGATTGAAAACAGGATTAGATGATTCGTGCTTGAATTTATACTATGACTGCCCCTTTATCCAACCTCAATACCTTCGTCACGCTATCCGGAATTTCATGCTGATAATGTGTCACATAGATCATCGTAACATTGCTGATGCGGCAAATAGCGTCAACAATGGATTTGAAATGCTGTTGCTGATGATCGTCAAGACCCTGGCAAGGCTCATCAAATATCAGCAGATCCGGATTTTTTATAAGAGCACGTGCCAGCAGACACAGACGCTGCGCACTTGCCGGAATATTCTTTAACAACACCCGCGCAAACTGTCCGATCTCTAAAGCATTCATCCAGCGTAATGCAATATCTGCTTTCGATTTCTGCGACGGCCGGAATAAACCCAATGTGTCGTAATACCCCGATTCGACCACCTGTAAACAACTGTTATCAGTCGGGAAATATTGATGAAGTTCCGGGGATACGAAACCGATCTTGCTTTTTATGTCCCATATACTCTCACCGGTACCGCGCTTTTTATCAAACAACACTATATCATTGGCATAAGCCTGCGGATTATCAGCATTGATCAGACTTAGCAAAGTGGATTTACCGGCTCCATTCGGCCCAAGCAACGCCCACCTTTCACCGGAAGTGACCTGCCAGTTCACTTTATTAAGGATGACCTTATCTCCGTATCTGATGAACACATCGTCCATTTTAATAATAGACTGATAGGCTGGTTTAGCAATACCAGTGTTCAGCAGTGATTTCAGTTCGCCGTTATCTATTTTGTCAGGTCTTTTTTCTGCGAAAAGCTCCGGGTCAAAGTTCTTTTTGTCCAGTTGTTGCACAACCTTCCCTGCGTCCAAAATCACGACTTTTGCAATTGCGTCCGGAATTTCATGTGGTGAGGTGGCGATAACAACCGTAATACCGGAATTGATAATTTCATCAATTATTGAATTGAACTCCTTGCGGGTCTCTACGTCCAGCCCGGTCAGCGGGCTATCGAGCAAAAGTAGCACAGGGCTTTTTAATAAAGCGGCTGCTATCATTAACCGCTTGGTTTCTCCGTTCGATAGTTTAATGATCTGTTTTGTTAACAGTTCATCAAGCTTTAGTACGGATATTACTTTTTTGCGCGTCCAGTAAATCGCCTCTTTAAACGCAGGCGTTACCGTATTCAGGTATTCTTCCACCACCAGCGCATCCTCAGAGTCGGAGGAATTGAAACGTTGCTGGTAGTAAAAGTCCGATGTGTTTGACAGATTTTTAAAATGGTGTCTGGGTTCTACCAATGCGATAAATTTCTGCCAGCGGGTATGATCCTCAAGAGTTCCGGCTTCTGATTGCGTTTCTTTAAATAAATGATACTCAATGTCCCCCCCGGTAATATTGAATCTCCCGGCAATGGTGTGCAGCATAGCGCTCTTCCCCGAACCGCTCCTGCCGATGAGCGCACAGCTCTGACCCTGATCGACTGAAAAATTCAAACCTGAAAAAAGAACATTATTCAGATACCGTACAGTGACGTTATCCATGGTTAGTATCGGGAAGCTCATTTATAAAGAATATTCGAAGGTGGTAAAAATACGCATCTCACTGGTTTAAGGCATAAAAAACAAGACTAAACAAAAACGCCCGGTTATTGCTAACCAGGCGTTTTTGTATTTTACTACAATGAAATTACATTTTTTTAGTAGTATCCATCTTAGCTGTGTCCATCTTAGCTGTGTCCATCTTAGCTGTATCCATTTTAGCTGAATCCATAGCAGCTGAATCAGTTGCAGCAGAATCAGATTTACCTTTACAAGCAGCGAAAGAAACTGCGATAACTAAGGCTACAACGCCCATTTTGAATGCATTTTTCATGTTAATTTTCTTTTTAAGTGATTAAATAGTTTCCATTTAATACCATAAATAGCAAAAGGTAACCCATAATTTTAAAAAAAATTAATCGATTACCTTTCTGCGTTGTAAAAACTAAAAAATCAAAAGAAAAAGCCGGAATTATTTCTTCACGGCAGTATCTTTCTTAGCAGTGTCAACTTTTGTGGTATCAACAACTTTGGTAGTATCAACAACCTTGGTAGTATCAACAACTTTTGTGGTATCAACACTGCTGGCAGATTTTTCACCATCGCAGGCTGCGGCAGACACTGCGATTACAAGGGCTACGAAGCCCAATTTGAATGCATTTTTCATTTTGTTAAATTCTAATGTGAGTTTTTGTACTGTTAATACTTAATTAACTGAAAGGTAACCCATTAAAAACACAAAAAACCGGGAAGAAAGCATATAATATTTTAAAACCAGCTGATACATCCACTGAAAATAAAAACACCGGGCAATTGGATGGCTGTCACTTTCTTTTGATAAAATAATTTTAGCTTTGTCTATCGATTAAACCGCCTTTAACTGAATGAATACTACAACCGAGCGATCGACCATTCCCGGTCTCATCCGTAATATTATAAAAAATATTCACCCTGAAACACACCCTTTTATGACCAATAAAGTCGGCGATGACTGGGTGGACATCAGCTATGGAGAGGCCTTAAAAAAAATCGACGCAATCTCTGCCTGGATGCTCGAGATCGGCATTCAAAAGGGTGACAGGCTTGCGCTGATCATTGAAAACGGGCCTGATTATGTATATTATGACCAGGCGCTGCAACAGATCGGTGCGGTGAACACTTCTATTTACCCGACATTGTCGGAAACCGAGGTTGAATACATTCTGAATGATTCCGGCGCGCGAACCATCCTGGTGGGCAGCCCGTTTCTCTTAAAAAAAATAGTTAAAATAGCCAACAATTGCACTGACCTGATCAGAATAATACCTGCGTTTGATGACTTCTCAAAATCGGTTGCAAAAACCGGCATTAATGCAGGCGTTATAAGCCTTGTGGATGTAATTGAAGAAGGAACAAAGCTTGTGGATAGCTACAGATCGGCTATCAATAGCCGCCGCGAGGCCATTTTACCATCCGATCTTTCCTGCCTGATCTACACATCAGGCACGACCGGTACGCCTAAGGGCGTTATGCTGACCCACCACAATCTTTGCGAGAACGTGCGCGTCAGCCTGATCCAGATACCGGTTATTGAGACCTCCGATGTATTCTTGTCGTTCCTGCCGCTTTCGCACGTCTTTGAGCGCACGGCAACCTATCATATATGTCTTGCTGCCGGTTGCCGTATCGCGTTTGCCCAAAGTCTTGATCTTCTGGCAAAAAACATGGGGGAAGTAAGGCCGACCGTTATGAATTGCGTACCCCGGCTCCTTGAACGCATACATGACCGGGCTATGAAAAACGGTACCGCTGCAGGCGGGATAAAAGCAAAGATATTCCTGTGGGCTTTGGAGGTTGGCCGGGAATACCGGATAACCAGGGAGGGCGGCAAAAGAACCGGAATAATTTTAACCCAAAAACAAAAATTAGCCAACAAACTGGTTTTCAGCAAAATTAAAGAACGGACAGGTGGAAGGCTAAAGTTCATGATCTCAGGCGGCGGGGCGCTGCCTAAAACCATAGGCGAGTTTTTTGGCGATCTGGGCATTAAGATACTCGAAGGATTTGGTTTAACGGAAACGTCTCCGGTGATGACCGTCACTGAAAACGACCGGCAGGTTTATGGCACTACCGGCCGCGTGATCCCGGGTATCGAGATCGGGATACAAAACGTGGATTCTAAAGAAATTTATACCATTCAAACGCATGAGAGCTTTAAACCGGAATACCAGTCCGAAGAAGGTGAGATCATTGTAAGGGGACACTGTGTTATGAAAGGTTACTGGAATAAACCCGAAGAAACCGCGATGGCCATCGACGGTGAGGGGTGGTTCCATACAGGTGATATCGGCCGCTTTTTTAAGGGCAACCTGCAAATCACCGACAGATTGAAAAACATGCTGGTAAATGCCTATGGCAAAAACATTTACCCAACTCCGGTTGAAAACACCTATCTGAAGAGTCAGAAGATTGAGCAACTGTTTTTAATCGGCGATAAGCGTGAATACATAACCGCAATAGTTATTCCTTCCAAAGAAGCATTGCAGGAGGCCTTCGCGCTGAACAATGAATTCTTTGAAGATCCGGAGCAGTTTATCGCTGAAAAAGAAATGATCGACTGGATCGGGCAGGATATCAAAAAACTTTCAAACGAACTTGCCAAATTCGAACGTATTAAAAACTTCAAGGTAAAACGTACGCCGTTCAGTATTGAAACGGGAGAGCTTACCCCCACAATGAAAGCTAAACGAAAAGTGATAGAGAAAAAATACGCAAAAGCTATTGATGAAATGTACCTGCAGGAAGCAGACGCAGAATAAGCCAATCGCAAATAAAAAACAACTATAAGAATTGCAGTATTTCCTTAATCGAGGTGACACTTTTAAAGTGTTCATCCTCTATACTGTGTTCAATCTGCTCATGCGCCCAGGTAATATGATAGGGAACATGAACACCGTATGCCCCTATCTTTAATACGGGTAAAATATCACTTTTTAGTGAGTTGCCGACCATCAGCAGTTCTTCAGGCTGAATATCAAGATGATTGATCAGCTTCGTATAATTGGCTTCATCCTTTTCGGACATGATCTCAATGTGGTGAAAGTAATGGCTCAGATCAGATTTTTTAAGCTTTCGTTCCTGGTCAAGCAAGTCGCCTTTTGTAACTACCACTAACCTGTATTTCTCTTTCAGCGTTTTCAGCACCTCCTCTACCCCTTCAAGCAGTTCTATGGGTTGATTCAGCATCTGCTTGCCAAGATCCAGTATCCTGTTGGTAATATCGGCCCGCAGGGTTGTATCGCTAACCTTCAAGGCTGTTTCAATCATCGACAGCACAAAGCCTTTTATCCCATACCCATACAAAATAAGATTATCTATCTCCGTCTTCAATAACTCGCGCTCCAACTCATGCTGAGACGAAAACTCTCCTAACAATTCGTAAAATTTTTCCTCCGTATTTCTGAAATACGGTTCATTTACCCACAGCGTATCATCGGCATCAAAAGCGATAACTTTTAAATTCATGGTCCAAAGATAAGACTGAATATAGAATAGGCAAACAGCCGAAATTGACAAGGGCATGTTAATGCAGCCGACAGGTTTCTGCTTTTACTTTTTCGCTTTCGCCTCAAAACGCTATTTTTGCACCTTTATTTGAAATATGAGCAACGCATTATCCGATCAGGAAATTTTACGCCGTAAATCGTTACAAGACTTACGCGCATTAGGAATAAATCCATATCCGGCTGAAGAATACGAGGTAACCGCTTACGCACAGGACATTACCGACAATTTCCAGCGTTTTCCGGATCACTATAAGAGGGTTTCGCTTGCAGGCCGGATCATGTCCCGGAGGATCATGGGCAGCGCTTCGTTTGCCGAGTTACAGGATTCGAGCGGAAGAATTCAGGTTTATTTGAAACGCGACGATATTTGCCCTGGCGAGGATAAGACTCTATACAATACTGTATTTAAAAAACTGCTGGATATAGGCGACTACGTCGGTGTGAAAGGTTTTGTGTTTTTAACACAGACAGGTGAAATATCTGTTCATGTCAAAGAATTTATTTTACTTTCAAAGGCACTTAAACCTCTTCCGGTGGTCAAGCGTGACGAAGACGGCAATGTTCACGATGCTTTTACTGATCCTGAACTTCGATATCGCCAGCGCTATGTCGATCTTACCGTAAACCCGGAATTCAAGGAAATTTTCATCAAACGGTCAAAGGTGATCAGCAGTATGCGCGGTTATTTTAACAAACAGGGCTGGATGGAAGTGGAAACGCCTATACTTCAGCCGGTACATGGCGGCGCTGCGGCACGTCCGTTCACTACGCATCACAATACGCTCGACATGCCGCTTTATCTGCGCATTGCCAATGAGCTTTATCTGAAAAGACTGATCGTAGCAGGATTTGACGGCGTTTATGAGTTTGGCAAGATGTTCCGCAATGAAGGCATGGACCGTACCCACAATCCTGAATTTACCAGCATGGAGATCTATGTAGCCTATAAGGATTATAACTGGATGATGGCTATGGTGGAGGAATGCCTTGAAATTGTAGCAAGGACCGTCACCGGGATCCCCGTGGTTCAGGTTGGTGCGAACGAGATAAACTTTGCCGGGCCGTATGAAAAGTTGTCGATGTATGATTCCATCCTGAAATACACCGGTATAGATGTTTCCGGGATGGACGAGGATGCATTGCGCAAAACTTGCAACGATCTTGGTATCGAAACAAATCCATCGATGGGAAAGGGAAAACTTATCGACGAAATATTTGGTGCAAAGGTGGAGGCTAACCTGATTCAACCGACTTACATCACCGATTACCCGATCGAGATGACGCCGCTGGCTAAAAAACATCGTTCGAAAGAGGGTTTGGTGGAACGTTTTGAACTGTTTGTAAACGGAAAAGAGATCGCTAATGCCTATTCTGAGTTGAATGATGCCATCGATCAGCGGGAACGTTTGGAAGAACAGCTGATTCTGGCGGGTCGTGGTGATGACGAAGCGATGGCTATGGACGACGATTTTCTCCGTGCGCTCGAATACGGTATGCCGCCGACCTCGGGTCTTGGTATCGGCATTGACCGTTTGGTTATGTTAATGACCAATCAAAGCACGATCCAGGAGGTTCTGTTTTTCCCTCAAATGAGGCCGGAAAAGAAAGCAAAAACTATAACAGCCGATGATTTTATTCATATTGGCATACCTGCGGAATGGGTACCCGTATTAAATAAAATGGGCATAAATAACCTTGAAGATTTAAAGGCCGCCAATCCGAACAAAGTATTTAATGATCTTGGCGGAATGCGGAAAAAACTAAAACTGGATATCACCATGCCTTCGAAAGAAACAGTAATGGCGTGGTTCGCATAGTCAGGATTAAAAAAATCTATAAAAAGAGGAACGCGACTTAAAATCTGCATTCCTCTTTTTGTTTTATCTATTCGAATTTATGCCCAAAAGTTAGTCCCTGCCAGTCGTCCGACCGGAAAGGAGCAACCGGAAAGCCCTGAACGTTGAACAGGTTAGCATCCAGCGGAGCATCTGTCCAGGCATAACGGACAGCAACCGGCTGAGGTACCATCGGGCTCCATACCCTTACTTTATTGCCATCGGTTATTTCCGCCTGTGCATAATAAAACCGATGATCAGCACCTGCCAGTTCAAATCCCTTAACATAACCATACAGATCCTTTGCCTTCAAACCGTTTTCTGCATGCGTAAAACTGATTAGCGCCTGTCCGTTAGAAAAATCGGCCTTATCAAACTGCGGGCTCTGAAAGAAACCACTTAAATGATAAACCTTGCTCAATGACACTGACGCCAGTCGGTAGCCCACATCGGCCTTGTCCTTGGGATGGATATTAAAAGCGTCGCCAATGTCGGTTGTTACCGCCATACCCGTATTAGGCAATTTCAGGGCCATGGCCTGCGCCTCGCGCAGTTCCGCCCAATTGCTGCCGAAATTGCTGTTTTGCGAGGTACCAAATGAGGCAAGCTGGACGAAAAGAAACGGAAACTGTTCTCTCCATCTGCTGCGCCAGTCATTGATAAGTATCGGAAAAACGCTGCGGTACTGGTATGCCCGGTCCGCATTGGATTCTCCCTGATACCAGATCACACCCGCAATTGCGAATGGGATCAGCGGATTGATCATACTGTTGTACAGGCTGGACGCATCATCATTTGGCAAAAAATCAAAGTGATAGGCTTTGCTTAGGTCAGGCATTACCCGCCAGTTTCCATCCGCAAGATTAATCAGCGTGTCGGAAAAACGGATGTTAATATCACTCCATCCGGTACCGTTTATACCCCTTCCAAACCAGGATGGATTTTTTTGCGCGGATTTAAAATCTATCAGCAAACTATTCATCCCTCCTTTCCATGTTCCCGGTGGTATCTCGAATTGAGTTGCTGTTGCTGAACTGTTCCTTGTGAGCAGCGTATTATTCAGGTAAACCAACATATCGGCGTCGGTAGTACCTAATGAAAGCACTGATCCGGCGGACGAATAGGCGTTATCAATGCTGATCGTTCGCTGCATAAACCCCTGCCCGCGATAAGAATATAATTTCCCTATCCACTCCCACGAACAGGGAGCATTAGCGTGCTGCCAGTTATCAAAAAAATGAGCAGGCTTTGCAGCAAGTTCTTCAGCAGTATAGTTAGTTACGCCGCTATTTTTAAACGCCCATTTTTTTAGTAACCTTTCTGCGCGGTTTTGAAGTTCCTCCGCGTTTTTAGGCAATGAAGGCACGATTCCGCTAAACTCCGGCGATGCCGACATTGCATCTTTACTAATCCAGTCCTCCGCCTCTGTCCCGCCCCAGCTGCTATTGATCAAACCGATGGTGACGTGGAGATTTTGAGCCAGGTATCTGGCGTAATAGTATCCTACAGCCGTAAAATCGCCGATAGTTTCCGGTGAAGCTGTCGTCCACCCGCCGCCGCTAAGCTCGGTTTCCGGCGTCAGACTGACCTGATCAGGTACGTTGAATTGCCTGATCGGAAGATTGCCCGCGGAAGACTGCTCCGCTTTATAACCGTAAGCGTTCCTTAATTGAAACTCCATATTCGATTGACCCGAACATAGCCATACTTCACCAAGCATAACGTCCGAATAGGATACCATGCTGTGTCCGGCCCTTATTGTCATAATATAAGGCCCGCCTTCTTTCATGGGTTTAAGTTCGGTTTGCCAGTAGCCATTAGCATCAGCCTTTGCCGTAGCCTTTTGCCCGTTGAAATCGACAAATATCTTCGCATTTTTTCCGCTTCGCCCCCAGACGGGTATCACATGATTCCGCTGTAAAACCATATGGTCGCCAAACAGTTTAGAGACAGAGAGCTGCGCGTGAGCCGTGCAGGCTATAAACGGGATTAATAGGGCGAATAGAAATTTCATAAAGAATTATTTATGCAGGCTTACCAAAGGTAAATATAGGAATACCCCATCCAGGTTTAAAAATATTGCAATTGCTAAATGCAATGCCCGCAAAAATCAAATTACCAACACAGTTATTAACAATTCTTTAATAAAAGGATAATTCTATTGAAACTCTGGCATTTGATATGTTGGTTATTTTTACAATGCTCATAATATGCAAAAGATATGACTAACTCGATATTAGAAATAACCGAACACGAATACCTGATCAAATTAAACAGGAGTAATTTTAATTTATCATTTATCAGGAGCCTTTTGAAAATGGTAGAGGTTGCAAATCCGACAGATGAGATCGGCCACACGATAGCAGACAGTTATTTTTCCCTGAATAAAAATAATTCTTCTGAACCGGAATATTATAGCTCGATAGAAGAGAAATAAGCACAGATTAAAAACGCAGTTAAAACGTCAGATAATTTTCGTCTGACTAAAATTGTCGGTATCCGCCCCTTACCACCTGCTTGTCCATTTGTCCCATCTGGGCTTTCATCATATTGATCTGCTCGGTAAGAAGTTTATTTTTATCGTCCTTTTTAGCTTCCTGCAAATACATCTGTGCTTCACGTTTATTGCGTTTCGCCATCGCGATTCCCGCCAGGCTAAGTTTTGCCAATGCTGTATTGTGCGACATTTTCATTCCGAGGGATAACGACTTTTTAAAATATTTTTCAGATTTCATGGGAGATTTTCTTGACTCGATCAATCCGATCAACAGGTTATAATACCCCCATTGGCTTTTATTTAACTGCTTTTCGTAGTTGTCGATCTTCATCAGCCAGGTTTCAGCCTTTTCTGATTTTTCCTTACGCAAAAACCATTGTGCAACGAGCATATTCTCGTTAAAAAAATAACTTAACAAAACCAGTCCGCCTATAAATAATACCAGTATTCCCCAGCCCCAAAAACCGAAAACGCAAAGCGCAATGGCAGCGCCTAAAATTCCACAGGCAATAATTAATCTTATCAGATTTGACATTTTTCCTTTTGTTAAAATTAGCCCACAAATATCCGTTTATTTGTACGCTTAAGCAACATCAATATTCAATATTTATGGCAGTAGAGTTAGAGCCGTCATGGCTTGAGGTTTTAAGCGCCGAATTCGATAAAGATTACATGCAGAAGCTGAAACAATTCCTGAAACAGGAAAAAGAAGCAGGTCAGGTGGTTTATCCTAAAAACGGCGACATATTTAATGCATTTAAACATACTCCGTTCGATAAGGTTAAAGTTGTAATTCTCGGACAAGACCCCTATCACGGCCCGCAACAGGCACATGGATTATCGTTTTCTGTGCAAAAGGGTATTGCTATCCCACGCTCGCTGGAAAATATTTACAAAGAACTCACGACTGATATTCCGGGATTTAAAAAACCAGATCATGGAAACCTGGAAAGCTGGGCAGATCAGGGCGTATTGTTATTGAATGCCACACTTACAGTAAGAGCGTACAGTGCGGCCTCACATCAAAAAAAAGGCTGGGAGATATTTACGGATGAAGTGATAAAGAAACTTTCTGAACTGCGCGAAGGGCTTGTTTTTATTTTATGGGGATCATATGCGCAATCAAAGATTCCGCTTATCGATCAGCATAAGCATCATATTATCAAATCAGTTCATCCATCACCACTGTCTGCTGAAAGGGGATTTTGGGGTTCAAAACCGTTTTCAAAAGCAAATGAATATTTAGTTAAGGATGGCAAAAAACCGATCGACTGGCAGATACGCTAAAAAAGGGGCGTACCGCATCAGACGCCCCTTAATAAAATTCTGTATTCCGGCAGGCTATCTTATTTCAACTTTGGATATGGCCACACCAAACGCCCGCGCATTTCAATTTTACCGGACACTTCATTGTCATAGGCATTATTGAGCCCCCCATCATAGCCTTTCAGCCAGTAATCAACTTCAAACACAATCTTTGTTTTAACTCCTGTTTTAAGCGGTATCCCCAATTTGCTTTGCTGCCCGGGTACCAATTGCGTATTGCTGGTATCTTTCCAGACGATTGGATCTCTGTTAAGGTTTGTGTCACTGCCATATTCCTTGTCAAAAAAAGATATCTTAACACCGTTACAATCGGCAAATACCCGTAATTGAACCTGGCATGACCGCATACCCCATTTACTCGAGGCATAGTCCCCTATTTTGACCGTTGCCACCGTTTTGTTGACCAATGTAAGCTTTACATTGTCGCTTTTCCCGCCCGGAAAATCCTGTCCTTTTTTCTCGTAATCAATATAGTAATTAGTGTAGAAATAAAGGGAATGGTTTTCAGAAACCCGGGCAGGTCTGAAACTTGCCCAAATACCGATCATATTAGCCATCCCGAACCCGGAAGGCGGAGTAAAGATTGCGATGTCATCTTTAGCATGTCCTATCAATTCACTACGATTATGCGGATCGAACTGAAATTGTTCGTGCCCGGTTGGTGGAGGCGTATTGGATGGCTTATCTGCGGGGTAATTGTAAATAATACCGGCGCTTCCAGGTACACTAATTGGGAACGCCTCCACCTGCGGGCGGATTATACCCAGGCTTCCGGCCATTGGTAAAAAGGCAATGGCTATACTATTCTCATTTTGTTTGCTTTGTTCTTCTAAACTATCCCGGTCATAATATCTGTATCTGGTGACTTCGGTGTACGGCCATTCTGAATTAAGCTCATAATTTTCGGTAAATGAAAAATGGTATCCCCTGTTATCGGGAGCAATATCTTCATAAGGCATTTCGTATCTCATAACCACAATATCACTGTCCTCAAAGGCTTTAAGTTGCCCTTTTTCGTTTTTATCGGTCACCTTGTACCAGTGGGGCATAAACGGTCCTTTGAGGTATTTTTCAGGAGCATGCATTCTGGTGCCCTTTAGTAGTACCTGGCTTTTACCATTAGGGGTTACTTTTATAAACGACTCTCCTTTACTATTTAATAATGAAGGCCGCAAAAATTCAGTGGCTACTATGCCCGGATGCTTTTTACGGGTATCCGTGTCAGTAAAAAGGAAACTCAATGCCTGCGAACGGCAACCTATTTCCTCTATTACGGCGAGGTTTCCAAAAACAATATCAAATGTGACGTGAATGTTGTTTGCCGGCTGATAGGTAGATAATATTAACCTGTCAACGCAACTCAAAAAACTCTCTGTAGTTGGCGTGATCATCAGAGCTACCTGATCATCCAGCCATTTTATCGTTTCGGAGTCTTCAGCATCTACGGCGACGCCAGAGTTGTAGTTTTTTACGGCTACCATAACCGTAAGCGCTTTATTCAACGCTCCAATAGCTAAAACATAATTGTATTCAAGGCCCTGGTAATTCAACCCGAGACTACTTACATCATCATACATTGATACGATGCAGGCATCAGTGTAATTCTCCAGAAGATTGCGGGCTTCCAGCATGCCTTTCTGACCATGTAGGGACGCAAGATTTCTTGCATTAAGCAACAGGGCGTCAAAGTCAAGGTTCCTTACGAATTTATTGATCTCTTTCTTCGCATCCTCGGCATCCTTATAATTTTTGTTGAGTACCTCGTGGAACTTTTCAAATTGTATATCAACATAATTTGTGTATTCTAATACCTTTCCGTTTTGATCGCTGTAGCCTTTATAAAAATAATCTCCCTTGGTCTGATCGAAACCTCGCTGTACGGAGTTGGTCAGGTCAGTAACCATGTTGGTTAATAGGGAAAGCTGTTCATTTACGGAGCTGATCCACTCCCGCAATTCTTTTTCCTTTTTGTCCCTTTCGCTTTGGTAACCAATAAGCTTTAAAAATACTTTTGATACCTGGTCGGCCGCTTCTGCCCCCAATGCCTCGGCGCCTTTGGTCAAACCAAGCTTAAGCGCTTTTACTACGATGCTCATGTTTTAGATAATAAGGTTTTAATGATAAAGTAAGATGTCCCTAAGTTGTTATTATTTATCAGAATAAAAAAATAAGACGGACATTTATTTTAATTAAAAACTTAATTATCATTAAGTTATAAAATACACCAATAGCAGAAACCGGTTAATAACTTAAATTACAACATTAAACTATACGGCAATAAAGACAAAATTAGAAAGCACAGTAACCGGAACGCAATAACACGGTTAAGGCATGTCAGTCACATAACGGACTGATATCATCTGAATTTGCACATGTAAAATTGAGGTGAACCGACTTTAAACCACTGTGGCTAATATTCCAGCGGAACGATGGGCTCCTTTTTGCTGGTGGACATGATCATCATCGTCTGGAAGGTTTTTACAACGGTAATGCGGCTGATCTTTTCCATGATGAGTTGCTCGTACGATTTAATATCACGTACATAAACTTTCAGCAAAAAGTCGCATTGACCGGTTACGTGGTGGCACTCCGTTATCTCCTTGATAGATTGTATTTCGTCTAAAAAAGTCTGAATCGTGTTTTTCTGATGAAAGTCAAGGGATATCTGTATAAAGGTTTTGATACCGAGGCCTAACTTTTCCTCGTCAACCAACGCATGATAACTTTTTATGTAGTGAGAATTTTCCAGTTTACGAACCCTTTCCAACGTGGGTGCAGGCGAAAGCCCTATTTCATTGGAAAGCTGGAGATTGGTAATTCTGCCATTCTCCTGAAGAATTTTTAATATCTGTAGATCGGTTTTATCTAATTCGATGGCCATAATACTGGCAAAGATATGATATTAGTCAATCAGCAAAATAAAATTTTTTAAAAAACAATTTTAACAAAAATAAATTCGTTTGCACTTTTTTAGGTTTGTCTAAATATTTTATTAGATTTGCTTAATGAATACTTTAGCCGAGGAAAATTATTTAAAAGCAATTTATCATCTTTCGCTCGATTGTGATAATGTCAGCACGAACCAACTTGCTGCCAGGCTGAATATGAAGGCATCGTCCGTGACCGATATGTTAAAAAAACTTGCGGAGAAGACGCTTATCAACTATACGCCTTACCAGGGAGTGACTTTGACAGATACGGGTGAAAAAATTGCCTTGAATATCATCCGGAAACACCGCCTTTGGGAACTTTTCTTAGTGGAAAAACTTGATTTTAGGTGGGATGAGGTGCATGAAATGGCCGAGGAAATGGAACACATTTCTTCCAACGAACTTATAGACAGGCTGGACAGGTTTATGAACTATCCAAAGTTCGATCCGCATGGAGACCCCATCCCGGATTGCAACGGTAAACTTGATACGCAAAACCTAAAACCTGTATCTGCCCTGCCCATTGATCAGTCCGCTACGATCTGTGGCGTCCGCAATCATGCTCCCGCGTTCTTGCAATATCTTGAAAAGCTGGAGCTGACCATAGGACGGAAAATACACGTTACAGAAATAATTGAATTCGATCATTCGGTCATCCTGAAAGTGGAAGATAAGACCGTTCAAATATCACGAGAAATTGCAAATAATCTATTGATCAGTTTATGAGCCATAGAACAGAACATTCGTTAGCAAACGTACACAGCTCGATCAACCCCGACGGCAAAACCGGATGGAAAAGAATACTGGCCTTTTTAGGTCCGGCCTACCTTGTCAGCGTAGGATATATGGACCCTGGCAACTGGGCTACTGATATTGCGGGCGGCAGTGCTTTCGGCTATCGGCTCATCTGGGTTTTATTCGCATCCAATCTGATTGCTTTGCTTTTACAGTCGCTAAGCGCCCGGCTCGGTATTGTACGCGGATTAGATCTCGCACAGGCATCTAAAAATGCCTATCCCCGGTTTGTAAACTTTTGTCTGTATATTTTAGCGCAAATTGCCATTATCGCCTGCGACCTTGCCGAGATCATCGGCATGGCCATCGGGTTACAGCTCCTGTTCAACCTGCCACTTATCTGGGGCGTTTCCCTCACCATTACAGATACTGTCCTGATGCTCTTTTTAATGAATAAGGGTATGCGCAAACTTGAGGCCTTTATCATGTCAATGATATTCATTATCGGCCTTTCCTTTTTAATAGAGATGTTTATCGTCGGTCCCGATGTCGCCGGAATCGCAAAGGGCTTCATACCGGGCAACCTTTCGGGTAATTCGCTTTACATTGCTATTGGCATCATCGGCGCAACAGTGATGCCTCACAACCTTTACCTGCATTCTTCGCTGGTACAGACAAGACAAATAACCCGCACCGACGCTGGTATCCGCTCATCAATTAAATTTAATCTGTTCGATACCATATTGGCATTAAACCTTGCTTTTGTGGTGAATGCCGCTATTCTGATCCTTGCGGCGGCGGCCTTTTTCAAGAACGGCTATTTCCAGGTTGCCGAAATTCAGGATGCTTACAAGCTCCTCGAACACATCTTCGGAAAAATAGCGCCCACCCTTTTCGCCATCGCGCTGATCGCCTCCGGACAAAGCTCGACCATCACCGGGACACTTGCCGGGCAGATCATCATGGAGGGTCATATCAATCTTCGTATCGAGCCGTGGCTACGACGCCTGCTTACAAGGATACTGGCAATTGTGCCCGCTGTTTTTACGATTATTTACTTTGGGGAAACAGGACTTGGCGATCTGATTATTTTAAGTCAGGTGGTACTGAGCTTACAATTAGGATTTGCGGTTATCCCACTGATCCACTTTACTTCGAACAGAAAACGAATGGGCAATTTCTCGATCAGCCTCAAAGTGAAAATAGTGGCATGGGCAAGTGCCATCCTGATTGTTGGTTTAAATGGCAAACTGGTTTACCAGCAGATCGACGACTGGCTTACCGCCTACCCCTCTGCATCAATCTGGATTTACGGTCTGGTTATACCCATTGTCATTGGAGTTGGTCTGTTATTGATCTATGTTTTCTTAAGACCGATATTCTACAAACATAACGATGAACCTGCGCGCGTGCCGCACGGCCTTGCCGCCTCGTTTGAAAAAATCGAGCCTGTTGTTTATCATCATATTGCGGTAACCATTGATTTCTCGAAAAATGATACCGACTGTATCCGCAATGCCATCATGCAGGGCGGTAAAAGGGCAGAATACACCTTAATCCATATTGTAGAAACTGCGGGAGCCCGCTATTACGGAACTGATGTGATGGATCATGAAACACAAAGTGATGTGGATAACCTTGACATCTATGTTGGCGCTCTGATCAAACTCGGTTATAAGGCAAAAGCTAAAATAGGCTACGGGAGCGCGGCAGGCTCCATCGCCAGGATCGTGAATAGCGAGGGAATCGACTTTGTAGTGATGGGTTCACATGGACATAAAGCATTAAAAGATCTGATCTTCGGTACCACAGTAAATTCCGTACGCCACATGGTGGATGTCCCTGTGTTGGTTGTGAAGCCGCGACACTAAAATAATTTGCATATTTGCAGCAATGAACCAGGATATTTACATAAAGAATAAAAAGGCATATTTTGAGTATCACATACTTGATAAATACACAGCAGGTATTAAGTTACTGGGAACGGAAATCAAGTCGATACGTGAAGGGAAGGCCAACATCAATGATGCTTTTTGCACCTTTATGGACGGACAGCTGTACGTGAGAAATTTACATATCTCCGAATATAGCTTCGGTTCCTTTTATAACCATGAAGCCAAGCGCGACCGGGTTCTGCTGCTTAATAAAAAAGAACTGAAAAAGCTCCAGACCCGGGGCGAGGAAAAGGGCCTCACCATAGTACCCCTTGCATTGTTTATCAGCGACAGGGGATTCGCCAAGCTGGAAATCGCTCTTGCACAGGGTAAAAAGACCTTTGATAAACGCGAGTCCATTAAAGAACGGGACACAAAAGTCGAGTTAGACAGGGCAATGAAAAGGTGATCTCTAAAACCTTTGTCGGTAATCATCCTTCCCAGGCCTTATCGCCAACAAGCGGTACAAACCGGAAAGTATCCAATACTATCTTTTCGTAGTCATGTTCGCCCACCTTTAGAATGGTCACCATTTTTTGTGAGTTTTCGTCTCCTACCGGGATGACAAGAATTCCGCCAATCTTTAATTGTTTTAACAGCACATCGGGAACAGTGGGCGCACCTGCGGTTACGATAATTTTGTCATAAGGTGCATATTTGGCAATACCTATCGACCCATCTCCCAAAAAGAAGTTTGGCTTGTAACCGATATGAGGCAATACCGTCCGGGTATGGTTATACAATTTCTCCTGTCGCTCAATAGTATAGACTTTCGCACCCAGTTCCAGTAAGATACAGCTCTGATAGCCGCTCCCGGTACCTATCTCCAATACTTTATCGCCTTTGGCGATATGCAGCAATTGTGTCTGATAGGCGACCGTGTAAGGCTGCGATATCGTCTGGCCCTCGCCTATCGGAAATGCTATGTCCTTATAAGCCTGATTCCAGAATGTCTCATCAAAAAAGAAGTGCCGCTTTACTTTGCCAATGGCAAATAAAACGGCCTCATCTTCTATTCCCTTTTTCCGAAGTTCCTCAACCAGTTGCTTTCGGGCGCCCTGTTCGCGATAATTATCAATGTACTTATAAGCCATTACAGCACAAATCTAACACGAAATTGGCATTAAATGGTTGGCTAAATTGCCGGTTTATATTAGCATATTGAATATCAGTCCATGATTCGTACTTCTGCGTTATTTTATTGCCGCCGCTGTTTCATTATTAATAGGTCAGGGTTAAACCAACGCCCCAGCCCATATCGCTGTCATAATGCGTACTTGCAGAAAAATATTTTGTCAGGATATATCTGCCACCCGCGCTGTATTCCCTGTCTGTATTCCACATCACTGATCCCCTTAGTCGTGGTGTGAGCGGAATATCTTCTCTGGAAAATTGCATCCTTACGTTACCTTTGTGATCGATGCTGGCATCCGCTACAACCAAAAATGGCAACGTATATTGCAGACCTGCGTGTAGTACTTTCCGATTGTCCTTTGTGTTTGCCTGACCAAAAATATTTTTTTCGCTTGCCGCACCTTTACGATAGCGCCAGTCGATGCCTACGTATGGAAACAGCCACTGCATCTTGCCGATGTATCGCCCAAAATGCGTTTCCACCTCATAACCATGATTGCTGTTATACCCCAGACGCCACTCACCCTGGAATGACCATCTTGTATTGCCATAGCGCAGTCCACCATCATTGCCGTTGGTTGCAAAGTCATTCTGCGCGGTCAGGTAATACATTTTGTCGTCCATTTTCAGCATTTTATAGGCCATATCCGGATCTGGTATTTCCGGATTGGGTGGACTATCCTGATAGCTGAATACCCTCCCCATTCCGCTCATCATGTGGTAAAGTATGTGGCAATGAAAAAACCAGTCGCCGCTTTCCGAGGCCCTGAACTCCAGTGTATCGGTTTCCATCGGCAGGATGTCCACCACGTTTTTCAAAGGCGAATAATCTCCATAATGATTGATCAAGCGGAAATCATGGCCATGTAAATGCATTGGATGGCGCATCATGGAGTTGTTATACAGAACGATACGCACATTCTCGCCTTGTTTAATCAATATTTTATCGCTTTCTGAAACAGTTTTATTATCCAGCGTCCATACATAACGGTTCATGTTTCCGGTGAGTTCAAACTTCAGTGTTTTCCACGGCCCGGCCGGAAGCGTCGTTTTTTCCGGGGCTTTCAACATATCATAATTTAAGGTAACCAACCCATTGGTATTCATATCCATTCCGGCCATATCATGACCTTTGTGCATCATTCCGCTCATCGGTTTCATGTCCGGTTTCCGTTCAAGTTGCATTCCACATTTGGGGCACTTACCCGGATGATCACTAACTACCTCCGGGTGCATCGGACATACATATTGCGCCTTGTTATTGTCGCCTGCTTTATTATCCATCTGCATTTTCTGCTGCTTTGATTCAGGATACATTATCCGGTTCATATCCATCTTTTGCAGCGCCATGCCCATCATCGGGTCCATGTTACCATTCATCTTCATCATCTTATTCATCATACCCATTCCCTCAAAATAGTGAAGGCGCTGTAGCTTCTTTGCAGGCATTTTCATACCATTTCCAAGCCATACCGAAGCGTGGCCTGTACGGTCTTCCGGTGTTGCAAGGAATTCATACTGCATATTTTGGGGTATAGTGACGAGTACATCATAAGTTTCTGAGGGGCCAATAATCAGTCTATCCACATCAACGGGCGTAACATCATTACCGTCATTGGCCACTACCGTGATCTTGCCGCCGCTGTAACTTAACCAGAAATAAGAGGAAGCTCCCCCATCTACTATGCGTAGCCGCACCCTGTCTCCGGCCTTAAACCGGGGGAATACTTTTGCAGTATCTCCATTGGCAAAAAAACGCTCGTAATACACGTCGCTGACGTCCATGGCATTCATACGTTTCCATTCGTTGCCCAGCTTTACGCCTAATTTTCCGGCAGCGATTGCTTCTGAATAGCTTTGAACAGTGTTCTTTTTAATAGAAAACCAGTCGCTGGCCGTGTGCAGCCTCCGGTCAATTTCAGAGGGCGACATATCGCTCCAGTCGCTTAACACCAGGGGTATGGTAGGAATGTCGGGCTCTGTACGTTTATTGAATATCAGCGCACCATAAAGGCCGATCTGTTCCTGTAGCGAAAAATGACTGTGATACCAATAAGTACCGGATTGAACGACCGGAAACTTGTACACATAAACACTATGCGGAGGTATGGGCGTCTGCGTAAGATAAGGTACACCATCCATCCTGTTCGGTAGCTGCACTCCATGCCAGTGCACCCCGGTTGGCTCATCGGAATTGTTATGTACAACGATCAGCGCTGTGTCGCCGATGGTAAATACCAGCGTAGGCGCCGGAATACTTCCATTTACAGCGATACCTCTCCGCTTTCTGCCGGTGTAGTTCACGGTACTATCGGTAATGTACAGATCGTATCGAACGGTTTTAATACCGGGTATTCCGGCGGGAAAATGAATGCCGGAATTGGCCCCTTTTATCGATTTGGTAAGAATGTCCTTTTCATGATTGGCAAAATGTTGCGGCAGCGGTGCATTTTTCGATGTAGGTTCTGCTACCGGAGCGGCAAAATTGGTAAATGCCTTATATTGTGCATTGTTGCCACGATCGAATTGCTGCGCATAGCCACAAGAGGCTGCCAGCAAAAGACCCAGCATACAGGATATGTATTTCATTTGTTATATTATTTTCAGGCAGCGTCCCTAAACATGAGGAACATGCAATCTGAATAAATTAAAAAATAAGATAGTTCACACCAGTTTGAAACCGGCGCGCAAAAAATAAGAAGTATTTGCAACAAAGTGTAGTTCAGGATATTTTAGGTGGACGCCAGATGGAACAAAATCCGGATGAAAGGGCAGGCTCCGGCAATTCAATATTTCCTGTTTGTCTTATAAAGATATGTGGTGTCAGACGTTCGCCGGGAGAAACAGTTAAAGCCAAAACTATAGAAACCACATGGCAGGTACACTGATCTCTGCAATCTTTTTTTGTCTCCTTTTTTGTTTCCTTTTTTTCCGCCTGACGGTGCCTGCAGCAAGGCATATTCATTTTTCCGCAAGACCTAAACCCATTTAATTGAACGGACGAACTACTCAAAAGCACATTATCGTAGCCGCCGTATGCCAATAACGGTAAAAAGCTTGCGGTGTAACTAAGCAGAAGGAATATGAAAAGGAGTTTTTTCATATGATACAAAGATACAATTTAAACGCGTGCCGACTTAAATTAATATAGATTTACTATAAAAAGCCGCATGGTAAATTACTTCCCGATACAGAAAGTGAAGCAATATTGATTATCAATCAGTTATGTGATTTCAGTAACAAATCAAGAACAAAAAAAATTCCCATTTTTTTCGGCTAAAAACAGGTGGTTTATGTGTGGAAAACTCAAAGATAAATTGTTTTTTGAAACAGCAATAGCTAAAAAATCATATTAAATAGGTGTGATATGAGCCAGTTACAAATGTCTTTTCTATGAAGCGCCCCTTGTTTTGCGGCCGTTGAAACTGATCATCAAGCAAAACAAGGGGCGAAAAAGGCCCCGCAGTGCGGGGCCGCCGGCAGTTTTAAAGTTCAATGACTATACCGTCCTGACAATCGGCAGCTTCTGTCTCGGCGTCGGTGCGTTCATCAAACACTTTATTATTCCCATCTTCATCGGTAATAATGGCGGCGCACTCTGCGCCACCGTGTATTTCTATCACTATGTAAGTCATTGTAATTGTATTAATTTTTGATAAATATCTTCCCAATAGGTCTGCGACTTTTCATCCTTAGCCTGAAAGTTTGGGTCAAAGTGCCTGTAATGGCGGTAATCGTCCGCCTGCATAATCGCCAGTCGCAGATTATCTATTTCTAACTCAAACCCATTGAGGTCGGTTATTTTGAACTGCTTTGTTTTCATGCTACTTTTAATGGTTGTGTCCTGAAATCTTTGAGGTTCAAAAAGAAACCCCTGTTAAATAGCATCCCCTCTCTGAACAATTGCCACAACAACGATGCGCCTACGTTAGCTAATGCGGAATTGATAAATAAATCCTGTTTGGTCAAGGCTTCCGCAAGTGAACAACTGGGTGTATTATCACTTGCTTCGGAAGCGTTTAACAGTTCGCCAAATTCGTCGGTCACCATCGGCAATGTTTCAACGGTGCGGTATTGTTTAGATGCGGGTTGAGCAATCTTGCTGATGGTTGACAGGATAACCTGACCTGCTTCTCTGCTATTACCGAAGTCCATATAGTACAGCGGTTGGTCACGCCTGTTGCCCATGTTCTTATTTAGCTTTTTAAGGACTTGCGCAATATCCATCCTCGCCTGTACGGTATCGACGCAGCCTATCGTAATGGTTGCCCCGCTCCCATTATAAGTCTTATCATATCTTTCCGTAACTGCTTTCCAGTTTGTACCAAAAAAACGATTGATGCGGTTAATTAACGCAACTGATTTATATAAGCCCAATTCGGCTGTCGTAAACAATTGTCGTCCCAAATTGGCTTGGCTTACCACATCGTCATCAAATGTGTTTACCATTAAGCCGGGATGGTTCAATGCTGTTAATGCCTGGCTCATTCTTGCCAATGCAGTCAGTACCTGACTTCCTGTTCCACCCGCCCCAATCAAATTAACAGTAACTGGATTGTAGGGCTGTAATATTTCTTTACCTACAATATGAACGGCGGTTTTGTTATCGTTTTTAATTGGCTTTTTCATCTGATAATGTCTTTTAAGGTTTTACCGTTTTTGACTAACTCGTCTTGTGGGAAATCCCTGCCTGTGCCAACCTGCTCCTGCCACAGTTTTATTAAATTGCCCTTACAATGTCGATGATTGCCGAGCGTATGCGTGAAATAGCTGTTAAAGAAATAGCTTTCCCATTGTGCCATAAATTGTTCTAAGGTGGTTTGTCGGTCAATGTTTACGTTGACTGTTGTAAGTTATGGAGATGTTGACCACCCTGTTCCGGGCCAAATTGACCACTGGGTTAGCTGACTTTTGAGTTGCAGCAAACGCTGTAAAAGCGTGTACAAAAATAGTTATTTAAAAGGCAATTTCATTAGAGGCTGTTTAC
>DASZTX010000022.1:0-146708 GCA_035547875.1 Mucilaginibacter sp. | reverse complement strand
GTAAACAGCCTCTAATGAAATTGCCTTTTAAATAACTATTTTTGTACACGCTTTTACAGCGTTTGCTGCAACTCAAAAGTCAGCTAACCCAGTGGTCAATTTGGCCCGGAACAGGGTGGTCAACATCTCCATAACTTACAGCTAACCACCTCTACCTCCTCTTCGATGGGGAGAAGCTGGTGTTCCACAGCATCTCCTTCGGGAGCGTTCAAATGACGCTGATCGAGCGCATGCACTTCTACGAACTCGACCAAAAAATCGCTAACAATAAAATCAGAAAAAATGAAAACACCAACTCTTAACGCTTACCACATGCCCGAATTGGAGAAGGCAACGAAGGACAGTATTGAAAAATATGAAAAACAGCATATTTCCCTTACGGCAGAACAGGATGGTAGAAACAACGAACCATCACTAACGAACGATGACATCGCTCCGCGTTGGCTTGAATCGCACAGCTTTTACGAAGAACTACAAAACGAGATTGTCAAGAGAATTCCCCCGGAACCGCTGCTTAACGAGATGCGGGAACATCGGGAGATGACCGATAGGGAATTGCAGCTGCTCCACAACAAGGCTACGAACCTGAAAATGGAGGGGAGCGCAAAGGCCGAGGCGGTTAGGAATGCGCCGCAACCGTCTATCAACAGGCACAAAACGAGAACGCTCTACGCGATACTGGCTGGGATGTTACTCGTTGATGGGGTTGTCACCGCCCCCACGTTTCAGAGCGCAGGGTTTAACCTGTATGAATCATTTTGCCTTGCCCTGGCATTTGCCTTTATGTCGTTATGCGCTTCGCACTACTACGACAAAGCCGTAGCGTACTGCAAGATCTCAGTGCAGCGACGTGCCATTGCAGTTAGTTACGTCCTGATCTTGCTCGTAACGTTCTATTTCACCGGTAATATTAGAGGCCTGTTTCTTGCTTCATCAGTTGACCCGTCAGTATCACGTCCTTCAGCGTACCTACCAGTACTGTTCACCATATTTTCAATGGGAACCTTTTTTGTCGGGGTGATGATTCGTCGCCACTCAATGCCCAAACCTGAGCAATTGGAACAGCTCAAGGGGTACGAGGCATTGGTCAAGGAGCGCGACGAGTACGAGAAGCTATTGAAAGAAATTGAGGCGGAGATTATCGCAGTTACCGAGAAGAACAGGGAGGTGCAGGAGGTCAACAGGTCTATCCTAAAGTTTGCCGCAAACCTCGAAAACTACATCATCATCAAGGCTAAGGGCGGCCTGCAACAATGGAAACGGATCAACGCAAATAACCGACCAGACAGAGGTCGCCCTTGCAGCTTCGATTCTACGACCTATCCTTTCACCTTCACCATATTTTACACTTTACCTAACGACGAGAAACAATGAAAAAGCTAATCATCTACATGACATTATCAGCAGCACTGGCAGGAACGGCTTGCACTGTTAATTCCAAAACCTATGATGTTGAAACAAGGGTGATTATTGACGCGACGGATAGGCTCGCGGCCTATCCAACAGCAGACGAGATAATCGATCCGCTAAACCTGAAAAATTATCCGTGGCAGGGGTGCAAAATCTCCTGCACCTACATCAGTGACCTTGACGTCAATACGACCACCGTATTTACGCTTGAACGCCAAAACGAGTGGAGCGGCAACATCGTCACGCGGCGGGCGCAGATCAGGTCGTTCACTAAAAAATTGCAGCGGTGCCTGTCGGCGATGAGGCCAACCGAGTCGCGGCAGCACTCAATCATTTACCGCACGATCGCTCGGCAGTGCAACCAGCTAGCGGCCTCGACCGCCAAGAAAAGATACTGCCTGGTATTTTCCGACCTGATGGAGAACAGCACCACAATGAACTTTTATAGGCCGGAAACCACGAACAAGCTCCATAAAGACCCGCGGCCAATCCAACGGCGACTGGAGCAGGCCGTTCCAGTAACATCGTTAAGAGGTTTGGACGTGTGGCTCCTGTACAGCCCGGGGAGCTACCACGCCAACAACACCTACATGGACGTCGCCGAATTTTATCAAGGCCTCCTAAGCGGTCATGGCGCGGCAGTACACATCGCTAACAGATTCCAATGACATGAGTGCGGTACTGCAATTCCTAAAATTCCTCTGCTACAGCGTTCTCGCTGTGGCGGAGTTCCTGTTAAAAATGGCACTAGACATTGTCTTACAAGCCAAGAAGGCCTTTCAATAAACACTCATGGAAACAGTTATTTCATTCTTAGTACGGTGTACTCAATTCATCCTCGGTCTGTCAATTGATTTTCTTAACGCCGTCATTGATGCCCTTGCAAAACCAACCGGTTTCAGTGCGAAGTTCGGCAGAGAGGGAGCGGTCGCATCCCGATACAACAAGGGATTCGTCATTTCCAAGAACCGCAAGCTAAGCCGGAGAAAGTCGTTTGAAAATATCCTGCTCTGCGGCCCGACCGGCTCCGGCAAGACGACGCGGTTACTATTAAAAAACCTCTATGCAATCAAGGATGCCTCGTTTATCGTAAATGACCCCTCAAAAGAATTGTATCAATTAGCGAGCGGCTATTTGAGCAAGTATTTTTCTATCCAAACACTCAACTTTTCCGATAGCGCCTCAAGCGTTGGCTTTAACGTCCTGTCCCGCATTAAGAAACCAAACGACATCAACAAGGTGGCGCACCTTCTAGTTGCGGCCAGTTTGGACAAGGGCAACAGCAGCGACCCGTTTTGGAGCTTGCAGAGCAAAGCACTGTTGCAACTGTTAATACGCCTCACCCTGCTGCAAACGGAGCAGTACCGCAACATGGCGAACGTGGTACACCTGCTTCATCACTTCGCCGCCTATCCGGAAAAGATAGACGCGTTAATCGCCAACACAAGGGACGAGAAGCTCATTTTGGACTATCAGTCCTTTATCAGCACCCCGGAGAAAACGTTGCAGAACATTGTCGCCTCCGCGAAGGCAGCCCTGCAACTCTTTGACGACCCCGAAATCACCAAAACCACCGCCTATGACACCATCGACTTTGACCGGCTGCGCAGACAGCCGACACTCATCTTCCTGCACAACAGCGTTGGCGACCAAAAGTATGTCAGCATCCTGAACAGCATATTTTTCGAGCAGCTATACAATCATGTATTGCAACGCCTGCCGCATAAAAACGAGCTTGACCTATTCGTCATATTGGAGGAAGCGTCGAGCCTGTACGTCCCCCTGCTGCCCTTAGCGGTGGCGAACTGCCGCAAGCACCGTATCGGCAACCTTATTTGCGTGCAAAGTCCCACGCAGCTAAAGACAAACTACAGGGACGAGGCGGAGAACATCGCCGCCAACTGCGTGACAAAAGTCTTCCTGCCTGGGCAGACCTCAATGGACGTTTTGAAGGAAATCGAGGCGTTAAGCGGCAAGTGCATCTATACGGATGAGAAAGGCACTGAGCGGGTAAAGCCTCTCATAACGACCGATGAAATCCGGCTTCTGCCTACAAACAGGTCAATCATTATTTCCGGCAACAAGCCGATAATCAAGGGCAGAACCTCGCCGTATTACCGGTCGCTCGTCTATAAACGGCATTCTCAGATGCCGCCGGTACCCATTCAATGGCACATACCTGATACGCCAGTACCAACGCTGAAAATAAAATGAAAACGCGGAACAACGCCTTGCACCAGTATCTGCTTGAAGCCGACGTATTAAACGGCTCCAAGGAAGCAATTGCGAAAGCAAAGCGGGACTACCGTAAGCGGTACAAACGACAATGGAAGCAAAGGGCGCGGCAACAAAAGGAGGTTCGTTTTGGCGTTACGCCGCTGCAACTGGCAGCCATAAAAGCGAAGGCCCAGGCAGAGGCATTGCCACACACCACATACGCGCGAAATGTTGTCCTTGCATCCATCGACCAACCCGTGGCACCCAATCACGCCCTGTTAGCGATACTACAGGCAACAAGCATGGCAGCAATTGCCATAGAACAAGGAAAGCCGACGCATTTGGTGTATGAACTGGTGCGAAAAGCGGAACTTGCATTGCTACAATACCTAAACGTCTAAGACAATGGAACGGAATAGCAATATAGACTACACCCGAACACACGACCTCACCATCGAGGAAATAAAAGCCTGTTCCGCATTTGCCAACATGACTGACGAAGAAGCGCGAGAAGTGATTGTAACGTTAAAACTATTAACAAAAATTGCGTACGACGCGCATAAAAAAGTTATCAAAAATGACAACTTTTCAAGAAAAAATCGTACCTTGAAGGCATAGAAAAACATCAAAAAACAGGTTGATTATGAGCGATTTAACGGTTTTTAAGGCCTTTGGCAAGGGTGAAAAGGCGCAGATTGTTAAGGGTACCAATTGCGTCGTGTACACGCGAGTATCGGGTAAGGACCAGATGGAGAATTTGAGTTTGGATACCCAGCGGAAATACTGTATTGAGTATGCCAAGAAACACGGCTATACGATATTGAAGAATTTCGGCCAAACACACGAATCGGCAACTACAGACGAAAGGGTTGAGTTCAAGGCGATGATAGATTTCGTCAAAAAATCCCGGCAAAGGGTTTCTATAATATTGGTTGCCAGCCTCGAGAGGTTCAGTAGAAATGAAAATTCGATTTGGTTGAGCAGCGAACTTCGCAAATTGGGCGTCGAAATAATTTCTGTTACGCAGCCAATAGACACTTCCAATCCCTCAGGCAGGATGCAGCAGCGCATCTTGTTCCTCTTCGGACAGTATGATTCGGAAATTCGGAAAGAGAAGTGCACTGCCGGAACGAAAGAAACGTTGTTACGCGGCAACTGGCCGACCAAGCCGCCCTTGGGATATGACACGGTAAAAATCAACGGGCGACGAACGATCGTAATTAACGCAAAGGGCAATATACTGCGAAAGGCCTTTGAATGGAAGGCAGAGGAAAACCTTACAGACCAAGCAATCCGTGCACGGCTTGCCACGTACGGCATTGCCCTTTGCCATCAACGCGTTCGCGATATTTTGTGTAATCCGTTCTATGCTGGCCTCATCAGCCACAGGATGCTTGACGGCGCTGTTATACAAGGAAATCATGATGGCATCGTTAGTAAAGAGCTGTTTTTGCAAGTAAACGGCATTCGTGAGCAGACAACTCACGGTTATACAATTACAGAGGAAAATAATCACATTCCGCTAAAACGCTTCTTACGCTGCAACAGCTGCGGCCAACTGCTCCGCGGCTACATTGTTAAAAAGAAAGGCATTTACTATTACAAGTGCTCAACCATCGCTTGCGGGACAAACCGCAATGCAGATGTATTACACAAACGCTTCACAGAGATATTAGAGTGGTTTACGCTGGATTTTCCAAACGATGTAATGGGCCTTATAAAGCAACAAGCCATTGCAACGTTCAATCAATACTCACGAGGGTATGTCGACGAACGAATAGTTTTGCGAGAAAAACACAATGAGTTACAAAAAAAGATTACGCGCCTAGAAGAACGGCTTATAACTGAAGAAATACCCAGTGAACTCTATTACAAGTACATGGCTAAATTTAATGAGGAAAAGGAAGAGATAGAAAATGAACTGTCTAAGCCATCGTTGGAATTGTCGAACCTTGACCAGTGCATCAATACGGCAATAGATTTCGCTATAAACTTGCCTAAAAGGTGGCTTTCAGCGGATTATAACATCAAGCAAAGATTGCAACATTTGTTATTTCCGAAGGGTATTTCTTATGACAGGAAAACGGACGAATGTCGAACCACGAGAATAAACATAGTCTTTTTGTATTTCGCTTATTTAAAGCAAGTTATGTCAGAAACACGAAGAGGCATACCAGCTTTACAGCTTGATTATGCCTCTCTTGCGTGTTCGGTAGCCCCGACGGGAATCGAACCCATATCTAAAGTTTAGGAAACTTCTATTCTATCCGTTGAACTACAGGGCCTTTTCCGGTTAACCGGATGTATAACGTGCAAATGTGCGAATAATCATCGAGTTGGCAAAATTGACTTTTTTAGCCTCTCAAAAGCAGTGTTATGGCCTTATCTGATCACTGAACCATTATGCATATCGGCTCCGGGCATAACAAAACTTAATTTCCCATCAGCATTTTCGGCCATAAGTATCATTCCCTGTGAAAGGATGCCCTTGATCTCGCGCGGTTCAAGGTTGACCAGCACGCTCACTTTTTGACCGATAATGGCCTCCGGTTCAAAATATTCGGCAATGCCCGAAACAATAGTTCGGGTATCCAGTCCGGTGTCTATTGTCAGTTTCAGCAACTTCTTGGTCTTAGCCACCTTTTCCGCCGTGAGGATAGTACCCGTACGGATATCCATTGCCGCAAAAGAATCAAAGGTTATATTTTCCTTTGCAGGCGCCAACGCCGGCTGGGCGGGTGCGGCTGCGGCCTTTTTCTCGAGCAGCTTTTGTATCTGCTTTTCAATCACCTCGTCCTCTATCTTTTCAAACAGCAGTTGCGCCGGGTTCAGCTGATGACCGTTTTCAAATACCATTTCCTTGTCCAGGGCAATGGCGCTGAATGGCACGTTCAGCATCTCTACTATTTTCTTCACCGTCTGCGGCAGAAAAGGCTGAAGACAAGCAGCCAGATGACCGATCAGCACGAGGCTGTTATGCAGTGTTTCCCTTGCCTTTTCGGGATCGTTTTTAATCGTCTTCCAAGGCTCATTTTCGGTGAGGTAACGATTGCCTAATCGGGCCATATCCATCACGCTTTGTAAAGCCTGTCTGAATTTGTAAGCCTCCAGATTAGCCTGTAGCTCGTCATAATAACGGCTGAGTTCTGTGTCGATATGTTTATCTGTGAGCTTAACTTTCTCCGCTGCGTTTTCGATTTTTCCGTCATAAAATTTATGCATCAAAATCATTACGCGGTTCACATAATTTCCGAGGATGGCTACCAGCTCGTTATTTACACGCGCCTGGTAATCTTTCCAGGTGAACTCGCTGTCGCTGGTTTCTGGTAATATCGATGTCAGCACATAGCGCAGCTCATCCTGCTTGCCCGGAAATTCCTCAAGATACTCATGCAGCCACACCGCATGGTTGCGGGAGGTGGAAAGTTTATCTCCCTCAAGGTTCAAAAACTCATTTGCCGGAACATTTTGCGGCAAGATGTATTCGCCATGCGCATGCAGGATCGATGGAAATATAATGCAGTGAAAAACAATGTTGTCCTTCCCGATAAAATGCAGCAGACAGGCCTCGTCAGCTTCATGAGCCTGCTTCTTCCAGTACAGCTTCCAATCCTTTCCGTTATCCAGAGCCCACTGTTTGGTGGCTGATATGTAGCCAATTGGCGCATCCATCCACACATACAGTTTCTTTCCTTTCGCTTCTTCCAACGGGACATCAATCCCCCAATCAAGATCGCGCGTCATGGAACGGGGTTGCAGTCCGGATTTCAGCCATGATTTACATTGCCCTAAAACGTTAACTTTCCACTCGCCTTCCTTCGCGTCAATCCATTGCTCCAGCCAGGGCTGGTATTTGTCGAGCGGTAAAAACCAGTGTTTGGTAAGCTTTAACACCGGAGGTTTTCCACTCAAAGTCGATATCGGATTGATCAGGTCTGTAGGATTCAGCGAGGTGCCGCAATTTTCGCACTGATCTCCGTAGGCATTCGGGTTACTGCAGTTCGGACAGGTGCCGGTGATATAACGGTCTGCCAGAAATTGCTGATAGTCCTCATCAAAATATTGCTCCGAAAACTTCTCTACAAACTCGTCCTTTTCATACAGGTTCAGAAAAAACTCCTGCGAAAGATCGTGATGTATAGGCGACGAAGTACGATGATAGATGTCGAACGATATACCAAAATCTTCAAAGCTTTGTTTTATCTGTGAATGATATTTGTCGATTATAGCCTGCGGGGTGGTGTTTTCCTTCTTAGCTTTTATGGTGATTGCTGCGCCATGTTCGTCTGAACCGCAGATATACACTACATCCTTATGCAGCATCCGGAGATACCTTACAAAAATATCTGCAGGCAGATATGCCCCGGCAAGGTGACCAATATGCAAGGGGCCATTAGCGTAGGGGAGGGCAGAAGTAACCGTAAACCGCTTGAACTTATTTAACTGTGACATAACGGCGCAAAGATACTTTTTTTACACGGGAAAGAGTCAAGGCGGATGAAGTTCAAAAGTGTTGGAGATATTATATAAATTGCAGCGTTGGGTGCGCAATAGCAGGCGTCCGGCCAACAACTATAAGATGATGAAAACATCCACCGAATCTCCTCCATTTTTAAAAAAAGGCGATAAAATTGCCATCACCTGCCCGGCAAAAAAATTGCCCAATCCCATGACGGATGCTATCGCATTGCTCGAATCATGGGGATTGGAAGTTGTTCTCGGCGATACGGTTAATGCTTCGTATCATCAGTTTGCCGGCGACGATGCCTTTCGCGCTAAAGACCTCCAGCGATTTATCGATGACGACGATATCAAGGCAATCATCGCCGCCCGGGGCGGGTATGGCACGATCCGGATGATCGACCTGGTTGATTTCAGCCATTTCGCCCGTCATCCAAAATGGGTGGTTGGCTTTAGTGACATTACCATGCTTCACGCTCATTTATATGCAAATTTTGGCGCACCAGCCATTCACGGGCAGATGCCGATGACTATCCCCGACGCCTCGGCAAGATCACTCAAAACACTGCACAAAGCGCTTTTCGGCGAAACGCTTAGTTACCATATCAAAAAACACAAACTGAACCGCCACGGCGTGAGCGAGGGCATCCTGATCGGGGGAAATTTATCCATCCTCGTTTCGCTCTCAGGCTCAGTGTCCGATTTGGACTATGATGGTAAGATATTATTTATCGAAGATGTTGGCGAATATCTGTACGCTGTCGATCGCCTGCTGCGTACCCTAAAAAGGGCAGGTAAGCTTCAACATCTTGCCGGACTGATTGCAGGAGGCTTTAGTGCTTTAAAGGACAATGACATTCCCTTTGGGCAGTCGGTGCCTGAGATCATTAAGGAGGTTGTTAGGGAATATGACTATCCGGTATGTTTTGGCTTTCCTGCGGGTCATGTGCCGGATAACTGCAGCCTTGTACTTGGGAAAACTTTACAACTCGACGTGAACGAAAGCGGTGCAGCGATAAATTACCTTTAAATTTGTTTGTACTGATCTGCCGGCGTAACTTTATTAGATAAAACATTTCCTGACACCAAAATTCTTTAACATGGCACTTTTCAGCAAGCTTGGAAAATATAAAGACTTCGGACTTTTTATCATGAGGATCGGCTTAGGCATTATGTTTATCTATCACGGCCTGCCAAAATTGACCGGGGGACCTAAAATGTGGGAACAGGTTGGCGGCGCGGCAGGCTATGTTGGCGTTCACTTTCTTCCTGTACTATGGGGACTGCTGGCGGGCATCGTAGAGACAGCGGGCGGTCTGATGCTTATTTTGGGGCTGGGCTTCCGAATTGTCTGCCTTTTACTGATCATCGATATGCTGGTGGCTATGTCATTTCACCTGCATCAGAGTGGCTCAATGGGTGGTGTTGGCGGAGCGGCACAGGCTATTGAGATGGCGGTAGTATTCGCTGGTTTATTTTTTACCGGCCCCGGCAAATACAGTGTCGATAAAAGATAAAAAAGCGCACCATGTTTATTGGTGCGCCCATCCAGATTTACTTATTGGCCAATTAAAAATATACTACGCCGTTAAAAACGCCTGCGGTAACACCTGTCCAAGTAACATCGACACTTAACAAACCGTGTGCCCCGGCATAATAATGTCCCGAAACGACAGTTAGCTGCGTACCATCTGCACCGGTGCCTGTTGTTTCATACAAAGAAACGATGCTGCTGTTTGTGTTGTCGCCATAGGCGTGATATTCCTGTCCACCCACAACGAAATACCCGCAATTAATGATCGTGAATTTTTTTTCATTTGCAGAATGTGTTTTAGCAACAGATTTTGAGGCTGGTCCAAATGATCCAAGGCATAAGACCACTGCAATTCCTGTGAGGAAAATGTTAAATTTTTTCATTTGTGTAAGATTTAGATTATTAGTAGTAATTCCATTAAAGATAAATTATACTAATCAAAAAGACAACTTAATTTTACAACTTCACCATAAAATAATAATAAAAAAGGGGGGCGTTCGGCCCCCCTTTTATTTCTAAAATAATATGATTAATTTCTCAGGCTTTTGCCCAAATCCTTTACATACTGATCGTCCACATCTCTTGATCCCTGTGCAGCAATGAATGCGTCAGCCTCGCCATTAAATAATTTCTTTAAGTTCTTCTTCCTTAACGAAATGTTTTCCGGCTTATCCGATCCTTTGCTTACAAAAACATACCTGTCAATATCTGAATACTCATCATAACGATGCCCAACTTCAAGTACACCATCTGTATGATAGTTCGCACGGATAAGCTTAGAATCAATTTTCTTATACAACTGATATTTTGGCGTATTCACCAACACTTCAACGAAATCCTTCCCATTAATGTCCGGCGCGCTCACGTAGGTATGACTATGCCCGTCTTTATCATAAAGTGTGAAGCTCTTTAAATTGCCTGGAAAGATCCTGGCCATTGATTTTCCATCATTGGTGTAAAGCAGGGTGCCATCAATCTTATCATAATTATACATATTGGTTTTTTCAATCACCATTTTGTCATTAATATCAATGCCAAAGCCCGGTACCCAATCATCGAATAAATAGCGACTGCCGCGCGTTGGTTCCTGTTTAAAGCCAGCGCGTGCAAATTGTACATCGCTCCCGCCAGCACCGCCGCTTCTCGAATCTTGGCTGGTTTTATTAACCATCGCTCCGGAACCTGACACCAATTTTTCCTGCGCCCGTAAAAACTCTCCATTCGAGGTGGTTTTGTATGTCTTTAATGACGTAACCTTACCTAAATCACCATCAGCCGACAATACAACATCTATATTGTTGTTGTCGTCCACCTTAACCTGTTTGTCCTGGTAATTACTTGCTAAAACAGAAATTGAAGAAGATGGCTCTGTCTTTAAAACAAACGTTCCTGTTGAATCTGTGAAGGTTGCCCGATTATGTTGAATGTCTCCAACGAAAGCGTATTGGACCGGTTCACCCTTTTGATTGCTAACCTTACCTTTTACCTCCACCATTTGGCCAAATGCGCAGATACTTCCAAGCATCAAAACGCAGATTAAACGAAAAATTTTCATAATTCCTCCTTATGATTAATATTAGTAAAACTCCGTTCAACAAGGGTGGTTATTCTAAAGTAACGCCCGCAACACGCACTATTCGCAAAGATTATTTTGCGAGGCTTGCTCCCAAATCTTTCACGTACTCTTCATCCACGTCTCTCGAACCCTGTGAAGCAATAAAAGCATCGGCATCGCCACCCATTAATTTCTTTAATGTATTTTTCCGTAATGATATAGACTTTTTCTTTCCATCAGCCCCGACAAAATAATAATGTTCGTTGTCCACATATTCGTCATACCGATGACCAACCTCCACAACGCCATCGGTATGAAAATCAGCGCGAACCAGTTTGGTCTCTATCTTCTTGTAAATTTTATATTTAGGTGTATTCAATAACACTTCCACAAAGGCCTCGTCGCCTATTGCAGGCGCCTGCTCATAAACATGTTTATTACCGAATTTATCGAACAGATTAAAACTTTTGATCTGACTATTGGATACCGCTGACATCGAACGGCCGTCATTAGTGTACATGATATTGCCGCTTATCTTATCGTAGTTATAAAGATAAGATAACTCCGCAACAAGTGAATCATTTTTATTGATCCCAAAGCCGGGAACCCAATCAGAAAACAAATACCGGCTTCCTTTTGTCGGCTCCTGTACAAATCCTGATTTAACTTGTTGCTGACTTGCATCGCCACCGAATAACAATCCCTGTGCATGCAAAAACTCTGCATCAACAGTTTGTTTAAGCGCCTTCATCGAAACAACCGTTCCTTCTGACTGACCAGCAGAAAGTGTAACATCTATATTTGCCCTGTTATCGATTTTCAACGTGTTTTCCTGAAACCCGTTTGCTGCAATCCTAAGCGACGACGAAGGGTCGGCTTTCAATGAAAAACTGCCCGCAGAGTCGGCAAAAGTTGCATAATTATGTTGCGCATCGCGAACAAAAGCGTAGGGAACCGGCTGTCCTTTTTGATTATCAACAACGCCGGTAACTTGAATAGTCTGCCCAAACGCAACTGCGCTGGAAAAAATAAATATTAGACCGTTTAAAAGAATTTTCATATATGAATTTAATAGTTTTTTTGCCTTAAAGATAGAGAGAATGCATCAAATTATGCCGATGGCTATCGTTATTTATAATTTTAAGTGAAGGTTCCAGGTAAAAAGTGTGTTACAAACTAAAATCACAGTTGATCAGCAGGTTAATTATTAAAATTCCCTTTCAAACCCGCGGCTAACCTCCTGTATAATTTATACAAGCCATCTAACCAGTTTTCAAACGACTTTACCCCAATAATATTGCCACCCCGACGAGTACAGGAAACAAAGGCCATAAAAAAAGCCGCTCAATTTTGAGCGGCTTTTTCGTATTACAAAAGAACGCGAGATTATCTCGATCCGATGTAAGTAAATACATAATCAAAAATACTCCTTACGTATGGAGGATTAGGCGAACACTTCGAACATATTCCAGCATCGTAAGGTTGAGTCATATCAAAAGTAACCGTTACGGTCTTAGCGCTTGGATTGTAAGCATTAACCGGTCCTGATGGATCTAAACGACCCGAACGATGCTGACTGCCAGCCTCCTGACCATAGTGATTAGTAACGCTTACTACTTTATTAGTCGCCGGATCAAATGTAAATGCCGGGCTAAAGTTACCGTATTGACTATAACCACCACCGGAATTTATCGGGAAGTAATATCCACCAAAGAAGTAATTATCGTATAACTCAACGGTAGTAGCCGAAACAGTTCTGAATTCATACTGCATAGGCTGTCCCGGTTCAACATAACCATCAGAGGTATTATCAATGTAATCCTGGAAATCTGTCAAACTGGCGTTAGTTAAGTCAGTCATTGTTCCTTTAGCTGTGTAAATACCATCCCACCTGTTTTTGATGGCCACGGTAGATATAATAGTATCCTGACTTACACCACTAACGGAATGCTCTTTTGAAAAGCCCCCAAAATCAGTAATTACATAAGCAACAGCATATTGCTTTGAAAGGTCCACTTTGCTTCCATCAATATCAAAAATTATATTTTTGGCAAAGTCTCCGCCAGCAAAATTCAATGTTAAATCGCCGGAGGCACCGATAGCAACGCCAGATTCTGTTGTCGCTAAAGTGTAAATACTTGATGGTAACAGTGTAAAGTTCGTACCATTGTCGTTATTGTATGCGTCAATATAACTCTGGTCCATAGCCTTTATAGAAACGGTAACCGCCTTTTGCAAATCAGCCCTGCTGGCGGCGTCACGTCTTACCGTAAACATGTTTATTGCTTTTACACTTGTAAACACATCAAAAAACTGGTTGTAAGTCTGACTTCCACCTACCTGCTCAATATAAACATAAGTCTTACCAGACTCTTTGGTTTCCTTGCCGTTAAATGGATCTTTACGGCACGCGCTGAACAACGCCATCACCGAGCAGCCGATCAACGTGTATTGTAAAATTTTACTTTTCATTTTAGTATTTTTTATTTTTTTTTAACCGTCATGAGCGTAAAATAATTATTACTACTCATGACGGATTTAAATTTAATTAATGCCGAGATAAGCCCTTGTCAATTATTGATTCTGACCTATCACATCCCACCAAACTGCGTTGTCCTGAGAGTCAGTACCCGCTGTAGGCACTTCCCTTGCAATGGCCACGTTTACGTTCTTGCCGTTGGTTTGTTGTTCGTTTGTGCTATAAATAAGCCTTCTAACGATCTTACCTGAACTGTTCGACGCTGCAGGTGCAGGTGTAAGCACCGGATAACCGGTTTTACGCCATACATTCCAACCCATGTGTCCATCAGGATAAGCACTTACCCACTGCTGAACTGCTATGTTTTTTGCATTTGCGTCACTTGGAACAGGAGTTACAACAACGTTACTGTTGGTAAAGTATGACGGATCAGGAGCATCAACACCCCACTGCTCAAAAGACAGCTTAACGCCATTTTGGTAAGTAGTAACCAAGTCACCCGTTACCCAGCCAATATTGATAGCTTCCGCTGTTGCCAAAGTAACTTCGGCAGCGGTAATAACGTTTACGGTAGAAGCTTCCGCACGTTTGTCTGCACGCATAATCAAAGCCCAATCTGCATTAGCATTGATATAATTGTTAGCTGTTGTACGGTCAACACCGTTTGGCACACCATTATCTGAAGAAACTTTACCACCACTGGTAATACCCGGATCACTGAAAGAACCTCCGGTAACCAATTTTCGGCCATCGTTGGTAGCTTTCAAATAATCAGTCATGGTTTTACTCTCCGCCCAGTCAGTACGACCATTATACAAGTTGTACCAAGGTGATTTGTAAGAACCGCCCGGATAATCCAATGCAAAGTTCTGCGCATTGGTTGTAATCGGACCTGCTGCCAATGCAGCCTTAAATGCTGTAGCAGCCCAATCGCTCGCACCGGGAACTTTCTTTGAAGCCTGAATAGCAACCAGCATGATCAGCGAGTTACCGGCTCTCTTCCAAGAGGCAGCATCGCCGCCATAATAAAGATCGCCTGGTACGGTACCACTGTCCATTGAAGCAACCGCTGCCGCTGTTTTTTCAAGGATCTTTTTGTAGATATCCTCCTGCTTGTCATAAGCCGGGGTAATTGCATCTAATCCCTGCAACGCTTCGCTGTAAGGGATATCACCGAATGAATCAGTCAAAACCCAGTAAATATATTGCTGCATGATAGTCGCAACAGCTACTGAGTTTTTGCTCTCATTCAGGTTGATTACATTCTGGCAATCCTCAAGCGTTCCATTGTAAGTTCCCACAAAGTCAGTAGCCGGCGCAGCATATAATGAAGTACCAGGATACTGCGTTTCGGAAAAATACTGGGCATAACTACCCGGACCTAATCCATAAGCGCCGCTTGTCGAAACGTATGAAGTTATATTATTTTCCACATTCGCCAGCAATGCCGAAACAATCGGATTTCTAACCGCACCCGGGTCGTTGTTGGTTGTCCCGAAGTCATTTGGTTTTTTACAGCTTACAGCCCCCGCTAAGAGTAAGGTCGTAAGCGTGTATATATAAATCTTTTTCATATTATTAAAATATTTTAAATTATTGTCTATTATCTACGATCAGAAGCCAATTTTTAAGTTAAATCCATAACCTCTTGTACCTGGCAACTGACCCTGCTCGCCTTGTACAGCGCTGATCTGAGATGGATCGAAGTCCTTTGTTTTGGCATAGATCAACCAAAGGTCATGTGCCTGAAGCTGGAAGGTTGCATTTTTGATTACACTACCCAAGCCCAGTTTCTTTACAGGGATGCGGTAAGATACACCAACCTCACGCATTTTGATGAAAGTCAAATCGTAAACGAATTCATCTTCTGCACCATTGTTGAAGTTGTTGTGATAATAGTCATAAGCGCTTACGTAAGTGCTAACCGGTTTCCCGTTTTTGTCAACACCAACCATGTGAATACCACCACCATCAGCAACTGCATCACGAACAGGGTTACCCTTGTCGTTCAACGCTGCTGTACGAAGGGTAGTACCGCTGAATGATCCGAACGCATCGGTCAATGAAGCGAACTTACCACCGAACTGGTAGTCGATGTTTACGTTAACCGCGAAATCTTTAAATATGTTGAATGTGTTCTGGATACCACCTGTGTGTTTTGGTAACGCACTTCCGTAGTAAACAGCAGGGTTTCTCTGATAGAATCCGTTTGCATCAAGGATAGGAACACCAGCTGCGTTACGCAGAATACCAGCGCCGAATATCTGACCCCAAGCTTTACCAGCTTTCTGTACCAGGTAAGGTACCTGAGAGAAGGCATTGTATGATACGATCAGCTGTTGTACGTTGTACTTGTTACTAATCTCAACAACCTTGTCTTGCAACAAGTTTTCGTATGCTAAGTTTACAGACCAAGAGAAGTTCGGGATTCTTACAGGGTAAGCGTTGATATTCAAGTCAAAACCTTTTTTCTCAACATCACCAAAGTTAGTTAAGATCGAGTTTACACCTGAAGCACCGTTCACACCGATAGCATAAGGAATGTCAATTTCGGAACCAGTGAAATAAGTACCTGAGATGCCGATCCTGTCATTCAGGAAACGCAAATCAAGACCCAACTCTTTCTGAGTTACTGTAGAACCATGAATCTGAGGGTCAACGCTCTGGTCAGGAGTGGTCATGATCAGCTGGCCATTAAATTTCTGAGCATTTACGCCATAAGAAGCTCCCGGATAACGGTATGCACCGAAATCTTCATTGCCATAACCTAACGCTTTAGGAATCTGACCGTAAGTTGCCCTGATTTTACCATAGCTTAACCAGCTTTGCTGACTCTTCAGCAAATCGCTGAATACAAATGACAGACCTACTGATTTTGACAATACATCGTTTTTAGCTTGCGGGAAAGTAGAGAACCAGTCGTTACGCAACGATCCGTCCACATAAAGCATATCTTTCCAACCCAATGCAAGGTGCCCTAACACTGCATTGTAAGCTTCAGTAACTCTTGAATTTCCAATGGTTGGCGCATCTTTACTATTCGCTATAGTGTATAAGTTAGGGATAGTCAAGCCACTTGCTGAGGTCGCAGCCGAGTTTGACTTAGCTGTTGAATTGAAACGGTCAGTACCGAAGTTGGCATCGATATTAAAATCTTTGATCTTTTTAGTATAGTGTGCCAAAAACTCCAAGTTCTCGCGGTTTGAGTAAGTATTAGCCGTTGCGTAACCTGCTTTAACGCCAGTTTGTGTAGCGCCAATTTCAAGAGCGGTTGGGGTGATAGACTCAGACCATGTTGTATTCTGCTGTTTACGATAAGTAACACGGAAGCTCAGATCGTTGTTAACTTTATAGGTTAAAGCTATGTTTCCGTATAAACGGTCGGCATTGTTATGGTTCTGTTGTAAATCCTGGTAAGTATAGTAGTTGTACCAGTAGTTTGCTCCATAGAATGCAGTTGGGTTATCCGGATTCCATGAATTCGGGTCATTGTGGTTCCAGGTAGCATATTGGTCAGTACCATATTGCAAACCTCTGAGTTCTTTCAATATACCCATATCGATATCACGGTGGAACCATTGTGTAAAGCCACCTGTTGCAAGGTTGGCGTAACCGTCACTGATTAAACCATGAAGCTTTTTGTTAGTGTAGTTAATGTTAGCGCTTAATGACAGGTGTTTGCTCAGATCATAATCGTAATTCAAGCTCAGCGTATTTCTCTTCAGATCTGTTTGTGGTAATATACCTCTCTGATAAACGTTACCATAGCTCAGTTTAAAGCTGTAATCATCACCCGCTTTATTGAAAGTTACGCTATTGTCAAGCAAAGGAGCTTTCTGGAAGAAGCTGATAGCGTTGTCAGGCTGTGGAAGCCATGATGCGGTTTTACCGGTGTATTTTGTACCAGCATACCAAGCATACCATGGAATATATTCCTGGCCAACCATTTTAGGACCCCAGCTGCTATCATCCGCATAGTCAGGATAATATTTGCCGCTTAATGATTTCCAATGATCAGGATCGCCTTCTTTCCAGGTGTACTGAGTGAACAGCGGGTTATTACCACCACCATAAGTGTTCTGATAGTTTGGCAATATGTAAGCCTCATCAAGAGTAGCGCCTATACGCAGATCGATACCAAGACCACCATTTTTCTTTGCTTTGGAGGTAGTGATTACGATCGCACCGTTAGCACCCTGAGAACCTAACAACGCAGCAGCAGCGGCACCCTGCAATACGGTAACGCTTTCTACGTCGTCAAGGTTAAGGTCATCAACGTTCGGCAGGATAGTACCGTCAACCACATAAAGAGCGCCAACGCCTGCTCCGAATCCGGAAGCACCGCGAAGCCTTACTTCGGTGTTACGACCTAAGGCCGCCGCAGACTGGCTACGAACCTGCACACCGGCAACCTTACCAGCCAACGCATTGTTGATGTTCGGCTCACGAACTGTATTCAGTTCTGTAGCTGACACCACCTGCGCAGAGTTGGAGTTTGAACGTGCGGTTTGCTTGATGCCGTAACCGCCGGTTACCACAACCTCTTTCAGCTCTTTGGCGTTTGTTTCAAGAGCGGCGTTTACCACGTCGGTAGCACCGATAGCGACAGTCATTCTGTTGTATCCCACAAATGAGAAGGATAACGACTTAGCTGTTGCCGGCACTTTAATGGTAAACTTACCATAGTCATTGGTTTGGGTACCAACTTGAGTTCCAGGTACTGTAACACTTACCCCAGGAAGCGGCAATCCGTCATCCTTTGAAGTAACCGTACCAGTAATTGTTCGATTTTGTGCAAAGGCATGGGTCGCGAAGAACACCATGAAACACAAACTTACTAGTAAAAGTTTTTTCATTTCGTTAATAATAAGATCAGTTAATAGTTAATTAATCATAAAAGTAGTGTTACATTATCAAATTGTCAAGCAAAAACTAAAAAAACATTGTTTTTTTTAAAGAAAGCCGAACATTCCCCAACAATCTAAATATTTTTAGTACTATGTATTGCATAATACAATCTAAAACATATATCTTTGTGATATGATTGTTGAAAATACACAAACCCAAATGCGGAAAGGAATACTGGAGTATTGCATACTTTCCATTATAGCAAAGGGCGAGACATACGCTTCGGATATCATATCCGAGTTAAAAAAAGCCCAACTGCTTGTGGTCGAGGGTACTTTATATCCTCTGCTCACCCGATTAAAAAACAATGGTCTGCTTACTTATAACTGGGTGGAGTCGTCATCCGGCCCGCCGAGGAAGTATTACATCTTATCCGAAGAAGGCAAAAATGTATTGCAGCAATTAGATAAGACATGGGAAGAACTACTATTTGCTGTACAAACAGCGATTGGGGACAGAAAATAAACACCTGAAATTTATTATCAATCATGAATAAGACGATCATTATAAATATAAACGGCATTGTGTTTCACATTGAAGAAGATGCCTACGAAATATTAAAAAATTATATGACGGAGGTCAAACGTCATTTCTCAACGTCAGCAGACAGCCTGGAGATCACTACGGATATCGAAAACCGTATCGCGGAAATGTTTACCGAGATACTGTTAAGAGATAACAAACAGGTGATCATTGAAAACGATGTGAACCAGGTAGTTGAACAAATGGGCAGCGTAGCCGATTTTGAAAATGCGGAGAGCGACGAGACAGAACCGATACCAGGTTACAGGCAGAACACCGGCGGACGCAGGTTATTCCGCGACCCGGACGACCATCTGGTTGCGGGCGTTTGTGCGGGTATTGCTAATTATTTTGATATCGACGTGGTCTGGATAAGATTATTGTTTGCCTTGTTCACCCCGGTGGGTGGCAGCGGGTTCCTGCTGTATGTCATTCTGTGGATCGTGGTACCAAAGGCCGTAAGCCGCGCCGACAAAATGGCTATGAAAGGCGAAAAACAGAATTTGCAGGGTTTTAAGAGAAACTTTGAGCAGGAGCTGAATTCTGTAAAACAAAACTTTTCCTCCTTCGGTAACGAGGCAAAACCGTTTGTGTATAAGGCGCGCGACTTTTTTGGCGACTTTTTCCATCATCTGGGCGTTTTCTTCAACGGCGCAGGAAAGCTTCTTGTCAAACTGGTCGGCATCATGATCCTGCTGGCTTGCTTTGCCGCCGGTGTAGCCCTGATTGTTGGTTTGATTGCTTTCGTCGGGTTTGGCAGCGGTGACGCCAACCATTTCTTTCCTTTCAGGATCGTGCAGAACGAACTTGCCGACAAGGTATATATTACAGCCTTTATAGCTGCGTTCATCCCGGTGATCACCATTATCCTGCTGGTTATTAAAGGTGTATTTAATATAGGCAGTATCGGCAGGTCAACAGGTACGGTGCTTTTGGTGCTTTGGCTGTGTTCCCTTGGGTTATTAATTTATTACGCCACCAAGATCACTGCCGGATTCCGTGAATCAGCAAGCTTTACGGAAACAATAAATCTTAAACCGACAAAAAACAACGTCTATTTTCTTAAACTGAATGACGTTAAATTCTTTACCCACGACGACAGCGTGCGGCTCGATATTAAAAACAATTTCCACAATATGGTCGTGATGGATGATGATTACAACGGGTACCACAACGGTCCGCGAAGCGTTACGCTATATGTAGAAAACAGCAACGTAAGCACCCCGGTGCTTGAGGAATCGTACCGTGCAAACGGAAGAACCTACGAAGCAGCCCTATATAATGCGCGGAATACTTCCTATCATTTTGAGCAGCAGGATACCGTACTGAAATTCGATTATACCGTACGCAAAAAACCGAATACATCATGGCATGCCGAAGAAGTGGTACTTACATTGAAACTGCCGCTAAAATCAAAAGTGATCATTGACCAGAAACTGGACAACTACTTTCAGGGTTATAACCTGTATGAATGCCGGGGTCTGAATAAGACCGACAATAAAGCCGACTATTCTATTTTTAACATGACCGACAATGGTTTACAATGCGTGGTTGATACCATTGTAACGCCTAAGCGGGACAGCCTGAAAACAGATACACCCGTTAGCAGTCACTAACACACGCACGCTTTGCGGTTATATAAAATGGCGACAGGAAAATACAACCTGCCGCCATTTTACTAAACAGACGTCTTTAAAATTTTCGCCGATAAATAACTGCCGTTCACCGATGAAATGAACCGTCCCGCCAAAAACGTCAAAAAGTGGTGTAACCTTCCTCCGTGTTTTTACATCTTATGTTAAAACGCCCGAGAGGGATAATTGAACTATAAACAAACCATTGCAACAAGACATAAAACATTCACCAAGCATTTATATGAACTGAGACGATCTACCAAACACTAAATACGCAGCCGGAGATTTTCCGGTAAATACAGAATATAATTCACCATTTAAAAAAAGAACCAAATTCTTTTAACGGGCATGCTTTTGCCAAAAACTATAGCTAATGAAATCAATTGCAATTAAAATATTCACCATCATTTTGTTTACCGCTGCGGGACTGACGTTCGCCACAGCTCAGCCTTCGGCCGCCTTTTCCACCGTAAACGGCACGCTGCATGATGATAAGGGAAAACCGATGGACTATGCCACCGTATCTTTACTAAAAGCTGCGGACTCATCGGTAGTTAAAGGAACGTTGAGCAACGAAAACGGGGTGTATGTCTTCGACCATATCGTAAACGGAACTTACCTGATAAAGGCAACGGTGGTTGGATACGAAAAAGCGGTAAGCGAGCCATTAACAGTTACAGGAGAAGGAAAGATTACCGCACCGCAGATCACCATGCTGCAGGCCAATCATACACTGAATACAGTAACCATCACTTCTACAAAACCCCTGATCGAGCGAAAAGTTGACCGTACCGTAATGAATGTAGAGAACAGCGTACTTGCTGCCGGGAACTCAGCCCTTGAAATTCTGGAACGTGCCCCCGGCGTATCGGTTGACAAAGACGATAACATCAGCCTTAAAGGGAAACAAGGTGTTACCGTAATGATCAACGACAAACTGACTTATCTCAGTTCGTCGCAGCTGGCTACACTGCTGCGCTCAACCGATGGCACTACGATCCAGTCGATTGAGATCATCAGCAACCCATCTGCAAAATACGATGCTGCCGGAAATTCAGGTATCATCAATATCAAACTAAAAAAGAACCGCCAGAGCGGCACCAACGGAAGCGTGACCGTGGGCGTTGGCAAAGGTAAATACGGAAGAGATAACAGCACGCTCCAGCTTAACCACAAAGTAGGCGGCTTAAATCTTTTTGGCTCATTCAGCCATGACGACAACAAACGCTTCCAGGATATCGGACTAAAACGTATTGTCACCAGTCCGGACGGCAGCACCACCTATTTTAATCAATATACCGGGATGCCGCAAACCCGCCATAATAACAGCTACCGGCTCGGCGCTGACTACAGCACATCATCAAAGAACACCCTGGGATTTGTGATGAACGGTTATTTTAATTCGGAAAATGACGAAAACGACAACCATACCAACATCGGCAGCAGCTTTACACAGGTAGATTCGTCGCTGCGTACGGTAACATCTATACATCAAAAGTTTCGTGATTTTTCGCTGAATTTGAATGACACCTATAAAATAGACACGCTCGGTCAGCAGATCAGCGCAGACATCGATTATTCGAAATACAGAAATAATTCTACTGCGCAATATGTAACTGATTTTTTCCTTGCCGACGGCAGTCAGCAACACCCACAGGCATTCTTGGGAAACCTGACACCATCCGTGATAGATATCCGCACCGCAAAGGTAGATTACAGCAATCCTATCAGTAAAACACTGAAAATGGAAGCCGGATTTAAGCTAAGCGACGTAAAGACGGACAATGACCTGCAGGAAAAAAATGCCGCCGCTGATAACTATGCCAGCGTTAACCACTTTATTTATGACGAAAAGATAGACGCTGCGTACCTCAATTTCAATAAGGATTATAAAGGAACGTCGGTACAGGTAGGGGTTCGTGCAGAATATACCCGCTCAAACGCAACAGGCGACTCGTCGAATGTTGTACAGCAGATCAACAGGCATTACCTGAACTTATTCCCGAGTGTATTTTTAAATCACACCTTTAATGACAAGAACGAGCTGAGCTTTTCATACAGCCGCAGGATAGACAGGCCACAATATGACAACCTTAATCCGTTTGTATATCACCTCGACCCCTACACCTATGAGAAAGGCAACCCGTATCTTAAACCTCAATACACCAACAATTTTGAGTTAAATTACACTTATAATAAAAATACTACCTTAACTTTAGGCTACAACCACACCACCGACGTGATGACTGAAGTACCCTCGGCGGACCCAGTTACCAAGGTGGCTTTTGTAACCCAGCAAAACCTGCAGGAGCAGACCGGGTATAACATCAACCTGTATTCCAGCTATACCATCACCAAATGGTGGTCGGGTGATCTGAACGCAACCGGTTTCTACCTTGCCTTTAAATCAATGGGGCTTGAAGGCGGCAACCTTGACAAGGGGCAGGCGGCATTCCAGGTACGGGCTACAGAAACGTTCACGCCATTTAAAGGCTACCGTTTTGAGCTGACGCCAAACTATCAGTCGGCCCTGACCTATGGATTATTCAGCGTAAAACCGCAATATTCTGTCGATGCGGGTGTGAGTCATTCTTTCGCCAACAAGCGCGCGAATCTGAAATTCTCGATGAGCGATATCTTCAACACGCGCCGCAATGACGTATCCACCAATTACCAGAACGTCAATCTTGATGTACGTCAGAAACGCGACAGCCAGGTAGCACGCCTGACGTTTACTTACAGCTTTGGCAACAGCAAAATAAAGACCCGTCAGCACCGCTCAGGCGCAGACGACGAAAGAGGTCGTGTAAAAGGAAATTAAACTCAAACCCTTTTTGAATAACAAAGGCAGCCCGTTGCGAGCTGCCTTTGTTATTTTTTTTCTTTTTTGTTGCTTTTCGGAATCTTAAAGTTTTGATAAGGGCATATCTATTGTCCGACCATAAAAACTGCGTTACTTAATAACAGCTTGCCATTTTCCCAAAAGCTGCGGAATACCGGATCATCCGCCATGTAAACAACAGTTCCGCGCCCCATCGACTGCACGCCAAACAACAAGCCGTCCCTGATCTTCTCCTTACTTTTTTGCCCGACGAAACCAGCCACCCAGCCGTCCTTCTTTATCGTACCGACGTTCCACCCGTCATCACCCATAAAGTCGTAAATATCATCGCTCAGTTTAATAGAATAATAATATGGCGGCAGGCCAAAACCCAACGGATGGGTATTATCCAGATTCACTTTGTAAATAGCTCCCGGTACGCTTGAGCGTAACGCCTCCCTGTCCCGGTTGTTATACGAAACAATGACCGGATATTTGGATTTATCGTCGTCCTTATCGCTTTTCTTTTCTTCTTTTTTCTTTAACAAAAAGCCTTTCTTATCCGCCAGCTGTGCAGCAGCATTCTGCAGGGCGATAAGCCTGCCTCCATCCTTTATCCAGCTGTCGAGTTTATCCGAAGGATAGTCGTCATAATAACCGTCAGGAAAAATAATAACATCAAAGTCTGCAAGGCGGGCGCGGTTCATGTCGCGGTAGCGCATCAGGGTTATCGGGTATTCTATCTGCTGCTCAAAAAAATGCCATACTTCGCCCATCGCTTCAGACGAAACATCCTCCCCGGTAACCAGCAATACCCGTGGCTTACGGATATACCTGATCACATCGGAGCCCAGATCATATCCCTTATCAACAAAACCCGACATCAGCGGTATTAAATCCTGATGATGGGCGCGGGCTATGCGCTCCACCGTTTCATCAAAATCAATGTCATCATTCCCCGCCCGGGTGATGAGTAACGACCCCGCATTAAATTTTTTCCCACCCGACTCAAACGGTTTTTCGGAATAACGCACCTTGATCTTGTTTTTAAGCAGGGCTGAAAGAAACTGCACATCATTGACCGACTGCCATGAAGATACGTAAGCATAGGCATGCGTATTGACCAGCACATCGGGTTTGCTGCTGCTGAAAGTTGCGGAGATGGGTTTCAGCGATTCTTTAACCCCATAGGCAGGCAAGCCGTAAACATAAGGTAACGACCAGGCCGTAATATCATAGGTATTCGAGTCGGCCATGAAAGTCTTAGGTTCCAGCAGCACATTTAACAATACGGACTTGGGTTGATAGGCGTTGATGACCATATCGTTTTCGCCAACGGTATATTGCCCGTTTTTACCGGTTGTATAATCAAACCCGTCTATTTTGCCTTTAGCACCAAAGCCATATTGAATGCCATTTCGGTCGAGCAGACGGGCAAGGGCCTTTATCTTATCCGTATTGGTGTTTTTTATGATATAGGTTTTATAATCGCCCGGGGGATTTTCGCGACTGTTGTCATAAAACTTCTTAAACTCTGTCACCAGTTTATTGGCGTAAGCAGACGCCGTTTCGACGGTAGCCAGTCCGGTTGCGTGGTGGTGTGCAATTCGGTCTGCAAGCGTAAGGGTATCGCCTGTGCGGGTAATGACCGCAAGCCCGGCGCTGATGCCGCCCTGTTCATAAGTCATCCCGATAGAGCCGTTATAGATCGGGTAGGTATCACCGTACGACGGATAAAGCAGGTCGAATTCCTGTTTGGTAAAATACAACCATCCGTTCTTGTCAAAATATTTGGCGTTGTTCTTCCCAATAATGGTTTGCATTTCGCGCTGCCAGGGCGTAATGTCGCGGTGAAAAGGCTCCGCTGCCGGAGCGAAATAATAAGGCGCATTATAACCCTGTTCATGAAAATCCACATGTATCTCGGGCAGCCACTTACTGAACAACGCCAGGCGTGCCCGGGTTTCCTTCTGCGTTTGCCATGCCCAGTCGCGGTTCAGATCAAAGTAATAATGATTTACCCTGCCGCCGGGCCATGGCTCAGCGTGTTCGCGCGAGTAAGGATTAGCATTGGGCTCATCACCTTTTACCGAATTATAAAAGTTGACGTACCGGTCCCGGCCATCCGGGTTAAGACACGGATCGATCACCACTACCGTATTTTTGAGCCAGCCTTGTGTCTTGGCATTCGTTACATCCACCATGTCGTATAAAGTCCACATAGCCGCTTCGGATGAGGCGGGCTCATTACCGTGCACGTTATAACTTAACCAGCAAATTACGGGGGCGTCTGCTGTTCCTGTTTCCTTTGTTTCCTTTATTCTGCTGCCATCGTCCGTCTTTACCGACTCCAGACCTGCAAGCCGCAGATTATTCGCCCTGATTTCGTCGAGCTTGCCGATATTCTCGCCCGAAGCAATAAACATCGCCAACAGCGGACGGCCCTCGTTCGTGGTACCATATTGTACAAGCTTTACATGTGCCGATGCCGAAGCGACATATTTAAAATAATCAACGATCTTATAATGAGGCGTAAACTGTGAGCCGAGTTTGTAGCCCAAGAACTGGTCGGGCGACTGAATTGATTGCGAAAACAGCGAAGTAAAAACGCCCGACAGTATGAACGAAATGAGTAGCTTTTTTATCATGGAGACCCGTTAGTAAAAGCTAATTTATAAAAATATTTGAAACAGCGAATGAAAGCAGCCGTGTCAGCATTCCCCTCCGGATAAATGTTATTATCTACGAAAAATGATTTTGAGGTCTTTTATAGCGGCGGGGCAGGAAATGCTTTGTAGATTAGCAAAGAAGATACCACTAAAAATATGCTTAAAAAAGCACGGAAGGAGAAAAAAGAACAGGCGGGGCGAATGCTCATGAATCCGCAGCTTCAGCCCGCCACCTACCGGTTACTCCTGGTTCACCCGGCTGTTTTTAAGCGCCTCAAGATTTTCCCTGAGGGCTTCTTTCAGATCCATATCATTCTGGAACCCAAAAAGGGCACTTTGCAGCCTCATCCGGTCGGTATGATCCAACAGCGGAAGCGCCTCGATGATATCATCTATGTTAATTAATGGCTGATTTGTCATACCCGAAAATAAAATTTTGTTTTTATAAAACAGTGCTTATTAGTATATAAAGTTGTTCACGGTATGTTAAAAACTATATTTTGCCGGTTATGAAAAAAGGCCTCTTTAACTATCTCATTTTAATCATCCTGACCATAGCGGCAGGCTTGTTATCGCGCCACATCAAAGGCGTGCCACTATTTATCGGCGATATATTATGGGGGCTGATGGTTTATCTGATCGTCCGGCTCCTGTTTATTAAACGCACGCTTACATGGGCAGTTGTGGTAAGCCTTTTATTCAGCTACGGCATTGAATTCAGTCAGCTTTACCAGGCTGACTGGATCAACCAGATCAGGCATACCGTATTAGGCGGACTTGTCCTCGGCGAGCATTTTTTATGGAGCGATCTGCTTTGCTATACCATCGGCATCGCTACAGGCGTTTTGATAAGTTTGGCCATAAAGCGACCCGACTAAAACAGCGTGGTTTGTTTTCCGTTTCGCGGCACAAACAAACTGTAATCAAATGGCGGCATATCCCTGTCGGCCATAAACCGGTTACAGGCCATTTTAAACATCTGCCCGATCGATTCTGCAATCTTTCCTTCCCCGCTCATCCTTCTGCCAAAGTTGCTGTCGTTCAGCTGCCCGTCATGGCATGATCTGATCATATTCAGTACTTTTTCGGCTTTGGCGGGGAACGCCTTATTTATCCAGTCTGTAAATATCTCAGCGATACTCCCGTTCAGCCGCACAATGGTGAATCCTGCGGCTAAGGCTCCCCTGTCGGCAGCGGCTTTGATGATCGACGGGAGTTCGTTGCTGTTCAGACCAGGAATTACCGGCGCCGCCATTACCCGGCAGGGGATGCCTTTTTCCGTCAATTTCTGAATAACAGCGAGGCGACCCGTCGCCGTGACGGTACGGGGTTCCAGTTTTTGCCGCAATTGCTCATTCAGCGAGGTTATGGATACATTAACATGAACCAGGTTCATGGCCGCAAGTTCTGTCAGGATATCCATATCGCGTAAAATCACATTGTTTTTGGTAATGATACTTACCGGATTCCTGTATTTTAAAAAGAGGCTCAACAGCGAACGGGTGATCTTTAACTTTCGCTCAACGGGTTGATAGCAGTCCGTATTGCCTGACATCAGGATACAAACGGGTTGATAATTCTTTTTATTGAAATATTCCTCCAATAGTTCAGGTGCATTGGGTTTTACAATGATCTTGCGCTCAAAATCGAGGCCTGCGCTGAATCCAAAATATTCATGTGTGTTCCTTGCATAGCAGTAAATACAGCCATGCTCGCAACCCTGGTACGGATTGATGGAATACATGTGACTGAGGTCCGGACTGTTCGATTCGCTGACGATCTTTTTGGGCGTTTCGACAAACAGCTGTGTAGCGGAGTTTTCAAGCAAAGGCTCATCAAGCCCTTCTATGTGCTCTGCTACATATTTGTTTTTCAGAAATTTATTGTGCGTATTTACCTGTGCGCCGCGCCCTTTAAAAAAGTCAGCGTTCTCCTCATGTGCCATAGCACAAATTTACTAATATTTTTAGTAAATTATACTTCTATCCATTTGTTCTTGATGGCATAAAGGACGAGGCCGATGCGACTTTTTACCCCCAGCTTTTCGAACAGCTGATCGCGATAACCGTCAACGGTGCGTATGCTGATGCACATCTGTGTGGCTATTTCCTTGTAAGTAAGCTCGGACGCCGCAAGTTTGATAAATTCAAGCTCGCGGATCTGCAGGGTTACCTGGTCAACATGCTCATTGAAAGAATTGATAAGCAGCCGGGTAACAAATTCAGGATAATATACTTCTCCGGATGAGACCTTTTGCAGCGCAACTTCAAACTCGTGCGGTTCGGAGTCTTTCATTAAATACCCCTTCGCCCCAAGCTTCAGCATGGTAAGTACCTTTTCGGGGTCCTCTAACATGGAGAGTACAATGATCCGTATTTCCGGATAATTTTCCTTTAGCCACAGCGCAGTAGCGGCACCATCCATTACCGGCATGTGGATATCCAGCAGGACAACATCCGGTTTTAATTTTGAAGAAATTTTTCTGATCATTTCCTCCCCGTTCCCTGCTTCAAAAAGTATCTTAAACCCCTTAAAGTTATTGATCAACGATGCAATGCCACTTCGGAAAAGCTTATGATCGTCAACAAGCGCTATCTGCACGTATTCCATCTATTTATTGTGTTTTTTCTGCGATAAGTTTAGGTTAACTGTAACTATACACCCGTTCCCCGGAGAACTGCTGACCTTGGCCTGAGCGCCAATAACAGCAGCCCTGTTCTCAATATTCGTCAATCCAGAACCAAGGCTGTTGTCCAGCGAGTTCGCTGCAAACCCAATCCCATCGTCTTCTACCGTAAAGTTAAAAAAATCCGGCATATACTGCAACCCGATTTGGAGATGCTCCGCTCCGGAATGCTTCATGGTGTTGTTCATCGCCTCCTGCAGGATGCGGAACAATACAAGCTCGCGTTGTTCGCCGAGTGGATAAACTTCGCCTTTTACAGCCAGTTCGGCTTTCACCAGTTCACTCTTGTTAAGCTTAGTCACCTCGTTCTCTATCGCTTTAACCAACCCGAGTTTTGAGATATGCTCGAAGCTAAGGCTTTTTGAAAGATCGCGCAGGTCGGTTATGGCATGCGCGATCAAATCACGATTTTCGTTTATCCTGGTCTGCACCCCGGTATCAAGACCGGTAATCATCGCCAGATTCAGCTTGACAAATGACAGGACCTGGTTAATATTATCATGCAGTTCGCGGCTTACATGAGCGAATGTTTGTTCCTGCATTTCTATCCGGGCCTTTAAGAACTCCTGCTTAAAATTGGCTTCCAGCACGTCCCTTTCTGCCTTATTCTGAACCTGCCGTTTCTGATACAGCACGATAAAATAAACGATAAAACATGCCAGAAAGACAAAAAAAACAGTTGCCGAAAAAAATACTACATACAGTTCATCGCTCGTCGGCGCACTTTTACCCATTAGCAATCTTGATTGTATCAGGCCTTTTGTTGTCAATTAACAGTGAAACTCCAATAACTATATAAAATATAAAGTTAACTACAACACTAATATAAACCAGCGGCGCCACATCCAATTTATTTTCGATAAAATAACTTAGTAACGCAAAATTAAGGAACATGGTTGTGGCATAAAACAGCATATTGATATTAAACCAAAACAAGCTCTGTTTAAACAAACTTTCCTCCGCGGGAGAAAATAGCATCTGCCGAAATAACACCAAAGCGTAAACTACATAAATAATATGTGAAGCTTCGAGTATTAATGACGGAAACTGCGATAACTGTTCAAAAAAACGAATGTTGAAAATCTCCAATATCAGCATAGCCGGTATCAGGATAATAATGATCTTTTTTATGACGTCCGCAGTAATAAATTTATAATAGACAACTGAGAAAAGCGCAAATTCTATAACAGACCACAGGTGTGCCAGCGGCATGCTGTTATGATATATCCTGCCGTAAAACTTCTTTATGGTTTCACTGACCAAAGTACATAAAATCAGTATGGTTAAAATGCGAAAACTATCGTTAAGTTTTTTATACCTGATAAAACCCACAAGCGTTATCGACAACAGCAGAACCACGTAAACTGTAAACAGGCTGTCCATATTCGTGTGTGTGCTATTATAAAAGCTCGGTACAATACGGAGGGCAAGGTAGCAACTGATCCCAGTTCTCATACTTGCCCACATAAGGTGCAGCGCCCGGTACTTCACCATAATCCGGGTTATCCTCGGCACCTGTAAGTATCAGGGTGATTTTGTTGTCAGAAGTTCCCGGAAAGTCCGGATGCTTCGCAAAGTGAACACTAACCCCTATGCAGTCCCGGTCGCTCAGGATGGCGTCAAGGCAGCGGCGACTAATAAAAAATCCATTCAAGAACTGATCGTCAGGCGTTAAGAGAGCCGGTCCCCCGGTTCCTGAATTGAGGTCTTGAAAATCGCTGATCAGGCTTAGTGCGGTGGTTTTGTCAATTACTGAAGACATAAAAAATTAATTAAAGGTTAGATAATGTGATAAATATCGGCGTTTAACTACGCAAAACACCCCGTTATTTAACGGTTTTTTTTCAGTGTTTTAACGGCGCAAATACCGTTATTTAACGGGTTTATAAAGTCAAAAAAAATGTTATAGCACTTAGATAGGTTTTAGTGAAAATGGCCTACCGTGCTACAATAATGGATTAAAATTGTAACTTAAACAAAAGCATTTTATCAACGTTTACCCATTGATGCGCAAATTTCTGCAACACCTGCTTACCCGCCCGGTGATTAAACTCGCCAACAGCATTTCTTCCCGGCCCGACAGAAAGCGGGTAGATAAAGCGTTGACCGAGCTGCATGAGCAAATAACTAAAAAGCAAACCAAAAAGGGGCTGGAACTAACCTTTAATCCCGAAACGGATCAGTTCATCATCTTTTCGGACCAGCACAAAGGCGCGCGCGACGGCGCAGACATTTTTGCCAATGCTGCCAGAAATTATATCACCGCCCTGAATTATTATAATGAAAAGGGATTTTTCTATATCGCGCTGGGCGATAGTGAGGAACTCTGGGAAAATCTGTTTATTACCATTAAAAGGCATAACAAACGGACCTTCGATACAGAAAAGAAATTCCTGAAGCGGAATGCATTTGTTAAGATATTCGGCAATCATGACCTGTACTGGGGTAATGACCCGCTTGCCCCGGTCAATCTCAAGACCATTTACGGATGCCCGGTCAAAATATATGAGGGGTTGATCCTGCGAAAGGGAACCGGCGAAAAGCCGCTGGAGATATTCATGACGCATGGCCACCAGGGCGATCTGCAAAGCGACGGCAACTGGTTCAGTAAATGGTTTGTGTCAACCATCTGGGGGCCTTTTCAGGCCTATCTCCGGATTAATCCGAACACCCCGGCAAACAATGACTCCCTCAAAACCGACCATAACCGGATGATGTATGAGTGGAGTTCAAAAAAAGAAAATCTGCTGCTGATCACCGGGCATACGCACCAGCCAGTATTCCGGTCGCTTACCCAATTAGAGGCATTATATGAAAAGCTTGGCATAGCCCACCAGCAGGGGCAAACGGAAAAAGCCGCCGAACTGCAAGCCAAAATTGAGGCCCTGCATCTGAAAACATCGCAGCCACCAAATTTTAAAGGTTATTTAGATACTTATTTTAACAGCGGATGCTGCTGTTTTGACGATGGCGACATTACGGGCATTGAAATTGCCGGGGGCTTCATCCGGCTGATAAAATGGCGGTATCAGGGAGAAAAAAACAGCGAACGGGTGGTTCTGGAAGAGTGCCTGCTGGACGATCTGAAGCTTAAATAACAGCTCCGGTCAACCGTCAAGCAGGAATACAAAAAGCTCCTTCGGACCATGCGCACCCAATACCAGCGTTTTTTCGATATCGGCGGTGCGGCTTGGACCGGTAACGTTACTGATCATGGAGGGCAATTTATCGCCGTATTTGTCTTTGATAAGCTTTAAGCCATCTTTAATATCGGGTACCAGTTGTGAGGTATAAGCCAAAACAATATGCACCGGGGGATAAATGCTTAGCCGCCTGCCCGCCATGCCTGCATTAGACAGCAGAATACTACCATTCCGGGCGATCAGGGCTTCGCAGAGGGTGAAACCGACATCGGCCTGCTCAAAATCTTTGTCTGTTTCGTAATAGGGGTATTCAAACCGTTTTAACACCTCCTGTAATTCAGGTTCCCAGCAGTAAATTTTATGCCACTTACGGATCTCCGCAAGTTCAAGCAGATTTTCAATAAACTGCACCTCATCCTCACAGAACATAAACTGACCGGATATATCAGTAAACTGCTGCGCAAACAATACTTCCAGAAATTCATCCGGCTGGGGATAATGGGGCAGGTCTTCGAGATTAGGATAGGGGTTGTCTCTTTTTTCGAGCAACGCTTTCCTTATCTTTTTCAGCAGTTTTTCCTTTGATGTGGTAATATCCCTCATTTTTAAATTCTGCGGCTTTAAAAGGCAAAAGTCTTAAGCTCTGCTTCAGAAATTATATTCGAAAACAGATCTTAAGACTTTCAGCCTGACAAATTACTCTTTTCCGCCTACCGGCTCTTCACCAGTAGTCTTTTCTATATTTTCCGGTACAAGACTGTCGGCTACAGGCTCAAGACTACCCTGGGGACCGTTCACAAACTTATCGTAAGCAGTACGATGCTCAAACGGACGTTTGCCTAAAATCTCTTCCAGATCTGACTGGAACAGCACTTCCTTTTCAAGCAGGGCAGTAGCTACCTTTTCAAGCCCTTCGCGGTGCTTAGCCAAAAGCTCCTTGGTTCGCGCATAAACAACGTCAACCAAAGCCCTTACTTCGGCGTCTATCAGTTCTGCCGTAGTATCCGAATACGGTTTATTAAACTGATGTTCACCCTGCGGATCATAGAACGACAGGTTACCCACCTTGTCATTCATACCATATATCTTCACCATGCCATAAGCCAGGCGTGTAATTCTTTCAAGGTCACTCAGCGCGCCGGTAGTTATCTTTCCAAAAACAATGTCTTCGGCAACACGACCACCCATGGAAAGGGTCATGTCGTCTATGAGTTCTTCTTTAGCCACCAGGAACCGTTCGTTAGGCAGATACTGCGCATAACCCAGAGCGGCGACACCGCGCGGCACGATGGATACCTTTACCAGCGGATCGGTATGCTCCAGATACCAGCCTGCGATAGCGTGACCAGCTTCGTGATACGCCACCACCCGTTTTTCTTCCGGAGTGATCAGCGTGTTTTTCTTTTCAAGACCACCGATCACACGATCGATCGCATCCTGAAAATCCTTCATATCAACCGCCTCTTTATTCTGCCTTGCAGCAATCAGCGCGGCCTCGTTACAAACGTTGGCAATTTCAGCCCCGGCAAAACCCGGTGTCTGCGCCGACAGTTTTTTAGGATCAAGTCCTTCGGCAAGCTTAAGCGGTTTAAGGTGAACCTTAAATATCTGCTCACGGCCATTCAAATCCGGCTTATCTATCGATACCTGACGGTCAAAACGACCGGGACGTAAAAGCGCTGAGTCGAGTACGTCAGGGCGGTTGGTTGCGGCAAGAATGATGATACCGGAATCCGTACCAAAGCCGTCCATCTCCACCAATAACTGGTTCAGGGTGTTCTCGCGCTCATCGTTGCCGCCTACAATATTGTTTTTACCACGGGCACGACCGATGGCATCGATCTCATCAATAAAGATGATACAAGGCGCCTTATCCTTTGCCTGACGGAACAGGTCACGCACACGGGATGCACCAACACCTACAAACATCTCCACGAAGTCGGAACCTGACAGTGAGAAGAAAGGCACATGGGCTTCGCCGGCAACAGCTTTTGCCAGCAACGTTTTACCGGTACCCGGCGCACCTATTAATAAGGCCCCCTTCGGTATCTTACCACCCAGGTTGGTGTATTTCTTTGGATTTTTCAGGAAATCCACGATTTCCATCACTTCCTGCTTTGCTTCTTCCAGTCCGGCTACATCATTAAAGGTAACTGATACCTGGGCTTCCTTGTCGAACAGGGTCGCTTTTGATTTACCGATGTTGAATATCTGACCACCCGGGCCGCCGCCTGCACCACCGCTCATGCGGCGCATAATAAACAGCCATACAGCTACCAGCAAAACTGCCATGATGATACATTGAACAAACCAGTTGGAAAGCAGGCTTTCATGCCCCTGTTCGTAACTGATCGGCACCTTTTCAGCATCGGTAAAATCCTTTTCGGCGTTGTTGATAGATTGTTTCAGACCCTCGTAGGTAGCATCGGTAAAAGTATATTGCGGACCATCAGAATCACCGACACCAAGCGTGCGCTGTTGCTTTTTGGCATCGCGATATTCCGGCTTGCTCAAACTTTCCGGCTTAATATAAACTTCAGCGATCACCAGATCGCCGCTGCGGTATGCTACAATTTTTGAGACATCGTGCTGTTTCAGCATATTCTCTTCAAACCGCTGAAAGGTGATATTATTTGTGGTATTGGTATTTAATAGCCCCGCCACCACCAAAAGCACCACGACTATTATGGCATAAAACCACATGATATTCGGTTTAGGGGGCTTTGGTGTCATCTTCTTATTCGGTATTTTCCTTATCGGTTTTGGATTTTCCAATTTATTATCTTTCATTAATTTACAAACTCAAACTTACAATCTTTATTTTATAATTTACGGTATGAAGATGACGCGTCACTGATAACAATCGTTACGGCGGGCCTATGCGCTTTTATACATTTTAACTTCCGCATCGCCCCAAAGGTCCTCCATTCCATAAAATTCCCGCTTATCTGTGCGGAACACATGTACCACAACATCTATATAATCAAGCAGTATCCACTCGCCGTATTCCAACCCTTCTTTGCGGTAAGGCTCCTGCCGCGTGGCTTTGAAAATTTCCTCCTCAACGCTGTTTGCTATGGCTTTTACCTGTGTAGCCGACTCGGCATGGGTTATGACGAAGTAATCGGCCACTGAACTAAATATATTACGAAGATCTAATCTGATAATATCGTTGCCTTTTTTTTCCTGTATGCCATGAATGGCCAGCTCAGAAATGTAAGCGGATTCACTTAACGCTTTGTTTTTTACCATCAAAAAGAATTAGTTTTGAACGATTGGTTTTTTAATATTATTATATTTTGCAAAATAACATATTTTCAGGATTATTTGTTGGACAAAATTTTGTAACAATCAAACAAGTCGGTTCTACAAACAACTACCTGAAAGAACTAACGTCAAATTCCAAGCCAGTGATGGAAGGAACCGTCATTATGGCAGAAGACCAGTACGCCGGACGCGGGCAGCAGCAGAACGGATGGCATGCAGAGCCCGGCAAAAATCTGACTTTCAGCATCTTACTAAAACCCACTTTTTTGGCTGTCACTGATCAGTTTGATCTGGTCAGAGCCGTCAGTCTGGGGGTATTTGATGCCCTTGAACCGCTGCTCGGCGGGCAGCTTCGTATTAAATGGCCCAACGATGTCTATTATGGCGATAAAAAGCTGGGGGGTATGCTGATTGAAAATATGATACAGGGCGGACAAATAAAAAATACGATCGTCGGTATCGGCCTCAACATTAATCAGGAGAGATTCCCCGACAATCTGCCAAATCCCATTTCCGTAAAACAAATCTTACAACAGGATTATGATTTAAAGAGTTTATTATCCGAAATTTGCCGCCGGATTGAGGGATATTACCTGAATTTAAAGGCCGGGAAGATTTCGTTTGTAAGGAATACCTATTTAGGCCGACTATACCGGTTAAACGAAGTGCATTTATTTACGTCAAACGGGAACAGATTCACCGGGACGATAAAAGATGTAACGCAGAACGGCAGGCTGGTAGTGGAAGACAATAACCGCCAGAATTTGGAGTTTAGCCTGAAAGAGATCAGTTTCATCAACGAATAGCCGGAGATAAATAGTACTTCAACTTGTCAACAGAAACGTTATTTTATTTTAACGTTGTAAGTTAGCGCAAGTTTGGGAAAACTGGTTATCTGTGCGAGGTACCTGGATGGAGCGTTGGGAACAGGAATTAATTAAAGTAAGTATAAAACAACCGGCTTAAAGCCGGATAATAATAGCGAACAAATAAAGAATAAACATGAAAAAAGTTCTGTTAGCCGTAGTGGCCATAGTATTGAGCATTGGTGCGAAAGCCCAGATTGAAACGCCCGTAAAATGGTCGTATGCAGCGAAAAAGATAAATGCGAAGGAAGCCGTTGTTTACCTGAAAGCAACCATTGATGACAAATGGCATATTTACGGCCTAAACGTTCCTGACGGCGGCCCGATCAAAACATCCTTTACTTTTGCCCCGTCAAAAGAATATACGCTGATCGGCAAGCCAACCCAGCCCACCCCGATAAAAAAATACGAATCGACATTTAAGATGAATGTGACCTATTTTGAAAAATCGGTGATCTTCAGCCAGAAAATAAAGTTAAATTCTCCGAATGTAGCTGCTATTAAAGGGCAGCTGGAGTACATGACCTGCAACGATCAGAAATGCCTTCCGCCGGAAGACCTTGATTTCTCTATTCCTTTAGGTAAATAATTGCGGGCTGTTTAACCATGAAGATATTTAAAGGCCGCGCCATTTATCAATCAGGCTTAATACTGATGCTGGTAACCTTCATTTTTTTGATGACCGCGGCGCAACCGGTAAAAGCAATTCAGAGTAATAAGGCCGATACAACGGCCAGCATGGACGATATCCAGTTTACGGATATCCCCACCAAAGCCGACAGCCTGAAGGCGTTTAAAAAGAAACAGGACAGCCTGAAAAAAGCAGCGGCACAAGCCACCGTGTCGGCTAAAACAGCGGAAGCGCCTAAAACCCTGTGGGAGATCTTTATAAAAGGCTTCCTCGGCGGGTTTGCAGCATTTTTGCTTCCTTGTGTTTACCCTATGCTGCCGCTTACGGTCAGCTTTTTTACCAAAAAGGGCGGTACGCGGGCAAACGCCATATTTCAATCATTGTTGTATGGCCTTTCCATCATCTTTATCTATGTCTTTTTCGGGCTGATCATTACCATCATATTTGGGCCCGCCGCCTTAAACGGTCTGGCAACCAATGGTATCTTTAACTTTTTCTTTTTCCTGCTTCTGCTGGTATTCGGGGCTTCGTTTTTGGGAGCTTTCGAGATCACGCTGCCAAGCTCCTTCGCCAACAAACTGGATGCGAACTCGGAAAGAGGCGGCCTTATAGGCATATTTTTTATGGCGGCCACACTGGTGGTGGTTTCATTCTCCTGCACCGGCCCGGCTATCGGCCTCGTGCTTGTTGATGCCGTAACCAAGGGGGAACGCCTGGCTCCGGCCGTCGTGATGCTTGGCTTTTCGCTGGCCATTGCCCTGCCATTTACCTTGTTTGCCTTATTCCCGTCGGCGCTGAAAAGCCTTCCGAAATCAGGCGGCTGGCTTAACAGTGTAAAGGTTGTACTCGGCTTTATCGAGATTGCCTTTGCGCTTAAATTTCTTTCGAATGTTGACCTTGCGTATCACTGGAACTGGTTCGACCGGGAAATATTCCTGTCGTTATGGATCGCCATCGGCATCCTGATGGTGCTATATCTGATCGGCAAGATCAAATTTTCGCACGACAGCGACCTGAAATATATGTCTGTACCCCGAACGACGATCTCGCTTGTCGTATTGGCATTTGTTATCTATATGATCCCCGGGCTTTGGGGAGCGCCGTTAAAATCGATAAGCGCCCTGTTGCCGCCGCTAAGCACACAGGATTTTGACCTTTCCGGAGGTGTTGCCGCCCCTGTGCCAAAAACAGGAGAGACTGCCGGAATGACAAAAAAATATGAGGAGATCTTCAGACGTTTGCCTAAGGTGAAGGGCATTGACGACTGGTATGATTACGACCAGGCAATGACAATAGCCAAAGAGCAAAAGAAGCCTGTACTTATTGATTTCACCGGCTGGAACTGTGTGAACTGCCGCCAGATGGAACAAAATGTATTCCCGGCGCCGGAAGTACTTACCCGGCTTCAAAACAATTTTATCATGCTGCAGCAGGTGATCGACGATAAAACCGAATTACCCGCGAATGAGCAGACACGATCCAAATTTGACGGGAAGCTGCTAAAAACCATCGGCGATAAAAACCTGGATTTTGAAGTGACCACTTACGGCTCGAATGCGCAGCCATATTATGTGATCATTGACGAGACCGGCAATGCGCTGGTGCCGCCGCGCGGCGCTACGCCCAACATTGCCGAGTTTGTAAAATACCTCGACAGCGGTATCGAAGCCTATAAAAACAGGCATTAACAGCATACGCAGGCAGGGGTAACGACCTCTGTCTGTGTTATCTCTCTGTTAAACACAGACAATATTCTACCAAAAATTTAGCCCGCTAAAAAATTAGTGTAAATTCGCGGAACTTTTACGGGTGTACCGGTCTTTTTTGCGAACAACACCTGTAATTTTTGTCAGATACTTTAAAGATCATACAGCGAAAAGCGCCAATTTTACCAGAATGACGCAAATAAAAAACATAGGACTTTTTACTTCCGGCGGAGACTCCCCAGGCATGAATGCTGCCATAAGGGCAGTGGTACGTTCGGCTATTTATTACGGCATCAGCGTTACCGGAATACGCCGCGGGTACGAGGGAATGATAAAAGGCGATCTGTTCCCGATGGACCGTAAATCGGTTGCAAATATTATACAGCGGGGCGGTACCGTTCTGAAAACGGCTCGCAGCGACCAGTTCCGCACGCCGGAGGGACGTAAAATCGCCTATGAAAATTTAAAGAAACATAACGTTGATGCGCTCGTTGCCGTAGGCGGTGACGGTACCTTCAGGGGGGCGCGTGTTTTCAGTGAAGAATTTGATATTCCGGTTATCGGCCTTCCCGGAACGATCGATAACGATCTGTGTGGTACGGATTTTACCATAGGCTATGATACCGCCATCAATACGGTAATTGATGCAGTGGACAAGATACGCGATACCGCTGAATCGCACGACAGGTTGTTTATTGTTGAGGTTATGGGCCGCGACTCCGGTCTTATCGCGCTGCGTACCGGCATTGCGGCCGGAGCTGAAACGATCCTGATCCCTGAATCAAAAACCGATATTCAGGCGGTGTATGACAAACTGGAAAGCGGCCGAAAGGACAAATCATCAAAAATAATTATGCTTGCCGAAAACGGCGACGCAGGTGATGCATTTGAGGTAGGCCGGCAGATAAAAGAAAAGTTTCCGAATTATGATACGCGCGTTTCGGTATTGGGACACATCCAGCGTGGTGGCAGGCCAACCTGCATGGACCGTGTGCTGGCCAGCCGTCTTGGTGTTGCTGCCGTAGAGGCCCTGCAATCAGGCAGGCGTAACGAAATGGTCGGGCTGATCCATAACGACATTGTTTATACCCCGTTTGAACATGCCACCAAACACATTGCTGAAATTAATCCGGATTTTTTAAAGATCGTGGAGATATTGGCAATATAGGCATCCGGTTTAACCTGGGTGGAGTTGTTTCGCTGAACAAAAAACTTAACGGCTTAAAAATCAGGTGCTGCCCGTTGCCGCGGGCAGCACCTGATATAGAAAAGTCACACAAGATTTGCAGACTTTCGCCAGGGCATTATTTAATCCTTTTTAATAAAAACACCCTTTTCGTCGAAAATAAGATCTGCTCCCCTTATTTCCGCTTCGTACATTGTTTTGCCGTTGGCATCTGTCACTTTTCCTGCTTCACGGATCTTTGCTCCATTATAATGTGCTTTAATATACGGCGCTATGTTAGCGGGAAGTTGCTTTATAGCAATGGCTTTAACAATCTCAATAAATTGCCCGGCGGGGGTAAACATAACAGAGTTGTCTTCTCCTGACCTACCGCCCCAGTTAGCTTCGTAATTGCCTTTTTCTTTCTCCCAGCTTACCTTAGCAGCTTCAGGATATTTTTTTAAAAGCGCGCTTTTAACTACGGCAGGTACCTCCGTTGATTTCAGGTCCTGCGCATGAATAGTTCCGAAGGCGAGAGCGAGAGCTCCCGCAAATAATAACTTTTTCATAATTGATATTTTTCTTCAAGTATATAGACCCAATCTGGAGAAAGATTGACAAAATACTGGAGAAAAGCTGAAAAGGACCAGTAAGGGACGTCAGTTACCGCGTCTCGCCTTGCTGGTATCCGGCTTGCCTTTCCCTGTATTAATGAGGGAAAGTAAGCTGTCGCCAATATAAAAGTTCCAGCCCTTTTCGCAATCATTGTAACATTCAACGCCCGGCTTAAGACCGATCTGTGTAAAGTCAATGGTAGTATTGCCTCCCGTTGGTGTAATATCCCAGATGATGGTATGTCCTTTCCATTCTTTCGTATCGTGCAACCAGTGCAGGTTACAATCCGTCACCTGCCAGACGATCCTTTCTGCGCCTGTTTCAGTTACCCTGAAATCCACAGAGGTTTCGCCAAAGCGGATGGTAAACTCATCGCCCGTTTCTTTCGAATTTCCCTCAACATCATCTCCCCACCATGCCGTAACCTTGCTGATCGCTTCTGCCGCGCCGGAGGGTGTCCCGGTAGTGGCAATACGGATATGATAATTCTGTTCTTCCATGATTTGTTATGAATTTATTGTGCGTAATCTATTCTGTTTAACCCCCGCACTAAGGGCAAGCAGGGTGCAGATACCCGAAATAAAGGAAACAGCTGCCGCGAAAGTGAAGAAATAAATATATTCGGTAACAGAGAGCGCAAGCAGGAAAACAGTAAGGGAGATCAGCATTTTTGCTGAGTCTTTGTGACCGTCGTCCGCCGAAAGCAGCCAAAGCTGTGCGCTTATGAGCAACAACACGAAGATCATGCTGATGCCATAGCCGTTGTAAAACAATGCTATGGAGGCGTTGCGCCCCATAAACCCGAAATGATTGTTTTCCATTCCGCTGATCACCTGCGCGACGGCGGCGTTGGGAGCCTGTTTCCAGCTCAGCGCCCCCAAAGAATGCCCAACGGTATGCAGCAGCATCAATATAGCGGCTATACGTATTAAAACCTTCGGTCTCATATTCCGCTGTCTGCAAGATCTTTATACAGCCCCATGATATATCCCCAGCCCTCATCCATGCTTTCAACAGGTTTTGTACCGCCCAACCTGTCCAGATTCCGGTGTTCGAACATCACCCGCGTTCTTTTTGCCTCCTCCGGGATAAACCGCACTTCCACCTCGGTAATGAGTTCGGGGTCGAATTTAAAATCGCCGTTGATCTGCCAGGCGAGCACCAGCAGTCCGTCCGGATCCCAGGTCAGCACCCTGCCGATATCAACTTCGCTGCCATCTTCGTGACGCGAAAACCATCGTCCGTCATTCCCCGGTTCGAGCACCAGTTCCGTTAACGGCGTGCTGCCAATATGGTGTGTTCGCGGCCACCACAGATCCATTTTCTGTGTAAATGTTTTAAAGGCCGTCGCCTGAGAGGTGTTCACCACCACTTCTTTTCTGATGGGTTTAATTTCTGTTTTATTCATCGTCTGTCTGATTTTCAGCAACTGTTTTAAACGCGGCAAGCGCAGTATCCCAAAAATTATCGAGATAAATCCGCATAGCCAGCACACCATCGGGATCGATCTCGCAAAAATTCCGCGTACCGGACCGGCGAACCCGGATCAACCGTGCATCCTTCAGTATCCGGATGTGCTGCGATACGGCAGGACGGCTTACGGGCAGCCCATGAGCAATGTCGGCTACAGATAGCGGGCGCGACCTCAACTTCTCAAATATCAGCCGCCGCATGGGATCGCCCAGCGCGTTAAATGCTTTTTCATGCTGTCCGGTTTTCTGCATCTTATCTATCAATTTTTAATGGTAAGCAATTGCTTACCGTAAGTACAAACTTACCATTAATTTTCATTTAAGCAAATACTATTTTTGATTTTTATACTTTATCTGCGGCGATGCCGTTATCGGTGTTAATTTTTGTTAAACCATACGACAGCGTGGTTTAAATGCCGTATTTTTAGGATTGCAAATGAAATTAGGGTTTATTGCTTTGTTTTTAATGATCGCCGTTAGTTGCTTCGGGCAAAGCAATACCGTTGACGGGATCGTTTTTGACAAAGACAGCCAGGAACGTATTGCGACGGTCAGCATCCACAATCTCCATACCGGTCTTATTGTTTATAATAATCTTAAAGGTGAATTTAAAATAGATGCCAAAACCGGCGATGTGCTTGTATTCGCCCGCCTTGACTATCATACTGATACCGTAAAGATCAATAAGGAATTTCACCTGGCCATTTACATGGCTCCCACGTCCATCAGGCTGAGAGAGGTTACCATTCGTGACACCGTCCTCAGCCCCGAGCGCAGGCTTGCAGAGACGAAGGCCGAATTCAGCAAGGCCTACGGTTCGCTTTCCAATAGTGATCTCCTCAGCACACCGTCAATGGGCAGCGCGGGTTTGAGTATTGACGCCATTTATAACGCGCTCAGCAGAAGCGGCAGGAATGCAGCACGCCTGCGCGGTATTATTGAAAATGACTTTGAGCAAAATACTATTGACGTTCGCTTTAACCGTACCTATGTGGGGAATATTACCGGGCTTAAGGACGAGCGGCTGACGGCTTTTATGTTCAGGTACCGGCCGGGCTATTACACCACCAAAACGGCGAGCGAGTACGAATTTATTGCGATGATCCTGGCCAACCTGCGGCGTTTCTTAAGAAATGAGCATACTTATGAGCTTCCCAAGCTGGTTACGCCGCCCGTTGTTAACCAGTAACTTTTTCACTTGCGCCATCTAAATGATCGTTCATCAATGGCCCGCATGGTGCAGAGGACGCCATCAAGATGATCGCACTCATGCTGTAAAAGTTCAGACAGTGCGCCATCCATTTCCCATTGCTGCTGCTCCCAATTCTCATCCGTGTACATTACTGTCAGCGACCGGTGCCGCTTTACCTTTACCAGCAGATGCGGAAAACTCATGCAATCATCCCATATCTCGAACATCTCTTCACTCAGGCCCGACAGGCGGGGGTTAATAAAGACAACGGGCTTATCAATGTTCATATAAACGAGTCGTTTCATAATCCCCAGCTGCGGCGCCGCTATGGCGCGACCAAAATGATACCGCGCCCTCATTTCCTTCATCACATTATCCATATCAGCTACCCAACCCGGCACTAACGGCAGATCGTCTTTTAAAACAGGCGCACAGACCTCATAAAGGCGCGGATCGCCAAGCAAAAGCAGGTCGTTGAGCGTTTTCATAATTCCACGATAAAATATTTATGTGTTAAGCGCATCTGTCAGCAGCATTTCGATGTGTTCGATGCCATCCTCAAGATAAATGTCTCCCTGTTGTTCAAAACCGATAGAGCTGTAAAAATCCTTCAGATAGTATTGCGCGCCAATACGGACAGGTTGTTTTCCGAAAAGCTCATAGCAATGCGCGACAGACTGTTTCATCAGCTTACGGGCCAGCCCCCTGCCTCTGAATTCAGGATGCACCACCACACGGCCGATAGACGCCTCCGCAAAGGAGACACCCGCGGGCAGCAGGCGCGTGTAGGCTGCCAGTTCGCCGTCTTCAAACATCATCAGGTGATGGCATTGCTGATCCTTTCCATCCATATCCTGATAAAGACATTCCTGCTCCAGCACAAACACCTCGCTTCGCAGCTTAAGTATCTGGTACAACTCGTGGACAGAGAGATCGTCAAAGGTTTTAAGTTTATTCATTCAAAAGTATATCTTAACCGGCAAAAATACCGATAAACAAGCCCGGTGAATATACTGACAATACAAACAATTGCATACCCATTGCCGCGTATTTGGCTTATTAAGCGTACCTTTATGAAAATCCAAGAGCGTATGACCCTGTTTTCAAGAAGAAATTTGCACTATTCCGATTATAAATGGACGGTTTACCAGCCTTCTGATCCGCGGGTGAACGGCAAGCCTGATAATACGGTTTTTAACCGGGAAGAGGGCAATGAGATGGTTTACCTGATAAACAGGCTGATGATTTTTTGGGACTATCGCTTTGCGAATACCGGCAATAAAATGGAGAAGCTGATTCATGATAAGATGCCGGAAGACGTTACCATGCAGCGTGATGTTCAAAACTGGCTTAAAGCCAATCTGAAGTTTTAAGGGATATTATCTTAAAAATCCACCTGCCGACATAAACGATTGCAGCAATATCACCGCTGATACCGTATCTACAAGCTCCTTATTCTGACGGGCCTTTTTATTCATCCCGCTTTGGGCTATGGCAGCCGAAGCCATTTTGGAGGTAAAGCGTTCGTCAAGCATTTCTACCGGGATATGCGGAAACTCTTTTTTCAGCAGATTAACAAAACCTCTGACATGTACTGCCGACTGTGATGGCGTATTGTCCATCTGCCGGGGATCGCCCACGATAAAGCGCTCCACCTGTTCGGTCTGCATATATTTTTTCAGATAACTGATGATCTGATTGGGGTGAATGGTATCCAGACCTGTTGCAATGATCTGCATCGGGTCGGTAACAGCGATGCCGATCCGCTTGGTTCCGTAATCAAAAGCCATTAACCTCATACTATCCCAAAGTTTAACCGCAGCGATATGCCGATATTATAACACATGCGGTAAAGATAGGGTTAATACCACAATTACCATACGGTTCCGGCTTTGCGCGTTTTTGTAAAAAAGCCCGGCGATACCGACCCTTCCCGCAAAATCTTTGGCGCAGCAGTACTACATTTCGTATCTAATCCCTATTTTGCACCAATGCAGTTTAAACAGATAGTCGGACAGGAGGCAGTAAAGCAGCGCCTGATCAATTCGGTAAAGGAAAACCGGGTCAGTCATGCTCAGCTATTCCTCGGTCCGGGGGGATCCGGCAGCCTTCCGTTAGCTGTAGCGTATGCGCAATATCTGTCGTGCGAGGCCCGGCAAGCTGATGATTCCTGCGGCGAGTGTTCGTCCTGCCGTAAATATCAGAAGCTGACCCACCCCGACCTGCATTTTTCCTATCCTTTTTTTGCCAAACACAAAGATGATACAGCCGTAACCTTTGTTGAGCAGTGGCGTGAGGCTTTTTTGGCGAATCCGTATCTGAGCCTCGACACCTGGCGGGAATATGTTGAAGCAGAAAACAAACAGGCGAACATCAATATTGCAGAATGTCATCAGATCATTAAAAAGCTGAGCTTTAAACCCTTTGAATCGCCCTATAAAATACTGATCCTGTGGCTGCCGGAATATCTCGACAAGGAGGGTAATGCGCTGTTAAAGATCATTGAAGAACCGCAGCCAAATACGCTGTTCATCCTCGTTGCTCAAAATCAGGACCAGATACTGAATACCATCCTTAGCCGCACACAGCTGATCAAGATACCTGCACTGACGCTCGACGACATCAGGACACATCTGATCAGCCGGTACAACCAGACGGAGGATGCGGCCGCTGAAATTGCCTACCTGAGCAACGGCAACCTGACAGACGCCCTCGCCATGCTGCAGTATGATAATAAGGGTTATCATGCGCAGTTTGTGCAATGGCTCCGCTTGTGCTTTAGCAACAAGGGCGGTGAGATATTGCCTTTTTCGGAACAGATCGCCAAAATGGGACGCGAAAACCAAAAGAACTTTCTGCGTTACGGCGTGAGTTTCTTACGGGAATGCTGTCTGCTTTTATCGGGCGCAGGGAGCCTCGTGCATTTGCCGGCCAGTGAACTGGAAACGGCGGAGAAAATGACCAAAGTGATGGATACAGACGAGGCCCAGGCCATTGTAACCGAGCTTGAAAAAGCGCATTATCATGTGGAAAGGAATGCTAATCCTAAAATTTTATTTTTAGATGTATCTTTACAAATTATAAAAATACTTTATTTTAAAACGATCCGCCAGGAGCGGACTCAATATATACCAAATTAATTATGGGATGCGGAAGTTGTTCAACGGGGGGCGGATGCTCACCTGCAGGCTGCAAAAGTAATGGCTCGTGCCTAACGAATGGTTGCAGCAAATTAGATGTTTACGACTGGCTGTCAAACATGGACATGCCGGCAAATTATAAGCCTTTCAATGTTATCGAGGTTAAATTTAAAGGATCGCGCAAGGAATTTTTCCTGAATAATGACAATATCTATCTTGAAGCAGGCGAATTAGTCGTAGTAGAAGCCCCGACAGGCGGATACGATGTAGGGCATGTGTCACTCACGGGCGAACTGGTGCGCATGCAGATGGTTAAACGCCGGGTGAAAGAGGGTGACGTAGTAAAAAAGATATACCGCAAGGCCACCCCGGCTGATGTTGACAAGTGGAAAGCCGCCAAAGAACTGGAGTGGGAAACCATGCACCGGTCGCGCACACTGGCGCTACAGCTTAACCTGAGCATGAAGCTAAGCGATGTGGATTATCAGGGTGATAAAACGAAAGCTACCTTTTATTACACGGCCGAAGGCCGGGTTGACTTCAGGGAGCTGATCAAAAAAATGGCGGAGGCTTTCCGGATCCGTATCGAGATGCGGCAGATCGGGATGAGGCAGGAAGCCAGTCGCCTGGGCGGCATCGGCTCATGCGGACGCGAACTATGCTGCTCGACGTGGCTGACAGATTTTAAAACGGTGTCCACCTCGGCAGCACGCTATCAGAATCTTTCGCTGAACACGCTGAAACTGGCAGGCCAGTGCGGTAAGCTGAAATGCTGTCTGAATTATGAGCTGGACACCTACATGGACGCGCTGAAACATATCCCGGATAATGTTAATGTGCTGAAAACCGAACGCGGTGACGCGCGCCTGCAGAAGACAGATATTTTTAAGAAGCTGATGTGGTTCAGTTATCCCAATGCAGAATCGTGGATACCGCTGCCTATTGCACGGGTGAAGGAAATACAGCAGATGAACCGAGATGGAAACCTGCCCCCTGACCTGGGAGAAGTTATTGAAATTGAAACCAAACCCGTAAAGGTGCTGGACTACGAGAACGTAGTGGGGCAGGACAGCCTGACCCGCCTCGACGAGCGGCGCAACCAGAACAAAAAGAAAAACAAAAACCGCAATAAAAACCACCGTCAGGGCGGCGGCCAAGCCGAAGCAGCGGGGCCCAAAAAAGAGGCGAAACCGAACCAAAATCCGTCGTCTCCGCAGCAGCAACAGCAACGCAGCCGTGATAATAATAAGCCCGAGGCGCGGCAGGACGGCGGCGGAAATCAGAACAAGAACAGGAGGTTCAGGGGAAACAGGAACAAAAACCGTCAGAATCCGGGAGGCAATAAAGAGGGCGGTCAGCCGGGAAATAAACCATGAAACGAGGACTTATTTTAATCATCCTTCTATCGTCCGGGCTGCTGCTTAACAGCTGCACCGATAAGAATGCCGTTATCGATCAGAATTTGCCCGTGCCTGATCATAACTGGACCTATCTGAATCGCTTTAAATTCAGTTTTAAAATCGACGACGAAAAAGCGGGTTATAAGCTGTATATGAACCTGCGGGTCACCGGCGACTACAAATATTCCAACATCTTTGTGCTGATCTCTCAGACCGGACCCGGAATTAAAAAAGCCGTTAAGCGCTATGAACTGAAGCTGGCCAATAAGGACGGGCAGTGGCTGGGCGAAGGTACCGGCAATCTGTACAGCTATCAGGAACCATTTCTTGTTAACCACCATTTTCCGGCGAAAGGCACCTATACCTTTTATATCGAACAAAACATGCGCGACAACCCGTTGAAGGAAGTTAGCGACGTGGGTTTGAGGGTTGAGAAGAGCAGCACTCCGGGTTCTCCGAATCCCTAAATCGTCTAAGCGAATTTCCACAGGCTGTATTTGCGTCCTAACAACATTAAACCGATTTAAATAGTAGTCCGCCGCAGTTATGTTTATAAAGCTATTGTCTAAAATGGCAGCGGCTTTTTATTGAAATATTATTTTTCTATATCTCCCCATTCGAATTTTTAAAAGCGGTTTTATGGGATAATTATGCACGATTTAATTTATTTTATCTTTTATCACTATTTTAAGCACTGCAAAGCCTTATAAATGTTTTTGTCCCGTTTTATTTTTTTGTTCGCCTGTCTTTTTTCGATCTGTGCCGTATATGGCCAGCAGGATATGGACTTTCACCTAAATCATACTTTTTTGCAGGGGAAGAATATCCTAAAGGCAAAACGCGATTACCGGGATAATTATTTATGGGTACTTACACAAAACAACGGCGTTTACCGGATAAACAGCCTGACGAATGAAATAGTCGATTTTAGCGCATCCTTTATCGCGTACGGCGGAAATAAATTTATCGATATAGCTGGATTTTCAAAAGACACGGTATTTGTAGCGGCAAAGGATGAACTGTTGAGCTTCATATCCGGAACGGTAAAATCCGTTAAAACGAAATATCATATTAATCCGTCCATAAATTCATTGGGGGTGGATGTGGCGGGCGGCGGTAATAATTACGTTCAAACCGATCACGCCTTATTAATAGCCACCGGCCACGGCATTTACAGATATAACGTAAAGAAAGATATCATGCTGCCAATCCCCAATGATAGTCCAAGCATTATATATGCATCTACCTACAGGACGGAAATGTTGTCAGATGGCCAGTACTGCCGCTGTTATGCCGATACGGTAAATCATCTGCCCGCCGTGGAATTATTTAATTATACCATATACGGGGCTGAGATATGGACCGGGGGGCAAAGTTTTGGGCATACCATAAAATCAGCTTATTATACAAGCGGAGACGCTTATGATCAGGCTTATTTATTCACTGATCTTACACATCTTTTCTGGGCCACAGAAGAGGGCCTGTTTGAAAATAACTGGAACCAATCATATTCCACAAGCATACCTCACCGACATTTTTTGAAAGGCGCTGATATAAGTAAAATCGCATCTATTTATGGCCTGCGCAGCTTTGGGCAAGGCCTGGCAATGGAAAATTTGCTGGTTGGCACAAGCCAGGGTTTGTACTTTTCTAATTCAAAATACCGCCAATCGGACGATGGTTTCACCAGTGACTATTCCTTTTTTTATTGTAATGAATTGGGCAATAAAGCAATAAATGATATTTGTGTAAATGCAGATACTTACAGCTCTGCACAATTTAATTCATCCGTTTGTGAAGATGGGGTCTGGGTGGCTGCGGCGGACGGATTATACTTGTTAAAACCAGACTACTCCCGAACCGGTGACGCTCAAAAACAAATAAAAGCCATTAAATTTGACGGGCAGGACGACGCTGTGGACAACGTGGGGCTATGCCCAAACACCAGCGTTACGGCCGCTATAAACATTTATGCTTATTCCGGAACGAATGTTCAATGGTACAAAGATGGGGTTGCGCTGCCCAATGAAAGCAATTTAACGCTCAAAATAGAAAAGGCAGGCGATTATTATGTGAAACTGTATGACGCATGCACCAACATTAATTTTAGTTCTAACCATTTAAAGGTTACCACAATTGCGGCTCCGATCTTCACATTTAACTATCCCGATAAATTGAACTACTGTGCCGGTTCAACCGCAACGCTGGAAACCGAAAATAATACCAACTATCAGTATCGCTGGTATAAGGATGGTCTGCTAAATGGAAATACTACTTCGAAGCTTGAAATTACGCAGCCGGGAAAATATAAATTAGAAGTTAGTGCCTGTGCCGGCAACTGGGTGCCGACCAAAGAAGTTCAAGTTGACTTTATTAAAGTTCCGCCCCCGATAATCACCTCCGATAAACCCGCGTATTGTTCCGGAGACCACGCTGTATTAACTGCCAATGTACCACTTGACGCAACGGGGATTATCAATTGGCAGCCGTATCAATATCGCTGGTATAAGGATGGCGTTCTTTTAACCGCAAGCACTTTGGCTACATTGGACGCAACCGAAGCCGGTAATTACAAAGCAGAAGTTACCTCATGTTCAGATAATTCAGCAACATCTGCTGAGTTCCATCTGGGTTTTATCACACTTGCCACACCGGTGATATCCGCTGACAAACCGGCGTACTGTATTGGCGATGAAGCCCTTTTATCGATTAATATCCCTCTTGATAATAGCTATACCATTCAATGGCTGAAAGATGGCGTTGTTATGAATGAAGATCAGGGCAAGACTACTATAGTAACCGGTTCAGCGGGAAGCTACACCGTGAATATTTTTAGCAATCAGACAACCTGTAGTCAGGGTTCATCTGCATACCATTTAATTTTCGACGATCCGCCGACAATTAATTTAGAACGGATCGTTAAGACAACCTTGTGCGATGGTCAGCCAGTTGATATTCAGGCGACCTACTCCGGTGGCAGTATTAGATGGTCGACAGGGGAAACGAGTGACAGGATTACTGTTAATCAGTCAGGTACCTATACCGCCATGGTGACCACTGCAGCAGGTTGCGTCTTCAACCAGAACCTGACGCTGCAGTTTTTTCCAAATCCGGTGTTGAATTTGCCAGATGCCACTTTATGCCAGTTCACAAACGACCATGTTACTTTGACCGCCCCACCCGGATTTATCAAATATAAATGGAATGGGCAACTGGGCAGCCAAACTTATAACACAAGTACCCTCGGCACTGTTAGCTTAACCGTTACTGACCAAAACGGTTGCGAAGCATCACAAACCATAAAGGTTACCAGCTATTGTAAGGAGATTCATATACCTAATACGTTTACGCCCAATGACGATGGCATCAATGATACATGGGTAATATCGGGGCTGGAAAATGATCCTACTGTTAATGTAAAGGTCTTTGATCGCTGGGGGGCGGTGGTTTTTCAAAGCCAGGGTTATACAACACCCTGGGATGGAACTTATCGAAACAAAAAAATTACAGCAGGTGTGTATTATTATGTGATCACTGCTAAGGGCGCGCAACAGGTACTTAGTGGGTATGTAACCGTTATTTATTAATTGTTTTTATCAACTGCCGTAAATTTATTTCCCCTGGATTATTAACAGTTGACTTAGCTGAAGTCTCTGATTAAATCGCGTGATATTTCCAGCAAGTCCTTGTTATTTAAATCATTTTCTCTTGTATCAATACTGTGTGCATTCTCTGCTAAAATATTTATCCTAAATTTGCTAATATTTTTATCAAAATGGATATTTATATTTTAGCCTTCGCGGTCTTCATTCTTTTAATTGCCGTTATTTTGTTTCTTAAACGGCCCAGATCTGCCGGTGAATTTTCTGCTGACGAGGTGCTTCGCTTAAAAAACGAAAACAACACGCTGAATATAGAACTGGCAAAAGCCGGACAATATGCCGCAGGCCTTATCGCCGAAAAGGAAAGCATCACCAATTTGCTGAAAGAAGAAAAGAACCGGCTTCAGGATGAACTGATCTATGAGCGTTCGCAATTATCGGCGGCTAACCAGTCGCTGGAAAGCGCGAGAGCCTATTACCGATCGCAGCAGGAGAAAATTCAGGAACAAAAAGTGGAGATTGATCAGATCAGAAAAGATTTTCAGCTTGAGTTTCAAAATATTGCCAACAAACTGCTCGATGAAAAGTCGCAGAAGTTTATCGAAACCAACCGCACCAATCTTGACCTGCTGTTAAACCCGCTGAAAGAAAACATCAAAGCCTTTGAGGAAAAGGTGGAAAAGGTTTACAATATGGAAGCTGCGGAGCGGAATACCCTGAAGGGTGTGATCACCCAACTGATGGACCTGAACAAAATGATCAGCAATGAGGCGCAGAACCTGACAAAAGCCTTAAAAGGCGATAATAAAAAGCAGGGAAACTGGGGAGAGGTGATCCTGGAAAAAATACTGGAGCGCTCCGGCCTTGTGAAGGACAGGGAGTACCGTTTGCAAGCCAGCATAACCGGAGCTGACGGAATACGCCTGCAACCAGATGCGATCATCGACCTGCCGGATGAAAAACATCTTGTTGTTGACTCAAAAGTATCATTGGTGGCTTACGAACGGCTGGTAAACTGCGAAACAGACGAAGAGCGCAAGCTGTTCTCCAAAGCGCATATCGAATCGATCCGGGGGCATGTGAACAACCTGTCGTCAAAAAACTACCATGACCTGTACCAGATCAATTCCCCTGATTTTGTATTGCTGTTCATCCCGATAGAATCGTCCTTCAGCATTGCCGTTCAGATCGACGCGGAGCTGTTTAGCGATGCCTGGGAAAAGAAGGTGGTGATCGTAAGCCCGTCCACGTTACTGGCAACGCTGCGCACCATCGCCAGCATCTGGAAACAGGAACGCCAAAACCGCAACGTGCTTGAAATTGCGCGGCTGAGCGGTGTTATGTACGACAAGTTTGCCGGGTTCGTCAATGATATGGAAAGCATCGGCAAGAATATCCGGCAAAGCCAGCATGCTTACGACAGCGCACTGAACAAACTGAGTGAGGGCACCGGCAACCTGATCAAAACGGCTGAAAAGATCAAAAGTCTTGGTGCGAGAGCCAACAAACAGATTGACGCCAAATATACCCGTGAAGAATGACGGGTTTTCAGCAGCAAAGAAATGTGATTAATTGATAACGTATTTTGTTTCTCCGACAACGGTAAAAGAGCCCTTGATCATCAGGGTATTCACCTGTCCATCCAGCTTAATGTTCATATTGGTGGTGTAGTCAACCGGAAAATTGTCTTTGACACTATAGATCATTTTTCCCGAACCGCCGCCTGTTATCGATATGATCACGCCCTTAAAATTTAACTTCATATCGACCTGCTGATCGACATCAAAATAAGCTTTTCCATCGTTAATACCCGTCAGCTTATATGTTGCTTTAATAGCGGTCGCACCGTTTTCGTTCTGTGCCATCGGAATGGCAAACGGCATATCCTGTACAAACGTATCTCCTACCTTGAGCGGATGATCAGGAAACTTTATTTTGTATTGGGCATTGTTCATTATCTGGGCAACCCTGCTTGATGAGCTATCTGCAACATACTGACCATTTAAAGAATCCGCCTTTATTTTGCCATCCTGCAAAACATGGCCATAGATGATCGTCGGCTTATTGGCGATGGCGGGAATCGGGATATCCCGCTCACCCAGTTTCATGGTCATTTTATCCAGATTGACTTTCATCGTTACCGGAAAAACATGCTGGCCGTCTGCCTCGCCTGTTTGGGTGTTGCCCTCCATGGTCATGGTCATCGTAGCCTTTACGGGAGATGTTATCCCCTGCGCTGATAACTTATCGGTTATATCCTGATCGCCGCTGAGATCGACATTAAAATCCATCGACATTTCAGTAGTCATTGCATAGGTGTGTCCGGGCGCATATTGCATCCGAAAGGTTGTGCTTTTCTGGGCGGAAAGTTTAAGGCATGCCAGCAGAAAGACAAAAAAGAGCAGGGCTTTGTTCATGTATTTGTTTTTCTAAATATATAAATAAAACCCTGATCGGTCATCAGCAAAAACAGATTTGTGTTGTTTATAAGTCCCCGGTCAGGGCTTGAATGCGTTCCATCCCTGCGCAGTCAGGGCGTGCACATTACCGCTTTTGGTGATCAGGTTACAGCCTGCTGATGGTTCTGTCATATAGCCGATCACAGAAATATCCATCTTGAATTTGATCTTATCGTAATCCGCCTGCTTTACGGTGAACAGCAGTTCATAATCTTCGCCGCCGCTGAGCGCGCACACCGTCGGGTCGAGGTTAAACTCGCGCGCGGTTTCAAAGGTCATCGGGTCGAGCGGTATCTTTTCTTCGTACAGGTTGCAGCCTTTGTCGCTTTGTTTGCAGATGTGAAGCAGCTCCGATGCCAGTCCGTCGGATACATCGATCATGGCTGTCGGTCTTACATCAATTTCCTTCAGCAGCTCCACCACGTCCCTACGGGCTTCGGGCTTCAGCTGGCGCTCAACAATATAGTCCTTCCCCTCCAGGTCCGGCTGAATTTTCGGGTTCTCCAGATAGATGCGTTTCTCCCGTTCCAGCAGCTGCAGACCGGTATAGGCACCGCCCAGATCGCCTGATACGCAGATCAGATCGCCTTCCTGTGCGCCGCTGCGGTAAACAACATCCTTTTCATCGGCATAACCTATCGATGTGACACTGATAACCAAGCCCTGTTTGGATGCGGAAGTGTCGCCGCCCACCAGATCCACGTTATATTTTTCGCAGGCAAGATAGATGCCTTCGTATATCTCTTCTACTGCCTCCAGCGGAAATTTGCTGCTTAACCCAATTGATACCGTAACCTGCGTTGCCGTTCCATTCATGGCGTAAATATCACTGAGGTTTACCTGTATGGCTTTATAACCGAGGTGTTTCAGCGGTGTGTACGCCAGATCAAAGTGAATACCCTCCAGCAGCATATCGGTTGAAATGAGGGTCTTTTTTCCTTCAAAATCAAGAACGGCGGCATCATCGCCCACGCCTTTGGTCGTGGTTTTCTGACTAAGTTTAAAATTTTTGGTAAGGTAATCTATCAGGCCGAACTCGCCCAGCTCCTGTATATTGGTCTTTTCCTTATTATCGAACATAATGCGTTTTTGTTATACGAAGGCCATCGCCGTTGTATTATTACACCGCAAAAATACGAAAGCAAAACCGAAACAGTGGTATGCACGAAACCGGGCCTGATCAAGTAGTGTTGAAAAGAATAAATAATTACGACTATTCACTCCGCTTTTTTAAACACGGAAAGAAAGAGCATCGTCTGGGGTTTGGTTGCGAAGGCTTCGGGATAGCCGTCGCCTTTCAGGTTATAACAAATGGTAAGCTGGCCGTCTTCATGCTTATAGATCGCCATGAAGTGTTTTCCGGTATTTACGCCTTCCATGCCATAAATATCCATCTTTCCATCGCCATAGGTTACACGCCCCTTATCCACCGATTCGGCATAAAAGGTATAAAGGCTATCGGCAATCACCAGCTTCTGGTTTTCAAACATGGCGGCAGGCCAGGGTTTTCCACCAAATTCTTCTTTTACCGGCTGCCAGGTACCGTTCAACGTCGCGTCAGTTTTGGGATTCATGTGGCCGAGGCCCAGAACCAGCAAGGAAATGATAACCGCTATCTTCATGATAAGACCTGTTTTATTATTTGACCCCAACCCTTTTTTACAAGGCTTATAACCAGCGCTTTATACGCCTGTTACAAAAGTAAATATAGGAATATTTTCGATCTATGCAAGCAAAAAATCGAGGCCGGGGCCGCTTGGTTTCCTGCTGGTCGGCCGGGTTTTAATAGATCTTTTTGTGGAATTCCTTAAAGGCGCGTCCCGGATCGACGGAGAGGTTTACAGCCGCCGAGACCGCTATTCCGTACACCCCTGTTTTAACCAGCGGGTCAACGTCCTCGATATGGATGCCGCCGACAGCGATAACGGGTATCCTGATCTCCGGGTGTTTTTGCAGTTCCCGGTATCCGTCAAACCCGAGCAGGGAAAAGTTGTTCGGTTTGGTATTGGTGACCGCAAATGGACCATATCCGCAGTAATCCACCACACCCGTACCCTGAAGAGCCGTCAGTTGCCGCAGGTTGGTTGCGGAGGCTCCGAGGGTCTTATCGCGACCGATGGCGCGGCGAATCGACCGGAAATCGGCATCAAAATCTTCTATATGTACCCCTTGCGCATCCACGCGGCCAAGCAGGTGGTAATGATTGGTCAGGATGAGCGTTGTTCCCCAATCGTCGCAAATGGCAGCAATTTCGTTGATCTCATCCACCAGTTCGTCGTCCGGCTTCGTCAGGCAGCGGTACTGTATCCAGTTGGCTCCAGCCTCACAGGCTATGGTGGCCTGCTTCAGGTGGCTCCGGGAACGCAGGTCCTGCGTCAGGTAATGAAAACGGGCGATATATTTTTTCATTTGGGTTCTCTCCTGCGGGTGTAAAGATCAGAAGATTTTAGCAGAGTCGGGCTAAAATCTTCTGAAAAGCAACGGAAATGCCTTATTTCAGCACCTCGCTCACCGGCTGGCCGATACTACCGTTGGGAGCCTGAATGTGCAGCAAAGCCGCAATAGTCGGTGCAATGTCTGTCATGTGGGTTTCGCGGTTAAGGTGGCCGTGCTTAATGCCCCAGCCCATAAACACCAGCGGAATATGGTTATCGTACGGGTTCCAGGTGCCGTGCGTGGTACCGGTCGGGCCACCGTCACCAGAGCCGTGCCCGGTAAAATATCCCGGCTTCAGGATGATCTGAACTTCGCCGCTGTTCGCTATGCTGTAGCCGTTAATGATCCGCATTCTCAGCGCATCAGGAATCGAGGCGGTCTGCGCTTTTTTCATATCCACCGCAAATGCGATGGCGGGTTGCGTCAGTAAAAAATCAATGCAATCCTGTTTCAGCACATCTTCGTTTAAATGCAGGTAGCGTACGTCCTTGTAATTAAAATTGACCTGATAGTTGCTCAGGCTTAATACCAGATGGTCGGCCTTGTACTTGTCCATCAGGTACTGGTTTAAGCCCTTCAGCGCGTCACGCTCATCCCAAACATCGCCGGGAATGCCATGATCGTTCAAAAAGGCGGTGTTGTGTGCCGCACCATGATCTGCGGTTAAAAACACGGTATAATTTCCCTTGCCGACCTTAGCATCCAGGTAGGTGAAGAGGCTGGCGAAGTCGCGGTCGAGGCGGAGATAAGTATCCTCTGTCTCTACGGCGTTCACTCCAAACTGATGTCCTACATAATCGGTGGATGAAAAGCTCAATGCCAGGAAATCGGTTACGTCATGCTGACCCAACTGTTCGCCGTTGATGGCGGCTACCGCCATGTCCAGCGTCAAAGTATTGCCATACGGCGTAGAGCGGATAAAACCTGCATTGCCTTTGTATAATGCCGAGGTCTTTACCGGCATGGTTGGCGCATCCATCCCCCTGAACTTGCCTTCGTATTTGCTGTTATCCGGCGTGCTCTGTACATAGGTATCAATAGGATAAAGCGTATTCCAATCCTGTTTCAGGTAAGTATCCGGCAGCTTTTGTGCGTTAAAGTCTTTTACCCACTGGGGCAGATCAGTCATATAATATGTACTGGTGATCCAGTTGCCGCTTTTGTCATCAAACCAGTAAGCAGCATTGGCGGTGTGCCCGGCAGGCAGTATGCCGCCGCGGTCTTTCAGCGCGATACCGATCACCTTCGACCTAAAATTTGTCGCGAGCTTCAGCTCATCGGTAACGGTTGTTACCAGCAGGTTGCGCGGCGACATTTCTCCTGCGGTTGATGTGCTGCCAACCGTTTTTACGGTGGTATCCTCGGTACAGTACATCGATTTGCCGGTGGCCTGAATGATAAAGTCATTCCCTGCGATGCCGTGTATGGCAGGTACCGAGCCCGTGTAGATACAGGTGTGCCCCGGCGCGGTGAAGGTAGGTATATAATCAATCTGCGTATTATCGCAGGTAAAACCATCATTCAGCAAACGCTTAAAACCGTTGCTGCTGTAGCGGTTGTAGAAACGGTACAGGTAATCCCAGCGCATCTGGTCAACAACAATACCCACCACCAGCTTTGGCCGGGGCTGTTCAGCAGGGGCCGCTGTTTCGGCGGCTGTTTTAACTGTGGATTTTTTCGTTGTTTTTTGTGCGAAAAGAGCGGTTGCAGAAAAGGCGAATATTAAAAAGGAGAGATGTTTTATCTTCATTTCTAAAAATTTGGTGAACAGGGCAAATATCAGCATTGCATTTAAAACGGTATGTGATTTTTGCGTTACCTCAGTCTAAATTTAAAATTAAAAGGTAAGCAGGGAATGCTGGCTCGCGGTATGCAGGTCGCGCCATGCGCGGTTGATCTCCGTTTCCGCGCCTGCGGCGGCAAGGCCGCAAAAAGGGTAGAGCCTGTCAACGCACTCACGACCCGCATGGGCAAGGGCCCTGCTCGTTGCGCTTACTTTTTCCAGTAATGGGGCGTTGACGAGATCCGTTGCGATCATGGCATCCCACGAATCGCCCACCGCCGCAAAGAAATCCCTCCGAACCGCCGTCATTCTATTCTTCGCCGTTTTCAGCTCATCCATCAGCACTATCTTTTGTGCGGCTGTAAGGCGCGCCTGTTTTATCTTTTCCGTAAATATCTCCTCACACAGATCGGTAAAATGAATGGCGATGCCCGAAAGGTTAACGGCAAGCGTTGCCTCGGCCAGCTGCAGGAAGGGATACCGGTACAGCGGCCCTGGCACCATAGCGGCATCTGCGTCAATCTTAAAACAGCGGTCAGTGTGTACCCTGATGTCCTTTATTTCGAACGCATCGCTTCCGGTGGCTACCATCCCGACATAATCCCATGCGGGCCTGATATTCACGTCGTTCTTATCAAAGATGAACGGCAGCACCAGCGGCTCCCCGTTTTCAGACAGCACGGGCTGCCCACCCTTTTGTATCGCGCAATTTGCGGTGATATGTGTCGCGTGGTGTATCCCGCTGGCGTACTTCCAAAAGCCGTTAATTACATACCCATCGAAGCCCATCTCCGCCGTGCCGCCAACAGCTCCGCTGCCTGCCAGACATACATTTTCTGTGCTGAAGGCCCGTCTCGCCGTTTCCGTTTCGATAAAGCCGCCAAACCACCCGGCCCCGCTGCACAGCGTTACCACCCAGCCGGTGCTTCCATCCGTCCAGCTGATCGCCTCCTGCAACCGTACCAATGCGGGCAGATCGATCTGTGCGCCGCCATAGGCCCGGGGCGTCAGCATGGTGAACCACTTTTGTTTGCGTATCACACTTAGCTGTTCCGGCTGAAGCCCGCCCGACTTTTCAGCAGCGGCAGCGTTCCGGCGTATGGTTTTTACATCCCCCGCGCCGATAAATGCCGAGGGATGATATAAATCGTTCTTCATTCGTTTTTTTCAGGGAAGTATCATTTAAGCTGTTGCGCGTTCCTTTTTCCAGATGGCACGCCATTCAAAAAAGCCAAAAAAGGCCACCACAAACAGGAACAACGTAAGCGCCGCAAACATGATGAGGTGTTTGTAGCAAAGCAGGGGGATGGCAAACAGGTTGGAGACGTTGAGCCAGATCCAGTTCTCCAGCTTGCGTTTTGCCAGCAGCCACATGCCAGCCCATGCCGTTGAAGATACCCATGCGTCCCAGACGGGCACATTGGAGGCAGTGAAATTTTTAAGCACGATGTACAATAATGCCCAGCCTGCAAATACGATCAGCAGGGTGATGATCCATTCATTCCGGGAGGTAAGGGTAATTTTTACCGGGGGCTCGTTTTTTTTCTTCAGCCAGTAATACCATCCATAAATGCTCATTACGAGATAATACACATTCAGGGCAGACTCGGCGTAAAGGCCCGCCGTCAGCAAAATATAAATGCTGACGACGGTACCTGCAATACCCGCAGGATAAAGCCAGATATTATTCACCTTTGCGAGCAGCACCTCGGCGACCCCAAGGATCACCGCAGCCCACTCCCAAAACGTGGTTTGCCGTACCTGATCAAAAAAAAGCGTTACCCAGTCGTGCATATTACAGCCATTATCCGTTTATCGTTCCTTAAAATTTTATATTCAGCGATGCCAGGAAATTTGCAGGAGCCTGCGGGAAGTAATAATTATAATTAACCACGCTGCCGCCTTCAATATCCGGATACGTCGCCCCGTCAGATTCATATTTCTCGCTGAAAATATTATTGATGAGCAGACCCAGGTCCACTTCCTTTACTCCCTTAAATTTAAAGCTGTAGTTCAGCCGCAGATCGTTAACAAAAAAAGCATCCAGCGAACGGCTTACTGTAGAGGTGTTGTCAAGGTATTGCCTGCTCACATATTTGCTGATAAAAGCAACCTCCGCACCTTTAAACGGCTGATAGCTCAGGGTGCTTGCGCCGATAAAACCGGGCGAGTAGGCGATATTTGCCTTTTTATAGGTAGTGGCCTCGTAACTGTCATTATCATAATTGTAAAGATACTGTGTAAAGTTCTTCACCTTGTTGGCGCTTAATGTGGCATTGGCCGTCCAGGTCAGCGGTTTGGCAATCTTTACGCGTGTCATCAGTTCCACCCCGGCGCGGTAACTGTCCGGGATATTGGTGCGGATCGCCTCGCCAACATCATCCAGCGAGCCGGTAAGTACCAACTGATTTTTATAAAGCATGTAATAACCGTTAACGGTTGCGCTAAAATTAACGGAGCCGAAGCGGTAGCCCGCCTCAAAATCCTTCAGGTTCTCCGATTTAGGACGGCTTGCTGGAGAGGAGTTTACAAAATCGTTGCGGTTTGGTTCGTGATTACCTACTGATAATGATGCGTAAACCTCGCTTCCCGATCCCAGATATAAATTTGCTCCAATTTTAGGATTGAAAAAATCAAGCAGCGCTTTCTGCTGGATATTGTTGAGATTACGGTCGAACCCGAGGAATGAATATCCGATATGGCGATATTGCAGATCACCGTATAACAAAAACTTGCCAACGTTAAGCTCTGCGCGGCTGTAAACATTAAAATCTGTTTTTTTAGCCTTATCTCGGGAATACTCATACCCCGGAGGAATATCGGTGCTTTCCTGTGTCCAAACGATATCATTATAATGGTCGCCTTTGTATTCGTTATATGCCCCCCCAAGCATAAGTTTTATGTTATAGGTCGGTCTGTAGGTAAAATTGTAGGTTGTGCCGTAAAAATAATTGCTAAGCCATAACTGGCGCACCAGGTCGCTGTTGCTGACCGACACGCCGCCTATTGTTACCGGCGTGATACCATAGCTGGCAAAATCTTCCGCATTTTTATACTCCTCGTAATAACCATAACCGCGTGTGTAATGCAATGCACCCCGGAACGAGAGTTTTGGGTCTATTCGCTGATCGTATATTAACTGGTAATGGGTTTGCGTATAGTTATCGGTCTGATTTTTATAATAGGTGCCAGTTTTCTCTATATAACCGAGTTCGTTATAGCGCCTGTTTCCGGCACGCAATGAGTCTTCAGGGACACCATCCCAGGCCTGCCCGGTCTTTTCATGGCCTGAAAAAATGTTTAATTGTAATGAATTATTCCGGCCCTTATAGGCGCCGCTAAGAAAATACGACTTTAAATCGGAAGAAGATCGCTCGATGTATCCATCAGAGGTCATTCGCGACAGCCGGCCATCAAAACTGAAATGCCCGCCTAAAAGTCCTGTTCCGAGGCTCAGGGTATTTTTAACCGTTCCATAAGAGCCTGCTGAATTGTTTAGCTCGACATAGGGGTCTCTTCCGGGCCGTGTGGTCGCGATAGCGATACTCGCGCCAAAAGCTCCGGCACCGTTGGTAGATGTGCCTACACCCCGCTGCACCTGGATTGCATTAACAGAGGACGCCAGGTCCGGCAGATCGACAAAATAAACGCCCTGATCTTCGGCATCATTCAACGGAATACCATTAATCGTCACGTTTGTCCGGGTGCCGTCAGAGCCCCGCACACGGACGCTCGTGTAACCCACACCCGCCCCCGCGTTGGAGGAAACTACGGTTGAGGGCGTTTGATCTAAAAGATATTCGAAGCCCCTGCCGGAATTGTCCTTTTCGATAGACTGCTTGTATAGGTTTGTAAAAACAACCGGCGTTTCATCGGAGGCTGTAATGCCTTCAATTACAACTCCAAAATCATCGTTAATTACCATTGGTTCCAAAACAGCATCTACCCGGAGATCTTTCTTTAATATTATCTTTTTCCTCGAGGTAGCATAGCCGATAAAGCTGATCGTCAGTGTGTATTTTCCTGATTTTAAATTTCCGATGTGGTAATTTCCGGCGGTATCGGCTGTTGCGCCAATAGTTGTGTTTTCAATTTTTACAGTTGCTCCGGGTAACGGATATCCTGTTTGCTTCTCGGTGATTTTTCCGGATACGGAAAACTGGGCGGCGGCCATGACAGGCAGTAGCAGGGCACTCAGTGCCACAAATAAGTTTTTCAAAATGATTAATAAAATAAATTAGTTAAACCATCTCCGCATCAGGGCGAATACGCAGTACACTTAACTTGTTACCTCTCCCTACGCCGGCATTACCCGGATCAGGTGTATGTGGGGGCTTAGTTGGTGGTCTTAATCAAAAGTCCGGCAGGGACTCAAGATTTATAACCTAATACTCAGCACTCCTCACAACGGGTATGATCTCAGCCTGTCTTTCAGTTTGATCGCTCAAAGCAAGGCACCCCTTGAGAATTATGCAGCAAATATAAGGTTTGATTCCGGATTTCGGAATTATTAAATCTTATCCGTATTTTTGAATAAAGACGATGATATGCTGACAGATATTGAATTGAAGGAAAAGCTGATAGCTCAGATCAACGAAACAAAAGACCATGAACTATTAAATCAAATTTCGCGATTAATTGAGCTTGAATCGCAGATTGAGGACGTTTATCAGTTAAGCCCGGATGAACTAAAGGCAGTAAATGAGGGTATCGATCAAATAGACAATGGTCAATCATTCACCTACGATGAAGCCAACAAGATAATTGATAAATGTTTAGGGAGATAAGATGGTCGGCAAGGGCGCTTAAGGAATGGGTGGAAATTTTAGAATATTGGACAAAAAGAAACAAATCGAATACCTACAGTTTAAAATTAGACCATTTATTTAAATCGACCTTTGTCATCATATCACAGTCTCCGGAAATTGGCAGACCTACCGATTTACCGCTTATAAGGATCAAGGTCATCCGAGATTATCTGATATACTATCGTATCGGACCAGAACACATAGATATTTTAGCCGTGTGGGACAGCAGGAGAAATCCCCAAAAGTTTAAGCTGTAGCCATGTTCATGCTTGGCGGGTAACAGACATGAATCTAAAAAGCAACCCTTTTTTATCCATCCATTTTGAACTTTCCCGTTCGCTAACTTTCCGAGTATCACTCTAAAACCCTACTTTTGCAGACTTTTATACTTACTTACTATGCTACGTACACATACTTGCGGCGAATTAACTATCAGTAACTTAGGCGAAACAGTTACTTTATGCGGTTGGGTGCAAAAATCGCGCGACCTTGGCGGAACGACTTTTATAGACGTCCGCGACCGTTACGGTTTAACCCAGCTGGTTTTTAATACCGATAGTGATGCTGAGGTACGTGAGATCAGCCGCAGCCTTGGTCGCGAGTTTGTAATTGAAGTGACCGGCGAAGTGTTAGAACGCACCAGCAAGAACCCTAAAATGGCTACCGGCGATATTGAAATAGCCGTTACCGCCCTGAAAGTGCTGAACAGCGCCAAAATACCGCCATTTTTAATAGAAGACGAAACCGATGGCGGCGAAGAACTGCGTGCGAAATACCGCTACCTGGACCTCCGCCGTAACCCGATACGCAACAACCTGATGCTGCGCCATAAAATGGCACAGGAAACACGCCGCTACCTTGACGGACTTGATTTTATCGAGGTGGAAACCCCGGTGCTTATAAAATCTACCCCGGAAGGCGCTCGCGATTTTGTGGTGCCCAGTCGCATGAATCCCGGTGAGTTTTACGCGCTGCCACAGTCGCCGCAAACCTTTAAGCAATTGCTGATGGTAAGCGGATTCGACCGTTATTTCCAGATCGTAAAATGTTTCCGCGATGAAGACCTGCGTGCCGACCGCCAGCCGGAGTTTACACAGATTGACTGTGAAATGGCCTTCATTACACAGGAAGATATCCTGAATATTTTTGAGGGCCTTACCCGCCACCTGTTTAAAACCGTTAAAGGCATTGAGCTGCCGGAAGTTCCGCGGATGCAATATGCCGATGCCATGCGTCTATACGGCTCGGATAAACCGGATACCCGTTTCGGGATGGAATTTGTAGCGCTGAACGATATAGTAAAAGGCAAAGGCTTTGGTGTTTTTGATAACGCCGAGCTGGTGATCGGCATTAACGCCAAAGGATGCGCCGGATATACCCGCAAACAACTGGATGAACTGACCGAGTGGCTGAAACGCCCGCAGATCGGTGTTACCGGCATGATCTACTGCCGGTACAACAGCGATGGTACGCTGAAATCGTCCGTAGATAAATTTTATAACGAAGATGAACTGACCAACTGGGCAGCGGCTTTCAGCGCTGAGCCGGGCGATCTGATGCTGATACTGGCCGGGCAAACCGATAAAGTACGCAAGCAGATGAACGAACTGCGGCTGGAGATGGGAAGCCGTTTAGGTCTTCGTGATAAGGATACCTTTTCGGCCCTGTGGGTGATCGACTTCCCACTGCTGGAATGGGACGACGAGACCGGAAGATATCACGCCATGCACCATCCTTTTACTTCGCCAAAACCGGAAGACATCCCGATGCTGGACAGCGCACCGGGCGACGTAAGGGCCAATGCCTACGATCTGGTGATCAACGGGACTGAAATCGGCGGAGGGTCCATCCGTATCCATGACCGGGGCCTGCAATCGCTGATGTTTAAACACCTCGGCTTCTCGCCGGAGGAAGCGCAAAAGCAATTCGGATTTCTGATGGATGCCTTTGAATACGGCGCACCACCGCATGGCGGCATCGCCTTTGGGTTTGACCGCCTTTGCTCTATTTTTGCCGGGCTGGACTCGATCCGCGATGTGATCGCCTTCCCTAAAAACAACTCCGGACGCGACGTGATGATCGACACGCCATCAACCATCGCGGAAGCCCAAATGAATGAGTTGAAGATAAAGACAGCTTTATAAGCTCATCTTTCCGATCCTGATATAAAGAGGCTGTCTCAAAAGGGCGGCCTCTTTTGTTTATGTTTCCCAAAGATTTTTTTCAAATACACTTGCGCAAGCCAATCCTTGCGTATATATTTGCGCAAGCAATAGCTTGCAAATTATGAAAGTCAAAAGAGATGTTTACCAGGCTATAGCCGATCCCACGCGCAGGGCAATCATTGGCATGATCGCGAAACAGCCCCAGAATGTAAACGCCATAGCCGAAAATTTCGATGTGACGAGGCAGGCCGTATCACTGCATATACAGGTGCTGATAGACTGCGGCCTTATCGGTGTGAGGCGGCAGGGCCGCGACAGGATATGCGAAGCTCGATTGGAGCAGCTTTCGGAAGTGTCGGCGTGGATCGATCAATACCGCGCACACTGGGAACAGAAGCTCGATTCGCTTGAGCGATATATTGAACAACTAAAAAAAGAAAGATATGGCAACCAACAGTAATACCGCCGACCGCGAACTTATTTTAAAAAGAACATTAAACGCACCGATAGCGCTGGTGTGGGAGGTATGGACGAATCCGGAACATATCTGCAAATGGTGGGGACCCAATGGCTTTACCTGCACTATTAACGTAATGGATATGCAGCCCGAAGGGCAGTGGAACCTCGTACTGCATGGCCCTGACGGAACCGATTATAAAAACAAATGTCTGTTTAAAGAAGTGGTACATCACCGGAAAATTGTTTACGAGCACTTGTCATTCCCGCATTTTATCGCAACCATTGAATTTGAGGAACAGGGTGATAAAACACAACTGACCTGGCACATGCTTTTTGACTCGAAAGAAGACTTCTTAAATGTTGTAAAAACGTTTAACGCTGCCGAGGGGCTTAAACAGAACGGAGAAAAACTGGAAGCTTATCTTTCCGGAATGCAGCAATAACCGGATAAAACTCCTTACCTTAATACCGCACAAACATGGAAGCGACCAACGAAAAAACACCATCTCCGGGCGCATACGCCGTAGTGAACGGCTTGCGGATGTACTATGAGATTCATGGCAGCGGCGCCCCGCTGGTGCTGCTGCATGGCGGAGGCTCGACCATCGGGACCAACTTCGGGCGGGTGCTGCCGCTATTCGCCAAAAACCGCCGGGTTATTGCGGTTGAACTGCAGGCACACGGCCGCAGCGGGGACCGGGACGCTCCGGAAACCTTTGCGCAGGATGCAGCTGACGTAGCGGAGCTTTTAACACAGTTAGAGATACCCAAAGCGGATGTTCTTGGCTTCAGCAATGGCGGGCAGACGGCCATTGAACTGGGTGTCCATTATCCGGACAGGGTGAATAAACTCATCATCGCATCGGCGTTTTATAAACGGAGCGGCGTTCCGGCGAATTTCTGGAAGATGTTTGAGCAGCCCGACTTTAATCACCTGCCGCAGATCTATAAGGACGAATTTCTGAAGCTGAACAACGACCCGGAGGCCCTGATGAACATGTTCAACAAGGATGCTGAACGGATGCTTAATTTTACCGGATGGCAGGATGAAGAGCTGAAAATGATAGCAGCCCCGGTATTGGTGGTAACCGGCGACCGTGACCTGGCCTTCGCGGAACATACCATAGAGATGTACCGACTTTTCCGGAATGCCCGGCTTGCCATACTGCCCGGCAATCACGGCAGTTATATGGGTGAGGCCATGACCCCTTCAACAGATAGCAGAATTCCGGAATTTTTTGCAGCGATGGCAGAAGAATTCCTGAACGACGGGAACTGACGTGTTTTTTCTACAGCATTCATCAAAATTGTGCTTTGAACATCAGACAAAATTTGTATGTTTAAGGGATTTTGACCTGAACTTTTATCCTATTACCATCGCGCCCGCATGAGCATTTTAAAAAACCTCTTCAGCAGAAAAAAAACGTCACACACGCCCCACACAGATTTCTGGAAATGGTTCCAACAAAATGAACGGACCTTTTTTAAGATCCTTAAAGAAAAACAGGATGTTGAACATGCCTTCGTCAACCAGGTAATGCAACGGCTTGCTGCGCTGAATGAAGGTCTTTTTCTTTTAGCCGGGATGTTTAACGATACCACGGCAGAACTGATCGTTACCGCTGAAGGTAATGTTAAAAACATGGTTTTTGCTCAAGACCTGATCAGCGAGGCCCCGAAACTGAGGCACTGGCGATTTACGGCCCTCAAACCGCCAACCGATATCAGCGCGGTGAGTATCCAGATGGACGGGGGGGAATTCAACAGCGGGAATTTGTGCTTTTACCCTAACGAACACGACAGGTATCCCGACGAGATCGATATCACGGTTGTTCACCCTGAACTGAATAAGCTGAACGAAAAATCCATCGGCCATGGTGTTTATCTTTTTCTTGACAATTATCTGGGTGAGCTGGAATTTGCCACCACCATTGATAACCTGACGGTGAAAGGCCCGGGAAGCGTTAAAAGGGAAACCATACCCATTGGTAAATTAAAGGATTACCTGATATGGCGGCAAAAGGAATTTATTGAGAAACATGATGGCGTTAGGCACGACACCGAAAACGACACGCACGACCTGTTAGAGGCTGAACTGGAAGACGGCAGCCCGCTGATCGCTGTTATAAATACCGACCTGCTTACCTGGGAGAGCAAGGTATCGCATCCCTGGATACTCACCGTCGGGATAGGATATGACGGGCACAGCAGCAACGGCATGCCCGATACCCGTACCAGCAGACTGCTTGAAGAAATAGAGGGGCGGCTGCATGCACGGCTAAAAGACTTTGAAGGCTACCTGAACATCGGGCGCCAGACTGCAGATAATCTCCGCGAAATCTATTTTGCATGCCGCGATTTCAGAAAGCCGGTCAAACTGCTGCAAAAACTGACCAGCGACTACCGGCAAAAAGCCGACATCCGTTTTGATATTTATAAGGATAAATACTGGAAAACCTTTGAAAGGTTTACCCGGCACTGAAGCAGTGTTAGCGGCTTAACGGGAATACCCGGCGCAGGTTTTCGTTACGCAGCCACAGGCTTCCCCACATGATAACACCCAGATAGACCGGAAACAGCGTATAGCCGACGAGCGGCATATCAAGCCGGAAATTTGATGCAATTGCCCCGCCAAAATGAGCGGTAAGCAGGATTGCGCCCAGCACCTGCGTGCGCGGAATGACATATAAAAATGCCGCGAGTGTTGCGCAAACGCCAATAGCCACAACATGATGTTCGGCGTAGCCCAGTTTAACGGTGGCTTCAACTACAAAGCGGGGCTTTAAGATCTTCATAATTCCATCCATCAGCATAAAGAGGACCACGAGCCAGCCCAGAATGCGGCCGGTCCATAATTGCGCTTTGGAAATTTCGCTGGTTTTCATTTTCTTCTTGTTGGTTAACACAAACTTACGCACCGCAGCCAAACGGCGTGCGGTGTAAACGTGACATTTTTAGGGGGAGGATGTTCTTTTTCCGGCATACCAATGCCCGCGGAGAGGTGCTTTAGAGATTTGTATATATTTGCGCCGTCTGTTAGAGAATCCAACCGCCATGCGAAAAACAATTATCCGAATAAATTATTTGAAGTTATTTACTGCTTCTGTATTCGTTAGTTTATTAGCCGTTTTACTGTCAGGTTCCTTAAAAAAGGTGACGGAATATTTTGAGCCTTTATTTTTTCGAAGGCACAGGGCGCTCCGATTTATTTCATCGTTCTTCCTTCCGTTGGCATCACAATTATTTATTTTCTCCGGAAATACCTTTTCAAAAAAAAACAAAATAAAGGGATCAAGGAGATCTATCAAACTATAGAAAAACGTAAAAACACTTTGCCTGCTTTCAAAATACCCTCACACTACTTCAATGGTTTTTTAACGGTTATTTTCGGAGGATCGACAGGTATCGAGGTTTCCACAGTGGTGGCTACTGCCGCGATCGGATCAGTTGCGCAAACAAAAACTGCCACGGCCAATGTTTACAAAACCGAACTTATTTGTGCTGGCATTACTGCTGGAATATCAACGCTGTTTGGGAGCCCGATAGCCGGTTTTTTATTTGCGCTGGAAGTTATAGCCAAAAAGAGGATCAGCAAAACTGTAATTTTCAGTTCGATAATTTCATTGGTTGTATCATGGCTCATGCTGTTTGTGACCGGTGAGACGCGGTTATTTAATTTTTCGGTGACCAACTGGCGGGGGCATGCACTTCCCTTTTTTGTTTTATTAAGTATTTTGGCCGGGCTTCTGGCCGTTTATTTTACACATGCCGTTATTTATATTAAATCCTTTTTTTCTGGCATTTCCAATAACTTTGTTAGGGTAAATACCGGAGCCATATTAGTCGGGCTGTGTATTTTATTGCTGCCTCAATTATATGGCGACAGTTATCAAGCTATTCCCGGCTTAATGTCCCGCATTGAGCATCAGCCATTTTCGATAGGCTTTTCGTTTGTTTTGCTTGCCATCATAATTCTTAAGCCCCTGGCAGCCTCATTAACCTTAGGTGCCGGCGGCGATGGAGGTGTGTTCGCGCCAAGCATTATTGCCGGAGCTGTACTTGGTATGACCGTCGCCCTTTTGTTGAATCATTATTTCAACGCCCATGTAATTGTACTAAATTTTGCAATGGTTGGCGCCGCGGCAATGCTGAGCGCCGTAATACACGCCCCGCTCACGGCCGTTTTTCTGACATGCGGACTCGTTTCTGGTGGTTTCGTACTTTTCGTACCCGTTTTGGCCGGATGTTTCATTGCGAAATACGCTGCAAGGTTCTTATGCAGCTATACTGTTTACAGCTACTCCGGCAAACATTAGGATATCTCTTCTGTGGGGCAGCGGCGTCAATCAGATGCTGTATTTTTTTGATCGAACTTGAATGGTTTTTGAAAGCTGTTTGAACAGGTTTTCGAGTCGTGCAAACCGAATTTTAGGGCAACAAACCCGGATAACCGGATGATAAGCCTTTTAATTTGAATGACCGTGAAACGCTTTCCCTTTTTTAAAATCATTTCAGCATTGCTGGTTCTGTCAACTGCCGCAGCTGCGCAGGATACCATAAATTTTTCGCCTGCCATACCCGCGCCGCATGTATATGCCGTGGAGGCAACGGATAACATTGTAGTGGACGGCAAACTGACGGAAGCCTCATGGCGGGCCGCTCCCGTTATTTCCGACTTTTTTAAAATGCAGCCCCGGCAGGGCGGCGCCTACCGTTATCACACCGCGGTGAGGATCGTCTTCGATAAAAAGAACCTGTACTTCGGAGTGTTCTGTAAAGACAGCGTCGGGAAAAAAGGCGTCCGCGTTCAGGACTACCGGCGTGATTTTACCACCGATAACGATGTGTTTATGATCCAGCTCGATCCGCAAAACCTGAAACGCTTCTGTGTGTCGTTTCAGACCACACCGCTGGGCACCCAGAGCGACCTGCAGGTTTTTGACGATCAGCTGCAGGATATTAACTGGGATGCGCTCTGGAAGGTAAAGACGCAGGTTACCGACAGCGGCTATTACGCGGAGTTCGCCATTCCTTTTAAATCACTTCGTTATGCGCGGCAGACGACCGACTCCGTATCATGGAATATTACCTTCTCACGTATTGCCCGCAGAGACAACGAGCAAACCGTTTTCCCCGCCATCCCGCAAACCTATACGCCCTACCGGATGACCTATGGGGCTGAACTGAAGGATTTATCCCTGCCGCCGCCGTCAACCAATATCCGGGTGCAGCCCTACGCGCTTTACCAGTACGCACAAAATACCGGCAGCGACGGCATTACCGCACACAGCAGCAAGCTGAAGGCGGGCGGCGATGCAAAATGGGCCGTCAATCCGCATGCCGTACTCGACCTGACACTGAATACCGATTTTGCCCAGGCGGAAGTTGACCAGGCCGTAAATAACCTGACGCGTTTTAATGTGCTGTTTCCTGAAAAACGGCAGTTTTTTCTTGAAGATCAGGGGGTATTTGCCGGAGCAAGCATCGACGGGATCAAACCCTTTTTCAGCCGGAGCATCGGGCTGTCAAATACCCAGTTCAACGCCACGCCTGTCCCGATCGATGTTGGCCTGCGGTTTACCGACCGCACCCGCGAACGTACCTTCGCATCGTTATATGTGCATCAGGAAGGGTCGGGCGACCAGGGTGCGGCTGACTTCGGCGTGATGCGTTACCTGAAAAACTATGGCAGAGAGAACAATATCGGCGTGATGTTTACCGGCAGGGCCGATGAGCGTGATCCGCAGAAGGGCTTTGCCGGACGAAACAATGGCACGTTAACCGTTGACGGGCTGATCCGGCCGAGCAATACCCTCAGCATTCAATACCTTACCTCTGTGTCTGGCAATAACCGCCCCGACAGTCTTGGCTTCTCCAATTACTTTAAGATCAAATACTACAACAACAAATTCTTCTTTTATTACCAGAATGAGTACATCTCAAAAAAATACGACCCGGCAATGGGCTTTATCTTTCAAAATGATGTGATCTACCACCAAACGGTGGAGTTTATATCGCTGCGTCCCAAAAACAAAAAGTGGAGCTGGATACGGGAACTGGAGACCGGATTTGATGTAAATTACTACCAGCGTGCCAGCGACCTTACCTTTCAGCAGGCCGATCTGTATATCTATCCTGTATATCTTATCCTGAACAACGGCGGGGTTTTTCAATACGCCCTGCGCCCCAACTGGCAGAATATCAATTTTGATTACAGTCTGCTCGGGGTGAAGCTTGCACAGGGCCGGTATTCCTATCTCGTGCATGAGCTTACCTATAAGTCGGATCAATCAAAGAAGTTCTCGTTTTTAGGGGATTTTAATTTCGGGAATTACTATAACGGCGCTATGCAATCGGCGGCGCTGGGTTTGCGTTATGCACCGAACCCCGGGATAGCGGTATCAGTAAATTATACCCTGAACCGTTTTCAGCATCTGGGTCAGGAACGCGTAGATCTGCAAACCAACCTGTACAATGCCGAGGTGCGGGCGGCGCTCAATCCGCAGGTGCAGTTCTCCGCCTATTACCAATACAATTCATTCGACCGTCAGGGGCAATGGAACGGCCGGGCAAGCTGGGAGTTTGCTCCGCTGAGCTTTATTTATCTGGTGTATAATGAAAATAATTTCAGAGATATGCCGGTCAGGAATCAATCAGCTATTACCAAGATCAGCTTCCTTAAACAATTTTGACACCAAGCCAAAGGTCGCTATACTGTTTGCGTCACCGGGCGCAGCGGCAGGAATTTTTTTACCTCGCTTGTTAAAGTATCAATATCAAACGGCTTCTGAATAAATCCGTCGGCACTGCAGCTTTTTGCGATATCGGCAATATCCGTAGCGGTAGAAAAGATTATGACCGGAACAGCCTTAAGTTCCTCGAGGGCTTTGATGTCTTTACACAGCATGTGGCCCTGCTTGTTATTAACCCACTCATCCAGCAGGATCAGATCAGCTTGAATACCGGTCAGTATATTGTCGCTGTAACCGGCGCCCTGCACCTCGTATCCTTCGCTTTCGAGTACGTAGGTAACGATGGTTCTTATTTCATCGTCATTTTCAATAATCAATACTTTCTTTTTCACAAATCAGGGGTTAAATAAATACAGTGAAGGTAATAAAATTCCCTTCCGCATCAAACAATAAATTTATATGAAAAAAAATTGCGCATCTGTTAAAGCGACAGAATAAATTCATCCCTTTTTAACTTGCATCACGCCCTTAGCAATGTTTATATTCGTATTGCATAACGCGATGCGGATGGCCCGCCATACGATAGTTATTATTTAACAAAATACTATACGATATTAACCTAATCGTTTTGCTCAGCTTTTTTACCGCTAAATTGGATCCCGATCAATCATCCGGCATAACCGGCATTTATAAACCTGTTCATCATTTAATATCGGCATATATGAAAATCAGAATTTTTATTCCCCTGCTTTGCGTTGCCCTTTTTGCGGCGATATGGCGTGCGGATGCGCAAACCAAATCTGAAACGGCACTGGACGCCAGGATTTCGGCAGTTGTAAAAAAACTTACCCTTGAAGAAAAGATAGCGATGCTACACGCCAACAGCATCTTTGGTACGGCGGGTGTACCGAGGCTTGGCATCCCCGGCCTGATGACCGATGACGGACCGCTCGGCGTTCGCGAAGATGTTAAAGAAGGATGGGGATCGGCAAACCTGACGACCGACTCGGCGACCTTCTTCCCGAACGGCTCAGCACTGGCCGCTACCTGGGACCCGGCGCTGGCTTACCGCTTCGGGCATGATATGGGGGAAGAAGCCCGCGCGAGGAAAAAATACATTATGCTTGCCCCTGCGTTTAACATCTGCCGTACGCCGCTTAACGGCCGCACCTATGAATATTATTCGGAAGACCCTTTTCTGAACTCGCGATTAGCCGTACAAATGGTAAAAGGCATGCAAAGCCAGGACATTGCCGCCTGTGTAAAGCATTTTGTGGTAAATAACCAGGAGGTGGAACGCGGGCGCATCAGCGTGAATGTGGACGAGCGCACCTTGCAGGAAATATATCTGCCCGCGTTTAAGGCTGCTATAACGGAAGGCCACGCATGGACCATTATGGCTGCCTACAACAAGCTGCGCGGCGTTTACTGCTCGGAAAACAGCTACCTGCTGAACGACCTGCTGAAAGGGCAATGGGGATTTAAAGGTATCGTGATCAGTGACTGGGGCGGCACACACAGCACCGTGGACGCCGCCAACAATGGCCTCGACCTGGAAATGGGCTCGCGGCCGCCATATAGCAGTTACTTTTTTGCCGACCGCCTGCTCGACTCGGTAAAGGCCGGAAAGGTAAGCATGAAAGTGATCGATGATAAAGTTCACCGCATTTTGTGGGTAATGTATCATACCAATATGGCTACTAACCCGCCTGCCGGGAAGATCAACACGCCGGAACACAGCAAAACCGCCTACGATATCGCAGCGGAATCCATCGTGCTGCTGAAGAACGACCAAAACCTGCTGCCGCTAAACACCGGGAAACTTAAAAGCATTGCCGTTATCGGCGATAATGCAACGCATACGTTTCATCTGGGCGGATTTGGTGCGGGTGTAAAAGCCCGTTACGAGGTAACAGCCCTTGCCGGATTGCAGAACAGGCTGGGTGATAAGGTCAAGATAAATTATGCGCAGGGTTATTCGGGCGTTTATAAACCATTCCGCCGCGGGGCAGAGAAAACACCTGACAAGCCGGACAGCGCCATGATGGCACAGGCTGTGAATGCAGCAAGAAGCTCGGACATGGCCATTCTGTTCATCGGCGGCAACCGGGATTATGAGAGCGAAAGCCGCGATCGTAAAGACCTGAGCCTGCCTTTTCATGAGCAGGAATTAGTTGACGCGGTAACGGCTGTAAATCCGAATACCATTGTGGTGGTAGTGGGCGGCGCGCCTTATGATATCGGTAAGATCAAACAGAATAATCATACCATCGTGTGGTCGTGGTACAACGGGTCGGAAAACGGCAATGCCCTGGCCGATGTACTTTTAGGAAAAATAAACCCATCGGGAAAAATGCCGTTCACTTTTCCGCAGGAATTAAAGGACTCGCCTGCCCATGCTTTGGATGCTTATCCCGGCGAAAACCTGCAGGAGGACTATAAGGAAGGTATTTTGGTGGGCTACCGCTGGTTCGATACCAAAAAAATTGATCCGATGTATTGCTTTGGCTACGGCCTTTCGTACACCCATTATGATTATGGCGCATTGAAAACCACCGGGAAGACCTACGGAAAAGACGGCAACATCGCTGCCACCATCACGGTAAAAAACACCGGGAAATACGCCGGTAAAGAAACTGTACAACTGTATGTAAGTAAGGAAGGCTCGGCAGTTGAGCGCCCCGAAAAAGAGCTGAAAGCCTTTAAAAAAGTGATGATCAAACCCGGCGAAACGGCAAACGTAACGCTCAGCATTCCGGTTGAAGACCTGGCATACTATGATGTTAAGACCAGCAAGTGGGTGGTAGAGCCGGGTAAGTATAAATTACTGGCGGGTGCATCTTCGCGGGACATAAAAGGCACGGCTGAAATTACCATAAAATAAAAACGCCATAGCCGTTATGGAAAAGACAGCTCATTCAAAAAGTGGGCTGTCTTTTTATTTATACAAGGTCATTGCTGGAATTTATCCGGGAGCACATAGCTTTCCATAAAGGTTTTATCGACGATCAGGCGGATAACCTCGTCTATCTCATTACCTACGGTAAGGAGGTGACCGATGATCTCCTTGTTATCGGGGTTGAAGAAATTATCGCGGTCCATTACAGCAATGAGTCCGAGCATACTGGCGACCGGCCGACGTAATTCGTGTGAAGTAAGGGAGGCAATATGACGCAGCCGCTCGTTCTGCTCAATCATCGCCTTTTCAATTTCCAGCCGCCCGGTAATATTGCGTGCAAAACAGCCCACGCCATTAATGCCGCCATTCGCATCGTAAATAGGGTTGAAGCTAATCTCGAAAGACTGTGTTTCGCCGCCAGCAGCATCCGTTGATTCACTGATAACGGTATATCTTTCGCCTGCCAATGCGCGCGCATAATAGCCCGACCAGTTTTTTACCGAAGCTTCATCATACCCGGCGTGACGGCGTGAATATTCCCCTTTCGTTGGCTCCGACCCCGTGGCCTGCGCTACCTGGTTGCAATAGGCCTGGTTCATATACACGTAGCGGGTTTCCTTATCCACCGACCAAATCTGATCCTGTGTGTTATTGATAAGCGCTTCGAGGCTGTTTTTGGTACCCTCAAGCTCCTGCTCTCGTTTTCGCGCTTCCTCCTGGTAGCGCAGCTTATCGCTGACATCGGCGGCAACTACGATACGGCAATCAACATTCCGATATTGTATGTCATGGCTGGTGATATCGGCATAGATAAAACCGCCGTTCTTGGTTTTATGTTTCCAGATGCCTGAATGGATGACGCCCCTGCCTGTTGCGTTTATTACACTATTCTTTCTCAGGTAACCGTCGTATTCATCCTGTTCAGCTTCTCCCCGGAGGTCGCGTGGGGTCATGGACAAAAACTCCTCTTCCGTGTAACCGTACCGGGACACCGCCGTTTTATTCACCTTTAAAATGCGAAGCGACGATATTTCAAAAACCCACATCGGGTTTGGATTATCGTCAAATAAAAACCCAAGTTCATTCAGCAGCAGATCCGGCATAATTCTATTTAGCGCTTGAGCATAATTTAAAGTTAACTATTATTTTAAACATAGCGATACTGATTGCCGTCAGAAAGCATCAATTAACTCATTATTTTGCGATAGTAATGATTAAAGGCGGGTTTTGAAAGAATTATATATAAAAACCGGGTATCGTATCCGCGAATTGCCTGTTTACGGCTGTCGCCGGTAAAACTACGGGCGGAACCCCGGCATTAACCTAATTTGTGTCGCGCCGGGATAAACAGCTGCCCTTCAGCCGGTAAAACAATCCGGATTTGCAATTCTTTTTTAAAAAATAAAAACAATTGCTACCTTTGCATCCCCGCAGAAAGGACTCCGGGGATAATGTTGAATACATAACAATTACACATGGCAACTAAAATCAGATTGCAAAGACACGGTAAAAAAGGAAAACCTTTTTATTATATCGTGGTAGCCGATGCGCGCGCGCCGCGTGATGGCCGTTTCATCGAGCGTTTGGGCTCGTACAACCCGAACACCAACCCTGCAACCATTAACATCGACTTTGACAAAACGCTGAACTGGGTTAACAATGGCGCACAGCCAACCGATACCTGCCGCGCTATCCTGTCATACAAGGGCGTGTTATACAAAAAACACCTGCAGGGCGGCCTTAAAAAAGGCGCACTGACCGAAGAACAGGTTGAAAGCAAATTCCAGGAATGGCTTGACGCTAAAGAAGGAAAGATCACCGGCAAGAAAACCGGACTTGCTGCGGCAAAAGAGGAAGCCCGCAAAACCGCTTTAGCTGCTGAAGCTAAAAAGAAGGAAGCAAAAGCTGCCGAAATAGCTGCCAAGAATGCTCCGGTAGCGGAAGAAACCGAAGCGCCTGCTGAAGAAGCACCAGAAGCAGCTGCTGAAGAAGAAACTCCGGCTGCAGAATAATTTTAAGATAAAGCTAAGATAATGGCGAAGCGACCTTTGGTTCTTCGCCATTGTTTTTTTAACGATACCGACCATGACCACCGCAGACTGTTTCAGGATAGGCAGCATTTTAAAAACCAAGGGGTTGAAAGGCGAGCTAACCATTTACGTCGATTTTGAGGGCATTGAAAAGATCAGGTTCAGCAGCGTATTTATTGAAACTGCCGGAAAGCTGATCCCTTATTTTGTAAGCTCGGTAAAATATCCGCAAAAAAACACGGCCTATCTGCAGCTCGAAGATGTGACAACCATTGAACAGGCCTCGCTTCTGGTAAAAAAAGACCTGTACCTGCCCAATAAACTAAAGCCCAAAAAGAAGAAAGAAGAATTCACGCTGATGGACCTTAAAGGCTTTACCGCGGTGGACGTGAACGAGGGCGAGTTAGGTGTGATCAGCGAGATAAACGAATACCCCCAACAGTTTATCGCCTCGGTAACCTACAAAGACAACGAAGTGCTTTTCCCGCTGAACGGGGAGACTATCAAAGGTATTGATGTTGCCGGGAAGATAATTGACGTTGAACTGCCCGACGGATTGCTGGACATCTATCTCAGATAGCACATCCTGTCAGGCTGCCTCAACCGGCAGTTTCTCCTGCGGCGGGAGCATATCCAGCTGACGTTTAAGCCTTTCGCGACGAAGATAACGCCAGTGGAGCCCCCCGATCATCAGGGTAGCCACCCCTTCGAACAACAGGGTATCAGAAGCGCCGATCCATTTTGACAAAGCCCCGACTAACAAGCCGCCCAGCGGCTGCATCCCGAAGAAAGCCATGGCATAAAAACTGATCACCCGCCCGCGCATTTCGGGAGTTACCGTGGTTTGTATCAGCGTATTGCTCAGCGTGATCTGCGACATCATGCCAAAGCCCGTTACCGTAGCAAAGGCCAGTGCCAGCGGATAATAATGCTCGTGCGAGAACAGGATAAGTCCTGCGCCGAAAACGAGCGTGTTAATGAAAAGTATCTTCCGGAGATTGGCGCCCGCCTTTTGAGATGCAAGGAATATGGCGCCGGAAAACGCGCCGAGACCGATAAAACTATCGATAACCCCGAAGGTGCGGGCCGTCCCCTTAAACACATCTTTTGCGTAATAAGCTATCAGCGTATTGAACGGCAGCGCCATCAGGCTCACCAGCGCCAGCATCAGCAATATGAACGCAATGGATGGCGTGCGTTTAATGTAAGCCATGCCTTCCTTAAGTTCGCCGAACACATTTTTTTGGTGCACCTTTTTCTGGTACGCAGGCAGCCGCATCATCAAAAGCGAAACAATAACTGCCAGAAAGCTGAAGGCGTTGATCAAAAAACACACCCCGTCGCCAAACGCCTCCAGCACGAGGCCTGCAAGGGCCGGCCCGATGATGCGCGAAAGGTTCACCATCGACGAGTTGAGCGCCAGCGCGTTGGGCAGCACCTCTTTATCCTCGATCAGCTCTGCGACGAGCGACTGCCGCGCGGGTACGTCAAACGCGTTGATGATGCCGAGCATAACGCTCAGTCCGATGATCTCCCATACTTCGTAATGTTTCAGCAGAATGAGCACTGCCAGCAGGGTAGCCTGCACCAGCGATGCGATCTGCGTGGTCAGCAATACACGGTAGCGGTTATACCTGTCGGACACAACGCCACCGATCAGTGAGAAAAGAAATGAAGGAAAAAGGCTGGCGAACAGCGTTACGCCCAGCATAAAGGTAGAGTGTGTAAGCCCATAGATTACCCAGCTTACGGCCGTCTTCTGCATCCATGTGCCGATGAGCGAAACGGATTGCCCGGTAAAATAGAGCCTGTAGTTGCGGCTGTTAAGCGCCTTGAATGTTCTGAATGATTTTATGGTAGCTGTAGTCATCTGATCTGTCCCGTTCAATATCAGCCGCACATGGTTTATATACCGGGTTGCAGCATTGCCGGTGTGTAATCATCGGCGGCTCAGGCCCCGGTGAGTTTGGTTAGCGGCCCGATGGCAAGCCGGAGTATTTCCTGCTCTTCGGGTGTGCAGGTGCGGCTGATCGCCCCCGAGAGCCATTCATCCCGCTCGTGCCGGAATTGCAGCAGCGTTTGCAGTCCGGTTTCCGAAAGGCTGATGTTTACCTTTCTTTTATCCGTTTCCGATGCCGTGCGGGTGATGTACCCGAGTTCCGACAGATGGTTAAGTACCTGCGACATGGACTGATTGGTGATCATTTCGTTCGCGGCCAGTTCGCTCGGCAGCATCGCGCCGTTGTGATACAGCTGCGACATGGTAGAGCGCTCCGTAAGCGAAAGCCGCGAACCCGTCGGCGACTCCTTTCTCAATTTTTTTATCAGCCGTACCGCCGCCGTTCTCAGATCGGAGGCAAACTGAAGCTGTTGATCATCCATCTTTTTTTATTAAGTTAAACTGATAAGTTTGCCTTACAAATATACGATAGGAAACAGCGCCTTCACCCCGGGTTTTATCATCTGCGGGTAAGAAAACAGGAACAAAGCGGAATGGGCCTGATTTTATATGCGATATCAGTGTCTGCTGCCAAGCTAATTTTTCCTTCCTGTATTAAAATTTGCATATTTACGTTAAATATGTTGCCGATTTTGTGCTGAAATATGGATACAACCGATAATTATGAGCTCTTAATTGATAAGATCAACGTCTTTATCCGGAGATATTATTTCAATAATTTTCTGCGGGGGCTTATTTTCCTGGGTGCCGGGTTGTTTTCAGCGTATGTGGTGATCACCCTCAGCGAATATTTCGGCAACTTTAATATTCTGTTCCGCACGCTGCTTTTTTATCTTTTTATAGCGCTTAACCTGGGACTGGTCGTGTGGCTGATCCTGCCGCCCCTGCTGGCATGGATGAAATTGGGCAAAAGCCTGACACATGACGAAGCCGCTGAAATAATCGGCAGGCATTTTAACGACGTACATGACAAGCTGCTGAATACGCTGCAACTGAAAAAACAAGCCGGGTCTGATGCGCGCAACCGCGCATTGATAGAAGCAAGCATCAACCAGAAAATAGAATCATTAAAACCGGTGAGCTTCCCCTCGGCGGTTAATATCCGCGAAAACCGGCGTTATCTGAAATGGCTGCTGCTGCCTGCGGCGGTGATCTGCATTATCGCTTTTGCTGCGCCAACCATACTTACCGAAAGCACCAAAAGGCTGATCAGGCATGACGAATATTTTGCACCTGTAGCTCCGTTTACCTTTAACGTGCAGAATAAGAGCCTCGCGGTGGTACAGGGTGACGACCTGAAGCTCGACCTGAAAATGGAAGGCGACAAACTGCCCGCCGATGTTTACGTGGAAACAGCCAACAACACCTTTAAGCTGGACAAGGAAAATATAAGCCGCTTTCACTATCTGTTTACCAATGTTCAGCAGAACACGACCTTCAGGCTGACGGCAAACGGATTCTCTTCTGCGTCTTATGAAATAAAGGTAAGCCTGCGCCCGGTGCTGCTGCATTTTGACGTGATGCTGAATTACCCGGCCTACCTGCATAAAAAAAATGAGACGGTAAAAAATGCAGGCGATCTGACCATCCCTGCCGGGACAGTGGTGACCTGGCAATTCCACACCCGCAATACCTCATCCCTGCTGTTTAGCATGAACGATGCCGAAGGCAACGTAAGCGGCGACGGAGAGGGCGTTTTTGAACATAAAGAGCGCATTTTAAAGAACAGCGCCTACAAGATCACACCGGTGAACAACACGGTTAACCATACCGATCCGGCGGCGTACCGCATTAATGTGATACAGGATGAGATGCCATCGATCAGCGTGGAAGAAAAACAGGACTCGGTGAGCATTAAGGCGCTTTATTTTAACGGGCTGATACAGGACGACCATGGTTTTTCGTCGCTGAACTTTCATTACGCGGTGGGCGATCCTGCCGACAAGGCCAATCTGAAAAACTACAGTCGCCCGGTGAAAGCCGACCTGTCGCAAAGCCAGGCCAACTTTTTTTACTACTGGAACCTGAAAGACCTGGGCATAAAACCCGGAGACCGTGTAACCTATTATTTTGAAGTTGCGGATAACGACGGTGTAAACGGCCCCAAGAAAGTGCGCTCGCCGGAGCGGACCATCAATATCCCGGATGCGAAGGAGCTTAACGATCAGCTGGATGCCGGAACACAGGCCGTAAAGCAAAAAATGGAATCGGCGATCAAGCTTGCTGCGCAGATTGAAAGGGATGAACAAAAGCTGAACCAGTTGCTGCTCAATAAAAACACGCTGTCGTTCGATGAGAAAAAACAGATAGAAGACCTGCTGCAAAAACGGAAAGACCTGGAAGATCTGGTTAAAGAAGTGCAGGCGGACAATAAAAAGAACCTGTATAACCGCCAAGAGAACCAGCAGCAAAGCGAAGAGCTTGCGCAAAAGCAACAGCAAATGGACAAACTGCTGAACCAGCTGCTTGACCCCAAAACGCAGGATATGCTGCAACGCCTGCAGCAGCTTTTAGAACAGGAGCAGAAAGAGGGCACACGTAATGAGCTGCAAAGGATGCAGGGCGATAACAAATCGTTAAAAAAGGAACTCGACCGGATGCTGGAACTGTATAAACAGCTGGAGTTTGAACAAAAACTGAATCAGAATGCAGCGCAGTTAGATAAGTTGGCGGAGCAGCAGCAAAAGCTGGCAGATGAAACTAAAAAGAATGAAACGCCGCAACAGGACCTTCAAAACCGCCAGCAACAACTGAACAAAGATTTTCAGGATGTTAAAAAAGCGCTGGATGAGCTGAAGAAATCAAACGAGGAAGCGGAGCATCCGCAAAAGTTTGACGACCCGAAACAGGACGAACAGAATATTGAGCAGCAGATGGAAAACAGTTCGGATGCGCTGCAAAAAAAGGATAATAAAAAAGCGGCGTCCGCGCAAAAGCAGGCCGCCGGACAGATGAAAAAGCTTGCTGAAAAGATGAAGCGGAACGAGGCGGAAGGACAGGAAAGCGAAGCGCAGGTAGATGCGCAGCAATTACGTGAACTGCTGAAAAACCTGGTGAACAGCTCGTTTGCGCAGGAAAAAAATATGCAGGCGGTAAGAACCACCAACAGCACCGATCCGAACTATATTAAGCTGGCGCAGGATCAGAAAGATATACAGGACAACCTGAAGACTGCGGAGGACAGCCTGTATGCGCTTAGCCGGCGCGTTCCGCAGATACAGACAACCGTAAACACGGAAATTGCGAGTATAAACGATCATATCAAGAATGCGCTTGACAACCTCGGCGACCGCCGCACCGCCGAAGCCACCAGGCACCAGCAGTATGCCATGACGAGCATGAACAATCTGGCGCTGATGCTGAGTGAGGCCCTTGAGCAACTGCAAAACATGCAGAAAAACGGCCGTGCGGGAAAAGGCAAAAGCAATCAGCCCTCGCTTTCGCAATTGGCAAAAATGCAGCGGCAGCTAAACCAGAACATGCAAAAGGCAAGGGAGCAACTGCAGCGCATGGGGCCAGAGGGAAATAAGGGAAAAAATCAGAGCGGAAATAATGAAAATATAAGTGAACAATTAGCTAAATTAGCGCGGCAGCAGCAGGAGATACGCGAAGCTTTACAGCGGATAAACCAGGAAGAAAATAAAGACGGCAAGAGCGGCCTGGGCGATCTGGATAAAATTTCCAAAGAAATGGAACAAACGGAGCGCGATCTCGTAAACAGGCGGATAACGGAGGAAGCCGTTAAGCGCCAGCAGCAGATACATACGAGGCTGTTGGAGGCGGAAAAGGCTGAACAGGAACGCGAACAGGACAACAAGCGCGAAAGCCGCGCAGGGAAGGACGTTCCGCCGGGATACATAAAAGCTTTGCAGGACTATGAACAGGCCCGGCAAAAGCAGACAGAACAGGTAAGAACCGTTCCGCCTGCGCTAAATTTTTATTATAAAACAAAAATAAAATCATACTTTGATCTACTCAACGTTAAATGACATGGACCAATCAAATATTCAGGCAGGTGAACTTTATACGCTACAGCTTCCGTCAAAGAGGGAGAGCATTACTTTGCTGGAAAATTTGGTAGAAGAAATTGCTGACAGGCACAACGTCGGCGAAGATACCTTTGCCAATATGATGACCTGCCTGAGCGAAGCGACCAACAACGCCATCGTACATGGCAACAAGCTGGACCCGGCTAAAAAGGTGATTGTGAACGCCGACGTGGAAAACAAACGTATTGTATGGACAGTTACCGACGAAGGCGACGGATTTGACTATAACAATCTTCCTGACCCTACGGCGCCTGAAAATCTGGAAAACCTTACCGGTCGCGGCGTTTTCATTATTAAACACCTGGCAGATCAATACATCTACAATACCAAAGGCAACGAGATCGAACTTCACTTTAAGATATAATGCCTGCCATCCGGTTTTTTGAAGAAGACATCACCTATACACTAAAAAACAAAACAGCCGTACGGCGCTGGATAACGGAAACGATCTCCGCCGAAGGCTTTCAGCTTAAGGAGCTGAACTATATCTTCTGCTCAGACGACTACCTGTTGCAGATCAACCAGCAATACCTCGATCACGACACCTATACCGACATCATCACCTTTGACAATACCGATACCCCCGGCGAAATAACCGGCGATATTTTTATTTCGATCGACCGCATCCGCGAGAACGCTGCAAAGTTCGGGCATTCCGTTGCCGACGAACTTCACCGGGTCATTATTCACGGCGCCCTCCATCTGTTAGGCTACAAGGACAAGAAACCTGCCGATAAGAAAAAAATGACATTAAAAGAAGATTTTTATTTGAATACCCGTGCGTTTATTGGTTAATTTTACCTTGCATAAACGATAAAAATAAATCTGCGGCAAGGCAACCATCCATTGAAAAAGGCCGTAGGTGTTAACAGAATTAAAACCAACTTTTTAATACCATGAAAATACTTGCAATAATTGCCGCCCTGATGTTTATCAGCGCCCCGAGTTCGGTGTATGATTTTAAGCTGAAATCAATAGAAGGCAATGCCTTTTCGCTTGCCCAGTATAAGGGCAAAAAAGTACTGATCGTTAACACGGCTTCAAAATGCGGCTTTACCCCACAGTATGCGCAACTGCAAAAATTGTCGGAGCAATACAAGGACAAGCTGGTGGTTGTAGGGTTCCCGGCAAACAATTTCGGTCAGCAGGACCCGGGCACCAATTCCGAGATCAGTTCATTCTGTAAAGAGCGTTACGGTGTAACCTTCCCGCTCAGCCAGAAGGTAAGTGTAAAGGGCGACGACATCGATCCGTTGTTCAAATACCTGACCGAGGCGCCAAACCCAGACTTTACCGGCGAGATTAAATGGAACTTTGAAAAATTCCTGATCGACGAAAACGGCAAGCTGATCCACCGCTTCCGTTCGGCAGTAACTCCGTTATCGCCGGAGATCACCAAATACCTGTAAGCAGCAGGAAAGAAAATATTCTAAGGCTCCCGGTTGTCCGGGGGCCTTTTTTGCTGTTGAAGACCTGCCTCCGATTGCTGTTTTTGGTTTGAAAGTCTTTGTTATTTGCCGTTATTGTCGCTAAAACCAAGACACATTTTCGACAATGCGGAAACCAACGGTAGAGTTAACCCGATGCATATCTATTTGCCGGGATATTCCAGAAACATAAAAACAAAGCCATAACGGAGGTTTTTACAGAGATGAAAGCGGAAAGACGCTGAAAGAAAGGAAGATGACGGGGCGTCATCCGTTCGGGTTGTAAGCTCATCTGTTATAAATTCAAAAAAAGTTAATCGTAAATCCTTTATAAACTGTATCTTTGCACCCCGACAAGAAGATACCGGATTGCGGAATGCAGCAACAACATTCCGGAGGTTTTAAGTTGGCATTTCGCAGGTGGAGCACTCTTGTAATAACATAAGAATATGCCCAAAGACAACTCCATAAAATCGGTTTTAATTATTGGTTCGGGCCCTATCATCATTGGCCAGGCCTGCGAGTTTGATTATGCCGGTTCACAAGCCGCCCTCTCGCTAAAGGAAGAAGGTATCACCGTTTCCATCATCAACAGTAACCCCGCAACGATCATGACGGACAAGGTAATTGCCGATCATGTTTACCTATTGCCGCTTACCTGTGAAAGTATTGAAAAAGTATTAAAGGAACGACAGATCGACGCTGTGCTGCCGACGATGGGCGGCCAGACGGCGCTTAACCTCTGTATCGAAGCGGCAGAGCGCGGGATCTGGAAAAAGTATGATATCAAGATCGTTGGCGTGGATATCGCCGCGATTGAAAAGACCGAGAACCGCGAGGCCTTCCGCCAGCTGATGGTTGAGATCGGGATAGGAATTGCCAAATCCAAAATAGCCAACTCCTTTTTGGAAGGAAAGGAAGCGGCACAGGAGATCGGTTTCCCGCTGGTGATCCGCCCGAGCTATACCCTTGGCGGTAAAGGCGCAGGATTTGTACATAAAAAGGAGGATTTTGATACCGCCCTCAGCCGCGGACTGCAGGCATCGCCAACACATGAGGTGCTGGTAGAACAGGCCGTGCTTGGCTGGAAGGAATACGAGCTGGAGTTGCTGCGCGACAATAACGATAACGTGATCATCATCTGTTCTATCGAAAACTTTGACCCGATGGGTATCCATACCGGCGATTCGATCACCGTGGCCCCGGCCATGACGCTGAGCGACCGCTGTTACCAGGAAATGCGTAACCAGGCGATAAAAATGATGCGCGCTATCGGCAAATTTGCAGGCGGCTGTAACGTACAGTTCTCCGTAAACCCGGCAGACGAAACCATCATCGCCATCGAGATCAACCCGCGCGTGTCGCGCTCATCAGCGCTGGCCTCCAAAGCAACCGGCTATCCTATCGCCAAAGTTGCCGCCAAGCTGGCTATCGGTTATAACCTCGACGAAATTGAAAACCAGATCACCAAAACGACTTCGGCCTACTTTGAGCCCACACTTGACTACGTAATCGTTAAGATACCGCGCTGGAACTTTGACAAATTTAAGGGCGCTAACCGCCATCTTGGCCTGCAGATGAAATCGGTAGGTGAGGTGATGGGTATTGGCCGCAGCTTTATTGAAGCCTTGCAGAAGGCCTGCCAGAGCCTGGAGATCGGTCGTGCCGGTCTGGGTGCTGATGGCCGCCAGAACCGCAACCTGGAAGAGATCATGTACAGCCTGGAAAACCCAAGCTGGGACAGGCTGTTCCATATTTACGATGCGCTGAGCCTCGGTGTGCCGATCGAATCGGTGCGCAAGGCGACCAAAATAGACCGCTGGTTTTTGAACCAGATCGCGGAGATAGTAAACCTTGAGGTTGAACTGCGCCGCTACTCGCTGAACAATATTCCCGAAGACTTTTTCTTTACGCTGAAGCAAAAAGGCTTCTCGGATAACCAGATCGCCTATATCTTAGGTAACGTAACCGAGGAGGACGTTTACCAGCGCCGTAAAGCGCTTAATATCCGCCGGGTGTATAAAATGGTGGATACCTGCGCCGCGGAATTCCCGGCACAGACCCCGTACTATTACTCCACCTATGAAGGCGAGAATGAATCGGTGGTATCCGACCGGAAAAAGATCATCGTGCTTGGCTCAGGACCAAACCGTATCGGGCAGGGCATCGAGTTCGATTACAGCTGCGTGCATGGCCTGTTAGCCGCCAAGCAGTCGGGCTTCGAGGCGATCATGATCAACTGTAACCCGGAAACGGTATCGACCGACTTTAACATGGCCGACAAGCTGTATTTTGAGCCGGTTTACTGGGAGCATGTGCGCGAGATCATCGATATGGAAAAACCATACGGTGTTATTGTGCAGTTAGGCGGACAGACAGCCTTAAAAATGGCCGAGAAAATGCATGAGCATGGCATAAAGATCATCGGTACTGACTTTAAGAACATGGATATAGCGGAGGATCGCGGCCGTTTCAGCGACCTGCTGAAGGAGCTTGACATCCCATATCCGAAATACGGTGTTGCCGAAAGCGCCGAGGAAGCGCTGGAAGTAGCCCACGAGGTAGGATACCCTGTGCTGGTAAGACCAAGCTATGTACTGGGCGGACAGGGCATGAGCATCGTGATCAACGATGAGGACCTGGAAAAAGCCGTGGTAAGCCTGCTGAAAAACCTGCCGGGTAACCGCGTACTGATCGATCACTTCCTAGACAGGGCTGCGGAAGCTGAGTCCGATTCGATCAGCGACGGTGACGAAGTACACATCGTAGGTATCATGGAACACATTGAGCCTGCGGGTATCCACTCCGGCGACTCGTTTGCCGTGCTGCCGCCGTTCGACCTGTCGGACAGTGTGATCAGCCAGATAGAGGAATATACCGTTAAGATTGCCAACGCACTGAACGTTCGCGGCCTGCTGAACATCCAGTTTGCGGTTAAGAACGACAAGGTGTATGTGATAGAAGCCAACCCGCGCGCATCGCGTACGGTGCCGTTCATCGCCAAGGCATACGATGTACCTTACATCAACATTGCAGCAAAAGTGATGCTGGGCGTTAACAAATTAAAAGACTTTACGATTGAGCGCAAGCTTTGGGGCTACGCAATAAAAGAAGCCGTATTTTCGTTTGATAAATTTCCTGAAGTGAATAAAGAGCTTGGCCCGGAAATGAAATCAACAGGAGAGGCAATCCGTTTTATCCCCAACCTGCAGGACCCATACTTCAGGCATTTATACAAAGAAAAATCAATGTACTTAAGCAGGTAGCTATTTGAGAAAGCTGCCAAATTAAAGCATACTGGCACCATTTTGGTGCCGGTATATATGGTTTAATTTAGTGAGTGTGTTTTGAAAGTTAATGTTAAAAGTAATACCCCGGCATTTAGTTTAAACAGGGTTGACCCGGAAGATATTGAGGATGTACTGCTGAAGATACAACGGTCATTTGATATCAGATTCGAAGACGAAGATTTACAGGGAGTTAAAACCTTTGGGCAGTTGTGCGACGCTGTCGTACATAAATTAAAAGACAAGCAACATAACGGCGGCTGTACAACGCAGCATGCGTTTTACAAACTCCGCCATGCAATTAATGCATCCGTTGATGTTGATAAGGACCTGGTAAAACCGCATACAAAATTGTGTGATATTTTCCCCAGGGATACACGCCTTAAGGTGATCTCGGAAGTGGAAAAGGAAATGGGATTTGAGATGAACTTACTAAAGCCTAAAGGCGCAGTCGTGTTCACTTTTTCACTGATCCTTGGCGCGTCAGTAGTTGGCTTATTTTTCTTCCCGGTCATTGCGGGGGTGGGAGCATTGCTCGCCATATCAGGTTTGCTGCTCGCCGGAAAATTCGGTAAAGAAATGCCTGCAAGAACGCTCGGCGACCTTGCGGAGAAAATATCCAGAGAACATTACCGCAGCTGCCGCCGCCACGCGGAAACCATTAACCGCAGCGAGGTATCAGAAAAAATAAAAGAGCTTTTTGTACATGAACTGTACCTGGAGCCGTCAGTCATCACGCGGGAATCGCGTTTTAATCAGATCTGACGACTTTTCAACATATAAAAAATCCGGCCTTTTTCGGGCCGGATTTTTTTTGCCCGCACCAGGGCTTCCCGGTACAACCGGGCCGGATCATTATTCCATACGCCACTTCGCCGGCAAAGTAGTATATTCGAACAAAATTTTATACTGATGAACGCTTACCTGATCATTAAACACTTACATTCCGGTTTCCGGTATATCGTATTCCTGCTGGTGGTTATCGCTATCATCCAGTCGCTGTTGGGCTGGCTTGGCAAAAAGCCCTACACCGAGCTTAACCGCAAGCTGAATCTGTTCGCGCTGATCTCGGCGCATACGCAACTGCTTATCGGCATTGTGCTGCTTTTTCTGAGTCCGCTGGTACAGTTTAACAGCGATACCATGAAAAACGATGTTACCCGTTATTTTTCAGTCGAACACTGGGTGGGCATGGTTATCGCCATCGTGCTGATCACCATCGGCCACAGCAAATCAAAGAAAGCAGTTCTGCCTGAAGCCAAGCATCGCACCGTAGCCATATTTTACCTGCTGGCACTGGTGATCATTATCGGCACGATCATGGCGGGCGGGTTGCCCGTTTTAGGCTCAAGGGGATAAAAAAACGCAGAAAAAATTTGCTAATTCAATTTTCTTTATAAATTTGTGACCGTAATGTTCAGCATCAACAATAAAAGCAGCTGGTGGCACCAATTAATTTTGGCAGCCGGCTAATTTTTTGATCTGACGATTAATCAATTGTAAACCTAAATAGAAGACCCGGCGAACCTCATTCGCTGGGTTTTTTGTTTTAAGCATATTTTTAAAACACGAAACCGAAGGAAAGCGCCCGAAAGCGGGAACTCAAAAACAACATGAAGAAATACAATATTATAACCACGCAAAAAAAATTACTTGCCGATACCACTACGCCCGTGAGCACTTACCTGCGCCTGCGGGATGTTTTTCCCAACTCGCTGCTGCTGGAAAGCTCCGACTATCACAGCCGCGAAAACAGCATGAGCTACGTTTGCTGCGAACCACTTAGCGGCTTTGTATTAGATGACGGCGCACTCACGATAAGCTACCCCGACGACACCACCAGTAATTTTGCACCGGGAACATTCGATCTGATCGACAAGATCAACGAATACACGGAAGGGTTTGTTACCACGCCCGGGCAGGGTAAGATCATTTCGAACGGATTGTTCGGCTATTTTACGCATGAGGCTGTTGAACATTTCGAAACTATCCGGCTGAAGGAAAGCAGCGACACCGCCCGCAAGATCCCCGTGATGCAATATCATGTGTACCGCTACATCATCGCCATAGATCATTTTAAAAACGAGCTTTACATTTTCAACAACCAGCCCGAGGGGAAAGAAGATCCGAACGGACTGGAAAAGCTGGCCGACCTGATACGGAACAAGAATTTCCCGGAATACGGATTTGAAAGCAGCGACGCAGAAGAATCGAACCTGACAAACGAGGAATTCATCGCCGTGGTTGAGAAGATGAAGCAGCATATTTTCCGGGGTGATGTATTCCAGATCGTTCCGTCGCGCGGATTTTCCAAAACATTCCAGGGCGATGAGTTTAACGTTTACCGTGCGCTTCGCTCCATCAATCCATCGCCGTACCTTTTTTATTTTGACTACGGCGACTTCAGGATATTCGGCTCATCGCCGGAGGCCCAGATCACCGTAAAAAACGGCGTAGCCAGCATATTTCCTATAGCGGGCACGTTTAAGCGCAGCGGTGATGATGAAAAAGACGCAGAAATTGCCCGCAGGCTGGAAAACGATCCGAAAGAATCGGCCGAACATGTGATGCTGGTTGATCTCGCCCGAAATGACCTGAGCAGGCACTGCGGGAATGTAGAGGTAAAAGCCTTTAAAGAAGTGCAATATTATTCGCATCTGATCCATCTCGTGTCGCACGTAAGCGGAAAGCTGCTGCCGGGAGCCTCATCATTCAAGGTGGTTGCCGATACCTATCCGGCAGGCACCCTGAGCGGCGCACCGAAATTCCGGGCGATGGAGATCATAGACGAGAACGAAAAAACCAAACGCAGCTTTTACAGCGGCGCTATCGGGTTCTTAGGGTTTAACGGTGACTTTAACCATGCCATTATGATCCGTTCCTTCCTGAGCAAGAACAGCACGCTGTATTACCAGGCAGGCGCGGGCATTGTTGCCGGATCGGTGCCGGAAAGTGAATTAAAAGAAGTGGACAACAAGATTGCCGCCCTGAGAAAAGCTATTGAACTGGCCGAAGAACTATAATCCTCACGCTGCCAGTAATTCCTTAAAAAAAGAACATGACGACGAACAACGAACATAAAGATACAACCGCCACTCCTCCGGCAGGAGGGAAGGGCATCCTGATCATTGATAACTATGACTCCTTTACCTATAACCTGGTACATCTGGTAAACGAGATCGGGCTGACCTGCGACGTGTGGCGGAACGATAAATTCAGCATCAGCGATGTGGATGCCTATGACCGTATTATCCTTTCGCCGGGGCCGGGCATTCCACGCGAAGCGGGCCTGCTGATGGAAGTGATCGAAAAATACGCCCCGGTAAAGCGCATTTTTGGCGTGTGCCTCGGTCAGCAGGCTATCGCCGAGGTGTTTGGCGGCAGCCTGTATAACCTGAACCAGCCGATGCATGGCATCGCCACGCCGATAAAGGTTACGGACAAAGACGAACGCCTTTTTGCCGGACTGCCGGAAAGCTTTAAGGTTGGGCGTTACCACTCGTGGGTGGTGAACGGCAAAGACCTGCCTGAAGCATTCCGTATAACCGCCATCGATGAAGCGGATAATTCGCTGATGGCGATCAGTCACCGGGAATACGATGTGAAGGGGGTGCAGTTTCACCCGGAATCGATCCTGACGGAGTATGGTAAGGAAATGATGAAAAACTGGTTAAGCTAATCGTGACGGTGATGAATATTTTAGACAAGATCGTAATTCATAAAAAAAAGGAAGTTGCGGAAGCAAAGGCAAACACCTCCGTCGCTGAAATAGAGCAATCGCCGCTTTTTGGACGGCAGTGCTATTCGTTCAAAGATTTTTTGCAAAGCCCTGAACGCACCGGCATTATCGCGGAGTTTAAACGCAGATCGCCGTCAAAGGGGATTATCAATGACCGTTCGGCCGTTCAGGATGTTACGCAGGGATATGTTGCCGCAGGAGCCTCGGTGCTGTCTGTGCTGACTGACCGGGAGTTTTTTATGGGCAGCCGGGATGACCTTGCCGCTGCGCGGGTAATTAACCAGATCCCCATATTGCGTAAGGATTTTATGATCGACGAATACCAGGTGCTGGAAGCGAAAGCATGGGGCGCAGACATTATCCTGCTCATTGCAGCGATCCTTACACCGGCAGAAATAAAATCACTGGCAACACTTGCAAAAAGCCTCGGGCTGAATGTATTGCTCGAGGTGCACGATCTCGCGGAACTGCAAAGGAGCATCGTACCGGAACTTGACGCCATCGGCGTAAACAACCGGAATCTGAACGATTTTTCGGTTTCTGTGCAAACTTCGTATGACCTGGCCACGCATATCCCGAAGGAGTTTATGAAAATCTCTGAGAGCGCGATCAGCAACCCGGAGACGATCCGTCAGCTGAAAAAAGCCGGGTTCGACGGCTTCCTTATCGGCGAGAACTTTATGAAGGCGGAAAACCCGGGCGCGGCCATGGCGGAGTTCGTGAAGGAATTGTAGGCGGGCTTTTTTACACGCTTGAAGGGGTAGCGGTTAGATATGTTGTTCTGTTCCCAGAATTATCTGACCTTTACAATTGCGAGCGAAGCAATCTGGTCAAAAACCAAACGCCCGGTTCACCCTGTCATTCCGAACGCATGTTAGGAATCTGCCATCGGACGCAGGTTCCCTTTCTTTTTCACTCGTCGAAAAGGAGACAAAGAGAAACAAAAGAAAACACGACATTGTCTTTACTCCGGCGGACACGGCAAATAAAAAGCTTTTTATCAGCAAAAAAGTCTGAAAGCCTGCCATTTTGCTATATTGGCACCCTGATTGTTAATCAATTATTTAATGAAACAAAAATTTTATGATACTGCTGTGAAGCAGGAACGTGCAGTTTTGGTGGGGGTGATCAGTCAGAATGAGACAGAACTGCAGGCAAAGGAGTACCTCGAAGAACTGGAATTTCTGGTCGCGACTGCCGGAGCCGAAACTGTAAAGACATTCACGCAAAAACTACCGCGACCGGACAGGGCTACCTTCGTTGGTTCCGGCCGTTTGGAAGATATCAAGGCTTTTGTTACCGCCGAGGAAATTGATATTGTGGTATTTGATGACGAGCTGACGCCATCGCAACTGCGGAATATCGAGAACGAGCTGCAGGTTAAAATACTGGACCGGAACAACCTGATCCTGGATATTTTTGCCGGGCGGGCACAAACGGCCCAGGCCAAAACCCAGGTGGAACTGGCGCAATTACAATACCTGCTGCCACGCCTGACCCGCCTTTGGACACACCTTGAACGACAGAAAGGGGGGATCGGTATGCGTGGTCCGGGTGAATCCCAGATCGAGACTGACCGCCGCCTCATTCTGAACAAAATATCGCTGCTGAAGGAAAAACTGAAGCAGATAGACAAACAGAACGAAACGCAGCGCAAAAACCGCAGCCAGCTGATCCGCGCCGCCCTGGTGGGTTATACCAACGTAGGAAAATCCACCATTATGAACATGATCTCCAAGTCGGATGTATTTGCAGAGAACAAGCTGTTCGCAACACTGGATACGACCGTACGCAAGGTGGTGATCGAAAATGTGCCCTTCCTGCTATCCGATACCGTTGGATTTATCCGCAAGCTGCCGCACCATCTGGTGGAGTGTTTTAAATCCACGCTGGATGAAGTTCGCGAGGCGGATATACTCATCCACGTGGTGGATATCTCGCACCCTTATTTTGAAGATCAGATCAGCACCGTGAACGAAACGCTGAAGGACCTCGGCGCGATTGATAAGCGCGTTATCACTGTTTTTAACAAGATCGACGCCTTTGAACCGCATGCCGCACGTCAGGATGATGAAGGCGGACCGGCAACGCTCCACGACTTTAAAAACAGCTGGATGGCCAAAAACAATAGTCCGGCGATTTTTATTTCCGCAACAAAAAAGGAGAATGTGGACGAGTTTCGGTCGCTGCTGTATGAGGAAGTAAAGGCGATCCATACCGCGCGCTACCCGTACGATCATTTATTGTATTGATTAACCAATAATTTCGACCGCCCGTTGTCCCCTTGACGGGTATTGACGAGGAGAAAGGACAGAAGCGGGCGGAATGAAAAAAGGGGGCCGTTTCCAAAATCTCTCACATGCATGATTTACAGCCTTTTGCTTAAAAATAAAGTGAAATCCATGGCCTGATAAAATTGAACCGCTATCTTTGCGGCTATGGAAATTTTGGATCCCGCTCTCCAAACGTACCTCGACGACCATTGCGAACCGGAACCGGAAGCGCTGCAGGCCATCAACCGTGAAACCTATTTGAAGGTGCTGCGGCCGCACATGCTGTCGGGTCATTACCAGGGACGGGTGCTCAGCTTCCTGAGTAAGATGGTGCAACCCAAAAACATCCTGGAGGTAGGCACTTTTACCGGATATGCCACGATCTGTCTGGCGGAAGGACTGACGGAAGACGGCGTCATCCACACCCTTGAAGTGAACCGGGAGCTGGAAGAAATGCTCCATTCACACTTTAAGCTAACATCTGTTGGTAAAAAAATAAAACTGCATTTTGGCGAAGCCGCTGCAATAATTCAGACTTTACCGGCAGAAAGTTGGGATCTGGTATTTATTGATGCCGATAAAAAGAATAATTATACTTATTTTCAACTTGTAATTGACAAAGTAAGGCCCGGAGGATTAATAATAATTGACAATGTGTTGTGGAAGGGCAAGGTGTATGGCGAAGAGAACGACGCGGACACCAGGCTTATCCGCCAGCTAAATGATGATATCAGCGCTGACAAACGGGTAGAAAAGATGATTCTCCCTATCCGTGACGGTCTGCTGGTCATCAGAAAACGGTAGATTATGAAGAAACCTGTACTGACTGCCCTGTTACTGGCCACTGCGCTGCTGGTGAATGCGCAAAAAAACACGCCGAAAACCTACATCGAGCGGTTTAAGGACGATGCGATCAAGATCATGCATCAAACCGGCGTACCTGCCAGTATTGTTCTGGGGGTTGCCATGCACGAATCGGGCTGCGGGAACAGCGCTCTTGCTCAAAACCTTAACAACCAGTTCGGCGTGAAAGGCGGAGGCGGCGCCACTTACTATCACCACAAAAAGCTGGTAAAAACCAAATACAAACGCTACCCCTCGGTATATGATTCTTTTCAGGATTTTGCCCGCATCATGACGGAGCGGAAAGAATTCAGCATCCTCGCCGACAAACTAACCCACTTTGACTATAAGGCCTGGGCAAAAGGCATTCAGAATCATGGCTATTGCAGCAGCCGGAAATGGGCGTCGCAGGTGACGGCCATCATCAAAAAGTACCAGCTTTACCTGTTCGATGAAAACCCCGCCGACCAGGAAAAGGATGAAAACACAGCTGAACTTGCCCAAAACAGGTAGAAAAACCTTAAAATTTCGCGGCGGCGTAACCTACAGGGTGCAAACTCCGTTATAGGTCAGTATTACAGCCGGGACAAACCTGGCTGGGTGATATTGATTTATTATTGCGATGAGGAAGATCATATACCTGTGTATGGGGTTGGTTTTTATTACGGCGTGTTCCGCTCGTAAGGGAACGGTGACGGCAAGGGCCGCCCACAAAAACAATAAAAGCATTCAACAAGAGAACGGAGCCACGGCTGACTATAAAGCCATGACGCCTTATGAGTATATCGACCGGTATAAGGACGTGGCCATCCGCGAAATGAACCTGTACGGTATCCCGGCGAGCATTACGCTGGCACAGGGCTTATTTGAGTCGGGCAACGGTAACGGCGAGCTGGCGCGTTACGCCAACAACCATTTCGGGATCAAGACCTCGCCTGCCTGGACAGGCAAAGTTTACTATAAGGACGATGACAACCCGAACGATGCTTTCCGCGTGTATGACAACCCGGACGAATCCTACCGGGACCACTCCATTTTCCTGCAAAAGAAGAATTACAGTCACCTTTTTGAACTTGAGCGTGACGATTACAAAGGATGGGCCTACGGGCTGAAAAAGGGCGGTTATGCAACCAACCCGCGTTATCCGCAAATGCTCATCACGATCATCGAGCGGTACAATCTTAACCGCTTCGACAGTCCCGTGACCGAACTTGCCAAAACCAAACAGACCAACCGCGTTTTTACACAGATCGATAAAAAGGACGATGGCAGCAACGCCGGGAAAACGGCAAAGCCCACACAGACCTATGTGATAAAAAAGGGTGATACGCTGTATAACATCTCCAAACGTTTCGGCATGGATGTGGACAGCCTGCGCGAACTGAACAATATTGCGGGCAATACCGTGAAGATCGGTCAGAAGATCGTGGTTACCCGCTGACCGGCACTGTCCATACGAAATTACAAAGGGCCCGCTGATGAACTCAGCGGGCCCTTTGTCGTTATTGCGGCGGCTTTCTCGATGCTCCGATAAAAATGGTCCGCCGTCACCTGTTGTCTTATTCCGATCTTAGGCTCTTTACCGGGTTAACCGTCGCTACCTTTAATGATTCATAACTAACCGTCAGGAGCGCAATAATTAACGCAGCAAGCGAAGATACCACGAAAACAGCCCAGCCTATATTGATATGATAAGCATATCCGTCAAGCCAGCGGTTAATGACGTACCACGACAGCGGCACGGCGATCGCAATAGCAATCAGGATCAGGCGGGCAAATCCGGTGGATAGCAGATAGACGATATTGAGCAGCGATGCGCCCAAAACCTTGCGAACACCGATCTCCCTTGTACGTTGCTCGGCCATAAATGCAGACAGCCCGTACAGCCCGAGGCAGGAGATAAAAATAGCGAGCCCCGCAAATAAGTTAAAGATACTGCCCATTTTTTGCTCTCCCTTATAAAGAGAGGCCATCTCCTGGTCAAGGAAATCATATTTAAAAGGATAGGCCGGATTTAACTGCTTGCTTATCTGCGCTAAGGCATTAATGGTGTTTTCTGTGTTCCGGGGTCTTGTTCTAACAATTATATAGCCACCGTAAGTATTGAGGCGCAGAACGAGCGGCTCAATCGCCTGCTGGACCGGTTTAAAATTAAAGTCCTTTACTACGCCGATAATGTTCCCCTTCGTTCCGCCAAAGGTCAGCGTTTTACCAACGGCATTATCCCTGTTCAGCCCCATTACCGCCATCATCTTTTCATTTATCACGTAGTTATTGGTATCGGTCGTAAATTCCGGCGAAAAACCCCGGCCCGCCAGCATCTTCATTTTAAATACATGGATAAAATTCTCGTCCACATCCATCGAAGGGATCACGATCTGCGAGGCAGGATCTTTTCCTTCCCACTGTACGTTAAGCGTGCCTGCGATAATATTGACCGGCAACTCGCCGGAGACCGCAAAATTTGCGGTAAGGGGATTACTTTTTAGCTCTGCTTTTAAGGCCTTTTGTTTTCCCCAAAGCTCGCCGGTCATGTGCATATACAACAGGTTGTCTTTTACATACCCCGGGTTACGGTTCCTGATAAACTGGAGCTGGTTGTAAATAGTCACCGTGCCGATCAGCAGCAGGATGGAAACGATAAACTGGGTTACGACCATGGCATTACGGAATACCAGGTTTCCCCCCATCGACTTAACATTACCCTTCAGCACTTTTACTGGCTTAAACCCTGACAGGAACAGCGCCGGATAACTCCCCGAGATCAGGCCGGTTGCCAGCGAGATACCTATGAGCGTACACCAGAAACGGGCGTCGGAATAATCGAAAGCAAGGTCCTTGCCTGCGAGCGCATTGAATGCAGGCAGGAACAGGCCGACGATCATCAGCGCCAGTAACAAAGCGAAGAATGATATCAATACCGATTCGCTTAAAAACTGAAGGATCAGCTGGCCGCGTATGGCGCCGGAAACTTTGCGCAACCCTATTTCTTTGGCCCTGCGTGCGGAACGCGCAGTTGCCAGGTTCATGAAGTTGATGCAGGCTACCACCAGTATGAGAACAGCGACGATAAAAAATATGGTAACATATTCTGAATTGCCATGCCCCGGCAAATCAACCTGAAGCGGTTCGGCGAGGTGGATACCGGTCAACGGCTGTATGTGAAAAACGATCTTCTGGTCGGGCTGGTGCGTTTTGTAAATCGCGTTCATCTTTTTTTCGAACCGGGCCAAAGAGGCGTTGTCGGTCACGGCGTTTTTATCAAGCAGCAGGTAACTGTAAAAATTAAAGTTACTCCAGGTATTGCTTTTTAAATCGTAGTCATCCTGCGCGATAGAGGACATCGGCAGGATAAAATCAAACTGAAGGTGGGAGTTGGCCGGGATGTTAGCCAGAACGCCGGTGACGGTTACATTGCTCCCGTTGTCTTTACGCAGTACCTTGCCCAGGGCCTTTTCGCTGCCAAAATATTTTTTTGCCATATCCTGTGTAAGCAACACGCCGTCGGAACGGCTCAGGGCGGTAGCGCGATTGCCCTCCACTAATTTGTAGGAGAATACCTGAAGGAATGTGGAATCGGCATAAAAAACCTGTTTTTCCTGAAACTTCTGGTCGCCGGCTGCAAAGAGTACCGTGGAGAGGTGGCTTAACCTGACGGTGTTCTTTATTTCGGGCATCTGCTGTTTTAAGCCACCGGGCATTCCGGCGGTATTTACCGCTGCCTTAAAGCCGCTGGCATCGCAGGTAATGCGGTAGATGTTGTCGGCGTTTTTATTAAAGCGGTCGTAACTTAGCTCATTTTGTACCCATAGCAGGATGAGGATACTTGAGGCCATACCTATGGCCAACCCTGACAGGTTGATGAATGTATAGGCTTTATGCCTGACGATGTTTCTCCAGGCGATTTTTAAATAGTTTTTTATCATAACAGTTATGTTCTATTCTTAATTATTTTGGCCTTTTTTACTTCCTTTTCGCAAAGAGATTTCTCGCTATCGCCCGAAATGACAAGTGCTTTGTCAAATGCTCTCTTATCACTCCGTCTTTAAACTTTTTACCGGATTGGCCAGCGCGGCGGTTACACTCTGGTAGCTGACCGTAAGCAACGTAACCAGCAAGGCTCCCACACCCGCCCCGGCAAAAACCCACCATGCAATTTCGGTACGATACTGATAACCCTGCAACCACTTATGCATAAAGTAATAGGACAAAGGCACGGCAATCAGCAGGGAGATCACAACCAGCAACACAAACTCCTTCGAGAGGAGTCTCCATAAATTGAAAACGGTTGCGCCTAATACCTTGCGGATACCGATCTCTTTGGTTCGCTGCTCGGCGGTGAATGACGCCATGCCGAAAAGCCCCAGGCAGCTTATAAAAATAGCCAGACCAGCAAAGCAGCTGGCGAGTTTCCCTACACGCACCTCCATTTGAAACTTCCTTGCATAATCGTCATCGGCGAAGTTATATTCAAAAGGAGATGAAGGATCATACCTTTTAAAGATCGCACCGATCTTGCTGATCGCGTCATGTGCGTTTACATTTGGGCGTAGCCTGATATCGACATTGTTCAATCCCTTGCGCAGATAAAAGAATGTCTGCTCCACGGGCTGATAAGCGGATTCGCTGATCATATTTTTTACGACCCCAATGATCTTGAACTTACCATTGCCGATCCAGGTAATGGTTTGACCGACAGGATTTTTAAAGCCCAGGTATTTTACGGCGGCCTCATTGATAATAAAGCCCGCCGAATCGCTTGCAAAAGCGGAATTAAAATCCCGGCCTTCCTTAATTTTCCATCCAACGGTCTTGCCGAAATCAGAAGAAACGGCCATGCTTTTAAAATTCTCCTGCAAGGCGGGATCTTTGCCCTGCCATTCGAATCCTCCGTTAGAAACGTCCCCATCGGTAATGCGTGTTTCCGACCGCGATACCGACGAAACGACACCGCTTGCCAGCAGGTCGTTTTTTACGGCTTCAAACTGCGGGTTAATAACGTCGGTTTGTAAAGGAACAACCACCAGGCCATTGACATTGTATCCGATAGGTCTGTTTTTGGCGAACTGTATCTGGTTAAAAACGATCATCGTCCCGATAATCAATACAATGGATACCGTAAACTGAAGCACGACCAGTATTTTTCGCGGCACGGTGGCCAGGCTGCCTGCCCGGAAGGTGCCCTTCAGCACTTTTACCGGGTTGAATGACGAAAGATATAAGGCCGGATAGCTTCCGGCGATTGCGCCAGTCAGGAGGGAGAAACCGAGACCGATCAGCCAGAAGGCTGCACTGCCCCAGGGCAGGGATATATTTTTACCGGCGACGTCATTAAAGAACGGCAGCGCCAACTGTGCGAGCAACCCCGCAATGATTAACGAAAAGAACGCGATCAGCATGGATTCGCAATAAAACTGGAAAACAAGCTGACTGCGAAGAGAACCGACTGATTTGCGTATGCCCACCTCTTTTGCCCGTTTTTCCGAGCGCGCGGTACTCAGGTTCATAAAATTGATGCAGGCCAGCAGCAACACGAATACACCGATAATACCGAACAGCCACACATACTGAATATCACCGCCTGAAATTACGCCATTGGTAAAATCGGAATACAACAACCATTTATTCATGGGATGAAGGAAAATGACCGGCCTGAACCGGGCATCGCTGTTATTCGTGCGCACCAGATCATTCATCTTGATGTCTTTGATCTTAGCCGAAACCTTGTCCATGTCGGCGTTATCTGCGATCTGCACGAGGGTCTGGAACCAGCTGGCACCCCAGGGATTATTAAACCGGGTATCGTAGTGCTGGTCTTTTACGAGGAGTGCCCAGGGCGAAATAAAAGTAAGGTCGGCGAAGGAGGCGTTTTGCGGCAGGTCTTCGTAAATACCCGTAACCTTTACCGTCAGTACATCATCGTGATCGATCTTGATGGATTTGTTCATCGGGTCGGCATTGCCGAATATAGCCTTCGCGGATGAGGCCGAAAGCAGTATCGATTTGGGGTCGTTCAGGCCTTCGCGGCTGCCTTTGATCATCTTCAGCGACAACATCTCCGTAATGCCCGGCTCCATAAAATTGCCGCTTATCTTCAGGTTGTTATCGCCATAGGACAGTATATGGCCACCCGTCCATGACGACATGATCACGTGTTTGAAATCGGCCCCGAATTCGCTGCGCAGCTTGAGGCCCAACGGATAGGCCTGGCTATTCCAGGTGTCCGTTTCGTTGTTTATCCACTGATTCTGCATGACCCGCGCAATGCGATCATGGTTAGGAAAGTTTTGGTCGAACGAAAGTTCATCCCATATCCACAAACCAATCAATATCGCGACAGCCATACCCACGGCCAGACCGCCAACATTGATTATGGAAGAGAATTTGTTCTTTACAAGATTCCTCCAGGCGATTTTTAAATAGTTTTTTATCATGACAGTTATGTTCTATTCTTAGTTAGTTTTTGGCCTTTTACTTCCTTTCCGCAAAGATTTCTCGCTGACGCCCGAAATGACAGGTGCTTTGTAAAATGCTCTCTTATCACTCCGTCTTTAAGCTCTTGACCGGGTTGACCAGCGCGGCCTTGAGCGCGTGAAAACTGACGGTTAACAATGTAATCAGTATAGTAATAAGCGCAGTGGCGGCAAATATCCATACCGGCATATCCGCATGGTAAGCATAGCCGCGCAACCAGTTACTCATGGCATACCATGCTATCGGCGAGGCGATGAGCATGGAAATACATACCAGCAGCAGGAACTCAGACGACAACAGCGCAAACAGCGAAGCAACGCTTGCGCCCAATACCTTGCGGATGCCGATCTCTCTTACCCTTTGCCGTGCCGTGAACATGGCCAGACCAAGCAAGCCGAGACATGAAATAAATATCGCCAGGAAAGCAAACACATCAGAAAGATTTCCGATAATCTGCTCGCTCTTGTAAAGCTTCTGATACTGCTCGTCTGAGAAATGATAACTGAACGGAAACTTCGGGTTAATCTGACGGCATAAGGCCTGCAATCCGCCGATCACCTCCTTTGTCCGGGCACCCTCTATACGCACGAGAATATCGCCGCCACGCAGATCGCCCATGCTCATATAGCAGATCAGCGGTTCAACGGATTCGTGCAAAGACCGGAAATGAAAATCCTTTATAACGCCAACAATGGTTCCTTCACCGCCCCACATATTGATATGATTTCCGACCGGGTCCTTAAATCCGAACTTGCGCGCTGCGGCTTCGTTGATGATGTAATTATGGCTGTCGGCAGGAAAATCGTAAGAATAGTCGCGCCCCGCCGCTATTTTCAGTTTCATGGTTTTCACAAAATCATGGCCGATAGCAGCGGTAAAAAAGGAATAGGCGGTGGTTTGATCCTTACCTTCCCACTGTACGGACGTGGTTGCGTTATTGATGAATGTCGGCGTGTTGGATATATAAGATACCGCCGAAACCCCCGGGATATTCAGCGCAGCTGTTTTAAAGAGGTGAAAGTGTGTTTTCAGCTCGCCGTCCACGTGGACATAAACCAGGTTATCGCGGTCATACCCTATATTCTTGTTCTGAATATAATTTACCTGACGGGATACCACCACCGTAGCGATGATGAGTACCGATGACAGAACAAATTGGAAGACCACCAGCCCTTTACGGAACCAGACCGCACCGTCAGAAAATTTAAGCGTTCCCTTTAGCACACTTACCGGGTTGAACGACGACAGGAACAGCGCCGGGTAGCTTCCGGAAACAAGACCGGTAATGAGGGTCAGGGCAGACAACTTCAGCCAGAAACCGCCATCGGCAAACGGGATGGTGATCTGTTTCTGGGTGATCTGGTTGAACAGCGGCAATACCGCGCTGATCAGCAGCAATGAGACGACGACGGCAAGTGTTGTCAATATCAATGATTCGCCGATAAACTGTTTGATCAGGACACCCCTGACCGCCCCCATCACCTTACGCACACCGATCTCGCGTGCGCGCCCGGCCGATTGCGCGGTCGTGAGGTTCATAAAGTTTACGCAGGCTATCAGGAGGATAAAGACGGCAATAATGCTGAACAGATGTACATACTCGATACGCCCACCTTCAAACTGCCCGTTCACAAAGTGGGAGTTGAGGTAAACGTCGCTGTATTTCTGCAATTCGTTCTCCGAGCGGTAGGTGGTGTTCTCCACCTTGTAATGGCTCATAAAATGGCGCAGCTTGTTATTCACCGCCTGCACGTTCGCGCCCTTGCGCAGCATGACGTATGTTAGCGGGCCACTATTATCCCATCTTTTGCCGCCGGGATGGAGCTCGAGGTAATACTGCCAGTTGATCACATAGTCGAACTTAACAGAGCTGTTTTCGGGCAGGTCTTTGAACACGCCCGAAATGATGAGGTCTTTTTTGTCTTCAAAACGCAGGGTCTTTCCCATAGCCGCCTGTGCGCTGCCAAAGAACATCTTTGCCATGTTTTCAGAAATGGCCATGCTGAGCGGCGAAGCCAGGGCCGTAGCGGGCTTACCCTCGATCAGCGGGTAGCTGAACATCTTAAAAAGATCGGCTCCGGCAAACGTGCCGTCTATTTTGATGATCTTCTTATTGGCGCTGAATGTATGGCTGTCGGTTTCGTCATCCATGTTAATGGCATATTCCACATCGGGAATCACCCGTTTTATTTCGTCACCAAGAATAGCGGGAGTATCGTAATTACCGTCGATCTTCCCGTCATAGTACTCGCGCTCATAAACCTTGTATAAGCGATCCCCATTGGCATGCCAGGCATCAATACTCAACTCGTTCTGTACCCACAATAATATCAAGATGCTGCATGCCAGGCCGACGGACAACCCGGCAATATTGATGAAGGTATGCGCCTTGTTTTTTACAAGGTTGCGGATGGCGATCTTAAAGTAGCTTCTTAACATGTTATTGTTTTGTCCTTTTTGGTTTTACTGCCTTTGCGCTCCATGCTTCAACGGATTTAGCATGATGTGTTTTTTTACTCCCGGTCTTCGCTAAGATTTCTCACTGACGTTCGAAATGACAGGGTTTTTATAAAATTATGTTACTCCTTTCCTTCGCTGTCATTTCGACGAAGCATGAGGAGAAATCTTTATAATGTGCAAAAGCGACTTTCCTTTCCGAAAAGATTTCTCGCTATCGCTCGAAATGACAGAACGCGTTTCGATCATCAACCGGCGCAATGTCATTAAGATTTCCCGCTATCGCTCGAAATGACAGGTGCTTTATAAAATATGTCATTCGTTTCCTTCATTGTCATTTCGACGAGTGAAACGAGGAGAAAACTTTCTAAGCATAAAAACCGTCATGCTTTCCCCTGAGATTTCTCGCTGACGCTCGAAATGATAGAACGCGTTTCGATCATCAACCGGCGCAATATCATTAAGATTTCTCACTGACGTTCGAAATGACAGGCTTCCTTGTAATCCTCTTCCATTTTTTCAGTATAAAATATATGCCAGTTGATTAACAGATTGATTTACAACATTTTAAAAACGATTGGGTTGTTTATATTGTCCGGATGCGGACACCCGGCGTGCGGTTTTGAATTATCGCTGCCACCACGAGGGGAACTAAAAATCGCAGCGGTTGTAACTTGCGGGCAAACTGGTCCGTCATAGTATTTTATCAAGCAAAACTTTATAATTTCGCAATAAGTAACTGATTTTACAAAAAACCCTTTCATCATGAATAAAACACTGACCACCCTCGTCCTTTCAGGACTGATTACGGGCCTGGCGTTTACCGGGGCCTATGCGCAGGCCGATAAGCCGGAGAGCGCGGCTATGAAAATATACCGGGAAACCCCGCCAAAAATTAACGACCTGGTACATACCAAGCTCGATGTGCGCTTCGATTATAAAAAGCGCTACCTGTACGGAAAAGAGTGGGTTACGCTTAAGCCGCATTTTTACCCGACGGATACCTTGCGGCTCGACGCAAAGGGAATGGACCTGAAAACCATCGCCATTGTAAAGAACGGCAAGAACGTTCCGCTGAAATACCGTTACGACGACAGCCTGACCATTGCCATACAGTTAGACAAGGTGTATCATAACAATGAAAGCTATACCCTTTACATCGACTATACCTCCAAGCCAAACGAACTGCATGTAAAAGGCAGCGCGGCCATTAACGATGCCAAGGGTCTTTATTTTATTAACCCTGACGGAACCGAAAAGGACAAGCCAACGCAGATATGGACACAGGGCGAAACCGTAGGGTCATCGTGCTGGTTCCCGACCATCGATATGCCTGAGCAAAAGACCACCGAAGAGATCAGCATGACCGTACCAGCCAAATATGTTACACTGTCCAACGGTAAGCTGATCTCGCAAAAGCCGAACAAAGACGGCACGCGCACCGATACCTGGAAGCAGGACCTGCCGCACTCGCCATATCTTTTCATGATGGCCGTAGGCGATTTTAAGATCTACCATGACCACTGGCGCAACAAAGAGGTGAACTATTACCTGGAGCCTAAGTACGCCCCGTATGCCAAACAGATATTCGGCATGACGCCTGAACTGATCGAGTTTTATTCAAAAACGCTCGGCGTTGACTTCCCATGGGACAAATATTCGCAGATCGTGGTACGCGATTATGTGAGCGGCGCGATGGAAAACACCTCTGCAACCTTGCACGGCGAATATGTGCAGGAAACCCCGCGCGAACTGATAGACGCCTATTATGACGCCGGAAGAAGCACTATCGCCCATGAGCTTTTTCACCAGTGGTTCGGCGACTTAGTAACCTGCGAAAGCTGGAGCAACCTGACCGTTAATGAATCGTTCGCCGACTTCAGCGAAATGCTGTGGGCTGAACACAAATACGGAAAGGACGAAGCCGACTCGCACAGCTATGATGCCATGCAGAGCTATCTGAACTCGCCCGGAGCAAAAACCAAAGACCTGGTGCGTTTTCACTATAATGACAAGGAAGACGTGTTCGACGTGGTGACCTATCAAAAAGGCGGCCGCATCCTGAACATGCTGCGGAACTACCTCGGTAAAGACGCCTTTTACAAGGGGCTGAACATTTACCTGAAAACAAACGCCTTTAAAAACGGCGAGGCACAGCAGCTGCGTTTAGCGGAAGAAGAAGCCAGCGGCCGCGACCTGAACTGGTTCTTTAACCAATGGTACTACGGTTCCGGAAACCCCGACCTGAACATCAGCTATAAATATGACGAGGCAACCAAGACCGAAACGGTCTATCTGGCACAGACACAGGACGGGCAGACCTTCCGCCTGCCAATGGCCATCGACATTTACGCCGCGGGCAAAAAGAACCGCTACCAGGTTTGGATGAACGACAAAGCTGACACGCTGAACTTCCAGAGCGATGTTAAGCCCGACCTAGTGAACGTTGACGCCGACAAGGTTTTGCTTGCTAAAAAAACCGACAATAAAACGCTTGAGGAATTTACCTTCCAGTATTTTAACGCGCCGCTGTTTATGGACAGGCTGGAGGCGATCCTTTTCGCACAGGCACACCAGAGCGACAAGGACGGTCAGAAAATCCTCATCGCCGCCTTAAAAGATAAATATTACGGGCTGCGCATCAGGGCCATCAAAGCGCTGAACATGAGCAACGACGATATTCATAATGCGGCGCTGCCGATACTGGTATCGCTTGCACAGACTGACGATAACACACTGGTACGTGCCGCCGCGATCAGCAAGCTTGGCGCGCTAAAAGCGTCCGGCAACTTAACGCTGTTCCGCGAGGCGTTGAAAAGCCAGTCGTACGCGGTACAGGGTGCCGCCCTTAGTGCGATCGCGTTGCTTGAACCTGCTGAATCGTTAACCCTTGGCAAGGGTTTTGAAAGCGACAACAAAGCGGCGCTGAGCCAGGCTATTGTAAGCACCTACGCCCTTAACGGCGGCGACGAGCAGTGGCCGTACGTTTACAAAAAATTTGAAGATGGTACCCCGCAAATCAAATTCTCGCTCATCCGCAGCGTCGGCGCGATGACAGGTCGGGTTCAAAAACCGGAATACGCACAACAGGGCATCACTGCCATCCGCGACCTGGGTATCAAATACAAGCAATTTGGTGTGGGTCCGTTTGTGACCAACCTGCTGACAACCATCAAATCCGAGCGCAGCAAGCTAAAAGACGAGGCATCGGCAAATGCGGCCGACGAAGCGATAAAGGCTGTTAACGACGCAAAATAAATTAATCGTTTTTAACCTACACGCGGGCACGGTACTATCAACCGTGCCCGCTTTGTTTTTATAGACCGCGACGACCTATCCTTCCTTTTCCTCGGTATATTTTTTAAATGTCTGTAAAACCCCGCTGCAAAATTCCTGCTGCATCCCAAATGGCTGGGACGCCTCCGGCTCGAACGTTTCCGTCAGCATAACAGGGCCATCGCCCTCAAAAACAATGGTGCTGGTGCGCCCGTCATCAAGCGTATAACTGATCTTGCTGTGGGTGATCATATCATCATACGTCCCGCCAAAATTGAAGGTTATGCCTTCCGCAGGCGACTCCATGACATATAAAAACCGGCCTCCGGGCCGCAGGTCGTTTTCCACACGGCTGGTGACCCAGCCGCTTCCGGGCGAATTCCATTGTTGAATATCTTCGGGGGAGGTCCATCGCAGCCAAACTTTTTCGATCGGCGCGTTAATGCTGACGCTGGCCGTAAGGAATGTTTTTTCTGTGCTCATTTGATCTTAAAAAATTAATCTACACAAAAATACCCGCCGGGGTTAGACGAAAAAACGGCTACGGAGGACAATATGGGGGTGTGATCGTGCCAAACAGGATGTTAATGCTTTTTTTCGCCGGCGTATATTTTCTCGCCTGCTTCAACGGCTATCTGAAGGTTGTTCTCATCGGGTGGTTTGGGACAGCTATAGCCCGCGCTGAACGCGCAATACGGATTATACGCCTTATTGAAGTCGATAACGGCAGTGTTTCCGTTAATGTCGCCGGTACGCATATCGATATAGCGGCCGCCGCCATAGGTGGTCTTGCCGTTGGTTTCATCGGTAAACGGCAGAAAAAGGTAGTCGGCATATTGCGGCAGTTTTGACAGCGACACACTCTTGTATAACAGCAGCTGCATGTCCTTTCCCTTCAGCGTAAAGGACAACATCGCATAGCGGACATACTGCTTGCCGGTGCCGCTGAATACCGGCATCACAAATTCGGGCTGATTTTGCAGCACCTGAACGGTGGCCGTTACGCGATAGGTGCTGTCGGCGTCGTAAAAGCGGAGGTTTTGGAGGTCTTCCTTTTTAAGCGGCGAATTCTGATCGGTCAGGAAATCGTTCATATACTGTTGCCGGAACCCAGCTATCTGTGCCTGATAATCCTGGGCAAAGCCGCGAAAACCGGCCATCATTAACAGAAGGAAGAAATATTTCATGATGTTATTTTATTGCGGTAATATAGCCAATATTTTTTGTGCATGAACCACGTTATCTTAAAACGAACAGACAGCGGCGATGCGGACTTCCGGTCGTTGGTACTGCAATTGGATACCGATCTGCGTATAAGGAACGGCGATATGATGGATACTTACGACCAGTTCAATGTGATCGAAAAAATAGATACCGTTGTTGTGGCCTATCTCGGCGGCAGGGCTGCTGGGTGCGGATGTTTTAAAAATTACGACAGCGATACCGTAGAGGTTAAGCGGATGTTCGTGCTGCCGGATGCGCGGGGCAACGGCATCAGCGCCAGGATATTGGGTGAACTGGAAAAGTGGGCGGCATCGATTGGGTACGGGGTGGTAGTGCTCGAAACCGGGAGCCTGCAGGTTGAAGCATTGGGGCTTTACCAGCGGTATGGCTATACGCGCATTCCGAACTACCCGCCCTATGACGAGTTGCCCGACAGTATCTGCTTCAGAAAAGATCTCGGCGCGATCTCGTCAAAATCCTGATTTGTATAAAATGTTCCGTGTTACGGATCGTCTTTATGGTATCCGCTTAAACTATGTATTCTTTTCTGTTATCCCTGCATTCGCTCATCCGGTGGTTTGTTTTAGCGAGCCTGCTTTTAGCCTTTTTCCGCGCATGGCGCGGCTGGCGGGGAAAAAAAGCCTACTCGCAATTTGACGACCGCGTACGAATGATCGCCGCTTTGACGGCGCACCTGCAATTAGTACTTGGTCTTTGGCTGTATTTTATCAGCCCGGTCGTCGGGTATTTTCTGCATCATTTCAAGGAAGCGGTTCATGAGCGGCAGATACGTTTTTTCGGGATGGAGCATATCACCATGATGCTGACGGCTATTGTGCTGATCACTATCGGATCGGCAAAGGCCAGGCGCCAAACTACCGACAACGAGAAATTTAAAACCATGGCGATCTGGTTCACGATAAGCCTGCTGATCATTCTCACGTCGATCCCCTGGTCGTTTTCGCCGCTTACGAGCCGCCCGCTTTTCAGACCGTTCTGAGCGGTTTGATTAACCGCACCCTATCCGGTATATTTATGAAAAATTTAAACCATGAGACCTTTATTACTAATCGGCGGGCTGCTGGTTTTTATTTGCTTACAAAGCTGCGGAGATGGCCTCATTAAAAACCAGCATGCGGATACGCTGGAAAAAATGACGGATAGCAATTCGAAAGCTTCGACATTAAGCTCTCGTCAAGATACAAACGTCAACGGCGAAAAAAAGATTATCGGATATTGGGTTGGAACATTTAAGCCCGATACAAGCATGGAAGGTATTTCCACAGGTGAATATACCGCCTGGGATTTTTCAAACAAAATTAATATTTCTATCGACTCCCTTTATGAGGACCGTGTTATCGGACACAGTGTAGTTGCCGGAAATGCGAGACCTTTTAAAGGGAGGTTCAAAAAAGATGGTTCTTTGTTTGAGTTTGATGTACGGGAACCAGGTGATGACAAATATGACGGCGAATTTAAATTTTACATCTTCAAAGGAGACACCATTTTAAATGGCACATGGAAAGCTTACCAAAAAATAAGAGTTCCGGCGCGTAGGTACACCTTGTATAAAAGGTTTTTTAAATATGACCCCTCCCTACGATTATCAGGTATCCGATACGTTGACTGGACCAAAAAGAAAAGCAAGTATGTTAAAGACGATGAATTAGGAAACTACTATGATGAAACCTTTTTTTCCACTACCATTGATGTTTATAAATTTAATGCCTCGTCTGATTTGCTGACGAAAGAGCAGGTCAGCAATATGAAAAAAGCCGATATCTTTATTTTACGAAATTCCATTTATGCACGTCATGGCTATTCATTTAAAAATCAACAATTAAGGGCCTTTTTTGATAGGCAGCCCTGGTATATCCCTGTAAGCACTGATGTAAAAAAAGAATTAACCGGGATTGAAAAAGCCAATATTGAACTGTTGCTTCGTTTCGAGCAGAACGCTAAAGAATACTATGATGAATTCGGCCGCGGCTGAGAAGAACACATTTTATGTTCATCCATAAAAATCCGTTATTAAAAGCGTCGCGCTATATTATTTGGTACGGCTTTCTTTTGTTTTTCGGTTATCTGATGCTGCTGATCACGTTGCAGTATATTCCTTACAATACGGACGTTGCCTTTTTGCGTATTAAACAGGATGTTGTCCATTTTTGGTTTTACCGCGTCGCCTTTTTCTCTCATGTTTATACCGGTATGTTCGTGCTTATGTCGGGCATGCTGCAATTCCCAGCTTTGCTGCGAAACCGTTACCGCGTTTTTCATAGATGGTGCGGATGGATTTATGCCATTCTGATCATTTTTATTACAGGTCCTTCCGGTCTGGTTATGGGAATTTTCGGTAACGGTGGCTGGATAAGCCAAACGGCATTTTGCACGCTGGCTATGCTGTGGGTGTTTTTTACCTGGAAAGCCGTCGTGGCAGCCGCCTCGGGTAACATAAGCAGCCACAGAAATTGGATGTACCGGAGTTATGCGCTGACATTATCGGCAATCAGTCTTAGATTATGGAAATGGTTATTTGTGCTGATCTTTCAGCCGCGACCAATGGATGTATATCATATCGTGTCCTGGTTAGGATGGGGCGGTAATCTGCTTATCGCGGAAATCCTCATTTATTATGCCTCTAAAAAGAATACTAAAAATTAATACTTCCCGCGCAGGCGATCCGCTGAAAATTAAATTAAAGCGGTTTATACATTATAGTTGTAGAATCCAGCTTGTCTTCAAACGGGTCGAGGCAATAGCCCGGGATGACGCCGGAAATCCGGAAGCCGAGCGAGGTGTACAGTGGCTCGGCGGCATCGCCGGTACGGGTATCGAGCGTGAGCAGGGAACGGTTGAGGCGATAGGCCTGCTGTTCAATCTCGTTCATCAGTAAACGGGCGATACCCTGCCTGCGGAATGTTGGGTGCACCATCAGCTTACGCACTTCGGCGCGGTGGGGCTGGTTGGGCATGGTATCATAATCCAGTTGTACGGTTCCGGCAAGAAGGCTGTTTTTGCGGGCGGCAAGCATGATCAGTCCGGGCTTTTGCAGGGCGGGAATGATCCTGTCCTGCCAGTAGCTTTCCGCATCATGCTGTGAAAAAGGCAGGATAAAACCGATACTCGCCCCCTGATGCACACAGGCATGGAGCAATTCACCAAAACCGGTGATTTGTGCAGACAGATCGCCAGCGGAAACAACCGAAATATGTACGCTTTTATCCAAGTGCATTCTGATGACAATATACTAAAACCTGCAGGCGTATCAGCACTGATTTTTATGCGTAAAACTACGCATTATCAACAGGTAGAAAGTGAATAACATCCGATTAATTATCTGATAATTAGCCGATTATATCAATGTGTATTATTTGTGCCTGTGATGCAGTTTTTTGAACAGGTTGAAATAGTAAGTAATTAATTTTAGTTTTATACCAAACTATCTTTTTTTCACACCTAACTCAATTTAAACTCATGAAAGCATCAAATGGCCCGGTACTGACCGGAAAAGAAGGCGGCGCACTTGACCTGAACGTAGCAAAGGAATGGATGAAAAACCATCAGGATAAACACCCGGACGAGCCGCACTCACATTACTTTGGCAGGGAGATACTGGAAAAGATATTAAGTCAGCCGGGCTGCGTTGGTCTCCGGTTTCATCATGGCTTCGACCCATCCGCGACAGGATTTAAAAGGCAACTGATCATTACCGGCGTAACTGCAGAAGGCGCCGATATGATGAATGTAAAACCGGGCGCGCTATCGCGTGCGGAAATGACGGAAGTTACTACGGTATCCGTAACCGAGGTGCAAACCTATGATCTGATCGGTGACCAGTCGTTCCCATGCCCCGGATCGCCAGGATGCCCTAAATAATATTTTTGACAAATAGTATATGGCTTACTTTCTGGGCATATTAAGTGCTGTTTCAGGGATTTTTCCGGTAGCGGCGGCCCTCCTTAATTACAGGAATCTTGACAGGGTGCTGAAAATCGCTGCTGCCTTTTTCATCATGAACATGGCATCGGACCTGATACAGATACTTTCGATGATGATGGGCGCGGTGAATAACCAGCCGATCATCCATATCAATATTATCCTCAGCATTTTGTTCACCGGAGCGATCTATTATTATGCCCTGGTTTCAACGCCGCTCAAACGGGCGGTCATCGTGCTGGTGAGCATCAGTTTGTTAATTGTGGTGTATTGTCTTATATTTATTAATAATATATGGGAATATCCATCAACGTCGAACACGGTGCTGAGCCTGCTGGTGATTGTTTTCTCCATCGTTTACTTTTACCAGTTGCTTAACCGTCAGGAGTTTATCCATATTGAAAAGATCGGTCTTTTCTGGATAAATGCGGGTCTTCTGTTTTATTTTTCCATAAACATTTTTTTGTTTATGCTTTTTAAACGGATCATCCAGGTACACCTTGAAGAATATTATATGATCCATAACGTAACCAATACTATTGCCAATATCTTATTTTCAATCGGACTGTTTTGCAAACCCCAGAAGACCAGCTGATACCGGTACTGATTATCGGTACGCTTGTAATTGTTATACTTATCGGTTTTTTATTCTTTTTCGTAATCCTGTATCAGCGCAAGATGATCAAGAACCAGGTAGTGTTGCGCAAACTGAACGAGGAGAAACAGACCGACCTGCTAAAGGCCGTTTTTGAAACACAGGAAAGCGAGCGCAAGCGCTTGGCCGAAGACCTGCACGACAGCGTCGGCCAGGTGCTTTCCACCATTAAACTGAACCTGCACCGCCTGAACAAAGGGGGCGTAAGCCCGGACAAGGAGCCCCTGCTGGCAGGTACGCGCAAGCTGACGGATGAGTGTATCCTGGAGATACGGAACATCATTCATAACGTGTTACCGCCCGTGCTGACCGATTACGGTCTGCGGGAAGCCGTGGAGGGACTGTGCCTGAAAATGGAGAAGACCACCAATGTTAAGGTACACTGCAAAAACAACCTTGACGAACAACGGCTGCCGCCAAAAATAGAACTGGCTTTATACCGCATGGCGCAGGAACTTTTCAGCAACGCGATAAAGCATGCTGATGCAACCATCATTCACCTGACCCTTACCAGAGACAATGGCACACTGGTCATGGAGTTTAAGGACAATGGAAAAGGATTTAATATAGATGAGGTAAAACACGGTTTCGGACTTAAAAATATTCAAAGCCGTGTACAGCTGATAAACGGGGAGGTAAACGTTTATACCAAACCAAAAAGCGGAACGATCACGATTATCCGCGTTCCGGTATGAGATAGTATTCACTGTTTTGCTATATTTATTTAGATTTAGGCGAAATGATGGAAAAGATAAAATTAGCCATTGCGGATGACCATAAGATTTTCAGAAATGGCCTGAAAGCAACCCTCGAAGATTGCCCGGATTTTGACCTTGTTCTGGAAGCCTCCAACGGCAGGCAGTTGCTCGGAATGCTTAACGACGTTACCCCGGACGTGGTGCTGATGGATATCAAGATGCCGGAGATGGACGGCATACAGACCACGCAGCTCATCAAACAAAAACAAAAACAGATAAAGGTACTGGCGCTCTCCATGTTCAACGAGGATAAATATATTGTTGACATGATGAAGGCCGGCGCATCGGGCTACCTGCTGAAAAATGCCGAGCCGGAGGAGATCATCGAGGCGATATCAACGGTTTACCACAAGGACTATTATTTTAACGAACATCTTTCCATCACGCTGATCAAGCAGCTGGCGGGCAACAACGGCAACAGCGACATGCCGCAGTCATTAGCTGATTTTAATGAACGCGAAATAGAGGTGCTGCGGCTGGTTTGCCAGGAACATTCGAACCAGGAGATTGCCGACAAGATCTGCCTGAGCGTCCGTACGGTAGAAGGCTACCGCGCGCGCCTGTTTGAGAAAACCCGCTCCAAAAACCTTGTCGGACTGGTGATCTTCGCGATAAAAACCGGACTGATAAACGTGTAAAAGAGTAGCTGAAGGCTAAAAGAAGAAAGCAGAAGGCTTTAATTTCTCTCTTGCCTCTGCTTTTCGCCTTGGACTTTTATCTTTCTGCTTTAATCTACCTCCACGCTCATTTTCTCCCCGATCTGCTGACGCCACATGGCATAGTATAATCCTTTCTGATTCAAAAGATCAAAGTGCCTGCCCGACTCGACGATACGACCTTTTTCAAGCACGTGGATATGATCAGCGTGCATAATGGTAGAAAGACGGTGAGCGATCAGGATGGTGATATGGTTATCCAGTACGGAAACATCGCGGATGGTCTCGGTGATCTCTTCCTCGGTGATGGAATCAAGGGAAGAGGTCGCTTCATCAAACACCAGGATATCCGGCTTGCGGAGCAGGGCGCGGGCAATGGACAGGCGCTGTTTTTCGCCGCCTGACACCTTTACACCACCCTCGCCGATCACGGTGCTCAAACCCTGGTCGGCCCGGGCCATCAGCGTCTGGCAGGCCGCGCGTTGCAAAACATCCATACATTCCTCGTCTGTCGCGCCGGGGCGCACAAATTGCAAATTTTCGCGGATGGTTCCTGAAAATAATTGTGTATCCTGTGTTACAAAACCTACTTTTTCGCGCAACTGATCAAGGTCGATGTCCTTACTGGGCGTGTTGTTGTACATGATGTCACCTTCCAGCGGCTGGTACAATCCTACGAGTAGTTTTACCAGTGTCGTCTTGCCGGAACCCGACGGACCGACAAAAGCGATGGTGTCGCCGGCATGCGCTTCAAAGCTGATGTGGTTGAGCGCGTTCCGGTTAGCGGTGAGATGCTTAAACGTAACATCATCAAAAGCCAGTTTATTAACCCTTTCGAGCAGGACAGGTTTTTCGGGCTTAGGATCGATCGGCGTACTTAAGATGCCGTTGAAATTTCCGAGCGATACTTCCGCCTCGCGCCAGGAGAGGATCACGTTGCCCAACTCCTGTAAAGGATTAAACAGAAAGAATGAATAAAATAAAAAGCTGAAATACTGGCCGGGAGAAATCGTCCCCCGGAAGATAAGCAGCAGCAACACCACCACCATCACGCTCCGCACGAAATTTACGGTAGTACCCTGTACAAAACTCATGCTGCGTACATATTTTACCTTCTTCAGTTCGAGGCCGAGGATTTTATAGGTCGTGTTATTCAACCGTTCGATCTCCTGTTTAACCAAGCCGAGACTTTTTACAAGTTCGATGTTGCGCAGCGACTCTGTGGTGGAACCGGCAAGCGCCGTAGTTTCCGATACGATACGTTTCTGTATCTTTTTTATTCTCCGGCTCATGGCCATACTCACAAAGGCAATAACCGGGATAGCCGCAAAGTAAACCAGCGTTACCTTATAGCTCACGCTGATAGAGTAAACGATGACAAAGATCATCCCGATGAGGCTCACGAAAAGGATACTGATAAAAGAAGTGATAAATTTTTCGCAATCCAGACGCACCTTTTGCAAAATGCCCAATGTTTCGCCGCTGCGCTGATCTTCAAAAACCTGGTACGGCAGCTCGAGCGAATGGGTGAGGCCATCGGCATACATCTGCGCGCCAACTTTCTGGGTGATGATATTGGTAAAATAATCCTGGAAGTTTTTAGCGATGCGCGATACCATGGCTACACCAATGGCCGCGCTTACGAGTACGATAATGTTGTGAACGTATTGTGAATAATCGAGCGTGGCCCTTTTTTCGATCACCTCATCCACAATCCGCCCTGTAATATAGGGGTCAAGAAGCGAAAAGCCGATATTCAACGCGGCCATGACCAGCGCCAACCCCACAACCCAACGATGTTTTGACAAATATGATAGCAGTACTTTCATCCGATAGTATAAAATGTTTAAACAAAAATATAAAAAGGAAGCTGCTAAGCACCTCATTCCCTTTAATTTGACATTTGACGTATTTTTTGAACTGACAAAACAGCGCCACCAGTTCTGCGGTTTTTATTGCCTAACTTAGCATGTTACTTCGCCCTATATCCCGACACAAGCAATAAATCTGTCAATAATTTACGTGTTTAAACATCTAATGGTTTCCATATTTAAATAATGCCTATTTTTGCAAAAAATTGTAATCCAAATGGTTAAACGGGCGATAGTAGCGGGAGCGGGCGGTATGACGGGCGGTGAACTGCTTTCTGTCCTGCTGAGCGAGCCTGGGTATGACGAAGTACTGATATTAGTGAGAAAAGAACTAAAGATAGCGCACCCCCGATTAAAACAGCTTGTCGTTAATTTCGATGAGCCTGCAAGCTATGCGGATTTCATCAAAGGAGATGTAATTTTTTGCTGTCTTGGTTCAACCCTAAAGAAAACCCCTGATCTGAAGGATTATCGCAAGGTTGATCATGATTATCCGCTGCAATTGGCAGAAGCGGGTGTACGAAACGGCGTAAATCAATATCATTTGGTTTCGTCTATAGGAGCAAATATAAAATCGTCAAACTTCTATACGCGGATGAAGGGAGAAACGGAGGAAGACCTGAAAAAGACCGGAATACCGGGCATTCATATTTACCAGCCATCGTTTCTGACGGGCGACCGGAAGGAGCAAAGGCCTCGGGAACGTTTCTTTGTTGCGCTGATGCGGATCATTGACCCGCTGCTTTTGGGCGGTCTAAAAAAGTACAGGAGCATACAAGCTGCAACAGTGGCCAATGCCATGTACAGGCAATCATTAAAAAACGAAAAGGGAATACATACTTATTCCTCAGATAAAATAAAAGAATTAGCGTGAGCAATTATATATCAGCCGAGAATCTCGGACACTCATTTCATGACCATTGGCTTTTCAGGAACCTATCGCTTGGTATAAACAAGGGGAGGCGTGTGGCCCTGGTGGGTATCAATGGTGCAGGGAAATCCACCCTTTTAAAAATTTTATCCGGCACCTTACTACCAACGGAAGGAAAGGTGGCCCGAATGCGCGATCTTAACCTCGGCTACCTCGAGCAAGACCCTTCGTTTAAGGATGCAGAAACCATCAGCGATTATATCTTTCATGTTGACGACGTTCAGCAGCAGCTGATCCGGAAATATGAAGAATTATTGGAAAATGATCCGGACAATTCAAAAGCCTTAGCCCAGGTAATGGAGGACATGAGCAATGTGGATGCCTGGGAATATGAATATAAAATAAAGACCATTCTGGGTCGCCTTGATATACACCAGCTGCATCAAAAGATAAGCACCTTATCAGGCGGGCAGCGAAAGCGCCTTGCGCTGGCAAAGCTGCTGATAGAAGACCCGGATATTTATATCCTCGACGAGCCTACCAACCACTTAGATATTGATACCATTGAGTGGCTTGAAAAATTGCTGACTGACGGATCAAAGACCATCTTGATGGTAACGCATGACCGGTATTTTCTGGATAACGTCTGCAACGAGATTCTGGAGATAGACAAAGGGAAGATCATACCGTATGCAGGTAATTATGGATATTACCTTGAAAAGAAAGCGGAACGGGAAAGCGCGGACGAAGCCGCCTTTCAGAAAAACAGCAACCTGCTGCGCAAGGAACTGGAATGGATGCGCAGACAGCCGCAGGCAAGGGGAACAAAATCCAAAGCCCGGATTGATGCCTATTACGAGCTGGAAGAAAAAACGAAGAACGGCGGAGCGAAGCAAAAGGTAGAATTGAGCGTAAAGACCGCGCGACAGGGCAACAAAATATTAGAACTGGAAAATATTTCAAAAGGATTCAGCGGAAAAACGTTTGTCGATAACTTCAGCTATGTATTTAAAAAAGGGGACCGGATAGGGGTAGCCGGGAAAAACGGCAGCGGAAAATCCACCTTGCTCAATATGATCACCGGATCATTACAGCCGGATCAGGGTAAAGTTATTACCGGAGAGACCACCGTGATGGGCTATTTTCATCAGTCGGGCATAAATTTCAAGGAAGACGAAAGAGTGATCGATGTGGTTAAGAATGTAGCAGAGTTTATTACCATGGCCGACGGCAAGACGATCTCTGCCTCTGCGCTCCTTACATTGTTTCTCTTTCCTCCGCCAAAACAGCATGGGCTGATCGCAAAACTGAGCGGCGGCGAGAAGAAACGTTTGCAGCTGATGAGTATCCTGATGAAAAATCCGAATTTCCTGATACTTGACGAACCTACCAACGACCTGGATATAGATACCCTCAACGTATTGGAGGAGTTTCTGACGAACTATCCGGGTGTTCTGATGATCGTTTCCCATGACAGGTATTTACTGGATAAATTAACTGATCAGCTTTTTATCATTGAAGAGGGGGGCAGCGTTAAGATATATAATGGAAATTATTCGTCATACAGGCTGGAGCTTGAAGAGAACAAACAGCAAAGTAAAAAAAGCAATGTGGCTGACTCTCCAAAACCAACTGAAAATAAAAAGAACAAATTAAGCTTTAAAGAACAAAAAGAGCTGGAAACACTGGAAGCGGAAATATCCGGGCTGGAAAACCGATTAGCGGAGAAAAATAAATCGCTTGATGTGGTAGGAATTTCTCCCGAATTGCTTGAAGAAATTCTTACAGACATTAAATCACTAAACAACCAGCTTGATGAAAAAAGCATCAGGTGGATTGAATTAGCTGAACTTAAAGATGCATAGCAAATGAAATTTCCGGATATTTTAGCCTCGGCAGGTGTAATAATTTTATTGATTGCATTTCTGATGAATTTATTTAAGAAGCTGAATGCGCAAAGTAAAATCTATGCTCTAATGAATTTTATCGGAGCGGGGATATGTTGTATATCTTCCTACCTGATCAAATTTTATCCATTTGTTTTATTGGAGGCTGTTTGGGCGTCAGTTGCATTACTTTCTTTCTTAAATGTTCCACGTGGAACATTTAAGAAAAACGAATAGATCGGCCGAGCAAGAATGTTCCACGTGGAACATTTTATAAGGGGGTAAAGGATAAACACATTCTACCAATGTTCCACGTGGAACATTGGTGTTAACTAATAGAAGACAAAAAAGTTAAAATGTTCCACGTGGAACATTTTATATAGCTCAAACCAAAATTCAAAAAAATGTTCCACGTGGAACATTTTAGCAAATCATGTTTAAGAAATATAATGTAATAGTTGTGGGCGCCGGTCACGCCGGATGTGAGGCAGCGGCCGCTGCAGCAAATCTTGGATCCTCTGTTCTTTTAATTACAATGAACATGGGTGTTATTGCCCAGATGAGTTGCAACCCGGCTATGGGTGGTGTAGCCAAAGGACAAATTGTCCGCGAAATTGATGCAATGGGTGGACAATCGGGTATAATAACCGACAAAACCGCTGTTCAGTTCCGTATGCTTAACCGGTCAAAAGGTCCCGCAATGTGGAGCCCGCGTGCGCAAAGTGACCGTATGCGCTTTGCCGAAGAGTGGAGGTTAACCCTCGAACGTACACCAAACGTTGACTTCTGGCAGGATATGGTCACCTCCCTGGTTATAAAAAACAATGCAGTTAAAGGAATAAAGACCTCATTGGGTATAGAAATTGAAGCGGACGCGGTTGTCCTAACCAACGGAACTTTCCTGAATGGTGTAATACATATTGGTGAAAAACGGTTTGGCGGTGGTCGTACAGCTGAGCGGGCTGCGACCGGATTAACAGAACAACTGGTCGATTTAGGTTTTGAATCGGGCAGAATGAAGACCGGTACACCCCCTCGTGTGGATGGCCGGAGCCTGAATTATTCAGCGATGGAAGAACAATGGGGAGATGAAGAACGCGGACGATTTTCGTTCACCGAGGTAAATCTACCTATTGAACAACGTTGCTGCTGGATCACCTACACCAACCCTGACGTCCACGAAACCCTTAAGGAAGGGTTTGAAAAATCGCCGATGTTCACCGGGAGGATCAAGGGATTGGGTCCACGTTACTGCCCGTCTATTGAAGATAAGATCAACCGATTTGCCGAACGCGAACGTCACCAGATATTCGTAGAACCCGAGGGATGGAATACAGTGGAAATATATGTAAACGGGTTCTCCACCTCATTGCCGGAAGATATACAATACAAGGCACTGACTAAAATACCCGGTTTTGAAAACGCAAAAATGTTCCGACCTGGTTATGCTATAGAGTACGATTATTTTCCGCCAACGCAGCTTGATCTAACCCTCGAAACCAAATTAATAAGTAATCTGTTCTTCGCCGGACAGATCAATGGAACAACCGGATATGAGGAAGCCGCAAGTCAGGGGTTCGTAGCCGGTATCAATGCACACCAAAAAGTAAACGACAAACACGAACTGATCATGAAAAGATCAGATTCATACATCGGTGTTTTGATAGATGATCTGGTAACAAAAGGAACCGAAGAACCCTACCGCATGTTTACCTCAAGGGCTGAACACCGTTTATTATTAAGGCAAGATAATGCAGATATTCGCCTGACGCCAATTGCTCATGAGTTAGGTTTGATAAGCGACGAGCGTCTTCAGAAAGTAAACGATAAGATTAAAAATTCCGATGACATCGTTGCCTTCACGAGATCAAAATCGATCGAACCGGGAAATGTAAATTCTCTTCTTGAATCCCTGCAAACAAGTCCGCTTAGTCAGAACGTAAAACTCTTTAATCTTTTAAGCAGACCCCAGGTAAATTTTGACGAATTGCGCAAAGCGGATCAGTCCCTTAATGACCTGTTGTCAAACTATAACAAAGAAACCATTGAACAGGCAGAGATAAAAATAAAATACGAAAGCTATTTTGAGAAGGAACAGGAGATCGTTGACAAAATGAAAAAAATGGAGGACAAGGAAATCAATCCGGAATTCAATTATCACCAACTGAATTCGCTTTCAAAGGAAGCAAGAGAAAAACTGATGAAGATAAAACCGCGCACTTTGGGCCAGGCTTCACGAATTTCGGGGGTAACTCCTTCGGATATATCCGTTTTAATGGTTCACCTGTCAAAATAACTTTATAATTGATTGATAATTAATTATTTATAAAAATATTCCATTAGATCAATTATTTTTAATTTTTAATATCAGCTATCGTCAAAATAAAAAAACCGCTCAGAACGTTTAAAAACCATGTCAAACAAAAAAGGCACGTTTTCCGCCCTTATTTTCTTAGCTTTTTCGGCCATTTTGCTCTATACTGGCTGTGCAAGTCGCCAATTACCCCAGGGTGGACCCCGCGACCATGACCCGCCAAAATTACTGAAGGCTACGCCGGAAAACATGACCCGGTTTTTTAAGGAAAAAACTATAAAGCTCGACTTTGACGAATACTTCAAATTGACCAACCCGTTTTCGGAAATCACCATGAGCCCGACACCGGCCCGACTACCGGAATATAAGGTCAAAGACAAAAGTCTTATTATCGATATCAAGGATACCCTTGAAGATAACACAACCTATGTCATCAATTTTGGAAAAGCGATTGCTGACGTTAATGAGTCAAACGTTCTCAAAAATTTCACGTACGTTTTTTCGACAGGTGCACACATCGACTCGCTGTCTATTTCAGGAACAGTGATCAACACGACCACGCAAAAGAAAGAGAAAGACGTCACCGTTATGCTCTTCACCCTTAAACAGGATTCACTCCTTTTTGGAAAAAAGAAACCAACTGTTTTCGCAACCACCGATACCTCCGGAAATTTTTCGCTGAATAATCTCCATCCGGATGACTATCGCATTTACGCTTTAAAGGAAACCAGCCCCAATAAAATATTTGACCGCGACGACGAGCTGATTGCTTTCAGCTCGAACGTCATCCATCTTACAAAAGATACTTCTAATGTCCAATTAAATCTGTTCCGTCAAAATCCTGAAAAGTTTCGCCTCATCGGGCCACGTTTTGATCCGGATGGAAAATTGTCTTTTGTATTCAACCGCCGGCTCGATAGTCCTCAGCTCAGGGTTATTTACCCGCCCGACTTTGATAAATATAAAATTGTCGATATGGCGCCCACCCGCGACACCGCCTTATTATATATGCGCAACATGCAGTTCGACTCGATTGCCGTAGCCATCTACGATCATGGTGCTCCGCTCGATACATTTTCACACCATAAAAGATTAAAGGAATCTTTTACACGCGACCTCTCCTTTGCCTATAATATAACGGGAGGAGGAAAACATAAACCCGGAACAGATCTCCTGATCAAGGCGAACTATCCCATCGATGATTTTGATAAAAGTCTTTTCACGCTAAAAGATGACTCGACAGAAGTAGTAAACTTTACGCTTCAGAAAGATACCGTCAATTCAAAAAACGTGGTTTTAAAATATGGCTGGAAAGAAAACCACGACTATACCCTTACACTGTCGAAGGGAGCGGTTACGGATATTTACGGGGATAAAAGTAAAACAGCAGGAAAAAGGTTTACCGAAGATAAACGGGACAATTACAGTTTACTCACGCTCGCTGTTACCGTCCCCGATACTTCCAAAAATTATATAGTCGAATTATACAATGAATCACACCAACTTTTGAGAACCGATGTCATTCATAAAAACACCCAGCTGCTTTACAAAAATTATATCACCGGAAAATATGCTGTAAGTGTTATCTACGACGCCAACAAAAATGGCAAATGGGACAGCGGCAACGTGAAGAAAAAAGTACAACCGGAAAACATCTGGGTGGACGACAGTATCATCACATTACGTGCAAACTGGGAACAGGTTACACCAATAGCCATACCGAAGGAACCGCAAAATAATTAAAGTGTATTCTAATTTTAACAGCAGGTTATCAATAAAAGCATACCTTAATAATAACCTGATCCTGAATAAAGATGAGATACATCATTTAAAAAATAAAAATTTCCTTACTATTCGTCAGCTGTATCCTTTTATTGTCTTGCATCAAGAAAACTATTACGCCCAAAGCGCCGGTCAATATTAATAAAACCACCCTGCTTAATCTGGTAAATAATTACCGCAGAACCGGATGCAATTGCGGCAGTAATTACTACCCTCCGGTAAACAACTTGTTATGGAACGATACGCTGGAGATGGCCGCTAAAGACCATAGCGAAGACATGAACAAAAATAATTTCTTTGAACACACGGGCAGCGACGGCTCAACCTTACAGGACAGGATAAATAAATACCATTATTCATGGAGTATTATAGGCGAAAACATCGCAGAAGGTTATTCAACGGAAAAAGATGTCGTCGAAGGATGGATTAAAAGCACCGGCCATTGTAAAAATATTATGAACGGTAATTTCAGGGAAATGGGTGTAGCGACCAGTGGTGTATATTGGACACAGGATTTCGGCGCACATCCCTGAATTAATATATCCGCGTAAAGATCACTCTTTAAACCAGTCAGCATACATCACATATCTTCCCGGCAGGTTATCCAGTATTTCACGTTGCTCCGCTGTAATCGGCTTTATCTTTTTAGCAGGTATGCCGGCATATAAGAAACCAGATTCACAGCAGGTCTTTTCAAGAACGATAGCGCCTGCAGCAACGATAACATATTCCTCGACAATGGCGTGATCCATAACGATTGCACCCATCCCGATAAGTACATGATCCTTTACGGTACATCCGTGTACAATGGCGTTATGACCAACCGAAACATTGTTTCCGATATTGGTTGGCGCATATTTATAAGTGGCGTGAATAACCGCGCCATCCTGGATATTGGTATGATGTCCGATCTTTATATAATGTACATCCCCCCTGATCACTGCATTAAACCAAACGGAACACTGGTCGCCCATTTCCACATCACCGACGATTGTGGCATTAGGAGCAATAAAACAATCTTTTCCAAAAGACGGACTTATATTTTTTACAGGCAGTATGACTGACATAATTCAAATCTTAAATCGAACTTTTTACGCTTTAACAGACAACAAATTTTAACTATGTTTGGTGTGTTATATTTTTGTAAACAAGCGGAAATAGCTCAGTCGGTAGAGCATCAGTTTCCCAAACTGAAGGCCGCGGGTTCGAATCCCGTTTTCCGCTCATCTTCTTAAAACTTCCTCATTTCAAACCTTAGTTTATTTACACCATACTTCTCAAACAAGTTCAGGGAGATTTTTACGCCGGAAATATTCCATTCCAGGTAATTCACTTGCTCATCTCCTTCCCGCACTAAACTGTTACCAAATTGCTCTGCAAGATGATCTTTGATAAAGGTAAATTCATTAAGCACATTTTGATCGCCTTCACACGAAAATTCAATAAACCTGAATGTCTTTTGGTCACCATCCACTTCATTATACCAATGCGTGCCTGATAAATTTAATTTCAAGCCGTTCAATACCAGGTGTTCTCCATAATAATAGACAACCCGGTCGGCGAACAATTTCTTTAAAATATCAGTCTTTGATCCTATCAAATCAATAGACTCGCCCCATCTCAGAAAAACCTGCGAATCCTCCAAAAGAATTCCATGCTGCAGCACAACCCGTATATCCTTCTCGTTGACAGCGTCAAAAGGCGCTTCCTTATTTCTTTTAAAAAAACCTAACAAACCCATAGTATTTTCTCAGGCTATAATAAAGCCGGGAAATATTTTAACAAATTAAAAAACTGTATCATGAACCGCCTCAGCATGTTTTTCATAATCTGTGGTATAATGAAGACCCCTGCTTTCTTTACGCATCATGGCTGATTTAACCACAAGATAAGAAACCTGTATCAGGTTACGCAGTTCACAAAGTTTAACTGACAATTTAGTCTTTTTATAAAAATCTTCTGTTTCTTCATATAAAAGACCTAAACGGCGCATAGCCCGGTCAAGCCTGAAGTCAGAACGCACAATACCAACATAGTCATTCATTAACTTCTGCATCTCGCGAACGTTGTGCGTAACTAAGATATCCTCATTGGATAATTGAACTCCTTTTTCATCCCAGTCGGGTATGTTATCAGGTATCTGTTTAGAATCAAGTTCCTGAATTGCATCCTCATATATCCGGTGTGCAAATACCAATGCTTCTAATAACGAATTGGAAGCCAACCTGTTAGCGCCGTGTAACCCTGTAGAGGAACATTCACCGCAGGCATACAATCTTAATAATGATGATCTGCCGACATGATCTACCATAATACCGCCGCACATATAATGACAGGCAGGTGCCACCGGGATCATATCTTTGGTCATATCTATACCGATATCCAAACACCGCGCATAGATGTTAGGAAAATGTTCAAGAATATCTTTCTTACTGCGATGACGCACATCAAGATAAACAAAATCCTCCCCCGACTTTTTAATTTCCGCATCTATTGCCCTTGCCGTAATATCTCTTGGCGCCAGCGACTTACGCTCATCATATTCCTGCATAAATTCCTCGCCATTGGTACGTTTCAGGATACCGCCAAAACCGCGAACTGCTTCCGAGATCAGGAATGAAGGATATTCACCTGGGTTATACAAAGCAGTAGGGTGGAACTGTATAAATTCCATATTTCTTACCTTGCCTTTGGCACGGTAAACCATGGCAATACCGTCCCCGGTCGCAATAGTAGGATTGGTCGTAATAGAATAAATATGACCTGCGCCTCCGGAAGCCATCACCGTTACCTTGGAAAGAATTTTTTCAACGTTTCCGGTCTGGTTGTTAAATGCATAAATACCATAACAGGTAATGTCTTTAGTTGACTTATCCACAAATACGCCGAGGTGGTGCTGGGTGATCAGATCAACGGCGAAATAATGGGTCAGAATTTCAATATTAGGGTTATTATGGATCTGCTCCAATAACGACCGTTCTATTTCATACCCCGTAATATCCTTATAATGCAGCACCCTGAACTCCGAATGACCACCCTCTTTAGCGAGGTCATAGATACCCTCTTTCGTCTTATCAAAATTAGTTCCGTAGTCAATAATTTCATTGATCCGCTCCGGGCCTTCGGTAACAACCGCCTCCACAACTTCCTCATCACATAAGCCGTCACCCGCTATAAGCGTGTCTTCAATATGCTTCTCAAAGGAATCTTCTTTTTTATCCACAACCACAGCGACACCGCCTTGGGCATACTTCGTGTTCGATTCATCTTCGTTACTTTTCGTAACTATCAGAACTTTACCATGCTTTGCAGCCTTCAGTGCAAAACTCAACCCGGCGATACCTGAACCCACCACCAGGAAATCAACAGTTCTGGTCATCTTTTATATCTCATTTGTGTAAAATTACTACTCCTGTTAATAAGCCGGTCAAAAGGTGTTAAATTTGTGTATGAAAAAAAGGGATAAAAAATTTTGTCGTTGATAACTGCTGATTCTGCCTTCTTTTACAACAAATTTTAACCGACTTTTACGCGCTCAACGTGCCAAAGCTAACATTTTACCACGCAATAAAGTATCCACAAATAACATTTGAAATTAAAATTACTTAATTACATAATTCTTAAAATCAATAAAATAGCATTTCGGAAACCTGTATTTTATGTTAATAAATTATTAAAAAAAATATTTTACGCCGATTCGCCGCTGAGTTTTAAACATAACTAACACTATAACAACAATAGCTTTCTTTTTATATAAATAATGATTGTTATTAATTGAATTGTTGAAATGAATACCTTCGAAGAAATAAAAGTGAAAGGTTTTGTGGAAGAAGATATCGATCCTTCCCTCGATCTTTTTGAAGAAATAGAAAAGTTAAAAAAGGAAAAAAATGCTGTTATCCTTGCCCACTATTATCAGGAACCCGATATTCAGGATATTGCCGATTATATTGGCGATAGTTTGGGACTATCGCAGCAAGCCGCAAAAACAGACGCCGATATCATCGTTTTTGCCGGTGTTCATTTCATGGCCGAAACGGCAAAGATTTTATCTCCTTCAAAAAAAGTTCTATTACCCGACGTAAAGGCTGGTTGCTCCCTTGCCGACAGCTGCCCGCCGCATTTGTTTAAAAAGTTTAAGGAGCAATATCCCGATCACCTCGTGATCACCTATGTCAACTGTACGGCGGAACTAAAGGCCATGAGCGATATCGTATGTACCAGCAGCAACGCAGTGGGTATCGTGGAAAGTCTTCCGGAAAATCAGAAGATCATCTTCGGACCGGATAAAAATCTTGGAGCATACGTCGCTAAAAAGACAGGCCGCGACCTGGTGTTATGGAATGGTGCCTGTATGGTGCACGAGATATTTTCAAGGGAGAAGATCACACGCTTAAAGGAAAGACATCCCGGCGCTAAGCTGTTGGCACATCCGGAATGTGAGGACGTTATTCTGGAGATGGCTGACTACATAGGCTCAACCACCGGGATATTAAAGTATGCAGGTAATTATCCGGATAAAGAGTTTATCGTGGCTACCGAGGCGGGAATATTGCACCAGATGCAAAAAGCCAACCCCGGTAAAACATTTATCCCGGCTCCGCCGAATAACAATTGCGCCTGTAACGATTGCCCGCACATGAAACGCAATACGCTCGAAAAATTATACCTCTGCCTCAAGAATGGCTATCCGGAAGTTACCGTTCCGCCGCATATTATTGAGAAGGCTGTAAAACCGATTGAAAGGATGCTCGAAATCTCAGAACGACTGGGTTTATAAATTATAGTGCTCTTATCATATTACTCTTATTATAGTACTCGTAGTTTCAAAATACACTGCATTTCTGTCATTTCGAACGTTAGTGAGAAATCTAAATTTATCGCGCTAATAGTAAAGATTTTGTCATTACGAGCGCAGCGCGGCAATCCCGTCGGAATTCAACTCTCATTTAACTTTGTCATTCCGAACGAATGTGAGGAATCTTGACCTATCTTGCGGGAAAGTTTTCTCCTCGTTCTCCTCGTCGAAAGGACATTGGTTGATGCTGTGGGAAGAAATTAAGCCGTTTTACCCTTACTTCTTTTTTCGCAAAAGAAAGGAACAAAGGAACAAGAAAAGCTCTCGGCCGCGTTCTGACCCTGCCCGATGCATCACCATCCGCACATAAGGATCAGCCCGGATACCGCATTTTAGGAGCATTGTCATTGCGAGCGCAGCGTGGCAATCTCCTCGTAAACCATCATAAATATTAGTTTCTAAAGCGATCCTTTAACTTTCTGTCATCTCGAGCGAATGTGAGAGATCTTTAACCCAACAACCAGTCTGTTCAAAAAAGGATAAACATTATCGAAGCACCATTAAGAAGAGTCCTTAAAATTCAAAAAAATTTTTCCGCCTTCGGCGATATCCTAACAGGGTGCGCCGGGCCACAAAAAAAACGCCGGAGGTTGATCGCGGCGCTTTTTAAAAACAATTTTGTTACTGTCAGATACCGGGATCTTTTTTACCCTCAACAGCATCCTGAATATTTTGTGGCAAAGCCGATAACAGGTTATAACCTGTGGCTTGCTCAATATCATGTACCGTAACAATGTATTTAGTCCAGTCGGAATTGATACTGTTATCGTTAGGTGTATCCACAGCAATTACGCGGGTCGAAGTGCTTACCCGGCTAATGTCGTTATTGCCTACAGGAAGGATAACCGCAACTTTCCACACATTTGAAGGAACGTTAACATGACCGTCGTTAATGGTATTGGCACTTCCCTTTGATCCGGTTCCGCCGGTACCGTAGCTTCCCATTATAATATATACCTCGTTTCCTGCTGATACCTGGCTGCGCAGATAGCCCTCTAAGTTATTCCAGGTCTGCTGATTATTTTGCGGAGCCTGTGGGATCATGTTTGTCATCAGGAAGGTAGAAGAATTTGCATCCACCGAACTTGTGCGGTCAGCCGACGGACAATTGTGTCCCCGGTCAAATCCTGAGCCGCTGTAGCTGTTGCTTTGAACGGTGTACCAGCCGGAAGGAAGACCGTTAAACCCGGCGAAGTTATCCTGTCTCGAAGCGGCCTGCGTGGTATTGCTTGCGTCAAGATGCCAGCTCACCCAGTTAGGTTCGCCTTTGGTGCTGTTGTATGATTCGATGTAATATCCCTGGTCGATCAGGTAGTTATCCATCATGGCAACGGTTGCCGTCGCATCGGAAGGATTACCGAAAAGCATGTCGCTGTTATCACCGCTTGTTGGCGGAGCATCAGACCCGACCGTTACCCCACGGGTTCCCGATGCGGTGCCTGTATTACCGCCGTCGCCGCCATCGTCACCGCCGTCATTTACCGTAATGCCCGGGTCACCGGTACCTTTAAAGGTAATATCGTCGATATTGATACGTGTTGATCCGGTGTTCACGATCTCGAACCTTACCTTGGTGGTCGCGGTCACTTTGAATGAGTCGGTTACCAATGTGGTATTGTTTTCCATAATGTCATTGCCGATCTGCGTGTAGGTAACACCGCCATCAGTTGACATTTTAAGCTGCCAGGTAGATGCGGCATCCGAACCGTATTTCGCATGACTGATGCTGATCTGCGTAACGCCGTTGATATCGAAGTTCATGGCAATATCGCCGGTTTTCATCCTTACCGACCAGTTGCCGTTCTTCGCATCGCCGGAAAGGTTACCGATCAGCGCATTATTAAAATCCCATTCTCCGGTGCTCAGCGTTACGTTGGCGTCGGCGTATGCCTGTTTTGATCCCGATTCAAATGTCTCGGTGATCACATAGGGGGTGGGTGGGGTTGTAACGGTAGTATCTCCGTCACCACCATTGTTTGGCATTCCCGGCATGTCATTGTCTTTCTTACATCCGGCTATGGAAATGATAATGCCGGCAAAGAGCAGTAGTCTTCTGAACGTCATAGATTTTGTAGTTTTTCATGCAAATATCCGGACGCCGGATTAATCTAATGTTAAAAATTATAGCTTTTGATTAAAAAACAATAAAGGCATTGTATAAACAACTGATCAACTGTCTTTTATAAAACAGACGTAACATTTTTTTTACATTAACAAAGAGATAACAGGGACGAATCCGGGCATCAGGGGGTTGTCCGGCGAAGGGTTAAAAACTAAAAAAATTTTTCCGCCAAAGGCGGATAGAATACGGGTTAATCGTGAACCTTGTAGAAACGTGCCGCGAAAATAAATATCACGGCATAGCAGATGATCGGCAGATAATAAGCCTTTGCCACATCTTGGTTGGCCACTAATCCCATCAACATCGGGAAGAACGCCCCACCGACAACACCCATCGAGATGAACGACGAGGCCTGTTGCGTATGGCTGCCGAGGTTTTTCAGTCCCAGACTGAATATCGTCGGGAACATGATGCTGAAAAAGAAATTGATCATCAGCAGGGCGATATACGAAGGCCAACCGAACCGCTGCGCCACGATGAGGCACATGGTGATACTGCCTGCCGCGAAGGTAGCTAACAGTTTATTGGGAGCGATGTAACGCATCAGTGCAGTGCCGATAATGCGGCCTAACGCCATCATGGCCATGAACAGGATCATATATTCACCCGCCTTCTCATTACTGAAACCCATCACATCGTGTCCGTAGTTGATAAAGAACGCCCAGGTGCCACCCTGTGCCGCCACATTAAAAAACTGTGCGGCAACCGCCCACACAAAATGCCGGTGTTTATAAAGCGGCTTCGAGGGTTCGGTATCCACATTTACAGCATCCGGATCGGTGGTGGCGCCATGGGGTATGGTCAGCGCCGGAACCTTCAAAAAGAAAAAGGCGATCGCCAGAAAAACAATAACGCAGCCGATGCTTACATACAGCGATTTAACAGATGATAGGTCGCCATGCTGTTCGCCTGTGGCGCGCAGCAGAAAATAAGTGCCGATGAATGGCCCGATGATGGTGCCTACCGCGTTAAAGGCCTGAGCGAAGTTGATACGCTGGTCGCTGGTACGCTGATCACCAAGCGCCGCCGCAAACGGGTGGGCGACGGTTTCCAGCGTGGCCATCCCGCAGCCCATGATGAACAGCGCGATCCGGAAGAATCCGAATGAGGCCGCGTCCGCCGCCGGAACGAACAGGAATAATCCCATCGCAAAAAGGCCGAGTCCGAGGATAACGCCCGGTTTGTATCCATATTTTTTTAGAAAATATCCCGCCGGGAAGCTCATTACCGCATAAGCACCAAAGACCGAGAATTGTATCAACCCCGACTTTGATTTGGAAAGATTAAGCACATCCTGAAAATGCTTGTTCAGCACGTCGCTCATCGCATGCAGCACACCCCACATCAGGAAAAGGGAAGTAACAAAAATAAAGGTGACGATAAATCGCTTTTCGGTAAAGGGCGCTTTCTGCTCCATGGTATTCAGGTTTAACGTGATATTGGCGGTCTTAAAAGTATAAATTTTATTCGGAATACAATGGCGTTGTGTAAGTGTCCGGAAACAATAAATATTTTGTCAATGCGAGCGCAGCGCGGCAATCTCGTCGTTAACAAATGGCCTTTTTCCAAGCAACCGCATCCACCCTGTCATTTCGAACGATAGTGAGAAATCTGAACCTGTGTGGTTTAAAACATTGTCATTGCGAGCGCAGCGAAGCAATCTCGTCGTTAACAAATGGCTTTTTCCAAGCACCCATTCACCCGGTCATTCCGGACGAACGTGAGGAATCTTAACCGATCGTCCGGAGAAGTTTTCTCCTCGTACCTCGTCGAAATGACAGCGTGGAGGAAAGAGCTTAATAAACACTTTTGTCATTGCGAGCGCAGCGAAGCAATCTCTTCGTTAACAAATGGCCTTTTTCCAAGCAACCGCATCCACCCTGTCATTTCGAACGATAGTGAGAAATCTGAACCTGTGTGGTCTAAAACATTGTCATTGCGAGCGCAGCGAAGCAATCTCGTCAAAACTCAAACATCCGTATTCACGCTCGTCGAAAAGGACATGAATGGACAGAAAGTAATCTGGGGCTGTGTCATCATCCGATCATCGGATGTCAATGGTTTTATGGTTTTTTGCTGAAAATCAATCAATAGCTATGTATCTATGTCCGTTATAAGATACTTTAACAGGGTATCCGGATTGCCGGGTTTTATGTAGCTGATGTCGTCGTTAATATAGCATTCCGCGATAAATGTACGTGGAGCGGGTGGCGGAAATACCGGCCTTACCTCTTTTTTCAGCGTATTGGTTACCAGCTCGAAGCGACCGGTGAGCAGCCGGACCAGCGCTATTTTATGACGTGTGGCGTATTCGATAGCCCCCGCCTGAAAGCCTGCGGTAGAAAACAGGATACCCTTGTGCGCTCCGGTAGATCGCAGCTTGTCGTTCAGCAGCTGTACCTTTTCGCGGCTTACGGCGTTTTTGTAATGTTTGCATTCCATCAGTACGATCATTTTTACGCCAAGCGCCGTGTAGGACGCCAGCACATCGATCTGGTAGATGCCGTCGGTTCCTGCTATACCTGCGTTATGGGTCACCTTAAAATCCGGCAGGTTCTTACCTAATTCCGCAATGTAGTCGCGGACGGTCAGCTCAAATTCCGTGGGTGTCATTTGCTCCACATAATCCTCCCCGGCGATACTTGCGGGTTTATAAGGCTTTCGTTTATCTCTCATACTCGTTGCGCGCCGTTACGGCGTATATCAAAACTAATCTATTGCGGGTAAAAAACATCGTTTGTCGGTGGTGATGAAAAAAGCGTCATGTTGTGGAGTTTCTCCACAATAACCATATTGGCGATCATTATAAAACCACTGATTATCAATTAATTAAACTTAAATGACTGCATTGGCATCAATCTGTTGCAATCCTTTACAACAAATTGAGAAACCCATGAAAAAATTAATCAGTATGATTGCGCTTGCTGCAATCTCCTTCGGCAGTGTTTATGCCCACGCAACCGTTAGTAAAACCAACACCATGCAGACTGACACTACCAAGAAAAAGAAAAAACCGATGAAGAAGGATACGACCATGAAAAAAGACTCCACCCGTTTAAAACAAAAGTAACCTTCCATTCAATAAAGCCGTCCCTTGAGCGATCATCGGGCGGCTTTTTTTTATTGTCCCTTCCGCCAGTCAAAAAAATCTTGGTCCGGCATAAATCTATTCCATTCCGGTTTTCGTAATACTATTATAACCAGCACAGACCTGTTATGAAGACCGTAAGCTTTTTACTGATCAGCTTTTTAACAATATTCACCGGCATCCCCAACAAGTCGGTAGATCATGTGGATCTGCACCGCTTCAGTGGTACCTGGTATTCGCTTTACTCTATCCCGACCATGTTTGACAGGGGGAGCCGCCATACGACAACCCATTACACGCTGAATAAGGACGGTTACTACGATGTGGTTACCACTTGTATTAAAAACGAAAAGGGCGACACGCGCTCGGTAAAATCAAAGATATTCCCGGATGACGATACCCCGGAAGGTGAAATGAAGGCGCAGTTCATCTGGCCGATCAAGATAGATTACTGGGTGATCGACCTTGCGCCGGATTATTCCTGGGCTGTGGTTGGACATCCGGACCACCGTTTTTTGTTCATCATGAGCCGCAAGCCCGAAATGGACGAAAAGCTGCACGATCAGATCGTGGCTAAATGCAAGGCGATGGGCTATCCCGTACAGGAACTCGTTTCGCAGGGTTTTCCCGGCGCAAAATAATATTGTGACTACCTATTATGAAAAACAGCAAAAGTATAAACGCAAACCCGGCGTTTACGAAAGTCTCCGGGTCGTGGCATTTCCTTAACCGGATCAATGCCCTTGCGTTTATATTTTTTGTAAAACAGCAGCGTCTGGCGTTTGATTTTCTGCGGGCGTGTTTGTGAGAAAAACCGAACAGGCAGGATTCTATTGATGTCTGGTTATTTATATCCTTTCAATCGCCACATAACCAATGCCTTTCTGAATTAAAACATAACCGTATTTGTCAGACAAGCCCCTTCCTTTTATTGTTCCGTTGCTAAATGTTTTCCCGCACCCATCTGCGCGAGTTTATCCTAAGTAATTAAATTTTATTATTTTTGGCGGCAAAACTACGACCGATGAGCGAACTTATTAAAAAACAGGTTACCGACGCCCGCGCGCACATGGACAAGGCCATTGACCACTGCGACGGCGAATTGCAAAAAATACGCGCGGGAAAGGCAAGCCCTTCCATGCTTGACGATATTGTGGTTGAATATTACGGCACACCAACCCCCCTTAACCAGGTCGGCAGCGTAAACACACCCGACGCACGTACAATTGTTATTCAGCCGTGGGAAAAGTCGCTGCTCAATCCTATTGAAAAGGCGATCAAAGACGCTAACCTTGGTGTTAACCCGCAGAATGACGGCGTGATCATCCGCATCAATGTACCGCCATTGACCGAAGAACGCCGCCGCGACCTGGTAAAGAAGGCCAAATCAGAAGCAGAGAACGGAAAGATCGCGATCCGCAACATCCGTAAGGATGCGAATGAAAAAATAAGAAAGCTGAAATCGGAAGGCGTTTCTGAGGATGAAATGAAAACCGGTGAAGGTGAAATCCAGAAACTGACCGATTCGTATATCGTTAAGATCGACGCCCTGTCAGAAGCGAAGGAAAAAGATATCATGACCGTATAAGCGTAACGCTTTTTTATAGCAGCCCCGTTTCAGCATAACTGAAACGGGGCTTTATTTTTGGATAGGGATGTCCCTTTCGACGAGGAATGAGGAGAAAACTTTTTGAAGCGGTAAGATTTCTTGCGATAACAAAAAGCTTTTAAACCTGCGGCATCCGGGCTGATCCTGATGCGCGGATGGTTAGTGCATCGGGCAGGATCAGAACGCAGCCGCGAGCTTTCTTTGTTACTTTCTTTTGCGGAAAAAGAAAGTAAGGGCAAAATATTATGGGCCTCTTTCACCCACTCCATGTCATTTCGACGAGTGAAGCGAGGAGAAAACTTTTCCGGACGGTAGGTCAAGACTCCTCACGTTCGTTCGGAATGACAGCGTGTACTCGTTGCTTGGAGTCCGACGGGTTTGCCGCGCTGCGCTCGCAATGACAAAAATGTTTATTACACTTTTTCCTCCATTCCTGTCCTTTCGACGAGGAATGAGGAGAAAACTTTTTGAAGCGGTAAGATTTCTCGCGATAACAAAAAGCTTTTAAACCTGCGGCATCCGGGCTGATCCTGATGCGGGATAGCTGGGCATGTCGGGCAGGATCAGAACGCAGCCGCGAGCTTTCTTTGTTCCTTTCTTTTGCGGAAAAAGAAAGGAAGGAGAAAACTTCTTACCATGTCAGATTCCTCACGGTCATCCGGAACGACAAGTGAACGGGTGTGTGTGTTTATCATACGATTCCGCCTTTATTGTGTATATTGCCTCTGCGTACCGGTATGAAAAAAACTTTAGTCCCCTTTCTGGTGCTTGCCACACTCGGCCTTTTCTCCTGCTCGCCAAAGGGACCGTATGCGGTAACCAATAAGTTCTACAAGGACAAGACAAAAAACTTTACCGAAACCATCAAACAGGAACAACCGGCCCTGCTTTTTGACACGACCGGGACGACCATCCCCTCGGCATTCATCGGTACGGTGAACTTCGGTATCCGCAGACCTAATTTTGTGATCATCCATTTCACCGGGCAGGACTCAGTGCAGCAAACCATAAAGACGTTTACCATCGTCCGGAACGAGACCAGCGCTCATTATGTCATCGCTAAGACCGGCAAGGTGATCCGCATGGCCAACGATTATCTGCGCGCCAATCATGCAGGCGTGGGCAAGTGGGGTAATGTAACGGACATGAACAGCTGCTCGATAGGGATCGAGATTGACAATAACGGCCGTGAGCCCTTTACAGATGCGCAGATCACCAGCCTGCTCGCCCTGCTCACGCAGCTGAAAGCAACCTATCATATCCCGCAGGCCAACTTTATCGGTCATGAGGACTTTGCCCCGAAACGCAAACCCGACCCGGGGCCGTTCTTTCCGTGGAAGAAGCTGGCGCAACAGGGCTTCGGATTCTGGAGCGACGACATCCTGGAACTACCCCCCGATAATTTCGATTATGCCATCGCGCTACGGCTCATCGGGTATGATACCTCGGACATCAATGCGGCCATTGTCGCCTTCAAACGTCACTTTGTACAAACCGATGTTACGCCGCAGCTCACCCAGCTCGACCTGAACATTCTTTACAACGTTTATCAGAAATATCTGTAGCCTCGTCATTCCTTTTTCCTGCTGACATACTGTTGTCATTTGCCCGTGTTTTCTTTGTTTAAAATCAAATGACAACAACTATGGAACACGCTGAAACCACTATGCTTCCGGCAGCATCGTTAGCCGGACTGATGAAGAATTATGCCGATTATAACCTTTGGGCGAATGCCACATTAGCGACCTGGCTGCGTACAAAACCTGCAGACCTCCTGGAAAAGGAATTACCGTCGAGCTACCCGGGGATAAAGGCAACCATCGTACACATCTGGCAGACACAGCGCTACTGGCTGTCCGTGATCAGCGGGCAGGAGCAGGAGCTATATGACCCTTTTGACGGAACAGCGGCAGAAGCCATTTGCGCCCTGGTGGAACAGTCGGACGCGTTTGCAGATCACATCAAACTCCTGACAGAAGAGAACATTGCCGATGAACAGGAGGTGATAAGTCCCTGGTTCCGGTGCAATTTTCAAAACCTGGAATATGTGATGCATGCCATGAACCACAGCACCTATCACCGCGGACAGATCATTACTATGTGCCGTCAGCTTGGTTTTACCGATGCGCCCATGACCGATTATCTTTTCTATAATATTCATGGCAGATAACCTTGCCCGGCAGACATGAACGGGAATATTGACATCCGTTTTTATTTTAACAGCCGTAGCCCGTATCTTTAAAAACTCAACCGTAAATTATACCATGTCGGCAGCGTTAAAGGATTTTATCAGGCAATACGTGGAGCTGGACGAAGACGAACTGAACGACATCGTCGGCCGTTTCCGGAGCCGCAGCGTTAAAAAAAATGAATTGTTATTGACCGAGGGTGACGTCTGCCGCGACCTTGTATTTGTTCAGGACGGATGCCTGCGCCTGTATTATGTTGCGGGCGACATCGAGGTGTCGGTATGGTTTGCCTTTAAAAATTCTTCGGCTATCGATATTTACAGCTTTATCAGCGAAAAACCATCCGGCTATTTTTTGCAGGCGATAGAGGACAGCGAGATTTTTTTCCTCCCGAAAACGGAACTTTCTGCGCTTTATAAAACGCATCCAAAAACGCAGGAAATGATCCGCCGTTTTTGGGAGGATGCCATTCTGACTTTGCTCGACCGCTTTACCGCACTTCAGCGCGATCCTGCGGAAAAGCGCTATCTCGACCTGCTTGCCCGCCCGCCTTATATCCAAAAGATCCCGCAGAAATACCTTGCCTCATTTATCGGCGTTACGCCCACTTCCCTTAGCCGTATCCGGAAGAACATCAGGTAACCGTTTAACGCTGATCTTTTTCCACGCGTAACCCAGCTGGCCGTTCAGATCGGTGCCCTGTATAATGATGGTGTAGGCGGAGGGCCTTTCGGCAGTGTAAAAGCTTACCGTAGCGCAGCCCGCCGAATCGGTTACGATATTGGGTTCCCAGTGTATGGTAGATCGCTCGTCTGTACCATTTACCGGCGCTCCCGCAGCATATTTAGGCCGGTAGAATTGTTTGGATAAACTAAAGGGGAGAGGTTTATAAATATACAGCCCCGGCGTTTTTTTCATGAAGGCGCCATGACCGCTGTAGGTGGTAATTTCAAAATAAACAGGAACGTTAATTCCTTTATATTCTATCGTCTTTTTGACAAAATCCGGATCGTAGGCTATCGCATATTTGGGGTTATACATTACTTCTATGCCCTTTACGTCTTCGGCATTCAGGTAGCGCATATACAGATCTTCCTGCAAACCCAGTTTACCGATAAAAACCCCATCGATCACAAAATAGATCCGATGGCCCTTAAACATATAAACCGTAGTATCCTGCCCCTCTTTTGGTGGCAGCGGCGGGGGCTGGACATATTTGTAAAAACTCGGAAATCTTTGCCGCATCAGATCATACAGTGATAGCTTTGCAGATTTTTCCAGGTCTTTCTCATCCAGAATAACATCAGCCTGGCCGGGGCCGTTCAGGTTTTTTGAGTCCTTAATGATCTTTTTATCCTTAACAACCACCTCCTTCAGCACGGTACCCATCCCTTCCAGCTTTTCCGCTGCCGATTGCTGCGAAAGCATCCTGTCCCCGTTGCGTAGCAGCAGCGTGTCGCTGTTAACATACCAGGGCCGCGTATGTATCAAGGATGGACTAAAAACTGGCGGCTTAAACTCGTTAACATCCACGTTAACATTAAAACTGCTGCCGTTTTTTCGCCGGGCCTGTATTACGAATGCCGCAGTATCCACCGGCGCTATCCCCTTAAAAATAAACCTGCCTGTGGCGTCGGTAACAGCTTCTGTGGTTAACGCCGGCTTTTTTGACAACAGCACCACATTGGCCTGACTCAGCCCTTTGCCAACAGCGTTGGTCACGCTTCCCTGTACGGTAAATTGTTTTTCGGCGGCAAATTCAGGGTTTGCTTTAGGGGCATCTAAATCGTTCCAGCTATACCCCACCCAACCCTGGGTCAGCAAAAGATCGTCAAGAGCCGCCACCTTTCCGGGAGAATTGTTTGTAAAATAATACCCTGGTTCCTCAACAGTTCCCTTTAAATCAGATGTAAGCAAAAAGCCGCTCAGGATATTCGCCCCGAGGCTGTCCGTTCTTACCTGGCTGTCGTCCGTAACGGCAAGCGAGAAACTGCCGCGGACAGGCTGCCCGTCCTTGTTTGTTATTGAAAGTTGTACGGAAACACTGTCGTGCGGAGCATACGTTTGCCGAACAAACGAGACGGCCATGTTCAGTTCGTCATGATGATTGATAAAAACAAGACGTTCGTTCAGGGGTTGCCCGGCGGCGTTTAAAAGTGTAAACCGCGTGATGCCGGTTGGCAATAGGCTTTTTGCTATCCGGAGGATGTACGTGCCTGTTTTAACATTGAGGTGGGCGCCGTAACAGGCCACGCCGCGCGATTCGGCCACCAGGTTATATCCTCCCGCACCCACTGCATTCGCGGTTACCTGAAGTTCAATGCTGTCAACGCCCGGATTGATAACCCGAAGGCCTGTGCCCGTCGTGGCCACGACGGGAAGCGGATAATTTTTGGTGACGCCATCGGGTAAATTTAAACGCGCGGTATAAGTCTCCCCTTGTTCTGGCTGCAACTCGAACGAACCGATACCTTTATGCAAAGCGGAAAACGTGGCTACCATCCTGTTCCGGCTGTCATAAATGCCGCCGGTGACCTGCACGCCCAAACCATCCTCCCGGATCGCCTTAAAACCCACCCTTGATTTTACCCCGGCAAGCAGGGCGCCGCCCTCCGGCATAAATTGCAGGTCAATATTTTCCGGACGATCGAGAAATACGGGGATGATCAGATCATCGGCCTTTTCCTTTTTGTCCGGTTCGGATGCTATGATGGTAAGGTCAGGCAAGTGGGTGTTTTCCGGAAGATCAAAGTCAACCACCATCCTGCCGTCCACGCCGGTGGATATGGTTTTTCGCTGTAATGTGTTTTTACCCTTCTGCACTTTCAACCGGATGTCATGCAGGCGCAGCGGACGCCCGTCGCGCCCGGTAATTAACAGATCGGCCTTCAGTATATTTCCGGTTTGCCCGAATGCCGCATTAACCAGCCGCTGTTTGTCGCCTGCGGCGGCTACATAAATATTTTTCCTGAAAATATAATCCTCCCCGAAATTCCTCATCCAGCTGGTGTAGGCGCGCAGGGTATAACTTCCCGGTGGAAACTCCGGGTTTGTCAGGGCTATTTGTCCCCAACTCAGGCCGTCAGCCAGGGGGACCATGATCCGTTTAACGCAAGCGTTAACAGCATTATCCAGCTCTACGTAAAGCAGGCCGCTGCGCGGCGATGGCATTAAATAATCGGCATCAAGCAGGTAGGCCTTAAACCAGATGCTGTCTCCCTGCAGGTAGTTATCCTTGTCGGTATGCAAATAAAGCTTTTCAACAGGCAACGCCCGCCGCTTATCATTGAACCTGTTAATCAATAAATCCAACCGTGTTTTGCTCTGGCCAAACGCCGGAATATTTACGCCGACGAGAAAGCCACAAATCAAAATGCGGTAAGCTAAGTTCATTATGCGGGGGGAAAGGTTTGTAAGTGTTTGGATATTAAATCTAAAAAAACATTGTTATAAAAACAAATACGCATTAGCGTTCTCAAAATTCAGAATAGCGTGGTTGATTTATTTTATCTTTACCGTCAGCTAACCGGGGTCTCCCGCAACCAATTATGAAACAATACCAGGTTATCACCGCCGCTATTTTTATATCCATGCTCGTGTCTTTTAAACCGGCTCAAAGCCAGGAAAACTTTAATACTTATCCGGTATATTCCGGGAACGATCTCGGTGTGCGTTACACCCCCGCGCGAACAACATTCCGGGTGTGGGCGCCCGCCGCGACAGCAGTAAAGCTGCGGCTGTATAATACCGGAGCCGGCGGCGATCCGGTCAGCACGGTGGAAATGACAAAAAGCACGGGCGGCACCTGGTTTACGGAAATCCGGAAGGATATCAGAAACCAATACTATACTTTCCAGACGAAGCAACAGGGTAACTGGCTGAAGGAATGCCCGGACATTTATGCACGCGCGGTCGGTGTAAACGGGCAGCGGGGGATGGTTGTCGATCTCGCCACCACCAACCCTGAAGGATGGCCGCAGGATAAAAAGCCACCGTTGAAGAACTTTAACGACATAGTGATCTATGAGCTGCATATCCGCGATATTTCCATCAGTCCTAATTCGGGGATCACCCATAAGGGTAAGTTCCTGGGTCTGGCGGAAAGCGGAACCAAAAGCCCGGAAGGCGAGGCGACCGGCCTCGATCATATCAAGCAGTTAGGCGTTACCCACGTGCATCTCCTGCCTTCGTTCGATTTTAATTCGGTCGATGAAACAAAACCCGATAGCACCTACAACTGGGGCTATGATCCGCTGAATTATAATGTTCCGGAAGGCAGTTACGCCACCAACCCATACGATGGCAACGTGCGGATTAAGGAGTTCAAGACGATGGTACAGGCCCTGCATAAAAAGGGACTTCGTGTAATTCTCGATGTGGTGTATAATCATACCAGCGATATTCAAAATTCCAACTTCAGCCAGTTTGCGCCCGGTTACTATTACCGTCATAACGCCGACGGGAGTTACTCAAATGCGACGGGCTGCGGTAACGAGGTGGCTTCGGAACGGCCGATGGTGCGCAAGTTTATGATCGCATCGGTGTTATACTGGGCAAAGGAATATCACCTCGACGGCTTCCGGTTCGACCTGATGGGCGTGCATGATATTGAAACGATGAATCAGATCAGTGCGGCTTTGCACCAATTCGATTCGACGATATTCATTTACGGAGAGGGCTGGACGGCCGGCAATAGTCCGATGCCCGAAGATATGCGGGCGGTAAAGAAGAATACCGCAAAACTGGACCATATCGCCGCCTTCAGCGACGATGTTCGCGACGGAATAAAGGGAGGCTGGAGCAGCATGAAGGACAAAGGCTTTGTGAGCGGAGACACCAGCAAGGCCGAAAGCGTAAAGTTCGGCATTGTGGCTTCAACGCCCAACAAACAGGTGAACTACGCAAAGGTAAATTACGACAACGCGCCCTGGGCCGCACAACCCTATCAGACCATTACCTATGCATCCTGCCACGATGATAACACGCTTTTTGACCGGCTTAAAATATCCAACCCGGACGCTACCGAAGCTGATCTGATTAAAATGGACAAGTTAGCCAACGCCATCGTCCTTACCTCACAGGGCGTATCATTCCTGCATGCAGGCGCCGAGCTGCTGCGCACCAAGCAGGGCGTCGCCAATTCCTATAATTCCCCGGACTCGATCAACCGGATCGACTGGAGCAGAAAAACGAAGTATAAAGCTGTTTTTAATTACTACAAAGGACTCATCGCTTTACGGAAAGATCACCCCGCGTTCAGGATGCCGACCACTGCTATGATCCAGGCGCATTTAAAATTTATCCGGACAGGCAATGCGGGTGTAATTGCTTACCGGATCAGCGACCATGCCAACGGCGACAAATGGAATGATATACTGGTTATTCTGAACGGAAACGCCTTGCCGAAGAACATCAAAATTCCGGCCGGGAAATGGACGCTGGTGGCCAACGGCGACACGGTAAATGAAACGGGGATATCCGTTACCAACGGCCCGGATTTTAGCGCTGACGGCACTACGGCCTACGTACTGTACAAAACGCGTTGATGGCAAAAACCGATGATAACCCCCGATCCTTTAACGACTTAGCGTAACCGGGGATTATTTTAAAGAATAATAAAAGCGCCCTAACTACAATTCATCACTTTTATTACATTTGGTTTCTGTAAATACAATTGGCCCCTAAAAAATGGATAATATTAATATCAAAGTATTGGCAAAGGAACTCAATATTTCCACGTCAACCATCTCCAGAGCCTTTAACGGCAGCCCCGATATTAATAAAGACACCAAGGAAAAGATCTTAAAGTTCGCACGGGAGCATAACTTTTTACCCAATCATTACGCCAGCAACCTGCGCGACAAAAAAAGCCGGACGCTCGCGGTGATCATCCCCGAGATCACCAATGATTTCTTTTCGCAGGCGATAAACGGCATCGAAGAGATCGCCCGTAAGAAAGGCTTCTATATCCTGCTTTACCGTACCGACGACGTGTTTGAAAAGGAAGTTTCATTTGTGAACTACCTGAACAACGGAAAGGTGGACGGCATCATCATGTCGGTTTCCGGCGAGGCCAACGATCACAATTATCTGCGCCAGCTGGAACAAAAGAATATACCTGTCGTTTTTTTCGACCGCGTGTATGAGGATATTGAAGCGGCCAAAGTAACCACCAACGACTATGACAGCAGCTTTGCGGCAACGGAGCACTTGCTGCAAACCGGCTGCAAAAAGATCGCCTACCTGGTGGTCAATAAAAGTATCTCTATCGGTAAGGTGCGGATGCAGGGCTACATCGATGCCTTGCAGAAACACGACGTGCCCTTTGACGATAACCTGGTGGTGGATTGCAGCAACGACGAGAAGATCAATTATACCATCATCAAAAAGCTGCTGCAGGAGGTGAAGCCCGATGGCATATTCAGTTCGGTGGAACGCCTTGCCTTTGCAACCTATTATGTTTGCAATGATATGAACGTCAGCATCCCGCACGATTTGAAGGTCATCAGCTTTTCGAGCCTTGGCATCGCCCCGCTGTTGTGTCCGCCGCTGTCAACCATCACACAACCCGCCTACGAGATGGGGATCAAAGCCGCCAACCTGCTCTTTGAAAGCCTGGAGAATAAGGGGCAGCCGGTGAATAAAAAGGAACACGTGCTCAAATCAAAGCTGTTTATCCGTAAATCATCCGGTGGGTGATCGCCTGGCGTTTTTTTCTCGTCGAAAACAAAATATAAACTGTCATTGCGAGCGAAGCGAAGCAATCTCGTCAAAATTCAAGCCCCCGTTCACGCTATCATTCCGAACGACAGTGAGGACTCTCAACCGGCGTAGTTTAAACTTTTGTCATTGACAAACCATTCGTAACACACAACCTGATTCGCCAGGGCAACCGCGCGGAAAAATAAATATTTTCCCTATTTTCACCCATTACAACATTCCCGTAAAAAATAAAAGCATGAAAAGAACGGCAACCCTGGTTCTGTCGGCACTGGCGATTTCTGCCTCAGCACAGCAAAATGTAATTCCCGGATTTACGCCCGCGTCATCGGCGGCAGAAAAGAAGACCGAACAGATCTTTGATGCGTCGCTGAGTGCAGCGCATATCGGTGAAACCATTAAGGAGCTTTCCGCTTTCCCGCATGCGGTGGGCTCGCCCGGAAGTAAGGCGGTGGCCGAGAAAATACTGGGGAAATATAAAAGCTATGGATTTGATGCGCATATAGAAACGTACAGTGTGCTTTTCCCCACACCCAAAACCCGGATGCTTGAGTTAACCGGACCAGCGAGATATACGGCGCTCTTAAAAGAGCCTGCATTACCAGAAGACGCCACCTCCGGCCAGGCGGGCCAGCTGCCCACGTATAACGCCTGGGGTGCGGATGGGGATGTGACTGCACCGCTGGTGTTTGTAAACTACGGTTTGCCGGATGATTACGAAACGCTGGCCAAAATGGGAATTGACGTGAAAGGAAAGATCGTGATCGCGAAATACGGGCGCTCCTGGCGTGGCATAAAACCCAAGGTGGCGTATGAGCATGGCGCCGTAGGCTGTATCATCTACTCTGATCCTAAAGATGATGGCTATAGTGCAGGCGACGTTTACCCCAAGGGAGCATATAAAAATGAATACGGCGTTCAGCGCGGATCAGTAATGGATATGGTGATCTATCCCGGTGACCCGCTAACCCCTGGCGAGGGGGCGACAAAGGATGCCAAACGACTTGACCGGAAAGATGCCGCGACAATCCTGAAAATACCGGTGCTGCCCATCAGTTATCATGATGCACAGCCCTTTCTGGCGGCGCTCGGCGGACAGGTGGCTCCGCGCGACTGGCAGGGCGGGCTGCCCATTACCTATCACATTGGCGCAGGGCAGGCCACCGTACATCTGAAAATGGAATTTAACTGGGACATGGTTCCCGCGTATGATGTGATCGCAAAAGTTAAAGGAAGCACCTGGCCGGATGAATGGGTGATGCGCGGCAACCACCATGATGCCTGGGTCAACGGCGCGAGCGATCCCATCAGCGGGCAATCGGCAATGCTTGACGAGGCAAAAGCAATAGGCGATCTGCTAAAGACCGGATGGAAGCCAAAACGTACCATCGTTTACTGTTCATGGGACGGCGAAGAACCCGGGTTGCTGGGCTCGACAGAGTTTGCCGAGCAACATGGTCGTGAGTTGCAGCAAAAGGCTGTTGTGTACGTCAACTCTGACGGGAACGGACGCGGCTTTTTATTTGCCGGCGGATCGCAGGCGCTGGAACCCTTTATGGACGGTATCGCCAAAAGCGTGACCGACCCGGAGACTAACGTGAGCGTTTATGAACGCCGCACCGCCCGTGAACTGGTAAATGCCTCGGCGAAGGACAGGAAGGAAATCCTTGCCCGCAATGGCGGCAGGCTGGAATCACTGGGATCGGGCTCAGATTATTCTTCTTTTTTGCAGCACCTCGGTGTCCCCTCGCTTGACCTTGCTTACGGCGGTGAAGATGGCGGAGGAGAATACCATTCCATTTATGATTCTTATGATGATTATCGCCGGTTTAAGGACCCTACGTTTCAATATGGCGTCGCGCTGGCGCAGACTGCCGGACGTGCGGTACTGCGCATGGCTGATGCGGAACTGCTTCCGTTCGACTTCCGGAACCTGCAGGCGACGATTGATAAATATGTAGGAGAACTGTCGGAGCTGGTGGACAATATGCGCGAAAACACCAGTCTGGATAACAAACTGATCGCCGCGAACGACTTTTCCCTCGCCGCTGACCCGACCAAACACGAGGTAATGCCTGTCGCCAAAGACAGCGTACCCAAGATTGATTTCATACCGCTGAAGGGCGCTATGGACAGTTTAAAAAAAGCGGCGGGTCGTCTTGCGGCCAAATGGGATACAGCAATGAAGTCCGGCAACAATAACGATAAGCTGAATAAACTGCTCTACCAGGCGGAACAGGTGCTGCTCTCGCCGGAAGGACTGCCGCGGCGGCCCTGGTACCGTCATACTATTTATGCTCCTGGCTTTTACACCGGCTATGGCGTAAAGACACTTCCGGGTATTCGTGAGGCGCTGGAACAGCGCAACTGGAAAGAGGCGCAGGAGCAGATCGGCATAGCCTCGGCCTGCATCAATAACCTCGCGGCATATCTCGATAAAGCGGCAGAAGAAAAGTAAGAAAAGCTGCGACTGACGGACAGGGGCTATTTCCCTTTAAATGCAGCCTTGCGTTTTTCCAGAAAGGCGGAGACGCCTTCTTTAAAGTCGTCGGTGCCGAAGCAACAGCCGAATGCCGTTATCTCGGTTTCAAAACCGTTGACACATTCTGTTGTGGCGGCATTCACGGCCTTTATCGCCGCTGAAATGGCAAGCGGTGCGCGCGAAAATATTTTTGCCAGTATTTCTTCGGCTTTGGGCAGGAGTTCTGCCTGACTTACCACATAATTGACCAGTCCCCATTGCAGGGCATCGGCGGCGGTGATCATATCGCCCGTCATGATCATTTCAAGGGCTTTGCCCTTGCCTGTCAGCCGGGTTAAACGCTGCGTTCCCCCGTAGCCAGGGATCAGCCCCAGCGAAACTTCGGGTAAACCCATCCGGGCGTTTTCCGAAGCGATACGCAGGTGGCAGGCCATCGCCAGTTCAAGGCCTCCGCCTAAGGCAAAACCATTGATCGCGGCAATAACCGGTTTGCTGCCGTTCTCTATAAAATCAAATACCGCCGCCTGTCCCCTGCGGGCAAATTCTGTCCCTCCGCTTACGTCCAGACCGGCAAACTCTGCGATATCCGCTCCGGCAACAAAGGCCTTTTCGCCCGCCCCGGTGACGATCACGCCGCCCACGCTGTCGTCATTAAAGGCTTCCTCCAATGCGGTGTGCAGTTCGGCGATCGTTGCCTGGTTCAGTGCGTTCAGCTTGCTTTCGCGGTTGATAACGATGTATTGTATCCTGTTCTTTTTCTCGGTAGTCAGGTTTTCAAAAGCCATGGCAATGATCTTAAAAATTGCGGTGCTGATGCACCCATGTGGTAATATAATTCACGATGTCCTGAGTGCGGGCGCCGGGGGCAAAGAGTTCGCCGACGCCGATCTTTTTCAGTTCATCCATATCCTCCGGCGGGATGATGCCGCCACCTGTTACCAGCACATCGTCCATTTTCTTCTCCCGGATCAGGTTGATGATCTTCGGGAAGACCGTCATGTGTGCGCCCGACAAGATGGAAATGCCAATGGCGTCAACGTCTTCCTGCAGGGCGGTATTCACCACCATTTCGG
>DASZTX010000021.1:0-109486 GCA_035547875.1 Mucilaginibacter sp. | reverse complement strand
ATTTTGCCGCACCGTCAACCAATGCTGATGATCGACAAGATACTTGATCTGACAAAGAGCCACGTGGTGGGGTTGAAGAATGTCACTATGAATGAAGATATCTTTCAGGGGCATTTTCCGGGCACGCCGCTGTTTCCGGGCGTATTGCAGATAGAGGCAATGGCGCAGACAGGCGGCATACTGGTGCTGAATACCGTTCCCGATCCGGAGAATTACATCACCCTGTTCCTGAAGATCGAAAACGCCAGGTTCAAGTCGCCGGTGGTTCCGGGCGATACTGTGATCTTCCACTGTAACCTCATCGCGCCGATCAGGCGTGGAATTGCCCAGATGAAAGGCATTGGCATGGTGGGTGAGCGTGTGGTGGTGGAAGCCGAACTGATGGCGCAGATAGTTAAAAAAACAAAAACTGAAGAAGCATGATCCAACCCTTAGCATACATACACCCGCAGGCCAAAATAGCCGATAACGTCGTAATTGAACCGTTTGTAACCATTCATAAAGATGTGGAGATTGGCGAGGGAACCTGGGTTGGGTCGAACAGCACCATTATGGACGGCGCGCGCATCGGCAAGAACTGCCGTATTTTCCCCGGCGCGGTGATTTCGGCTCCGCCGCAGGACCTGAAATATAAAGGCGAGCAAAGTACCGTTTTTGTTGGCGACAATACCGTTATCCGCGAATGCGTTACCCTGAACCGCGGTACCGCGCTTGATAAAAACACCACGACTATCGGCAGCAATTGCCTGTTAATGGCTTATGTGCACGTGGCGCACGACTGTGTAATTGGGGATAATGTGATCATTGCGAATGCCGTACAGCTTGCGGGCCATATCAACGTTTATGATTATGCCTTCATCGGCGGCACCTCGGCCGTACATCAGTTCGTCGAGATCGGAGCGCACAGCATGATCTCAGGTGGTTCCCTCGTCCGTAAGGATGTACCACCGTTCACCAAGGCCGGTCGTGAGCCGTTGTCGTACATCGGGATCAACTCTGTTGGCCTTCGCCGCAGGGGTTTTTCTGCAATGACCATTAACGAGATTCAGGAAATATACCGCATCATCTTCCTGAAAAAATATAATATAACCAAGGCCCTCGATATTATCGAAGCGGAATTCAAGCCAACTGTTGAGCGCGACGAGATCATTAATTTTGTGCAAAACTCGCAGCGGGGCATCATGAAGGGCTTTGGCAACAGTTAACAGACAGCCCAGAGCCATATATGCTCTTGGCTGCGTTTTATTTTTCAATTAAATATACCGAAGGCATTGGGCTATCGTCCGCAGCCTGTAAACGATGATCATCTCTCTTCAAAACATCGGGCGGCGTTTTAACCGCGACTGGATATTCAGAGGGGTTGACTATACCTTCAGTTCCGGTAATACCTACGCCATATTGGGCCCTAACGGGTCGGGAAAATCAACGCTGTTACAGGTGCTGAACGGCAGCCTCGCACCCTCTGTCGGGACGCTCGTGTATTCTTATAACAATACCGCCGTCGAAGTAAGTGAAGTATATAAATATCTCAGCCTCGCTGCGCCGTATCTGGAGTTGATAGAGGAGTTTACACTCAGCGAGGTGATTGATTTTCACTTTAAGTTCAAGCAGGCTAAAGCGGGAATGGACAGGAATAGTGTGATCGACCTTTTGGATATGCAGGTCAGTAAAAATAAAATGGTACGCTATTTTTCATCCGGCATGAAACAGCGTCTTAAACTGGCGTTAGCCTTTTGTTCGGATACGCCCATCCTGATGCTCGACGAGCCCACCTCTAACCTTGATACCCAGGGAGTGGACTGGTACCTGGGGTTGGTGGAACAATACGCCGCCGGGCGCCTCACCGTGATCTGCTCCAATCAGGAACACGAATACAGCTTCGCCCGAGAACGGCTGAATATTTCAGATTATAAACAAAAAGGGTGATCGGAACCCGCCTGAAACTCCTGCTTTTACAAATACGCTTCCCGAAGCCTGATCAGCCTGATCCAGTGCATAAAACGCATGATAGGATAAACCGGATCAAACTCAAACCATCTTACCGCGAAATTGGCGTTGTTGGGGCGCTTGTGATGGTTATTCTGAAAAAGCTCACCCAGCATAAAAAAGTCAAAGGGGGTGGAATTTTTTGATTTGTCGCCGTTGTCAAAATTGGCATAGCCATATTTATGACCACACCAGTTTACAATCGCGCCATGAATAGGCCCCATCATGTAATGAATGGGTAGCAGCAGGAACATCCACCAATGGGTGGCGAACACGATATAAAATATGGTGTAAAGCACACCGAAAAATATCCGTGAAAAATAGGTAGAACCCCAGTAATCCAGCAAACGCCATTCCGGATAGTTGCCTTTAAACTGCGCATCAGGCTCCTTTAAACGTTTCTCATAAAGCTTATAGCTTTGTGCAGTGCGCCACATCATCTGGAACACATCCTTAAAAAAGTAAGGGGAGTGCGGGTCTTTCTCCGTATCGCTGTAAGCGTGATGCTCGCGGTGCATGATAGCATAGGCACGCGGATTGAGATAGGATGACCCCTGACAGATGAAGGTCAGCAGGTGGAAGATTCGTTCGTTTATCTTATGTGTGCTGAACATTTTATGAGACGCATACCGGTGCAGGTAAAAGGTCTGGAAGAACAGCGACAGGAACCAATGGGCAAGGAAAAATATAAGGATGACCACAAAAATAAATTATAATTGGTTGAACGAATTGTTGTTACCGTAAACTGCAAAGATACAATAAAAAGCGATCTTAGCTTTGTATAATATACGAAAGGGGTCCGGCCAAAGATTTTAAATTACGATGGTGCGGCTTTTTTTGCCCGCCCCGTCATTGTTAAATGCCATTATCTGTTTCCTGCTCCGCGGGCCGGTTAAATAGCGTCGCGTAAGGCCTTGATCTGGTCGTGTGCTGCAATGATCCCTGTTTGCTGCCGCCTGACGATGTCTGCGAGTTCCTTCGGCAAACCGTTATCCGGTTCCAACGCAATGGCATAGGCTTTTTTTATGGCGTCTTCGCCGCGCTCGCATTCCTGCAATATGCTTTTGCGGTCGTTGCCACTGAAGGTAGCCTTTACATCCAGCCACATGCGGTGCAATGCACCCGAGCCGCTCATGCCCATTTCCACCTCACCGCCATTTCTGTTGATCGCGTTGCCAAGTTCGTGTACGTAGCTTCGGCTGTCATCCCGGAAGGACAGAAATAGCGCCCGCAGGTCGCTGTCGGTTTCCTTCAGTTCTTTTGCTGCATGAACAAAGCCTGCTACACGATCATTGTTGATCTCGATCAGGTCGTTCAGTATCTCGATAGATTTTTCAATGATTTCCATAAACGATAATTTTAACACCGTTTATTAAACAACTTTCCTGCCAGTTTGTGACGACCCGGACATTAAAATTATGTTAAGGATCAGGACGTTGGCTATTTACAGCCCGAATTGTTCGGCCAGCAGGCGATAGCTGGTCAGCCTGTCGTCAAAATCCTCCGCAATCGTTACAGCGATGATCTCGTCCACCTTATAATCTTCGGCCAGCCATTGCAGCTTAAGCTTTATCTCGCCCGGCGTTCCGGTGATCACCCGGTGCCGGTTGTGCAGGATGCGCTGTTGCTCCTGCGGAGTGTATTCCACTTCCCGAATATCTGCGTAGTTTACCGGGACGATGCCCGCGCCTTTTTCAAATTGGGTAAAGCGATAGTCCATCAGCGCCTGGTGCTGCCGTATCTTTTCCTCGTCTTCCGAGCAAAAAACAAATATGGCGACGCTCGCCTGCGCGGCGCCCATATCTTCGGAGGGCTGAAACCGTTCACGATACAGGGCGACAGCCTGCGGACCGCCAATGGGGTTGATAAAGTGCGCGAATGATAAGCCCATGCCGAAATGGGCGGCAAATAACCCGCTCTGACCGCTCGAACTGAGCAGCCACATATGGGGAACGGTACTTACCTGCGGAATGGCCCTTACTTTTGATTGCGGCGTGCCGGGTTCGCCCCTGTCATGAAAGTAATTGCGCAGTTCGTAAAGCTGTTCGATAAAGTCCTGTTCGCGGAACTGGTTGGACGGATTCAGCACCGATGCTGTCAGCCGGTCGGTGCCCGGAGCGCGGCCCATGCCCAGATCGACGCGGCCCGGCGCAAGCGCCTCCAGCATCCTGAAATTTTCGGCAACCTTTAATGCACTGTGGTTCGGCATCATTACCCCGCCCGAACCTACGCGGATGCGGTGCGTCTGCGATGCAAGGTATGCTAACAGCACTTCCGGCGTTGAACCTGCCAGGCTGCCTGTATTATGATGTTCGGATACCCAGAAGCGGGTATATCCTAATTCATCGGCATACTTTGCCAGTGCAATGGTTTCCTGTACAGCCTGCTCGGCAGTTACCCCTTTCCGCACCGGCGACTGATCCAGCACGCTTAAACGGATCTTATTTATGCTCATAGCTAAAAGATAAAACACAAAAGTAGGTAAGGGGTTGTGGAGCGAATGTAAAGATTGACGGTATCTCGTATAGGGCGGCTGCAATAGCCATTTATCATCGCTTGTAGTGCAGCATCAATTCTCCTTTTGTAAGCACCTCGCTTTGCATCAGCTTTAAACCGACTTTTTCCGTTAGGTTTGCAAACAATGGGAGGCCTTTGCCAAAAAAGGCGGGGTACATCAGGATTTGGAACTCGTCAATGAGATCGTTTAACATCAATGTTTCCGAAAGCGTTGGACTGCCAAACAAAAGGATATTTTTTCCCGGTTGTTGTTTAAGCGCATGGAGTTTCGCTACAGAAGGTTCGCGTATGATTTCGATATTATCCCTTTCATTTTCCTGAAGGGTTGTGGATACCACAATTTTTCTTGCGGCATTATACCATTCGGAATAGGCAATTTCTGCCGGGCTCGCCGCCGGATCCTGATATCTTGAAGGCCAGTATGGATTAAGCAGCTCATAAGTTTTTCTCCCGAACAACGCTGTATCCGCATTGGCGGTGATGCCATTAACGACATCGAGGTTTTCTGCGCTTGGAGAAAAGTAGGTTAATTCGCCCTTGGGTCCGGCAGTATATCCGTCTAACGACAGGTGAACAATCAAGATAATACTTCTCATAATGTTGCTCAATCTTTATAAGAAATGGGTCAATCTATATTATTCCCGATTCTTCTGTCAGGCAGTATTTATTTAGATTGCCACATATTATCGCTGGTATTTGCGTCCATAAATATGCCGCCGTCAATCACCACGGATTTAATGGTCTTTTTATTCTTCAGGTTAACAAACGCCTGCTTCTGGTTTGCCTGCCATATTGCCGGGGTTTGGTGAATGGTGCCCGTAGTGCCGTCGGTATAAGTAAGCTTCAGGTCGAATGGAACCGCAAAGCCGCCGATATTATCAACCTCGATCTTGTAACCCATGCCGATCCTGGTTACATTTTTCACCGCAAGATCGATATAATTATAGCTGAAGAACCAGTTGTTAAAGAACCAGTTCAGGTCTTTTCCTGATCCGGCGTTCATCGAGTTGAAATAATCCCACGGAATAGGATGCTTGCCATGCCAGTTGGCCATATAGGTGTGCAGCGCCTTTTTAAACAGGTCGTCGCCCAGCAGGTCTTTCAGTGCCAGGTAGCTTAGCGATGCCTTGCCGTAGGCGTTATGCGCATACCCATCCTTCAGTTCGCTGGTCGGGGTAATGATGGGCAGGTCCTCTGCTTCCGAGGCGTCGTTGATATAGCCTTTTATCCGGAAATTCTTATAGTTCTCAATCGCCTGTTCCTTGCCTACTTCGGTTTGGTTGATAAAGAACTCAAGGGTAGTTGCCCAACCCTCGTCCATATAGCCGTAGCGTGTCTCGTTGATACCCATATAAAATGGGAAAAAAGTATGGGCCATTTCATGGTCCTGCAGCAGCTCGGCGCTGGCGATATTCCTTTCGTGCGAATCATTGACCATCATCGGGAACTCCATATCGGCAAAACCCTGGAATGCGGTCATCTTCGGAAAGGGGTAGGGAACACCCGGCCATTCGTGCGAAAAAAAGCTCAGCGCATGTACCCCGAACTTAACCGCCTGGTGGAAATCCGCCGAGCCATCCGCAAAGGCAGCCTGCATGCTGGCGCGGCGATGAGCGGCATCGTCAACAAGCGTGCTTGCTGCGTCCCAGTCGTAATGATTGCTGATGCCAACGGCCATATCGCTGATGTCAGAAGCCTTCCATACCCAGGTGTTCACGGGGTTTTGTGCCGTGATATTTCCTTTGGCCAGGTCGGCAGGCGTAACGATGTGCATCACTGAGTCCGACTTCATCGACGCGTTCAGCCGGGTCACATATTCAGATTGTAATACCTGCTCAGGGTTTTGCAGGGTCCCCGTAGCCCAGACGATATAGTTTTTTGGCACGCTTACGCTAAGGGAGTAATCGTTAAAGTCGTTATAAAACTCCTGCCGGTCGTTAAATTCCAGCCTGTCCCAGCCGTTGTAATCGTCATAAACGGAAACGCGCGGATAGAAATAAGCGATATAAAAAGTCGTCGGGTCGATCACGCCCTCACGCCCCGCTCCGGTAGCCAGCTGATAATGCCAGCCAATATCGAGCGTTACGGAGTCGCGCGGCTTCAGCGGTTTGGTAAGCCTTACAAACTGATTGGTGGCCATTGCCCGGTCATTATTCCATTCTTTTTTCTGACCGTCCGCCATAAACGTATCGATCTGCATGCCCGGGGTAATATAATCCGGCCCGGTCACCCGGAAACGCGTCGCACCGGCACGATGCACGTTCATGATCAGTTTCATGTTCAGCTCTTTCAGGGTGTCGGGGCTGTTGTTAAAGTAAACGATCTGTTCATGTCCCTTTATGGTTTTGTCGGGTGGATTTACTGCAATGGCGATGGTGTATTTTCCGGTATTTTGCCAGTAATTTTTGCCCGGCTTCCCGGTGTACGAACGGGTTTGCTTATTATATGCTTTTTGAACGTCGCGCGGGACGTTCATGATCTGTGCAGAGACAGCAGAAACCGCAAAGCAGAATATTGTGGCGGAAAAAAGGGTCTTTAACATGATGAATAGGGGTGTTAAGCCGGTAAAAAGTAAATATAGGTAAAATGCCTACCCGCAAAAAATGAAGCACCATTTTGTTACGAAATGCGAACCCCGGATAATAACGGAGGCTTAACAAATTTAGACGCGGAAGATCATATAATTTTTTTAACACCTGGTATTCTCCTGATCAGCGCGCCGAGCAAAAATGCGCCCGCTACCACAAGCGGCGCAGCTACGAGGAGCTTTAATGCAGGGTCAACGGCCCAGCCCGTTAGCGCCAGCGCCACTGAGATGATCACCACTGGATGGAAAATATAAACCGCAAAGGTGCTGCGCGCCATTTTTGAAAGCAAAGCCGATGACTTATCCCAATAACGTCTGCCGTAATAAAGCAGCATGGTGACCATGCAAAAGCCCATCATCTGCTCCCAGATCGAATATAGTAGCGATTCCCAGTGCAAGCCGCCCGAGAACCATTCCAGCGGCGCATCAAAGGCCTTTTTCAGAACAAAAAGAACCGGGAAGAATAAGAATAGCAATATGACTGCCGTCAGTGCCCGTCGCCCGGTGCGGACGGGAAGGTTTTCCAGCCAGTTATTCCTGCGGGCGACAAGCCCGAGAATGAACATTGCGATATATTGAGAAAAATGAGCAGGCTGAAAGCCAAGCGGACGGAGTACCCAGCCCACGGGCAAAACCGTGCGCACCGCGAAGCTGATAACGCCGACAAAGACGCTGAATGCAATGATCGCTCCCATTGAGGGAACAGGCAGCGTTGGCGATGGTCTTTTACCTGAAGATACGCGCCAGGCGATATAAGCCAGCGTAAACAGCAAAAGGGCCGCAACAAACCACAATACGCCAAAATCTATCCAGCCTGTAAAGTCGCTGAGGTATTGCCAGTAAGTGATATGATGACCTTCAGCATAATAATAAACGAGATAGCTCAGGAACGGCGAAAAAATAAACGAGTAAAACACGAGCGGAAGCCCCAGCCTGAGCAGACGGTCGGCAGTGAAACGGGCGGCGCCTTTGCGGTCATAGGAAGGCCCGGTAAAATAAGCGGACAGGAAAAAGAAAAATCCCATAAAAAACGCCTGGTTAATAGCCACGAACATCGTCATCGGGATGAGCGCGCCTGCCCTGGTCGTCTTTTGTGTATAATACCACCCGCCGGGCGCTCCGTAAGTAATGAAGGTATGGTGCAAAATAACCAGGACGGTCAGTAATACTTTAAGGTTATCGATATAACATATCTTTTTTTTCTGAGCGGGAACGATGACAGAAGGCGTTGCGGACATGGTGAAGGATGCTTTGTTTGTTAATAGACACGTTTTTGGCCCCATAGTTACAGTTTCCCAAGCGGTTTCGGTCGATCTGCATCTGTTTGACCCACGCTGACTGGTAAATCGCACCCGCTGGTCGGAAATATTGCCTAATAATTAAGGTTTGTCGCTGCGAATTAAGCGTATCGAAAAAAAAATTTTAACTTTTTATTTGCTGCCCTCCGGCAATAAGAACGGCATTTTGGTAACTATCCCCGCTTGTGGCTATTCCGTATTGTTTGCAATCTAATATGTTTATAATCAGATATTTATGAAATAATATCTAAATTTACCCTCGTAGCCGGGGGAAAAATCCGACCCGGGGCGAACCTGAAAATAACTATTGCCGATCCTTGTCGTGTCACGAATCCGGTTGCCGCAGGGCGTTGGTCTGTGCAACGGATATTAATCTGTAAGTAACAACCTGTAATATATTATTAACCTTTAATTATTGCTTTATGAAAACAAAAATTAACTTTTATCTGCTTCTTTGTTTTGCAGCCGTCATGGCGGTGCTTTCCTCCTGCCGGAAGGATAACGTGACTGACTTTGCGCCCAAGTCGGTTGATCTTTCCTCAAAAAATACCAATGCGCCGCTGCCCGTAACGGCGGCGACCTTTAAGGTGGTAGGCTATCTGCCAAGCTGGGAGGGCGATGTAAACAGTATCCAGTACAGCAAACTCACCCACATTAATTATGCGTTCCTGATCCCCAACACCAATGGCAGCCTGCAGACGCTTGATAATCAAAGCAAATTCAACAGCCTGGTAACTACTGCTCATAATAACGGCGTAAAGGTCATGATCTCCGTAGGCGGTGGCGGCGGCGGCGATGCGTTTCATACCATCGTGGCAAGTTCGGGCACACGTACCGCTTTTGTCAACAATATGGTAAGCTGGGTGAACCAGTATAACGCCGACGGTGTTGATGTGGATTGGGAGTTCCCGTCTGCCGGAACGGAAGCGAACAACTTCCTTACCATGATGCAGCAGCTCGCCACGGCAATGCATAACCAGGGTAAGCTGTGTACCATTGCGGTGATCTCTACCGGCGCAACTTATATCACCAGCGGCATGTTCAGCGCGCTCGACTGGTTAAACATCATGGATTATGACGATAACAATTTTCAGCATTCCACCTATCAGTCTGCTGTGGACTGTTTGAATTACTGGAGCAGTCGCGGCCTCCCTGTCGAAAAAACAATTCTCGGGGTGCCGTTCTATGCCCGCGATAACCGGTACGACTATTCAACCGCAAATTACAACACCATCCTGTCGTGGGGAGGTAGTCCAAATTCGGATACGTTCCAAACCTACGGCTATAATGGTATTCCAACCATCACTAATAAAACCAATCTTGCATTCGACAGGGGGATCGGCGGCATGATGATCTGGGAACTTGCCGGGGATGCCACCGGATCAAACTCACTGCTTTCAGCTATCCATAACGTTATCGTCGCACATTCAGGTAGCGGCGGTGGCGGCAGCACCAATCCGCCTATCGGACAGACGATCACCCTGAAGGGCTTCAACGGTAAATATGTGAGTGGCGAGAACGGTACCCAGGCCATGACCTGTACCCGTACGACCGCCCAGGCATGGGAAACCTTTACCGTGGTGGACGCAGGCGGCGGCAAGATCGCCCTGCAGAGCATGGGTAAATATGTGTCATCAGAGAACGGGACACAGCCCATCACGTGTAACCGGACTACGGTGGATGCCTGGGAGAAATTCGACTGGATACCAACCGCAGACGGCAAGGTTACCCTGCGCGGCAACAACGGCAAATTCATCTCGAGCGAAAACGGAACGCAGGCCATGACCTGTAACCGCGACACAGCCCAGGGTTGGGAGGCATTTTCTGTCAATCAATAACAACCCTTATTCTTAAATAGCTGCAAAACGGCGCTCATCCGGGCGCTGTTTTTTTGTGGTTTCACAGTCCGGGCCATTGTACTTTTTACGGCTTGATGCTATAAAATTTGTATTTCTGCCGATCATACTTTACCTTTCTTAAATAAACCCCCCAGATTATGAGATCCGTATGTGTGTTGGCCCTTGTGCTGTTAACCGGAAGCTGCGCTATGATGCAGTCCATCGTCAAATCAACCTTCCCATATACCACCAATTTCTTTGTCCCGCAGGACTCAAAACCCGGTGAAACCCTGTCGGTAACGGCAATGGCGACCAGTTTTGATCAGGATTTTAAAAAGAACGGCGATAACGGCGACAAGGTAAGCGAGGTGAGGATGGTCTCCGCCAAACTGGAATCAAAAGATCCGGTGGATTTTAACATCGGCAACTTTAGTTCGGTAAAGGTTTACATGGCCAAAGCCGACGGAACCGGCGAGGTGCTGGTTGCCTCGCGTACGGATATCACACCCGGTGTAGGAAATGCGATAGTGCTGGATATCGATAATTCTAATTTTTTAGATCAGCGGGTGCGCGAGCCGCAGGTGCGGCTCCGGCTGGCCTATAAATTGCGCAATGCTATCAATGTAAGCCCCACGCTGCACGTCGTGCTCGGCCTGAGCGCCTATCCAAACCGGCAATAATGCTTTTATATTTGCGGTATAAAACTTACCGGCACGTGGTATTTTACCCGTATGGGCTTTCCGAATGCGGTTCCCGGTTTCCAGTGTGTTGATTTTTTTATGACTCTTATGGCCTCGTTATCAAGTCTTTGTGTCACTGATTTTTCCACCTCCACGTCGCTCACGGTTCCGTCTTTTTCCACAGTAAATGAAATAACGGCCGTCCCGCCGATGTCGTGGGTGTTTTCATAGGCAGGGTAGATGATATTATTATTCAAATACTCGTAATATGCTTCCTTGCCTCCTGCAAAGTAAGGGGCTGTCAATCGGGCTTTCGAATAGCTTGACAAACTGCCGTCAGCAAATGTCGCTGTTCCGGCTATCAATTCGCCATTGGCATAGGTTTCACCAAAAGAAGCCTCAATTCGTCCGTCATAGCCTTTCCAGGTACCATCGCGATGCCCATTTTTTAGCTCGCCCTCTTCAATAACCCCGGTAAAATTATCATCGTGAATCTTAACGTAGCCATTGCCATTTTCTGCAAGTACTGTCCCGAGCGAATCAAAGCAGGACTGTATCACATACCCTCTGAGATCGCCCTCTATTTCCTTGTCGTTGTGATATTCCCTTACCAGATAAGGCTTTCCGTTGGGGTAAAATAAAAATTCCGGCCCGGAACGTAAGCCGTCCGAGAAAAGCGATATCGCCTTCCGCTGGCCGTTGGGGTAATAGGTCATGCATTGCCCTTCAAACTCCGGCGGATTTATCTGTTTGGATTTGCCTTTCGTCTTGAGTTTGCCGTTCATGTAAAACTCCATCACGTTGTAAAGCGTCGAGGCAGAATCGGGTTCCCGTACGATCCTTATAAAGTCCGCGCTGTCGCGTGCGTGTACGTACTTTCCATCGTTTGTTAAAAGATAAATATTTTGACGCTGGGCAAAGCCGTGGATTGCAACAAGTAAAAACAGGAGGGTTAAATAAGGTTTCATGGTTTAAGTATAATAATAAAAAACCGGGCTGGCCCGGTTTTTTATTATTTCAATAACTTATTGTCATTATCAGGGAAGACCAGTATCGGCTCATATTTACGGGCCTCTTCAAAATCCATATAAGCGTAGGACATAATGATCACTACATCACCCACCTGGGCCAGCCTGGCGGTGGCGCCGTTCAGGCAAATGGTTCCTGTGCCCCGCTCACCACGGATCACGTAGGTTTCAAAACGGGCGCCGTTGTTGTTGTTCACCACCTGCACCTTTTCGTTAGCTATAATATTAGCCGCATCCATCAAATCCTCATCTATGGTAATGCTGCCCACGTAATTCAGCTCCGCCTGCGTTACCCTTACCCGGTGAAGTTTTGATTTTAATACTTCAATTATCATGGTGCAAAGGTAGGAATAATTTTAGTGCGCAGTCAATGGGTAATTGTGTGCGGTATGTAATAGTTTTGTGGCCGTAAGGCCAACTGATTTTAACCTGATTACATCGTTATTTAGAAAGAAAATGTACTGTGTTTTTTCGCCCGGCCCTCCCTGCGCCGGATAGCTTTCCGCCACCAGGACCGGTGATAAAACCGAAGAAAAATTTGGATTTTAAAACCTAAATCACTTATCTTCGTTCTAATACACCGGCAAGACTACACAGGACAGACCTGTATAGTCTTGTTTTGTTTTTAAAAAAAGCGATGCGTCCTTCTTAAAACAGGAGGGCGGTTTTTTTTGGTGTTAAACACAAACTTAGTATTCATAATTTAATTTTTGCGTTATGGCAGAAGTAGCATATTATACCAAAGAAGGATTAGAAAATTTAAAGAAAGAGTTACAGGAACTGAAAACTACAGGCCGCGCGAACATCAGCAAAGCCATTGCCGAAGCGCGCGATAAGGGTGACCTTTCTGAAAACGCCGAATACGATGCGGCAAAGGAGGCGCAGGGATTGCACGAAGCGAAGATTGCCAAGATGAATGAGATGCTGGCTAATGCCCGTCTGCTCGATGAATCAAAGCTCGACACCTCAAAGGTGCTGGCCCTGTCCATCGTTAAGATTAAAAATGTTAAGAACGGCGCCGTAATGAGTTATCAGCTGGTTTCGGAAAGCGAAGCCGATTTAAAGTCGGGTAAGATATCCGTTGCTTCCCCTATAGCCCAGGGGCTGTTGGGTAAAATGGTGGGCGAGATCGCTGAGATAAATGTTCCCGCCGGAAAAATGCAGTTCGAGGTTCTTGATATCTCCCGCTAATCATCACAGACCGGGCAGGGCGGCATTGTTTCGTCCCGTCCGGCATCCATCTTTCCTTTAAAACAAATAAATCTATGAGTATCTTTTCAAAAATTGTAGCCGGAGACATTCCTGCTTACAAAGTTGCCGAAACCATTGATTATCTTGCTTTTCTCGACATTAATCCCCTTGCCGAAGGCCATGTGCTGGTGATTCCCAAAAAGGAAGTGGATTACCTGTTCGACCTGGATGACGAGCTTTATATCGGGCTGCAGATATTTGCCAAAATAGTTGCAGGTGGTATAAAAAAGGCCATTCCCTGTAAAAAGGTCGGCGTAGCGGTCATTGGTTTGGAAGTGCCGCATGCACATATTCATCTGATCCCGATGAACCATGTAGATGACATGAACTTTTCCCGCCCCAAGCTGACCTTCACACCGGAGCAGTTGGAAGAAACCATGAACAAGATCAGGGAAGGCCTTAAGAAAGAGTCTGACTAAGACGCAAAGGTTCATCATGAAGCGCATACAGGTTCAGATACCCGTATCCTGGCGCAAAGGCTTATTTTTTCACCTTTAATCCGGCCACCCTGTTAGCATTGTCCTTTACAAAGGTGTCCCAGCCTGAGTAGCTTTTTTTCTTTCCGGTGCCTTTACCCGTTGTAATACGCTGAAAGGAGTGGCATACTGCTACGGCCAGCCCGTCTGTGGCATCGAGAAAATCAGGTGTCTCCGTAAATTTCAGCAGCGTTTGCAGCATGGCGGCTACCTGTTCCTTGGCGGCGCTGCCATTCCCGGTGATGGATTGTTTTATTTTTCTTGGGGCATATTCAGTAATATCGAGGTTACGGGAAAGTGCTGCGGCTATGGCCATGCCCTGGGCGCGACCCAGCTTTAACATTACCTGAATGTTTTTCCCATAGAACGGCGCCTCTATCGCGAGGCAGTCCGGATGATAATTGTCGATCAGGGCGACCGTCTTTTCAAATATCCGCTGCAGCTTCAGCATGTGATCGTCCATGTTGTCCATCTTCACCACGCCAAGGCTGATAAGCTCTATCTTTGTTCCGCGCTCTTTGATCAGCCCGTAACCCATCACTGCCGTCCCCGGATCAATCCCTAAAATAATACGTTCCTTCTGAATATCCATTCGTAGCTGATGCTGGCGTTTACATGGCTGAGTGTGCTGCCCGCAATAACAAACTACGGCATTTTTCTGCGGGAATAAAACCTAAAAATTAAAACTAAGTGCGGGGCAGAAACTCCAGGTATGCTGCGCGGCTGATCATATGTGCGCCCATTGATTCCAGGTGCGGGGTGTAAACCTGGCAGTCAATCAACGTAAATTGTCCGGATTGGCAAAGGTGGATCAGCGCCATTTTTGACGCATTGCTTTTACGGCTGAACATACTTTCGCCGCAAAACACTTTCCCGATCGCGACCCCATATAAACCTCCGGCAAGTTCACCGTTTTCCCATATCTCTACGGAATGTGCGTGTCCGCTGCGGTGGAGGCTGCAATACGCATTTTTCATATCCTCCGTTATCCATGTGCCATCCTGACCGGGGCGCTTCATTGCCGAGCAGGCTGCGATCACCTGCTCAAATGCACTATCCGTTGTAATGGTGAACTTTCCCGACCGTAGCACCTGCCGCATCGATTTGGAGACTTTTAGTTCTTCCGGAAAAAGCACAAAGCGTTCGTGCGGCGAAAACCACAATACCGGCTCCCCTTCGCTGTACCACGGAAATATTCCATGACTATATGCCAGCAATAAGCGCCCGATGGAAAGATCACCTCCTACAGCCAGCAGGCCATCTTCTTCGGCCAGTGCCGGGTCCGGGAATAAAAGCCGTTCATCAAGCCGGAATATCATCCGGCAAATTTACGCCTTCCGTTTAATTACCAGCTTCCTGTTCTGAAGATGGTTAACTGACGAAATATATTGTACCAGCTCGTTATATTTTGCCGCCGGGATCACCTGATTGGTCAGGCAGAACGTCGCCGTGCTGGTAACCTGGTTTTTCGCGGCGTCATAAACGTATTTTATATCGTAGTTGCCGTAGCTGAATTTAACCGACTGGTTGGCAGGCAGGCCGTCAACCTCGAACCCGGCGGGAAGATCAATAACCGTAACACAGGTTTTTTGCAGCGGATGTTCAAAATAAAAGTCCGACTTCCGCTTATCCTCCGTTGGGATGGAAAAAGCGCAAAGGTCAAATGCGCTCGGTTTATAAAACTGTTTATCTCCGGCCATTACGTCGCAAAAGCGGTCGTATTCCATATTTAGGTCCACTTCTTTTACGCCGTTTAATCCGTACCAGCCTTCACTTCAAAAACGCTGGGTTGTTTTATGTTCAGCATCCTCTGATAAAGTTCCTTTTGTTCGTCAGATTTCATCGCCTCATAATTCACATAGTCGTAACGGTACTCGCCGGTGGCCAGTATCTTCACGCTTGTTTTGGCGCCGCCGTCTGCATCCAGCACGATGTGCGCCTCGCTGTTAAACTGGTTATCGGCCATGCTGCTTCGTGGGGTATTTACAAGTTTGCCGCCGTCGGGAGAGATCAGCAGCGCCGTGCGGTTTTCAGTGAATGGCCCGAGTTTGCCAAATCTGGTGATGTTGCTGGTGCATTCCAGCCAGGTGGTATCACCTTTAAACGGAACGCACAGGATAACATGGTTAAAATTGTTGTACGGGAACGAAAAATCGGCAGGCTCCATATTGGCCTCTGCGTTTACCACCGCGTAATACGACGGGATATTTACCGCTTTGAGCAGGGCGCTCATATAATTGGAGAGCGCCTTGCAGTCGCCATACTTCTGCTGATCCACAAACGAGGCCGGGAAGGGTTTTAATCCGCCTATGCCAAGTTGCACGCTCACGTAACGCATGTTGCGCTGCAGATAGTTATATAAAAACTCCGCCTTTTTTTTATCGTCCTTTATGGTGTCGGTCATGGCGCGTATCTCTGCCTCACGCGCCGGGCTTAATGAGTTGACACTGGCGTTCAGCCCGGCAATAAAACTCCCGAAGTCGCTCCAGCTTGCCATGCTGCCCCTTACGCCGTAAAACTCAAAAATATTCGCTGCGAAATAGATATGCGGCAACACGCGCCACGATGCCGCTCCCTCCTCCAGTTTAAAAGCCTTCAGGTTTTTAACGGTCCAGTAATAATTTTCGGCATGGTCGATGATCTTTTTCTGAGGCTTTATGCCGGTGTTTTTATTGAGGTAACGAAAGCCTGCTCCCGAGTCGATCTGTATATGATAATAAGCATTTTCCACCGACTGCTCGTTTTTCTGTATGGTCCACTGGCCAAGGTCAAGCTCGCTCGTCAGGTTCTCCTCATATTCCATTTCAATGGTACAGGGGTATGAGGCGATGACATGCCTGACGCCCAGGAACCGTTCATCGGTAACCAGTTCACCACCATCTGCGGCGCCATCATACATATCGCCCTTGTGATATTTCTTAATTACTTCGCCGTCGGCATTATACACGCGCATCACGATGTCACTGAATGTATCATACTTTTTGTTATAAGGCAAAACCATCATAGCTTCTTTGTCCCCCTTTTCGCTCAGCACCGTTACGATCGTATGCGTATCGATCACCAGCTTGCCCGGCCCTTTTTCTACAATACTGGTGGCTGAATACCTGACCACCGAGTTGGCTTCCGTTTTTAACGAGTCCGGGATGGTGGATGCTTTGTAAAGCTTCGGATCGATATTTCCCTGGCTATTGGCGCCTGGGGCAAGCAACATGCCTGCTATGAATAAAAAGATAAATGATAAAGGTTTTTTCATTTCTGGTTATATTTTTTTCAGCACCACCTGCTCATCCAGCATTTCGTGCATTTTCTTAAAAAAGTCATGGAACGAGATGTAATTCTCCTTAAAAAACACCGATTTTTTAAAGACGATGGTAAAGCGCAGGCTGACCATCCCATCCTCTTCGGCAGTTATGCGCTTAAAGGTGATGCTGTTGTCCGGCATGTTCATGCTTTTGCTTTTTGGTAGGGCATCCACCTTGTAACCTGCTGGCAATTTATAAACGCCGTTGATCACGTAGGCATTATTATAGCCAAAGTCAATATCCGTGTGGCGGCTATTATTTAAAAACTCGTTGGTGTGTAGTCCGGTAAAAAGGTTCGGGCTGAAATAGATGTAATCGCCATCCGTCCCCGCAAGGGTATGCTTAAAATCGACAACCTGCAGCAGCGGAAGCGAATCCACGTCCATGTTTTCAAACTTTAGCGACGATACATTCAGGGTATTATCACCATCCTGCAGGTATTCCATGAATTTTTTGTCCCCGATTGCCTTGTATTTCTCTATCGCACTAATGCGGTTGTAACCATAGCTGTTAATATGGGCAGTTCCGTTCATCTCGCCGTTGGGTTTGATCTCTGCATTGATCGAAACCATTTTCCGTACGGGCGGGGTGTAGCTCAGAAAGGTCACATCCCCCTTTTCAGCGTCAAGATCAACGTAAAATCCCATGCTGTTCAACAGATTGGCCGGTATCGTGTTATACTCATTGTATTTGCCCGTAGCATCAAGCAGGCAAAAGCCGTCGGCTCCCGGTTTGTACACCACCGTTTTATTAAAGGCAAAAACGCTCGGAAAGCCGGGATAGACCTTGCCGTTTTCCCGCGTGCTTACCTTCATCGGGAAAACCTTAATGCCCGCTCTATCCAGCAAATGATACAGGATCAGGTTGATTTCCGTCGAGTTGCCGATCTTTTTATTCCAGGCTTCCTGTGTTCCCACCCGGGTATAAGCTTCATCTGTTTCATTCCACTTCATCGTGTTTTTAACCTGGTTAAAAAGAAAGATCATTTTCTGCGTAGTATCCTTAATGGCCTTCGCCTTGTCAAGTATCTCACCTTCGTGGGCCAGGTGATGGATAGCCTGCTGCCCGAAGTTGGGGTTTCTTGCTTCCTCTTTCGCGATCTGATCCCAGGTGTTCCCAAACTCTGTTAACTCCTGTCGGCTGTTCAGCACACTTGCTAATTGAAAATTAATGTGCTGCAGGTTATCCTTACGGGCGCCCATAAAGGGTTCGTCGGTAAATGAGGGAATATTTGCTAATGCCTTATCATTGTCAGTATTGATCACATACGGTTGATCCACCTTTTCGAGGCGCTTAAAATAATAAGTTTCCGGCAGTGAATTTTTAAACTCGCTGTATCTTGTGGGTATGGTCGATTGAAAGTACCAGTCAGGAAAAGAGTCAACAAATAAGCCGTATAAGGTATATTTTACTTCGATGATCGACCCGGGTTGTACGTTCGGGAACGAAAAGGCAATTGTCTTGGTGGCTATATCTGTTTTTTGTGTGTAAAAGTCTTTCTTGTCCAGTTTAAAAAATTGGGGTTCTCCGTTGTTCAGGTTGATGGTTTCGGCTTCAATGCTGGTAATTTTATCAAAATCATTATAGCTGATATACTGTAACTTGAAATTCGCCTGACTTTTCCCTTGCTCGGTAAATATTTTTATACGCTGATGACGAGTATAAATCAATCCTCCACCCCACGACACACTGGCTTTATCGAACAAAACCTCGGCATTGGCATTGGGCTCAAAATCACAGCTTTTCATTTCCAGGTCAGCCATATCTACTTTTCCATAAGGCATGATCGTCGGTCCGGTGTAGGGTGCCGTTTGTGCATTTGCCGAAAGGCAGAATGCGCTCATTAATAACAGAATACAAAATCTGTTCATAACAAAAGTTTAAACTTGAAGGTTGGGGTTATATTTTCTTTAATACGATCTGTTCATCCATCATCTGGTGCATTTGTTTGAAAAAGGCATGCAGGTCAGGGTAGCTGGCTTTAGGATATTCGGCAACATTGTAGCTCACTATATAACGCACCACGATTGAACCGCCCTGGTTAGCAATTATCCTTCTCAGGGTAAAGCTTTTGTCTGGCATGCTCAGGGCGACACTTTTTGGCAGCGCATCTGCCTGGTATCCTGCAGGTATTTTATAAATACCGTTGATGGCATACATGCGCTTGTAGCCGAAATCTACGTCGGTCATCCGGTTTTCGCTCAAAAATTCATTGATTTTCAACGGAGAAAAGGCGCCGGTGTTCAGATAGATATAATTCTCGTCCGATCCGGTGAGATCCTGGCTGAAACTGATGGTCTGTGTCAGCGGCAGGCTGTCCTTGTCCATATTTTCCATTTTAAAGGAAGCTATTTTCAGGGCATTATCATTGTGCCGGAGGTAGTCGGTATATTTCTTTTCGCCGTCAGTTTTATAACGTTCAACAGCGTCAATTTTGGCATAACTGCTGCTGCTGATCTGTGCCGTTCCTTCAATTTTTCCGTTTGCTTTGATTTCTGCATTCACAAATACCGACATCCGGACGGGTTCTTCTTTTCTCAGCGAAACGATATCATATTTGTTCTCCGATTTGTCCACAAAAAGGCCTGATGAGTTGAGCAGTTCCGCCGGGATCTCGTTATATTGATTGTATTTACCAGATGCGTCCAGTATAAACGTCTTCGCGGTATCCAGCGGAACATACACTACGCCACGGTTAAACTGCGTAACCGAAGTGTAGAACGGCCGTACCCTCCCGTGCTCACGGGTGCTTACCACCATCGGGTAAGCCTTGATATCCGATTGCTTAAGTAAATGATACAGGATCAGGTTGATCTCCGTCGAGTTGCCCGTTTTGCTCTCCCATGCGCGCGGTGTGCCGTTTTCTGTATGCCAGTCATCGCTGCCGTTCCATTTCATGTCGTTTCTTACCTCGTTAAAAATATAGGCGATGCGTTCTTCCGGTGATTTTATGGCTTTTGCCTTCGTAATAATCTGGTCCTCGTCTTTTAGCTTTCTGCGCATCTGTCCGCCAAAATCGTCGTTATCTATCAGCGTGCCGCCAACTTTTCCCCACGAATCCGAAAGCTGAACCCCAAAGCCACCTATCGGTCTGAAAGAAACCATCTGGAAACGTACCGACTGAACGTTATCTCTGTAGGATGACATATACGGTTCATCGCGCAACGACGGGATGTTGGCCATGGTCCGGGTGGTCGTTTCCAGGTTATAGGGGTAGGCCTGAGTTCCTTCCATAAGGCTGCGCGCGTCTTCGGTGTTGCTGTGGCCCATGGGCATGGTAATGTTAGCGTCGGCCCGGAAATAGAACACATCCGGAATGGCTGTTTTCAGTTCGCTGTAGCGTACCGGTATTTTTTTCTGAAAATCCCAGTCCGGGAAGTCAATAGGCGAGTGCGTGTTGATGTTGCAGGAATATTCCACCACGCTGCCTGGCTTCACGTTCGGAAAGCTGAAGGTGATCTCGCTCCAGTATTTGTCGATATTTTTGTTATAGATCAGCTTCTTGTCAACAGGAGTGATCTCCTGTTTGCCATCTACAAGGTTAATGGTATGGGCCTGTATCCGGGTGATATATTCCAGATGATCGCCGCTGAAATATTTGATATGTACATCGGCCTCGTCCTTGCCGTTGTCATTAAATATTTTCACCCGCTTATGATATTCCTGTATTATCGAGAGCAGGTCGGCGCCGAAATACACATTTGCCTTTTCAAAAAGCACCTCAGCGTTGGCGTCTTTTTCAAAAACGCAGGATTTTAATTCAAGGTCGGCGTTATCGATCTTACCGAATGGCTGCGTGGTTTGCACCGCATCGGTTGTCTGGGCGCGCGCCGAAAAATAAAAGGCGCTTAAAAAAATGACAGGTAAAAGTTTCTTCATTTGACTTTGGTTTACAGTTTTTGTATGATGGGTATGTTTATAATGATCCGTTTTTATGGCAGGGCATCAGCGTACCGGAAATGCCGGTATCGTGCCGGGCTAACAGCATCGAATGATGATATTATAGGAATGGATGACGTGCTGAAAATTAAAGCTGAAATAAAGGATGGTTTTTTTGAGCCGCAATATGGCAGTTCCGGATCAACGGTGTTAATCCGTCCGGATAATTGGGTTTGCCCGTTTAGGTGTGTCGCCGCAAAACCTGACGGCAAGAGCGCAAATAGTTTTTTCAATTAATAAGGTTAACAGTACGAATATAAAATAATTTGCTTTTTAATTTAACAAAAAAGCGAACAAATACAGAAGGGAGTCTGCTGTATTTGAATCTTGCAAAATCGGCGCTCTGTTTTGATCCGATTGCATTCTTATTAAAAAACCGCTACATTTAGATTTCCATTATAAACCATTTTATCCTTCCCCGAATATGAAAAGTATAAAGCATTCCTTTTTAAAGGGCGCTGCTGCTGTTTTTTCAGCCGCGCTATTGTTAAGCAGTATTAATCTCCATGCCCAGGATAAAGACGGCTGGCGGCAGTTGTTCAACGGCAAGGACCTGAACGGCTGGAAACACGTTGGCCCGGGCAGTCGCTATGTTAAGGACGGCGTAACCGGCAGTCACGGCGGCATGGGCCTGGAATACTGGACGAAAGAAAAATTCAGCAATTGTGTTATCCGGGTGGTGTATCGTATGCAGAAATTTAACAGTAACTCCGGTGTGTTCATCCGTATCCCCATCGAGCCGCGTGAAGAATGGATGCCCGTGTTTTACGGCTACGAAGTACAGATAGATAATCATCCCGAAACCAGTAAGGAAGACGAGTATCACGTCACTGGTACCCTGTATTCGCTTACCAAACCGCTTGCAAAACCCGGCAAACCGGGTCCGGAGTGGAATACCATGGAAATTACGCTGGATGGTCCGCGCACCATCGTTACCGTTAACGGGCAGAAGGTTACCGACTATACCGAAGGGCAGCCTACGCCGCCACGTAAATTCGACTTTGAGCCTTATCGCGGCCCGCGCCCCATTGCAGGGTATATCGGCATACAAAATCACGGCGATGACGATGTGGTGTTCTTTAAGGAGATAGCCGTTAAGCCGCTTAAAAAGTAACCGTTAAAAAAGATCAGTAAACTGAAAATGGAAAACGAAAAACACACACCGGCTCCTGCAAATATTTCACGCGGGAGCTTTATAAAAAAGGCAGCTATTGCGGCTGCGGGTTTCTATATCGTGCCGCGTTATGTGCTGGGCAAAGGTTACACAGCCCCCAGCGATAAGCTTTATATTGCTGCCGTAGGCTGCGGCGGCGAGGCGGAAAACGATATCCACCATTATGCTACCGCGCCGAAGAAAAATGCGGAAATAGCCTTTTTGTGCGATGTGGATGACCGGATGTCAAACCCTCGCCGCAAGGAATTTCCGAAAGCGGGTTTTTACCACGACTGGCGGGAAATGTTCGACAAGGAGCACAAAAACTTCGACGCCGTTACGGTAGCCATCCCCGATCATAACCACGCATTGGTGGGACTGAGCGCCATGCAGCTAAAAAAACATCTTTACCTGCAAAAACCGCTTACCCACGACATCTACGAGGCCCGGATTCTGACCGAGGCGAGCAAGAAATATGAAGTGGTCACACAGATGGGTGATCAGGGCGCCAGTTGCGACGGTATGCGCACGCTGCGCGAATGGTTTGAAGCTGGCCTGATCGGCGACATTGAAAAAGTGTATTGCTGGACAGATCGCCCCGTTTGGCCGCAGGGTATTTCATGGCCAAAAGCCAGTCCGCCGGTGCCAAAAGAGCTGAAGTGGGATCTGTGGCTTGGCACCGCAAGGCAAACTAACTATATTGATAACCTGGTGCCGTTTAACTGGCGCGGCTGGTGGGAGTTTGGCACGGGCGCATTGGGCGATATGGGCTGCCATATTATGGGGCCGCCGTTTAAACTGCTTGGCCTGGGATACCCTACCGAAGTGTCGGGAAGCGCGAGTACTGTGTATAAAGGAATTTTTGAAGAAGGTATTTATCCTGAAAGTGGCCCGGTATCAAGTTCGATCAAATTTAAGTTTACGCAGCAGAACGGTAAGCCGCTCGATCTGTACTGGATGGATGGCGGCATAACGCCTGAACGGTTGAGTGAACTCGATCCTGATCTAAACCAGAATGAAGCCTTAGGCGATTTTCCCGGTGAAAACGATTTTGAGGGATGTACCTTGTTTATCGGCACCAGAGGAAAGGTATCCTGCGGTTGGGGCGGCAGTCATCCGCGCCTGCTGCCATTGTCGTTGAATAAGGATATTCATGTACCCGAAAAATATGCACGCGTCCCCGGAGGCATGGATGGCCACTGGTGGCAGTGGGTTGATGCCAGCATCGCCGGATATGGTAAGATGGAAGTCGATTCACCATTTGTGGGATATGCAGGACCGCTTACGGAAACCGTTTTGATGGGAAACCTGTTGCTGCGTACGTTCAATCTCCGCGAAAAAATTAAACGGAACGATCCTGTTTATGGTAATATGGACGGGTATAAGTTCAGCGGGCGCTATACCGCGCTGAAGTGGGACGGGCAAAATATGCGGATCACCAATTTCGAACCGGCCAACCAGTATATTAAACGTGAATACAGGCAGGGTTGGGGCGAACTGAAGCTCTGACCAAAAACAAAAAGGCCGGAGATAATGATCTCCGGCCTTTTTTATAAATGGGAAATTTCTCGTTGCTATCTTATCTCCAGGCCTTATATTGATTGATCAGCCCGTTGGTCGATGAATCGTGCGTACTTACGGTATTATCATCTTTCAGCTCGGGCAGGATCTTCCCGGCAAGTTGTTTGCCGAGTTCGACACCCCACTGATCAAAGCTGTAAATGTTCCAGATAATCCCCTGTACAAATATCTTGTGCTCATACATCGCGATGAGTGAGCCGAGGCTGCGTGGTGTTATCTTTTTGATCAGGATGGAATTTGTCGGGCGGTTGCCGTCGAACTCCTTAAAAGGAGCTATTTTTTCTATCTCTGCTTCTGTCTTGCCTGCTTTCTTCAATTCCTCCACCACAACTTCGCGGCTTTTGCCGTTCATCAGGGCTTCGGTTTGTGCAAAAAAGTTCGAGAGCAGCATTTTATGATGTTCGCCAAGCGGATTGTGCGATTGAGCGGGGGCGATAAAGTCGCACGGAATCAGCTTGGTGCCCTGGTGGATCAGCTGATAAAAGGCGTGCTGCCCGTTGGTGCCGGGTTCTCCCCAGATGATCGGGCCGGTCTGGTAATCCACAGGGTTGCCGTTCCTGTCGATGTGTTTGCCGTTACTCTCCATGTCGCCCTGCTGAAAATATGCTGCAAAACGGTGCATGTATTGGTCGTAAGGCAAAATAGCATTGGTCTCCGCTTCGAAAAAGTTATTATACCAGATGCCTACCAGCGCTAAAACAGCCGGAAGGTTTTGTTCCAGTTCGGTTGAGCGGAAATGTTCATCCATCGCATGGGCGCCTGCCAGCAGTTCCGTAAAATTCTCAAATCCGATACTTAACGCAATTGACAGACCGATGGCGCTCCATAACGAATAACGCCCGCCAACCCAGTCCCAGAACTCGAACATGTTTTTGGTATCAATGCCAAATTTCTCTACGCCTTCGGCGTTGGTAGAGAGAGCCGCGAAGTGTTTGGCAACATCGGAATCTTTTCCTCCGCCTGCGATAAACCAGTCGCGCGCGCTGTGGGCATTGCCCATGGTCTCCTGGGTAGTAAATGTTTTGGAGGCTATCAGGAAAAGCGTTGTCTCCGGATTCAGCCCTTTCAGCGTTTCAACGATGTGCGTACCATCCACATTCGACACGAAATGCATGTTCAGGTGGTTTTTGTAGGCCTTCAGGGCTTCGGTAACCATTACCGGCCCCAGGTCAGAGCCGCCGATACCGATATTCACCACATCGGTAATAGTCTTACCCGTAAAGCCTTTCCAGGCGCCGGATATTACAGCTTCGCTGAAATTCTTCATCTGCTCCAGCACGCGGTTAACTTCCGGCATCACGTCCTTACCTTCAACATAAATTGGCCTGTTGCTGCGGTTCCGCAAGGCCACATGAAGTACTGGGCGACCCTCGGTAGCATTGATGACTTCGCCGCTGAACATGGCCTCTATTGCCTTGTTTACTGAACATTCGCGGGCTAACTGCATCAACAAAGCTACAGTCTCGTCATTTATCCGGTTTTTCGAATAATCGAACAACATTTCCTCAAACGTCAGCGAAAATTTATTAAAACGTTCACTGTCAGTATCGAACATTTCTTTCAGGCCCTGAGGGGCAATGTCGATAAAATGATCGGCCAGGTATTTATAGGCCGCGGTGGTGGTAAAATTGGTATTTGGCAACATAATTGAAAGGGCTTTGGCACAAATTTAACAAGTTAATACTTCGCGCGCGTTTAAAAGCCGAAAGTATGACATCAAAGTGTTATTTCAACACCCAAAACATAGTGTTTGTTTTACAATAAGAGAATTGTCATATTTTTAACAGATTAAAAATTGTATTTGGAAATTCAAAAAAAATATTTGATATATTTGCATCAATGATAAATAAAACGGATTTTTTTGTCATTTTATTAATCGCCTCTTAATACATACACCATGTTTGAAAAACTGTTTATGCTTGTCAAAAATAACGCCGGGACGGCTGTTATTGACAACCCCGCAATTCCTCTGAAATATCATGAAGCAGTGATAAACGAAGCGTCGAGCTCGATTATCGAGGTGTTAAAAAACCAGCTGGAGACTGGCAGGATAAAAGATCTGATCAGGTTTTTCCAATTCGCGGGTATTTATAACAATTCTCTGGTGTCCAGTATCGTCAACCGGTTTGCCAACAAACTGAACAACTTTTACGGCGTTGAACCCGATTCGGCCATGCAAACGGCAAACTCGCTGATCACGCCTGTAATGGCTGAGTTGGTCAGAGAATCAAAAGATGAAAAAAATATGGATTTCGGCCTGAGCAATTTCCTTTCAAAGCTGACCGGAAACCAGGCAGACATGAGCGGATTGGTACACCAGATGATGGTTGCCTGATACCGTTATAGATCTGTGAAAAACACGAAAAGCTGTAAACCATGTTTACGGCTTTTTTTATGCATGGAGTAGTCTGACGCATTGGACAAGGAGCAGGGTTATACCGGCCTTCTATTTTACGGGCCGTCTTGCTGCATATTATCACCAAACAATTATATTTGCGGCATGACCAAAGAACAGATTCAGGACTTGAGGGATAGAGTAACTTCCCTAAGGAGGCATCTTTGACATCGATAACAAACTCGATGCACTTCAAAAAGAACAGGAAATAACCATAGGCCCCAATTTCTGGGACCATCCGAAGGAAGCCGAAAAGGTACTCGCTTCCATCAAAGCAAAAAAGGTATGGACAGATGCTTTTCAGGCGGTAGCTTCTACCGTTGATGACACAGGCGTGCTGTTTGAGTTTTTTCAGAGCGGCGATGCTACCGAACCTGAAATGGCGGAGCAATTCAACACGGCGGTGAAGGAGGTGGAAGAGCTGGAGTTTAAGAACATGCTCTCGGCAGAGGAAGATCAGCTGAATGCGGTATTGCAGATCACTGCGGGCGCGGGCGGCACCGAAAGCTGCGACTGGGCCGGTATGCTGATGCGTATGTACATTATGTGGGGCGAAAAGAACGGCTACAAGGTTACCGAACAGGATTTTCAGGAAGGGGATGTTGCCGGGGTAAAGACAGTAACCCTGCAGTTTGAGGGCGACTTTGCTTACGGATACCTGAAAGGCGAAAACGGTGTTCACCGTTTGGTGCGCATCTCTCCGTTCGACTCGAACGCCAAGCGGCATACCTCGTTCGCATCGGTCTATGTTTATCCGCTGGTTGACGATACCATCGAGATAGAGGTTAACCCTGCCGACATTGAGTTTGAGACCTTCCGCTCGGGCGGCGCAGGCGGTCAGAATGTAAACAAGGTGGAGACTGCCGTCCGGTTGTATCATAAACCGTCGGGCATCATCATCAAAAACCAGGAGTCGCGCTCGCAATTACAGAATAAGGAAAATGCCATACGATTGCTGAAATCACAGCTGTATGAGATAGAAATGCGTAAACGCATGGAAACCACCAATGCGATCGAGGGGAATAAAAAGAAGATTGAATGGGGTTCGCAGATACGGAATTATGTATTACATCCGTATAAACTGGTAAAGGACCTGCGTACCGACCATGAAACATCAAATGCACAAGCCGTATTGGATGGCGATCTGGATGATTTCCTGAAGGCCTACCTGATGGAATTTGGCGGCGATAAATGATGATCAGCAGGACGGCAATGTTCGTCGGCTTTTTATAGGGCGCGTATTATTGTATCCAACAAAGAAACCAATTATATGAAAACCATTTTTTGCATGCTGACGATCTGCGCGGCCGCCCTCGTTTCACGCGGGCAGGAAAAACCGATGCCGCTATACCCTGACGGAGTTCCTAACGCAAAACCCACACCAAAGACCTACGTTGAAAAGGACGACAGGGATTGGGTGACAAAGGTTACCGTTCCGACCATTACAGCATTTCTGCCTGCCCCCGGAACCGCAAACGGCGCAGCGGTTATTGTTTTCCCGGGAGGGGGGTATTCCGGGCTGGCCATTGCGCACGAAGGCTGGGACGTCGCAAAGGCTTTCAATAAATTCGGTGTAACAGCTTTTGTTGTAAAATACCGCCTGCCGAGCGACAGCATTATGGTTGATAAAACCATCGGTCCCCTGCAGGACGCGCAGCAGGCAATCATCAGCGTTCGCCGTAATGCCGCGAAATGGGGTATCAATCCCGACAAGATCGGCATTATCGGCTTTTCCGCAGGAGGACATCTTGCCTCGACCCTGGGAACACATTTTACAAAGGTACTCGTTGATGACAAAGATGGTATTAGCGCACGTCCCGATTTTATGATGCTGCTTTATCCGGTTATCAGTTTTGGTCCGCAGGCGCATGTTGGCTCCCGTGAGAATCTGATCGGCAAAACACCTTCGGAAGATCTGGTAAACCTTTACAGCAACGAAAAACAGGTAACCGCCGACACGCCGCCTACCTTTTTAGTGCAGGCGCAGGATGATGATGTCGTGCCTGTTCAGAACAGTTTGCTTTTTTATAATGCCTTGCTCGATGCAAAAGTTAAGGCCGAAATGCACCTTTTTGAAGAAGGAGGACACGGCTTTGGTCTGGTTGACCCCAAAAGCAAAGACCGGTGGATCGACTGGGCAAAAAACTGGATGGAAGAAAATAAATTTTGCCCTCCGGCAAAATAAAGGAAAGAGGTTGCTCATCTATCTTAAGTGGGCAACATCTGTTTTTTACGGAACATCAATTATTGTGAGCAACTCATTCAGTTCCTCTACTTTTTCTTTTGAACCAAGGTGCTCGTACGAGCTGATAAGATTGCGTAATACGCGCTTTACAATTTCGGTATTGGAACAAGGCTCATAAAACTGCCTGTCAAATTTAAGGTTCAGCTGTTTCAGGAACATATCTACATCGCGGCGGCCAAAAATATAGCCCTTGTTAAAGGCGTTGATATAAAAGAGAATCCCGCCTTCAAACTCGCTCTGTAAACTTTCGTCCATGTAGGCCAGAATAAAATGCTGGGGCAGGTTAACACCATATACCGGGATGTCCAGTTTTTGGGCGATAATGGAGTAAATTATAGCCAGTGATATCTGGTTGCCTTTTTTGCTTTCAAGTACCTGACTGATGTAGCTGTTCTGCGGGTCCTGGTGGTTGGATGTATTACCGCTGAACCCGTAAATGCTGTAAAACACATGATTGATCAGTTTGATATGTTCCGCCGGACTGGCCTCATTCATCATCTGTATCCAGATATCGCGCTTGATGGCTTCGATCTGGTTGATGACCTTCTGTTCATCCAGATCGGGATATTGGTAACGGTTGATCACGAGCACGCCCTGCAGCAGATCGAACGCCCCGCCCTGGTGCCATAGCTGCAGGTCCTTTTTGATGATACTGAATTGTATCTCATGTACCAGGTCGGCAATGCGCTCCTGCTGCAAATGGTCGAAAGCTTTTTCCCAGGCATCTTCAAGATATTCTATCGCTTCCGGGCCGTATGACAACAGCTTACTATGTACATGTTCAAATATTTCGCTGTCCGGGTCGTCAAGGAGCCGTATTAATGAGTTTACTTCTGTAGGATTTATCATGCTGCTAACACTAAAAATACTAAACGTTTGTATAATTTTACAGCCATGTTGAATATAAGGTTCGCCAAAGATTACCTGCTTCATCGCTTAAAGGCCAAAACCAGGCATGGCGTCCACTCTCCATTTGTTTACAGGCTGACGGATAAGGTAATTTACGATTTTAATGCCAAAAAAGTATATGATGAGGTTGAAGGCATTCGTAAATCATTAATTAATGACAACCGGATTATAACCGTTACCGATCTCGGCGCGGGCTCATTGGTCAACAACAACCGTAAGAAACGTATCGGCGAGATCGCCGGGAACGCCCTGAAACCGCCGAAACTGGCACAACTGCTGTACCGGCTGGTGTACGACCAGCAGCCGCAAAACATTATAGAATTGGGAACCTGCCTCGGTACGACCACCGCATATCTGCAAAAGGCGGCGCCGGAAGCCGATGTTTATACCCTTGAAGGGTGCCCCGAAACGGCTGCCGTTGCAGCGCAAACCTTTAAAGCCGCCGGTATAAGTCCGACACTCATTACCGGTAATTTTGACGATACACTGCCCGGTGTGATCAGCGGGTTGGAAAATCTCGATTTTGTCTTTGTGGATGGTAATCATCAGAAGGATGCGACCCTGAAATATTTTGAATGGTGTTTATCCAGGGTTCACGAGGGAACCTTGCTGATTTTCGACGATATTTACTGGAGTGAAGGGATGAAGGAAGCCTGGGCGCAGATCAAAAAGCATCCGCAGGTCACGGTAACGATCGACCTTTTCTGGATCGGTCTGGTGTTTTTCAGGGCGGGGCAGGTAAAGGAGGATTTTTTAATTAAGCTATAAACCTGTACGCTAACATTCGGATGAGGCACTTCCCTAAATCTGCTTGTCAGAAACTTTGCCCAAGCGCAATGTAAAATCCGCTCTCCCGTGGTTCGCCTGCTGGTTTCTGCCCGACGCCGTAATCAAGCCGGATAGCTAAACCCTTTTCAATATCAAAGAAATACCGTACCCCTCCGCCGTAGTTTGGTTTAAGCTGGTCCATGCTGAAGGATGAATGAAACACCTCGCCGCCACCGACAAACCCTGCAAGGCCGAAACGCCTGGTAATACGATAACGTAGTTCGGTTTGTCCCGCCAAAAAGTTCCGGTCGCGGTAGCGGCCCTGGTAATATCCCCTCATCATTTCGTCGCTTCCCATCTGCGGCAGCAGGTAAAACGGCGAGCGGCTGCCCGTTAAGCTTTGTTCCTGAATATCAAGACCGAGTACCAGCTTGCTGCCAAGCGGGAAAAACTGGGAATATTCAATATTAAAAAAGCCGCCGCGATAGCTGTTATTGGCATAGGTACCATGCATAATATTATAATATGCGCTGATAATTGCTCCCCGGGTGGTATAAGTATTGTTATTTCGTGTATCGAAGGTAAAGCTGGGACCGATGTAAGCGCTTGCGCCGCCATGTTTATCTTCTATGGCGGGGTCGGTATTCAGTATGCTGTTAGGATCGTGATCGTAGAAGTAAAAATATTTGATCACACCGGCTACAACGCCTGCATAAAAATAATCGCCTAACTTTTTCTCACCGGTAATACCGAATTTGTACCGGCGTTCGGCAATATGATCCAATGCTGAAAGCTTGGTGTTATTTCCTATCCCATAAAAGCTGAAGGGATAGTTATAATAGGCGATAACGCCGGTATAGTGAAATTTATTCTGCGGCGTCCAGTAATGGACGTTGAGGCTTAGCTTGGCCTGTCCTTTGGTCGTGATGGTCGAATATCCGAACAGGCTGGATACCCGCGTATCGCGGTTAAGGGTGTCGCTGTAAAATGAGAATAGCGCGGCCCCGCCAAACTCGACCCCGGTTTCCGGTGATGAGCTCAGTGCCGGAAGCAGTACCAGCCCGGGTTTACGGCTGCTGTCTTTCCGCAAATACATCTGGCGGATGAATTTGGGTAGAAATTTTAATTGCGCATGGACACACTGAAAGCTAAACAGAATGGAACACAGGATAAAAAGTTTTTTCATGTAACGCAGATGTTGCGAAGATAAGTGCATTTTCGGGATAATGTTTGGCCGCAGTTGTTTTTTAATATTGGGACAACATATATCGGCAACACAAAATCGGGTACTTATTCCTTTGGCTCGAACATCAGGGTGATCAATCCGCTGGGGTCGAATGTTTCATTACTGATCTCCAGCAGTTGTGAAGCGGTTACGGCGTTTATTTTGTCGAACACCTGCTGCAGCGTATCTACGCAGTTAAAATCGAGCAGGCTTTTAGCCATCGAAATGATCAGGCTCATACGGTTCTCCTCCGCAAGCGCGATCTGGCCGATGAATTTTTCTTTAGCCTGATGCAGTTGCAGGGTGCCTAACTTGTTGTCGCGCAGCTTTTTCAGTTCACGGTGTGCCAGCCTTGCTGCCCGCTCAGCTTTTTCATTATCGGTGCCGAAGTAGATGGAAAATATGCCGGTATCTGTCAGAGGCGTATAGTTCGACTCCACCGTGTAGGCGATGCCGTATTTTTCACGTATTTCAAGGTTGAGACGGCTGCTCATACCCATTCCGCCTAAAAGGTTATTCAGCAACAGCAAACCCGTTTTATTTTGGTGCGCCGAGGAATACGCCCTGCCGCCGATGATGCAATGCGTTTGTGATATGGGTTTGCCGACAATTGTTTTTGAGGGAGCGACCGGCCCAGGTGTTTCGCGTGTTTTTTGAGCGTTACTCTGCGGCACTGCGCCAAAATATTTTTCGGACAGCCTGATGATCCGTTTAAAATCATAATCGCCAAAAACAGCAAATACCATTTCCGACGTATTGTAGTTGGCCCGGATAAATTGCCCGATATCATCGCTACTCAGTTGCGCCACAGTATCGGGCGTACCCAGGATATTGTTCCCCAGCGAATGTCCTTTAAATAGCAGTTCTTCAAAGTCATCCTGAATAGCTTCTTCCGGCTGGTCAAGGTAGCTGGCTATTTCATCCAGAATTACACCGCGCTCTTTTTCCTGTTCCTCCTCCGGGAAAGTAGAGTGGAATAAAATGTCTTCAAACAGGTCAATAGCGCGCTCCAGATGCTGTTTCAGCAGCGAGGCATGGATGCAGGTATATTCCTTGGTAGTATAGGCATTCAGATCAGCGCCGACCAGTTCAAGACGATTCAGTATCTGGTTGGTATTGCGGCGCGCAGTTTCCTTAAAAAGCAGGTGCTCTATAAAATGAGCCAGTCCGGTTTGGTTTTCAGCCTCATCGCGGGAACCCGCGTTGACCACGAAGCAGCAATGCGTTACGGCAAACGGCGCATGCTTAAAAAGCACCCTGATGCCGTTGGATAGTGTGTGAACTTCGTAATCCGTCATGATTGGAGGCGCAAAGGTAATGTTTTAGTGTCATTTTCTTCCGGGCTGCCTTTGTGGTATAAATAATTCCCGAGTATTTTATATAAATTACGCACATGAAAAAGAAGATAGCCGATTTAGAGTTTGAGCCCCTTATCAAATCAGGTGCGATTGAAGAGCGCATTAAAGAGATCGGCCGGCAACTGAATGCTGATTATGCGGACACCGTCCCGGTGTTCGTGGGGGTGCTTAACGGCAGCTTTTTATTTATTGCCGACATCATCAAACAGATCGATATTCCCTGCGAAGTGACCTTTACCAAGCTGGCTTCATATTATGGCGGCACTAAAAGTATCCTGAAAATACGCGATGATATTGATTTCAGTGTAGATATAAAGGGGCGCGATGTGATTGTGATCGAGGATATTATCGACACTGGTAATACCGCTACCTACCTGCTGGACAAGCTCAGGCTAAAACAGCCTGCTTCTATAAAAATATGTTCGCTGTTATTAAAACCCGCCGCGCTGTTAAAGCCTATTGAGGAGCTTAAGTACGTGGGTTTTGAGATCGGGAATGAATTTGTGGTAGGATATGGCCTCGACTATAAGGAAATGGGTCGTAACCTGAAAGACATCTACAAAAGAGCAAAGTAAACCGCAGGGTATTAAACCCCTACAGCTTCACCAATGTTGGTCAACAGGCTTACTGCCTGGTCAATGCTGTACACCCCGTCAATACTCAGCCGCAGCGTGTTTTTTACTTCTTTTAAATTCGTCCGGCGTGGGTTGGCCTGCACAAAGCTCAGTACATTTTTAAACGCATCCGTCTCAAAATACCGCGATTGCTGATCGCTGACGAAATAACCGCGCAACACATTCTTTTTAAGCGATATTTTTTCAAAGCCAATAGCCTTGCCCAGCCATTGCAGCCTGACGGTGTTCAGCATATCGGTTGCCTGCGGAGGAACCGGTCCGAAACGGTCGTGCAACTGCTGTTCAAAAGCGATCAATTCCGTTTCGTTTTCCAGCTTGGATAATTCGGTGTACAGGTTATAGCGTTCGGATATGTTCGTTACATACTCATCCGGTATCAGTATTTCCTGATCGGTATCAATCTGTGTAAAGGAGATAAACGGCCGCGGCTTATCGTCAGGGAAAACACCCTTAAATTCATCTTCCTTTAACTCCTGTATCGCCTCGTCTAAGATCTTATGATACATCTCAAACCCGATCTCGGCGATGAAACCGCTTTGTTCGGCTCCCAGCAGGTTGCCGCTGCCGCGGATATCCAGATCGCGCATGGCCACATTGAAACCGCTGCCCAGGTCACTGAACTCTTCTATCGCGCTCAGCCTTTTGCGCGCCTCGCTGGTAAGCGTTGACAGTGGCGGACTCAGCAGGTAGCAGTAAGCCTTTTTGTTGCTTCGCCCCACACGGCCGCGCATCTGGTGCAGGTCGCTGAGGCCAAACATGTGTGCATAGTTAATGATGATGGTATTGGCATTCGGTATATCCAGACCGGCCTCGATAATGGTCGTCGCCACCAGCACATCATACTCATGGTTCACAAATTTCAACATTACGTCTTCCAGCGCGTCACCTTCCAGCTGCCCATGCGCTATACCTACACGCGCCTTAGGTACTAACCTGTGGATCATGCCGCCAAGCTGTGGCAGATCGGCAACGCGGTTATGGATAAAAAACACCTGTCCGCCCCGGTCAATCTCATGCTCAATAGCCTCTTTTATCAACGTGTCGTTAAACACGTGCAACTCGGTCACCACCGGCTGCCGGTTAGGCGGCGGGGTCGAAATGATGGACAGGTCACGCGCGCCCATCAGCGAGAAATGCAGCGTTCGTGGTATCGGCGTTGCGGTAAGCGTCAGGGTATCTACATTGGCGCGCAATTGTTTTAGCTTTTCTTTGGTGGATACGCCGAACTTCTGTTCCTCGTCGATGATCATCAGCCCGAGGTCTTTAAACTTAACATCCTTGCTGACCAGCCGGTGCGTGCCGATGATAATATCTATTTTACCCTCTTTCAGCTTTTCGAGCGTTTCCCTGATCTGTTTGTTGCTTTTAAAGCGGTTTACATAGTCGATGTTTGCCGGGAAGCCTTTCAGCCGGTCGCTGAAGGTTTTAAAATGCTGCGCGGCAAGAATAGTGGTTGGTACCAAAACAGCTACCTGTTTGCTGTCGGCAACGGCCTTAAACGCTGCGCGTATGGCAACTTCCGTTTTGCCGAAGCCAACGTCGCCGCAGATCAGGCGATCCATCGGATGCGGCGACTCCATGTCCCGTTTCAGGTCGTTGGTTGCTTTTTCCTGGTCCGGTGTGTCCTCATAAATAAAGGACGCCTCCAGTTCATTTTGAAGGTAACTGTCACGCGAAAAAGCATTGCCCTGTTTGGTCTTGCGCAATGCGTAAAGTTTGATCAGGTCGCGGGCTATGTCCTTAACTTTTTTTTTTGTGGTTTTTTTCAGCCGGTCCCAGGTGTCGGTTCCCAGTTTGTTCATTTTCGGCTGCGTTCCCTCTTTGCCGCTGTATTTGCTTATGCGATTCAGCGAGTTGATATTCACATACAGCAGGTCATTGTCGGCGTAAACCAGCCGGATCATCTCCTGCATCTTGCCGTTCACCTCCACCTTTTCCAGCCCGGCGTACTTACCGATACCATGATCGATATGGGTGACAAAATCACCCGATTTCAGTTCGCGGAGTTCTTTTAGCGTAATGGCCTGTGAGCGCTGATACCCTTTTTTTAATTTATATTTATAATAACGGTCAAATATCTGGTGGTCGGTGTAGCAGGCTATCTTTTGCTCCCGGTCAACAAAGCCCTCGCGGATAGCAATGCTTATCGGTGTGAATTTTACCGTTTTGTCCAGATCTTCAAGTATCGCGTATAAACGTTCCACCTGCCGTGCGGAATCGGTAAGAATGAAATTCTCGATTTTTTCAGCCTCGTTATTCTTAAAGTTGTGGATCAGCAGGGTGAAATCTTTATTGAACGAGGGTTGCGGCCGCATGTCAAAATTTACCTGTTTACTGTCCTGGTAAAAGAATTGTTTGCCGAATTCGACGAGCGGAAAGTCATGCAGTTGGTCTGCAACCAGTTTTTCATCTGTAAAACCAAATTTAGGATCTATCCAATCCGGGTTTTGAGTCTTTTCATCTGCTGATAGTGCCTTCCATAATGTCGTCGCTTTTTTGAATCCGGTTTGGATGATGTCCAATGTAAACTGAACATCCTTGATCCATACCTGTGTGCCCGGGTCCACGTATTCCAGCAGCGAAATGTTGTTCTCCGTCAAAAACTTCGACTGCACATTTGGTACAATAGTGATGCTTTTAACCTGTTCTACCGAGAGCTGGCTTTCCACCTCAAAAGTTCGGATCGATTCGATCAGATCGCCGAAGAACTCCACGCGGTAAGGCAGTTCATGCGAAAAGGAAAAGATGTCCACGATGCCGCCCCTGATGGAAAACTGCCCCGGCTCGTAAACAAAATCGACGCGCTCAAAATCGTACGCTATTAAAAACTCATTGATAAAGTCGATGCTCAGTTTGTTGTTCACCGCAATTTCGAGCGTGTTCTTTTCGAGCGATGCGCGATCAATCACTTTTTCAGCAAGCGCCTCTGGATAGGTTACGATCAGGTGCCCGAAGCCTGCGGCATGATTAAGCTCGTTGAGAACCTCTGCGCGGGCAAGCACATTGCTGCTGTCAGGTTGCGTGAATTCAAAAGGCTTCCGGTACGACGACGGGAAAAGCAGGGCTTCCTTGCCGGTGAGGTTTTCCAGGTCAGCCTGAAAATAACTGGCTTCTTCGCGGTCAGGCAGTACAAATATCATGTGCCTGTGCTGCAAAAAGTACAAAGCTACCGCAATGGCGGCATCGCTTGATCCGACCAAACCTCGCAGCTGAACACGCGGTGCTTTTGATGAGTTGAGCTCCTGCGCCAGCTCCTGCACCCGGTTATCAGCCTTATATCTTTCTAATATATCGCGGATATTCAAATTGGCGCAAATATACTAAAAATGCACTTTCTATCCCTTTAGCGCAGTGTCCCTGAAAAATATTGCAAACAATATTGCGCTGTAATTACTTTTAATAGTAAATTTAGGTGGGAATAGAGATTAGGGAACAGAAATTGGAGACGTTTCTGATTTCTATCCGGCCTCTCTCAGCCCGACCTTCCAATCAGTAAAAACCAATAATATGAAGAATGCGATTATTTCCGGTCTTTTTATAGGTGTTTTAAGCGTTGCCTGGATGTTCATTATGCATGCATTGGGTTATTCGCCGCAATCCAGCGTTATGGAACCGATCGAATATGTGTCGGTATTTATTCCGCTAATTGTTTTATACTTCGGTTTGAGAAACTACCGGATGACAGACTGCGGAGGCAATATGGGGTTTTTGGAGGCGCTTATACAGAGTTTTAAAATACTGATCATCGGCGGCGTTATCGCTGTCGGAGCAGCAATCATCTTTATCGAAGAGTTTTCTAGTGGAAGCAATCTGAAAGATTTTTCAGGCCGTATTTTCGGCGCCTTGCTCGTCGGGATATTATTCTGTCTCGGAGTATCGGTATTGCTGACCAGCAAACCCAATAAGGTTGATTAAGATAGCATTTCGTAAATATTTCGAGCTTGCATTTTGGGTAGCGGCGTTGACTTCGCTTGCGTTAACAAACCCCGGTAACGCGTCCCACTTTTCGCTATGTCCGCTCAAAATGCTGGGTATAACCTGGTGCCCCGGTTGCGGACTGGGACATTCCATTTCGTTTTTATTCCACGGCGATATCAAAAGCTCATTTCATGCACACTGGCTGGGCATTCCCGCGTTGTTCGTGATTTTGTACCGGATCTACACGCTTGCACATCTGCGCCTTTTTCCGGGTACCAATGCGGCCCCGACGCAGCAATTCCCTGGCGAACCCCTGTGACTATTTACCTAAAACTTCTGCCAGTTTATCGTCCAGGTCGTCGCCCCGCAGGTCCTTGGCAATGATCTTTCCATCAGGACCGATCAGGAAGTTGGCCGGGATGGCTTTCACGTCATACAAAGCTGCCGCTGAGTTGTTCCAGAATTTCAGGTCCGATACCTGTGTCCAGGCAAGACCATCGTTCTTGATAGCCGCCAGCCAGTCGTTTCTTCCGCTTTGCTTATCGAGCGATACGCCTAATATGGTAAAGTTCTTTTCCTTATACTTGTTGTAAACGCGTACCACGTTGGGATTTTCTTGTCGGCATGGCCCACACCATGACGCCCAGAAATCAACCAGTACGTACTTTCCGCGAAAGGATGATAACTTTACGGGGTTCCCGTCTTTGTCGTTCTGGGTAAAATCAGGTGCCATCACTCCGGGTGCCGTCTTCTTTAGCGGCTCTAACGCAAGCTTAAAATTACGTGCCGTTTCGGTTGCCCTCAGTGAGGGCGACAGCGTGTTAAAAAGGGAATCAAGTTCAAGCGGATTGGGCGATGGCCCGTCAACCGAGTAAAGCGCAAGCAGGCTCAGATAGCTGTCGGGATTGGATAGGATGAATTTTTTGATCACCGCCTTTTGTTCGGCCTGCAAAGCCTTGTATCTGCCATGTAGTGTACTCATAAACTCCGGTGTTCTTTCATCGCCGGTCGCTTTTTTATCAATGGCAGACAACCTTTTGGCTTTTTCGGTTATTGGCTCCAGCTGTGCCTTTAACTTAATGTTATCGTCGTTTATTTTTGAGCCGGTAATTTTGGCCTTCGAAACAGAGTCATCGCCGGTAATGGAAAACTCCCCCTCTGCAACATAGAGCGAAAGCATGTCCGCGGTAGAATCCAGCTTCTCAAACCCGACACCTTTGTGATCGATCACCATAATGGCATTGGTAGGATTCAATATCTTTCCGCTGAAATCGAACTTCCCATCTTTGATAATGGCGGAGTCGAGTACCTGGTTGGCGCCGTATTTATATAACAGATAAGCCCGCGATGGTGCGTCGAGCTTGCCGATCTTGCTGTGGATCAGGAATGTTTCTTCTGGTTGGGCCGCCGTAATAAATGGCAGCAGGATAAATATGAAATAGAATATTTTTCTCATTTTTCTGTTAGCGGTAAGCTGTTTTAACGTTAAAACTACGGCTGAATTATGCCGCTCAGTTCAATTTTTGATAAGTGCGCCACCAAAGATCGGGCATTTCGCCGGAAACGGCGGTCTTGTAATCGTCATATTGGCAGGGAACAAGGTGGAAACGCTCGTTCTTGGAACCATGTGTGGGATAGGGCACCTGCATCCACCAGCGGTCGGACTTTTTACTTTTTACAAACACCAGCTCATGTTCTTCATGCTTCAGGCTGGTTTTATAGATCAGGTATTGCGATTTGGGATGCAGCGGGAAATCGCGTTTGCGGTTATACACGCCATCGATAAAATACCAGATCATCTGCGACAGCAAAGTGGCTGTCTGCCCGTTGTTATCATACGCCGGATTAAACTCGTAAAATCCGATAGAAGTCAGTTTGTCATTAAATCCTGCATAACGGGCTAACTGACAGGCGTCTTCTCCATAAAACCCGTTGGGCGTTGCATTAGAGTTTGCAATGGCATCAGATGATCGGATGGCGCCCATGTCGAAGCTGATCATGCTGGCATTGCGGATGATGGGCTCAGCGACAGCCACATTTCCGCTGAGCTCGCCCAGCCGGTGCACATCGAAATACAGTTTTTCCATCACCCGCAAACTATCCTGACTGGCAAAGTAGGTTTGATACCCCAGGTTGCTGTAATTAAAGAGATAATTGGGCAGATGCAGGAATATCTTATTGAGATAGGATTCGGAAGTAGTTTCAATGCCTTCTGCCGGATAATCATCGTCGTCGAGGTTGAACTGCGAGTCGATGACCACCAGGTCCACCTTTTGTTCCAGGTCTTCATAGGCAAGGTACTGCGCATAGGTCAGGTCCTGCCCGCCGCCAATGATCACCGGGATAATGTCTTTTTTAATGAGTTCGTTAACCACCGTTTTTAAGGCGATATAGGTATCGGTTACGGTAGCTCCGCGGCGGATGTTGCCGAGGTCGGCAATTTTGGCGTTGTAATTACCTTCATGCAGACGGTACAGCTTTTCGCGGACATAATCCGGGCCGAGTGCGCACCCCTGATTGTTAACGGCGTTCCTGTCCTCCTGTACACCGATAATGGCAATGTCGGTCTTATCAACCATCGCCGGGAAATCAACCGCGTAAAAATCTATTTTACTGCCGAGCTGACTGGTAAAAAATCCCTTTGCAGGAATGATCATTTTAGAATCAACCGGCGAAAAAAAATCAGCTAACGACATGCTTTATAATAACCTGCGATTTGTATGGTATGCAAATGTGCGGTTTTTTTGGATGCAATAAGAATCCCGGATACCCCAAATGCAAATTTTTTTAAACGCAATGGAGGTATCCGGAACAAGCAACCGACAGGATCAGGCAGCAGGAGGGCCGCCTTTCCAGCCATCCTTCAGCGTAACGGTACGGTTAAAGATCAGCTTGTCGTCGGTGGAGTTTTTGTCGAGCGTAAAATATCCTTTCCGCATAAACTGATACCCCTTTCCCGGAACGGCTTTCGCCAGATCGGGTTCAATATATACCTTTTCTAAAATCTGCAGGCTGTTCGGGTTGATATAATCCTTAAAGTCGCCATCCTCGTTAGACGGGTCTTCAACACGGAACAATCGGTCGTACAGGCGCACCTCGGCGGTTGCTGCATGTGGCACGCTTACCCAATGGATGGTACCCTTGACGTGTATGCCGCTCGTATCGTTTTGCGATCTCGATTCCGGGATGTACGTGCAATGAATTTCGGTTATGTTGCCGTCGGCATCTTTTTCAAAGCTTTCGCATTTTACAATGTACGCGCTTTTCAAACGAACCATCAGACCTACGCCAAGACGGAAGAATTTCTTCGGAGGATTTTCCATAAAGTCCTCCCGCTCTATCCAGAGTTCCCTGCTGAACGGCATTTCCCTGCCGCCATCGCCGCCTTCAGCTTCCGGGTTATTCTCGCTGAACATCATTTCCGTCTGACCTTCGGGGTAGTTGGTGATGACCATCTTGATCGGGTCAAGCACGGCCATCCGCCGCCATGCAGTTTTGTTCAGATCTTCACGGATACAGAACTCCAGCAGGCTTACGTCAATCATATTTTCACGTTTGGCAACGCCGATGCGCTCACAGAATTCGCGGATGGACGCTGGCGTATATCCCCTGCGACGCAGACCACTGATGGTAGGCATCCGCGGGTCGTCCCAGCCATCTACGTGCTTTTCCTCTACCAATTGCAGCAGCTTGCGCTTGCTCATTACGGTATAGTTGAGGTTAAGCCGCGCAAACTCGTATTGTTTTGACGGAAATATTTCCAGTTTTTCGATGAACCAGTCGTACAGAGGGCGGTGCGGTACGAACTCCAGTGTACAGACCGAATGCGTGATTTCTTCTATCGCGTCCGATTCGCCATGCGCAAAATCATACATCGGGTAAATACACCAGTCGTCTCCGGTGCGATGATGATGCGTATGTTTTATCCGGTACATCAGCGGATCGCGCATGTGCATGTTCGGCGAGGCCAGATCGACCTTTGCCCGGAGTACTTTTTCGCCATCGCCATATTTGCCATCCTTCATCTCGGCAAAAAGCCGGAGATTTTCTTCCACGCTGCGGCTGCGGTACTGGTTGGGCGTTCCCGGTTCAGTCGGAGTGCCTTTCTGCGCCGCAATTTCCTCGGCTGTACTGTCGTCCACATAAGCCAGCCCTTTTTTGATCAGCATGACGGCGAAATCATACAATTTATCAAAATAATCGGAAGCGTAGAGCTCATTTGCCCACGAGAAGCCTAACCACTTTACATCCTCTTTTATGCTGTCAACATATTCCACCTCTTCCTTGCTGGGATTGGTATCATCAAAGCGCAGATTGGTCTGGCCACCGTAGCGCTGCGCAAGACCGAAATTAAGGCAGATGGATTTGGCGTGGCCAATATGCAGGTAGCCATTGGGTTCGGGCGGGAAGCGGGTAAGCACCCTGCCGCCGTTCTTGCCCCCGGCAATATCTTCTTCAACTATTTCTTCTAAAAAATTTAATGATCTTTCTTCGCTCATGACTAAATTACAGAATAGCAAAGGTAGTAAATTGCCTCCTGTTCAGATAAATCATTTTGTCACAACCGCATGACCGCAGATTGTGTCGTCTGAAAAACCTGAATTGGTTTGCAACCGAATGCCTCCTTTTGCATTATACCAACGTTGCAAAGCATGGATAATACCAACGACGCCCTGATTATTGAACAATGCCGCGCCGATCCGTCGGCCTTCGGTCAGGTGTTTGATCGCTGGTATAAACCTGTTTTTGGCTACATCATGCGCCGTACAGCCGACTATGATCTTTCAAAAGACATCGCCGCAGAGACTTTTCTTAAAGCTTTTTTAAAGATCGGCGGCTTCCGCTACCGGGGTATCGGGATCTCGCCCTGGCTTTACCGCATCGCCACAAACGAAATCAACCAGTATTACCGAAGCAATAAATATAAACCGCAGTCGCTGCAACAACTGCTGGAAAACCCGCAGATGGAAAAGCTGCTGCACTATGATGACAGCGATGAGCGGGAAATGCTGGAGAAAGAAATGCAGGCTTTTAACGACTTTAACCGGGTGCGTCTTAATTTGCTGAAACTGGATATTAAATACCAGGAAGTGATCGCCCTTCGGTATTTCGAGCAGAAAACCAATGCAGAGATCAGCATTATACTGGATAAAAATGAGGGAACGGTGAAGTCGCTGCTATCGAGGGGGCTTGAAAAATTAAGAAATATGGTTTAATACTGCAACCGGATAGACGTTTCGCATTATAGGAGTAATCAACATGACCGAGAACGAAGAATTTTTAAAGAAAATGGAAAACCTGAACGTGCCTGAAATTAATCCGCGCGAGCACCCTAAAATGGTAAAAATGGCCATTCTGAATGCCGACCGCTCTGCTGCGCTTGGAGTATGGCTGATCATCCTGCCCTGCTACTTTTTATGCTGTGTTTGCATGTATTATTTTTTCAACGCGAAGGCTGGGTGGTTCGGCTCGATGTTCGCGCTGGTGACGAACCTCGATAAAACCCGGGGGCTCGATCTGCTGGCGCCCTTCATTTTTTTGATAATGCCCGTTGTATGTATAATTATCAATATGCTGGCGATTATTCACGTTGGCTACCGGAAGATCGACCCCGATAATAACCGGGTGCGCGAACTTAACGTCACCATTAAAATAAAGTTCTGGAATATTGCGCTTATCCTGCTGAGTGTGGCAGTGTTGCTGGCTTTCCTGGGCTTTGCCATGACCGAATCCGTATCTGTTAAAAATTAATAATTATGAAATTGAACTGGTTTACACGCAAAGGCATATTTTATTTGCCGGTATCTTTAATAGGCTGGGTGCTGCTTTTGTTTGCGGTTGCCTACGCCGTTTATGTTTTTATCGATATTGACAGCCATTCACATTCAGTAAGTGACACTTTGACTAATTTTGTGTTCAATCTGCTGCTGATCGGTGTGGTTTATTCCATCATTGGCTATTTCACAGAGGCACGAAAGCCAAAAGCATGACCCTGGTGGGGATTGTTTTATAGAGCTGTCGGACAATGATTTGACTACCGGAAATGACTGCCCGAACCTGTCCGGATTGTTAGCAAAACTGCAATTGTTGAAATTTTTTTTAAAGCCTTTTTTATATTAAAAAAATTCCCTATAATTGCAATCCGATTTTTACGGGCTAAAAATCGCTATTAAGAGCTAAAAATCATGGATTTAGTAAAATTTGTTGAAGAACAATCAATCGAAAAAAGACAGTTTCCGTCTTTTAAATCAGGAGATACCATTAGTGTTCACTATAAGATAAGGGAAGGAAATAAAGAGCGTATCCAGGTCTATCAGGGTGTTGTTATTCAACGTAACAGTGCCAGATCAACCGAAACTTTTACTGTTCGTAAGGTATCGAACAGCATCGGTGTAGAGCGTATCTTCCCGATCAACTCTCCGAATATTGATAAAATCGAAGTACACAGCCACGGTAAAGTTCGCCGCGCTAAATTATACTACCTGCGTGCGCTTACTGGTAAAGCTGCCCGTATCAAGTCAAAAAGAGTGTAATTATCGCTCCGCCTGTTGGCGGGGTAGAAAAATATCAGAAGCCGTCCCGGAAACCGGGATGGCTTTTTTGCGTTGCTGCTTTTCGCGGGCGAGAACTTTTCTCCTTTAACCCGGGAATATTATTTTTAAAACTAAAAGGAATATCCGTTGTTTTGTTAGTCAATTGAAAATCCGCCGTGACCGTAAACTCCAGGCAACTAAAAAAAGGCAGGCCAGCTACCGTTTACAATCAGCTCACCAATCAGCAGTTTGATGAGATTCCTATTGCTATTTATGCCTGCGATTGCGAAGGCAGGATCACCTCGTATAACAAGGCTGCGGTAAAAATGTGGGGGCGCCTGCCCGGGCCCAATGATAAATGGACGGGCTGGTGGAAATTGTTTGACGTGCAAGGCAAAGAAATAAGCCCGGAAGACAGCCCGATGGCGGTTACGGTGAAGACCGGCCAGCCGGCGAAAGCAGAGGAGTTTATCGTTCAGCGGCCCGATGGGACGATATTAAATGTGATGCCTCATCCGCTCCCTACGTTCAATGAGGAAGGACGGTTGATCGGTGCGCTCAATACACTGATCGATGTTACCGAACAGCGCAATTACGAGGCAAGGCGTGCCATGCTCGCCGCCATTATTGAATCTTCTGAAGACGCGATCGTCAGCAAAACCCTTGATGGCGTAATCACCAGCTGGAACCGCTCTGCCGAAAAGATGTTCGGTTATACTGAAGAAGAGATGGTAGGTTGTCCGATATTAAAGATCATTCCGCTTAACCGCCGTCAGGAAGAGGTAGAAATATTGGATAAGATACGTAAAGGTGAACGGGTTGAACACTATGAAACGTTAAGGCTTACCAAATACAACACCCTGATACCTGTTTCGCTGACCATCTCACCGATCAGAAGCTCTGATGGCCGGATCATCGGTGCTTCAAAGATCGCACGTAACATATCAAAGCAGCGGGATGCCGAAAATAGCCTTCAGCGATACGCCAATAATCTGGAAACGCTGAATACGGTAAATAAAATGATTTCTGAGCATCTGGACGTGCAGGAAATACTGCAGCAGGTTACTGACGTGACAACACAGGTCACCGGAGCCGCTTTCGGAGCCTTCTTTTACAATAATATTGACCAGAAGGGCGAATCGTATATGCTTTATACACTTTCGGGTGCGCCCAAGGAAGCCTTTGAAAAGTTTGGAATGCCGCGTAACACCGCTGTTTTTCACCCGACATTTACAGGTGAGGGAACGGTCAGGGTGGATGATATTACCAAGGACCCGCGTTACGGTAAAAATGCACCGCATTATGGCAAGCCGGAGGGACATTTACCGGTGGTAAGTTATCTTGCTGTCCCGGTTATCTCCAAAACAGGTACGGTGATTGGCGGGTTGTTTTATGGCCATCCTGAGGTTGGTGTATTTTCCGAACATCATGAGGGATTGGTTGAAAGTGTGGCCAAACAGGCCGCCATTGCGCTGGAGAATGCACGGCTTTACGAGGAAATACAAAGCCTCAACACCAAAAAAGACGAATTTATCGGCCTGGCAAGCCATGAGCTTAAAACACCGGTCACCAGCCTGAGCGGTTATCTGCAGATCATTAACCGCCGTCTTCCGGCGGAAGACCCCAATAAAAGGTTTATTGAAAATGCCCTGGTGCAGATCAATAAGCTTTCGACACTGATCTCTGACCTGCTGGATGTTTCTAAGATAGAAACCGGACAGCTTCCGCTTTCGTTTACCGGCTTTGATTTGTTGCAGCTGGTAAAAGAGGTTATCGAGGTAATGCAGTATTCCACCAAAACCCACGAGCTGTATCTTGAAACGGATGTAAAAGAGCTAAATGCAACCGCCGATCGCCAGCGCATCGAACAGGTGCTGGTTAATCTGTTGTCAAATGCTATTAAATACTCACCTGGCGCCGATCGCGTAAATATAAAAGTGTCACAAAGCGGAGATAAGGCGCTGGTCTCTGTCCGGGATTTCGGCCCGGGCATAAATACCGAGCAGCAGGAGCGGATATTTAACCGTTTTTACCGGGTGGAAGATATGGCTTCGCATATTTCGGGTTTAGGAATAGGTCTTTATATTAGCAAAGAGATTATCGGCAGGCATAACGGGCGCCTTTGGGTTGAAAGCGACGAAGGAAAAGGGTCTGTATTCCAGTTCGAGATCCCTCTCTGTTAAGACCTTTCAATATGGAACCAAAGTTTATACCCTACACCCCTTGGCAGGAGCATGGGCCTGATCTGCTGAATGAAAGCGTGCGCCATTATCAAATGATGAATGCGCGCCGCACAGTGCGGGAATTTTCAAACAGGCCGGTAGATATAAAGGTTTTGGAAAACCTGGTGATGACAGCTTCCACAGCGCCTTCCGGCGCTAATAAACAACCCTGGACATTTTGTATTGTAACCGATCCGGAGATCAAATCTAAAATACGGGCGGAAGCAGAAAAGGAAGAGTATGTTAATTATCATGGCCGGATGCCGCAGGAGTGGCTGGATGATCTGAGTTATCTTGGTACCGACTGGCACAAACCTTTTTTGGAAGACGCTCCGGCGCTGATCATTGTCTTTAAAAGATTGTATGAGTTGGTGGATGGACAAAAAAAGAACAATTACTACGTTACCGAATCGGTTGGTATTGCCTGCGGCTTTTTATTGCAGGCTGTTCATCACTGCGGGCTCGCGGCCTTAACCCACACACCAAGCCCGATGAACTTTTTAACACGGGTGCTTGGCCGTTCTGAAAACGAAAAGCCGTACCTGCTTATCCCCGTGGGCTATGCTGCGGAGGATGTAACGGTTCCGGATATAAAACGGAAAGCCCGGGAAGAAGTGATCGTCCATTACTGATGAAGCAGGTGCAGCGTGTCACCACCTGGCTAACAGCGCCATTTGCCGCCGACGGGGCGTTACATTGCCATGAAAATGCTTTAATGTTCCGAATCTTAATTTTACCTTTGCAATCTTTAAATTGAAACGAAGACATAATGTTTGAAAATCTTTCGGATAAACTCGACAGAGCGTTTAAGGTTCTAAAAGGACAGGGTACTATTACGGAGATCAACGTGGCGGAAACCATGAAGGAGATCCGTAAGGCTCTTTTGGATGCCGACGTTAACTATAAAACTGCCAAAAGCTTTACCGATGAGGTGAAGCAGAAAGCTCTCGGACAGAACGTACTTACAGCGATCTCGCCGGGGCAGTTGCTTACCAAGATCATGAATGATGAGCTGGCCGACCTGATGGGCGGTACCGCTTCTGATCTCAATCTTACTACAAACCCTACGGTCATCCTGATCGCAGGACTGAATGGTGCCGGTAAAACTACATTTACCGGAAAACTGGCCAATTATCTCAAGACCAGCAAAAATAAAAAGGTATTGCTGGTTGCTGACGACATTTACCGTCCGGCGGCGATCGAGCAGTTGCAGGTACTCGGAAAACAGATAGATGTCCCGGTTTATGCCAATCTGGAGTCGAAGGATCCGATCGCTATCGCCCGTGAAGGCATTGCGCAGGCAAAACAGGACGGCAATAATGTGGTGATCATCGATACCGCCGGTCGCTTATCAATAGATGAGGCCATGATGGTAGAGATTGAAAATGTGAAGGCCGCTGTTAAGCCGCAGGAAATTTTGTTTGTGGTGGACGCCATGACCGGGCAGGACGCCGTGAATACGGCCAAGGTATTCAATGACAGGCTCGACTTTACCGGCGTGGTATTGACAAAGCTGGATGGTGACACCCGGGGTGGCGCCGCGCTTTCGATCAAATCGGTAGTTAATAAGCCGATCAAGTTTATCGGTACAGGCGAAAAAATGGAAGCGCTGGACGTTTTCCACCCTGATCGTATGGCTTCCCGTATTTTGGGCATGGGTGACGTGATCTCTTTGGTAGAGCGTGCGCAGCAGCAGTTTGACGAAAAGGAGGCCGCCGAGCTGCAAAAGAAGATCCGCAAGAATAAGTTCGACTTCAACGACTTTTTCAGCCAGATACAGCAGATCAAGAAGATGGGTAACATGAAAGATCTGATGGGCATGATACCGGGAGTTGGCAAGATGATGAAAGATGTTGATGTGGATGATAATGCATTTAAGTCTATTGAAGCGATCATTCAGTCGATGACGCCTTATGAAAAGAGCAATCCCGATAGTATCAATCAAAGCCGCCGCAACAGGATTGCGAAGGGGTCGGGCACCAATATAGCTGAAGTGAACCGCCTGATAAAACAGTTTGAAGACATGCGTAAGGTGATGAAGCAGATGAGCAACCCGGCGGCGATGGCAAACCTGATGCGCCGGATGCCCAAATAAACGCTATTATATTTATCCATCAAAACAAGAAGGCCGTCCTGTAAATAATATGGGATGGCCTTCTTGATTATAGTTTCGGACGGTAAATAGCCGACTTTTTAAATATTCCCGATTAATGTATTTCTCTGCGGTTTTACGATACGGTAAAAAGGGCTGGGACAATGATATTTATCGAAAAAATTAAAAAACTTTCGTTTTTAAAAAGCTGATGCTATCTTAGTGGTACTTTTATCTGTGAAACATTGACATCTTACCTCTTTTCAGATCGATTAAAAAGCGAAACGTTAAGTAATCATCAGCAACTGGAAAAACTGCTGGTAAACCGGATCAGGCAAATACGGAATGCCGGCGATTATCTGGTCTTGCTGCAATTGTTCTACGCTTATTTCGCCAGGCTCGAAGAGCTTCTTGATCAGCACCTTGACAGGACTAAAATTCCCGATTACGACAAACGAAGGAAGGCCGACACCTTGCTCCGGGATATCCGGTCACTGAACGGCGAACCCTGGGAAATGAACGAACGCCTGGATCTGCCTGCCATCAGCAACCATGCCCAGGGACTTGGCGCCATGTATGTTTTCGAAGGATCAACGCTCGGGGGCAGTGTCATTGTGGGTATGCTGAACAAGCAGCTTAAGATCGACAATGGGGCTTGTTTTAATTATTTCGGTGGATATGGCGCTGATAACCAGGCAATGTGGCAGGAATTTAAAACATTATTGAATCAACAGATGTTCACCCACACGGATGCCGCTGAAATGGTCGCATCAGCTAACCAAACTTTCAGCGGATTGGAAAACTGGTTAAAAAGAAATGACTGAAAGAAAAAATTTTGATTCTGAGTTCTGCGGAAGAGTTCCGCTACAACATATCAATCTTATTCAATCGTACGGATACTTGTTGGTCGTTGATCGCGATGATACGATCATTCAGGCCAGCGAGAATTGTGCGGAACTGTTGGGAAAGAAAATAAACGAGATTGTTAATACAAAGCTTGCGCAGTACATTGCCGGGCAAAGCGCTGTTGAACTGCAGGCTGTCGCCGGGAAGGGCATTACCGATCGTGTGCCGTTTAATTTAAGATTGCAAAATGGCGCACAGGTGCAGGCGCTGCTTCATTTTAAAAAGGATTACCTGATACTCGAAGCCGAACTGACCTCTAAAGAGGAAGAAAGATATTTTACCAGCGTATTTCAGGATATCAAACATTCTATAGCTGCAATAGAACAGGCGGCAACTGTACAGGAAGTTTGCGAAGTGGCAATAAGCGAACTGAAAAAGATATCCGGGTTTGACGGGGTATTGATGTACCAGTTTGATAAGGACTGGAACGGAACGGTTATTGCCGAAATAAAGGATAAACGCCTTGATCCCTATATGGGACAAACCTTTCCTGCATCGGACATACCAAGACAGGCGCGCGAACTTTATCTTAAAAATCCGTACAGGCTTATCCCGAACAGGGAATACACACCGGTAAGGCTTTTCCCGGTGATCAACCCGGTAACCAATAGTTTTATTGATCTGTCGGATTGTAACCTGCGGAGCGTTCCGGCGGTGCATCTGGAATATATGGGAAACATGGGCATTAAGGCATCCATGTCGATCCGAGTCATTCGGAACGGACAGCTGTGGGGGCTGATCTCTTGTCATAATATTGAAGCAGTCGACCTCAGCCTCGAAACCTGTTCTATATTTGAATTATTGTCATCCGTTATTTCAAATAAGATCTCATCCATATTAAATAAGCATGATTTTGACTATGCCAGTTCGCTGCAAGGCAAAAAAAATCTGCTGATTGAACAGGTTTATGCAAAAGAAGATATGGTACAGGGTGTTATTGAGGCGGCCGGAGAGAACCTGATGACTGTTTTTGATGCGGGTGGGGCAGCGGTGATGTTTAACGGACAGTTGGAGACCATAGGCAAGACACCCGAGGCGGACTCGATTGAAAATATATTGTTATGGCTGGAAGGAAAGAAGATCGACAGGATATTTTCTTCAAACTGCCTGAGCGGGATTTACGAAGAGGCGGCGGCCTACGCAGATGTTGGAAGCGGATTGCTGGCTATCCCGATAGATGCTGCTAAAGGAGAATACATGCTCTGTTTCCGGCCCGAAGTTATCGAAACAATTAACTGGGGCGGAGACCCGAATAATGCCATTACTTTTGAACCTGACGGTAAGAACTATCACCCCCGTAATTCGTTTAAGCTATGGCAGCAGCAGGTAAAAAACAATTCTAAACCCTGGCATAGCGAGGAGCTCACCGTGGCTGAAAGCCTGCGCAGCTTTTTGTTTGAATTTAAAACACGTCAGATGTTCAACTAAATCGTTATGCCTGTAAAACAACCGACCATAAAGAAAAAGGCAGAAGGCTTGCGCCGCTTCGATAATTACGTGGTGGCTATAGGAGCTTCAGCAGGCGGCCTGGAGGCGATCCACGAATTTTTTGATCACATGCCTGCAAGTTCCAGTCTTTCCTTTGTGGTCATACAGCATCTTTCGTCTGATTATAAAAGCCTTTTGGTCGAGCTGGTATCCAAGCATACCCACATGAAGGTTTTTGAGGCGGAAAATAACATGACGCTGCAGCACGATTGCGTGTACATTATACCCAATAACAAGCTGATGACCCTGAAAAACGGGAAGCTGAGGCTTGCGGATAAAACGGACAACAAAGTGCCGAACACTGCCATTGATACTTTTTTACATACGCTTGCCGGTGACAAAAAGGAAAAAGCCATTGCCATTATATTATCAGGAACCGGCTCGGATGGAACCAAGGGTATAGAAAGTATTAAAGAGCAGGGTGGAATGGTGATGGTGCAGGAACCCGGCACAGCGAAATTTGATGGCATGCCTAATAGTGCCATTACTTCGGGCAATGCTGATTTTATTCTGCCGCCTCAAAAAATGCATGAGGAGCTCTTTAAATATATTAAAGAGGAGCCCGCGAAGCTGCTGGAAAACGGCAAGATAAATGATGCATTGCTGGACGAGATATTTAAACTGGTTTATGAGAACAGCGGGAACGATTTTAATTTATATAAAACCCCGACCATTATAAGACGTATCAGCCGCCGGATGAATGAAACCGGCGCCAGGGACCTGTCAAGCTATGTGGCGCTCCTGCGTGAAAGCGGGGACGAAGTAAAAACGCTTGGAAAGGATTTTCTGATCGGCGTGACCAAGTTTTTCCGCGATAAGGCCGCTTTTGATTTCCTGGCAGAGAAGGTTATCCCCGATATTGTGGAAAGCAAGGAGGATAATGAGATATTGAAGGTTTGGGTATGCGCTTGCAGTACTGGCGAAGAAGCATATTCAATCGCCATACTGATCAATGAGTATCTCGATAGAAAAGGAAGAAAACTCGAAGTAAAGATTTTTGCGACAGATATTGACGATACCAGCATTGATATCGCTTCAAAAAATCAATATCCGTTAACCATTGCAAAGGAGATACAGCCTGCAAGGCTGAAAAAATATTTTATCAAAGAGGGGAAATACTATTCCATTGTGCCTTCCGTCCGCAAGCAGATCGTTTTTGCCCGGCATGATGTTATCAAATCGCCTCCGTTTATAAAAAACGACCTGATCACCTGCCGCAACATGCTGATCTATATGAACAACCTGTTGCAGCACAAGGTGCTGTCCACCTTTCATTTCTCACTTAATCAGGGGGGCTACTTATTTCTGGGCTCAAGCGAAACTGCCAATGTGATAAAAGAAGGGCTGATAGAGGTTAACGGAAAGTGGAAGATATTTAAGAAGTCAGGTTATATCGCCTATTCTATCCATAATTATTACCATATCAACCGGAGTTCTGTGGGTAGCGAGCGCAAGATGCCGCAGATTGAGCCTCAGCAGTTGCCGACCATTGAGAAGGATTTTAATGACTTCATGGTAGGTGATCTGGGTTATGTGGGGGTGTATATTGATAAATCCTACATTATACAGGAAGCTATAGGGAATTACCGCCAGTTTTTGACGCTTCCTGAAAAAAAGATAGAGCTTAATATCCTGAAAATGGTACCCCACGAGGTTTCTGTGGTTCTTACCACAGCCGTCCGCAAAGCCTGGAAGGATAATAAAAAAACGCACGTCAGGCGTATTCGCTTGAAACGCGGGGAGGAGGAATGCTTCCTGAATATTTCAATAAGACCCCCTGCGCCGGAAACCGGAAGGGCGCTTACCCTGATTGTGTTGTGCGAGAGTGCCGTGGAAATTCCGCTGGATAAGGATCAGCAGATCATACCCGCGCTGCCGGACGAACAGAACAGCGAGTATATGTTTGAGCTGGAAGCCGAGCTGAACGAGACCAGAAACAACCTGCAGATGGCCATTGAGGAGATGGAAACAACCAACGAGGAACTGCAATCGAGCAACGAGGAACTGCTTTCGGCGAATGAGGAATTACAATCGAGCAATGAGGAGCTGCAATCGCTTAACGAGGAGCTGCATACTTTAAATACGGAACATCAGCTAAAGATAAAGGAACTGACAGAATTGAATGATGACCTGGATAATTATTTCCGGAGCATCGACGTCGGATTGATCTTTTTGGATTCCAGCCTCGTTATCAGGAAATTCAACAGGGCTTCCGTAAACATGGTGAACCTGATAGAGTCCGACATCGGGCGTTCTATCGAGCAGATCACCAACAACATTAGGTATGAAAATCTGACGACCGATATACGCGCCGTGATCTCCGGCAATAAGGAGATTGAAAAGGAGATTGTATTGAACAGCAGCAAACGGATGCTGATGCGGATCATTCCCTATATCAGGAAAGATCAGCGCGTTGACGGCGTGATCATCACTTTTGTGGATATCTCGCTCGTGATCGAGCTTAATAATATTATCAACGGTGTATTTAACTCGAGCATCAGCGCGATTATGGCCTTTGTGCCGCTAAGGGATAAAGCGCAGCACATTACCGACTTTAAGTGTATCTCATTTAATAATCAGGCGCTTACAATGCTCGGCAGATCGAGAGAGGAATTAAACAATGCAACACTGCTGAAGCAGCTGCGCGGTATATCAGATCATATCGCCATTGCCAAGTTTGTTGGCGTTGTGGAGGATGGTAATATTTTGCAAGCGGAATACGAAGATAAGGATGGCAAATGGTACCAGGCGATCGCCGTGAAAATGGATAATGGCTTTGCTGCAACCTTTACAGATATTACACGGAAAAAGCATGCAGACCAGAAACTGAAACGGAATTATAACGAGCTGATCAATACAAGGGAGTCGTTACGAAAGCTGAATGACGAGCTGGAAGATAAGGTTGCCGACAGAACCCGGAAACTGTTTGAGAACGAAGAACGCTTCTCGCAGATCATGAAGGCGTCGAACGATACGATATGGGACTGGGATTTGGTAAATAATCGCATGTGGAGAAGCGAGAACTTCACACCGATGTTTGGCCATCCGGTTAACGAAGACACACAGAATATCAATTTCTGGTTTGCCAATGTACACCCGGACGACAGGGACCGGGTTAGCGACAGCGTGTACGAAGCCATTAATAATGGCAACAAGCAATGGTCGGCGGAGTATCTTTTTAAAAAATCCGACGGCTCGTATGCGGTGATCCTTGATCGTGGCAGCATTTTGCACGATGATTTTGGTACCCCCTATCGGATGGTAGGTTCCATCGTAGATATTACAAGGCTGGTTGAAACAGAGAAAAAACTTTCGTCGTCGGAGACAAGGTTCAGGAAAATATTTGAAGCGAATGTGATAGGTATATTGTTTTCAAATATGGAAACGGGTGACATTACCGACGCCAACGAAGCCTTTCTGGGTATGACGGGTTACACCAGGGACGATCTGGAAAATGGATTGCTCAACTGGCAGAAGATCACACCAAAAGAGTACCTTTCAGTGAGCATGTCGGCCGTAAACCAGTTGAAACAAAGCGGCGTTTGCCCGCCTTTCGAAAAGAGTTATATACGGAAAGACGGCAAAGAGATACCGGTTATGATCGGCTCGGCGATACTTGGAGCAGATATACTCAGTGATGTGGTGACCTATGTAATTGACATCAGCAATCAGAAACAGATTGAGCGCAGAAGAAACGAACTGCAAAGACTGGTGAAAAAACAGCAGGACGAGTTTTACAGCGTGTTCCGTAAGGCACCTGCGCTTATTTCGATCAGACGGGGGAAAGATCTGCGATACGAATTTGTTAACGAAGCGCTCGAAAACCTTAATTACGGCGTTGGAATAATAGGCCGCCCTTTCCTGGAAGTTCACCCCGACCTGAAGGGCTCGGAGTTGGACATACTGGATAAAAAAGTAATGACCACGGGCGAAACCGTTGTCGTAAAAGCTTTAAAAATAGACAGGAAGGACCTGGGCTCAGAAAGCGAACTGGAAAGTTGGTTCGATTGCATCCTGACGCCTGTTTTTAATGATGAAGGTCAGATAGACGGCGTTGCTTTTTTTGGGTTTGATGTTACAGATTTGTTCAGGGCGCAACGGGCAACCAAAGAACTGATGCAAAAGAAAGACGAGTTTATGAGTATTGCCAGCCATGAGCTGAAAACGCCCATAACCAGCATCAAAGGTTCGTTGCAGTTGAGTGTCCGGCTGGCGCAAAAGGGAGCTACAATAGAGAAGATTATGCCCTTTATTGATAAGTCAAACCGCCAGATCAATAAACTGACTGCACTGGTGGATGACTTGCTGGACGTAACCAAAATACAGTCGGGTAAACTGGTTTATAATTTTTCACGGTTTAGTATTAACGAGCTTATTGCCGAATGCGTAGATGAGATTCAGCCGGAACTCAGTGGTTTTGGTATCGAAATGAATATGGATCATGATGTTGAGTTATATGCAGACCGGAACCGGATTGAGCAGGTTATCATAAACTTCCTTTCCAACGCAATAAAATATTCACCTACAGGCAGCAGAATCGTGCTCAAAACTGCTGCAAAGGATGGCGAAAAGCTCCGATTGTCGGTTAAAGACTTTGGCATCGGAATACCGGAAGACAAAAAGCCGTATGTTTTTGACCGTTTTTTCCGCGTACAGGAGTCATCTACCAAATTTTCCGGGTTGGGGCTGGGGCTTTATATTTCGTCAGAAATAATTAAAAGGCATCACGGCGAGATCGGAGTGATCAGTGAGCTCGACAAAGGTTCGGAATTTTGGTTTGAAATACCCGTTTGATAGCATGGCGTATCGCTGTCATCCTAATTGAAAATAATAACCATAACTGTCTTTTGCAGATACGGCAGAGAGCAATCCGTTACAGGAACTAAGTTTCTCTTCCAGGTTTTTCATTTCTACAGATTCGAGGGGCCTCGGCTGGTATCCTGTAACCATATTATCGCTCACTATCGGGTATAGTTTAATGTCGGGATTTTTTTCGTCCGCGCTGAAAATGAGCCTTGCGATCAGACTGGAATTGATCTGATTCCCATTATTATATCGCCCGGGCGAGTTAAAAACAAAATTACCAAGGCTGTAAATTATAGGCTTCCCTTTGTACCCACCAATTTCCTGAAGTGCATGTGCGCCATGGCCGATCACCAGGTCTGCACCTGCGTCGATAAGCAAATGAGCCAGTTCAGTTTGCCTTTCGTTTTTCCATTTATAGTTTTCGCCCCAATGCGGATAGGCAATGATATAGGCATCAGGGTGGTTGCTTCGGATTGCTTTCATCTGTTCAGGCGCGCGGCCTTTTGACCATTTGTTGATGCCCGGATGATCGCCTTCTGCGTAAAACCGGTAACCAAAGATACCATACGACCTGCGGTATTCGTATCCGGTTGCAATGATGATTTCTCTGCCGTCGCCCGGTCCGGCCGACAAATAACCTGCGGCAGCTTCGGCATTGATTCCTGCGCCGAAATGCCGGATGCCATGCTCCTTAAGGCATCTCAGCGTTTGCCGCAATCCTTCGGGCCCATAGTCCGGCAGATGGTTATTGGCCAGCGACACGGCATGGATACCATATTTTAGCAGTGCCTCGGGAGTTTTGACGGGATCAGCATAATGAAGATATTTTTTTATCCCCTCATAAGGTGACCGCAGGATATCCGTAACCGGGGTTTCGAGGTTCGCAATGACAAGATCCGCGCCCGACAGCAATGGCGCAACCTTCTCCATGCAATGATCATATCCCTTACTTTCCAGGATATTCAGCCCGCCATACCTGGCGATTTGCTGTTGGTAATTCTCACCGAAACTCGTATCGCCCAGCAATAGAATATGATAAGGAGGTTGTTGGACAACATTTGTCATTTAACCAAAAATAAAATTATAATTGCGTTTTAAATGGCAAATAATTTCTAATTTTAGGAAAAATTATCCGGTTTCTTTGGGAGTTGCGTTAGCTCGCTCCTATATAAAAAAACGGAGATATTTTAGGGCAGGTTTGAGCAGCCTGCCGGAACGCAAGTTCTCACATGCTTTTGTTTAATTACCGAAAAGTTAAGCAATTACCTAAATCTTATGGCAAAGAAAATAACAGACTATGGGAAATGGACGGCCTATGACAGTCCTTTCCGTCACTATCAGGCCACTGATCTTTTTGGTGCGGAGGATTATGCCAGGATTTCAGCGAATTTTCAGAGTCTTTTAAAAAAGAGCGACGAGAGCGAAGACGATTATCGTTATAAATTCCGCAAAAGTAAGTTAGACTATGACGCAAAAATGATTCAGATCGATGAATCGATAGCACCCTTGTTTACACCATTTTTTGAGGAAGATTTTATCTGTTCGATGGCAGACCTTCTTGACCTGCCTTATTTTCCGCAGATCCATAGTGGATTGCACTCAAGTCCCAAAGGTAGTCGCGACGGCTGGCTTCATACTGATCATTGTTCAGGTTGGTTTGATGATAATGCTCAGGTAAAGGGTAATATCATCTTTCAGGCGGATTGCGGCTGTGAATATTTCAGGGGGAAGAAAAAACGGGATGATGCTTTGCCCGCCGAATATGTTCGCGTGGCGACATTGCTTTTCTATTTATGTAATGACGAATGGCAGGAGGGAGACGGCGGAGAAACAGGGCTTTTCGAGATAGTAGAACCCGATATTGTTTTACAATCGAAATTTATCCGTCCGGAAAACAATACCGCGCTGGTCTTCGCATGTACGCCATCGTCCTACCATCGCTTTATTGCTAATCCTGGCATTACGCGTAACAGCCTTATTCTGGGGCTTCATACCAGTCTTGAATACGCAGAAACGATCTGGGGCGATGCCATAAAAAGGCGAAGCGCGGTATAGTATTCTCGGTTTATTGCCGTAAAACGATTTAATTAATAAAGCCTGATTTATCACAAACAATATGAAAATTTTACTTTTAGCGCGGCACACAGAACGTGAAAAGATATTTCGCTATCATGCCAGCGAGTCCATGCTGCTGGGCTTGGAAGAGGCAGGGATCGAATATGATATCCACATCCCCTGGCTGCCGTTTACCGGCAATTTGTATGCATATGATGCCATGCTGGTCTGGTCGTATCAGGGTAAGCGCCGCAACTTTGTTTACTGGGCTAAACAGTTTGAAAAACAAGTGCGCGAGGCTGGTATTCCGGTCATCAACAGCGTGGACGGTTGTTTTTACATCCACTCGGCCTGCCTGGGCCGTTGGCGCGATGCAGGTATCCCCTGTGCAAAGTTTCAGTTCTTCAAGGAGTTTGGGGATATTAAACTGCGTTATCCTATGATCCTGCGCACAGACGGGTTGCACGAGGGAAAGAATACCTATCTGGTTAATAACGAAGGGGAGGCCAAAGCTGCGATAGCACAGGCAACCCATATTTACATGACGACCAACCCGCGTGACAAAACCATCAGGCTGCTTAACCTCGCTATTGAGTACCATGATGTACTGGCTCCTGACGGTTATTACCACAAGCAGCGGACGATTGTCGTGGGCGATACATTGATACATCGCGAACACAGCGTGGCTACGGGCTGGCTGGTTAACCTCGGTAATCGTGTGTATGGCGACTACGTGCAGACGCTGAACCGTGACTTTTTCATCAACGGCGATAAAAACCGCGAATTGCTGCTAAAGGCTGCGCGGGCACTCGGCAGCGATGTTGTCGCGCTTGATTACACCATATTGCCAAACGGAGAATGTATGTTTTGGGAAGGAAACCGTCATTTTAAAATGCACGGGAACGAAACTTTCAAACCCGGAGATATTAATCCCGCAACAGGCCGTGACTATACGGAGATGGTTAATGTTGACCGCGCGGTTGGACGGGCGGTGGTGAAAATGATCTATGATGTCACCGGAAAAAACAAAGAAGTTGCATGAGTCTGCTCGATAAACATATTGAGCAAAAAATGACGCAGCGGCAGATCCCCGGCTTATCTGTAAGGATATGCCGGAATGACGATCATGTTTTTGAACGCGAGTGGGGGTACGCTGATATCGCAAATAAAACTTTAATTGGTAAGAACACGGTCTTTCGTGTAGGTTGCCTTACCAAGCCGGTTATCGCAATAACTATCCTTACGCTGGCTGAGGACGGACTGCTAAGCCTTGATGATAAGATCACAAAATATTTGCCTGCTTTAAGTGGGAATGATTTGCAAACTTTTGCCGGGGTTACGGTGGCGCATTTGCTGGCTCACCGGAGCGGTATCGCACGCGGAACTTATTATGAGGAAGCCCCCGTGATACCACAGGTGCTTGCGGAGATTGCAACGACCAAACTATCATTCGAGCCAGGCTCGGAATACAAATACTCCAACTGGGGGTACCTGCTGCTGGGGGAGATATGCCGGAACGTAACCGGCATGGATGCCGCTGAGTATTGCATTAAAAGGATTCTGCACCCGCTGGGGATGAACGATACCTTTTTCCAGACGGAGGATTTCTATCACGATGATCTGGCAAAAGGCTATTGGGATAACTGGCATTTCGGTTTTCCAGACCTTTCGCAGCCCTTGCAGGAAAGTAAATGGTATCCCATAGCACCGAGTGCTTCAGGTCTGGTGAGTACCCCGGACGACTTTTGCAAACTGATAAAAGCGCTAACCGGAATTCGTGACGCGGAATCGGGAAATGTATTGCCGGCAAATATATTTCGGCAGATATTCACAAAGGTCGCAGATAAGGGCGCAAATAAGTTCACATCGCTTTGCCTTTATTGCGAAGAGGTGGATGGCAGGGAGGTGTGGTATTTTCCCGGCACCAACTCCGGGTTTTCTGCTTATTTCTTTTACATCCCTGCATTGGGTATTAGCGGGGTAGCAATGGCTAACCGTACGGCCTGTAACAATGAGCTCAGAGAGCTGCTTGAAATAATTATCGCAGGAGCATGGTCGGACATGCCCCCGTCTTGTCTGAGCCGTCCGCCTATCCCGTTCGAGGGTGAGTTTTCCAGCCAGACAGGTGAGGTGCTCCGGCTTAGGATCGGTCCCGGAATTGTTAATCAGGTAACATTAAGAAAAAAGAGTACGCCCCTGCTTTTTTGCTCCCCGCGAAACTACTTTCAGCTTGACGGGGATGACAGGAGAAATATGATCCGCATACATACAAAAAAGGGAGAGGTTTACGAGGTTACAAATGGTGCTGAGTATTACCGGCTTGCTGACGACCGGAGGATAAATAAACGCGCTCCCGCCAGCTCATGGAGGGCATTTGCGGGTATTTACGAGTATCCGGCGTTTGGTCGCGTAGAGGTATTGCTGCGCGGTCACCGGCTGTATATGAATTTTGGTGTGATCTATGAAACGCTGCTGACCCATGGCGAAAAGAATACGTTTATTCAAAATAAAGGGCCTTTTTCCGGCGAAGCGGTTTGTTTTGCAGCCCCGGCGGCCCCGGGACAGATCAGTCCTTATTTTATATTGAATGGAATGAAGTTTAAACGGCTCGACTAAAAAATTAATCTTATGTATCAGAAAAACGTGAAAGCTCCGCGGTTTAACCCGTATCTCCCCGGATATTTTGAAAACCCCTATCCGTTTTACCGGGAACTGCGGGAATATGATCCCATCCATAAAAGTTTTATGGGTTCGTGGGTATTGACCCGTTATAAGGATTGTGAGGAGATACTCAGGCACCCTGATTTTAGTTCTGATCTTCGTTACTGGACAGGGTTCGAAAAGCGATACCAGAATAAAAAGTTAGTGGCATGGATGCTGAATCATAATGTATTGAACGTTGACCCGCCGGTGCATACCGATCTGCGCAATTATCTTAAAAAGTCATTCATGCCGACCTCGATCGAACTGCTGTCGAACAAAATAGCGGAAATAGTGGCTGAAAAGATCGGAAAACTACAACGTCTGGAATCCTTCGATCTTATTTCGGAATACGCGCTGGCCGTCCCCTTAACTACCATCTGCTATATCTTCGATATTCCGTTGAGTTATATGGATCAGTCGAAGGAATGGTCGATCAATGTGTCCAACCTGATCGAACCCCTTCCTGAAATGTCGGTACTTAACGGCGCAAACCAGGGCATAGTTGATTTTGCCGCCTATCTGAAAAAACGGCTTGACGATAAACAGTCAGGAGAAGGTGGAGACGATTTTTTAAGCGCTATTTTGAACGAACCGCTAAAAAAACTGGTGGATACAGATAAATACCTTCTGCCAAACCTGATCATGCTTTTCGCTGCCGGGCACGAAACCACCGTCAACCTGATCGGTAATGGCATTTATGCGTTGCTGAACAACCCGACGCAAATGGCTTTCCTACGTAATCATCCTGAACATATCGAATCTGCAATCGAAGAATTTCTGAGATACGATTCATCGCAGCAACTTGCCTGGCGCGTCGCTATGAAAGAGGTTACGATAAACGGCCACACCTTTCGGCCCGGTGAACAGGTAATGTTACTGCTCGGCTCCGCTAACCGCGATCCTGAGGAGTTTGTCAATCCGGATCAACTGGATGTAGCCCGCTCGCCGAACAGGCACTTGAGTTTCGGTCGCGGCCGCCATCAGTGTATGGGCGCCTGGCTTGCGCGCCTGCAGGGTAAAATCGCTATGCAGGCATTTTGTCAGGCATTCCCGGATATTCACTATGATACCGACCGGACCGAATGGCTCTCGAAACTCAGTTTCAGAGGCCTGAAACAGTTTACAATTATTAACAACCAGCCAATGGCTTAACCCCGGACCACATACCTAAACTTGTCAATATAATGAATAATCAAAACTCCAGTTTCGTTCATATTTTACAGCGGCGTGCCCTGCAGCAGCCGGATAGACTTGCATACGAATTTGTAAAGGGCGACGAGCTAAATGGTCTCACCCTTACCTACGGTAAACTCGGCGCTGATGTACTGCAATTAGCGGCGGGGTTGATGCCTTACGCGGTCACTGACGCCCCTGTTTTAATTGTCCTTCCGCCGGGACTGGAACTTATCCGCGCATTTTTTGCGGTAATTTCAATGCGGGGCATAGCTACGCTTATCGAACCTCAGGTTAATGAGCGGCAAAGCACCCATATCATGAACGTAATTGCCGATCTGCAGCCCCGATTGATAATAACCTCGGAAACGCTCGCTTTGGGCGTTAGTGAGCTCGCCGGTGATATGACCGTGGTGTCACTGGAAACATTTTCAGAATTAACGCCGATGTCTCCGGGTGATCTACCAGTTATAAACGGCGACGAACCCTGCATGATCCAATATACCTCAGGCTCTTCCGGTATGCCAAAGGGTGTGGTATTGTCTCATTCAAACCTGATGCAAAATTCACTGGTGATACAGCAGAGTTTTTTTCATACCTCAAAAAGCTATGGTGTGATATGGCTTCCCCCGTATCATGATATGGGGCTGATCGGCGGTATTTTGCAACCCTTGTTTGCTGGATTCCCGGTAACCTTAATGTCGCCGCGAACTTTTCTTCAAAAACCTGTGCGTTTGCTGCGTCTGATCAGCGCTAAAAAGGCAAGCACCAGTGGCGGGCCTAATTTTGCTTATGACCTGTGCACAAAGAAAATAACCGATGATGAGTTAAAAGGAATCAACCTGAGCAGCTGGCAGGTGGCTTTCTGCGGAGCGGAACCTGTACAGGCGCAAACGCTGGATAATTTTGCGAGGCGTTTTGCGAAGCAAAACTTTATGACATCTTCGTTCCTGCCGTGCTACGGGCTGGCAGAATCGACGCTCTTTGTCACCGGTGCGCTAAAGCTGGAGGAGCCCCTGGTTTTGAATATGGATCGCGCGGGAATCGCTGAAGGTGTGTTCAAACGGGCAAAGTCAGCATCCGAAAGTGTGCCTGTGGTCAGTAGCGGCTTCCCGTATTATCTTGAAACGCTCCTCGTTGTTGATCCGGATACAAAAGAGCAATGCAGGATTAACGAGATCGGAGAGATTTGGGTATCTTCTCCCTGTACGGCAAAAGGATACTGGCGCAGGGATGATGACGGAACGTTTAATGCGACGCTCTCAAAACCGGATGGTAAAACCTATCTCCGCACCGGCGACCTCGGTTTTATTCACCGCAACCAGCTTTTTATAACAGGCCGCATTAAAGAGATCATCATCATTAATGGAAGAAACCACTTTCCGCAGCATATCGAAAATTCTGTAAGGGAGGCGTTTTCAATATGGCCCGGCTGGAAAGAAATGAATGTTGTTGCCGCTGCCTGTCATCAGGAAGGCCGTGAATTGCTGGCTGTCGTGCTGGAAATTCCCAGGGGATTACTGGATATAATGGACACCAACGATATGATCAGCCTCGTCAGGAAAAAGATCAGCGAAGACCATCATGTTCAGGCAGAGATGATTTGCGTTGTGCAGCCGGGAGAAATTGAGCACACCCGTAACGGGAAACCGCAACGATATAAAGCGGCTCAAAGCCTTCAGCTTCGCAAATACCGGGAACTTGCTTTCTGGAGTGCCGTTTCTTCCGGTCAGGAAGCGCAGCTTCTTCCGGAAGATGAGATAATTACCGGAGAGCCAGCCGATTTTCTGATACGGGAAAGCCTTAATAAAGCACAATCCGCACTCGAAATGCAGGATATCCTGATGAACTGGCTTGCAGCGACCATTGCGGAGGAAATAGAAATGCCTGCTGCGGATATAGACCCTGAACTGCATTTCGGTCTGTACGGACTTGATTCGATCAGCGCGGTGGTTATATCGGATAAAGTCGAAAAGCTTTTAGGCAATATCGAGGTAAGCTCGACAGCGCTTTGGGATTACCCTAATCTGAAATCCATCTCATGGCATATTATCGAGCTTATGAAAGATAAAAACCTGTTGCTGGCATGACTCCTGAGAAGTTCGTTGGCTTACTGGCAGGTTACACGAATCTTCAGCCGTTTTCACAAAGCGAGTTCAGAAAAAATAACCTTCCGCAAATCACCCACCCGCTGTGTTCTGGGCTGGTTGACGGTTGGCTTCGGTCTATGCAGCAAGGAGGAGATTTTTTTAATAGCGTATCCGCCCCGGACGATCAGCTTCTCCGGTACCTTGTTGGCAGGCAGGCAAATAACTATTATCCCCTGTTGCCGATTGACGAAAGCATTCAGTTGAGCTCGAATGATTCCGCCCTGCTAAAAAAGAAATATCAGGTAAAGGATGTCGGCAGGCTTATCGCCGAAATGAAACGCGCGGGAGCAAAAGATATGCTTTCGTTCGATCTCATGAAATTTTTTGAGGTAGAGAACGCATCCATCTCGGGGTTTGAGAGGGTTGATGGGAGTTTCTTTAAAGAAATCCTTCCGGAACAGCGGTCATCACAAACCATTATCCAGTTGTTCATCGTCAGATACCTGTCGGGAAAAGGTCCGGCTGAATTAAAAAAGAGCCACCGGATGGCGGTGTACCGAGACGATTCGGGGTGGCACTTTTTTGATCCGAATTCAGGTTATATCCATTTTTCCTCCGTTTACAGTGCCCGTTTATGGTTTGGCCGGTTCTGGAAAACATCTTCTTATTCAACGCGCAAGCCTGTTCCCGGCGTTGACCTCCTTTCGGTGTACACGCTGTTTTAACCGGCAACCAACAGTAGCCGTTGGTTAAACCACTAAAGAAGCTTCTTCGATCTTTTGCCGGATAAACTCGGCGACGGTATTACCATAGACAATATCGGGCGGTCTGATGCCCAGCCATTTTATACGCTGGTCGCCGGCGGTAGCCCTGCGTCGGTTCCCCTCCCAGAATACATATTCGCCGTTAGGCTTGATAGAATAATCAAGCGTAATGATATCCAGCCCTGTTGCTTTGGCGGCGCGCATTACCAGGTCATAGTCGTCCGTAAATTCGTCCTGCAAGGTGTATTCTTTGTCTGCTGCGCAGGTGGCCGGATCAAGCAGCGAGTCTTTGTAATTAACAAACCGGGTAACCGATCGCAGATAATGGGCGGGTATTATTTTATCGCCGATAACATAACAGCGCTTCTTTTCATAAAAGCCGTCTTTCCCGGCAGTATTTACAAATTCTATGGCAATATTAAGCGGTTTGGGTCCCTCACGCGATGGAAAATAACGTTGATGAAGTTCATTCTGATGATCGATAGCCTCCTGCGCTTCCTTTCTGTTACTCACAAAATACATGTTTAACCCCCGGTGTACGCCATCTACCCGGAGGATCATCGGATAATTGAGCGTTACGGTATCAAAGTCCTTAAAAAACTCATATCCCGCACAGGGGATACCTGCTTCTTTCCATTGTTTCAAAAAGAAGGAGTGTGGCGGGCTGTAGTTTTCACAACTGTTGATAACCGGTATTCCTGCCTCCCGGCATTTTTGCTCAGCCACTTTACAGTGATAGATAAAGTTCCGGAACAGCGGTGCGTATAGTGTGCTGAAGGCGCCATCGAATTGCGAAAGGTCAGGCAGCGGCTTCCAGGGGATCGATAATTCCCAGTCTATGTTGGCTTGGTCAAGTCCCCACAGCAATGTGCGGTTATCGACTCTGCTCTGAAATCGCTCAAGGTTCTTGTAGCAGGTGAAGATCAGTACTTTCATAATTGTAAGCGTTTTTTAAATCAGATTTGCTGAACAATGACGGTGTTTCAAGAGCTGCAATAAAGGCAGTTATGGCATGTTGATCGCGGTCGTTCCTTAATTTGAAGGCGCCGGGATTACTGGTAATCCCACCGATCGCATAATCAGGTTTTTGAAATAGGAATGCTTCCGTCTCTTTAACCTGCAGTCTTTTCATAAATTCAAGACCTGCGATGGCCGCATCTTTATAAAACGTGTGCTTTTGCGTATCTCCAATTCGTGCTGCGAGATGCGTGGCACGGATCACCGCTTCCAGATAACATGATGAAACACTACCCGGTGTACCGGTATTGGGAAATCCGCCGTGATATTCCGGGCGCGTAGTATTGTGTTTATTATATTGAAGGGTCAGAATAAAGTCGGTTTGATCATAAACAAAGGCGACGATGTCGCGCTGAGTTACCCCCGAGGCCAGACATAAGGCCTCGAGTTCATGTTCTTTTTCCATTAATTGATGGAAAAGCGCCCACGCGCTTACCTGCCACAATACAAAGGCGGTGTTTGGCTGATTGCTGAAAAATTCCCGGTAAAAGGGGAACGCTTTGATAACTGCCTGTGCAATCATCGGGTCAAAACGGCGCTTTAATTCATACACCAAAGCAAGCAACGCCTCTCCCGGAAAATAATTCTGGCAATTTTCGCAGCTATAATCTATTATACGCTGTTTGGGCGGAATATAACATGCAAAATGTCCGTTAGGGTGTTGTAAGCCTAAAAGTGTATTGATCAGGCCCTGCCGTTCCCGGGCGTATTTACGATAATAAGGCCCGAATTGCAATGCCAGCAGCATCAGCGCAGAGGTTCCTAATTTTCCTTCATAGCTCTCAAACCCAGATTTTCCCTCAGCGATGTAAATGCCATTTTCTACATGTCTCGCCGGTTTCGCCAGTTCAAACAGGTAGTGCATGGCACGTTCGGCGCAGTGTTCAAATACCTTTTTCTGGGCTTTATCTTTCACCGCTTCAGACAGCATTGACATACCGAAGGTAGTTCCTGCCATCCGTACCAGGTTATATTTCCGGTTATTGATGATATTATCAAGCGGAAGGTATTCATAGGTGAACTGCCCGATAATGTTTTGCTGGTTGACGAGACGTTTGGCGGATAGCAGAGCGGCCTGCATACAGGCTTTTTTTGTAACAGTGAATGCTTCTTTCGTTCTTCCACGATATAATTCAGCACATTCTTCTCTGGCGGGTTCTATAAACTGGTGCCATTCAGATATATACCAATGCTCGTCGGTCACGGTCTTTTCGTTAAGACGTGCCAGTGGCAAAAGATATTGCTGTTGCGTTTCTATGTCCATTTCCGATCGCAGGATCTTATCCGGCAGGATATCATACCAGCGCCCCCAATTCAGTACTGACAAGCCCGAATTGCTGGTCTTTTGTTCTTCTTTGATGGATGTGATGTCACTGCATTGGCGGACTGACTTACGAACGGATAATCCGATCCTGATTTCAGGTATTTCGTCCGGAAGCAGCAGGCTGTCGCCCGAGGGTTCCTGTAATGCAAGTAATGTTGCGTCATAAATGGCAGCGTGTAGCGGCTTGTTATGGCTTCCGCCAAAACCGCGTATTTTTCCGCCGCTCCACAGCGCAATATATACCGAAGCGTTCCCTGAAAATGTAAAATCCCTCGCAGGGACGGCAGTCTCTGCAAGGGATTTATGATCCGGGAAATTATCGATAATATCTCTGGCGATTTTTAATAATGCTTTGCCAGTTTTAATATTATTTTTAAATACCACGGGAAAACATGTTAAAATTAAGCTGCATTAAAATTACCAACAGCAATCACAACCGCTGACGAGCAGATAAATGGAGGCGTACCCAATGTCGGATCGGTGTAGGTTTCCATGTAAGTACACATCTGCAATACGGTGGTCATAGGCAACAGAGTGTCTTTAAGTGTCTTCTGATCGGCGGCTGACCATTGTGCAGCGTAGGCAGATGATGCCGAAACATCAGAAGGATTCTGCTGATCGGATATCTGTGCAGAAACCACCATCGCCAGCTGATAAGAATAGATTTGTGACGCAGTGGTAAGGCCTTGTGCCGAATAGTTAACGTTGTTCATTTCATGAACGAGGTTGGTCCATGGATTACTGCTTGGGTTACCTGAACTGTTGTCATTCACCCATTTGCTGATCTGTGTACCGATGTCATCAAGCAATTGAACGGTCATCACCGCTAAAATTGCTTTCTGGATGGCTGCAGGAGTGCCATCACCTGCTGAAGGCTCTGAGTTGGGGTTGTTGTCATCATCGTCATCGTCATCATCGTCGTCGTCATCATCATCGTCATCATCACCGTCCATCCACCATGTCAGGCTGCTGTCAACAGTGTTCCAATTAGCCATCAGTTCCAATTCTTCCAGTTCTAATTCTGTGAGTTTCATTTTTGTAAAGGTTTGGTTATTAATGTGTTGTTTTTTATTATTTGCTTAGGGAGCATAAGGCAGCGCACCGGACGGTTAACATTTATTAAAACGACCGAAAAGAAAAGGAGATTTTACCCCGATTTTTATCGATTAGTCCGGAAGAAAGCTGGTTAAACGTTATTTCTTTTTCAGTGTTATCTTGCCATAAACGCACAACCAGGTGTGCAGTTTACCGGCGTCAACCTTGTCGCCTTCTATTTGCTCAGAAAGGCCGGACATGAAATCTATGCTTGGAATGTAATGAAACCAGCCTTGTCTCACACCGGGATTCGACGGATCGTGCTCAATAATAATGCTGGTGGTACCTTGCAGTCCTTTGTACTTGGCGTTATCATCCTTAATGCTGAACTTATACACCGCGGTTTTGCCCTTTGAGCCGGTGGTGAACTCTCCGCTCCATTGAATAGGTTTTGCAGGGGAGTCGATCGGGGTGTTATCCTTGGTTTTACGCCATTCTCTTTGTCCGCTTACCTTGATCTTATCGTCAAGATGTTTAAAGCTGATCGTGCCTCCGTGACTAAATGCGGGAGGAGTGGTTTCAGCGGTAGATTCTTTTGGAAATGAATTGTCTTCGTCTGACAGGATGCAGGTATATTCCCAGTTTCCATCCAGATCAATTGCAGGTGTTGATGTAGATTGTGCCATAAGGTTAGGTTTTTAGTTTGTTAGTAAACTGTTGTAAAGGTACAATTATATCTTCTTAAAAAACAAATGAATGTTGGTTAAAAAGGCGTTTTTTTTCAATTAAATAATTGTTTACCGGTGGACCCTTTTACCATGCGGTAATCGCGAAAAACGGCAAAAAAATATCGGCAGCAGGATTTTGATATTATCCTGCTGCCGGGAAATATGATGATCCTAAAAAGTTATTTACCCGATGCGCGTACCTTTTTTACTTCCGCAGGTGTAACACGGCTGGCTTTATTCCCGAAATTATTCCTGACGTAAGTCAGTACATCCGCGATCTGCTGGTCGGATAGCTCTGCGTGGGGCGTCATGCTGTTGGAAAAGGTTTGCCCATTGATCTCTACGTCCTCATTAAACCCGTGAAGAACAATGCCGATCAGTTTCTTTTTATCACCTAAAACATAACTGGTTTTGACGAGGGGCGGGTTCATGTTGGGAACGCCGTTGCCGTCAGCCATGTGACAGGCTATACATACCTTGCCATAAACAATCTTCCCGCGGGTCATTGATGCCCCTAATGCGCTACCAGCTGGTCTTTTTCTTACGGGTGGTTTGGATTGGGCATAAGCACCGGCAAAACAGAAAGCCAGCAACGCCGGCAATATGACAATCTTTATTATCCTGATCATTTTTTGTAAGTGATTTTATAAACAGTACCCTTATTGTCGTCGGTGACGTAGAGTGACCCGTCAGGTCCCTGCGCCAACCCGCAAGGCCGGTGTTCAGCCCGTCCGGAAGCCTTTTGCGCCGCTGATCCGGCAAAGCCATCGGCAAATATCTCCCATTTGCCGTCAGGCTTCCCATTTTTGAAGGGCTGGAATACTACGCAGTAACCTTCCTGTGGTTCTGGCGCCCTGTTCCATGAGCCGTGAAAGGCAATAAAAGCTCCGTTCTTATATTTTTCCGGGAATTGGTCGCCGGTATAAAAAAGCAGTCCGTCCGGCGCAAAATGTCCGGGATAGGCCGCAACAGGGGTAAGGTACTTACTGTCGGCAGCTTTTTTTCCGTCTCCGCCATATTCCGGGCCAAGCATGTTTTTCTGTTGCATCCAGTCGTAATAAACATAAGGCCAGCCAGCGTTATCCCCTTTTTTTAACGCGAACATACACTCTGCGGGGAGCTCTGCTGATTGACGCTCCGAATACAGGTTGGGAAACAGGTCATGAAGCGCGTCGCGGCCATGTTGCATCACAAAAAGCTGGTTGTCCTGTTTGTTCCAGGCCATGCCCACCACATTCCTTAGTCCGGTAGCATATTTTATACCGTTGTTATAGCTCTGATCGATCTTATCCGCTTTGAACTGCCATATACCTCCGGCTGAGTCCAATATCGGGCATCCGGTCTTTTTGGGGTCAAACTCGCTGCAGATGTTGGAATAAGCACCAATATTCACATAAAGATTGCCGTCGTCGTCCAGCGTAATAGCCTTTGGTGCGTGTGTCCTCCGGTCGATCAGGCCTGTTACAATTCTTTCCGGTTGATCCGGGTTGATCACCTCGTCCTTGTCGTTTAGCTTGTATCGGTAAACCTCCCTGCTGTTTGAGGCATACAAATAACCGTTTTTTATGGCGATACCTGTGCCTCCGAATTTGCAGAATGTCGATTTTACGGTAGCCTTATCGCCGTCGTCATGAAGCACGACGATTCCGGCGCCGTTTTTTGCACGGGACAGGTGTACATAAATATCACCCTGCGGTGTCACTGCAAGATGTCTTGCGCTGCCCAGGTTATCGGCAATAGCGGCGGCGCTAAACCCTTCGGGAAGCGTGAGGCCCGCGTTATCTCCCTCGGGATGGCGACCATTACTTTTCCATGCATTAAGTACCACAATTCCGGCGGCACAACATACCGGCAGCAACAGTGTTAGAATTTTTTTGATTTTCATAAGCAGTAATTTTGTTCGGGAAATAAGTTTAGGGGGCCTGATCGTTTGGTTAAACAACCGATCTTTAACCTTTCCCGGATTCCAGAAATAAAATTAACGCTGCCAGAATAAAAAACAGCACATTTTTCGTTACATTTTTATTACAACCCTTATTTTTATCCAATTCTTGAGCGCATTTGGCAAAAACAAACAACCGGAGGCGCTGAACAAGGAAAATTAATCCGATCTGATAACCAATAATCTTTCAAATACCTGTTTTTATGAATTATCTCCCCAATAATCAACGTTACCAGAATATGCAGTATCGCCGGTGCGGTAAAAGTGGTTTAATGCTGCCCGCCGTATCGTTAGGATTGTGGCACAATTTCGGTCACATTGACGTGCTTGAAAATGCCCGCAATATTTTAAGGCTGGCCTTTGATAGCGGCATTACCCACTTTGACCTCGCCAATAATTATGGTCCGCCTCCCGGATCGGCGGAAGAGAACTTCGGCAAAATTTTTAAAGAGGATTTCAGCAATTACCGCGATGAACTGATCATTTCCACAAAGGCAGGCTGGAAGATGTGGGACGGGCCTTATGGCGATTGGGGATCAAAAAAATATCTGGTGGCAAGCCTTGATCAAAGCCTTAAGCGGATGGGGCTGGATTATGTTGATATTTTTTACCATCACCGGCCTGATCCGGAAACGCCGCTTGAAGAAACCATGACCGCCCTCGATCTTATCGTACGACAGGGTAAGGCTTTGTACGTAGGGATATCCAGTTACTCGGCTGAGCAATCGGAAAAAGCTTTTGCTATATTGAAGCAGCTGGGAACCCCCTGTCTTATTCATCAGCCAAGATACTCCATGTTTGACCGCTGGATTGAAGACGGGTTGCTGGATGTTTTAGGACGTGATGGCGTAGGCTGTATTCCTTTTTCTCCGCTTGCGCAAGGCGTACTGACCAATAAATACCTGAACGGTATCCCTGAAAATTCACGGGCAGCCTCTCACCGCGGAAATGGCGCGATTGAAGAAGGCCAGGTGACTGACGAGAAAATAAATAAGGCAAGGAAGTTGAACGAAATCGCCAAAAACCGGGGGCAGAACCTGGCGCAGATGGCACTTTCATGGGTGCTAAAGGATGATCGCGTAACCTCTGTACTGATCGGCGCAAGCAAGCCTGAGCAGGTAACCGATTCAATAGGATGCCTGGACAATATTGTATTCAGCGAGGATGAACTAAAGTTAATCAACGATATCCTGAAATAAAGACAAACCTAAATAAACCCAAAAAATGAACAGAATGAAAAAGGGCCGTGTTTTGTTAACCTGTCTGATAGCCTGCAGCGCGGCTACCAGCACGCTCGCTCAAAATGGAATCAAAGCCAATCACGTTGCGTTGTACGTAAACGACCTGAAAAAAAGCGCTGACTTTTATGAGCATGTGCTGCAGCTAAAAGAGATTCCTGAACCATTTCACGATGGTAAACACGTGTGGCTCCGGACGGGCGAACACAGCCAGCTTCATCTGATACAGGGCGCCGCCGGGATAACCCAGCACGACATCAATTCTCATTTCTCATATTCGGTGAACAACCTTGCGGATTTTACAAAGCGGCTGGATGAGATGCACATAAAATACGGCAACTGGAAACAGACTTCGACCTCGCCTGAACTCCGGCCTGATGGGGTAAAACAGGTTTATTTTCAGGATCCGGATAATTACTGGATAGAGATAAACGACGATAAGTTTTAATGGTGATTTTTTTTAAGAAAGGGCCTGCATTTTTCCGTGCGGGCCCTTTCTTTTTGGCGGATAAACACTATTTGGACTTGGTATAAAAGTTCAGCAGCGGGATATCAACCGCTAATGAGATGCTCCAGCGGGTGTACATTTTATCGGCATACGTGTTAACCACCGTTCCGGTGCTGCTGTTTACATTGCGCAGGTTCGGGCCGATCTGAAATCCTCCGGTAAGCGATAATGGCGTTTTTGGAATCCCGATTGAGAAAAATGCTCCCGGCGAAATAATATTTTTTAACTGTATAGTGGGTATTTGTGCCGCTGCGGTATCTGCATTGCTGCCGCTGGTAAGGCGATAAGATGCCAGCGCCCCGATGTCAATGATAGATACAAAAAGCGAATAAGAGGTGCTGTTCCCGCCAAAGAACAGAAACGGAGCCCGTCCCACGCTTGCCGCAATGCCAATCGGTGCGGTTAAGCCTGCGGTGCGGGTGTATTTGGCGTCGAGCGTCTTGATTTTTTCAACACCAAAGTATGGCCCGATGTATGCATTTAAGGCTACGTTAAAAAGCGTTTCCCGTTTAATGCTCGATGAACCCGACGGCAGCGCAACGGCCTCGATGGCATTTTCTACCTCGTCGGAATTTTTGGCTTGTGATACGGCAGCAACGAATGTGCCGTATGTGATAAAGCTGTTTTTGAAATCGTCGGTTTTGCCATCAAGGTACTCCTTTTTGTCGGCAAGAAAATTCTTTGCAGCCGTTTTTGCAGAGTCCGACGCTGTAGTGTCGTCGATTATTGTGTTAAGTTTATGGTTATCCCCGAACACATAATTGTATTCCGTATAAATATCCAATATCGCCGAGCTGTAGTTTTTGCGGTTCATATCGAATGCGATATTTCCGCCAACCCGGGCTATCCGGATAAAGTTATTAAGTTTTGCCGACTGGCCGAGTGCGTTAAGCCCCGGAAGTTGCGATACCTTTACCGCGTACTGGAACATATCCAAAGCTGAATTATAGAAATTGTAGTAATCATTAAAGGTCAGTTTGTCTTTGTCGGTTTTTGTCAGCGTTTGTATGTTCTTCTGTAAAACGGCAGCTTTCTCGGCAAAGCTGCGGATATAAACGCTATAGTCGCTTAAAACTAAGGCGCTATCTTGCAAAATTTTAGTCAACGATGCCATCGTAAATGAGATATTTGCCTCCTTCGCTTTGATATACACAAGGCCCATATAAATTTTAAATGCATTGTTCTTTTTGAGCAGCAGTTTTAACGAATCGGGCGTTACCCAGTAATGATCATCGCTCATCGAGCGGATGGAATTTGAAAAGATCTGCAGCGTTTGTACAGCTGCCTTAACGTTTTGATTATTTACATCGCCAAGCAGTTTATCCGTATTAAAATCAGCAATGATCTTCCCCGGTGGCTGTTTATCTATCAGACCGTTAGCAATGTATATCGAACTGAGGCAGATATCTTTCAGATCGCCATGTTTTTTAAAGAATCCGGCATATTCAACCTGATTAATGGCATCGGGCAGATGATCAGCAAGTCCATTAATATCTTCTGCAAACGCCTCACGTAAAACATTGATAAATGCCTCGTAATTGTACAGTTGATCGCCAATGCCCTGTAAAACCTGGTACGTCTTCGGGAAAAGTAGCTGCGCATCCATGTATTTGGTAATAAAGTTGTTAAAGCGGTTAAAAAATGTGACTGTTAGCTCCTCTTTGCTACGCTTTATTAAAAATTTTGCAAGGCCGTCGGCGAGGTTAGTTACATCCAGGTTTCCGATTGCGGCGGGTACCAACGAATTAGGCTTACCCTGACTGCTGGCTCCCACCCCGTTTTTGAGCAACTTCTTATTATTGCCAAAGACATCTTTAAAAAAAGGATTATCACCAGAGGCTGCGATTAATTCGTCCGGTGTATTAATAGTTTGCCCGTTAAAATAAAATTTACCCATGTAGTCGTATAGGTCTTTTGTTCTTCCAGTCTCCAGCATCGTGTCTATAGCAAGGGCGTCATAATAAGCGATTCCTGTATGCGATGTCCCGTCAATCAGATAGTTGCTCGTCTGTTTAGCAGCAGCAGGGGGATTCGGTGTATTGGTGTCGCCGACGCCGGATGAAGCTGAAGATCCCGTAACAGCAAATGCCATATTGCCAATCGTCCCCGATGATTTATAGGCCACATGGTTATAAGTTACTTTCACATTAAACGGAAACGGAACCTTATTTGAAGAAGGAAGTCCCAGAATACTGCCGTCGCTATTGATGTGGATTATGACAGTCCCGTTAGCAACGAGTTCGCTGAGCTGCACGTTGTTAAGCGTTAGTTTAGGAGTTAAAGTGTTATCGGTAAAGGTTACGGCATTAAGATCGTTTGGCCGATCTACAATGATCTTAAAAATAATTTCGGTTTGTGCAAAATCAGACTTCTGAGCAGGGTTATTGAACGTGAACCCGTCACTGTTAGCGCTGGGCGGTGTGGCGAAAGTAAATAGCTGCTGCGAAAAAAGGTGCAACGAGGCAGACAAAAGAAATGCGAGGGTAAAGAGCTTTTTCATCGTTTTAAAGTTAGGTTGAGTGATTTTAATAGATGTATTTACCGGTTATAGCTAAAATGGAGGTGATAGGTATGACGTAAGAAAAGACGGTATCGGCGGCAATGATCATTCCGATCGGCTCGTTGCCGGTGGTGGTATAAACTAAAGCGCCGGAGTCGCCCGCGTGTGATGGTGCAATATTGGCCGCGGTAGTGATCAGGATCAGGTTACTGATATTGACCTGCTGAAGACCGTAATATACGGGCCTGGTGCATTGGTAATTGCTGATAATTCCGGCACCGTGTGGTGTCGTTGCGCCCCTGAATGATACAGCGGTTTTGTTCCTGATGTCGTCATCATTTACATCGCGCTCGGCGGCAAACCCTGATGGTGTTATCTGTCCGGCGCCTGCAATATCGGTGTAGGCTATATCAAAAGCAGTGTTCATGAGCCCGTACGACCAGTTGCCGAGCACCAATCCTGTTGTATCGTCACAGATTTGATCCTTGGGAATGTTGTAACCGTTGTAGTTAAGCCATTTGTTTCCCGTAAATACATGACAGCAACTTAATCCGAAAAAAGATTGCTTTGCATCGTCAGTCAGTACACACCCTAAGGTACCCGCAGCGGTATTGGTCGTTGCGTTTTTAATGGCATTACCCCCCATAGCGGCATGGGCTGTACCTGAGCCTACGTCCGGCACTATATGAACCGGTACGTAATGCGGTGTGCCGTTTATATCTACCTGTAACTCCGTTGGGATGCCGGTAACACCATTATTGCTCAGATGGATATCAGCACAATAAATATTCCGACCGGCTATGGTCATTGACCCCAGCGATATATCAATAATGTTCGGAAATTTCGAGATCAGGTTGGCATTCTGGGTAATAGCCTTTTTTACAAAGTCGGCAGTGTCAGGCGCAGCAGGCATCGCGGCCGTCGGCAACCCGGAAGTAGTGGGCACTGCCATTTTACTTTCAAAATAGGCCTGGGTGGCTTTGGCTCCGAATACGAAGGCGATGATGCCCATCCAATAGGCGTTGATCCCAATCCCGTTAAGTGAAGGCTGCAACCAGCCTATTTTCAAAAGCAACATGCAGATCACATTGATCATCATGAAGGTTACGAGCCGCATGGTGCTGATGCCCTGATTTTGGTCCTGCAACAGGTCCGGAAAGGAAAAGGCCACACCGAGCATAATAATGAAAAATATCACGGAGAGGCATTCGCCAGTCAGCGTGAGCACCGGTGTCAAAGAAATTAGGATACATACCACCCCGGCGGCGATTAGGACAAATCCGAGTATTTGCAGGTAAGTTACTTTTTCCGTGCTTTTGTCAAGCAATTTTCTGTCATCTTGCATAGTGGTTTAGGAGGTTAATTGTGATGGTTACGGTATTTAATATCGGCTATGAACAGGTTTTGTCGGCTTAAAAATAAAACGTTGCACCAAGTTACGGAAACCGAAACATTTTGAACAGGTGTTTTTACGGTTTTGCCGAAGGTGTTTTTACTGTAAGACGGAAAAAGGGTAGGGGGAATAATGGCGGGGTTATCAAAGTTACCCGGCGGTAGGGAGGAGGAGCGTTGAAAAAGGGTTACAGCCTACGAAGCTGCAACCCCTTTCTTCGATACGTTTGTTTTAACTTCTTCTTTTGCAGGATACAACGAAATGTTTTCGAGCAGTGACTGTACCAGATAAGGTGAGTGCAGGTTAAACTTGGCAAATGATGCTTCGTTCCCCACCTTTATCGTATAAGCTTCAGGTACACGTGCTAATTTTTTAAACATGTCTTCATCCGTTTTATCATCACCGATGCAAAGTATAAAGTCGTGTTTGGCTGAGTTTAGTAACTTGCCGACAGCTGTTCCCTTGTTTATTCCCTTGTTACGAACTTCAATAACCTTGTTGCCGTTGATGACATTGACCGGGAATTGTATGGCGATATCCGCCAGATCAGCATAAAGCTCTTTGGCCCTCATGCTGCCTTGAACCAGATCGGCGTTGCGGTAATGCCAGGCAATGGAATATTCTTTTTGCTCGATAAACGATTGCGGGCATTTAGATATGTAGTCCGTCATCAGCTTTTCTATGCGGGTCATCCAGGGATGGTTCTCTTTTGATATCTCCGATTGCCATTCGCCGCCTTTATGCCTTATTTTCGCCCCATGTTCCGCAACCAGGCCTACAGGTAAATGGCCGAGCCATTTCTCCAACGCCGCGCTGTCACGGCCGCTTACAATGTAAACCGCATTTTGTGCCTGCCGCGAAAGTTCCTTTAACACCTGCAGGATATTGTCGCTGGGCGCTGCCAGTTCGGGTGACTTTGAAAATGGCACAAGTGTGCCGTCATAGTCGAGCAATAATAATCTTTTTGTAGTCCCTGAATATTTTTCGAGCAGGCTTGCGCGTGCGAAACTGTCTAAAAACTTTATTTCGAATTTTAATTGCATACTTTTTACGTTTTTTAACTGACTAAAAAAATCGGCCGCCCAGGTGTTAACATCGTAAATGCTGATACGGTTTTGCATAGCCGCGATCCGTTCATGCTGTTCCTCGTCGGACATCTCCAGGCCGGCTTTTATCATATCGGCTATTTCCGTTGCATCGTTAGGGTTTATCAGCAGGGCTTCCGTCAGCTCCTTTGCTGCTCCCGCCATCTCACTTAATATCAGTACTCCCTTTTTGTCCTTCCGGCTTGCTACAAATTCTTTTGATACCAGGTTCATACCATCTCTCAGCGGCGTGATAAGCGCGAGATCACAGGCGGTGTACAAAGCGGTAAGCTCGCCGAAAGAAAGATGATTATAATGGTAGATCACCGGCTGCCAGGTAATATTTCCGAGCGTACTGTTCAGATCGCCGATGTATTCATCAATTATTTTTTTTCGTTCCTCATATTTTTCAATAGAATCTTCTGAAGGAATGATCACCAGGATAAACACCACCTTTCCCTGGTATTCCGGGTTTTGGATAAGAAATTTTTTAAACCCCTGCAGCCGGGTATATGCCCCTTTGGTATAATCGAGCCGGTCAACCGAAAAAAGCAACTGTCTTTCGCCTTTCATTTTCAGATAATCAGCGCGTACGGCAGCAACCCGCTCGTTGTCGTAAGCCTCGTTGAACGACTTAAAATCGACGCTAATCGGAAAGGCATCCGCTTTGATCTGCCGGTTTTCCCACAAAATATGATGCCCTTCATGTTCGATCTTATAGATCATCTCGACACACGATAAAAAGTGTGAGGCGTAATCTACCGTTTGAAAACCGACAAGATCAGCACCCAGCATCCCCGTGAGTATTTCACGCTGCCATTGTTTGGGTATGACCCGGAAAAGTTCATAGGACGGGAAGGGAATATGCAGGAAGAGCCCGATGGTCAGGGTAGGGAATCTTTTTCGCAGCATGCCCGCAAGCGGCAAGAGATGATAATCGTGTATCCAGACTACGTCATCTTTTCGCAGTTGTCCTGAAATTTTATCCGCAAAAATGCGGTTGGCCTGCATATAGGCATCGAAATAGGAGGTGCTGTATTCGGCAAACGAAGGGAAATAATGAAAAAGCGGCCATAACAGCGAATTTGAAAAGCCGTTGTAATGGTCTTCATAAATTTCCTCATTCATAAAAACGGGCAGATAGGTAGAATCGGGTCGGTCTATCTTTTTTTGCGCGCTGTTCCAGGCTCTTTCATTACATTCTGTTACGCCTGCCCATATCTTCTCTGTAAACGAATTGGAACCTTCATTATCCAGATAGGTATTTACCGCTGCAATAAGTCCGCCTGACAATTGCCTGTAAATGCAGTCATCCTGATCTTTTTCGACGGTTAACGGAAGCCGGTTGGAAATAATGAATAGTCGTTTTTGCATAATTTGCCCGTTTGATCTTTACCAAAGTTTTTTAGTTTGTTCAGGAAAAAATCAGCCCGGAAGAATATCCAGGCAAATGTGCTGTAATGAAACCCGGAAAACAGGTTAGCGAAGGTTAAGCACGGTTTTTAATTATCGCAAATATACGAAATTTTGGCTAAAAATCCGAATGCTTTTTGGGCTGGCGTATTAATTTAACGTTAAATATCAACGGAATAGCAATATTTTGCTACCGTAAATAAATTTATGGTTTTTATTTTATGCGACGGGCAGCTACTCCTTTATTGGTGATCTTTACCGGTTTGATCAATCCGTCTTTGTCAAAATACATTTTATCAATACACACTACACGGTGATTGCCGTCTATTTCGCCGAGAGGTCTGCGGTGGTAAATAATATACCATTCGTCAGTGCCGGGAATATTGATTACAGAATGATGCCCCGCGCCGGTAGCGATATTAACGTCCTGTTTTAGGATCGTGGCGATTCGTTTAAACGGCCCGAATGGCGTGTCGCCGATAGCATACGCTACACGGTAGTCCGGACCCGTCCAGCCACCTTCGCTCCACATTAAGTAGTATTTGCCTTTGCGTTTAAACATCACCGGACCTTCTACATAATCTTTCGGAGTAATGCGTTTAAAAATCTCTCCATTGTCGAAGGGTACACATCCGGTAAAATCATTGTTCAGTTTGGCGATATTACATTGCCCCCAACCGCCGTAAATAATATAATACTGACCGTCGTCGTCCTTAAACACAAACTGATCGATAGGCTGGGCTTTGTTATATATCTTGCCGATGAGCGGCTTGCCAAGATAATCTTTAAAAGGCCCTGCCGGGTTGTCCGCAACGGCTACGCCAATACCGCCAATTTCTTTCTGATCGTCATGGATGTCGTTTGCGCCGAAAAAGAGATAGTATTTCCCATCTTTTTTGGTAATGGCCGGAGCCCACAATGCCCGCTTAACCCACTTTACCGAGCTGCTGTCTACAACACTGGAGTGCTTTGTCCAATGAACAAGATCCGGCGAAGAAAAGGCATCCATAAACACCTGCTCATCATAAGGTGCAGAATAGGTGGGGTAAACCCAATATGTTTTGCCAAATATTTGCGCTTCGGGATCGGCATACCACCCTTTGAATATCGGGTTGCCTGAATATTCTTTTTTCTGCGCCAGTGCAACGCTGCATTGTACGGCAAGCAGTATCGGTAAAACTCTTTTAAAGATCATCGTTTAATATTTTTGAAGATGTCGAAGTTTATTTGCGGGCTTTGTTCTTGTTTCCGAAACGTCGGCGCTGAGGTCGTTTGTTAGGCCTGCTTTCCTGTTTCATTTCTATGGATTTCAATTCATCCGGAACATCGATCAGCCGTATCGGCTTTTCTATCAGTTGTTCAATCTGCTTTAACTTTCGCTCATCGCGATGGTTTACAAAGGTAATGGCCGTTCCGGTGGTTTCCGCTCTGGCAGTTCTGCCGATGCGATGAATATAATCTTCAGGATCACCCGGTACATCATAATTGATGACAAGGTCTATACCTTCCACATCTATGCCGCGCGAAAGCGCATCGGTCCCGATAATTACGGGAAGCTGTTTGTTTTTAAAATCAAGCAGGATGTCCTCGCGTTCTTTCTGCTCCAGGTCGGAGTGAAAGGCGGCTACCTTCAAATTTGCCTGTTTAAGCTCGCGTGTCAGCGATTTTACGATCTCTTTGCGTGAAGCAAATATAATCGTACTCACATACGATCCGTTTTTCAGTAGCATTTGCAGCAACGGCGTTTTCTGCTGATCATGAACGCGGTAAATTTGCTGATCGATGCCTACGGCGGGTTGCGAAATGGCGATGTTTACCTGCTCGGGATTGAGTAGGATTTTTTTAGCCAGGGTGCGGATGCGCCCGGGCATGGTGGCCGAAAACAGCAGCGTTTGCCGCTCTTTGGGAAGATAGCTGATGATCCGCATAATATCGTCAGAGAATCCCATGTCAAGCATGCGGTCGGCCTCGTCAAGTATGAGATAATTTAAATGATTAAGCTTTAAAACACCCGATGTAAGGTGGGCGATAAGCCGGCCAGGTGTGGCAATAATAATATTAACGTTGTTTTGGATGCCCCGGCGCTGCTGTTCATAAACTTTGCCGTCGCCGCCGCCAAATACGGCAATGGAACTGATGCCGGTAAAATAGGCCAGCCCTTCCACCTGCTGGTCAATTTGCTGGGCAAGTTCGCGTGTAGGTGCGAGAATCAGCGTACTGGTATGATGAACGTTGTTCTTTTTACTGATCGCTTCTAAAACGGGCAGCAGGTAAGCGCCGGTTTTGCCGGTACCCGTTTGTGCGCAGGCAATAATGTCACTGCCCTTTAATATAATCGGAATAGCCTGTTCCTGTATCGGGGTTGGGGTGGTAAACCCCATGCTGGCTATACCCTCGAACAGATCGTCATTAAAATTAAAATCCTTGAATGTCACTATAGCTTAAGGTAATGCGGCAGGCAAGGTAACAAAAATTTACCGGATGGTAGAAATTATGCGCCGTAAAGCCGGTTACCCGAAAGTGATCGGCGGGAATTAAGATTGGATATAACTCTTCAGATGCTCTATGGTTTCTTCGTGCGACAGGATAGTTTCTGTCACCACGTCGCTGATAGAAATGATGCCGCACATCCTGTTGTCCTTAAAGATCGGCAGATAACGCAGATTGTTTTCGCTCATCATGTGCATACAGGTTTCTACAGAGTTTTCAGGGATCATTCGCGGGAATTCGGTACTCATAATCTCTCGCACCTGTGTTTCAAGCGATGATTTTCCCTGCAGTATTACCTTACGCGCATAATCACGTTCGGTAAGTAATCCGGCATATTCGCCGCTTTCTGTAATAACAACGGAGCCAATGTTATTTTCGGCCATAAGTTTCAGCGCATCTAAAACAGTAGTGCCGCCATCAATGGCGATAACGCTGCTACCCTTGCGGGCAAGGATGTTGGATACTTTTTTCATGAAGTCAGGTTAACTTAGGGTGAATTGGGTCTATCAAATATAATAAAAAATAACTGTGTAATATCAATTCTCTATGTTAAATTTATGTGGTTTATTGTTAATGCAGACGGGTGAAAGAAAGGCACTTAATTTACAATAGCGAATTGTAATTTTTTTTTTACCGAATTAAAATTTTTATATAAAAGTGTATTTTTGCCGTCCCCTAAATCAATAAACAAAGGATTGCCCGATGCAAAAGAAAGTATTAAAATGTTCTAAATGTTCCGCACCTTATCACTTTGAAAAACCCAGGAATTGGATAGGACGTAATTTATTATTCTTTCTTCCGATAAAAAGATATTTTTGCGCTAAATGTCTAAAAGACAGATATCGCTTAATTACAGCGGAGAAGTTAAAGTCTTATCACAAGGTTTAAGCGGGCAGGCCTTTACGTTAGGTAAACTTAAGGGCGTTTATTTAAATCTCTCATCGGCTCATTTCGAGCCGGCAAAGTTTATATTTTTATTACATTTCTTATACCGGCTTATTTCAAAAAAGTGTGCCTTCCGGTTTTAAAGGGACTTTCTTAGCTGATCAGTCAATTTGCATCCGTTTTTAACACAATTTTTTACTGGCTTAAATTTATCTCTGTTTCGTTCTGTAACAATATTCCCGCTGTTTTTTTAATCCGTAAAAATTTATTCTAATTTTACTACCCATTGTAATAGCTGGCGCTCCGCTGCGTTTCCTTTAAAAAGATTCAATGTATCCGCAACAGCATACATCACCAAACAAACAAATTAAACCCAACATGAAAAAACTACTGTTAAGTATTGTGGCATTTACCGTGGTAAGCGGTTGTCTTATGGCGCAAACCACAAAATTATTCGACGGAAAAACCACTAATGGCTGGCACAGCTACCTTAAAACAGGTCCGGGAGCATGGAGCGTGGTTGACGGCGCATTACAGCTCGACCCCAAGGCCCCCGAACAGGGCGACCTGGTAACCGACAAGGAATATGAAAACTTTGAACTTTCGCTCGACTGGAAAATTGCAGAGGGCGGTAACAGCGGTATTATTTTCGGCATACATGAAGATCCAGCCTTCGGAGCTACTTACCTGACCGGTATTGAAATGCAGGTACTGGACGATAAAAACGCGGAAGACAATAAACAGGCGAATCACCTTGCAGGCTCGCTTTATGACATGAAGGCGCCATCAAGCCCTGCCAAGCCTGCAGGCCAGTGGAATAAAGTTAAGATACGCAAGTACAACGGTCAGCTTACTTTTTGGATGAACGGAAAAAAGACCATCGATGTTAAGATTGGCAGCCCGGAATGGAAGGAATTGCTGAATAACAGCAAGTTTAAAACATGGAAAGGATTTGCTGAATATCCTAAAGGACACATCGCTTTGCAAGATCATGGCGCAGTAGTTTGCTATAAAAATATTACCCTTAAAGAATTATAAGATCGTCAGCAATGTGCTGCCTGAAAGTTTTGAATATTCCCGGCAGTGCATTGCTGACCAACAGACCAACAAATGAACGACGATATACAGATTAAAAAATCATCCACCGTTTACGACGCCATTATTGTAGGTTCGGGCGCAGGCGGCGGTATGGCCGGTTATGTTTTAGCCAACGCTGGTTTAAAAGTTTTGATGCTTGAGGCTGGGCCGTTTTTCGATCCGGCAAAAGATTCGGCTCAATTAAAATGGCCGTGGGAATCGCCGCGGCGCGGTGCGGGCACTACCCGTTATTTTGGAGATTTTGACGCCGCTTATGGCGGCTGGGAAATAGACGGCGAACCCTATACTACTAAGGATAACACAGATTTTCACTGGTTCCGGTCACGTATGCTGGGCGGTCGTACCAATCACTGGGGGCGTATCTCCCTGCGCATGGGCCCCGATGATTTTAAAGGGCATCATTTGGACGGCCTTACTGATGACTGGCCGATAAGTTACGAGGACGTTAAGCCATTTTATGATAAGGTGGACAGGATGATCGGGGTGTATGGTACCGTTGAGGGCCTGCCCAACGAACCTGACGGTATATTTTTACCGCCGCCTAAACCAAGGCTTAATGAGCTTTTTATAAAAAAGGGAGCTGCAAAAGCCGGTGTAAAGGTAATTGCCGGTCGCGGTGCGGTGCTGACAGAAGCTTTGCCGAACAACAAAGATCGCGGCGCCTGTTTTTTCTGCGGGCAATGCGGACGCAGCTGTAAGATATACGGCGATTTTTCATCTTCATCCTGTCTCGTTATTCCTGCCATTAAAACGGGAAATCTGAAAGTTATTCCGAATGCAATGGTGCGTGAGGTATTAACCGACAGCGACGGACTTGCAACGGGTGTATCATACATCAGCAAAGATGATATGCAGGAATACCAGGTAAAAGGCAAGATCGTAATATTAGGTGCAAGCGCTGGTGAAAGCGCCAGGCTGCTGCTTAATTCCAAGTCATCAAGACATCCCAATGGTCTTGCCAACAGCAGCGGCGTTGTTGGGCATTATATTCACGATTCGACCGGATCGAGTGCTGGAGGCTGGCTGCCTGAACTGGTAGACCGTAAACGCTATAACGAGGATGGTGTGGGAAGTATCCATATCTACGGCCCTTGGGTATATGACAATAAGAAACTGAATTTTCCGCGCGGTTACCATATTGAATTTGGCGGCGGTTTGCACATGCCAGGTTACGGCTTTAGTTGGGGGATCCAGAATATGAATGGCGCCGTACCGGGTAAGGATGGAAAGATGAAGGAAGCGGGCGGTTTTGGTGCAGACCTGAAAAACGATTACCGTCGTTTTTATGGAACTGGCTTTGGTATGGCCGGGCGCGGAACGGCTATTGCCCGTTATGATAATTATTGCGAGATAGACCCGAACGTGGTGGATAAATTCGGTATTCCGGTATTAAGATTCCATTACAAATGGAGTGATTACGAAATACAGCAGGCTAAACACATGCAGGACACCTTCCAGGAAATCATGCATAATATTGGCGGCGCTATTTACGGTCCGCCGCAGGGTAAGGAGACCAATTATGGCCTCGAAGCTCCCGGAATGATCATCCATGAAGTGGGTACTGTCCGCATGGGCGACGATCCGAAGAAGTCGGCATTAAACAAATACTGCCAGGCGCATGACTGTAAGAACTTGTTCGTGGTTGATGCCGCGCCATTTGTGCAGCAGGGCGATAAAAACGCGACCTGGACAATACTGGCGCTGAGTATGCGCACTGCGGAATACATTTTATCTCAACGTAAAAAAATTAACGTTTAATCATGAACAGACGCGACACATTAAAAGCTTTGGGTATCGGAACACTTTCGGCAGGGATGCTGCTGGAAGCTTGTAAACCGAAGAACGGAACCTCAGCCGATGCAAATACTACCGAAACAGCGGCTGCGGATCAGGCGGGTCGTCAGCCTTTTGAAATCGAACGCGATAAGAAGCTGATGGCAGAGAAGTTTTTCAACGACCATGAGATGGCTACGATAACCGTTTTAGGTGATATTATCATTCCCAAAGATGACCGCTCAGGCAGTGCCTCAGATGCAAAGGTGCCTGACTTTATAGAGTTTATTGTAAAGGATATGCCGGAACACCAGACGCCGATGCGCGGTGGATTGCGCTGGCTTGATCTGCAATGCCTCAATCGCTATGGTAAACCTTTTGTTGATGCAAACAACACACAACAAATTGAGATGGTAACCGATCTTGCCTATCCCAATAAGGTAAAGCCCGGTTTGGAACAGGGTGTTTCCTTTTTCAACCGTATGCGCGATTTGACTGCTTCCGGCTTCTTTACCACCAAGATGGGGGTAAAAGACCTTGGATATGTAGGTAACGCACCGAACAAATGGGATGGTGTGCCTGCTGACGTGCTGGCCCAATATAATATTAAAGACCCCTGGGGTAATAGCTGGTAAAACCATCGGCTTTTCCAAAACGGAATAAATTACAAGACCTCAACCCGGCATGTTTATCATACCGGGTTTTTTGTTTAACGAAGATTCGTTATGCTTTTTTCTTCTCAGTCGCTGGCTTTTGCCAGGAAGTTGCATTTTTAAAAACAATGATTTTCCTGCTTTGTTAATCGAGTGATTAATATTTTTGATCTGATTATCAGTTGGTTAAAGTAAACTGACAAAAAAATGATACTCTCAATCAATCGTTTGATTAATTTTGTTTCAGAAAAGCGATGGAGAAAGATAAAACAGATAAAAAAGATCACATCCTTGATGTTGCTGAACGTGTGTTCTCCGACTACGGATTTGACGGCGCTTCGACCCGTTTGATCTCGGGCGAAGCAGGTGTAAACATGGCCATGCTTAACTACTATTTCGGATCAAAAGAGGGCCTGTTTCTGGCAATTTTTGAACGCAAAATATCATCGTTTCAAACACTGCTTCAGAATATCGGCAGCGACGAAACAACCACCTCATGGGATAAGCTGGCACTATGTATTGACAAATATGTTGACAGGATAATTGTTAACAATTGTTTTCAGAAGCTGATAAACCGTGAGATAACGATGAGTAAGCGCTGGGACCTGACCGATAAGATCACCCGGATACTGATGGTGAACGTCACCGAGATAAAGAAAATCTTGGATGAAGGTGTTCGCAATGGTTCCTTTTCTCAGGATACAGATGTGCAGTTAGTCATCGCCTCCATTTTTGGCACAAAAAACTACATTATTAACACCCCTCATTTATCCTCACTTATAATAGGACACGACATTACGGAAGAGAAGTTTATGGAAGAAAAACTTAAGCCCCGTATTAAAACGTACATGAAACGACTTTTAAAAGCTTACCTAACAACCGGCAATGACAACACCAAATAATAACGCCAACCTTGAACCCATAAACAGTACGCTGAAAAAATTCCTGCGTATTTTAATACCCGCGGCATTGTTAACACTGCTGCTTGGCGCAGCCGCCAAAGCACAGGACCGCACCCTTACCCTTGATGAAGCGATAAAGCTCGGGCTGGAGAACAGTAAGGTTCTGAAACTATCCCAGAACAGAATCGATGAGGCTGTATCTGAATATAACCAGGTGCTTGACGAGGCGAAACCTACCGGTAAAGCCAGTTTTGGATACACCCGTGCGGAAATTCCGATCAACAGCCTGCAGTTTGGCGAAGAGAGCCTGAAGCTGCCAAAAAATGCAGATGCATGGCTTGGAACAGTGTCCCTGACTGAAGTGATCTTTGGCGCAAACAAGTTAAAATATGCAAAGGAATCGACCGACCTGCTTACCCAGGTTTCGCGTCTTGACGCCGATAAGGACAAAGAGCAGATAACCTATGATATCATTAACGCTTATTACAACCTTTATAAAGTATTGCAAAGCAAAAAGGTGGTAGCGCAAAACCTGAGTTCAATAGATCAGCAGATCAAACAATCGCAGCGATTTTTTGAGCAGGGACTGGTAACCAAGAACGACGTATTGCGCTTTCAGTTACAGCGGTCCAACGTCGAGCTGAATGGAATTGATCTGGAAACCAATCGCAAAATAATTAACTATAATCTTGATGTTTTGCTTGGACTGCCTGAGAATACCCAGCTGTCGGTTGCGGAAATAACCAACGCTGACCCGCAGGTGGCTCCGCTGGAAAACTATATTGATACGGCGCTTAGCAACCGCATCGAATTTAAGCAGGCCGATCTTCGTACGCAGGTAGCGGATACGCGGATAAAGAACGTAAAGGCAAATACGATCCCTACGTTAGCGGCATCAGGCAGTGCTTATTATGTGAATGCCTCGGCAAACCCGGTTCCGAAAGGTGGTTCTTACATCACCCCGATATCGCTTGGGTTAACGCTGCAATGGAACTTCGGTTCGTTGTGGACAAACAAGAACAAAATTGCACAGGCTAAGATCCAACGTGAAGAGACCCTGATAAATAAGAATATAGAACTGGATAACATAAAAAAGGAAGTAAATCAGGATTACCAGAACTATGCAATGGCGCTGGATAAGATAAAATTATTACAGACCTCCATCGAGCAGGCCGGCGAGAATAACAAGATCCTGGAATCGAAATACCGGAGCAATATCGCATCTGCGACAGACAGGGTTGATGCAGAAACATTGCTTTATCAGGCACAGATTAATCTCGATCTTGCAAAGGCCGACGCCGGGCTGGCCTATTATACCTTATTAAAATCAACCGGAAAACTTATTAAATAAAACACAAACCCAAACAACTCATACAATGGCAAAGAACTCCGACACACAGGAAAACCAACCCAAAAAGAAACCAAACAAAGTATTGCCGATCATATTAGGCACAATACTTTTGGTGGGCATCATTTTCGGGATCAAGGAATATATCTACTACGGCAAACACGTAGATACCGATGATGCGCAGATTGACGGTAACATCAGCCCGGTTGTAGCCCGCGTAGGCGGATATGTTGACAGCATTTATTTTGAAGAAAATACCCATGTTGACAAAGGGCAGGTACTGGTAAAAATTGATGACCGTGACTTTAAAGTAAAACTGGAACAGGCTGAAGCGGCCGAGAATGGCGCGAGTGCCAATATAAACGTTGGTGAGAGCCAGATTTATGCTACACAGGCCAATTCTGCCAGCGCAAAAGCACAGGTAGCCTCGGCAGCTGCCAGACTTGAAAAGGTAAAGAAGGATTATAACCGTTACGCTAACCTAGTAAAGGATGGCTCGGTAACACAACAGCAGTTTGATCAGGCAAAAGCCGATCTGCAGGTAGCCGAAGCAAATTATCGTGCAGCACAGGACGAATATAAGGCCGCACAGCAACAGGTAGGCACCACACAAAGCCAGCTTGCCGTTACCCATAAAGGAGTTGATCAGCGTCAGGTGGATGTGGATTATGCAAAGCTGCAATTATCATACACCCGGATAAAGGCGCCAGCAAGCGGCATCACCTCTAAAAAGAATGTTCAGGTAGGCCAGCTGGTGCAGGCCGGACAGACACTGTTTTCTATTGTGAATGATAACAGCATCTATATTACTGCAAACTTCAAGGAAACACAGTTGGAAAAGATTCGCGATGGACAAAAGGTCGATGTTGAAGTGGACGCCTATCCTGATATGAAGATTGAAGGAACGGTTTATAATTTCTCACCGGCTACAGGTGCAAAATTCTCATTGCTTCCTCCGGATAACGCTACCGGAAACTTTGTGAAGGTTGTACAGCGTGTCCCTGTAAAGATCAAGATCAGCGGATCGAAAGAAGACATCGCCAGGTTACGCCCGGGCATGAGTGTAAGCGTTTCGGTAATAGTTGCTAAATAAAAGCTCTGTTGACGGATTTATTCCTGCCGGGTCTTATAGATCAGCAGGAGGTGTTCCGGATTGTCGGCGACCGCATTATCGGCTGTCCGGCTGGAACACAGTTTTTCTACATATTAAGATAAATAGAAATGGCTGAAACTGGCTTTAAGAAATGGATCATTACGATCACGGTTATCATTGCCTCCCTGCTGGAGCTGATCGATACTACGATTGTAAACGTATCCTTACCCGATATACAGGGTAACCTCGGCGCCACTCTGGAGGACATTGCATGGGTGGTTACGGGTTACGCTGTTGCGAACGTAATAGTTTTGCCGATGTCCGGATGGCTTGGTAGTCGTTTTGGGCGAAAAAATTACTTTATTACTTCGATCATCGTTTTTACCATCGCCTCATTTTTATGCGGTAACGCGACCGGTTTGAACGAACTGGTCATATTCAGGATCATACAGGGCCTTGCGGGTGGTGGTCTGATCTCTACTTCTCAGGCGATATTGATCGAAACCTGGCCCCGCGAACAGATCGGTACAGCTACGGCTCTTTTTGGTTTGGGCGCGGTTGTTGGTCCGACAGTTGGTCCGACCATTGGCGGTTACATTACCGACCATACCTCGTGGCGGTGGATTTTTTATGTGAATATTCCGGTTGGTGCTTTGGCTGCCTTCTGTGCTTATACATTTATACGCCCGACAGCAAAGGAAGAGAAGGGAAAGCCGATAGACTGGTGGGGAATTGCTTTGCTGGCAGTGGCAGTTGGTAGTTTGCAAACCATCCTGGAAAAAGGTGAGTCGGAAGACTGGTTTGCCAAAACCTACATTCTTGTACTAACTATCACCGCGATTTTAGGCACAATATGCTTTATCTGGCGCGAGTTAAGCATCGACTATCCGATTGTAAATTTTAGCATCATGCGGCACCGGAGCTTTTCGGTTGGTATGTTCACCTCGTTTGTGCTTGGGTTTGGTTTATACGGTTCGGTGTTTGTGTTCCCCGTGTTTTGTCAGAACCTGCTCGGCTTTACGGCGCAGCAAACGGGCGAATTACTGTTCCCTGGTGGATTGTGTACCATCGTCATGATGCCTTTTATAGGCAAGATGCTCAACAAGGGCATACCAGCCCAGTTTATGGCGACAGCAGGGATGTTTTTATTCTTCGTATTTACCACCATGCTGAGCAATTCGACGCTTGCTACAGGTCAGGCAGACGTATTGATACCGCTGCTGATCAGGGGTGTGGGTATGGCGTTGTTATTCGTGCCGTTGACCACCCTGGCGATTGCCGATCTGAAGGGCCCGGAATTGGGACAGGGAACAGGTTTGAACAACATGATGCGTCAGTTGGGTGGTTCGTTTGGTATCGCAGTGCTGACCACCATTATCCACCTGCGGGCAGGTTTTCACCGCAGTACGCTGTTGGAAAATGTGAACCCCTATAACCCGGCGTTTACACAGCGGCTCGAAATGCTTACCCAGGGTTTTATGGCAAAAGGAAAATCGCTGCTGGATGCTACCCATATGGCCTATGCTGCCATTGAGGGTACTGTGGTAAAACAGACGCTGCTGCTGACCTACGATGATGCATATTGGATTTCCGGACTGGTAATGCTGTTTTCTATTCCGTTGCTGTATTTGCAGCCCTTTAAAAAGGCGGCAAAACTGCCGGTTGACGCGCACTGATCCAAATAAATAAAGGCCGCTTTTGCGGCCATTTTCTTCAAAATAAAAAGCTGTTCATTCTTCATGAACAGCTTTCCCCAAAAAACTACAATTAAAATTTTATTATCACCCCGGTAACAAATTTATTAATTCCGACGCCGGGATTTATTTAATCTAAGCAATAAATGTACGGCTTTTTACTTCAAAAACACAAATTAAATTGTCATTACTAAAAAGTTTTATGAAAAATAAATGAAATTTAACGCAGATCGTGTTAAAAAAGCCGAATATCCAAATTAAACTTAACCACATTTTAACAATTCACCGGCTGAATTTCATTTACCCTCATTATAGCAAAGGCGTATTAAAATGGCCCCGGCACAGGAAAATTCCCTGTATGTTTGTGCATTAAATTCATATCTTTAACAGCCATGAGAATTTTAGTAGTTGATGACGAAGCGGATGTTCAGCCGCTTTTTTTGCAGCGGTTCCGTAAGGAAATCAAGAGTCACGAATTTGATTTTGCGTTCGCGCTTTCGGGCGAGGAGGCATTGAATTATCTGCATGATGCGCACTCCGAAGTTATTCTGATTCTCTCGGACATCAATATGCCTGGAATGAGCGGGCTCGAATTGCTGTCCCGTATCCGGCACGAATATGATACGCCTCCTCCGGTGGTCATGATGATAACTGCCTATGGCGACGAAGAGAACCACAGGCAGGCTATGCAAAATGGCGCCAACGATTTTTTGACGAAACCGCTTGATTTTAATCTGTTAAAAGAAAAACTTAAAAACTTTAGTGAATAATGGCTAAGATATTGGTTGTTGACGACGAGGCCGATCTGGAATTATTGGTAAAACAAAAGTTTCGCCGCAAAATTCGCGAAAATGTTTATGAGTTTGTTTTTGCACAGAACGGCGCCGAAGCCCTCGAAAGAGTGAAGGAGCATCCCGATCTGGATGTGATCTTAAGCGATATCAATATGCCGGTTATGGATGGCCTGACGTTACTGAGCCGTTTACCGGAAGCTAATCCGATGGTAAAGGCGGTGGTGGTATCGGCCTACGGCGATATGCAGAATATCCGCACAGCGATGAACCGGGGCGCTTTCGACTTTGTTTGCAAGCCGGTTGATTTTGAGGATCTCGATCTTACCATGGAAAAGACCATCAATTATGTGCACCAGTTGCACGAAACGATGAAAGCCATCAAGGAAAACAATATCCTTAAAATGTACGTGGATGAGAATGTGCTGAACTTTATGACCCATAAGGAATTTGAGGGCAGCCTGATGAAAAATGAACTCGTGGATGCTACGGTGATGTTTATTGATGTATGCGGTTTTACGGCAATTACCGAACAAGTGGCTGCAAACACGGTTGTGAAATTGTTAAATGGTCTGTTTGATAATATAGTTAAAGAGGTAATAGCGCAGGGGGGGCATGTGGATAAATTTATGGGCGATGCGGTAATGGCCGTGTACAGAGGAAATTATCATCTCGACCGGGCGATTGATACAGCGCTTGCGGTTAAGGAACAGTTGAAGCATGCCGAAGAAATCAAAATGGATGGCCTGACCTATAAACCCCAGATATCAATAGGCATTAATTCGGGTGAAATGGTTTCGGGCAATATTGGTTCTGCATCGCTGAGGAGACTGGATTATACGGTAATAGGAGATGTAGTAAACCTATCGCAGCGGCTGCAATCGGCGGCAAAGGTCGGGCAGATCGTCATTACCGAAGATGTTTACCATAAGGTTAAAGAGTCTTTCCGGTGTGAAAAGATCGGAGAGGTAACCTTAAAGAACAAGTCGAAACCTGTTACTGTTTACGAAGTGCTGGAATAGGAACAGTCTTCATACTGCTTCCCGGACTAATATACCCGGCACAATAGCCCTTTCAGGTATTCACCTTCCGGAAAGGACGCTCTTACCGGATGGTCTTCCGGCTGACAGAACTGGTGGATAAACTGAACTTTTTTTCCTGCATCAAGCGCTGCCCAGGCAAGCACCTGCTTGAATGTCTCCATATCCATAGCCCCTGAACAGGAATAGGTAGCCAGCAATCCTCCCGGGTTTAGCAAAAGCATACCCAGGCGGTTCAGGTCTTTGTAGGCGCGCGATGCTTTGTCGAGCGCTGACCTTGAAGGAGCATATTTAGGTGGATCGAGTATGATAATATCGAACGTTTCGCCTTCATCGCGTAACCTGCGCAACTGCTTGTTAACGTCCGAGGTTACCGGAGTAACGTTTAACGCGTCAAAGCCATTCAGCAGGATGTTTTCATTTAATGTCTCGGTTGCAAGTGCGGAACTGTCCACCGGCATTACGGAAGCAGCGCCGCTGTGAAGACAATTCAGCGTAAAACCTCCAGTATAACAAAAACAGTCAAGCACTTTTTTCCCCTTAGCATATCCTGCAACAATCCTGCGGTTATCCCGCTGATCGCAATAAAAGCCTGATTTCTGCCCTTCTGCGATGTTTATATGATATTTAATGCCATTTTCAATAACCTCGACCACCTCCGGAGGGTGACTCCCTGCCAATACAGTGTTTTTGGTAGCCAGTCCTTCATGGCTGCGTGACGATGCATCGCTTTTGTCAAAGATACTTTCCGGGTTTAACAGTTGTTGCAGTTCGTCAATGATGCAGGGCAGCATCCTGTCTATGCCGGACGTCAGTACCTGAACAGCCAGATGATTGGCATATTTATCAACGATGAGTCCGGGGAGATAATCGGATTCGCTAAATATCAAACGGCAGGTATTTGTTTGGCCGTCTGCCATCAGGTGGTTTCTGCTGCTGATCGCATCCTGTACTTTGTGGCGGTACCACTGCTCATCAATTATTGCTTGTTCGTCCCACTCCAGCAGGCGCAGGGACACCCTTGATTGGTCATTATAAAAACCATAGGCCAGGAACCCGCCCCGGGTATCAAGTACTTTAGCCACGTCGCCATTTTCCGGTTTACCTTTCACCTTTTCGATAGCGCCTGAAAACACCCATGGATGCCGGTGCAAAACAGCTTTCTCCTTACCTTTTTTTAATATAACCTCGGTCATGAATGCAAAGGTAAAAAAACGGCGGGCAGTTTTCATTCCTGTCCGCCGTTGCTGATCTGAAGTAAAGCGATTTCTACTTTATCCGACCTTCAAACAATATTGGTGCCTTTTTTAAAGTGTCGCCATATCGATCACAAACCGATAGCGGACATCACCCTTTACCATCCTTTCATAAGCAGCGTTGATATCTTTTATATCGATCAGCTCAATATCTGATACAATGTTATGTTCCGCGCAGAAATCAAGCATTTCCTGAGTTTCGGCTATGCCGCCTATGCCGGATCCGGCAAGGCTCTTACGGCCGCCCAACAGGCTGAACGCGGCTATCTCTGCCGGTTCAGGCGGAACGCCCACGCAGATGAGTGTGCCATCGGTGCGCAGCAGCGACAGGTACAGGTTAAAATCATGCACTGCGGAAACGGTGTCAAGAATGAAGTCGAATGAGTTTTTTGCCGCTTTTAGTTGCTCTTCATCTGTCGTAACAACAAAATGATGTGCGCCTAATTTTTTAGCGTCGTCGGCTTTTGAAGGTGAAGTACTCAATACCGTAACTTCAGCGCCAAATGCCACACCAAATTTAATGGCCATGTGACCGAGGCCGCCAAGACCAAGAACTGCCAGTTTATGACCTTTGCCAACTTTCCAGTGGCGCAAAGGTGAATAAGTAGTGATCCCGGCACACAGCAACGGCGCTACTGCCGCAAGGTTTAGCTTTTCGGAAACATGCAGCACAAAGTCCACATGTACCACTATGGTGCTTGAGTATCCGCCGTAAGTTGGGGTTTTTCCGTCCTGTTCGAGGCCGTTATAGGTCTGTGAACTACCGTTCAGGCAGTATTGCTCCAGATCGCGTTTGCAGTTTTCGCATACCCGGCACGAATCCACCATGCATCCGGTTCCGGCAAGATCGCCTACCTTGAATTTTTTTACATGGTCGCCTACTTTTACCACACGGCCTACAATTTCATGACCCGGCACCATTGGGAATATCCCCGGAAACCATTCGTTCCTGATCTGATGAAGGTCAGAATGGCAGACACCGCAAAACATAATATCGAACTGTACATCATGCGGACCTACTTCACGGCGGTCAAAGGTCCATGGCGCAAGAGCGCTGTGCTCATCCTGAGCAGCATAAGCTTTTGTTTTGATCATAGTTTGGTTTTTGTTAAGATAAATGCGGGAAGGAGGACTTCCCGGTGACAAATATACTATGATAAACAGCGTACAAACGGTATGCTAAGCCGTAAAACCAATAATATGGTTTTGAAATGAAATTAGTGATCTTCAAACCCGCCTGATAAAGCGCAGGTCAAGGCCACTTGAGACGGGACGCTCGAAGGCCTGTCCTCCGAAGTTCAGATAGCTTGAAATACCACCTGGGCGACTTTTCCTAAAACAGGAATTGGTTTTGCCATCCCTTTGCTGGCGGCATTTAATCCCAGGGCCCAGAGCCCGATAAATAATACATTTATGAAGATAACCGCATAATCGAAAGAAAAAGCTCCGTTAAAAACTCCGGCTTTTGAAAGGATGGGCAGCGCGCCAAAACGTAAAGCGAGGTAAGAAAGGTAAAGAAAAAGTGTCTGTCTTAAATGAAAACTGCTCAGGCTCGTTTTTTGGGTTTGATGATAACCAAAATAGGATACCGACCAGCCTAAAACAAAAAAATAACTGCATAAGCCTGCAATTTTCCCATCGTCATCTACACCGAAAATGTTGTTCCTCCACATAAATTATTACCGGATTAAAAGTGAATTATTTTTAACTAACGGGCTCTTATACGGCGAATGATGAATTAAGGTTATATAAAAATCGGACATAAATACGCTGTTTCTGAACGGTTTAAGTTTTGCAGATTAGCTTTGAAACCGCTAAACACCAAACACTTTAAAAACGCGTTATATTTGCTTTGCGTTTAACAATGGCCAATATCTTTTTAGTTGAGGATGATGACCGCGTGGCCGGCTTTATCACCAGGGCGCTGGAGGAGAATAACTATACTGTACAGGTTGCGCGCGACGGCGCGGAGGCCATAAAACTCTTTCAGATTAAGTTGTTTGACGTCATTATCCTCGACCTGATGCTGCCGTACCTGAACGGTGTAGAAGTATGTCGGCATATCCGGCAGAAGGATAAAAGCATCGGCATATTGATGCTGACCGCTCAAAGCAGCATAGATGACAAGGTGAACGGGTTAAATGCAGGCGCTGACGATTACCTGGTTAAGCCCTTTCATTACCGCGAACTGCAGGCACGTATTGAAGCCCTGTTGCGACGCAAGGACACCGAACCCCAAAACACCATTACCGTAGCTGATGTAACACTCGATACCCACAGTAATTCGGCCGAACGTTCAAGCCGCGGCATAAATCTGACAACTAAGGAATTTGCGTTGCTCGAATTGCTGATGCGGAATAACAACAAGGTGCTATCGCGGCAGGTAATTGCCGAGAAGGTATGGGGTATTGATTTTGATACCGGGACCAACGTGGTTGACGTATATGTAAATTATCTTCGCAATAAAATTGACAAAGGGTTTGATGTGAAGTATATTCATACGGTGATCGGTAAAGGGTACATGTTCAAAGCAGAAAGATAATCAGGTGAAAATAAAAAACAGGCTTTCGCTTTATTTTACGCTGCTCGGTTCGGGGGTTCTGCTGGTTGTGCTCATCTCCATTTATCTTTCTATTTATTCGCTCATCCGGGCCGATTTTTTTTCCCATCTGAACGACCGGGCCAATGTTGCGGCACAACTTTATCTTAAGGCAGATGAAATATCTCCTGACTCGCTCGACCGCGTAAGAAGCCGGTATCTTAAAAACCTGCCGGGGGAGGTGATCCGGTTTTACGACAGCCGAAACAGTGCGGCCTTTATCCCTGATGAGGAAAAATACTGGCATCGCCATACCATCGAGGCTGTTCGTCAGCAGCATTACCTCGAGTACAGCGACAAAAACAGGCAGGTCGTCGGAATATATTTTAAAGACAATCAGGGCAATTTTGTGATACTGGTTTCTGCAACAGATGTTGACGGTATCCGGCGGCTCGACCTGATGCTGAAAACGATGCTCGTTGTTTTTTTGCTTGTGGGAGCATTGCTGTATATTGTCGGTCGCGTTCTGGCAACAAAGGCTTTATCGCCGATAAACAACGTCGTGCAGCAGATGAAGCTGATCAATGCAAATAATCTTGATAAGCGGATTGATGAAGGCAACGGAAAAGATGAGATCAGCGAGTTGGCGCAGAATTTTAACCGGTTGCTTGCCCACCTCGAAAATGCATTTGAGCTGCAAAAGACCTACGTAACCAATGCTTCGCATGAACTGAGGACGCCGGTAACGAGTATTATCGGCGAGGTGGAACTTGCATTAAGCCGGAAACGAGATGCCGACCAGCATGAAAAGACACTGCAGCTGGTTCTGGAACAGTCCGAACGACTGAGGGACACCATTACCAGTCTAATGGAACTGGCCCAGGTAGATATGGACTTCAGTACAGCGCAGCTTGTTCCTGTTCGCATGGACGAATTGTTGTGGGATGTGCATGAGTTTTGGCGGAGCAAGGATAATGCGGGGGCGTTAAAGGTGGCAATTGAACATCTCCCCGAAGACGAAGCGCTTTTAACGGTGTTTGCCAGTCGTCAGCTGATATTCATTGCGCTGAACAATCTGATCGGGAACGCCTTTAAATTTTCTGAGAACAAGCCGGTTACCTGTACATTTTATGCGGATGAAGAACTGGTTCGTGTGCGGGTAATTGATCAGGGAATAGGTATTCCGGACAATGATATTGATAAAGTAACCAAATCCTTTTATCGAAGCGGCAATGCCCGCGGATTTTCGGGTAACGGCATTGGTCTGTACGTTACCCAAAAGATCATCCAGTTGTTCAGGGGCCGTCTCGGCCTTCAGTCGGCTCCGGGAGCCGGTACCACCATCACAGTAGAATTCCCCCATTAATCTGAAATTCTAATCTCTTTCTAATCCCGGCCATTTTCTGCCGGGCTAATTTTGGCTGTTCAATTTTGATAATATGTGGCTGAGATACGCGGCAGCGCCGCTGTGCTTTTTGTTTTATATGATCCCTTGTGGCCTGATGGCCCAGACCGATACGCTCCATTTGAGTTTCAGGGAAGCAGAAAAGCAGTTTTTAGAAAAGAATTTTGCGCTGCTTGCGCAAAAGTATAATGTCGAATCGTCAAAGGCACTGATACAGCAGGCAAAACTTTGGGATAACCCGGTTTTAAGTACCGATCAAAACGTGCATGACGGGGGGAGTAATAAGTTTTTTTATCATAATGATGCGCAGGGATTGGGAGAGGTGTTCGTTCAGTTAAGCCAGGTGTTCACCACAGCCGGAAAAAGGGGCAAGCAGGTGCAGGTGGCGAAAGATAATGCATTGGTTCAGCAGGCGGAGTTTGATGACCTGATGCGAAATCTGCGGTATAACCTGCGGTTGGATTTTAGCCAGCTGGGCACTTTACAGGCGCAGGGAAAGGTTTATCAAAACGAAATAGCGGCAGCAACTGACCTGGTAAATTCAATGCAAAAGTCGTACGACGCAGGTAACATCTCGATGAAAGACCTTGTGAGACTGAAGGCGCTGCTATTTGGTTTACAAAATGATCTGGCAGAAAGCAACCGGCAGGCAAACGACCTTGAGGCCGAACTGAAAACCCTGATACAATCCGGCGCAAATACCGTTATTGCGCCCTACGCCGATACCAGCTATTCGGAAAAGGACTTCAATGTGCAGGCCCTGATCGAACAGGCCAAAACAAACCGCGCCGACTATTTATCAAACCAGTTGCAGCTGACCTACGCACAGCATAACCTCGAATTACAACGTGCAATGGCTGCCCCGGATATAACCGTTGGGGCATCGTATGATAAGAACGCCAGTTATGCACGTAACTATTATGGCTTACAGATTGGTTTGCCGCTCCCGCTTTTTAACCGTAATCAGGGTAATATAAAATCAGCCCGGTATAGTATGATGAGCCAGGAGGATGCAGTGAAAGGCAATGAAGTGAAACTGGAAAATGATGTTGTGGCAGCGGTGAATGAATACAGAATAAGTGTTGAGGCGCTTTCTCCGCAACAGACACAGTTTGACAAACAATACGACACGCTGTTTAAAAATATGCTGAAGGGGTTTAAGGAGCGTCAGATCAGTCTGATAGAATTTGTTGATTTTTTTGACACCTATAAAGACACTAAACTGAAAATATTGCAGCAGCAGTTCAACCTGCAAAAAGCAATCGCCGACCTGAATTTCGCCGTTGGCGTACCGGTAATTTAATCATAGTACCATATTCTCTCCATAGCAAATAATGAAAAAGGAAATATATATCGCCGGCCTGTGCATCCTGATACTGGCTTCGGCGTGTAAGGACAAAAAGCAGCAGGCAACGGTCAGCAAGCAGGTTTGCGTAAGCGATTCGCTGGCTAAAATGATTACGATTGATACGGCTAAAACGACCACTATGAAAGACGAACTCGATCTTTCAGGAGAGGTTGCCAGCGATGACAATAATGTAGTAAAGGTTTTCCCTTTTAGCAGCGGACAGGTCACCGAAGTGAAGGTTTCTCTTGGTGACAAGGTTACAAAAGGACAGGTGCTTGCGGTAATGCGCAGCGCGGACATCGCCGGAAACTATAACGATCTGTCAGCAACGCAGGCTGACGTATCCGTCGCAAAAAGACAGTTGGAACAGGCAGAATATCTCTATAAAAACGGTATAGCCAGTCAGCGGGATTATACGGAAGCCAAAGAAAACTATAATAAGTCAGTAGCTGCCAGTAGCAAGGTGAAATCCGCGTTGGCTATTAACGGAGGCGGTAATACCAGCGCCAACGGTACGCTGGTCATCCGTGCGCCGCAAAGCGGGTACATTGTTGAAAAAAATATTTCATCGGGCAGTTTTATCCGGCAGGATAACAGCGGCAGTATGTTCACGATATCCAACATGAAAGATGTATGGGTTTGGGCCAATGTTTTTGAATCCGATATCAGCAAGGTTAAAGTAGGGTACACGGCAAAGGTAACCACACTCGCTTACCCCGGGAGGGTATTTGACGGCCGGATAGATGAGATCAGCTCAGTGTTGGATCCTGACAGCAAGGTGATGAAAATAAAGATTGCGCTGCCCAATCCGGAGATGCTGCTCAAGCCTGAAATGTTTACCAATGTGGTGATCACCAACAGCGAGAGCACGCAATCCGTTTCCATACCCGCCAAAGCCATTGTTTTCGACAGCAGCAAAAATTACGTGGTGATTTATAACGGGCCATGCGATATGAAGGTGCGTGAGGTTAGCATAATAAAAACAGTTGATGATATAACCTACATCGCGTCGGGCCTGCGACCGGGAGAGCGTGTCATATCTAAAAATCAGCTTTTGCTGTACGATGCAATAACCGGTGATAATTAATTTTTGCTATCAATCATTCGCAGCTAAGAAATGAACAAATTCATTAAAAATATTATCTACTTCTCGCTGAGGCACCGGTATTTCGTTTTTTTTATGACAGCAGTGCTGGTGGTGATCGGGATATGGAGTTACAGCAATACGCCCATAGAGACCTTTCCGGATGTTACCAATACGCAGATCATTATCATTGCACAATGGCCGGGGCGCTCCGCCGAAGAAGTAGAGAAGTTTATTACCATCCCGATAGAAACGGTGCTGAATTCAGTGCAGAAGAAAGTCAATTTACGCACGACTTCCGCTTTCGGGCTATCCTACACACGCATCATTTTCGACGATGACGTGGATGACGCCTTTGCCCGTCAGCAGGTGCTGAGCCGCCTGGCCAATGTTGACCTTCCTGACGGCGTTAAACCGGAAATTGAACCCCCTTATGGTCCGACTGGTGAAATATATCGTTACACGCTTAAAAGCAAAACAAAATCGCTGCATGAGCTTACGGCCATACAGGACTGGCTGCTTGACCGTCAGTTTAAATCCGTTCCGGGAGTTGCGGATGTGAACAGCTTCGGCGGTGAAGAAAAGGACTATGAGGTTAGCGTTAATCCCGCCCTGCTCCAGAAATATGGATTGAGCTCGCTTGATGTTTATAATGCAGTAAACCGCAGCAATATCAACGTAGGGGGGGATGTGATCGAGAAAAATGACCAGGCTTATGTGGTTCGGGGTATCGGGCTGATCAACAACATTAATGAGATTCAGAACATCATCATTAAAAATGTTAATAACGTCCCGATCCTGGCAAAAGATGTTGCCGACGTGAAGGAATCAGGCTTGCCTCGGTTGGGTCAGGTAAGCCGCGATAAGCAAAAGGATGTTATAGAAGGCATTATTGTGATGCGTAAAGGAGAGAATCCCGCAGAAGTGCTGGACAGGGTGCGCGCCAAGGTAAAGGAACTTAACGATACCATATTGCCTAAAGATGTAAAGATTGATACCTTTTATGACCGTACTAACCTGATGGATTATTGTACGGAAACGGTGATCCATAACCTGCTGGAAGGTATAATACTGGTGACGGTGATCGTATTCATTTTTATGGCCGACTGGCGGACTACCCTTACGGTGGCCATCATAATTCCTCTTTCGCTGCTTTTTGCGTTCATCTGTATGCGGATAAAAGGCATGAGTGCCAATTTGTTGTCTATGGGTGCGGTTGACTTCGGTATCATCATCGACGGTGCGGTGGTAATGGTGGAGGGAATATTTGTTGCCCTCGATCATAGAGCGAAAGAAGTAGGCATGCAGAAGTTTAACGGCCTTGCCAAGTTGGGGTTATTTAAAAACGTCGGCGCTGAAATGGGTAAGGCGATCTTCTTTTCAAAGCTGATCATCATCACCTGTCTGATACCCATCTTCGCGTTTCAGAAGGTGGAAGGGAAGATGTTCTCACCACTGGCTTATACGCTTGGCTTTGCATTGCTTGGCGCATTGATATTTACCCTTACCCTGGTTCCGGCGTTATCCAGCATCTTACTTGCTAAAAACGTAAAGGAAAAGCACAACGTAGTGGTAAGTTTTTTTGAGAACGGCATCCGCCGGATGTTTGGCTATACCTACAAGCATCCTAAAACAAGCTTGCTCGCAGCTGTTATTTTTATGGCGCTCACCTTTTTCTCAGCCCGGTTTTTAGGCACCGAATTTCTGCCCGATCTGAACGAGGGCGCATTGTGGGTAGAGGCTGAATTACCCATGAGCGTATCGCTTCCCGAGGCAGAAAGTATCAATCAGAAGATGGTGCAGATCATTTCAAAATTCCCGGAAGTGAAACAAACCCTTGCACAAGTGGGACGCACCAATGACGGTACCGATCCCAAAGGTTTTTTTGATGTGCAGATACAGGTCGATCTGAAAGATAAAAAGGTATGGCGTAAGGGCCTGTCGGAAGATGATCTGATCAACCAGATGGATACCCAGTTAAAGAAAATACCCGGCGCGGTATTCAACTATTCGCAACCGATAAGGGATAACGTGGAGGAAGCGGTCGCCGGTGTAAATGCCTCGCTGGCAGTTAAGATATTCGGCCCTGACTTTAATGTGCTTGACGAAAAGGCAGATGAAGTGTTAAATGTGCTGAAAACCGTAAAAGGGGTGGATGACCTCGGTGTGCTTAGAAATCTCGGTCAGCCGGAATTCAGAATAGAGCTTGATCAGCGTAAAATGGCGCTTTACGGCGTTGCAACTGCCGATGCAAATGCAGTGATTGAAATGGCTATCGGTGGAAAAGCCGCTACAGAACTTTATGAGGGAGAGCGCAGGTTTGATATCCGGATCAGGTATCAGAAGGAATTTCGCGACACGCAGGAAAAGATTGAAAACCTGATGGTCCCTACGCTCAACGGATCAAAGGTTGCCATAAAGGAGATTGCCGACATCAGGCTGCTGACAGGCCCCGCATTTATTTACCGCGATAACAACACACGGTACATCGCTGTAAAATTTTCTAACCGTGGCCGCGACCTGGGCAGTACCATTGCTGAGGCACAACGGAAGGTCGCCAAACTGGTTAAGCTGGATCAGGGTTATTCAACGGCTTGGGCCGGAGAGTTTGAAAACCAGACGAGGGCATCAAAAACATTGGCGCATGTGGTGCCGATCTGTTTGCTGGTAATATTCCTCATCCTGTTTATCACTTTCGGAAATGTTAAAGACGCCTCCCTTGTTATTCTGAACGTTCCCTTTGCACTTATCGGCGGCATTTTAGCGCTGCACATTACTGGCATCAACTTCAGCATCTCTGCCGGGATCGGTTTTATTGCGCTGTTTGGCGTCTGCATTCAGAATGGGGTTATCCTGATATCCGTCTTCCGTAAAAACCTGATGGCGGGTATCCATCTTTACGAGGCCATCCTGACGGGCGTTATTTCCCGCGTAAGGCCGGTAGTGATGACGGCATTGATGGCCGCTATTGGTCTTATGCCCGCAGCGATATCGACAGGCATCGGTTCTGAAACTCAAAAGCCGCTTGCGGTCGTGGTGATCGGGGGGCTTATCACCTCTACAATCCTTACGTTATTGATTTTACCGGTGATTTATGCACTGGTTCATCACCTCATACACCGGCGCGAAAACCGGAAGCTGTTAAAGAAAATAGGCGCGATAAAGGCCTCTTAGACCGGAGTCGGCACCTGTTAATACCCCTATATAAAAAACCGGGTTTCCGAATTTTTCGGGGCCCGGTTATATAAAAATCTGATAAGGCTATATTTGCCCTTTTCTGAGTTAGGCTACTCTTTTTGCCGATTGGATTGCCTGAAAAGCAACAGCCATTTTATTACTAAGATGCTGCCCGGTAATGATGTGAGCGGCTTCGGTTGCCGTTTTGTTGTTCAAATCGTCAAAACCTGCAATAATTTTACCCACCATCAGCCCGTCCCAGCCAGCCTGTCCGAGAACGACTTCCTGGTTAAGTTTGTTACGCTCTATCCCCGGTCCGATCAGCATTTTGTGATTATCGCCACCGATAATTAAATCAACGTTTTCTGATTGTTGCGCAAGCTGATAATTGTCTGTGGTATGCTGAGCTTTTTTATTTCCCAGGTGTGAAAGACAGATCACGAGGTCGCACTTTTCGCGTTCTTTTAACCGTGAGGCCATTTTGTTAAGGCTTGTTACAGCATCATTACAGGTCAGCCCCCTGTGAGGCTGTCCGACACCGGTGACGCCAACTTTTATTTTGCCCGCATACATTATAATATAAGGCTTAATAAATGAGCTGAGCCTGTTATCCAGCACATAGTTGCAGTTTACCAGCGCAAAATTCATTTTACCGGCAAGTTGCGCCAGCTTTTCAGTGCCAAGGGCCAGCTCGTTTTTTCCGATCGTAGCCGCATGATAACCAAGACGGTTCATCTTATCGATCACACGGAGCTGGTCGTCTAAATTACCGGTACTATCTAAAAAGCCGCCGCCATCAAGCAGGATCGCTCCAGCATTCTTTTCCGAGAGAGGTTTGCCGATGGCGCTTACATTGCCACGCAGATCATTTGTATGATAAATAGCGACGTTGTTACCCGCGCCTGACGAAGGTAAACGAATCGGTCTGCGTTCGGAAGCGAATGAGGTGAGCGGCTGATTTAAGGCTACTGCGCCCGCGATCACGGAAAGCTGGCCAAGAAAACGCCTGCGCGGTTTGTCCATAGTTTTTGCTGATTAGGAACTTTACAATATTTGCTAAAGTTAGAAATGATTTGGAAATTTTTTTATCTACAACGATTTTATTGTTCATAGTTTGAAAATGAAAAATTTGGTTAGTTTTGAGAACTATAAAAACAATAAAATGGATTCCGCTTTCGTTGCACAGATTTCAGTTTTCGGATTCAACTTCGCTCCTAAAGGATGGGCTTTTTGCGATGGCCAGCTATTGCCGCTAAGTCAGAATACAGCGCTGTTTTCCTTGCTTGGCACCAATTACGGCGGAGACGGTAAGTCCACTTTCGGATTGCCTGATCTGCAAGGCCGCGCAGCTATTGGTCAGGGTCAGGGGGCGGGCTTATCTGAATATTTTATCGGACAAACGGCAGGAAGTTCAACCTCTACGATGATAAATACCGAAATTCCTGCGCATTCACATACCGTCAGGGTTTATACCGGAAGCGGAACAGCCGGAGCCACGGGAACCGCCAGCTCATCTGCAAGCCTCGGTACAGGTCCTTCTACAGGTTCCGGACCTCATGCGATTACAACGAAACTATATGCAACCGACGTTGCCTCACACCCTGTGAGCTTGCCTTTAGCCCTTACTTCCGGTGGCAGTTCATCACCCAGGAGCAACATGCAGCCCTATATTACATTAAATTTTTGTATTGCAATGCAGGGCGTTTTTCCGCCGCGAACATGATCTCTTTTACGTTAAAAAAAATAGTATGTCCACCCCTTTTTTAGCTGAACTATATTTATTGAGCTTTAATTTTGCACCACATGGCTTTGCGCTCAGCAACGGACAGCTATTGGCCATTAACACGAACCAGGCTTTGTTTTCGCTTTTGGGGACAACCTTTGGCGGAGATGGCCGTGTAAATTTTGCATTGCCCGATCTGAGGGGCAAGGTGCCTATCCACATGGGAGGTGGTTTTACGCTGGGGGAAAGATCGGGGCAGGAAACTCACACACTTACGTTGAGCGAGTTAGGTTCCCATACGCACAATTTTAATGTAAGCTCGAGTGCGCCAACACTTGCTGTTGCGGATAATACTTCCTCGTTAGGGCAGGGACCGGTATTGGGCACGGGGGTAAATGCCGAAAATATACATTTATATACTAATGCCGCGCCGGGGAGCGATAATCCTGTTGTAAATCTTGCTTCGGCCAGTATTACAAATACCGGAGGAGGGCAACCCCATTCGTTGATGCAGCCCTATCTTACGCTCAGTTATTGCATAGCCCTGCAGGGGATTTTTCCGTCTCAGAACTAACATGGGCAATTAAACACTAAAGAAAAGCGGTTGGGAAAATCAGGCATTAGTATCCAAGGTTACAAAATATAGGCTTTATCGAAATATTGTAACTTTAGATTTATTCTTTTAATTTAAAGGGTATTTTATTAAATAAAATAAATACATATATTTCACCTCTAAATGCCTTAGGCTCAACCCACCTATTAAACTATGCAACCATATATAGGATACATTATGCTGTTTGGCGGAAACTTCGCACCCGCTGGCTGGGAGTTTTGCGAGGGTCAGCTCATGGCTATTTCCGAGAATGAAACCTTATTTAACCTGATCGGGACAACTTACGGGGGGGATGGCGTGGACACATTCGCTTTACCTGATCTTCGCGGCCGTGTAGCCATTCATCAGGGGCAGGGTAGCGGACTTACCAACCGGACACTTGCCGAAATGGCGGGTTCTGAAGAAATTACACTGACACAAAACCAGATTCCGCCGCACAATCATTATATCCAGGTCAGTTCCAAGATTGGCACTACCGGTATTCCGGCGAATAACACCTATCTCGCAACGCCCTACACGGCTTCAGGAGATAATGCCACATCTTTAAAGATATTCAATACCACCGCCTTTTCTGATGGCCCTCCCGCAAATTATGTTTCTCTTGCGCCGCAGGTGGTTGGCTCCGGCGGCGGAAGTCAGCCAATGTCGATCATGCAGCCTGTGTTAGCTATCAGTTACTGCATTTCGCTTTTTGGATATTTTCCAAGCCCGAATTGATTCATGAAGGCTCCTGTTAAAATTGGGTTTTTATCGCCATATTCAGGTATATATCCGTACTATGCCGCGCATCTTACTGCCGGTATGTTTTTAGGTATGAATCTGGATCCCTTCAAACAGCGTTCCGTTCAGATTATTCCGGCATACACCAAACAAGGCGACCCTACAAGTACGCTGGAGGCGGTGAACAAGCTGACCTTTTTTGACCAGGTCGATATTATTTCAGGACTGATCAGTTATCAGGCTATCCCCGGTCTCATACCTGTTATTGAAAACCATCGTAAGATGGGTTTCTTTTTTGATATGGGTGAATACATTCCTTATTTTAATCACCTGAGCCCTCATATTTTTTATAGTTCCCAGCAGATATGGCAAACCCAATATGCTATGGGGTATTGGGCACACAAGGAATTTGGCGGACCGGGTATGATGGTTATGCCGCTTTACGAATCCGGGTATCACCTCAGCAATGCTTTTATGCATGGCACAGGCGATGCTGGTTCCGGGAGTATATACACACACGTATTTGCCGACCAGGCCGGCAAATGGACCGCCGCAGACCTCGAAAATTTTTTTGCAGATGTGCGGAAATATGAACCGAAGTTTGTCCATTCTATTTTTACAGGCCAGCGCGGTAACGAATTTCTTGCAGCATGGTATAATTCAGGGCTTCACCGGGAGATACCATTGCTCGTCGTTGAAAATATGGCGTATGACGATATCCTGAGTGACGTCGCCCATTTGGAGCTGGATTTTTATTCTGCTTTATCCTGGAATTATAGTTCAGAAGATATCAGGAACAAAGAGTTCATTAAAAAATTTGAGACCAAGGGCGGGCAGAAAGCCAATGTTTTCGGTTTGCTGGGATACGAGGCCGGGTTGGCGTTGAATGCTGTTAAGCCTCAGCTCGACAAGCGGGATTGGGATGGAGTAAAAGCATTGCTTCGCAAAGAGTCGTTGCTTGGGCCTCGTGGCGAAAGAAATTTTTATCCCTTATCCGGTTTTGCATTGCCGGTTACCGATATCGTTAAAATTAAAACTTCATCAGACAAGATTATAAAAACCGTAGTTGAACAGGGTACCGGATTAAAGTTCGATTCTCCGAATTTTAAAGCGATACATGAAGGGTGTGCAAGCGGCTGGCAGAATCCATACATGTGTATTTAAACGGACTTTATGAAAAAAAACTTTACCAAATTTTTTCGCGTCGTTTCTGTAATTCTTTTTTTACTTGCTGGCCGCCCGGCGCAGGCGCAGCTTGTTTTTACACATTCCAATGTAGAATCGGGTAACCTTAATACTGGCCTTACCAAAGACGCTTCGGGGAATATCTACGTTATCCACGTTAAATCAGGTACGAGCGGGCTCGTTGGCGAAGTGGTAAAATATACCAACGGCACCGGCACGGGGGTTTCAATTTACAGCTTACTTTCAGAAGGCGATGATACAGGCCCCGGCGGCGATCTGCCCTGGGGAATTGCAGTAGTTGGCAATGATGTATATGTTACCACCGATTTCACTTCGGCAGGTGGCAATATCATAAAACTTACTTACTCCGGCGGGACCTATACCGCGTCAACTTTCAGGCACGGCTCATATTATTCCGCGCTGGCAGCCGACCCGAACGACAGCAACAGTTTATATACAGCACAATACGATGCTGTAAACGATAAATATGCAGTTTATAAACACAACATTACGGGCGGCGACAGCACATTAATTTATGATAACCTTGCCAGCCGTGCTGGTAATTCGTACCCTACGGGGCTGGCCGTATCGCCGGTGAATGGTGATGTGTATGTAACGAATGATTTTAACCAGGATGGCAGCTATCCTTCTGACAAGGGCGGCATCATTAAGCTGACAAAAGCTTCTTCGTATTCAAGTTCGGTATTAACTGCCGACAACTACGCGACCGCGCTGGCCTTTGATGACAGCGGTAATCTTTTTGCAACGGTAAACACAGGCAGCGGTTATAAATTAGTGGAATATACCAATGGGGGTGGCGGCGCAATTGACGCTTACACACCTTTGCATACCAATGGCATATTCTTTCCATGGGGGATCGCTGTGCAGAACAGCGTAAATATTTTTGCAGGAGACGGTGACGATGGCTCGGATGGTGGTGCGGTATTGCATTTATACGGAACACCTACCGTGCAGGCAAAAACCCTGACCTTTTCTAACATCACAACAAATTCAGCTACCATCGGGTGGACAAACGGCGATGGTTCGTCGAGAGTTGTTTTTGTCGCGCAGACCACCTCAGGAAGCCCGGCGCCCGTAAACAGCACAACTTATACCGCCAGTACGGCATTTTCCACCGGAACAGGTCCGGGTTCGTGGCACGCTGTGTACAAAGGTTCGGGGAATTCTGTTGCAATCACCGGATTAACTGCAGGCACCGATTACCGGGTTATGGTGATGGAATTTAATGGTCCGGCCGGGGCGGAAAATTATTTAAACGCCGCTGTTACTACGAGCGGACAGCTTAATCCCGACGGCTTTATCACAAACACAACGGTATCTTCTATTACCCGGGCATCAGGCACCAATCCAACCAATGCTACATCGGTTGACTACACGGTGACGCTGGGGCGGGCGGTAACGGGTTTATCAGCAAGCAATTTCTCAGTAACCACAACCAGCGGCGATGCAGCGGGAACCGTTAGTGCGGTAAGCGGTACCGGTCCTTCCTATACAGTTACCGTTAACAGTATAACAGGTGACGGTGATCTGCGGCTTGACTTTGCCAACAGCACAGGTTTATATCCGGCTGTAAGCAGTTTACCCTTTACTTCAGGAGAAACCTACGAGTTCGATCATACGCCGCCGTCTGTAGTTTCCATTGTTCGGACAGATCCAAGCCCGATCAAAGAAAATGTGCTGGACTTTCAGATCACCTTCAGTGAACCGGTAACAGGCATAGATTTCAATGACTTTACGACCACAACAACCGGCAGTATATCTACCTCTGGCGTATCCGTTACGCCGATAAGTTCAACAGTAGCAAATGCTACAATAAATAATGTAACAGGTGATGGGACCCTGCGGCTGGATTTAAATAATTCCGGAACGGGAATTATTGACGCAGTAGGGAATGAGCAGACCACTGGTTATACCAGCGGCGAAACCTACCTGGTTGATCAGACACCTCCGTCAGCGCCATCAACACCAGACCTGGCGGCAGCCAGCGATGCAGGAACGTCAAGCACGGATAACGTGACCAATGTAACGACCCCGAGATTTAACGGTAACGCAGAAGTTGGTTCAACGGTAACGCTCTATGATACGGACGGCAGTACCGTGTTAGGCACAATTACAGCCAATGGCAGCGGTAAATGGAGCATTCAAAGCTCGACCCTTGCCGAAGGTACGCATACGATCACCGCAACAGCAACGGACGCAGCAGGCAATGTTAGTTCGGCATCCTCAGGATTGGATGTAACCATCGATACGACCAGCCCGACGCTGGCGATCAGCAGCGATGTATCGGCGCTGAAGGCAGGTGAGACGGCAACTATTACCTTTACCTTTAGTGAAGACCCTGGAACGACCTTTGCATGGGACGGTTCATCGGGAGACGTGACGGTATCGGGCGGTACACTGAGCGCGATCTCAGGCAGCGGTCTGACACGTACAGCCACCTTTACCCCGACCGCTTCGACCAATGGCGGTACGGCAAGCATCACGGTAACCGCGGCATCCTATACCGATGCAGCAGGCAATGACGGCGGAGCAGGCACCACGCCA
>DASZTX010000020.1:0-136211 GCA_035547875.1 Mucilaginibacter sp. | reverse complement strand
TCCCATTCCGAACAGAGAAGTTAAGCCCGCCAGAGCCGATGGTACTGCGGTAAAACGTGGGAGAGTAGGTCGGCGCCAAATCTTATCATCCTAAGTGATGTAAAAACAAAAGCCCTCCCATAAAGAGGGCTTTTCCCGTTTCATATGACCTGTATGAACGGTTTCTATCCCGCTTTATAAATATTTTTCAGTTTTCCTGTAACCATTTCTTTTCTCCGGAGTATCTAAGTAAAATTGCCTTAATTAAAGTTACCGAACTGATTGAACTCGTTGGCCGACAATACAATCATGCTCAGGGTGAAAGCCGGAGACCTGGATAAAATGGCACTGCTTTTTGAGCGGTATCACCGGCCGCTGTATGGTTTTCTCTTTCACATGACCTATCAACGTGAGACGAGTGAAGATCTGGTGCAGCAGGTATTTTATAAAATGCTGAAGTATCGTGAGACCTTTGCAGCTAACGGCGAGTTTGTACACTGGATGTATTCGATAGCGCGAAATACATTAAAGGATCAGGGAAAGAGCCTTAAACAGCGGATAAGACATGAAAATACTGACGATCACGCAGAGCGCTTGTCCGGGGGTATGACGCCTGAACAGGAACTGGAGAAAAAGCAGGCAAAAATGGCACTTCATAATGCTATGGATAAGTTGAGCGGAGGGAATCGTGAGATTTTAATACTGAGCAAATTTCAGGAATTGAAGTATCAGGAGATTGCCGGAATACTTGATATATCCGAAATTGCGGTAAAGACAAGGGTACACCGGGCAATGCAGGAGCTGAGAAACATTTATGAGAAGACAGAACGATAAAACAGAAGACAATGAAATGTGAAGATTGCGAAATGCTGTTTGCCGGCTGGATTAACAAAGAACTGACAGCCGTAGAGTTGGCAGACGTTGAAAGACATCTGGCTGGTTGTGAAAGCTGCGCCGCTGAATTAGCAGCGATGAAACAGTTATGGACGGAAATGGATGGATTGACCGCACCCGAGCCGCCTGCAAATATGAAGGCCGACTTTATGTCGATGCTTGAGGACTTCAAAATGACGGAAGTCAGTAAAGGAAATTTGTCAACTGAAAGGGTGGGGATGTTTGGCTGGATAGGGCGGTGGAGACACCAATGGCCTCTTGGTTTTCAGTTGGCGATTGTTCTGATCAGTTTTGGTTGCGGATACCTGTTCTTTACGCTTGCCGGCGGCGGCAGGCAGGACCGGCAGATGGCGGCACTGACCAGCCAGGTACATGAGCTGAAACAAACGATGATGCTTGCCCTGCTGGAAAATCCATCTGCTTCAGAACGTATCAAGGGAGTTAGCTATACCAGTCAGATCAAACATGCCGACCAGGAGGTGATAGACGCGTTGTTGGCAACCCTGAACAATGATCCGAATGTAAATGTACGTTTAAGCACGCTGGATGCGCTTACGCGTCTGGCAAATCATCCGGAAGTAAGGCTGGGGTTGGTACAGTCTATAACGACGCAAAAATCGCCGTTAATGCAATCGGCAATTGCAGATGTAATGCTCAAGCTTCAGGAAAAAAGTTCGGTAAGGTCATTAAGGGAATTGTTGAAACAAAAGAACCTTGACGAGGGTGTCAGGGATAAAATTAAACAAACCATAACACAGCTCATTTAACAATACTAAGTTTTTATGAAACGAAAATTAATGCCTGTTTTAACAGGTATCGGGCTTTGTCTTGTCCAGATCTCCGCTTATGCACAGGAATATAACACCCACGTCAGCAAGCAGTTTACAATGCAAAAAGGCGCTGTTACTATTTGCAATCTGGACGGCCCCCTCACCGTTGAGGGTTACGCCGGAGATAAGGTTATGATCGAGATCGACGAAACGATTACAGCAGATAATACGCAGGCGCTGGAAGAAGGAAAGCGTGATTTAAGGCTCGGCTTTGATCAGCAGGGTGATAGTCTGACAGTTTATACAGCATTTCCGTACGATACGCGACCACGGCACGGCTGGAGAAATTACGGGGATGAACGGCGGATATATTATAATGTGAAACTTATTTACAAGGTAAAGGTACCCAATGGGGTTGACCTGTATGCCTCAACGGTAAATAACGGTGATATCATCGTAAAAAATGTGTACGGTACGTTGAGCGTTAACAATGTTAACGGTGGTATCAGCATCGCAAATGCTAAAGGAACCACCAGGGCCCATACGATTAACGGGCCGCTTACGGTAAATTATTTGAGAAATCCACCGGAAGCATCTTCTTATTATACACTCAACGGGGAATTAAACGTCACCTTTATGCCTGATCTCGCTGCAGACGTTGAGTTTAAAAGCATGAACGGTGAGTTCTTTACGGATTTTCCAAACGCCGAGGTGCTCCCTTCCCGTGTCAGCATAACGCAGGCGAAGGGCAATAAAGGCACGGTTTATAAGCTTAATCAGGCGTCGGATGTACGATTTGGTGCGGGCGGCAAAAAATTCAGATTCGAAACATTAAACGGAAATATTTATATTAAAAAACAAAATTAACAGAAGCGATGAAAGCAATAAAGATAGCTTTGGCAATAATATTACTGGTCAACACCGGCCTTTGGGCGCAGACAGAGAAAAGTCAATTGGTGGTGCCGCTCAGTCAGCCGGGGAAACCATACAAACTGGATGTAGGTATTATTGACGGTTCAATAACGGTAACCGGCTACGAGGGTAAGGATGTGATTATAGAAGTACAGGATAAAGGCGAAAAAAAAGCAGTACGGACACATGACGGGATGCATTCCATATCAGGTGGCCACAGTGCGAATATACAAGCTGAAGAAAATAATAATCAGATAACGGTACAGGGGGATGCAGGAAAGACGACCAATCTTGTATTGAAAATTCCACAGAACGATGTTACCCTCAAGCTTGCAACCGTTAACAACGGGGATATCGTAGCCAGCAATGTGAGCGGCGAACTGGAGATCACCAATACCAACGGCGGGATCAAATTAACGGGTGTTTCCGGCTCAGTAGTAGCAAATACGGTTAATGGAAACGTAATTGTGACCTTTAAGAGTATCGATCCAAAAGCGGCTATGGCCTTTACAACGCTTAATGGCAATGTTGATGTCAGTTTTCCATCAAGCCTGAAGGCTAATGTAAAACTGAAATCCGATCGCGGCGATATTTATACTGATTTTGATGTTGTAGGGGAAGAACACAAACCCGCAGTGTCACGCAAGAGCAGCGCAAAGGGCAATATGTACAGCTTGAAGATAGAGGACTGGGTATATGGCAAAATTAATGGTGGCGGACCTGAAATAATGATGAAGAACATGAACGGAAACATTTATGTCCGTAAATCGAAATAAGGTCAGGCGGATCGTTTAAACAAAAGAATATCCTGCGCAGCACAAGGAATAACCGTGCCACGCAGGATATTATTGTTATTCCACCACCGGGAAGGCAGATATCCTTAGTCTGGCACCGCCCATAGGCACTAACGTTAGTTTGGTTTCAGGCGCATCCGTATTGACCGGACTAACGGGCAGCAAACCACATAAGCCGTATTGATCGATCTTCCATCCCGGAATCTGTTTTCCTTCGGCCTTTAATCTTATAGGAGCGTTTGCATTGGTGAATGGATTATTGTCTTTTGGCCAGGGCTCCTGTACAACGGTAAACGATGCAGCAGGATTGGTTTTGTTGAGCAGCAAACCATAGTTCCAATCGGAGGCCGGATAGATCTCGAAAGTCGGCCATTTAGTCGGATCGGCTGTTGGCTGCCATTTTGCGTCTGCAACGGCAACCTCTTTACTGTTAGTGTTTTTCACATACTTCTCGTCAATTTTTAATGAAAATGTCAGCGGGCCATAGTTAACGCTGACACTGTTTTTATTTTTTGCCCATTCACGGGTTGTTATTTTCATGGGCAGGCGAAGGCTGACACGGTCGCCGTTTTTCCATTTGTTACTGATCCTGATATAACTTGCCGCTTTTGCGTTAACAGCGATTGCTTTTCCGTTGATCATCAACACAGGCGCGTCGCACCATTTTGGTACGCGCAGATAGATGGGGAATGAGTTGCTTTCATTAGTGACGATTTTCATTTCAATCTGGTCTCTGAACGGATATTTGGTCGTCGTAATAATTGTAACCGGTTTGCCGTTACCTGCTTTTGCCGTAACCGAACCTTCGGTGTATAATTGCGCAGCCAGTCCGTTATCGGGTGTTGCCATCCAGCTGTTTTCGGAATAATATATCCATCCTGCTGCATGATTATGCTGACAACAGCGACTGCTGAAAGGATTCATATTTAAAAACGGACCGTCGTTATCAATGCCGGGAGCATGGTTTTTACTGTCGCTTACCACCATGTTAGGGGCGGTGAGATAGCGAAGCCCCCGGTAGTCAGGCAAAAAGGCAGCCGGGAAAGTGTTAAAGGCAACATCTTCGCAATTGTCGGCCCAGAAAGTATCGCCGGTAAAACGAAGCAGAAACTCATCTGAGGTCATCTGCTCCACCATTCCGCAGGTCTCAACGGCCTGCCGCGGATCATCATATCCCTTTCTTGCGTTTTCATCAGCGCCAAACATGCCACCCGGTACCTGACCATAAATATCCCGGATCAGCTTAAAGTCGTTATAACTCGCTTTAAGGTCGGCAGGTACTTTGCTCTGCATGTAATAAGTTGCGGGTTCGCGAAATGACTGTGCCACGTTCACATTGTGCCAGTTTGGAAGATTATCGGTCTGACGCCAGTTGGCGGTATTCCTGTCGATCTTTGTAGCGAGGTCAAGCAGCCACTTTTCTCCTGTTCGGTTATATAACCAATAAACACTGATCAGATTATCGCCACCGCGGCTGTTTTCCCAGTAGTCCTTCAGGAACAGGCTGTCCGGAACAGACATTTCGTATTTAAAATACCTGTCCATCAGTTTAAGTACCCGTGAATCATTGGAATATTCATAATAGGACTGAAGGCACCACAACATAGGCATATTGCCCCACAGATCTCTCCGGCCGGGTTTGGTTTCGTTCAGCGGACCGAAATCGCCGTTGGCGCGCTGGTTTTTTATTACAGCGTCGATCCAGAATTTGGTCTCCCTGAGCATTTTGGGGTCTTGCAATACATAAGCCATGTCCCCATATCCCTTAAGCCAATAAGGCAATTCTTCCCATCCGTATTTACCGTGCCCGCTTTTATTAAGCCATGCATTATCGGTTTTTGAAAGCCAGACACTGATCTCGCCCAGGTTTCCGGTGAGGCCGTCGCGTTCCAATTCAAGCTGCTTTTTTAACCAGCCTTCGGGTTTTATAGCGGTAACCGGTAACTTGATAAAATATTGCGGGGTCAGCGGCGTCCGGTTAGAAACGTAATAGCTGTTATGTGCGTGGTTATCAATTTTGCTGACTGTAGTAACGGTCTGTCCGGAAGCTATGGCAGACGTAATTAGTGAAAGCAAGACACTTGCCGTGATGGCTTTGCATGCGGAAGGAAAAATCTTCATCATTTATGGTTCTAAGAGGATTTCAAAGTTAAAGATTAACTGTCGGCTTAACAATAATTTTACGAGAATACTAAGATAGTATAAAATGATATTAAGGTTATTTAGATTAAGCGGCCTCCGCTGGCATAAATAATTTGACTAAGTTTATATTAATTTATTCGGACAAACAATGCTTAAAAAAATACTGCTTGCTATAACCCTGCTGCTTTGGATACAGAAAACCGACGCGCAGTCGGGGTTTGAACAAATAGACAACTGGCTTGCGGAAAATACCGCCGTCATGGGCGGGCGTTCCATCCTGATGATCTACCACGATGGAAAGATAATATATGAACACGACGTTAACTCAATGAATATGCGTCAAAAGATGGCGGCACGATACTTTGCCCGTAAGCAGGATAAAGCCGTTGATCTGGGCGGCTATACCCCTTCGACCCGGCTTCCGATAGCCAGTTGCAGCAAGTGGCTGAGTGCGGCGCTGGTGATGACATTTGTTGATGACGGGCGTTTGAAACTAACAGACACCGCAGGTAAATTTCTGCCAATACTGTCGGCGCACGGCAAGGGAATGATCACCATCAGTCAATGTTTATCTCACCTGACAGGAATTGACGCACCCAAACTGAAGGAAAGCCTTGAGGACATAAAAGGCGCGGGGAGTATGGACGAGGCGATAGCGAATATCGCAAAAATGCCGATGGAGGGTGAACCCGGTAAAGTATTTCATTACAGTAATAACGGGTTACAGATCGCGGGCGCTATACTGGAAAAGATCACCGGCAAAAGTTTTGAGACCTTATTTGCAGAAAGGATCAGCGGGCCGCTGGGTATGAAAAATACCGACTTCGGCAAAGGAAAGGTCGCACTTCCGGCCGGAGGGGCTATCAGTACGCCGGACGATTATCTGAACTTCCTGGTCATGATCATGAACAAAGGCGTTTTTAAAGGTAAGCGTATATTGAGTGAAAACAGTATCCGCGACATGCAAATAAACCGGCTCACGCCGGATGTTAAAATAACCTATTCACCTGCGGAGGCAAAAGGTTTGGGATATGGTTACGGCGAGTGGACAATGGGTGGTAATACGGTTAGCAGTCCCGGTTTATTTGGCAGCTTCCCATGGGTAAACAATGATAAAAAGTACGCTGCTTTTTTAATGACATTCTATATTAAGAATACCGGCCGGAACGAACGGTACATTGAACTTAAAAATCTCGTTGATGAAGCGGTTGCATCGCATTAACAGAAGAGAAAGGCTGACGTCTCTTTAAGGATAGCTTTTTATTTAATGTACCAGAATTATTGAAACACCCACTCAATAAATGCCGTTGCTCTGGAAACGGTAATCTGACGACCACGGTGCAATTGTTTCCGGAAGGTAATAATCGCAGGAAAAGAAACCTTAGCGGCACAGAAGTGTTATCTTGTATTAAATCTTAAAGACATGGCAAATTTTCAGGAAATAATAGCATCCGAAAAACCGGTGCTGGTTGATTTTTCGGCGGAGTGGTGCGGCCCATGTAAAATGATGCCGCCAATATTAAAGCAGGTTAAAGATGCCCTGGGCGACAAGGTAACGATTATAAAGATAGATATAGACAAAAACCCGGCAGCTGCAAATGCGTACCGGGTTCAAAGCGTTCCTACGCTGATGATCTTTAAAAACAGCGAAGCCAAGTGGCGGCAAAGCGGCGTGATGCAGGCCGGACCTTTGCAGCAGATCATTCAACAGTTTGTCTAAGCCGTCGGGTTACCCATTTGCGGGTCGCTGAAACCCGGTGTCCCGGTTTCCACCCGCCCGGCGAAGCATTTTTTAAACTGGCTGAAACCCGTCACTGCCAAACTGAAATCATACCAGTTATGACTGGCGGCAAGATCAAGAACAACGTTCGCAGTCGAGTCCGGATTAACGGTTACAGTTTTGGTGGGAGTTTTATAAGCATTATCTGTTATTAACACATTGTAGGGCTTTTTACCGGTGTTTTGTAAACTAAGCGCGATGTTTCCGGTTAGCTTGCTGTTATCGGTATAGGCTGTTTGATAATTGCAGTTAACCGTAAGTTCGGGATCAGCCGCGTTACCCTGGTATTCACGATAAAATCCATTTGGACCGTAAACACGCAGGTGATAATTGCTGTTTCCAAAATCCGCCAGCGGCCACTCGTCGTTTAGTGTATCTCCGGCTTTTGCGGCATAAGCCCATGTCCTTACATCCTCGTTAAGATAATTACCCGGCGCGTAAACGTTGAACGGAGAACCTGACGCACCCTTACCAAATGCTTTATCGTCAGCGGTGAACTTTATCCGGAATGTCTTTTTATCGGGGCTTAATTGACCATCAGCGTAAAGCTGGTAGGGCAGCGGGCATGACTGCCGGATCCCGGGTTCCTGTTTCGGCATATAGGGCGATGTGTGTGGCGCCTTATTGATCGTTTCAATTTCCGCAGCCGACAGTATCCTAAAATCATCCGGGACTTTTTTAAACTGGGCCTTATGAATACCCTCCATCGTTTCGTCCTTCGATAAAAACGCCGGATTGGGAATTTCTTCGCCGTTATACGGCCTGAAGGCGGACGTCAGGTCGCCGCATACGGTACGGCGCCATTCGCTGATATTAGGTTCAGCTATTTTTTTGCCTGTTTTTTGGCTCAGGAATTTTTCAAGGAATTGCAGGGTGGAGGTATGATCAAACACTTCAGAATTTACCCAGCCGCCCTTACTCCACGGAGAAGCAATAACCAGCGGCACCCGGTATCCAAGTCCGATAGCATTTTCACGGTCGAATTTTTCGGGGAAATCCTTTCGGGCGAGTTCCTGCTCCCTGGTCACAAACTCAACTCTGGTGTCAATACCCTCCGAAACTTTTCCGGTTCCGGTTTTATGGGAATGCGGGGCGGTAAAAGGCGGCACATGGTCAAAGTATCCGTCATTTTCATCATAAGTGAGGATGAAGATGGTCTTTTTCCAGACTTCCGGGTTTTGTGTCAAAATATCAAGTGTCTCCGAAAGATACCAGGCGCCGTACCAGGGTGCACTTGGGTGGTCGGAAAAGTTTTCCGGGGCAATAAGCCATGATACGGTAGGCAATTTCCCATTTTTTACGTCCTCCCTGAATTGGTAAAGCACGTCTCCTTTCGGCACTTTCATGGTTCTTTCGGTGCCATTATCGTCATAAGTTAAATCAACCAACGAACGGTAATCCGGGTCGTTTTTATTACTGCTGAACGCTTTATGATGGATGCTTTTTTCAAAGTCAGTTAGTTTCTCGAACATATCAGGAGTGTAGGTTTCCCGCTCCTTTTTTACTGCTGCAACGTATCGTTTTAATTGCCTTAACTGTTTTTTAAGCTGACTGATCTGCGGATCGTCTGCCGGTAGTCCGGCTATCTTTTTTTCGGTATCCGCAATCAATCCGGGCAGTTGCTGTTCCCGTTTTTCCATAGCGGCCATGTGCGGGCCATGCAGGTGCACATGATATTGCGCGAAAAACTCAAGATCGTTATCCTGGAAATTTGACAGCCAGGAATCTTCTTCTCCCTCAAACCCGGTATCTATGGCAACCTCATTCTGATAGCAATTCCACGAGATGCCATTTTCTTCCAGCCGCTCAGGGAAGGTTTTCCATTTCAGCGTGCCGTAGTCCATATCTTCATTCCATACGTGTGCAAGAGAGTTTTCATTCTGTTCTTCACGTACGGTACCGGTCCAGAAATAAAGACGGTTGGGATTAGTCCCGGTTAAAGCCGAGCAGAAATTCTGGTCGCATACGGTAAAAGCATCAGCAAGTGCATAATAAAACGGAATATCCTCCCTGGTGTTGTATCCGAGGGTAAGCGGCATATCGGCATATTCCCTGTTGCCGCTGCGCTTGTTTTCCAGCCATTTGTCAAACTTGCCGTCGTTCCGGGCGTTTACCTGGTTACGCCATGAATGCGGGAGCGAACTCATCCAGGTTGACTTAGTATTTTTTATATCCAGCCGGAAAGGAGCATAAGTTTCGCCTTTTTTGTTGGATTGGAGCCACACCTTATTTTTATTCGGAAGATCAATGGCGCGAGGGTCATTATAACCCCGTACGCCTTTTAAGGTTCCGTAAACATGGTCAAAAGAGCGGTTTTCCTGCATCAGGATAACAATGTGTTCCGCATCCATAAATGTGCTGCCCGGTTCAGGATTTATCGCCATTGCTTTTTGTATCGATGCTGGTAATAAACCCGATAAACCTGCCGCTCCGGTTAGCAGTGCCGCTTTTTTAATAAAGTCTCTTCTGGTATCCATAATTATTTCTGATATGATCTTCAGCCCGGCAGGACGATGTAAAGTCCCGGTCGCTGAAAAAGCACGTAATATAGTCTTTCAAACTAAAAAACATTCCCGACAAGGTAAAACAAGCCGGCGATCAGGAGCATCTTTGGGCGATGTAAGTTTCACAAAGGCCAAAGGAAAGTGTCATTCCGTTGCCGCCGATGCCATTGATAACCGTTACTCCCGGTGCAACGTCCACAATCAGTTCTGTTGCGCCATCGGTCATCTTGGGATAGATGCCATGCCAGGATTGCAGTAATTTCCAGTCCTTAAAGGTGGCAAAAGTTTGTAAGTAGGAGGTTATCATATCATTAATAAATGCCTTGTCGAACGGATCATGCACAAGACCGTATTCATGCGAGTCACCAATGGTCAATTCACCACTTCCGTTTTGCGATACCATAACATGAATACCCCATTTAAGATATTCTGCATATTCCTCTTCATATCTTTTACGAAGCAAGGGTAAAGAACCGGCCGCCTGAAAACCGGGATAATGTATCATGGAGAGGCCGCCGCATAATGAGGGGCCGATGCGCCAGTTTTCGGGCTGGGTTACCAAACGCATCATCTGCAGTTTGCATTTGGTGATCCGGGTTTCTAAAAACAGCTCCGGATAAAGTGTTTCAAAGTCTGCGCCGCTGCAAACAAATATTTCATCCGCTTCCCATACACGGTTGCCGGACATTACTTTCGGGTGGCTGATACTGCTGACAGCCGTGTTCCAGTGGAAGGTGATATCGTATTTTTTGGCGAGATACGCCGCAACCTGAGCGATAGCCACGCGCGACTCGACGATCATTTCCTCGCCACTCCAGAGGGCACCTTTTAAGCCATCGGGGTTTACTGCCGGAGATTTCTCAAGCGCTTGGGCAGGCGTGAGTAAGCTGCAGTCGCGAAAGGTGTGGTTTACTTCCACATATTCCGACATCACCTGCAACTCATCGTCATGGTATGCCAGATGCAGTGAGCCGACTTCATCGTGCCAGATACCCGCCTCGGTACAAATTTCTTTCCAGATACTCCGTGACAGCATGGCCCTGTCAAATAAAGGGCCGGTGGCTTGTCCGATAGGCCAGATCATGCCGAAGTTACGTATAGAAGCACCTACCGCACGTTCGTTACGTTCAAAAATGGTGACCTTGTAGCCGCGGCAGGCAAGTGCCCTGGCGGTTGCCATGCCTACAATTCCTGCTCCTATTATTATTGCCGACTTACCGGCGCCTGAAGAGGTAGATGTTTGAGTTTGATCCTGGTTCATGCAGGTGAAATATTTAATTCGTTTTGCAGTTCTTCACTTTTATTATCCCTGCGTGCGTTCTGTAGAAAGTATATCAGCGACAGGATGGCGCAAACGCCACCGATAGCTGCGACAAATACCACGCCTTCCCTGAAAAAGTCACCCCAACTGATACCCGGCCTTCCCAGTTCTTTTACCAGCAGCAAACTCACGCTGCCAAGGTAGCCTAATGAATCGGCAACGTAGATCAGAAAGCCGACGTTGCTTTTATAATGGAACGTTGCAATAAGGCGCTCAAAGAATATGGCATTATATGGAACATATCCGAGGTACAAACCAAGACCAGCCATGGTCATCCAGCTAACGGGACCGATCATTTTTAAAGTAAATAACACCGTTGACAACCCGATGAGTGCGCAGCCGCCAATGATCATCAGGTGGATAATACTAAACGCCCGGAGGTTTTTACGAACCAGTATAAGCAGACTGATGGCAACCAGTACAATTACAGATATTTTGGTGTCCGTACTGGTATAAACCATATTGCCTTTTACACCCAAGCTGGACCATATTTCGACCTCGAAGTTATCGCGTACGTCGCGCATAACGGTCAGTAAAACATAGATGATCAGGGTTAGGATAATACCGGGTAAAAAGCGGATCAGGAAATGTTTTCTTTCTGCGGCATTCATCGGCGCTCTTTTGGTGCGCAGCTTAATATCCTCGGGAGTCGGCGGCGGAACGAGTTCAAGAAAGAACACAAATAGAACCAATGGTATAGCAAATACCGCTCCGGTTAAAAACGGCATCTGATAATCATTGATCGGCAGTACGTGAAGCAAGGTGCGTCCGATCGTTTTAACAAATCCTGACGCAAAAATAAGGCTGATAGAAAGCACAGCCGCCATAAATTCGGTTGATCGCCTGCCTTCCAGGTATCCAAAAACAAGGCCCCAAATTAAACCTAAGGGGAAGCCGTTAATAAACAGGAAGACAATATTATACGGGGCGGGTACGACAGCAAAACCGAGCAGCGCAAGCCATGCGATAGCGATAAGCGTTAAAATAGTTATGCCGCGTTTGGCGCCTTTGATTTCGGCGATGAACCTGATACCATAAAACTTGCTCATGGTATATCCGATGATCTGAGCGATAACCAGCCAGACCTTGTAATCGACATGAAAATATTGCTCACCCGTGAACGTACCCGCGGCAAATGCCTTGCGAAATGCATACATTGAAGTATATGCGCCGAAGGAGGCAATGCCCGCTGTCACAGATAAAAGCGCATACGGCCATTTGGCGACGCCGCTGCGCATCCTGTCGATTACTTTCATCATGATTATTTGTTTATGATATCAATAACTTCGGCGATATCGTCGATAATGTGTGTCGGATTATAAGGCTCTAACTCCTGGCGGGTGAAAATCCCGGTGGTAACGCCGATTACATAACGGCAGCCGGCATTCTGACCTTCACGAACATCTACTTCCGTGTCTCCCACCTTGGCGACTTCCTTCGCACGTTCAATCCGGCCTTCAGTCATCATTTTCTGGATCATAAACGGTTGCGGGCGGCCCAGTTCGACCTCATCAGACCCCACAACATGATCTATCAGTTGTTTTTTATCCCATTGCAGGCGTTCAACAATCGTGTCGGCTATATCGCGCGAAAAACCTGTGTTGATTCCCACTTGTATGCCTTTAGCGCGCAGCGCGGCAAAGGTTTCTTCCACATTTGGCAGGGGTTCGATGCCCGGGTCGGACTTGTAATGTTCAATCATCTGCCGGACAAACTCTTTGTGTATCGTGCCAACCAACTCAGCAGTGATTTTGGCGTCGTTATGCTCGTGCAATCTCAGGATTTGCCTGATAGCAAGATTTTTTTCATAACCCATTAAGGGGTTTATCAATTCAAGAGGAACCTCATAACCTGAGATTAAAAGAGCTGCCTGAAAGGCTTTGCTTACATCGTGATCGTCTTTTACGGTAGTACCGGCTATATCAAAGACAACTAATTTTATGGACATATGGAATTAAAGTGATTGTTGAGCAATACTAAACTTAGTTTATTAATATCAAACTAAGATAGTGTTAAGGTTGTGTAAAATGCCCGGATGCATTTTTCACAACATTGCGTCAACTAATTCCTGTCCATGTTTTTGGTAGATTATTTGCCTTTCTCCTCAAAAAAATAAATGATCAGCATACTTGCATTTTTTGAACCCGGATTTTTGGGCGTATGGGGGATGCGCCCGTCGAATAGCATGGAATCGCCCTGGGAAAGGCGGATGGTCTGATCATTGAACTGATAGTCGATTTCGCCGGATAGAACATATTTATATTCAAAGGCGTCGGTTTCAACCAATGGTCTGTGTGCGTCGGGCTCCAGTTCGAGAATGGCGATGTCAACAGTTGAGGGGTTGATGGATTGCGTAAATACACGATGATAGTGGAACCCGGCAGCATCTTCTTTTTCAAAGTATTCGTATTCGGCCTTACGCTTCACCAGGATAGGGAGCTCGGCACTTTTAGAGCGGATATCTTTAAAAAATTCGTTAAGATCAATCTCCAGCGCTTTGATAATATCGATCAGCACCATGAGTGACGGTATGGTGCGGCTATTTTCGATCTGCGATATTAATCCCTTGCTGACGTTGGCCCGCAGGGCAAGTTCCTGCACGGTAATATTTTTCTCTCTCCTCCGTTCTTTGATCCTGTTACTGATCTGTATAAGAATATCCTCTTCCATTAATTTAAGGTTTACGGCGCAAAGTAGGTAAAAACCGTTGATGTTCTCTACAATTTTTTTCCCCGGGAGATATTACCGTCACCTGCGGCTGCGAAAAACAACGATAAATAATCAGCATTTAATACTTCCCTAATATATGATTGTTTTATTTGCATAAATAATATCCGTATGATGTCCGCAGTAAACCAGCACAAAGTGATTGTTAACGAAATATTCTCGTTATATGACCGGTTTGGAGATGAAGATTATATCGGCGAACCCGTTTCGCAACTGGAGCATATGTCGCAGGCAGCTGCGCTGGCTGAAGAAGAAGGTTACGATGACGAAGTTATACTGGCAGCTTTTTTTCACGATATAGGGCACCTGTGCGCAGAAGATGGAGAAGCAGAGAGCATGGATGGAAAAGGCAACGTAGATCATGAAAGGCTTGGCGCCGATTATCTGCTTGCCCGGGGATTCTCTGAAAGGATAGCATCACTGGTGCAGGGGCATGTACTTGCCAAACGGTATCTCACTTTTAAATACCCGGAATATTACAATAAGCTGTCGGACGCAAGCAAAGCGACCCTGGAATTTCAGGGAGGGCGAATGACCGCGGAAGAGGCCGAAGAGTTTGAACTTAACCCTGATGCAGATCTGATCATCCGGTTGCGGTATTGGGATGACATGGCCAAAGAAACCGAAGTGCCCGTCCATAATATTGACTATCTGAAAGAAATGGCCTTGCGTCATCTTGAAAGCCAGGCTGGCAACTAAAGGTTGCCGGTATTTTCAATGATTGTCTTAGACTCTAAGCCGATATTGCCAAGCCTGTTTTGACTTATTTCGTTATTCCGGTAATTCAATAATTATCAATTCCGAAAGTGGTAATGATTCTCATTTTTTCAAATATTTCCCTCGTTAAAAAAGGGAATTCAGGCGTCTATTCTCCTTTATTTTTCTGCTTATTTTAATATTAAAATATTGTAAGCGCTAAGTAACGCCGCTGTTACATAAATGCCCCCTTTTAACATTCTGTACATCTATTGTTAAGTATTGCTTAATACTAATTTAGTTTACCTATAATAAACAAAGTTTAGCATTGCTGCATGAAAAATTCCTCCCCATCACACTCAAAACTTAGCAAATGAAACAGATTTACATTCATTTTCGGACAGCAATAACCGTAATGTTATTCTGTCTGGCCCCGGTACTTTTATTCGGGCAAACAACCAAGATCGGTGGTACCGTAACCGATAGCAAAAAACAACCCTTACCCGGTGTTAGTGTCAGGCTTAAAGGCACTACACAAGGAACAGTAACTGACGTGAATGGCCGGTATCTATTTACCGTTCAAAAAGGCCAGGTACTTGTTTTTAGTTTTTTGGGTTTTGTTCAGCAGGAAGTAACTGTCGGTGATCAGAGTACTTACAACGTTTCGTTGCAGGATGACTCTAAAACACTTAACGAAGTGGTGGTAACCGCTTTGGGTGTAAAAAAAGAGACACGCCGTATCGGTTATTCGGTGCAGACTGTTAACGGAGATGACCTGACCACCGCCCGTGACCCTAACCCGGTAAACGGACTGATCGGTAAGGTAGCCGGTTTATCAGTTGGCGCCACCTCGGAAATTCTGGGCGTTCCAAACGTTACCATCCGTGGTAATACGGTTACATTGTATGTAGTTGACGGTTTGCCGATCAACTCAGATACCTTCGACCTTAGCCCGGACGACATTGAAACTTATACCGTGCTGAAAGGCCCTGCTGCTGCTGCTCTTTACGGTAACCGCGCTGCTAACGGTGCAATCCTGATCACTACAAAAAAAGGTACAAGCAATAAAAAAGGTCTTACTGTTGATATCAACAGCAGTACCGTGATCAACAAAGGCTTTGTGGCTTTCCCACGTATCCAAAACTCTTACGGCCCGGGTGAAAATACCTTCTACACCTTCGTTGATGGTAAGGGTGGTGCACCAGGCGGTGTTGATAGTGACTATGACGTTTGGGGTCCTTATTTTGCAGGTCAGCTGATCCCTCAGTATGACAGCCCTGTTGTTAACGGCGTACGCCAGGCAACACCGTGGACAGCAAGAGGCGCAAACAACCTGGCTAACTTTTTACGTACAGGTTTTCAGACAAATAACGACATCGCTTTAACTGCTAATGGCGATACTTATACTACCAGGGTGTCGATTTCGCAACAACACCAAAACAGCTATATTCCCTCTCAGTATCTTGATATAGCAAACGTTAACCTTTACGCCGCTTTCAGCCCTACCTCAAGGTGGAAATTTGAAGGCAGCTTTGATTTTAACCGTCAGAGTACTGATGATTATCCGGACGTTCAATACGGCCCGAACAGTATTATCTATAACATGGCGATCTGGACAGGTGCTGACTGGAACGTAAACGCGCCTGATATTAAAGGTATATGGCAACCAGGCAAGGTGGGTACACAACAGGTGTTTGAAGAATACACCCGGTACCACAACCCATGGTTCCTTACCCAGGTATGGACACGTTCTCATTACAAAAATGATATCTACGGCTATCTTTCAGGTAACTTTAAGATCGATAACCACCTGAACGTTGGCTTAAAATCGCAGATCAACACCTACAACCTGCTGCACACAGAAAATCTGCCATATTCCGCTCACCCATACGGACGTGAGGGCAACCAGGGCGATTACCGCGAAGACCGCCGCGACCTGTATGAAAACAACACAGAGTTAAAACTGAACTTTGACTACACAGTAAGGAAATTCTTAAACATTTCCGGTTTGGTAGGTGGTAACTTACGCAGCTTTAAATATAACTCAAGCTGGGTATCGACCGACTATCTGAACGTACCAGGAGTTTATACTTTCAGCAACTCTAAAAACCCTCTTCAGGCGACCAGCTTTAATTCTGCGTTGCGCACCCTGAGCGGTTATTATTCGGTTGACTTGTCGTTCGGCCACTATGCTACGTTATCAAGCACCGGCCGCGTGGACAAATCGTCAGCTTTCCAGAATGTGACTACCTATTACTATCCAAGTATATCGGCCGCCACAGTGATCTCCGATTATGTGAGGCTTCCGGATTTTATTACCTTCTTAAAGGCCCGTGCATCATACTCGAACGTTCGTTCAGATGCAACCAGCCCGACTATCGGTCCTGCACCATATAGCACAATCACTGCATTTGGCGGCAGCACCGGCCCGTCTTTATTTGATAATCCGCTTGGATACGGCACAACTTATAATTCACCATACAACGGTCCGGATTATTCGTTGAATACTTCTTATTCGACATCAAAACCGTACAACAGCCAGACAGCTGGTTACGCGTCGAACTACCTATATCAGACAGGTATTAAGACCTCAACACGTGTTAACTACGAAGAAGGTTTTGATATTAAATTCCTGCAAAACCGTTTAGGTTTAAGTGGTACAGCATTCCAGTATATCGACGGTCCGCGTATTTTGGCTAACCCAATCTCAACCGCAACCGGCTATACTACAGAATATCTGAATGCTCTGAAGACTAAAAAGACAGGTTATGAGGTGTCTTTACAGGGTACGCCGGTTAAGGATCTGAACGGCTTTGGCTGGGACGTATTGGTTAACTGGTCAACCTTTAAGGAAGTTTATGACGAATTGCCTCCGGGACAGTCAACTTATAACACTTTCTTCAAACAAGGTGACCGTACTGATAAATTTTATGGCAGCGCGTTCGTAAGAACTCCTGAAGGTCAGATCATCAACGGTGCTAACGGTGAGCCTTTGGTTAATCCGGTTGCGCAATATCTTGGTCATTTAAATGCCGATTATACCTGGTCAATTTACAACAGGTTTCATTATAAGAGCATAGGTCTTAGCTTCCAGTTCGACGGCTCAGTAGGTGGTGTTACTGCCGACTATGTTCACAATAAAACGGTACGAGGTGGTAGCAATGCCATTACTGCAGAAGGCGCTTTGGGTGCAGCCCGTTATAAAGACTGGCAAAACTTTGGCAAGCCAGGTTACAATGGTAGCTATGTTGGCCAGGGTGTTGTCGTATCCAATGGTACAGCGATCAACTACGACTCAAAAACAGGTGCGGTTCTTAACTACAGCGCATTGCAATACGCCCCCAATACAGCAACTGCATTCGTTCAGGAATACGCCAGCGAATATTACAACGTAACTGAAGCTAACCTGATGAGCAAAACTTACGCTAAACTGCGTGAAGTAACGATCGACTTCAACTTCCCTAAAAAATGGCTGGAAAAGACATTTATTTCGAAAATATCGGCTTCAATTTACGGACGTAATCTGCTTTACTTCTATAAGAATCCAGAATTTAAAGATGTTGACCTTGATCAGTACGCAAACACAGCTACTTCGCTTACAGGCCTTCAGTCGCCATCTGTTCGCAGCTATGGCCTTAACTTAAAACTTTCATTCTAATTAAACACGAAAAGTGATTATGAAAAAGATATTTAAAATTTATTTACTGCCGGCATTATTGCTGTTCACAGTAAGCAGTTGTAAAAAGAGTTTCGAAGATCTGACTCTTAATAACAACGTACCCAATAGCGTGCCGGCATCGCTGTTGTTCACAGGTATTGTGAACAGCATGGCCGACCTTCCGCAAGGTTCTGCCGAAATATGGGGACAGTATTACATTTATAACTATAACTATTACGGTAATAACACCTACGACTTTGGTTCGGGGGATAATTACTACAGCACGTTAAAGAACGTAGTGGCGATGGAACAGCAGGCCACGCTTGCAGGCCAGCCAGCGGTGAACGGATATAGTGCGCTGGGTAAATTTTTCAGAGCATATTTCTTCAGCAAAATGAGCCTGGAAGAGGGTGATATTCCAATGACTCAGGCTTTACAGGGTCTTGCCAATCTTACTCCGAAATATGACGACCAGAAATCAGTAATGAAACAGGCATTTGCCTGGTTGGAAAGTGCTAATACCGATCTGAGTACTTTGATAGCTGGTGGTACAACCTCTATCCAGGGTGATATTTATTTCGGTGGCGATTTGTCAAAATGGCAAAAAGCAGTTAATGCTTTCCATCTTCGTTTGTTGCTGGAGTTAAGCAAAAAAGCGTCCGATGCTGACCTGAACATTCCGGGACAGTTTGCAGCAATCGTGAGCAATCCAACCAAATATCCGTTGATGGAAAGTGCTGCCGATAACCTGCAGTATAAATTCGTAGCGCCATCTAATTATTATCCTCAAAATCCGGATAACTTTGGTCAGAACGGATCGCGTCAGAATATGTCGCAGACCTATGTAGCACTGCTGACATCGCTTAAAGATCCACGGGTATTTGTTACAGCCGAACCTGCCCGTTATCTTGTTGATACCAAAGGTCAGGACGCAACCGACTTTAAGTCGTTTGTTGGTGCAGATCCGGGTTTAGACTTGGGTACCATGTACAACAATGCTGGTCTGCAGTATTATTCGTTCATCAACCGTCATCACTACTATTCAACTTACACCGGCGAACCTGCTATACAGATCGGTTATCCTGAACTGATGTTTAACATCGCCGAAGGCATCAATCGTGGCTGGGCTACCGGAAATGCGGAAGAATATTATACCAAAGGTATCCAGGCCTCAATGGATTATTATTCAATCCCAACTACAGGTACGTTTACTGCGTATTTTTATCGTCCGGGTTCGTCAAGCGTAACGGATGCATCGAACTACGATACTTATACCATTACAACTGATTGGGCTACTTATTACGGTCAGGATGCAGTGAAGTACAAGGGAGGAGCTGCCGGTTTAACGCAGATATTAACTCAAAAATATCTGGCGCTGTTCCGTCAGTCAGGTCTCGAAGCGTACTTCACTTATCGCCGCACCGGTGTGCCTGCGTTCACTACCGGCCCGGGTACAGGCAATGGCGGAAGGATCGCTCTGCGTTTTCAGTATCCTTCGTCTGAGCGTACAGCCAATACCGCTAATTATAATGCAGCATTGCAAAGCCAGTACGGCGGCAATGATGATATAAACGGAACAATGTGGTTACTTAAATAAATAAAATCTGGCATGATAAGCCACCCGCCAAAACCGGGTGGCTTATTTGTTTATAAATCTTACTTAACGCTATGAAAAAATTAAGTCTTTTAATTATTGCGATCTCCCTGTTTTCTCAACTCAGGGCACAGCACAAAACCCAGAATGTCGTAATCGTTACGCTCGACGGTTTTCGCTGGCAGGAACTTTACCGCGGCGCCGATTCCGCACTGGTCAATTCATCATTTACCAACGATAAGGACGAAGTAAAAAAGAAATTCTGGGCAGCAACACCCGAAGAGCGTCGTCAGTTACTGATGCCATTTATGTGGAGCACAGTAGCTAAAAATGGCCAGCTTTATGGTGACAGGGATATGGGCAGCAAGGATGAAGTGGCTAATCCCTATCATTTTTCGTATCCGGGGTACAACGAGATATTCACAGGGTTCCCTGATGTCAGGATGAATACCAATGATCCGGTGCAGAATCCGAATATGAATGTGCTGGAGTTTTTGAGCAAGCAAAAAGGTTTCAAAAACCGGATAGCCGTGTTTTCATCATGGGAAAGGTTCCCGCAGATATTTAACGTACACCGTTCAGGTCTGTTGGTAAATTCAGGTTATCAGGATATGACTACACCGGACGCGAACGGACGGTTGAAATATCTTAATGAACTACAGCACAAAGCGCCTCACTATCTCGGAGATTCAACCCGACTTGATTTTTTAACCTACGAGTTTGGCAAGGAATATTGAAAACAGTATACGCCAAAGGTGTTATACATCGCTTTTGATGAACCTGATGATATGGCGCATGGCGGCAATTATAAATTCTATCTTGATCGTGTTAATCAGGAAGATGGTTATTTAAAGGAGTTGTGGCATTTTCTGCAAACAGATCCTCAGTATAAAGGAAAAACAACGCTTATTGTTACCTGCGACCACGGCCGGGGCGATGAGCCTATGCAAAAATGGCGCGACCACGGTTCGGATGTACTGCACTCAGAGCAAACATGGTTTGCCGTGATCGGTCCCGATACACCAGCATCAGGCATTATGAAAAACAATGCCACTACATATCATAAACAATTGGCCCAGACGATTGCGAATTTGCTTGGGTTTGATTTTAAAGCTGCAGCAGGTCACGAAGTGGGCGACGCTATTACCTCAGTTACCGGCTCAAAATAATCTGCAATGAATATAACACCAATCAGGAACCACACGAAAATTTTATTTGCTGCCGTGATAATGCTATCCATTAGCGCAGCTAAAGCTCAAAACCCCGCACCAAAAGCACGGCACAGATATATTGTAGTTGCGCACCGGGGCGACCATACGGTTTACCCGGAAAATACAATAGAGGGCTATGCGGCTGCGATAAAAGACGGCGCTGATTATATTGAAATCGACCTGCGTACGACCAGCGATGGAAAACTGGTGAGTATGCATGATGCCACAGTAAACCGCATGACCGATAGTGTGGGGCTGGTAAAGAACTTTTCGTTAAACGAAATCGAAAAGTTAAAAGTAAAACCAAAAGGTCAATCTGGCGAGACGGTGTACCGTGTCCCGACGTTCGAACAGATATTACAACTCTGCCGCAATAAAATTTATATCTATATCGACTTTAAAGAGGCCGATGCCGCCGCGACTTTGGCTCTTTTAAAGAAGTATCAAATGCAACGGCAGGTGCTGGTCTATATCAACAAACCATCACAACTGGCAGACTGGCGCAAAACTGACGCAGCCATGCCGCTGATGCTAAGCATGCCCGACAGTGTAAAAACACCGGATGGGGTAAAGAATTTTATAGCGCAGTACCATCCCGATATCCTCGACGGGAGCTATAATACTTACAGCCGTGCGATGGTTGATTACGCCGATTCGGTAAATATCCCGGTATGGCCTGACGCACAAAGCCGCAGCGAAGGTCCGCAGGTTTGGGAAAATGCTATAGCGCTTGGGTTGAAAGGTTTGCAAACTGACAATCCGCCTGCTTTGATAAAATATTTGGAGGAAAAAGGGCTGAGATAAACATTTTATAAAGAAGAGCTCAAAGTCCGGAGAAAACTGCGAACGGATGCGGTTATATCCGGACTTTTACTTTTAAGGCCCGTTGTTTTTTTGGTTTTATTAATCCTGATGGCTAACTTTATATTAAAAGTGAGGTGGTTACGTTCGCTGAGTGTCACTTCTGCTAACCAATTATAAATACTAAAGCCGGAGGTTATTATGAACCTGGTTCATCGTGTTGAAACCTGGGGTGATGCTCATCATCCAGGATTTGTTGATATCATAAGGGTGGGGTTGGGGCTGTTTTTGCTGTTTAAAGGCATTGCTTTTATGGAAAACACCGAATACCTCAAGGAGTTAATTGCCCGTCAGGATGTGATAAATATTGCGCCGGGAGTCTTGATGGCGCTCGTTTATTATGTAACATTTGCGCACATGGTGGGAGGCGTATTAATCGCTTTGGGGATTTTGACAAGATTTGGCTGTCTCATACAGATACCCATCGTACTTGGAGCTGTTTTTATGACGGGTATTTTTGAATACCAGATCAACGCGCTTGTGTGGCCCTCGATTGCGGCGTTGATAGCATTGATCCTGTTTTTAGTTCTGGGTTCCGGTCCGTTTTCTTTCGACAGGTATCTCGCAAACAATAAGCCAAGGCTGTCTTAATATTCAGCAAATTCTTCGTCGGTGTAGCACCAGAGCCAGCGTTCGCCGGGCTCAGCGGATATAACAACCGGATGTCCCGTTTCGGCAGCGTGTTTGCTTGCATGACGGCTTGGAGAACTGTCGCAGCAAAGCGTGACACCACAGGTTTGGCAGGTGCGTAAATGAACCCAACTGCCGTGGTCTTTCACACACTCTTCGCAGACGTATTCCGCGGCCTGTTTTAACGTCTTTACAGCTGCGATATGTTTGCAAACTTCAGTTCCCATTTAGTTATTTTTTGTATGCTTAATTACTGATCTATACTTCTGCAAGATATTTGTGAACAAAGCTGATCGCCATTGAGCCTTCGCCTACAGCAGACGCCACACGGTTCATCGCACCCGCACGAACATCGCCGGCAGCAAATATGCCATTACAGCTTGTCTCCAGCAAAAACGGGTCGCGGTTCTGTTTCCATATTTTACCGAAGCTGTCGTAACGGCGCAGCTCACGACCGGTTTCTATAAACCCTTTTTCGTCCTTTAATATATCCAGCTTAAGCCAGTCGGTGTATGGCTTTGCACCAATAAAAATATAAAGTGCGGCGGCTTCCTTAGTTTCAGTTTCCTTTGTTTTTACATTGATTAGCGTAAGCCGTTCAAGACAATTATGGCCGCAGGCTTCAATGATTTCCGTATCCGGCAAAACATGAATATTAGGCAGGTTGGTTATTTGCTGGATCAGGTAGGCCGACATGGTGTAGGTCAGGCTGTCCCTGCGGATAATGATATAAACATTTTTTGCAAATTTTGACAAATACACAGCGGCTTGGCCCGCGGAATTACCGCCGCCAATAACATATACCTCTTTATCCTTGCATGCTGATGCTTCAGTAGTAGCAGCACCATAATAGATACCTGCTCCGGTGTAATTTTCCACACCTTTTACTTCAAGTTTACGATAATCTACGCCTGTAGTGATCACCACCGTCCGGCTAACAATTTCAGGGCCGTCGTCAAGTATAATGGTTTTGTAACCGTCCTTCTGCCGGATGTCCTGTACCGATTGGGGAGATAGAAACTCAGCGCCAAGACGCATAGCCTGGCTGATCGCGCGCCGTGTAAGATCGGCGCCGCTTAAACCCGCAGGGAAACCAAGGTAGTTTTCAATACGGGAACTCGTCCCTGCCTGACCACCCGGCGCCTTACGCTCTATCAGTAAAGTCTTTAATCCTTCCGAAGCTCCGTAAACGGCAGCAGCAAGTCCGGCCGGACCTGCACCGATGATGACAACATCATAAATGTCATTGGTGATCTGTGGATTGGCGCCTACCTTTTCAGATATCGACCGGATGGTAGGTTTGCATGACACGGAACCATCGTCGAATACAACCACTGGCAGCTGATCGAGATCGACATTATTTAATTCGAGTATTTGCCTGGCATCCGGGTTTTTCTCAACATCCAGCCATTTATACGGGATCAGGTTGCTCGCCAGATAATCCTTAACCATGTGGGACTGCGGTGAAAACTGATAGCCAACTACTTTTATCCCTTTAAATGCGGGCACATAATGGCTTTGCCAATCGTCGAGCAGATCATCTATCACGGGGTAGAGCCTTTCGGATGGCGGATCCCAGGGCTTCATCAGGTAATAATCCAGCTGCACATCGTTAATCGCTTTTATTGCGGCTTCGGTATCCGAATAAGCAGTGAGCAGCACCCGCTTGGCTTTGGGAAATATCTTTATAGCCTTTTCCAGAAAGTCAACGCCTTCCATCTCGGGCATACGCTGATCGCATACAAACATCGCCACTACGTCAGAACTGTTTTTAAATTCGATCAGGCTTTCCAGTGCTTCATTTGCCGATGTGGTATTGATGACCCTGTAATCCTTGCCATACATAGATTTTAAATCACGGCTTATCGCGCGCAAAACCTGCGGATCGTCGTCAATCGAAAATATTATGGGTTTTTCCATGGTAAACTGCGTAGCGGCAAATTAAACAATTTATTACAAATGTAACGGAAATATGGCTGCCGTTTACCCGCCCCGGAAGTTAAAATAGCGCTGCTATGATAAAAGACTTACAAGAATTAAAGACCGTGGAAAAAGAACGCCCCAACGGTCGTTCGGCACGAGGGGGCGCAGTGATTATTTCTGTCAGAAAATAATACGTATTGTTACCGGATACAAACCCGGCAATTATTTCATGGTGGTATCTTTTTTTAAAGTATCGCCATGCATGCCCGGAATGTTCCGGCCGGTATCCTGGTCAAATTTGCTCGAATCCACAACCGGTGGGTATTTACTGTCCACTGTATCGCCATGATCACTGGTCGAATTATGGTCGCCGCCGCAGGCTGACAGCAGGCACACGCTGCATATAATTGATGAAATAAAAAATAATCTTTTCATGGTAGTGTGTGTTAGTGTTTATATGTAACAGGCGCAGGGGATTTAAGGTTTTTATTAATTGAGGTTTTGGAAACTGCCCCGCATCTCCTGAACAGCCGGATCGTTTCACAGAACTTTTTAACAAACCAAATTGGACTTTTTAACAAAACTCCTACGTGGCTTTTCTGCTCATCTTTGTGAGAAAAAGAAATGATGAATGCTATTGGAAATAAAACAGTGCTGGTAACCGGAGGTACGGGCTTTGTTGGTGCGCACTGTATTTTACAGTTGTTGCAGAAAGGGTACCGGGTGAAAACTACCTTACGATCTGCAAAAAGAAAGGACGAGGTGATGTCGATGCTCAGATACGGCGGGATCACATCATTTGAAAACCTGTCATTTATCGAAGCGGACCTGACATCGGATAGAAACTGGGATGAGGCTGCGGCGGGTTGCGATTATGTTTTACACGTTGCCTCTCCGATTTTTTTAAGGATACCCGAACACGAGAATGAAATGATCGTTCCTGCGGTTGAGGGAACGATACGGGTGTTGCGGGCAGCAAAAAAAACCGGGGTTAGCCGCGTGGTGCTCACCTCGTCGTTTGGGGCGGTAGGGTATAGTCACCATGATCCGGAAACGATGATCACTGAGGAAGACTGGACCGACCCTAACAATAAATCGCTTTCGGCGTATCTGAAATCAAAGACGCTTGCGGAAAAAGCTGCCTGGGATTTTATGGCGAAAGAGGGTGGTGACATGGAACTTTCCGTGATCAATCCGATGGCGATTTTGGGGCCGTCGCTTGGACCAGATATGTCGAGTGGTTTTGAACTATTAAAAAGAGTGATGAACGGTTCGATGAAGGCGGTGCCGAACATCATGCTGGGTATCGTCGATGTACGGGACGTGGCCGATCTGCACATCAGGGCCATGACCGATCCAATGGCTAAAGGTCAGCGGTTTCTGGCGCTGGCCGGAGGCGTCATGTCGCTACCTGAAATAGCGAAGTTGATCAAAAACAAAATGGGTAATGACGCGCGCAATATTTCCACCCGGGTGCTTCCGGACTGGATTGTTCGTCTTGCTGCTTTGTTCAGCCCAACCGCCAAAATCCTCGCACCGCAGGTAGGCCGCAGTAAAAACGCAAGTAATAAAAAGGCCAGGGAACTATTAGGATGGGCGCCGCGACCCAATGAAGAAGCCATTTTGGCCACCGCTCATAGCCTTGTAGCGTTTGGCCAGCTCACAAAATGACGGCTAAAAATTTCTAACTTTAAAAACGGAACATTTGATACACGTCATGCCTGACCTGCCGGGGAACTTTACCGAAATAAAAAGCTGCTACATTGGGCCGGAAATATCGCCGGAGCAGTTTATTCATGAACATTTCTTTTTATATCTGTTAAAAGGCAAAATTGAAGGGTACGACGGTTATAAAAGGTATGTGCTGCATGCCGGACAATATTGCCTTGTTCGAAAAAATCATCTGGCACGTTATAATAAGCAGCAAGATGGCGGGGAGTTTGCAAAAGTCGTGGTGATCTTAGACGAGCCATTTTTAAAATCCTATCGGTATAAGTACGATATTAAACAGATAAGATCGTCGTCGGCAGACGCCTTTGTACCGCTGGAACAAAGTGATCTGATACCTGATTTCGTCAAATCGCTCAAACCTTATTATCATCCATCCGGGAAGATCACGCCTGCTTTTGCTGATGTAAAGCGGGAGGAACTTTTACTGATCCTGTTACAAACCAATCCCGGGCTGGCAGAAATCCTGTTTGACTTTGGCGTGCCTCAGAAAATAGACCTTGAGGCTTTTATGCAGCGGAATTATAAATTCAATGTAAGCATCAGGCGTTTTGCCTATCTGACCGGGCGCAGCCTCTCGGCTTTTAAAAGGGATTTTGCTGCAATATTCGGCCAGACACCCGGAAGGTGGCTTTTACAACGAAGGCTGCAGGAGGCCCGCTTCCTGCTTGAAAAAAAACAAACAAAGCCTTCTGACATTTATCTTGATCTCGGATTTGAAGATCTGTCTCACTTTTCATTCTCGTTTAAAAAGAAATATGGCTTTAGCCCGGGCAATCTCCGGGCTAAAGCCATAAAATAAACCGGGGCGGCTATTTCTCCCCGATACCTTTTTCTTTTACCAGTTTGTATATGGCTTCTACATCCGTTGGGGTGCCTGCGGTCACATTTTCCGCACCTGTGGGGGTAATGACGATAGTATCCTCTAACCGGATGTGCAGTTTCATGTTTTTGTCCTCAAGGATGGGTTCTACATTGAACACCACACCGGGTACAAAAGGTTTGTCGCGCGGGCCGACGTCATGTACTGCCATTCCCACGTAATGCCCGATGCCGCCCGGATACATTTTTTCATATCCATATTTTTTGTAAACGCTGAGCGCAATATCGTTCATCTGTTTGATGGTTATTCCTGGTTTCATGGCGGCGATAACAGCTTCCGAGGCTTCTTTGACGCAGGCGTAATATTTTAATTGTTTATCGGTAAATTTTCCTTCAACCGGCCAGGTGCGGGTAATATCAGTAGAATAATAATTCAGCTCAGGCGCATAATCCATCATCATTACGTCGCCAGCCTTTATGGTGTGGTTGTTGGCGTTATAATGCCAGCTAAGGCCGCGCTCCGCTGATGCAGCAATAGGGAAGTAGGAAGGCCCCATTGCTCCTTCGTTTTCAAACACGAAATCAGCCGCTGCCGCTACCTGGTATTCGTATATGCCGGGGCGGGTTACCCGCATCGCTTCGTCAAAACCATGAGCGCCAATTTTGCCGCACTCTCGGATCACGGCTATTTCCTTTGTATCTTTTACCCAGCGCATTTCATCCATCAACGGCGTTAGATCTTTTATTTCTACCATCGGAAAGCGTTGTTTTATCTTATTCAAGAAGTTCACCTCTTTTGAAATGCGGCCGTCCCAGGGATCGCTCAGGCGGGCTGTACGGAGCGCAATACAGCGGTCCCGGCTCATCTCGGCAGTTTCTTCCGGAGACGTCATCAGGTAAAATGGCTGCCCGCGTCCGGCTAACGCAGCGAGCTGTGCCGTCATGGCCGATTTGGGCAAAACACTGTTCATTTTATACATCTTTGCGGCGTCTTCACCTGGTCTTATCAGCGCCTCGTCTTTGATGTCTGCAAAGCGCCCTTCAGGCACAAAAAGCGTTGAGGTCTTTGTCCGGCCGTTAATGATAAGCGCACAATACGGAAACTCTACGCCTGTTAAATAATAAAAATTATTGTCCTGCCTGAATTTGATATAAGCTTCAGTAAGATCGGCGCCTTGCAGGATAGCCACGCCGTCGCCAATCTGATCCATTAATTTAGTGCGCCGAGCCGCGAAGTCATCGGCGGTAAAATATTTAAACATGTCCTGCGCGGAAACAGTGCCCGAAAAAAGAGCCAAAACGAATAAAAGTTTAATAATTTTCATTGTGCGTTTAGTTTGACTGACGTAAATATATTGATTTTGCAGATGGTGTGAATAGTCTGCCTATTAATAACTTAAGAACAGGAGTCGCTGTCGTCATAAATCAACTTCGTTACAAAACCTTTCCCCTTTATGCTTTTACCTTTCGCCATTTCTGCCTATTATTGTGCTACCGGCAGCTGCTGATAACCAATTGAATTATGCCTAAATATTGCCTGACGCTTGATTTGAAGGATGACGAAGCGCTTATTGCCGAATACGAACGGTATCATCGTGCGGTTTGGCCGGAGATCAGATCGAGTATTTTGGAATCAGGGATTACCGCTATGGAAATTTACAGGTTTGGTACGCGATTGTGTATGCTTATGGAAACTGACGACGGCTTTAGCTTTGAGCGTAAAGCGGCAATGGACGCGGGGAATGGGAAGGTGCAGGAATGGGAAGACCTGATGTGGAATTACCAGAAACCTGTAAAAGGCGCGTTGAAAGGAGAAAAATGGGTGCTGATGACGAAGATTTTTGACTTGCGATAACCCTGACAACTAAATTTGAAACACATAACCTTTACATTATGAAACCAGGAAAATTGCTGATCACCCTGCTGCTGATACTGCCGGTTTGGGCGGTCTCGCAGCCGCTGAAGAAAATTGGAACCGAAACGGATGCGCAAAAGGAGAAACGCATGAAGTGGTGGACAGATGCCCGTTTCGGGATGTTCATCCATTGGGGCCTGTACTCCGGAGCTGCAAGGCACGAGTGGGTTAAACATAATGAAAAGATGACCAATGCCCAGTATCAGAAATATTTCGATCAGTTCAACCCTGATCTTTTTGATCCAGTAAAATGGGCGCGGACAGCTAAAGCCGCCGGAATGAAATATGCTGTGCTGACTACCAAGCACCACGAGGGTTTTTGCCTGTTTGATTCGAAATACACCGATTACAAAGCGCCGAATACCGCTGCCAAACGCGACCTGGTTCGCGAATATGTAAATGCATTTCGTGCAGCCGGATTAAAAGTGGGGTTCTACTATTCGCTGCTTGACTGGCATCATCCGGATTATACCATTGACGAGTACCATCCGCAATCACCAAAGGATAAAAGTGACAGTGCTTACGCACGCCTGAATAAGGGAAGGGATATGGCAAAATATCGCCAGTACATCCGTAATCAGGTTACCGAATTGCTGACAAATTACGGGAAGATAGATATTTTGTGGCTTGACTTTTCCTTTCCGCGGAAAGACGGGCACGGTAAGGGAAAGGACGACTGGGGTTCGGTAGAGTTATTGAAACTGATCAGAAAATTACAGCCGGGTATTATTGTTGACAACCGTCTGAATTTGGAAGAATATAAAGACGGCGCCGACTTTGAAACGCCTGAACAGGTAAGCACCGCAGAACTTGCGAAGTACCGGGGCAAAACCTGGGAAACCTGCCAGACATTCTCCGGTTCCTGGGGGTACTATCGCGATGAGAATACCTGGAAAACGCACCGGCAACTGCTGGATTTACTGATAACCTCGGTAAGCAATGGCGGCAACCTTATCCTGAATGTCGGGCCGACGGCTCGTGGTGAGTTCGATTACCGCGCTAACAGGGCGCTTGACAGCATGGCTTACTGGATGCACGCCAATGACCGGTCAATTTATAATTGTACGTATGCACCGGATAAGTACAAGGTGCCGGAAAATGATAAGCTCACGTACAATCCGAAAACCAACCGACTCTACGTACATTTGTATGATTATCCGTCAGGTGGGACGATCACGCTGCCCGGCTATGCAGGAAAAATAAAATATGCCGCATTTTTGAATGATGCATCCGAGCTGTTATTTAAGCCTTCGCCGGATAACCCGGAGGATTTGCTGCTGACGGTTCCGGCTAAAAAGCCGCCCTATGAAATACCCGTAGTGGAACTTACGCTACAATATTAATATTTACATACCATGCCTGCTGAAAAACGTAATTTTATTCATATCCATCCTCACGATAATGTGCTGGTGGCGCTGCAGAATCTGGAAGAAGGTGCCGAAATTGAGTTCGGCGGAAAGACCTTCAGGCTGAAGCAAAGGGTAGAGGCAAAGCATAAGTTCACGCTGAATGAGCTGAATACAGATGATGAGATATTTATGTATGGGGTGCTTGTCGGTAAGGCAACAAAACCTATACCACAGGGCGGACTTATCAGTACGGAGACGGTTCATCATGCGTCAGGCAGTTTTAAGCTTGGTGAGCGCAAACTTGACTGGCATCAACCGGATACCTCAAAATATACCGGTAAGACATTTAACGGCTATCACCGCGCAGACGGTTCAGTCGGAACCGGGAATTACTGGATCGTTGTTCCGCTGGTATTTTGCGAGAACCGCAATATTGACGTATTGAAAGAGGCGTTGGTGGATAAATTGGGCTATAAAAAAGCCAGGAATTACGAAAGCGACGTCGACCAGCTTATCAGGCTGTACCGGGCGGGCAAATCAGCAGAGGAGATACTTAATGCAGATATATCTGTCGATACGGATCAGGCTCAACGGGATCACTTTTTTAAAAATATTGACGGAATAAAATTCCTTACCCATGAAATGGGTTGTGGCTGTACCCGCAGCGACGCGCAGACACTGTGCGGACTAATAGCAGGATATATCACCCACCCGAATGTTGCAGGAGCGACGGTGCTGAGCCTCGGCTGCCAGAACGCGCAGGTGAGCATATTACAGCAGGAAATTGTGGCGCGGGACGCGGCTTTCAGTAAGCCTTTGGTCATATTGGAGCAACAGAAGGTTGGTACGGAGAGCGAACTTTTAAAACAGGCACTGAAGCAAACCTTTGCCGGTTTGATAAAGGCGAACGAAAACGGGCGAAAACCAGCGCCGTTGTCAAAACTGTGTATCGGGCTGGAATGTGGGGGCTCCGATGGATTCTCCGGAATTTCGGCTAATCCGGCGCTGGGCTATGTTTCAGACCTGCTTGTTGCGATGGGTGGCTCCGTTATTTTATCGGAATTCCCGGAACTATGCGGCGTGGAGCAGGAATTAAGCGACCGTTGTACAGACGAGGAAAAGGCCGGATATTTTATGCACTTGATGACGACCTATAACAGGCGGGCCGAGGCCGATGGGTCAGGGTTTTACGCCAACCCCTCGCCGGGCAATATCCGCGACGGTCTGATAACCGATGCGATCAAATCGGCCGGAGCCGCAAAAAAAGGCGGGACATCGCCGGTAACCGACGTGCTTGATTATCCCGCGAAAGTTTCAAGACCGGGACTTAACCTGTTGTGTACTCCCGGCAGTGACGTGGAAAGCACCACGGCAGAGGTAGGTGCAGGAGCCAATATTGTCTTGTTTACTACAGGGCTCGGTACGCCGACGGGCAATCCGGTGACGCCGGTCATTAAACTCTCCACGAATACCGTGACAGCCAATAAAATGCCCGATATTATCGATATTAATTGCGGAACGATCATTGAAGGGACGGAGACCATTCAGCAAGCGGGCGAAAGAATACTGGACTATGTATTAAAGGTTGCCAGCGGAGAGACTGAACCAGCCTCGGTAAGGTTGGGACAGGACGACTGGATCCCCTGGAAAAGAGGCGTGTCGCTTTAAATCAAATTATTACTTTTTGCACTGCCAGACAGTGTACAATCATTTTTTATGTTCAAACTAACCGATAAATCAGTAATTGTGACCGGCGGCGGCAGCGGAATAGGAAAAGCGATATCGACGCTTTTTGCAGAACAGGGCGCAATGGTTCATATTATTGAACTTAATGAGGATGCAGCTGCCGGCACCGTGGAAGAAATAAAGGCAAAAAATGGTCAGGCGACAGTCCACCTGTGCGACGTCAGCAACCAGCAACAGGTATTGGACGTATGGGCTTCAATTGGCAAGATAGATATCCTGATAAACAACGCAGGTATTGCCCATGTCGGAAAGGCTGATAATACCAGCGAAACGGATTTTGACAGGATATACAATGTTAATGTTAAAGGGGCCTACAATTGCCTTTTTGCAGCCATTCCGCTGATGAAAGTGAACGGCGGCGGGGTGATACTTAATACCTCATCGGTAGCGGCCCATGTCGGGATCACTGACAGGTTTGCGTACTCGGTAAGCAAGGGCGCGGTCCATGCCATGACGCTTTCTGTTGCACGCGACTATCTGGCTGATAATATCCGGTGTAACAGCATGTCGCCTGCGCGGGTGCACACGCCCTTTGTAGATGGTTTTATTGCCAAAAACTACCCCGGACAGGAATCCGGGATATTTGATAAATTATCTAAGTCCCAACCGATAGGCCGGATGGGTAAGCCCGCCGAAATAGCGGCGCTTGCGCTTTATCTTTGTTCGGACGAAGCGGGATTTATTACCGGAACGGATTTCCCGATAGATGGTGGTTTTATCACGCTGAATAATTAACCGCTGATTCAGTTTTATTATCTTATCTGAATTTGAACGAACTTGAATGCACTTGAAATGTGTTTGAAATATGCCGCCGCGTAGAATCCCGGAACTTTGGCGGAAATAACCAAACACAAGTCATGATAAGAAAAATCACCAAAACGGCTGCCTTACTGCTGATAGTAATGACAGCGACTGCAACTCTTTTTAAGGCGAATGCACAGGAGGAAGACAAATCAAAACGGCCAAGCCCACCGGCCAGCGCAACCGGTAACATCGGAAAGGCGCACATTACCATCAACTATGGGCAGCCGTCGGTAAAAGGTCGGAAAATATGGGGCGGATTAGTGCCTTACAACGAAGTATGGCGTACAGGCGCCAATGAGGCTACTACCTTTGAAACCGACAGGGACATTAAGGTGCAGGGGAAACTCTTACCCGCAGGGAAATATGGTTTCTTTACCGTTCCCGGTGAGAAGGAATGGGTGATCATATTTAACAAGGTGCCTAACCAGTGGGGCGCTTTTAAATATGACCAGGCGCAGGACTACATGCGTGTTACCGCCGTGCCAAAAAAATCGTCAAAATTTAATGAAAAACTGCTCTATGCCGTTAACAGGCGTTCCGTATCTGTTGACTGGGAAGATCTTGAGGTAAACTTTAAGGTTGATTAAGCGGAGCTGACCTCTCTTTATGGCCGTTTGTGAGCTCTGTTGTTTTGAGGCAGCGGAGCCGCAAATGGCATTTATTATTCTCCGTTCCGGGCCTGCATGACCGAATTAAAAGCGTCAAGGTATTTATCAATGTATTGCTGTTTCGATCTGGATTTGTATTGCATAATGAACCTTGGGTGCTCCAGCGCGATGATATTGTCAAAGAAGCCGTACTCGTCGTTCAGCAGCCGGAGGAACTTTTCATTCTTTCCTGTTCCAAAACATAGACAGGTGCTGGTATAAACACCGAGATCTATCTGTTTCCGGATGTTTTCCACTATAAAATCATAAACGGCGGCGGCTAGCGCCTTGCTGTCGTAATAATTATAATTGATCTCTTTTCCGTTCGGTAAGCTTGTCGTAAAACCAAGCGGGCATATCGAGTTAATATAAAAATTCCGGTAGAATTGCTCCGGTCCGCCGAAGGCAGCGATGACCTCATAAACAAAAACGGACGAAGGTTCATGTGTTTCTTTGCCGTCGTAACGGATATCACAAACCGCTTTCAGGCGTTTCGAGTCGGTAAACGGGATGCCGGTCACGCCTCCACCAAACCTGCCCGGATTGATGCCCAATATCAGGTGCCGTTTGTTGCCGTCAGAATAATATTTGGTATAAAATTGTTCGGCTATGGTGTTAACGGTATCATTCTCCTTAAAAGGATTCATGATATTGATGCCCGGAGGCAGCTCACCATTAAATTCAAGCTGTTTATTAAACCGGATTACTTTTTGGCCAAAGTTCATCAGATGATGGTTATAAGGGCGAAATTTACAGACAAATATGCGATTGCCCAAAAAGAAAGCCCGGCGGGTTTATCGCCGGGCTTCTATTAAATCGTTTTATAAAACCTTATTTCAGGATCGGAGTTCCGTTGTAAGTTACTGATTTCAATAACTTTTCGCCAACAGCAACGGCAGCTGGTGAAAGTGGTGCATAATGCAGGTCGTTGCAATATTTCTGTCCTTCGTGGATGTTCCACCAAAGCAGTTTTACTACTTTTTCAGCGCGATCCTGTGAACGGCCGTTATAAGCCTGCTCTTTGTATAATAAAGCCCAGGTAAGGCCGCTGATAGGATAACCGTCTTTAGCGTCGGTGTTGCTTAATGAAACTTTAGCATCGTCAGGGATAGCGATGTTACCTGCAGCGCTTGTTGAAGCAACGGTAGGTGTAATGAAGTTACCGCTCTTGTTCTGAAGATCAGCAAAAGCCATTTTATTCTGGATTGCGTAAGCAAGCTCGATGTAGCCGATTGCACCCGGAGTTTGTTTGATAATACCAGCAACGCCTTCGTTACCTTTGCCGCCTAAGCCAGCTGGCCAGTTGATGGCAGAACCTTTGCCCGGACTTGCAGCCCAGGTAGTGCTAACTTTAGAAAGGTAGGTGGTGAAGATATTGGTAGTTCCGCTACCGTCGCTGCGGTGGGCGATGAAAATACCGGTTGAAGGAAGTTTTACACCAGGGTTAACTTTTGCAATTGCAGCGTCGTCCCATTTGGTGATCTTGCCTAAAAAGATATTGGCCAGAACTTCAGGAGTTAATTTTAGCGGGCTTTTCAGATCGGGAAGGTTGTAGCTTAATACAACTGCGCCTGAGCACATTGGGATATGCAATACATCGGCGCCCATTTTTTTAGCCTGGTCATCGTTCAACGGAGCGTCAGAATCACCAAAATCAATGGTTTTGTTGGTAAGCTGCAAAATACCACCACCTGAACCAATTGACTGGTAGTTTACCTTAATGCCGGTTTCTTTGTTATACTCAGAAAAAAGCTTTGAAAAAAGCGGATAAACAAAAGTACTTCCTGCGCCCAGCAGGGTGTTTGCATCCGTTGCAGAAGCTGTTGCCGAATCAGGCTTTGAGGTGCTGTCGCTGCCCGATTTTGCATTGTTTCCGCCGCAGCTTACTAAAGCTGTTTGTGCCAGCAGCACAGCTGCAAAGGCGACTTGACTTAGCTTAAAAAATTTCATCTTAAATATTTTTTAATTATTTACCAGCAAAGAGACGATTTAGAGTTGTAGCGAATATTACTTTATTGTTAACAAATTGTAAATAAGGCAGAATAATATACCGGGTAAAAAAATATACACCAAAATATTAAAGTGACTGAAAATTAAGGGAAATTGAAAGAATCAGGAATTTAATAAAATGACAAAATGTTATTGATTTGTTAATATTAAATGCATTTGGCAACCAATATTAATGATAACGTTTTACTATGTTAACAAAAATAAACTAATGCAAAAGTACTGTGAAAATATTTGGCATTGATTTAGCTTTGTATAGAAATAATAGCACTTTACCTTGATCTGCGGCGATTAAAAGGCCGTTTTTTAAACCAATTATAAAGTGCAGTTGCTGTTTGTACATTTAATTAAATTGATATGCTTATTGAATTGATTACGATTGGCATAGTACTGACGCTGTTTATGCTGCCGTTTATTTTCCCGTCTAAAAAGAGAGTTAAACCCATCAGGCTCCCTAAAAATTACAACGACACCTCTGACGCCAGTTATTGCATTAACGAACACGGAGTGCTTGAGGAAATTCAGCATGGACGATTGGAGAGCCGCGCTGAGTAAAACGTTAAGGTGTTTTACCCATGACCGGGACTACCGTGGCGCTTCTGCGCCGGGATAAGAAGAGATTGTTAATTATTACCGGGATATTTTCTGCTTAAATTTTTATTCCTTAATCTTGAGAAAAGAAAAAACCTGTCCGTGCTTATGAATGTATTAATCCACAAAAATTATGACGGGATGTGCCGCGCCGCAGCGGACATCATCATTGAACAGATAAAACTGAAAAGCGATGCCTTGATTTGTCTTACTTCGGGAGATACACCTGCCGGAGTTTACCGGATGCTGGTGGAGGATGCCCGGCAGGGCAAGGTGGATTTTAGCCAGTGTTATTTTGTAGGGCTTGACGAATGGGTGGGTATGGATAAAAACGATGAGGGAAGCTGCACGAACTTTTTATATGATGCTTTTTTTACCCCTGCAAAAATAAGCCCGTCGCGGATGATGGTATTTGATGCCAAAGCCAGTGATCTGGATGCGTCATGTGCTGCCATGGATGCGTTTATTAAAGAAAAGGGCCTTTTAACCATGATGCTGGTCGGTGTAGGCATGAACGGTCATATCGGACTGAACGAACCGGGCGCCGATTTTAACGCCTATGCACACCATTCCCCACTCGACCCCGTCACTGTCGCTGTAGGGCAGAAATATTTTAAAAGCAAAACCGTATTGACGGAGGGCATAACACTCGGTCTGCAACATTTGCGGGACGCCGGGATTCCGATGCTGCTGGCTTCGGGGAAAAAGAAAGCAGAGATCATATTCAAAGCGCTAAATGGCGAGGTCACTCCAGACGTACCTGCATCAATCTTTCAGACGCTGCCGTCCGCTTACGTTATGCTTGATGAAGAGGCGGCCTCTTTACTCTCCTGAAGCACGGCCAAACGCCGAAATTGTACGTTATTTTACACGTAATTGTAACATTCTGTTGCGGTAACAACAAATGTTGCCTATTCCTTGTTGTTTTAAATGGTCAACCGAAACATTAAAGCAACAAAAATGAAAACTGAAGAATTACTGCAAACCGCTACAGCCATGATGGCAGCCGATAAGGGCCTGCTGGCGATGGATGAAAGCACCGGCACCTGTAATAAACGCTTTGAAGAAGCGGGCATACCCACGACCGTTGAGTACAGGCGCGCATACCGCGAACTTATTGTCACCACGCCTGATCTGGGCAAGTGCCTTAGCGGCGCGATATTGTACGACGAAACCATCTATCAATCTACAAAAGATGGCGTATTATTTATTGATATCTTAAAAAAAGCGGGCATCATACCGGGGATAAAGGTTGATGAGGGAACAGTGAATATGGCAAACTTTCCTGAAGAGAAGATCACGGAGGGGATAGACGGTCTGCGCGGGCGATTGGAAAAGTATTATGATCTCGGTGCCCGTTTTGCCAAATGGCGTGCGGTGATCACCATAGGAGAAGATATACCCACTAAGGGCAATATTGCCGCTAATATGCATCTGTTGGCAAGGTATGCCGCGCTTTGCCAGGAAAATGGTCTGGTTCCGGTTGTTGAACCCGAGGTGCTGATGGATGGCGATCACAGTATAAAGAAATGCGCAAAGGTTACGGAAAAGGTGTTAAAGGAGCTATTTAAACAATTGGAAATCCAGCGCGTTGACCTGCGGGGTATTATCTTAAAACCCAATATGGTGCTGCCGGGATTAAAAAGTGTTAAACAAGCCGGGATTGACAAAGTTGCAAAAGCGACCGTTGGTGTTCTGCTGAAAACAGTGCCGCCGTCAGTGCCCGGAATTGCATTTTTATCGGGCGGGCAGTCCGCAGAGCTTGCTACGGCGCACCTGAATGCCATGCACGTGAAATACAAAGGAAAACTACCCTGGGCGTTAACTTTCTCGTTCGCGAGGGCCATACAGCAACCTGCTATGGAGGCATGGAAAGGAGAAGATAAAAATGTAAAGACTGCACAGCAACTGCTTTATAAGCGGGCCAGTCTGAACAATGCAGCCCGGCGCGGGGAATATACTCCGGATATGGAATAATATATCATCATTATAAAATGAACACGACCACCCTTTATCCGCTGAAGTTTGACCCGATCTATCAATACCGGATATGGGGAGGGCGCAGATTGGGCAGCCTGCTGGAAAAACCTCTTCCTAAAAATGATCCGGTTGGCGAGGCGTGGATCTTAAGCGACAGGAAAGATCATGCCAGCAAGGTTGTTGACGGAGGGCTGAAAGGAAAAACGATCAGCGAACTGTTTTTAAATCATCAGCAACTGCTGATGGGTAACCTGTCGGATAAGTTCGACCGCTTTCCGTTGTTGCTGAAATTTCTGGATTGTCAGCAGGTTTTGTCGGTACAGGTTCATCCGGCGGATAAATTAAAAGCCTATATACCAAACGGTGAGCATGGGAAGACAGAAGCCTGGGTGGTGCTGGATGCAGGAGAAGATGCGACGATATATGCCGGATTGAAAGCCGGTACGAATGCGGAGAAGATCAAAACCGATTTAACAAAGAACAGCGTGGCTGATGATCTGGCTTCCTTCAAACCAAAGCCCGGCGATAGTATTTTGATCAGGGCAGGAACGGTACACACACTAAACGATGTGGTTGTTTTTGAAGTGCAGCAAAACAGCGATGTGACTTATCGTTTGTACGATTGGGATAGGATAGATGGAAAGACAGGAAAGCCCCGCGCCCTGCAAGTAAAACAGGCATTGACCTGTATTGATTTCAGCATGACCGAACTACAGCCGGTCATCACCAAAATCATCAGTAATGTTCCGGTGTTGCATGAGGACATAATTGATGACACGCATTTTAAACTTGGTCGAATTACCGGAGAGTATCCTTTTATGACGGGGAAAGACAAAGCCCCTTGTGTGCTGGTTTGTATTGAAGGAGAGGGCGAAGTAGAAAGCGGTGATGAGCTTTATCCTTTAGCAAAGGGGGAGGTGATGCTACTTCCGGCCTGTGTAGGTAAATGTCCGTTTATACCCAAGGGCGAAGTGACGGTACTGGAAATCACGATTCCCGAGGGCATCAGCAAACAAACAAGTAGGCTATGAAGAAATTAGTGGTTTTTGACCTGGATGGAACGCTCGCGGAGAGTAAGGCGGCGATTGATAAGGAAATGGCTGCACGACTGACAGGATTACTTACTGTTGCAAAGGTGGCGATCATTTCGGGCGGAGACTGGCCGCAGTTTCAGAAGCAGGTGCTCGCCCATTTGCCAAAAGGCAAGAAGCTGAGAAACCTGGTAATCCTGCCTACCTGCGGAACGAAATTCTATCAATACAAATCAGGGTGGAAACAACTGTATGCGGAAAACTTCACCGGAGAGCAAAAACAAAAGATCATCGATTCCTTAAATGATGCGGTAGATGCCTCCGGTTTTAAGGCGAAGAAAACGTGGGGAGAGGCTATTGATGACAGGGGGAGTCAGGTTACCTGGTCGGCTTTGGGGCAGGAAGCACCGCTTGACGAGAAGAAGAGATATGATCCTGACTTTAAAAAGCGAAAGAAAATAAAATCAAAGCTGGAAAAACTGATACCGGAGTTTGCCGTCAATCTTGGCGGATCAACCTCGATCGATGTGACAAAAAAGGGCATCGATAAAAAATACGGGATGCATAAACTGCGCGACGTTCTGGATATAAAAATAAGCGAGATGCTATTTATCGGAGATGCAATCTTTCCGGGGGGGAATGATTACCCAGCCCGGCAGTCGGGCGCGTTTTCAATTTGTGTGAAGGACGCAAATGAAACAAAACGGGTAATAGAGGGTATAATAGGATGCCTGGACGACGGGAGTTTTAAAAAGGGATTTTAAAAATATGGTTGATGTAAAAAAAGAGGGGCCGGTGCTTCGCGGGGCAGAGCTTGATTTTGAGAACGAGGCTGTGTTGAACCCTGCTGCAATGCAAACGGGAAATAAGGTGCATCTCTTTTACAGAGCCGTTCATGTAAAAAATCAGTCGTGTATAGGCTATTGCAGGCTTGACGGCCCTTTGAATATCGAACAGAAGGATGATAAACCTCTGCTGTCGCCTGAGTTTGATTACGAACGGCATGGTATGGAAGACCCACGTATTGTGTGTATTGATGGCGTTTATTATTTAAGTTATGTTGCATTTGATGGCAATAACGCGCTGGGGGCTTTGGCTACTTCAACCGATCTGAAAACGTTTAAGCGCCAGGGCATCATCGTACCGAAAATAACTTACAAAGACTTTGACCGCCTGACGCAGAATGATCCCGAACTGAATAAGCGTTACCTGCCCTATCATCCGGGGGCCAATATTTTAGCCGATAAAGACTTTGTTTTCTTTCCGCGCCGGATAAACGGTAAGCTCACGTTTTTGCATAGAATCAAACCGGATATCCAGATTGCTGCGGTTGACAGCCTTGAGGAGCTTACCGGCGATTTCTGGGAAGAATATTTTAAGCATTTTGGGGATCATATTTTTCTTAAGCCCAAATTTGCCCACGAGATATGCTATATCGGGGCTGGGTGTCCTCCAATTGAAACAAAAGAAGGTTGGGTGGTGATCTATCACGGTGTTAAGCAGCGGGAAAACGGGTACGAGTATTCTTGCTGTGTCGCTTTGATGGATTTGGAAGATCCGCAAAAGGAAATTGCCCGTTTACCATACCCGCTGTTTAAACCCGAATTGCCCTACGAACTGAAAGGCGATGTTGACGACGTTTGTTTTCCAACAGGAACGTCGTTATTTGGTGGCGTACTTTATATTTACTATGGCGCAGCTGACGAACTGATTGCCTGCGCCTCGGTGAAATGGGCGGACTTACTCGACGAACTTGTCAGCATCGGCAAAAGCATCACCTAAACCAGAACAGCCCCGCCATCGATCACAATGTTTTGCCCTGTTCCAAATTGCTGCTTCATAAGATAAAGAAAAGCCAGTGCGACATCTTCGGCTTCGCCAACTCGTTTCAGCAGCAATGCGTTAGCCTGTGACTGAAATAGTGCTTCCCGATCCGCGTCACTCATGCCGCCCCAAAGATTTGTTCTTATCACCCCCGGTACCACAGCATTCACCCTGATCGGAGCAAGCTCAACCGCTGCCGCCTTGACGAAGCCCTCCATCATTCCGCAAATGCTTGCAGCAATGGCCCAGCCTGCTCCGGGCCTGACATTGGCTGTACCGCTGGTTAAGGAAACAGAACCGCCTCTATTAATATGCGGAACGCCGTATTTAACCGCTGCAAACGCGCCCCAATAACGAAGGTTGAAAAAGTTGTGCGCCTCTGCAAGATCCGTTTCGCTTAGGGTGTGCAGTGTAAGGTTTTCGCCAGCGGTATATACCAGGTGATCAAAGCTGCCCGCATTTTCAAAGAAATTTCTGATGTTCTCTTCTTTGCTCAGGTCAACGGCGTAACCGCTGCTGCCATCGGGCAGTTCAGTCAATGCGACATCTATCCGGGCCTGATTTGCCGAGACGATAACAACGTCCGCACCTTCAGCCGCGGCTGCTTTGGCGGTTGCCAGGCCAAGACCCGAGCTGCCTCCAAGAATAATTACCCTCTTTCCTTTTAACGATTGATCGAATGTTACTGAATTTTTCATGCTGTATTATTTATACAGCAAAGTTGAGCCGTTTTAACTCCGGCGCGCTTACCAAATGGTAAATTCGGGAAATTGGAACGAAAAATGCATAACCATTTTTGAATCCCGGCGAACTTTATCCGGCCTGTGCCAATAGTGCAAGTACGTCCTCCCAGTTGTTGACCCGCTGGTGGTGTTTATGATGAACATTATGAAAAGCATGGAACATCAGCGTTGTGCCTTTAAAATGATCGAGGTTTTTTATGTGATCGTCAATCATATAATCCGTGTTGATAATGCTTTTATCGCCGCAAAACACAATGTGCCGCCAGTCGATAAACGGAAAATGTTCCTGAAGCCATTCATGTTTTTCGGTCAGACATTGCGGAAACTCCATTGCTGCCGACACGATATAGACTTCATACGTTTCCATCAGTTTTTTCACCGCTTCGACAGCGCCGGGCATTACCGGCAACGTGCGAAAGAAACCTGGGGTAAACGCAAACCTGCGGGCAGCGGCCTTGTCCGGAAACATTTCATTTTCTTCTACGCCCTGTATCGATGCCGTATCTATCCTTACGCCATATTCTCTTTCGTACCAGTTTATAAAATGTGTTTCCGTATCGGCGATAACGCCATCCATATCAATCGCTATAGATTTTTTCATGGCTAAAAATAAAAAATGATCGATTAAAAACGGGCATACTTTTTTATCTCTGATGACGCTAAATCACTCAATCCGGATATAAAGCCTAAGCGGTTCAAAATATGGTCGAATATTTGCCTCCCGGGGATCAGCTGATGTTTTTACGGATACGGCTGAGTGATTGCGGCGTAATGCCGAGCCATGAAGCGATATGTTTTAAAGGCACCTGCAGGGCAATTGCCGGGTTTTGCATCATGAACAGCCGGTATTGGTCCTCGGCATCCAAACCGACGTATGCATTGCGGGTATTTACCTTTTCGATCAGGTGTTCCTGATTGATCTCATCGATGATCTGTTTCAGGTAAGGCAGCTGCTGATACAATGCCATCAGTTTGCTTTTGCTGATCACCAGCGCTTCCGCACGGCAACTCGCCTGTATAGCGGCGGTTGTCTGGGTTTCTTCATTGAAGCTTTGCAGGATAAGGCATAATTTGTTTTCGCCATAAAAAAAGTGAGTGACTTCCGTCGCTTTGTCGTTTACCGAAAAGATACGTGCTACGCCGCTGCAGATGAAAAACAATTCGCGGCATACCCGTCCATCACCTTTAAAAAGATAGTCACCCTCATGATATTGCCTTTTCTCAAAGGCTGAGTCGATCAACCGGGCCTCCTCCGGAGGAATATGCCTGAACTGTTGAAGATAGGTGATCAAAGGCTTCATGAGGTAAAGATGGATAAATCTTAAATAATCTGAAAGACAAACCGGGAAAGCGAAATCGTGCCCGCTTCCAGGCTGTATCCGATGACATTACGGCGATAATTAAATGACAATTAAATGAATGCACTTTGAAATTTATCGCTGTACATTTGCTTAACGGTGTTAAATAATTTAATACCCTAAAACAATGGCAAGCAAAGACAGGATATTACGATTAAAAGAAGAGACCAGATGTAACATTCTTCAGGCTGCCCTTCAGATCGTTAAGGAAGAAGGATGGCAGGCCCTGAGCATGCGTAAAATTGCCGATGTAATAGAATATACCGCTCCTATTATATATGAATACTTTGCAAACAAGGACGCAATATTATTGGAGCTGACCCGGATGGGTTATTTAAAGCTGTCGCGGCAGCTGAAGGAAGCGCGGGACAGGCACCGGTTACCCGAAAAGCAACTGGAAGATATGTGGCTTACTTACTGGAACTTCGCCTTTGAAAACAAGGAACTTTATCAGGGGATGTTCGGTGTGACCACGAACTGCAGCTGCGAACTGATCAATACGCTGCCCGAAGCCGGAACGCTTTACGATCTGATCAGTGAGGTTATCGGGAAGCTGATGCATATCGAAGACCTTGAAAATGAAGCAATATGTACCAAGTACTATACCTTTTGGTCGGTTGTTCACGGATTGGTGTCGATCAACCTGCTGAGTCGCGGTTCATCTGATGAGATCAACCGTCAGGTACTAAGGGATGCGATTGGTGGTATAATAAGGACAATGACCGCATAATTTTTTTACAATTAATAATACACCGTTAAATTATTTAACAGTGTTAAATTTAAAGATCAGCAAACTCAATATTTTTTAACATACAGCACTATGGAAACACTTTACATTTCAGCCCTTTCATTTAACAGTGTTAAAAAACTTAACAACGTTAAGATGAATATTTCGACCTCATACAATGCATGCTGCAGATGACGCATGACGGCGGCGTAGCTACAAAGCTGCAGGGATAACAGCCGGATAATCAGTAAATGAAACTCACAAATCAACAATATCAACACAAAATCATGAAAAATTTAATCTTAGCGATACTCGCAATCACTCTATACAGCTGCTCGACAAAGCCGCAGACAGCTGCCGCGCCACCGGCGCCATCATTGCCGGTAGCCACCATTAAAACCGGTACCGACACCACTTGCCAGGAATATCCTGCATCTGTAGAAGGAACGGTAAATGTGGAAGTCCGTCCCCAGGTAAGCGGAACCCTGGATAAAGTTTATGTTGACGAAGGCGCTTATGTCAGTGCAGGTCAGCCATTATTCAAAATAAATGACCAGCCTTACCGCGCGGCACTCAACAATGCCGTAGCCAGTCTGCACGCAGCAGAAGCCGCCGAGGGCAACGCCGAACTGGAAGTAAATAAGCTTATGCCATTGGTTGACAACAAAGTTGTATCCGACTATCAGTTGAAATCGGCAAAAGCTGCAGTTCAGATCGCAAAGGCAAATATTGAGTCTGCAAAGGCCAACGTTTCCACCGCGCAGATCAACCTGGGTTATACTTTAATTAAGGCTCCGGTAAGCGGTTATATCGGCCGTTTGCAGAAAAAGCAGGGAAGTCTTGTTTCTCCGGCGGATGTTGAAGCACTTACGCAGCTTTCTGATGTACATAACGTGCACGTTTATTTCTCACTGGGCGAAAAGGATTTTGTAAACTTTAAAGAACAGTATCCCGGTGAAACGCTGAAAGATAAGATCCAGAAGCTGCCATCGGTGTCGTTACTGTTAGCTGACGGTTCAGCCTACCCAAAACAGGGTAAGATAGACGTAATAGACGGACAGTTTGACAAGACCACTGGCGCCATTACGGTAAGGGCGAGCTTTGCCAACCCGCAGGGTCTGCTGCGCTCAGGAAATACCGGCAAGATCCGTCTGAGCCTGTTGCATCCGGATGCCTTGATCGTACCACAGTCGGCTACGATTGACATGCAGGACAAAGTTTTTGTTTTCGCATTAGCCGACAGCAACAAGGTTAAGAAACAGGTAATTGACGTGGTAGGTAAAAGCGGCAATAACTACATTGTTAAAGATGGTATAAAAGCAGGCGACCGTATTGTGCTTGCCGGCTTTGACCACCTGCAGGACGGCAGCGTTATTCAGCCTGAACCGGCAAAAAATACGACTGCCGCGCTTACCAGCAACTAATCAACAAAAAGGAAACAAAACAACGGATCGGGTTACCAAACAGACAGCATTTAATACTGCCGGTGAACCTGATCCTGCAAAATAGAAAATCATGTTAAAGAAATTTATAGAAAGGCCGGTGCTTGCCACAGTGATCTCCACTTTGCTGGTGATCCTGGGAGTGCTCGGTTTAACCCGGCTGCCGTTACAGCAGTTCCCGGACATAGCACCGCCCTCGGTACTGGTTACCGCCATCTATCCCGGTGCGAACGCAGAAACCGTATTGCGTTCGGTAGCACCATCGCTGGAAGAATCGATCAACGGTGTGGAGAATATGACCTACATGAGCTCAACCGCAAGTAACGACGGTACGCTTGCTATTACCGTTTATTTTAAGCTGGGCACAGATGCCGACCAAGCCGCTGTAAACGTGCAGAACCGCGTTGCGCAGGCGACCAGCCAGCTGCCTGCGGAAGTTGTTCAGCAGGGCGTTACAACCGCCAAACAGGAGAACAGCTTCATTATGGCTATCGGGATGTACACCGAGGATGAAAAGAAATATGATCAGACCTTTATCGCGAATTATGCGCAGATCAACATCATTCCCGAGATCAAGCGTATCCCGGGTGTGGGCTCGGCAAGCATCTTCGGCGGCATTAAGGATTATTCGATGCGCGTATGGCTGAACCCTTCGCAAATGGAAACTTATCATGTTACGCCAAATGAAGTTTTTGCCGCTATCCAGGACAAAAGCCTTGAGGCTGCTCCCGGACGTTTTGGCGAACGGAGCGACCGTCCTTTCGAGTATGTGATAAAGTACAAAGGGAAGCTTTCAAAACCGGATGAATATGAGAATATCCCGATCCGTGCGAATGCTGACGGCTCTGTGCTGCGTTTAAAGGATGTGGCCCGTGTTGAGCTTGGCGCCTATTCTTATACCAGCATTACCCGGCTGAACGGAAAGAAAGGGATCGGTATTGGTGTTATCCAGTTGTCAGGGTCGAACGCTAACCAGATACAGATCGCTATCAATGACCTGATGGCCAAAGCTTCGAAGGATTTTCCTGATGGTGTTAAATACAATATTTTCTACAGCACAAAAATTGCGCTCGACGAGTCCATTTCGCAGGTTAAACACACCCTTGTGGAAGCCTTTATACTTGTGTTCCTGGTGGTGTTTATTTTCCTTCAGGACTTCCGGTCAACACTCATCCCGGCGATAGCGGTGCCGGTGGCGATCGTCGGAACATTTTTCTTCATGTCGATATTCGGTTTCTCCATCAACTTACTTACACTGTTTGCGCTGGTACTGGCCATCGGTATCGTTGTGGATGACGCTATCGTGGTGGTCGAGGCTGTTCACGCAAAAATGGAGCATAAACATTTCGGCCCTAAAGAGGCCACGCTCGAAGCCATGCACGAGATCACCGGCGCGCTGATATCGATAACACTTGTAATGGCCGCCGTATTTTTGCCTGTTGGTTTTCTTGACGGCTCTACGGGGGTATTCTACAGGCAGTTTGCCTTTACCATGGCAATCGCCATTGTTATATCGGCGCTTAATGCCTTGACACTGAGTCCGGCACTTGCCGCCCTGTTCCTGAAGCCATTGCACCATAACAGTAACGGAGAGCCGGTTAAGACGACTTTCAAACAACGTTTCTTCAACGGTTTCAATACCAGCTTTAATGCGCTGACCAACAAATATACCAGCAGCCTTAAATTCCTGACCCGTACCAAATGGGTCGCCATAACCGGGCTTGCCATTGTAACACTGGCCGTTGTGTGGATGGTAAGAACCACCAAGACCGGTTTTATCCCGACAGAAGACCAGGGATTTATTGCCATCGCGGTTAATACGCCTTCGGGAACCTCGCTCGACCGTACCTCAAAAGTTATGGAACAAGCTGAAAAGACGGTTGGAAAGATCCCCGCTGCACGGTTTGTTACCTCGGTACCGGGCTTTAACCTGCTTACCAAATCCAACAGCCCGTCATCGGCTATCTTCTTCGTGTTGCTGAAGAGTCCGGAGGAACGCGGCAAGGTAAAGGATATCAACGCCATCATGGACCAGATACGCGGTGACCTGAACGGGGTGCCCGGCGGCAGTTTCTTTGTTTTCAGCTTCCCAACGGTTCCGGGATTCAGTAACGTAGAGGCGCTTGATTTTGTGCTGCAGGACAAGACCAGCGGCAAGCTGGATAAGTTCAGCGAAGTGTCTAACAATTTTATCGCGGCATTAATGAAGAAGCCTGCCGTAGCGTATGCCTTTACTTCTTTCAAAGCGGATTATCCGCAGCTGCAACTGGAAGTTGACGATGACAAAGCAGCTCAATTGGGTGTAAGCGTAAAGGACATTTTGCAGACCATGCAGGTTTATTTTGGTAGTGCGCAGGCATCGGACTTTAACCGCTTTGGTAAATACTACCGCGTACAGGTACAGGCAGACATCGCCGACCGCGCTGATCCGTCTTCCATTGACCGCGTATATGTAAAGAATAAGACAGGGGAGATGGTGCCTATTAATACACTGGTAAAACTGACCCGCGTTTATGGTTCGGAAACTGCTTCGCGCTATAACCTGTTCAATTCTATCGAGATCAATGCCATTCCAAAACCGGGGTACAGCTCTGGTGAGGCCATAAAAGCGATAGAAGAAACCGCCAAAGAGCAACTGCCTTTGGGTTACGCCTATGATTTTACCGGGCAGACCCGTGAGGAAATTGCATCAAGCGGGCAATCCACCGCTGTGTTCCTTTTGTGTCTGGTATTCGTGTACTTCCTGCTGTCAGCACAATATGAGAGCTATATCCTGCCGTTGGCGGTTATTTTCTCGATACCAACCGGGGTGCTCGGTGTGTTCATCGCTATCGGGCTGACAGGGATCGAAAACAATATTTACGTACAGGTAGCGCTTATCATGCTTATCGGTCTGCTGGCTAAAAATGCCATTCTGATCGTCGAGTTCGCCGTCCAGCGACGCAAGGCGGGCTTGTCGCTTATTGCATCTGCCATCGAGGCGGCTAAGCTGCGTCTGCGACCGATCATCATGACCTCGCTGGCTTTTGTATTCGGTTTATTCCCGATGAGCATTGCGACAGGTCCTTCAGCACAGGGAAACCACTCCATCAGTATCGCCGCAGCAGGCGGGATGGTATCGGGGGTTATCCTCGGTTTATTCATCATACCGGTGCTGTTTGTGATCTTCCAGGGCGTACAGGAATGGATCACCGGCGCGCCTGAGCCGGTACTCAGCGCAGATGGTGTAAGCCAGGGAGAAAATGGTAAAAACGTTCCGGAATTAAAAGGCGAACTTATTGGTTAACCGGCAGTAATTCCGATCAAATAAAATTGAAGACAATGAAAAACTATATAAACATGTCCTTATTGATCCTTACGATGACGGTGCTCGGTGCCTGTAAGGTATCAAAGGACGTCAATACCCCCGCGCCTGAACTGCCTGAAACTTTCAGGAACGCGGCGACCACCGCCGATACCAGCAGCATTGCGGATATACGGTGGAAGGATTTTTTTACGGAGGCTACACTGCAAAAGCTGATCGACAGCGCCATTGCAAAAAACTATGATATGCAGATAGCCGTAAAGAATATTGAAGCATCGCGACTGCTGTTCAGGCAGGTAAAATGGAATAACGTTCCGCAGGTTGATCTGAATGTTACCGCCAGCTCGAGCCGTCCGTCGGACAACAGTGTTACCGGATTAAGTCTGAGTCAGTATGACATCGGTACAAAGCACATCGAGGACTATTCGGCTAATCTTGCGCTTTCATGGGAAGCCGATATCTGGGGAAAGATACATAACCAGCAACGCAGCGCTCTTGCAGCTTATTTGCAAACTGAGGAAGCAAAAAAAGCCATACAAACCAACCTGGTGGCTACAGTATCGCAGGGGTATTATAACCTGCTGATGCTTGATGCACAGCTTGACATCGCAAAAAAGAATGTGAAGCTAAACGACAGTACCCTGCGGATCATCCAGCTGCAATATGATGCCGGGCAGGTAACCTCGCTGGCGGTTCAACAGGCGCAGGCGCAAAAGCAGGCAGCAGAACAGCTGGTACCCCAATTTGAGCAGAATATAACGATACAGGAAAATGCGCTTCGCATGCTGACAGGAGAGTTACCCAACAAGTTAGAGAGGAGCGCAAACCTGGATGCCATGACGGTTGCCGAAAACATTCCGGCAGGGCTGCCGTCAGCGGTAGTAGGCCGTCGTCCGGATGTTAGAAGTGCGGAGCTGGCTTTGCAGATCGCCAACAGCAAAGTGGGTATTGCCAAAGCCGAAATGTACCCGGCCCTGCGGATCACCGCACAGGGAGGAGTAAACTCGTTTAAGGCGAGCAACTGGTTTAATGTGCCCGCATCGTTATTTGGCGTGGTGGCAGGCAGTATTGGTCAGCCTCTGTTCGATCATAAGCGCCTAAAAACGGATTACGAAGTCGCTAAGGTGGATCGTGAAAAATCAGTACTGCAGTTCCGCCAGTCAGTCTTAAATGCGGTAGGCGAGGTGTCTGATGCGCTGGTGAAAATAGAGAAGCTGAAATCAGAACAGGCAATAGCCGCCCAACGGGTGAACACCCTTCAGCAAGCTACCAGAAATGCAGGCCTGCTATTTAAGAACGGCCTGGCCACCTATCTGGAAGTTATAACCGCGCAGGGTAATGTATTGCAGGGTGAACTTGAGCTTGCCTCGATCAAACGGGATGAGCTGAGCGCGATATCCGAGCTTTACAGGTCGCTGGGCGGTGGATGGAAATAAAAAACTAATACCTATGAAAGACTTTTTAATAACCAGGAGCAGGCTGTTGCTTTGTTCCGTAAAAGAATGGAACGTTACTTTAGCGTTTTGGGGGATTGTGCTGTTGATTGAGTTTGTGATCAATGTGTTGAAATAAGCCTCAAAACCTACTGGAATGTTTTTATCCCCGGTACCGCTAACTCGGACCGGGGATTTTTTTATGCACAAGGGCCAAACATCTTTTACGGTTGACGGTTCAATAGATAATTTTTAACTATACTATGAGAGCAATTTTATACATCATTGCCGTCATCCTGGTGATCGGCTGGGCGATCGGCCTGTTTTTTCATGCCCTGGGCGGGCTTATCCATATCCTGCTGGTTATTGCGGTTATCGCATTTTTATTGGGGATCATCCGGCGCTCGTAATGGGAACTGTTTTCGGCTATCGGGACATTTACCGATAGCCGAAGTTTTGCGGGCCGTCAATCGGGTTGAGCCATCGTTGATATGGCCTGCATGAACCAGGCGGCGTGAGGTATCCACTGCTCGGTCCACCGCCATTCATTGCCATTATCCTCTGTTTTAAAATCAATGCCGCTACCGTCGCCGTTTTCTTTTTTGCCGGTTATGCCGTTGGAGATACCGCCACGTTCCGAGCCATGCCCAAAATTGGAATGCATATACGGTACATTATTTTTTCCGAATCCGTACATAAAACACATGGAATAAGGGTTACATCCCAATATCCACGATAACTGCCGGGAAGCAAAAACAGCGAGCGAATCCTTAACTCCCCATGCTCCTGCACCGGGGTAAACCAGTTTGCCGCCAACCAACGCTGCCGTAGCGAGTGAGCCGAGACGCGCATCCTCTCCCTGCCACCACCAGCCTGTTTCGTTATCATGCGGTATAAAAAAGCCGTCTTTTACTTTTCCCTTATACAGGAATGACTGACGCGCATAGCCAAACGGATTACTTACTTCGCTGGTGACGTTGAGGTTATAGTCGAGTGCCTTTTTTATCGTTGTCAGGGCTGCGGCCCGCCTGGTTGCATCTTTTTCTTTGTCGAGGTACCGGGAAAGCGCCACAATCGGTAGCCCGGCATCCGATGCATGCCAGTAGGGGCGGTCTGCATCGTTAGCAATAAAATATCCCGCAGGCGTCATCCGTTTGTTCAGGTTGGCGGCACGTTTTCTGGCTTCGTTGCGATACAGGCTATCGTTTGTGCTTATCCATAGTTCCGTCGCAGCCATCAGCGCACAATAATCATCTATTATATTTTCCTTCCCATCGTCATCGTATTTTGTGTTGTTGACAAGCAGGTGGGCGAATGCGCGTTTTGCGGCGTTAAGATACTGCTGCGAGGTGAACTCGCCGTGTCTTTTCCACCGGGAAATACGGGCGAGTGCGGCAATAGCCATGCCGCCGCCTTCGCGGAAAGCGGCCTGATATTCATCCGTGGTTACGCTGTTCGCCCGGAGGCCGACTATCCGCCTGGCATTCGGGTCTTTATTAAAATAGCTGAAGATGATCATATAAAAATAGCCTTCCTTTGAAAGCGACCGCATCAGATAATCGGCGCCATACAAGGCCTCGTTATCCAGAGAATCCTTCAGGTGCCATTTATTTAACAGTCCGGGTATTTTTTCGGAGGTACTTACCATCGACCAAACGACCAGTGGCGTTTGCTGCGGCGACATAAAATTAGCGTAGGCCAGGTGCGAGAAATATTTGCTTACGTCACCTGATGCGTCACACCAGCCCCCGTGTATATCTACCGTTTTATCACCGCCCCCCTGCAACTTCATATGGCTGTCGGCTGCTATTTCCTGCGGTGTGTTAGCCCGCTGTTTGTTATAATAATGTATAATGGATGACAGCGTGAGCCGCGCCAGTGCATTCTGCTCGATTATGAAAGGAAAAGAAGTGTACTTTTTGCCTCCGATAGTAACCGCTATTGTGTATTTTCCTTCTTTTTTTAATCCGGAGAAATCAGCCTGATAATAGAACTTTCCCGGTGTCCATTCATCTATAGCAGCCGGGCCGCTGAGCACACCGGTGAATTCCGTTTTCCCGGTCGAAGCGCCAACGACGTTAAATACCGTTTTCCGGTTTAGCGGTTTATCAACGCTTAGTACCGCAATTTTTGGTCCGCTGGCATCGAAGCCAACCTGGTTGACGTAAATAGCAGGCTGCGCAAAGCCGTGGAGGCTGAATGCGGCAAGGAAAAAAAAGACAAAAAAGAATGGAACTCTCATAACCGGGTTTTAATTGAATTGCAATATACGGGCTGTGCAACTAATTAATTCCTTTATCGGCGAAAGGTAGTGGAATTGTAGGGATAATTCCTGTTGCAGGGGCGTGATCCGGGGAGGGGAGTCCTAATCGGGAAACTTGGTTCTGATGTGACTGACGGAGTTTCTGATAAGTTCTTCCAGGATGCTGATATCGATATCGGCAAGCTTTTTTATGTATAAGCACCCCTTGCTACTTTTGTGCTTTCCCAGCCGTGCCAGCAGATCGGCCTGCCCGTCCGAACCGGCAATTACATACAAGGTAAGATTTGCTGCACGAGGAGAGAAACCTGTAATGCACATTTCGCCCTGATGCCCGCTGTCATATTGATAATGGTATTTTCCGAAACCTACGATAGAAGGCCCCCACATTACCGGCTTTTCCCCTGTAACCTTTTCCATCAGGGCTGCTATGGTATCACAGTCCTTTCTCGCCTGACCTTCGGCCTTTTCATCCAAAAATTCCTTCACAGATGCAGTTGTCGGTTTGGTTTTGGTTTCAGCCATAAAAATTATGATTTAAAGATTGGTGCAGGCGCGTTCATCTGTTTGCCAAGTTCTCCTTAAATATAAATTATTTTTAACAAATAAATATAAAATGCAAAAGCCCCCGGTTAGAAAACCGGGGGCCTGCAAACAAACTAACTAAACTTAACCTATGCCCGAACCACCAGGCACAACTATGAAAAACTAAACTAAACTTTAAAATCTTTTACGGCGCTCACCGTCATCACGGCGTTTGCCTGAAAAGTCACGGAAACCACCGCTTGAAGCGTAGCCATTTCTTTCATGGCTGTTTCCGTTGCGGTATCCGCCCTCGCGCCTGCCGCCATTGCGGTAACCGCCATCACGACGATGTCCCCCGTCACGACGCTCACTGGTGCCTTCTCCTGAGATTTCAATCCTCACAGGGCGACCCTTAAATTCAACGCCCTTAAAATCATTCATCACTTTATCGACATCGGCATTCATCACCTCAAAGAAAGAATAAACACCTTTCACATCGATCTTGCCAATTACGCGGCCGCTGATCCTTGCATTATTGCAGATATAACCCAGCAAATCGCCGCGGTTAAACTCATCCACCGAGCCCAGATTGATGAACAGGCGGGTATAATCGCTTTTTCCTCCGTTACGGAACAGTGAGCGGTCATCCTTTTCAAAACGCCGGTTTTCATCTGCCGCAACATTCAGGTCTGGCGCATTTTTATAATAATCGAGGAAGATGTTAAACTCGATAGAGGCAAAGCGTTTGATAAATTCTTCCTTGCTCATATCCTTAAACTCTTCCAGTATCCGCGGCAGGTATTGTTCTATCTGCTCCTCATTCACAGTTACATTGTGAACTTTGTGAACGATGTTGAACAACTGTTTTTCGCAAACGTCAAACCCTGACGGGATCTCAGCCTTTACAAAGCGTTTGCCAATTACACGTTCAATCTGGCGTATCTTACCCAACTCCTTTGCATTGATGATGCAGATGGAAACCCCTGTTTTACCTGCGCGGGCAGTACGGCCGCTGCGGTGGGTATAGTTCTCTACCTCATCAGGCAGCGAATAATTAATCACGTGCGTAACGTCGTTCACATCGATACCACGGGCAGCCACGTCAGTAGCAATTAGGAGCTGCAGGCTGCGGTCGCGATAGCGCTTCATTACCTTATCGCGCTGTTGCTGCGACAGATCGCCATGAAGCGAGTCGGCATTGTAGCCATCCTTTATCAGCGCTTCGGCTATTTCCTGGGTCTCGATCTTTGTACGGCAAAAAACGATACCGAATATCTCCGGATTAAAATCGACAATGCGTTTGAATGCCGCATATTTGTCGCGGGCGCGCACTACATAATATTCGTGCTCGATATTGGCGTTTCCGGTGTTTTTCTCACCCATGGTCAGCTCATACGGATCGGTCATATATTTCTTTGCGATCCGGCGAACTTCCGATGGCATAGTAGCCGAGAACAGCCATGTTTTTTTCTCGTCAGGTGTAGTTGACAGGATATTGTCTATATCTTCCTGAAAGCCCATGTTGAGCATTTCATCGGCTTCGTCCAATACAACATATTTAACCTGCGAAAAATCGATCGCCTTGCGGTTAATAATGTCCAGCATACGGCCGGGGGTTGCAACAACAATTTGCACACCGCGTTTGATCTGACGCAACTGATCACTGATGCTGGCTCCTCCATAAACTGCAACGATGTGTACGTTGCTCATTTTTTTGGAGTAGTTCTTTATGTCGTTCGCGATCTGTAAACAAAGCTCACGAGTGGGGCACAAAACAAGTGCCTGTGGATAATTTGCTTCGAAGTCCAGCAGTTCTAACAGTGGTAGTCCGAAGGCAGCGGTTTTACCGGTCCCGGTTTGGGCTAATCCGACAAAATCGTTGCTGCCTGTTAACAATACCGGAATTGACTGCTCCTGGATTGGAGTCGGATTTTCAAATCCTAACTCAGAAATGGCATTAACAATATCATGACGGATCCCCAGTTGATTAAATGGGTTCATGAATTAAAATAACGTATCTGGCTTCATCGCCAAATCGGGCGCAAAGGTACGAATGATATTTTAAAAAATCAACGGGAATTTTATTTTCTTTTTTTGCGCCATTTTACTGTCAGAAAATCGCCGCAAAACTCCTTTTTCAGGTATTTTTCGCAAATATTTCAGGGGGTGAACCCAAAATGATCATAAAACATTTTGACGGATTCAAACTTTTTCCGTTATCTTCATGCCATCAAAATTCTTCGGAAACCTTAAACCTTTTATCATGAACACACTACAAAACGGATCGAGCGGCGGCGAAGTCATTATGCTGCAACGCGCATTATCACTGTTAGGTTACAATTGTACGGTTGACGGCAGCTTTGGCCCCGGAACGCAGACGGCTGTGGAACAGTTTCAGACGGCACAGGGAATGACCGCCGACGGGATTGCCGGACCTGACACCTGGAACGCGCTTGACGGCCTCGCTCCACAGGGTATGGATATTTATCATAACGACAGCATCGACTGGAGCTGCCTTTCACCCCATATACAATTTGTTTACTGCAAATGCAGCCAGGGGGCTACTTACAAAGACCCGATGTTCACGAACAATGTAAGTTCGGCGAAAGGAAACGGGCTGATCACCGGGGCCTATCATTTTCTTACTTTTCAGGATTCAGCGCAGGCACAGGCTGATAATTTTTTGAGTGGCGGCTACGATTTCTCCGCATCGGGAACGCTGCCTCCCGCGCTCGATGTAGAGTGGCAGGTAGGCAGCAGTAATGCGCAAACCAATCAGCTTAACCAATATATCACCGACAACCGGCAGGCATGCGTACAGATCATTGCAGACTGGCTGAATATCGTCGCCTCAAAAACCGGACGTACGCCAGCCATATACACTGCAAAGGGCTTTATGAGCGAATACTTTGCCGGGATAACACAGTTCGGCAGTTATCCGTTGTGGATACCCGCCTATCAGCAGCAGTCCCCTGGCTTACCTGCCGGCTGGACAAGCTATCAGATATGGCAATATAACGACAACGCCGCTATTCCCGGTTCGGATGGCGGTCTCGATATGGATATCTTTAACGGAAACCGTGATCAGCTAAAACAATTTGCCAACGGGTAATTTGTTGTTAAGGGTTTGTTATTTACGGGCGGACAGGCTACTGTTTATCATGCGAAGCACTGGGGAGAAGTTTCGATGCCTTCCGTCTGTAAATGCCAGGCCCTTTGCTTTTTCCGGCGATGAATTATAAAATTTTAGCGGTATATTTAACTGATAAATTACCTCAATCATCATAACATGAAACGGAAGATCACATTCATTTTAATTCTTATGCTAAGCATCAGCGTATCTTTTGCGCAGGATTTCAGCAAAGCTATGGATACGACCCATTACGGACGAAACGACGCTGTCGGTAAATATGCCGATATCCGGGGATTTAAAATGTATTATGAGGTCTATGGGAAAGGTGAGCCGCTCCTGATCATACACGGGAACGGCGGTTCCATCAATAACTTTCTTTACCAGATACCCTATTTTGCTAAAAATTACCAGGTGATCATCGCCGACAGCCGGGCGCAGGGAAAGTCTGTAGATCATGCGGATTCGCTGAGTTATGAGATGATGGCCGACGACCTGAACGCATTGCTTGACAACTTGAATGTAAAACAGGCGGATGTGATCGGCTGGAGTGACGGCGGCATTAACGGTTTGCTGCTCGCTATGCGTCACCCGGACAAGGTAAAGAAACTGGCGGTAACAGGCGCGAACCTTTGGCCGGATACCAGTGCCGTCGATCCTTTTGTTTACAACTACGCCATGAGCATGAATATTAAAGGACAGGACACGATCAAAAAAATGAAGAATGTAACGCCGGAAATGAAAGATCAGCTGAAATTGCTGCATCTGTTGTCCTACGAGCCGCATATAAAATTAGAGGATCTGAAAAAGATCACCTGCCCGACACTCGTGATCGGTGGAGATCACGATGTGATACGCCCTAAACACACCATGCTGATCGCGGAGACCATTCCAAATTCATACCTGTGGATACTGCCCAACTCGGGGCACTCTACGCCGATATTCTACAAGGACATGTTCAATCAGGTTGTCGGCGATTTTTTTGCCAAGCCGTATCGGAAGATACAAGGTTACGGACGCTTTAATTAGCGGGTATTATCTTAGTCTGTCAGCTGATTTTATGAGCTTTTCATCCGCTTTGATCGCGCGAACTGCAAGAAGTATGAACAACATGCTCAGCGAGGAAAGAAAAAGGCCGATGCCCCAGTTATGCGTATCCACCTGAATACTGCCCATTACATTTTTTGCAGCCCGTGAAAGCCAGAAACTATACCCGATGATGACCAGCAGCGTGCTGTAACAAAGCGCGATCTGCTGTTTACGGTTCTTATAAAGGAAGATTATGATCAGTGGTATAAGGCCGAGGATAGCAGTTACAATAGTGATTCCCATAAAAAATTCGGTGTGTGTATATTGGCCGTTTACATCCTGGTAAACGCCGGTCACCATCAAAGTCATCGGTTTGCCGTCCACATAAAAATTATGCACCAGCGGAAAGAAGAAAAGGGCAAAAATGGCTGCTGAAGCCAGAAAAAGATAAATGCTCTGTATTCGTTGTATCATCGCAGTAATTTATGTGACAAATATATAATTGTTTTGTCTATAGTTTATTGTAACGGGATTCAATAAAATATTGTAAATTTAATGGCTGTTTATCCCTGATCATTGAGCTATGAGCGAGCCCCTTTCCCCCTCATCACAACCAAAAGACGTGCATGTGGACGATTATTTGCTGAAAAAGACATTTCTTGAGCATCTGAACTATATCTATTACGGAAAAAAACACCTGACAGACTTTTTTGAAGAGGTGAAGGAACTTGCGAGCCTGACCGTATTGAAACACGCCATCCAGGAAGCGATTGACGATACGGAAAGTCAGGTGAAGCATCTGGATGATATTTATACTGCCATTAACGAAAAGCCATCAAAAACCAATACACTCAGCATTAAGGCGCTGACGCTTGAAGCCTATCTGACGGCCATCCGGGCGGGCAAGACGCCGTTGGAGCGCGATGTTTTTATCCTCTTTTATCTTCAGCAGATAGAGGGAGTTGAGGTCACCTATTTTAAGGTACTGAAAAACCTGGCCCAGTCCATTGGTTACAGTCATTCCTTTATTGAACAGCCGTTCGACATTGCTGTAGATAATAAAATATTATTCGAGACCATTTATAAGGAATACATCAGTTAGGCAGCATACGGCTGGCTTAAAGGTTTGCCGGAACGGACTGTTAAAACTTTGTGAATCCTTTTTTACCTTTGCCAAGTGGCAACTCAGCAGCGTTATTTTATTGAACTTGCATACGATGGCAGCCGCTATCATGGCTGGCAGGTGCAGCCTAACGCCATAACCGTTCAGGAAGTATTGAACACGGCGCTTGCCACAGCCTTGCGTCAGCAGGTAGAAACGGTAGGCTGCGGGCGTACAGACACCGGCGTACATGCCCGGCAGTTTTTTGCGCACTTCGATCTGACCGAAGCGGGGAGTACATCACTTCCGATTATGGACCTGCCTGGCCTGCTGCGCAGTTTGAATGCTATCTTGCCAAAAGATATTGCCATAAAACGGATGTTCCCGGTAGTTGCTGCGGCTCACGCGAGGTTCGGCGCCACCCTGCGCAGCTATGAATATCATATCCATTTTCACAAAGACCCGTTTAGGAATGGTTTTTCGTGGGAGATAAGGGACCAGCCGGACATCGTGTTGATGAATGAGGCTGCTGCGATCTTAATGAATTACACTGATTTCAGTTGCTTCAGCAAGTCGAACACGCAGGTATTTACCAATAACTGCAAAATATCCCGTGCGGAGTGGGTCAGGGGTAGCGACGGAATAGTCTTCCACATCTCCGCCGACCGCTTTTTACGCAACATGGTAAGAGCCATCGTAGGTACACTGATGATGGTAGGCAGGAAGGAAATAACGCCGGGAGATGTGCGTGCGATCGTCGAGAGTAAAAACAGGAGTAAGGCCGGAACGTCGGTACCTGCCTGCGGTCTGTATCTTACGCAGATAGTATATCCCTTTGTTGCCTGAAGGTAAAAGGACAGCAGGAGAAGTTTAAATTCGATTTATAAACTTATTTTTGTTTCCATACTAAGGCTTAAATCAAACGGAAAATTTAATAAATGGCAGAAGTCACCGGTAAGGCACTCGATTGGAAATTGCTCGGAAGGGTAATGCATTATGTCAGACCCTACAGGCTGGTTTTTATCGTAGCCGGTTTTCTGACTGTTTTTCTGGCCGGAAATGCGTTGCTGCAGCCAATCCTTATTCAGAAAACACTTGACAATCATATTCTGAAGGACGATTACGACGGTCTTGTCTTTATGGTTGAACTGATGGTGGCACAGTTGTTTATCCAGACCGTGGCGCAGTATTATCAGACCTATTTAACCAATTCGCTCGGTCAATCCGTTATCCGCGACCTGCGGATCGATATATTCAATCATATTACCAGTCTGCGCCTCCGGTATTTCGACCGCACACCTATCGGTATGCTGATCACACGGACGGTCTCCGATCTTGAAACGATCGCCGATATTTTTTCGGAGGGATTGATCTCGATCATTGGCGACCTGCTGCTGGTTATCGCAGTGATCGGTTTTATGCTGCTTAAAGACTGGAAGCTCGCGCTGATCACGCTGATCCCGCTCCCATTTCTGTTTTTAGCCACCTATGTGTTCAAGGAGGCGATAAAATCATCGTTTCAGGAAGTGCGGACACAGGTTGCGCGATTGAATACGTTTTTAGCAGAACATATCTCGGGCATGAGCGTCATACAGCTGTTTGCTCGGGAAGACCAGGAAATGCGGAAATTTAAAGCCGTAAATAAAAAATACCGCGATGCGAATATCCGGTCGAACTGGTATTATTCGATCTTCTTCCCGGTAGTGGAAATCTTATTTGCCTGCTGTATCGGGCTGATGGTATGGTACGGCTGCAAGCGGATATTGAGCGACCAGCAGTTTAACGCACTTTCATCCTCACCCGGCGGCGTTACCCCCGGGATGATCCTGGAGTTTATTGTTTACCTGAATATATTGTTCCGGCCGATCCGGCAACTGGCTGATAAGTTCAATACGCTGCAAATGGGTATGGTCGGTGCTGACAGAATATTCAAAGTGCTTGATACGGATGAAGTAGCCGTTAATGACGGTAAGCTGCGACCGCAGCAATTACGCGGCGAAATTGAATTTAAAAATGTATGGTTTGCCTATAACGATGAGAACTGGGTACTGAAGGATATCAATTTCCACCTGGAACCCGGTAAAACGCTTGCACTTGTGGGCGCGACCGGTGCGGGTAAGTCGTCCACCATTAATATTCTGAACCGCTTTTATGATATCGGGAAAGGTTCGGTAACGCTCGACGGGGAAGATATAAGAACGTATGACGTAAATTACCTGCGTTCGCATATTGCTACCGTAATTCAGGATGTATTTCTGTTTACTGACACCATAACAAATAATATCAGTCTGAATAATACCGATATAACCCGCGAACAGATCATCGCGGCGGCGAAGGATGTGGGAGCCCACGATTTTATTGAACGTCTTCCGGGTGGGTATGATTACAACGTGATGGAACGGGGTTCTACCTTATCGGCGGGGCAGTCGCAATTGATCTCGTTTATCAGGGCGCTTGTTTATAATCCAACTATACTTGTACTGGACGAAGCGACGTCATCTGTCGATACCGAAACCGAGATCCTTATTCAGAATGCCATCACCAGGCTGATGCAGGGACGTACAGCCATTGTTATTGCCCATCGTTTGTCAACCATCCAGAATGCCGATAAGATCATTGTGCTGGATCATGGTGAGATAAAGGAAATGGGGACACATCAGGAACTCCTTCGTATCGAGGACGGTTATTACCGAAAACTGTATGATCTGCAGTTTAATTCGGCGGGGATTGTGAAGTCGTAAGGAATATTCAAATCAGGTTTGTCATTGCGTGGAAACCTCGTCGAAGGACATTGGCGTAAATGCATTGGCGAGGAGATTGCTTCGCCGTGCCTCCTCGCTATTGACAAGTTTTATATTGCATTTTTACTTCTTGTTATCCCCCGGATGCACGGGCTGCTCTTCCTTTTCATGTCTTTTAGCAATATCGCCACCATGCGGCTTATCGGCATGGTAATCCTTATCCTCGCTGCGCACTTTGGCCTTCTCGCCATTATCGTCTGGCCTTTTAGTAGGTGTATCCGCAGGTGATGGTTTGTCTTTTGAATTTGCTGGCTTTGTCATATCCGGATAACAATGCTGTAGTTATTTGGTTTGAAAAATAACGACAGCGCCGAGCCGGAAACAAAAAAGGCTTCCCGTTTCCGGAAAGCCTTACCTATGATATTTTTTTGCTTACCCTGCTGACAGGGCTGCAGCACCACTCACAATCTCGGTAAGCTCGGTGGTGATGGCCGCCTGACGTGCCTGGTTGTATGATAGCTTAAGCTGTTTCAACAATTCGCCGGCGTTATCGGTTGCTTTGTCCATCGCGGTCATACGTGCGCCGTGTTCGGAGGCGTTCGAATCCAGAACAGCTTTGTAAACCTGAATTTTGATGTTTTTAGGGATCAGCTGCTCAATGATAGCTTCCTGTGAGGGTTCAAGTATGTAATCAACCTGTACCTTGCTCAGATCCTTTTTTGCGTCCTTTGGCTCCTCCTTCTTTTCAGGCTTCGGAACCGGGAGCAGCTGTTCAACAGTTAATATCTGCATGGCCGCATTTTTAAACTGGTTGTAAACCAGTTCCACACGGTCAAAATCGCCTTTCAGAAATCCCTCCATAATACTTTCGGTGATTACGGAAGTGTTCTCGAAGTTAAGATCCAGATACAAATCGTTGTTATTGCCGATCACATTGTATTTACGGCGCTGATAAAACTCCTGGCTTTTTTTACCGATAGAGATGATCGATACGTTGCCTGCTTTCAGCTGCTCGCTGTATTTTTCAGCAATCAGGTTATTGGCTGTTTTGATCACGTTGGTATTGAAGGCACCGGCCAAACCCCTGTTTGACGATACAACCACAATCAACACCTTGTTAGGCGTGCGGTCCTGCAAAAACGGAGATGATCCGTCTTCAAGGCTTGCCGAAAGATTAGCCAGCAGGTCCTTCAGCTTGTTGGCATAGGGGCGGAGCTGGATGATTGCATTGGTAGCTCTTTTCAACTTGGCAGCCGAAACCATCTTCATGGCTTTGGTGATCTGCTGTGTTGAGGTAACAGACTTAATCCTGTTTCTTACTTCTTTTAAATTAGCCATTTGTTAAATGTGCAAATTTTTGATGTGCAGATGTGCGAATGAACCCACAACTGAAATTTATAATATTAACTATTTGAGTGATGCGCCAGCCTGCATTTCCGCACACTGGCACATCCGCACATTAGTACTTACCGGCAAGTTCCTGCGCTACTTTTTCGAGCACACCGGTAATGGTATCGTCAAGTTTTCCTGCCTTTAAAGCTGCCAGTGTTTCAGGATGGCGAACTTCAAGCTGGCTGGTATATTCGTTTTCAAACTCTTTGATCTTGTCAACAGGGACGTTACGCATCAGGTTTTTAGTACCTGCATAGATAACCGCAACCTGTTTTTCAACGGTAACCGGAGCGTACTGACCCTGTTTCAGGATCTCCACGTTACGAGCACCTTTATCCAGTACGTTTTTGGTTGAAGCGTCAAGATCCGAACCGAATTTAGAGAATGCTTCCAGCTCACGGTATTGTGCCTGGTCAAGCTTAAGCGTACCGGCTACTTTCTTCATTGATTTGATCTGAGCGTTACCACCTACACGTGATACCGAGATACCTACGTTGATAGCCGGACGAACACCTGCGTTGAAGAGGTTGGATTCGAGGAATATCTGACCGTCAGTGATCGAGATCACGTTGGTCGGGATATACGCAGAAACGTCACCCGCCTGTGTTTCAATAATCGGCAATGCTGTTAATGAACCACCACCCTTAACGATACCTTTGATCGATTCAGGAAGGTCATTCATTCCCTGTGCGATAGAGTCGTTGCTGTTGATTTTCGCAGCACGCTCCAGTAAACGGCTATGCAGGTAGAATACGTCACCCGGATAAGCCTCACGGCCAGGAGGACGACGCAGCAGAAGTGATACTTCGCGGTATGCAACAGCCTGTTTTGACAGGTCATCATAGATGATCAATGCCGGACGGCCGGTGTCACGGAAATACTCGCCGATCGCTGCACCAGCAAAAGGAGCGAAGAACTGCATGGTAGCAGAGTCGGAAGCGTTTGCTGCAACAACGATAGAATAAGGCATAGCGCCTTTTTCTTCGAGCGTACGAACAATGTTGGCAACGGTAGAAGCTTTCTGGCCGCAGGCAACATAGATACAGATCACCGGTTTCCCGGCGTCAAAAAATTCTTTCTGATTGATGATGGTATCGATACAAACGGCAGTTTTACCAGTCTGACGGTCACCGATAACCAGCTCACGCTGACCACGGCCGATAGGGATCATCGCGTCGATAGCTTTGATACCTGTCTGCAACGGTTCAGTTACCGGCTGACGGTAGATTACACCGGGCGCCTTACGCTCCAGCGGCATTTCGTAGGTTTCGCCAGCGATCGGGCCTTTGCCGTCGATCGGGTTACCCAAGGTGTCAACCACGCGGCCAAGCATGCCTTCGCCTACGTTGATAGAGGCGATCCTGTTGGTACGTTTAACGGTATCACCTTCCTTGATATCATCAGATTTACCCAACAATACCACACCCACGTTATCTTCTTCAAGGTTAAGTACGATACCCTGTAAACCGGTACCAAACTCAACAAGTTCACCCGATTGTACTTTTGTTAATCCATAAACGCGTGCAATACCATCGCCCACCTGGAGCACGGTACCCACTTCTTCTAATTCAGATTCTGACTTGAAGCCTGCCAATTGCTGACGCAAAATCGCTGATACTTCGTCTGGTCTTACCTCTACCATTTTTAAATTTATTTAGAGTTTTGTTTTTTAATTTTTTACCGGAGTTATCCTGCGGGAAAATTCCTTTTTTAATTTATTCAGGTCGCTTGCAATGCTGGTATCGATCTGCCTGTCGCCAACGGTTAAAACAAAACCGCCGATGAGTGACGGATCAACCTTTGCTTCCAGCTTTACCGTACCGCCTGTGGCAGCTGTAATCTCCGCTGTTATCTTCTTCTTATTGGCATCAGATAATTCAGTGGCAGATACTACCGAAGCGTGTATGATGTGATTTTTAATATCATACAGGTTAATATATTCAGTTGCGGTAGCATATAGAACCTCGCCACGGCCTTTGTTGATCATGAGCCTGAAGAAGCCGATACTTGCCTTATTCATTTTGGCAGAGAACAGCTGATCCAATATGCTAATCTTTTTCTGATGGGGTACGATAGGGTTTGCAATAACCGCTTTTAACTCAATGCTGCTTTTCAGCGTTTGAATAAAAAGTTCCATATCATTCTTAACCGGCTCTACGAGCTTTTGCTCTTCGGCAAGGTCGATCAATGATTTGGCGTATCTGGCTGCTACTGTTAATTCTGACATCTCTTTATTTACGAGTTACGATTTTAGATTTACGATTTGGCTGATCTCATACGCGTTACCTGACGCTGAAATCATGATCCGTAAATCCTGAACCTGCAATTACGATAGTTTTACGTCTTTTAAAAGGTCGTGAACCAGTTCGTCCTGTTTTTTCTGATCTTCGAACTGTTTACGCAGGATCTTTTCCGCAATATCCAGCGACAAGGAAGCTACCTGATTTTTTACATCAGCCATTGCGATCGCCTTCTGGTTATTGATCTCGATACGTGCGAGTTCAATCTGACGTGCGCCTTCTTTTTGTGCTGACTCCTTTGCATCGGCAATGATCTGATTCTTTACCTTGTTGGCTTCAGCCAGGATAGCGTCCCGTTCGGCACGGGCCTGTTTCAGTAAAGCTTCGTTTTCATTGGTCAGGCGGGCCATTTCTTCTCTTACAGCCTCGGCACGTGACAAAGCGGTCGCGATAGACTGCTCGCGCTCTGCAACCGCTGCCAGGATTGGTTTCCAGGCATATTTACCCAGGATAAACAACAAAATGGCAAAGCAAAGCGTCGTCCAGAAGACCAAACCAATATGTGGAGTAACTAAATCCATAATTCAGTATATAATATTTTTAATAATTAATTCATCAGATTTAAAAATAACCCGGTGCCAACCGCGCCGGGTTATTTTAATGCTTGTTTCTAATTTTTGATTAGAAGAAAGCTGCAACTACCACCGCGAACAAGGCAACACCTTCAACAAGCGCGGCAGCGATGATCATGTTTAATTGGATTTTAGAAATAGCCTCAGGCTGACGAGCGATAGCTTCCACAGCTTTACCGCCGATTTGGCCGATGCCGATACCAGCACCAATTGCTGCTAAACCAGCGCCAATACCGCCAAGCGTACCATGTACACCTACTGCGGCAGTTGCCTGTGCTAAAACCATACCCATGGTTCCAATCATTCCAGTCATTGTGTTTTAAATTTAAACGTGTATATATAAAGGTAATTAATTACAAAACTTCGTGATGATGCTCTTCAATAGCCATACCTATAAACAATGCGCCAAGCAGTGTAAATATGTATGCCTGCAGGAACGCAACCAATAACTCGATGCAATCCATGAACACGACAAAAACAATTGAGACAGGGGAAACCCAGATTGTTTTAAAGATGAATATCAACGATACAAGGCTCAGAATCAGAATGTGGCCTGCGGTAATATTCGCGAACAAACGTATCATTAAGGCAATTGGCTTGGTAAATATACCAACAATTTCAACCGGAATCAGAATAAAGAACAACCACCAGGGGTTAGGTGCAAATATGTGTTTCCAGTAATATTTATTGCCATTAAGATTTACGACAAAAAAGATGATCAGTGCCAGTACGCAGGTTACTGCAATATTGCCGGTAAGATTATAGCCTCCGGGGAAGAAAGGAACCATACCCAGCAGATTGTTGAGCAGGATAAAAAAGAATATAGTCAGCAGCAAAGGCATAAACCTCATGTACTTTACGCCGATGTTCGGCAGGGCGATATCGTCGCGAACAAATAATATCAGCGGCTCCATGAAGGACTGCAAACCCTTTGGCGCCTGACCGGCACGTTTTTTATATCCGCCGGCCGCTGTCAGGAAGATGATCAGCAATATCGCAATCGCCATAAACATCGAGGCAACGTTACGGGTAATAGAGAAGTCCATCAGCTTTTTAGTGGCAGCTTCGTCTTCCTTACCCGAGGCGTCAACAACACTGATCGATTCGCCTTCCATTTTATAGCTATAGTGTTCGCCTTTGTAAACAGTTCCTTCGGGCATTAACTTTCCGGAAGAAAACATTTCAAGTCCCTTGTCGGTATAAACAATAACTGGAAGCGGCAGGGTGGTTTCGCCGATCACCGGCCACACGTGCGAATCGCCGATGTGTTCCAGGATGGTTTCCTTAGGTTCAAACTTCTTTTCCTGGTTCTCTGCGGGCTTTTCCTGGGCAAAAGCTGTATTTGAAAATGCGCTCAGGATTAAAAAAAACGCACAAATCAGAGAAATATTAAATTTTTTTAAGTTCAAAATCGAGCTCTTGTTCATTTAAATGAAGTTTTCTACCTTAATTTTTCGTGCCGCAAGTTACGCAACAGAACATAAATTTCAAAGGCAGTATTTAATAAATAAATGTAAATAAAATCGCCTAAAAAAACGTGTTTATCAGGCCTGTTTTTATGGACAAAAACGAAGATGAAAATGAGGCAGGCCAGCAGCTTTACCGTGGTGCCGCCGAGGAAGGCCGCAGTAAAATATTCCTGGTTTTTTTGCTTGGCCCATAACATGCCTGCAACCAGCAAAAATGTAAGTGCAGATACGAAAATAAACAAGGTCCAGAAACTTTCGGCGAGCAACGCCGTATTGCCCTGATACTGCAGTATTACGGGCGGTACGGCTATGATCAGAATAAACACGAGATAGGAAAAAATGGACGGGAGGATTTTCATTTACGGCAGCAGTTTGTATTTACCGGAAGGCTAATTTTTAAGTGACCTGATAACAAGGTACAAAGATACAAAAACGCCGGTAAGTGAAAGCACCGCCGTTACCCATTTAGTTGTATGGTGAGCGGACTCATCTATTTTATAACCGGCATAGGTAAAAATGCCTATCGTCGCGAGCATCTGGAACCCCATCCCGGTAAATTTCAGATAATTGTTAACGGGGCGTTTTCCGTTCTGTTGCTTGTCGTCCTCCATATACAAATTTATTAATCGCTTTGGCTTATTTTAGTAAATTAGCCATGCTTTAGTAACCAACGCATAAATTGAGCAGAATTTCTAAACTTCAGGCAGTTAAACAAATTGCATTCCTGTTTTTTACATCGGTGATCTTTCTTTCGGGGTGTTCTCTTGAACGAAAAACCGGGTTTAACCGGATCATGCAAAATATAACGGCACAATATAATATTCTTTTCAATGCAAAAGAGATACTACGGTTAAAGCAGGAAAGCTATGCGGCTTTGTTCGTGGATGACTATAACGAACTGCTCAGCGTTTACCCAGACACCACAGCCCAGACCGGCGATCCGGACAAGGATCTGGAGGAGGCTATAGCGAAGGCCAACAAGATCATCAATATCAAGGAACAAAGCCGCTATATCGGTGATGCCTATATCGTTATCGCTAAGGCGAATTATCTGGAAGGTAATTATTTTAATGCGACGGAGTTTTTCAGTTATGTTGCACGGTCTTTTCCAAAGCGTGCAGACCTTACACAGGATGCGCTGACCTGGAAGGCCCGTTCCCTGATGTATCAGCAGCAACTGCCGGAGGCTAAAGCAGCCATAGATTCTGCTATCGCGAACATCAACCCCAAAAAGAACAAAGGCCTCATTGCGGATATTTACGCGACAAAGCTACAGTATGATATTAATGTGCAGGATTATGCCGATGGGGAAGCCATGGCCCGGCTTGCGGTGGAGCACTGCCATAACCGGATGCAGCGTTTGAGGCTGCGGTTCATTTTAAGCCAGTTGCTTGAGTTGAACGGGAAATCTGCCGAGGCTATCACAAATTACGCCCGGATAGCGCGCAGCAACGTGTCCTTCGAGATGGCATTCAATGCCAGTCTGAACAGGATAAGAATTGAGGATGCCCGGAACGGCGTGAAGACGAGCCGGACAGACCGTTTACTGGCCCTGCTAAAAGAGCCCAACGATAAGGAGTTTAAAGACCAGATATATTACCAGGTAGCAGAATTGCAAAGAGCGGACAACAATATTGATGACGCTATAAAAAATTATCAGCTTTCGGTCAGGAGCAGCGTGAAGAACCAAGGTCAGAAAGGACTTTCGTACCTGCGGCTGGCGACGATCTATTTTAAGGACAAGGCCGATTACCTCAGCGCAAAAAAATATTACGACAGCACGCTGGCTGTGCTGCCGCCGAATTATCCGGGTTACCTGACGGTGAAAAAGATGAATGCCAACCTGCAGCTGCTCACCGATGCTTATCAAACCATAGCCCGCGAGGATACTTTGCAGGCGCTTGCCAAAATGGATCAGAAAATGCGCGATTCCGTAATCGACAAGATGGTAAGTGATAAGATATTAAAAACCCGGGCGGATGAAGCAGCGGCGGCCAATCCGTCCGCGAGTAATACAGGCAGCAGCTATGGTACTGCAATCGCGACAAATAACGGACGGAACCAGCAGGGCAGGTCGGGGAGCGGCAATACATTTTATTTTTATAATGTAAATGCTGTAAGCCAGGGGTATAACGATTTTAAGCGCCGCTGGGGTGACCGGAAGCTGGAAGATAACTGGCGCCGCAGCAACCGCTCATCCGGAAATATTACGGCCAACACCGCCAACATCAGCGCCACTGATCCGGACGCGCCGGTGGGTAATCAACCGGGGGCACAGCAAAAACCCGAAACGGCTGCCGGTTATCGTAATGATCTGGTCAGCAACCTGCCGCTGACTCCCGGCAAGCTGGCACAGTCGAACATCAAGATCTATCATGCCTATGTGGATATCGCCAACTTTTACCGCGATATCCTGAATGATAAAAAAGAGGCCATCACGGCTTATCAGAATGTACTCGACCGCTTCCCGGACGATCCCAATAAGGCAGCCATTTATTATAACCTGTACAGGCTCTACAGCGACACCGATCCGGCGAAGTCGGATAAGTATAAAAATATCCTGTTAAAGGAATACGCGTCCACGCCGTTTGCCAAAATAATATCCGACCCGGACTATGCACGTAAGCTGGACGAAGCGGATGCCGGATTCACCCAGGCTTACAATGATATATTCAATCTTTACGCGCAACGGAAATATGACGAAGTGATCCCTCATGTTTCGGAAATGCTTAAGCAGTATCCGGGTAACAAGCTGTCGGCACAACTTCACTATTTGAAAACCATTGCCGAAGGACACAACGAAAAGATCGGGCCGTTTGCCGACAGCCTGAAACAGATCGCCTCGGATTATCCCGACGACAAACTTATTACGCCGCTGGTAACCCAACAGCTTACCTATATCAATGCTAACCTACCTGAAATGCAGGAGCGCGCGGTTGTGCTGACCGATGATGATCCACAGGAAATCCCGTTCACACTCGACCGGGCATTAAAGGAGGAAACGGCCTATCGCCCGACGGTCACACCGCCGGCGGTTTATGCACAGCAGCCACAGCAACGGATTGAAAAACCGAAGCCTGTTGTTACGGAAGCGCCGAAAGAGAAGCCGCCCATAACGCCGGTCGTTGAGAAGAAGCCTGATACGGCGGCTCACCAGGCCGTGGTTGTCACTCCGCCGGTTCAGCAGCCGGTAAAGGCGGATACCACGCTCACCACTCAGCCTGTACCGGACACGGCAGTTACACGGGAAGCGTCGCCGGTGGTAAAAAAGCCGGAGTTAACGCCATCGATATTTTCAGAGAATGACAGTACCAACTATTATATTGCTGTAAATGTTGCCAGCGGCACAACTAATATGGCTTCCACGCGTTTTGGATTTGGGCAATTTATCCGGGCCAATCATCCGGGCGAAGGGATAAAACATTACCTGCTGCCGGTAGGCGATGATAACCAGATTGTATATGTCGGCCGTTTTTACTCGTTAAATGACGCAAGGAAATTTGCCCGGGAAATAGCGCCGTTATTGCCCGACATTGTAAAGGTGCCCAGGGATAAATACACGTTTTTTATCATAACGCAGGAAAATCTGAATAAATTAGCCAACGAAAAATTATTGGATAGCTATTTGGACTACTACCAAAAAAACTTTTAACAGACATGATCATTAAGCTTCAACCTGAGGACATACGCAGGTATAACTGGTATATATGGAAAACACTGATCGCCGGTGTTGTGCTCTTTTTGTTATTGCTCGTTGTAACCTATTTCGGGCTCTTCGGGCCACTGCCGCCATTCCGCGCGATCGAAAACCCGAAAAGCAACCAGGCCTCGGAAGTACTGGCCGCTGATAAAACGGTGATAGGCACCTATTACATACAAAACCGCTCGAGCGTAAATTACTCCGAGCTTTCTCCGAATGTGGTCAACGCGCTGATCGCAACGGAAGACGTCAGGTTTTACGAACATTCGGGAATAGATTTTCAGCGTATCCCCGGCATCATCTTTTTTACGATGATCGGTAACAAGCAAGGCGCAAGTACGATCACCCAGCAGCTGGCAAAGAACCTGTTTACAGAAGATATTGCCCGAAACCCGTTTGTGCGCTTTACCCAGAAATTAAAGGAATGGATTGTAGCCATACAGCTTGAACGCCGTTATACCAAGCAGGAGATCCTGACGATGTACCTAAACACTGTTGACTTTGGCGCTTACAATACTTACGGCATTAAATCGGCTGCACGCACCTATTTTGGTGTTACTCCGGATAAGCTTACTCCGGATCAGGCCGCACTGCTGGTCGGTATGCTGAAAGGAACGAACTATTATTCGCCGATCCGTCACCCTGACAGGGCGCTGGCGCGACGCAATACCATATTGGGTCTGATGACCAAACAGGGCTTTTTGAGTGACGGGCAGCTTGCAGAATTAAAGTCAAAACCGATTGGCCTTAATTTTAGCCGTACGACGCATAATGACGGGCTTGCACCTTATTTCAGAATGGTGCTAAAACAGGAAATACAAAAATTATTTAAAGATCAGAATATCACTAAAAGCGATGGCACACCATACGATCTGGACCGCGACGGATTAAAGATATATACGACCATCGACGCAACTATGCAGCAGTATGCCGAGGAAGCGCAGACTGAATACATGAAAAAACTCCAGGTTCAGTTTGACAATCAATGGAAGGGCGTAAACAAGGCCCGCAATATCAAGAATTTTAAATTGCTGCTTGATCAGGGGATGTTCCGCTCCGACCGCTATAAGGAACTGCAATTAGAAGGGAAATCGGAGAAGGAGATCAGGGAGAACTTTGATACACCCGATACCCTTGAACTTTTTACCTGGCATGGAGATGTGGATACCGTGATGTCGCCGAAGGATTCGATGATCTATACCAAGATGATGCTCCGCAACTCGCTGATGAGTATGGACCCGACAACCGGCTATGTGAAAGCCTGGGTAGGGGGTACGAACTTTGAGCATTTTAAATACGACCAGGTTAAGCTGGGTACCCGTCAGGTAGGATCGACAGCCAAGCCATTTACCTACGCTGTAGCGATAGAAAACGGGTTCTCGCCCTGTCAGGAAGTGGATAATGTGCCGGTAACCATAACGGGATACGGCAGCGGGCCCTGGACGCCAAAACAATCTTCGTCTGATTATTTAAAAGGCTCCATTACCCTGATGAAAGCATTGGGCTGGTCGCAGAATTATATTGCCGCTTACGTGATGAACGAGGTTAAGCCGGTACCCGTGATGGAGCTCATCAAAAAGATGGGGATTACCAGCAACGTGCCGCCTTATCCGTCGATATGCCTGGGTACGTTTGACGCATCGGTTTATGACATGACCGGCGCTTATTCCGTATTCGCCAATCACGGAACCTGGACGGAACCGACCTATCTGCTCCGGATAGAAGATAAGAACGGCAACGTGATCTATACCCATACGCCAAAAGTAGTGCAGGCAATGGACGCGCAGACTGCTTACGTAATGACCTATATGCTGAAGGGCGTTGTGCAGGATGGAACAGGATCGAGGTTGGTGCGTACTTATGGTTTTCATAATCCGGTTGGCGGAAAGACAGGGACGACGCAGGAAAACTCCGATGGCTGGTTCATGGGCATTACCCCGCAGTTGGTTACCGGTGTTTGGACAGGCTGCGAAGATCGTGACATTCATTTTCGCTCGACGAGGCTGGGTGAGGGCGCAAACTCGGCGCTGCCAATCTTTGCGGGTTTCATGAAACGCGTGTATGATAACCCAGCGCTTGGCATTAAGCGGAACGTGGATTTTGACGCACCAAAGAATGGAGTGAACATTGTGCTGGACTGCAACCTGTATAAGCAGCAACAGCAGGGAACGGTGGAAGTAGATAAGAAATTAGGTTTCTGATAACGATCAGACAGTATCGCGCTCCGGTTGTATCCCATCCGGCGGCGCGGTAAACCAATGAATGGATGAGTAAGTTTGATTACAGAGCGGCGCTAAAAAATATTCCGCACCGGCCCGGTATTTATCAGTTCTGGGACGAGGAAAAGGAATTGATCTATATCGGTAAGGCTAAGGACCTGCGTAACCGTGTTACCAGTTATTTTAATAAGGACAATCACGTTAATGCCAAAACGAAAGTCCTGGTATCCAAGATACGCGATATTACTTTTACCATTGTTGATACAGAGGTGGATGCCTGGCTGCTGGAAAACAGCCTGATAAAAAAGCATCAGCCCCGGTACAACGTCATGCTGAAAGATGACAAGACCTATCCCTGGATCATCATCAAAAATGAAAATTTTCCGCGCATTTACTGGACACGCCGTATTGTTCGTGACGGATCGAAATATCTTGGACCCTATGCATCGGTCAGCATGATGCATAATATCCTCGGGCTGATCAAGGAGACATTTCCCCTGCGTACCTGTAACCTGGCGCTCACCCGCGAAAACATCGACAAGGGCAAGTTTAAGGTTTGCCTGGAATATCAGTTAGGAAATTGCAAGGGCCCCTGCCAGAATTATCAAACCGAGGAAGATTATAATCAAGGCATAGAAGAGATCACCGATATATTAAATGGCAAAATTGGCGCCGTGCTGAGAAATCTGAAAGCCGAAATGGAAAAAGCAGTTTCGGAAATGAACTTTGAATACGCGCACCGCCTGAAACGCAAATTTGAGCTGCTTGAAAATTACCAGAGCAAATCAACGGTGGTAAACTCGTCCATTACCGAAGTGGACGTATTCAGCATAGCATCAGAAGCAAAATATGCCTTTGTAAACTATCTGAAAGTAATGAACGGTACCATCATCCAGACGCAAACTATTGAACTTAAAAAACGGCTGGACGAGAGTGACGAGGAATTGCTGACGCTGGCAATCTCCGAATTCAGGAGCAGATATGACAGTCATTCAAAAGAGATCATTGTTCCCTTTAAGATCGATCTTGATGATTCGGCACTTATCAAGTTCACGATACCCAAACTTGGGGAGAAGAAGAAATTACTGGAACTGTCGCAAAAGAACGTGCAGTTCTTTAAACGGGATAAGTTGGACCAGTACGAAAAGCTGAACCCGGAGGTACGGACCGAAAGGCTGCTTACCCAGATGATGAAAGACCTGCGGATGAACCAGCTACCCCGGCACATCGAGTGTTTTGATAACTCCAATTTTCAGGGTAAATATCCTGTTTCGGCAATCGTTGTGTTTAAGGACGGAAAGCCGTCAAAAAAGGATTACCGGCATTTTAATGTTAAGACCGTTGAAGGGCCGGACGACTTTGCGACGATGGAAGAGGCCGTTCACCGGCGCTACCGCCGTTTGCTTGATGAAGGTACCGAACTTCCGCAACTGATCATCATCGACGGTGGCAAGGGACAGCTTTCTTCGGCCCTGAAAAGCCTGAAGCTGCTCGGTATAGACAAGCAGGTGACGATAATCGGTATAGCAAAACGTTTAGAGGAACTTTATTACCCCGGTGACCAATTCCCTTTATATCTTGATAAAAAATCGGAGACGCTAAAGATCATTCAGCAGCTGCGCGATGAGGCACACCGTTTTGGCATTACTTTTCACCGGAGGAAACGCGATAAGGGTACGCTCGTTACCGAGCTGGAAATGATCGATGGCATCGGGAAAACCACTGCCGAAAAGCTGCTCAAATATTTTAAGTCGGTAAAGAAGGTAAAAGCCGCGTCGGAAACCGAGTTGCAGGAGGTGGTTAATTTAAAACAGGCCAAGGCGATCACTGAATATTTTGCGGTCGGCGAAAATTAACGGTATTAATTGCCCGCCAACAGCCGGAAACAAAAAACCTCCGCAATAATTTGCAGAGGCTTTGTATGTTTTAGTTATCGTATGGTTAGTACTGCCACAGGTTGAGCTCCCAATCCATCAGATTCTTTTTGATACGTTCCGCCTCATAAAGCCGGTCGATGCCATTCTCGTAGTCTTTGATACGTTCATCCTTGTCGTTCGATTCCTTAACGATGTAGCTCGTGAACAGTCGTTTTACAAAGGCATCATCAAAGCTTAATCCGGTTGCGTCATTATTGCGGTTAACGATCTCCTTGGTAGCCAGTACCTGTCTTGCTTCGGGGAAGTAAACCCAGAATGCGGGCTGATAATCTTCATTTGTACCCACCTTTACCTTTACCAGCGGAGCGATACCGATGATCCTCGGTTCAAAAATAGAGCGCTGCTTGTCAAATATCCAGTCTTCCTTGATGCGGAATTTCACCACGCTGTCAGGATTAAACTCGCCCGCCTGGATAGTTGAACCGATCTTGTTACCCTGATTATCGAATTTATCAACCACCACGCTGTCGGCCATGCGGCTTCTGGCTTTTCCCGGACCCAGCGGAACCGCGAAAGTATCGCCTCCCGGATCGGTAGGTGTTGGTGTCGGATCATAAGCGGTCAATTCACCGGCGTCGATGGCGGTCAGCAGTACGTCGATCAGACGCTGTTTGGGCGATGCCAGATACTGGTTCATTTTTTCGCGAACGTCAATTTCGCGCCATATACGTCTCTGGAAAGCAACATCCGCTTCTCTCAGGTTCGGGTAAGGGGTTACCCTTGCGTTTAAAATGTTGTTCTTTTTATAATAGCCATCAAGCGGCCTTTCGAACGGCTTTGCGGGACCGAGTTTTTTAGTAGTGTCCGCTCCCTGCGGAAACGAACTGGTTACCGTGTTCGGATTAACCAGAGCAGGCTGCTGATCTGTAGCAGGGGGGGTATTGGCGGGCTTGTTATTCTTCCGTCTTTGCGCGTTAGCCGATATACATGCCACGCAGAGTAAAACAATCAAAATTCTTGTTTTCATAATCTTTTTAATTAGCACTGAATGCAATCGGGTCGAGACCCTGCTGTATATTGTCAGGCCCAACGGCAATAATATCTTTAAATACGACGGTAGTGCCCGGTGTCACGGTACTCATTACCGAGCGCATCGCGCTTGACAGTTCGCCGCCGCTGGCGCTCATGGTAATCACATCCTGGCGTGGTTTTGCAACCTGCAGGGTAAATCTCACGATATTAAATCTTGCATCAAATTCAAAGTTGTCCAGTTTTGCAAAAAGCCTGTCCTGTGCGCGGATGTTGGCTGCGCTGGTGTTACCACCGCTTTTGCCTGCAAATTCTGCCTTTGGCGGCGGAATACGTTTAACGCGGAAGACGGTACTGCCGAGCGGTGAGATCTTACCTTTTGTCAGCTCACCCGAAACATTCACGGTAGCTTCGCCCAGGCTGCTCACTGTTGCGATGTAGTGGCCGTTGGAACCGCTTATGCTGCCTCCGCTTATCGACACCCGCAGGTTCTCTTTTGCGATACCCGGTGCCGAAACCGAAATCGGGTTGGGCAGGCCGATATACAATACGTTCATTTTATCAGGAGATACTACTGCCGAAGGCCTTGCCACCATGTAAGTCTGCGGTGGTGTAGTATATTGCTTCATTTTCCCATCAGTTTGTTTTACATTGATGGTGGCCGACCAGGTGTGTAACCCCTCAGAGCTTGTGCTGCCCACGTATTTACCCTTACCTGACTGTACCGCCAAAGGCGAACCGCCTACGGTAATGTTAGGGGTAAGTTTTGAGTCGTATGCGGTAAGGAAAACATCTGCCGTGTACGGTTGTCCTACCAGAACATAGCTTGTGGGAGCAACAGCCACCGCATCAAAATGGTCAAGATTTACCTGCGCCTTATCTACCTCGCCCAAAATTCTTTTTACTATTTCATTTTCCGCGCTCTTTACGTCGGTCTGTATTTTTGCCAGCGTAGTCATGGCCGCACCTAACGGAATACCATCGCCAAAATAGGCTTCTTCCCATGATTTGCGGGGGCCTTGTCCCGCAGTGGTAGGCGGGTCATTTGCTTCGAGGGAAAAATTTACGCCTTGACGCTCCTTCGGATCCAAAAGACCCAGTAATTCCTGCCGTGTTTCGTTGATCTTCTGATGAAGTTCTTCACCCTTTTTCTGGGTGATCATGATACGCGGAGAAATATCCAGGTTATCGCGCGCGTCAACGTCATTGGTAGTTGTGTTGATGCCGCCACCCTCAGTGAGCAATTCATTACGCAATGATTGTACGTAATTATTCAGGTCGTTTGATATTCTTGTCGCCTTTTTCGCCTTTTCAAGTATAGGTTCTGCTCTTTCTCTTTGTTCCTTTAACTTGGTGTTTTCAAAAGCGGTATAGGTGTCATTGATCCCTTTACCGATGTTTTTGGTAGAAGAATCAAGGCTAACTGTCACGTTGCGTAATGCATCCAGAAAACTATCGGGAATACTCAATGCTACCAGGCCCAAAAGAACCAGGTAAAGGATTCCCATCATTCGTTGTCTTGGGGTTTGCTTACCTCCAGCCATTTATCTTAATTTATGATCTTAGTTAAAAATAAAAACAATACCTAAACACTTAGCTTACACGCGGCTGGTTCATAGCCGACAACATATTGCCATAGATGGAGTTCAATGTTGACAGGTTTTTAGCCAGACGGTTAACTTCATCCTTGAATTGTTTCGAGTCGTTAGCGGAATCATTGAAGTTACGAAGCGTAACAGCCATATCAGAATAGAACTTGTTCATGGCTTTTAAATGATTGCTTGAATCCTGCAGTTCCAGTTCGTAAACGGCGTTTAATGAAGTGAGGTTCTTCGCCATTTTATTGATCTGCTCGTGGTATGACTTTGAGTCGATGTTCGAGCTCGCCATTTCTGACAGGTTTGCAGACGCTTTTTCAAAGGCCGCGCTCAGGTTATCATAACTTGCGGTAGCCTGTTTTACCTTGTTGGTAAATGCAATGGTCGCATCGCCTGCATCGGTAACACGGGAAATTGAATTTACCTTATCGCCAAAGGTTCTGAGGCCGTTGGCAAGGCTGTTGATCAGTTCAGGACCGATCTTGGCTTCAGCAAGCATGGCGTCCAGCGCCGCAGTATTTGAAAAGCTGTCGCCAACAGGAGCTGCCTTGCGGGAAGTTACTTTTGGCAATTCGCCGTCGTAGTCCTCGTCTAATTCAGGATAAGCACGACGCCAGTCGATCTCTTTGTCCTCACGCTGAAAACCCAGCAAAAAGAACAGGATCGCCTCGGCTGACAGCCCCCCGGCGATAAACCAGGTAGCGCCGGGCCAGTGCAATATCTTAAACATCAGCCCCACAATAACCACCGTAGCACCCCATGATACTATATTATTAATTCCGTAAGGTTGTTTCTTCCCAGCCATAGTAAATTGAAAAAAATGAAATTATTTTAGTTTGATTTTTAGTGTGTTAGCGTTTGTCCCTTATGTCACGACCAAGGAAACTGGTTACACAGCGGAACCCGATATACGATTTCGCGGTATCCTGATATTCATAAGTACGTTTTGAATTCTGAAGGAAGAAGCCAACATCCTTCCATGAGCCGCCGCGCACAACTTTGCGTTTCAGCACTTCAGGGTCAGTAGCTTTTGCTTCGTAATTAAACGTAGGTGCAAGGTCATGCACAAAAGTAGAAGCAGATTCATCAAAAGCTGAAAGTGTCCATTCAGCAACGTTGCCTGCCATATTATATAAGCCGTAATCATTAGGGAAATACGACTTTACATTTACTGTATAAGCTCCGCCGTCATCGGTATAATTACCGCGTCCGGGTTTAAAGTTAGCCATCAGGCATCCTTTTGCATTCTTTGCATACGGCCCGCCCCAGGGATAATCGGTACCGATCCTTCCACCGCGTGCAGCATATTCAAACTGCGCTTCAGTAGGAAGATCATAAGGTGCGCGGTGTGGCAGGTGTCTGGAGTCTTTATAAGCTTCGTTGTAGCGTGTGCGCCACACGGTGAACGCGCGTGCCTGACGCCAGGTTACACCTACTACCGGATAGTTGCGGAATGCGGGGTGCGAAAAGTATGCTTCCGTCATCGGTTCGTTGGCGGCGTATGAAAAGTCGCTCAGCCAAACCAGCGTATCCGGGTAAACCGGAACAGTGTCCCTTAAAATGAAATCCGAACGTTTTTTTGTTTTGTCGTTATGATAGTTCGCCGCCTCGCGGTACGACATCAAAGCGTAATTATATTTCAACAGACGCACATCCAGTTCGTCGCGGTCAAATATACGGTCATCGCCCTGGTAATACATGCCCTGTAGTTTGGCAGCGTTGCCGGCATTTCCCTTGCCTTTACGGGTGCTCATTACGGGGTATTTTTTTACATAGGCCCAGTTGATGTATTTTTTACCGCTTGGGTTATCTGATGCGTTCTTGCCTGGTTTCAGGTAATATTTATCGTCGTTAAGGTAATTGGTGATAGCTATGGAGTCGCGCACCCAGTTTACAAACTGACGGTACTGGCTGTTGGAGATTTCGGTCTGGTCCATGAAGAAGGGAGCTTCAGTAACCTGCTTGGTTTGAGCAATTTGTGAAAAGGTAACGTCCTGGTCCGTCTGCCCCATCAGGAACGATCCACCCGGGATGTAAACCATCCCGTAGGGCACCTCCGCCCTGAACGACCGCTGCGGGACGCCCGTTAGCTCACCCCTGTCGCCGCCCTTGCCGCAGCCGCTTAAAATTCCTACTGCTACAACAGCGAATAAAAAGTATAATTGTTTCATTTTAAAAATCAATGTTAGCTATATAAATATAACACAAAGTGACCCCCGAATATATTAATTTTGACCGAACAAATACAAAAAACATTTTTTATCAGTCAAATTCCCCCTATTTATAGTTGAAACATCATAAACCTATAGCTAATAAATGCGTAATTCTAATTAATTAGCGCTTACACAATTACGCTGAATTTCTCCCCGTTTTACGAAATCCCGGATGCAATTGTTGCAGCAAGGTTAAATAAATTCCTCTAAGTTAACCAATAGATTTAATAAATCCTATAAGTTGCTGATTAAGTGTGTAATATAAAATGGTTTATAAGAGGTTAAAACAACTGGCAGCCAGGCTCTGAAAAGCGGGCCGTGTTTTACTATCTAACTATGAAAGCCGCTATATATTGCCCGGGCGGGGGTTGAAAAAATTAAAATGAGGCGACAGCAAAAACGCCCCGGCGGATCAGGGCGTTTGTTGTTTAAATTAAACTGTAACGATATACAGAAAATATTATTTATTCACCTGCTTTACATACTGTTCTATCGCCATCGTCATTGACGGAGCAGAAGGCGTAGGGGCAGGTATATCAATGATCAGATCGGCTTCCAGAACCGCCTTGTGGGTGGTTGCGCCGAACGCCGCTATCCGCGTGGCATTCTGTTTAAAATCAGGGAAGTTTTTATAAAGCGACTGGATGCTTGACGGGCTGAAAAATGCGATGATATCATAGAACACGTCAGCCAGATCGGAAAGATCGCTGCAAACGGTGCGAAACAATACCGCCGGGGTAAAATCGTAGCCGTTCTCGAGCAAAAAACGCTGCGTTTCTTCGGCAGCGACATCAGAGCATGGGTACAGGAATTTTTCGTTCGAGTGTTTTTTCAATACCTCGGCAAGGTCGGAAGCGGTTTGCTTGCCGAAAAATATTTTGCGTTTGCGGTACTGGATGTACTTTTGAAGATAAAGGGCAATAGTTTCCGACAGGCAGAAATATTTCATATCAACCGGAACATCATAGCGCATCTCCTCACAAATCCTGAAAAAATGGTCGGCCGAATTACGACTGGTGAAGATCACCGCAGTAAAATCAGGCAGATTAATCTTTTCTTTTCTAAAGTCTTTAGCTGGAACCCCCTCGACATGAATAAATGATCTGAAGTCAATTTTCAGGTTAAGCTTTTTAGCCAATTCGAAGTATGGATTTTTCTCATTCTCCGGTTTTGGCAGGGTGACCAAAATGCTTTTAACTTTTTTCTTTCTCTCTTCCAAATTCTACTGTTTATAAATGCAAAAATTATATATTCAAAGCCTTTATCAATATTAAAATCGGGCAAAATTCGAGGGCACAAAGATAGATAAATAAATAAAATTTTGGAAATCTAATGTTAGAAATGATACTTACGCTGTTGCGCAGGTATTGCCACGCGAATATCGCAGCCATCAAAATCAGGGTGACCGTGAGCAGCCCGGGGATGTATTTCTGCGACAATAAACTGAAACAAACAGCCGCCGATAATAACACAAATCCGAGGTTAAAATAAGTGAGATTCAGTATGCCGATGTACTCGCTTACGATCTTCCCGGCATCGAATACAAAACCGATAAATTTCAGCGCTAAAAACTTAAGGGCAAACAGCAAACTTACAATGCCGGACAGGATCATGAATAACCGGAAACCCGTTCCGGCCACGTTATCCACTTCGTAATAAACCGTCAGCTGGTATAAAAATAACCCCGCGCTCAGGCTGAACAATATGAACAGGGTGACAAACGCCCACCAGTTGATGATGCCGCCATCCTTATCCAGTTGTACAAGCGCCTGTTTGCTGTAAAAAGACTGCAGAACAATCCTGATATCTCTGCCTAAAAAGATATTCAGCAGACCCGTGTATAGCAACAGGCCGAAAATAGCTTCCAGCAGCCAGGGATCGCGGAAAGTGCGGAGGTTACCGGTGAAGAGGTTTTTCGGCGGGCGACGGGGAATTTTTAACAGGGAATCCAGATTGGCAAAGGGGTTGGTCATGAGTGCCGTCAGGAACTTGTTCTCACGCAGCGAATCAGGAACCAGCCACTTCATGGCCATCGAGTCGGCGACGAATTGCTCCCTGCGTTCCTTTGCCACTGCCGCAAGCGTCGCTGAATCCAGTATGGGCTGAACGATAGGCTTTGGTACAACGGGCGACACCACCGAACTGCTGCTGTCGCGCTTTGCCGGTATCTCCTCCTGCTGCGCACGGGCAATCCGGCAGCAAAAAGCGGATAAAAGGAAAAGACAAATAAGAAAACGCATGAGCTGGCCCCGATTTTGGCGCAAAAATACCGTAATAATCCTTTGTTTGCTAACCGGATAGTTATTTTGCCGTTAAATTTCGCTAATTGAACTCCTCCTGCGCATCGGTATAATAGGTTTTACGGGAACCGACGGTTTTTTGATGAATGGTTTCACCGGCGGGCGTGGTCTTCTTTTTCGGTTGATGAACCTGCAGGAAATCCCGGTATTCTCCGCTGATGATGTCCGGATGGTTTTTGAGTATCTGTTCTTCGGCGTTTTCTAATACCTTCCGGATCGACTTTGAAAGCTGCCTGACTTTTTCAGCAGGAATTTTGTTTGACGCCGAAAACGGCGAAAGACGGGCGTCATACAGAATTTCATCCGCATAGGCGTTTCCTATGCCGCGCAATATCTTCTGATCCATCAATACCGTTTTTATCGCGGTGCGTTTGGAACTTAACTTTTCCTGCAAATATTTATCGTCGAAGTCGAGCGCATCCGGCGCCTCTTGTTTCTGCGGATCGAGCGCAGGCGTTGCCGCCTTTTGAAAGTCCGTCAGCGCGAGGCCCTTGTCGCCTTCAAACAGCATCTTCACGATGGTAAATTTATGAGTATTGGTTTTCTCAAAGGTATGCAACTGCCCGTGCAGCATCAGGTGCGTCGCCAGTATGTGTCCATTTGCAAATTCGAACTGCAGCTCTTTGCCGACGCGCATCACGTCGGACAGCTTTTGCCCCTGCAATGCGTGCTGTACATCAGCCTCCGGCACATTTAATTTGCTGTGCACCTTGATGCTGATCTTTTCGAGCTTTTTGCCTTTGAATAGTTTGTTGAGGTTTCGGCTGAAAACCTGCAGATCGGGTAATTCCGGCATAATGATGGTGTTTGTTCAAAGGTATAAAAACCAATAAAAATCCTTCTGGTTTTACGCAAACTGCAAATTGTAAGACGATCCCCGTGTAACTGTATAAAAGTTGCCCGACGCTCCGGATTTTGTAAATTGCCAGTAAATAATCCGCTGCAAAATGAACAAACGGCATCAATGGCGTTTTAACGTTGCTCAGAAATTAAGAGAACCGGACACGGTCATCTATCTGGAATTTGTCCGCAAAGCACTTGCGGGTCTGCCCGGTGTGACCGAGAAGCCCTGTTACGGTACCCCGGGATTTTATGCGGGCAAGAAACTGTTTTGCAGGCTGCGCGAGGACGGTAAAACATTTGTTGTATATAACCCCGAACGCGACCGATGGATGGACAGGAAACCGGACACGTTTTTTATTACCGACCACTACCTGAACACGGATTATATGCTGGTTGATCTGGAGTCGGTGGTACCTGAAGAACTGGCGGAATTACTGGTGAAGGCGTGGCGCAGCCGTGCGACAAAAAAGCTGATCACCGAATACGAAAATAATTAAAAAAAAGCGGGTTATGCTGCTAAATCGTGTAAATCCGTTCGGAGAAATTATAAGGACGGAAGCCCGCGGCGCCTGGATGGGCAACCGTGGACTGCTTCACAATGATGCACAGGAAATTGTACGTCCGTTTAAGTTAAAGGCATGGATAATTTGTAAACTGGAGTTTAAGGGCCGGAGGCGGCCGGTAATGAGCCCGGGGCAATACACCGAACTATTCTTTTTGGATGAGGCAACGGCGTTTGCTGCGGGACACCGGCCCTGCTTTGAATGCCGCAGAGACGATGCGACAAGTTTTAAATTATGCTGGATAAAGGGAAATCCGGACTACGGATTTAATGCAAAAACACTGATAGGCGCCATAGACGACGTTTTGCACCGTGAAAGATTCGGCGATGATGCCCGGAAAACTGTTCTTAAAAAACTGCCCGCCGACGTGCCCGATGGCACTTTTGTTACCGCCGATGGTGTGCCCTGTCTTTTATCGGGTGGCAGCCTGTATGTATGGTCGCCATCCGGCTACCGGGAGCTGCACGACGAAGCAGACGTAAAAGAATTTACCCTATTGACGCCGGAGTCTGTTGTAAATGCCTTCCGTGCAGGATATTCGCCGCAAACGGCGCTGTAATTCCATTATTTACCGGCAGCAATTTCGCGTATCCTGTTTTGCGCTAACTGCCAGTTAAAATATGCGTCACCCTGTTTCGAGGCTTTATGGATGACGTTAAGATATGCCGGGTCAAAAAAAGCTGCCAGCGAAAATGTGTATAATCCGCCTTCCGGTTTAAACAGCGTACCTGCGGCGTAGCCCTTTTCGTTATTCTGCGCCCGTTTCTTATCAAACGGAACGGTGCTTTTTACAAATTCAGGATGGATCTTTTCGCCTGTCATGAAAGGGATCATATAATCCACTGATTTTTTCAGTGACGCCCCCTTAGAAGTCTGATACGTGAAATAGTTTTTGCCCGATGCGCGGTAGATCGCTATGGCTGCACTCAGCAGGGGTTCAATGTCATAGGTATGGTAATGAAAGGCATCACGCTCCATCAGGTCGTGTGTGGTTCCGTCTGCATTCAAATTAATTTCCAGCTGCTTTTCCATCAGCGTGTTAACCAGCGCATAGTAACTACTGTCGTGCAGGGTATAAGCAATTAATGTGATGATCTTGATACGATGCGAATTCCAGTTGTTGATCGCGGTGCCGCGTCCCGGTTGTGCGGACTTGCTGTTTACCTCGGCATCAGCGATACTTTTCATCCAGCGGTCAATAGAATCCCTGTCGGTTTTTGCTATATCCCGCCGGATCAGATCGTAGGCGGTGAACATATCCTCCAGCTTGGTTTCATTAATCGGATCGCCGGAGGCATGATTGGTATGTGCCCAGGCCAGCAGATAACCGGTTGCTTTTTTAAGGTATTTGCGTGTTTTGGAATATTGATATTCCAGCGCCAGCGCATAGATCTTGTAGGCGTCTTTCACCGAGTTCAGGCTTGCGGTTTTCTGCGGATTGCCTTCCAGAAGTCCCTGCGATCTGATCTCGTCGATCGGATTGGGGGCTTCTGTCATCGCGCTTTGGGCGGTTCTTTCAAAAGGGGTAAATACTTTTTTGAAGGAAGGGGAATCATCGTCACGGATAAGTTCCCGCATTACCTTTACTTCCTTATCGTTAAAACTGATGACCTGCGCCCTGACGTTTAAGCACGCCAGCGCAACAGCCATACAGCATAAAATCTTTTTCATGTTACAATTCTCCTGAAAATACCGGAAACTCTCCGGGTAAAAGGCCTGCATAACGGGTATTTTACAATCAGTGATTCGCTACCCCGGTAAACTGCGCCGGCTTGTTTTTTATTTTTTCTCCGGCAAAGTCCCCTTCGCGTTGATGACGGGCAGTTTTTTGCTCAGACGGTCTTTCCTCAACAAAGCCTCGAGGTAATAATAATCAGCATAGATTATCGGAACGTCAATTTCACTGTTTGCCGGTTTATGACCGGTGCTGTGCAACAGCAGGAAGCCTTTTGCGCTGTCCGGTTTAGCCTGATAATGTGCCGAAAGGCTTTTTATGATCTTGTCAGCCGTTTTTTTATACAGTTTTGAATTTTTGCTGTAGGTACTCAGTTCGTATAAGGCCGAGGCGGCAACCGCCGCCGCCGAGGCATCTCGCGGCTGACCGGGGAGTTTCGCCGCGTCGTAATCCCAGTAGGGCACGAGATCGGAAGGCATCTGCGGATTATGGAAAATGAAGGCCGCGATTTTCTCCGCCTGTTGCAGGTATCTTATGTCGCCTGTCTCCCGGTAACACATGGTAAAACCGTACAGCCCCCATGCCTGCCCGCGCGCCCAGGCAGAACTGTCGGCAAAGCCCTGAAGGGTCTGTTTATGTAATACCTTACCGGTCTGCGGATCGTAATCGATCACGTGATACGAGCTGTTGTCCGGCCTGAAGTGGTTCTTCATCGTGGTGTTGGCATGTGTCACGGCAACTTTATAAAAGCTTGAATCGCCGCTGAGCCTCGTCGCCTCGAAAAGCAGTTCAAGGTTCATCATGTTATCGATAATTACCGGGTATTTCCACTCCCGCCGGTTGTCCCATGATTTTATACAACCCACCACAGGGTTAAAGCGTGTGATCAACGTTTTGGCTGCCTGGATGATAACGTCTTTATATTCATCACTATGGGTTAAACGATAAGCATTGCCTACGCTGTTGTAAACCTTGAAGCCCATATCGTGGGTGCCGCCGTTATTTTTCTCGCTTTCCATTGTCCGGGTAAACGGAATTGCCTTCTCTTTCCACTGGTTATCGCCGGTGTATTCATACAAAAACCAGAGATTACCTGCGAAGAACCCGCTGCACCAGTCTTTCGGGGAAACCAGCACCAGATTACCATTCGTGTCCAGCGTACGCGGGGAGAATAACCCGGGTTTTTTCGTCGAAGCCTGCGCCTTTTCAGTTTCCTCCAGCAATAATTTTGTCTGGTGCTGCGCAAAGGCAAAATCCTGTTTAACGCTTCGCTGAGCAAACAGGCTTCCGGTTAGTCCGCTAAGTAACAGGGTTGAAAATAAGTATCTGATCTTCATTTAGTTAAGTATAATTGGCGCAAAACGATCTGCTGTGTGCAATTGGTTACGAATGGCCAATATTACAATCTATTCCGGTTAGAACGCCCGGATGCGCCTGATAATTTTACGCAAACGTTTTAGTTAGAGGGGTATTATCCGTGGCATTGTTTTTAAAAGTTGGTGTTTTATGTTATGTTTTCCTATATTGTCAACTGCATAAATGTGGTGGCATTGTGCAGTTTTACGGGTATGAATTTTAATACGATTACTATAAGGGATATCGCAAAGGCACTCAATTTGTCTGTCTCGACCGTTTCAAAAGCGTTGCGGGATAGCTACGAGATCAGTGGGAAGACAAAGAAAATAGTAAACGAGTATGCCCGGGAACATAATTACCAGCCTAACCCGATAGCGCAGAGTTTAAAGCAGGGCCATAGCAAATCCATCGGAATTGTGGTGCCGAGTGTGGCTAATCAGTTCTTTTCGCAGGTGATCAATGGTATTGAGTCTGTTGCCTACGAAGCCGGTTTCAACGTGATCATTACGCAAACTCATGAGTCGTTCGACCGAGAAGTAAAGAACGTGGATCACCTGATCCACCGCTCTATTGACGGCATGCTGATCTCCCTTTCGACGGAAACCAACGACATCGAGCATTTAAAACGCATCCATCAGCAGGGCCTGCCAATCGTCTTTTTTGACCGCATCACCGAGGAAATAGAGACCCATAAGGTCATTGCCGACAACTTCAAGGGAGCTTATGACGCCACCCGGCATTTGCTTGACTCGGGATACCGGCGGATCGCGCATATTACCAGCCCGCCGAATATATCAATCACTAAAGAACGGCTTGCCGGTTATAGCCAGGCGTTAGCTGAAGCGGGGCAGGAAACGCCGGAAACCTATGTTAAATACTGTCCGCACGGTGGCCGCGACATCAGCGAAATTGAAAATGCGCTGCATGAACTGCTGGCCCTGGAAAACAAGCCAGATGCCATACTTACTACATCAGACAGGATCACGACGACGACCTTATTTCTCCTGAATAAATTCGGCCTGAAAATTCCGGAGGAGATGGCTCTTGTAGGCTATACCAACACCACCATGGCCGATGTGTTAAACCCTTCGTTAACCTCTATCTATCAACCGGGCTTCGAAATGGGACGCAAAGCAACTGAAATGCTGCTCAGTCTGATACTGAACAAACGCCCCGTTACCGAATTTGAAACGCATGTTTTGCCCATTCAGCTTTTCATACGTAAATCCACAGCGGGGCGCAAATAAGGCCCAAAATCTATATCCCGACCTTTCTTTAGTGTATTGAGTTTGCTATGTTAGTGTTACTCCTTGCGATAAATCAACAGCTTATACAACTGCTTGGGCGAAAACGTTATCGTAAATAAATTCGCCAAAAACATGCAATTCATAGGTCTATCACGGTATTTTTGGACGTGCAGTAACAAATAGTCCAATTATAACCGCTGCATAATTATTTATTTTTTACCAGGAAGATAAAACCAAAAGTGTTTGTTAACGCAACCTTTGTGTGTTTAATCGCCGGATAAAGATAGTATTGCCCGGCCGGTTGCGCCAAACCAATATGAACTAAATACAAAAATGACTGACGCGAATTCAATAATTACCAAAAGTTACCGTATGAGAAAATAATACATCTTATTGGAAAAAAGGCCTTCGCAGCTGAACTATCCCGGGGCAGGTAAAAAATCCAGAACATATTGGAAAAAAGGTAAAGGCGACCCAAAAGGTCGCACAGGGCTTTTTTTGCCCAAACAAAACGAAAAACTATTGACGACAACGAATATTAATCACGACCAATTAACCCAAAACTTAATGAATGGAACAACAAAGACCACGTAAAACTTAAAGCACTGACACGATACCCGTATCAGGAAATTCCCTTCGCAGCAAATAATCCACCAGATAACCTAATTAATACGATGCGAAGGCTTTCAGAACAAGTTAAAACCAGATCAATTCAATAAGCATAAAAGATATGAAGAAAAAATATTTACATATACCAATCTTGCAACGTGCTGTTTTTCTGCCGGCGGTTCCGCTGCTGCTTTTTGGCGGGTATGCCTCGGCCAATGGCAGCCAACCGCAAAAGACACCGTCAGCCGTTGTTGCTACACAAACCAGATCCGTTAAAACGGCCGACGCGATAAAAATTACCGGCCGCGTTATAGATGATCAGAACCTTCCGTTACCCGGCGTAAACGTTACGATCAAAGGAACCACTACCGGCACCACCACTGATGCCGATGGTAAATTTACCCTGATGGCAGACGTGAATACCACGCTGGTATTTTCGTTTGTGGGGTACAACAGTAAGGAAGTTGTGGTAGAAAGCGGCCGTACGCAATATGACGTGCAGTTAACCCCTTCCGCAACGGGTCTTAATGAAGTTGTTGTGGTAGGTTACGGTACGCAGAAAAAAGTTAACCTGACCGGTGCAGTAGCTTCGATCAGCGGGGAAGAACTGAAAGATAAGCCCGTACCGAACGCCCTTGCGGCGCTGCAGGGTGTATCGCCAGGTGTGACCATTACACGCAGCAGCGGTCAGCCGGGATCAGAAAACTACGGCATCAGGATACGCGGTTTTTCGTCGGCGAACAGCGCCGACGCGCTTGTTCTTGTTGACGGTATTGAGCAGGACCTGGGGTTGATCAACCCGGAAGATATTGAATCGATCTCGGTATTGAAAGATGCCGCTGCATCGGCGATTTACGGTGCGAGAGCGGCAGCGGGTGTTGTGCTGGTTACGACCAAGAAGGGCGCACCGGGAAAACCGAAGATCACCTTTAACGGGTATTACGGCTTAAACATTACTGCGCGTCAGCCGCAGCGTCTTAACTCGTGGGATGAGCAAACGCTGATCGATGAAGCCCGTTTTAATGCGACCGGCGCAAAGGAATTCACCGGTGAGCAGGTGCAGTGGCTGGAAAACCCGAACTTTGATTACCGCCCGAACATCTCCGGACAGGATCGCTGGGAATATTTTGATAATACCAACTGGGTAAAAGAGGGCATGAACAAGTATAATAGCATGAAAAGCTATAACATGTCAGCCAGCGGAGGCAGCGCCGATCAGAACTATTTACTGTCGGCGGGTTATTATACACGCGACGGCGTTTTACGCTACGGGCCGGACGACAACTCACGTTATACCTTCCGCTTCAACTTTAACAGCAAGCTGAGCAAGTATGTGGACATGAGCACCATAATGGGCTATGTTGGCTCGGTGGTTAACTCAAACTCTTACGGAACCGGCGGTATCATCAACGCTTTATACCGCATACGTACCCGCCAGTCGCTTTACACACCGGCAGAGGATGTAACCGGACAGCCTTATAACGGTGACCTGCAGATCAACCCGATAGACATTGAGAAAAATGCCGGCCGCGATCAGCAGCAATATGACACCTTTACCGGAAGATTTGATCTGAAGATACACGACATTGTTAAAGGGCTTCGCTTGGACCTGTCGGCATCAAGAAATCAGGATTATTATTCGGATGAAAACGACAGAAGAAGCCTTTACTGGTACGGCCGTTCGACCAATACCATCAGGTTCAGCGCAAATGTTCCGAACTCTGTCAGCAAAACAAAGAACAAAGGGCATCACGACAACCTGCAGGCTGTGCTTGACTATGACCTGTCGATCAAGCATACGCATAATTTCCACTTTTTGCTCGGTACTTCATTTGAGCAATACAGAAAGGACGAGATCACCGCAGGCGCTCAGAACCTGATCACCAATGACTTTTTCAGCCTGAACTACGCCGATCTTGCCACAAAAACCAACGGCGATAACATCGAAACATGGGCACTGGGTTCATATTTCGGTCGTATGACATACAACTACAAAGAAAAATATCTTTTTGAAGCCAATGCCCGTTATGACGGCAGCTCGCGCCTGGCACCCGGCCTGCGCTGGCAGTTATTCCCGTCGTTCTCGGCAGGATGGCGTATCAACGAGGAGTCGTTCCTGAAGAACCGTTTCTCCTGGCTGGACAACCTGAAGCTGCGCGCATCATGGGGACAATTGGGTAACAGTTCGGCACTTGGCCTGTATGACTATATCGGCCTGCTGAACAGCGGAAACTCGCTTGATTTTAATGACACCAAGACGCTTTACCTGTATCAGAACATCCTGCCGTCAAGCAGCCTGACCTGGGAAACCGTACAGACAGAAAACGTGGGTCTGGACATAGGTGTGCTGAACAACCGCTTGTCATTCACCGGCGATTACTATATCAAGTATAACAAAAACATGCTTGCCCAATTGCAGGAGCCTGACATCATCGGTGTTGGTGTAAACTATGCCAACGTAGGTGAGCTGAAAAGCTGGGGCTGGGAAATAGACCTGAAATGGCAGGACCGGTTCAGAAACGGTGGTTACAACGTCGGCTTCAACATTGCCAATAACCAGAACAAGGTGACCAAATACGACGGTAAGAGCACCATCGGTACGGGCGGCGTAGTGCCGATACTACAAGGTTATCCGCTGAACACGGTATGGGGTTATAAAACCGCCGGATATTTCCAGACACAGGCAGAGGCCGACGCTTACAAAGCAAAAACAAAATACGGATTTTCGTCTATCACTTCGGCTCCGGGAGATATTAAATACCTCGACCTTAACGGTGACGGCATCGTAAATGCAGGAGATGGTACGCCTGAAAGCCCCGGTGATCTTGTTAATCTTGGTACCACCAACGCCCGTTACAGCTACGGCGTTACGTTAGGTGCGAACTGGAAGGGGTTTGATTTCTCGGTATTCTTCCAGGGAGTTTTCAAACGCGCATTCCTGATCACCAACGATACGCTTGATCCGCTGGTGCAGACATCTAACCTGCCATGGTCGATCCACCTTGACCGCTGGACACCGGATAACCCGAATGCACTTTTTCCGCGTATGTACCAGAAAGGTACCCAGAACTACCAGGTGTCCGATAAGTGGACACAGGACGGCAGCTACATCCGTCTGAAAAATCTTCAGATCGGTTATACCATTCCTTTCAACAAAAAATACATCAAGAACATGAGGGTTTATTTCTCAGGTCAGGATCTGTGGGAAAGCACAAAAGTGCTGAGCGTATTTGACCCTGAAGTACCTAATAACGTTAGTGCAGGAACTTATCCGTTCTACCGTACCGTATCGTTTGGTGTAAATGCAACATTTTAAAATTGAAGAGTGATGAAAAAAAATATATTAATATTATCCATAGCGACATTTACACTGGTTTACAGCAGTTGTAAGATAGACCGAACCCCGGAGTCCGTATTTTCAGACGCTAACTTCTGGAACAACGAATCTGACCTGCAAAATGCAGCGAACAGGTTTTACCAGCAGTTACCGGGCTATACTGTCGATTCGCGAAGCGACGAATATGTAAGCACCAGTCCCGATAACATCAGTAACAGCACCCGGGGTATCGTTGCAACAAGCAACGACTGGAACCTGCCGTATCAGCAGATATTCGTTGCCAACAACATACTCGAAAAGGGTGTAAAGGCAAGCGTTGCCGATGCTATAAAAAACCGCTACTTCGGCGAGGCGCGTTTCTTCCGGGCATATTATTACTTTATGCTGGTTGAGAAATACGGAGACGTGCCGCTGGTGTTAAAGACGCTCAGCCCAACCGATCCGAACCTGACCATGCCGCGTAGCCCGCGTGAAACGGTGATCAAAGCGATATATGATGACCTGGATTTTGCAGCGGAATGGTTACCCACAAGAGCCCAGCTGCCCAACGCACAGTATGGCCGCGTAACCAAAAGCGCTGCCCTGGCCCTGAAGGCCAGAGTTGGTCTTTATGAAGGTACCTGGCTGAAATTCCGCAGTATGGACGGCTGGCAGGATCATCTGCAAAAAGCAGTTGACGCGGCTACCGCTGTTATGGGACAAGGCCATACGTTGTATAACAACTACCCCGGCATGTTTTTACATGAAGGCGAAGGGCCAAGCAACACCGAAAATATCTTTGTCAAGATATATGGCGTCAACAATGCGAATGTTATTGTATCGCATAACACATCGAGGGACCTGGAGAACGGAAGGATAGCGCCAACACGCAACCTGCTCCGCATGTTTGACTACAGCGACGGCCTGCCAGCTTACAATACAGATGGTACGCCATCAGACACGAAGTCGTCATATTATGTACCTGAAAGCGACGAGGAAAGCTATAACACCATTATGGATAACCGCGATCCGCGGCTGGCGACAGCCGTATGGCGTGCAGGTGAGGTAAACTGGAAAGGCCCATGGGTGCCGATCACGTCGTTAGGTGTACGTACCGGGCTTGCCGGAAAGAAGGGCTGGAACCAGGAAGACTGGGCCATATCCGGTTCGGCAACGGTTGACAAACCGCTGATTCGTTATGCGGAAGTATTGCTGATACTCGCCGAGGCAAAATATGAACTGAACGGATCGATCAGCGATGCTGACCTCGACGCAACCATCAACGCACTGAGAAGAAGGGCAGGGGCTACTGTAATGCTGACCAATGCATTTGTTACCGCCCACAACCTGAGCATGCGCGAAGAGATACGCCGCGAAAGAACAGAAGAACTGTGTCTTGAAGGTTTCCGCTACGATGACCTTATCCGCTGGAAAACTGCCGAGGTGGTTTTACCTGAAACGATTTACGGTGCCAAGTACACCACATCGGAATGGGTAGGAACCAAGGCATCGTCGCTGAACCTCGACTCTGATAATATCATCATCGTTGAAGACGCATCAAAACGTTCATCCTTTAATCCAGGCCGCGATTATTTATATCCTATTCCGCTGAACGAAATATCATTGAGCGGCGGTAACGTAAAACAGAACCCGGGCTGGTAGTAACTTAAACGTAATATAAAACAGATATGAAAAAAATATTTTTATTGGCATTGGCGACATTGTTGAGCAGTCTTTTTATTTCGTCCTGCAAAAACGATCATTCGTATCCCGCCGGGCTGGAACAGTTCGAAAACTACTATTATTTAGGTTTTTTGCCCTGGAACAATAAACTGGTGTCTGTAAACCGCGACGCAGGTATCGTAAAGTTCCCTGTTGAATTTCACTCTGCCTATGTACGCAGCTATAACGCCGATGCGCATTATACCCTCGTTACCGACGGTATCGCATCGCCGGCAGTACCGGGGCAGGACTTCAATATTGTGGACAAGGACGGAAATGTATTGCAGCCGGTTGACGGTAACTACACGATCACTTTTCCGCAGGCCAAGTACAAGATCGATACGATCTATGTACAACTGTTGAATAATCCGACGCCGGGTACCCGCCAGACGGAAATTGATATCGTTGTAAATAAAACCGACCAGTACACGGTAGGCAATTTTTCAGACGCATTCAGACGCCCGCTGGAAATTAAATAACGGGTCGTATAAAATATATAAACATGAGCAAGTTGCCAGTTCTGCCGGTCTGCATAGCGGACCGGCAAACTGGTTTTTTGATTGATCTCCGAACCGATGAAGTATATTGCATTTTGCATTTTGTGCCCGCTGTTATGTTTATCAGGCAGTTTTAACGCCGGAAAACCTTTTAATAAGGAAATTGAGGCTACCCTTAAACCATATATATTAAGAGAAGCCGCATGGGCCATGCAGCAGCAGCCCTTAACCGTTACGGCTGAAACAAGCCCGAGAAGCGCGGGCGGCAAGCACGATTTCTACTCGGAAGGAGATTACTGGTGGCCAAACCCGGCGAATCCGGACGGCCCGTATATTCAAAAGGACGGCCTGACCAATCCTCAGAATTTTGTGGCGCACCGGCTGGCAATGATCCGCTTCAGCAGGATCATCGGCGCTTTGGCATCGGCCTATAAAATTACCCATGATGAAAAATATGTGGGGCAGGCAATCAGGCATCTGAAAGCGTGGTTTACCGATCCGGAAACACTGATGAACCCAAACCTGCAATATGCCCAGGCGATCAAGGGCATTGCCACCGGCAGGGGGATCGGTATAATCGATACTATTCAGCTGATGGAGGTGGTACAGGGAACCATCGCAATGGAAGGATCGACAAGTCTGGACGATCAAACCTTAGCCGCTATAAAACAATGGTTCAGCAATTATTTAAAATGGCTGACCACCCATCCATACGGAAAAGCCGAAATGAATGCAAAAAATAATCATGGAACCTGCTGGGTGATGCAGGTAGCCTGTTTTGCGCGGTTTACCGGTAATGAACAGTTGCTGCGTTTTTGCGCCGACCGTTATAAAGAAGTGCTGCTACCCCGGCAGATGGCAGCTGACGGCAGTTTTCCGCTTGAACTTAAACGTACCAAGCCTTACGGATATTCGATATTTAACCTCGATGCGATGTGTACCATCTGCAATATCCTTTCGGATGGCAAAGAAAATCTTTGGGATTACCGGACTGCTGACGGGCGGTCGATAAAAAAGGGCATAGAATTTTTATATCCTTATTTAAAGGATAAAAACTCATGGCCGTTCGCACATGATGTAATGCATTGGGAAAGCTGGCCTGTAGCGCAGCCCTCGCTTGTGTTGGGTGCCGTCGGTTTTCATGAGGCAGACTGGCTGCATTTATGGAAAAAGCTGGATCACGATCCGCAGGACGCTGAGATTATCCGTAATTTGCCGGTCAGGCACCCGCTGATCTGGTTGTAAGAAACTCCGGTCTTTCAGGATAGGTTGGCGGCTGCTACCGGAGCATCTATCTCCATTTTTTTTAGGATCTGATCCGGACGGTTGATAAATTGCAGACCAGTGATCACGAAGGGAATAGTGAACAGCAGGTCGGTAACGTGCGCGATCATTTCTATTCTGAAGATCCGTCCCAGCGGAAATGCAACCGCGCCGAGGCAAAGCATCATACCCAGCCAAGGTGTTACCGCCTTTTTGCGGATAAGGTTGATACCCAATACCAGCAGACTTAAAGGAAACACGGGCCCTGCCCAAAAGATCAGAATTCCGGAGCTGAACGGGTGTTGCATCAGGGTAGTGAGATAAGACTGATGTGAAATATGAAAGACGGTCGCAAAATAACCCAGGTAACTGAAACTGCCGCCGCCAACGCAGCTGCCATAAATAGCGAGCAACAATCCCCAGGCATAATAATAAGGCATCCGGCTTTTTAAAAGACCAAATAATGCGATCAGCGCCGGAATCCAGAAAACATTGGATAAGGCCATCAGGGTACCTGCGGTAATACCATACTCGCCGTTTTCCCAAAAGAAGGTGGAGACACTGAACATCAGCGGCGCAATGATCAGTGTAACTCCAAGAAGTTTAAGGTGTAAGATTGTTGTGGTCGTCTGCATCATCCGGGATTTTGCAGTTTGACGACAAGCCGCTCCGGCAGGTTACAGACCGGACCGGATTATACCTTGGGCAGCTTATAACCGTTGTGGTACTCTTTCATAAAGTATTCCTTATTAACGGCTTTATCAGTAAACTCACCTGCATTTTTATCCCATTCCAGTTTCTTTCCGCTGCGGTAAGCAATGTTACCCATTTGCGCCACCGTTGCTACATGGGCTCCGGCCTGTATAGGACAGTTCAGGTCTTCCAGTTTGCGGGATTTTACCACACTGACAAAGTTCTCCCAGTGTTTGTCCAGCCCGTCGTCGGATTTTGCAACGAAAGACTTGCTGACCTTATTCCCGCTCTGGCGTTCCTCTATAACTTCCCATCCGCCCCTGTTTAGTATGAGTGTGCCATTGTTACCAATATAAGCGATACCATGATCGCGGTTATAAGGGCCGTTATCGATACCCATCGCCGAGTCCCAGACCATATTGAATCCGTCAAATTCGTACAGGGTGGTCAGTGTGTCAGGCGTTTCCTCGTAAAGATCGGGATAGGCAAAACGCCCCCCAAGCGCAGATACCGATTTTGGTATAGGTGATTTCATGCCAAGCAGACCGTAATCAAGCAGATGCACCCCCCAGTCGGTCATCAGACCGCCTGCATAATCCCAGAACCACCTGAAATTAAAATGAAAGCGGCTTGAATTAAAAGGGACTGTTTTTGCAGGGCCCAGCCAGGCTGCATAATTAACACCTGCAGGAGGAGCCGTATCAGGTACTACCGGTCCCGGCTTCATCCATCCCTGGTAACACCACACCTTTACTGTACGTATGTTTCCCAGCTGCCCGCTTTGTGCAAAATCGACCGCATCCTTAAAGTGCTGCTGGCTGCGCTGCCATTGCCCGGCCTGGACAACCTTGTTATAACGCTGCTGCGCTGCAACCATCGCCCGGCATTCACCGATGGAATTTCCAACGGGTTTTTCTACATAAACATCTTTTCCCGCTTCAACGGCGTGCATCATGATCATTGCGTGCCAGTGGTCGGGTGTACCGATCACAACGGCATCAATATCTTTCTGATCAAGCAACGAACGGTAGTCGTCGTGTTTTTTTATTTTGGATATATCGTAACCTGTTTTACCAAGCTCAGCAAGGCGCTTGTCCATTACATTTTTATCTACGTCGCAAACGGCAACCAGATTTACCCCCGGTATTTTTAATGCAGAAAGCGTGTCAGACCAGCCCATACCGTTTATCCCAATGGCGCCGATGTTAAGCTGATCACTTGGCGCAAGGCCGGATTTGCCTATGGCGAAGGCCTGGTTGGTTAAGGCTGATGTTAATATACTGCTGCCGGCAATAACGGCCGACGATTTTAAAAATTCTCTGCGGGTTGTCATAAGTTAGTTTTTAGATAATTGGCTGGTTATAAAATTAAGGCTATTTTACTAAAAATCAAGTTTACTGTAAGCAATCAGGGCATAGAACAGATCAATGCGCTCTTTTCAGATATGTCTTTTTAAGCCATGCCCGTACCGGTTCATCATATAATTTCAACGCTAAAAACGCCAGGATAATAAAGAAAACAAACAGTCCGCAGGCTACCGGGATGATCTGAGCGGGAGCCGGTTTTTGTGTCGCCACCCATGCGGTATAAATATAGATGAACGGATAATGCAGGATATAAATAGGATAGGATATATCGCCGGAGAATTTGCACAGTTTGGCCCATCTGCCGCTGATCTGTCCCCCCGCACCTGCTGCAACAACTATCGGAAAGGCAATGATCACACAGGCCGCCTCATAGTAGCCATTGAAGCTGAAGGTCGGCATAAAGAACAATACGATCAGTATCAGTGAGCAAACGGTATAGGCCATCGGAATACGGATGAGCTTCCCGGTGCGGAATAACAGCAAACCGGCAAAAAACGGGAACATCATGCGAACAACGGCTATCCAGAAAGTGTCATAGCCCCAGCCCGTTCCCAGGTCGTGGTGCCAGTTGGCGGTAAGCACCAGCGCTATCCCGCTGATGGTAATAATGACCCAAAGCACGGGTTTGGTTGCCTTCCTGCCGATTATGGCATAGATAAAGTTCGCGATATATTCCTGAAGCAAAGACCAGCAGGGGCCGTCGAGGCAATGAGTTTCGTTCCAGCCGCGGATGTCAGGCGAGGGCAGTAAAGTAAAGCTGATGAGCATAACGCCGATCAGTTTTAAAATACTGGTGTGCGCCGCGCCGTTGGTGTACGGATCGAACCAGAACCCGATAGCGCCGATGATGACACCGAGGATAACCAGCGGATGCAGACGGATAAGCCGGATCTTGAAAAATTCTTTGATGGTCATGCCTTTCGCCCAGCGGTCGTCATAAGCGTAGCCGACCACAAAGCCGGAAAGCAGGTAAAAGAAATCGACGGCAAGATAGCCGTGATGCATCGGGTGTTGGGCGGGTACAGGGTAATAGGCCTCGAATAAGTGGTAAATAACCACTAAAAGGGCGGCTGTTCCGCGCAGTCCGTCTAAAATCGGGAAGTGGGGTTTCATCTGGTTAAACTAATTGGATGCCACTAAAATAACAGGATTTTCCGGTTTTTATAATTTATAAAAACAATGTTCCCCGTGGAACATCGGTATCGGCAGGTATTTAAACTACTTTCTCAAGGTAAACAATAAACTCTGCGCCGTCACCAGGTTTGCTGTTTACCTCTATTTTTCCATTATTGGCATCAACAAACTGTTTGATCAGTCCCAGCCCGATACCGGCTCCCGCCTCGTTGTTAGTGCCGTATGCAGAGATGTTTTTGCCCGTAATTTTAAAGAGTTTTTCCATTTTCTGCGGCAGTATGCCGATGCCGTTATCCTTGACATGGACAGCCAGATAGTCCTGATCCTGCGTGTAGAAGATCTCGATGGTGCCACCGTGTGCGGTAAACTTTATTGCGTTGTTGATAAGGTTTGTAAAGATGATCTTTACGTGATTTAAATCGGCAAGAACAAATTTTTCACCGGTAAAATTATGTATCAGCCTGATCCTCTTATTGTTAGCGAGAAATTTCGAAATGTCGATGATATTGTCAATTACTTTCGTAACGTTTATGGTTTCAATGCTGGTGTTGTCGCCTTTTTGCTGATCACTGGCCCATACTAATAAATTGTTGAGCATCGTGGTCACCAGGCTCAGCTGCTGGTAAAAGCCGTTCATGACTTCTTTCTGCTCTTCTGGTGACAATTCTCCGGTTTTCATATCGTCCATCGTTTGCAGAATGGCCGCGAAAGGGCTTCTCAGGTCGTGGCTGATCACTGAAAAAAGCTGATCCTTGGTATGGTTCAGTTTGTGCAGCGTTTCCTTTTGCTGTGATATTTCGGCCTTCTGCGAAGCGATATCTGCGTTCTGCTTTTGCAGCACGGTGTTCAGCGCTGCCTTTTTCCGGTTGTTCCGTATCACGATCACCACAAAAATGATGGCAAACAATGCAATAAAATTTCTGATCCAGAATAAACGCCTGCTGAACGCGATGGATTGCTCTTTGATTTTTATCTGGTTCACCAGCTGGGTGTTATCCGCCTGCTGCTGTTTTAAATGCAGGTTGCTTATCTCCTTGTCTTTTTTTGAATTGAAAACACTGTCGCTGGCGTTCTTGTATGCGGTCTGATAAAAATAGGCTTGCTTGTAATCTTTTTTTGCGGCATAACTGCTGGCAAGGATCATCAGGGTTCTGATCCTGTCGGATTCAGAACTGACATCCTTCACCAATTGCAGGCTTTTTTGTGCGTTGATAATGGCCTTGTCGTAATCGCCGATGCTGTAATAACATTGCGCAAGACCAGACAGCGCAAATTCGGTTTCCCAGACGCTGCTATATTTTGAATCGATAACCCGCTGGTAATAACCTATCGCCCGGCTAAATCTTTTCAGGTGGTAGTTTGCCTCGCCGAACCGGTTGAACGCCATCGAAACGAGGTTGTAATCACCTGCTTTTCTGCCGCTTTTAATGGCTTTGTCCATGTATGAAAACGACTGGATATGCTGCCCCATTTCGTCATAACATAAACCGATATTAAAATACGCTTTGCCGATCCTGGAATCGTCCTTCAGTTCAATAAAAATATTAAGCGCTTTATTCAGGTTACTGATCGCGAGGTCATATTTGTTTTCTACCGCATAGATCAGCCCGATGATCTGGTAGGCGCCGGCAATCCCCGGCTTATAATTTATTTTTTCGGATGTCGCGAACAGCTTTGTCCCAATCTCAAGCGACTCGGAATAGTTGCCTTTTACATAATAGGTCCGGCTGATATTGAGATTTGCGGCGGCCTCGCCGATAATATATTTCTGGCGCTGGGCAAGTTGAAGGGCCTGCCTGCCAAAGTAAAGCGCGCTGTCGGTTTGATTGTAAAGATATTGTTCGGAAAGCTTGTTCAGCAGGATAACGTTCCCCGTGTCAGAAGCGTAGTTTTTTTCGAGCTGTGCCCTGTGCCATTTGTTCAGCAAACCGGTACTGTCCGGCTGAGCCAGAACCGTAAAACCAGCAAATAGTTGAAGCGCTGCCAGCAAGAGCCGGAGCGAAACTTTGTTAAATAGCATTAGGGGGCGGTTAGCGATTAAATCAGGGTGAAAATAAAAAAATTAAGGCAACTATGCCAACTTATTACCCATTTAATTGGTGCTTGGGGGAAGACCCCAAACCGGTCACGCTCCGCGGCGGACGGCACGCATTAACTGGCGGTGGCGCTTGTCGTCGTAATATTTGCTCGTTACAAGTACCGCGTGTATAATGCCCGGCACCCAAAAGAATAGCGTCAACAGGATATTTAAAACAAATGCACCCATTTTACCGGTGGTCAGGATCGCCAGGGGCGGACATAAAAAGCATAAAAAGTATCGCATGATCATTTCTAAAACCGCACTGCAATATATGTATCAGAAAACAACTTGCAGTATTTGAAAATATGACGCGTGCCGCCGCTTTTTGTTACACGCTTAATCCCCTATATTTACGGTACTTATGATCATCGTAATCCAGTGTGTCGATCGTGCCGGGCTTGTGGCATCTGTGTCGGCAATATTAGCCAAGAACCTTTTCAATATTATTTCGCTTCGCGAGCATGTCGATCAGGCTAATAACCTCTTCTTCATGCGTTTGGAGGTATCTCTCGGCGGCGACGAAAGTACGCTGGAACAGCAGTTGCGGAAGGTGTTGCCCGAAGACGCCAACATCCAGATCAATCCCCTGCCTCAAAAAAGGGTGGTCGTGATGGTGACCAAAGAATACCACTGTCTAGCCGATATCCTCGTGCGTAATTATTTCGGCACCCTCGGTGCAGCGGTGCAATGCGTTATCGGTAACCATACCGTACTGGAAGACATCTGTCGCCGCTTCGATATGCCGTTCCATGCCATTTCTCATCAGGATATCAGTAAAGAGGTGTTTGAAGGGAAAATTGCGGATACCATTGATCAGTATGGGCCGGATTACATCGTACTCGCTAAATTTATGCGGATACTTTCGCCAGAGCTGGTGGCCCGCTTTCCGATGCGCATTATCAATATACATCATTCGTTTCTCCCGGCATTCATCGGCGCGAGTCCTTACCGGCAGGCTTTTGAGCGTGGTGTGAAGCTGATCGGCGCAACGGCGCATTTCGTTTCCAACGAACTGGATGAAGGCCCGATCATCGCGCAGCAGATCATCCCGGTAAACCACTCTTTCACCGCCGCCGACATGGTGAAGGCCGGAAAGGAAATCGAAACCGCTGTACTGGCGCATGCGCTTAAATTGGTTTTTGAGGACAGGGTTTTTGTGTATAACAACAAGACTGTAGTATTTGAATAATAAGACGGCCAAAGTTTACCTGACAGAAGTCCGACTTCCCGTAAAACTGTTTATCTTTATAGCATCCAGCTATGATTGACGATAACCCCACTTCCGACCGGGACAGATTGCTTTACCTGTTTATAGCCGTAGCGGTTTTGATCAACTTTAGCGGCCTGCTTATTCCTATCGCCGGGCCCGACGCCGCCCTTTATGCTACTATCAGCAAAAATATGGTTTTGCGTCACGACTATGTTCAGTTGTTCTATCGCGGTGCCGACTGGCTCGATAAGCCTCACTTTCCTTTCTGGATAACCGCCCTGTCCTTCCGTCTTTTTGGCTTTGCCACCTGGGCGTATAAGCTCCCGGGAATACTGTTCATGATGATGGGCGCGCGTTATACCTGGCTCCTGGCCAAAGCGCTTTACAATGAATATGTTGCTATTTGGAGTACAATTATTCTGCTCACGGCTTTGCATATCATACTGTCCGACAATGATGTAAGGGCCGAACCTTATTTAACAGGGCTGATCATCGCCGCTGTTTATTATTTCTATAAAGCCGTTAACAGCACCAGTTTCTGGCCGTTATTATGGGGCAGTATCTTTACCGCCTGCGCCATGATGACCAAGGGACCTTTTGCGCTGGTGCCCATTGGCGGCGCTGTTGCCGGGCATCTCGTGCTCACACGGCAGTGGCGGTTACTATTCCACTGGCGTTGGCTTTTGGCGATTGTGCTGACCGGCATATTTATTCTGCCCGAGCTTTGGTGCTTGTACCGCCAGTTCGATATGCATCCTGAAAAGCTGGTGTTTGGCAGAACGGGAGTCTCCGGTATCCGTTTCTTCTTCTGGGACAGTCAGTTTGGCCGTTTTTTTAATACCGGCCCCATCAAGGGCAGCGGCGATCCGTTCTTTTTTCTGCATACCTTCCTGTGGGCTTTTTTACCCTGGTCGCTGCTGGCCGTCGCGGCAATCTTTCAGCTGATCAAAAAGGGGCGCAGCCAGGCAAAGGAATGGTATTGCATCAGCGGAGCCTTACTCACCTTTCTGCTGTTCTCCGCTTCAGGCTTTCAGCTTCCTCATTATCTTAACATTATCTTCCCGTTTTTTGCCATTATTACGGCGCAATACCTGTATTACGTAACTTCAAAGCGCGCCGTTATGGCAATAAAGATCACGCAGACCATTGTCATCGCGCTGATTCTGATTCTGATCGATGTGCTTCATTTTTATTTCAGGCCGCAAACCTTCAGTCTTTATACAGCCGCCACCTTGCTGATGCTGCTGGCAATGATGCTGTTCTACAGGTCGGTCATCGGCCTTCCGGGTTATCAGGCCGTCACCATCCGCACAATGCTCACTGCTTTCATCTTAAGCCTCTATCTTAATCTCTCTTTTTATCCTTCGCTGATGAAGTACCAGGCCGGGAGTGAGGCCGCATTTTGGATAAACAGCTATAATATTGATGCGCTTCCGGTAGCTGTAACCGAAATTAATGATGAAGATGAAACCCCTTTTGAATTTTACAGCAATACGCCGGTAACCTTCCTCAAAAACTTTAAGGACAGTCTTCCTGCACGCCCTTTTTTGTTGTACATACGGGCAGATGAGGTAAAAAAACTTCAAAGCAAGGGTCTTGCTGTACAACCGTTGGCCATTTTTGATCGTTACTGGGTAACCCGCCTGCGCATGACGTTTCTGGATCACCGGACCCGCCGGGGTGAACTTACTGAAATGGCTGTAGTTAAGGTACGATAGCTTAGCCGCATCACCATAAAATAAATCACTGCTGGCATGTATCGTTTAGTTGCTCGCCTGCGTATGGACAAATACCAGGTACGATAATTTAAATTACTCCTAAAGTGGTATTATTATGTTTAGGCACAAAAGTCCGCTGCTGTTTTTATGCTTGTTAGCTGTTGCTATAGCTTCCTGCAATAAAAGCAATATCAAGCCTGTTGTCACCGGCAAGAACCTGGTACTATCGGCGCCGGAACAGCAAAAGGCAGCAGCGGACAATGTGTTTACCCTGAGACTGTTCAAAAACCTGGATCAGAATAATACCGCACACGCTAACCTGTTCGCCTCGCCGCTGAGTGTAAGCTTTGTGCTTGGCATGACCAGCAACGGCGCAGCCGGGCAAACGCTTGATGCGATCAGAAACACCCTGAACTTTGCCGGTCTGACCCAGGAGGAAGTAAACGCCTACTATAATAACCTGATCACCAACCTGCCGCAGCTCGACCCTAACACTACCCTGAAAATCGCAAATTCTATCTGGTACCGGCAGGAATTTAATGTGCTTCCGGATTTTTTAAATACCAATGCCAGTTATTTTAAGGCGGAGGTAAAAGGGCTTGATTTTAACGCCCCGTCTTCTGTTCAAACCATAAACAACTGGGTTAACAGTCAGACGGGCGGTAAAATACCTTCGATAGTTGAAACCATTCCCGATGATGCCGTGATGTATCTGGTCAACGCCATTTATTTTAAAAGCGGTTGGAAGGAAAAATTCGACCCGAAAAATACTACCAAGCGGCCTTTCAACCTGGAGAGCGGTGGCTCCGTGCAGGCAGATTTTATGGATAATACCATGAACGTCAATAGCTATCAGGATGATGACGTTACCGTAACCGAAATTCCCTACTCGGGCGGGACATACAGTATGGTGATCGCATTGCCAAAGAAAGCGGATGTCAGTACACTGATTGCTTCTATTGATTCCGCAAGATGGCAGGCTTGGATGAACGGCCTCTTACCGGGCAAGCTGGAAATACAGCTGCCGAAATTCAGGTTCAGCTACGAGGTAAAACTGAATGACGCGCTTTCCACGCTCGGTATGGGCATAGCCTTTACCAAAGCTGCCGATTTCAGCCGGATCAACAGCGCCGTCCCGCTAATGATAACCGCCGTCAAGCATAAGGCCTTTGTCGAGGTAAATGAGGACGGTACAACTGCAGCTGCGGCTACCTCGGTTGAGATTGGCGCAACAGCAGCACCGCTGCCGCAGGTCATCAGGTTCGACCGTCCCTTCTTTTTTGCCATCCGGGAAATGAAGAGCGGGCTGATCGTCTTTGCAGGTGTGGTGAACGACCCGACTAAATAAACCGGCCATTTGGCCTGTCAGGATACTGTATGCTACTGCCCCCCAACCCCTGTAATGGAGTTTGTTGTTTTGTTAGTGTATTTCTTCCCCAAAAAACCAGAATATCACTCCATCAGGGGCGGACGGGGGTATCCGGATGTATTTTGTTTTTACAGGAACAGGAATGCATTTAGTTTTCTTCCCGGCTTAGGATGAAGGCCATCAGGTCGTGGATAGGTTGCTTGATGATCTTGCCGACGTGTACGCCGTTCGCTTCGCAAACCTCCTTCAGTTCATCAGTGAATACATACGCGATCGATCCGACGAAATGACATTTGAAACGATGGTATTGCGGATACGATTTTATGTTGGTTTCAATAAACTCCAGCAGGCCGCGCCGAAGCAGGTTCTTTGCATATTCGGTGTCCCTGATCTCGCTGATAAAGCGGGTGAACGATGCGAGGAACGAATTGGCTTTCGGCATCTGGTAAACATGCCGGATCACCTTCTCCTTGTCGAGTTCATACTTTGCTTCAAACATCACGCTCAGTTCGTGGGGCATTCTGCCATACAGAAAGTCGGTGACAAGCGCCTTGCCGAACCATGTTCCGCCGCCTTCGTCGCCCAAAACAAAACCAAGTCCGTGTTTGCCCGAATGAATGTCCTCACCGTCAAAAAATGAAATATTTGATCCCGTTCCGAGTACGCAGCAAAGCCCCTTCTCATGTCCGCAGGTCGCATAGGCGCAGCCCAGCAGGTCATTGTCAACGCTGACGTATGAGCGCGGAAAGAACTGGCTGATCGCGTTGGTAACGATCTCGTGCCTGTCGGGGCTGGAGCATCCCGCGCCAAAAAAATATATTTCGTCAACCTCGCCCGCGCAGGCTATCATATCGGCAGCCTGTTCCTGCAGTATTTTGGCGATCTCTTTTTCGGTCAGGAAGTAAGGGTTGAGGCCGGCCGTTCTGAACTGTTTTACTTCGCCGTCTTTTCGCTGAAGCAACCAGTCGGTCTTGCTCGACCCGCTATCAGCCACCAGGATCATGGGCAAAGTTCTTCGAGTGCTTTTTGGGTTAATGGTTTGTGAATAAATCGCGTGATGTATTTATTATCAACGGATTTCCGCATGTCCATCGGGTCAAGCGACGACGAAAGCATAAAGACCTTGATATTGTTTTTTTCAATATTGATCTTGTCATACTCTTCTAAAAATTCAAACCCGCTCATCAGCGGCATCCGTACATCCAGAAAAATACAGTCGGGTTTTATCTTCCCTTCGTTTAACGAAGCAATGGCTTCTGTCGCCGAACGGACTACAATGATGGTCTCGGCAAAATTACTGCCCTCTAAAATTTTTCGCGTGACAAAATTATCAATGTAATTGTCATCAATAAGCAAACAGGTTTTAAAGCAAGGAGCCATCAGGTTCAAAAATAGCTTTTTAAACTAATTTATAAAATATAGTTAACTAAAAAATACCTGTCGGGAAAAATAAAGGATAAACTCCCGTACGCGCCGTTTATTGAATATCGATAGCGCCCATGATCTCTTTCAGCATGATCTCTGCACTTTTTGACTGATACTGTGCCGTAAAAAATTTCGATTGCGCATCAAGATAATTGCGCTGTGCCTCCCTGGTCTCCAGCGGGGTGATGTTGCCTAACCGGTATTTTTCGAGGGATATATCAAGGTTGCGTTTTGCCGCCGCCACATTCGACTGACCGAGTTTGATCAGATCGAGCCCTGATAAATAACTGATGTATAAATTGCTGATCTGCGCCTGAACATCAAGCGTTATCTGCTTATAGTTAATGTCGGCATTTTCGATACCGATGCGTGCATTGCGTTCGAGGCGGTTCTGATTAAAGCCATTGAAGATATTGATCGATGCTGTAAGGCCATAGCTAAAACCATTGACATTTTGCGACCGCGCAAAACCAGCCGGAGTCTGGCTGCTGCTCACCGTATATCCCGAATTTAACGATACCTGGGGATACCGTCCCGCTTTCACCTGTTTTAAGTTGATCTCAGATATCCGTTTGTTGATCTGCGCCGACAGGATAGCCGGATTTTGTGTTTCCGCTTTGCTGATGATATCGCCCAACATCAGCTGGTGGTCCACCACAATGGTATCGCCTACGGCAAAGTCGGTTTGCAGCGGCCGCACCAGCAATTGGTTCATCTGAACTTTCGCCTGCTTAAACTGCTGCAGCTGGTTCAGGTAGTTGGCGGTATCGGTATTCAGGTTAACCTGCGCGTTAAGCACGTCAAGCCCCGATGCGCGGCCCACCTGGTATTTATCGTTGGCATATTTTAGCTGCGTGCGCGAGATATTGATCGCTCCCTGCAGGGCCTTTAGCCCCTCATTAATGTTGATCAGGTTGTAATATGTTTCAATTACACTCGCTATGGTGTTTTGAATGGTATCGCGCTCACGCAGCTGACCAAGCAGGCTCAGTTGTTTCAGTTCGTCATAGTTGGCGAACATGGCAAACCCGTCAAATATTGTCCAGTTCAAACTCGGCCCGTAAGAGGTAGAGGAGTTTTTTGCGCCATGAATATTATTTACCGTCCCGTCGCTGCGGGTCTGTTTGGTATTCTGAATGCTGCGCGAAGTTGAAAAGTCGCCGTTTACCTGTGGTAAAAAACCGGCGTTGCCAACGGTTACATTATTCTGTGCCACCGCCGAATTATTTTTTGAGAGCAGGATATGATAGTTGTTTTTTAATGCGATCTCAATGGCATCCCGCAGGCTGAGCGTAGTGTCAGACTGGGCGCTAACGCCGGCGGCAAGGCACATCATGCAAAAAACAAGACAGGCATATTTTTTAAAGGCCATATTGCTATTCGTTTTCTATCAGTTTTGGAGTTCTTGGCTTTCTTACTTTTTTTACTTCGTCCTCGTCTTCGGCATCCGGGTCCCGGCGTGTTTTTGCCGCAAATATGAGGTACATCATCGGGATGATGTACAAGGTCAGCACCAGCGAGAACAGTACGCCACCCATGATCACTATCCCCAGCGAAACGCGGCTTTTTGCTCCGGCACCAAGCGCAAAGGCGATAGGCACCGAACCCAGTACAACCGCAAGACTGGTCATGAGGATAGGGCGGAGGCGTGAGGTCGCAGCCTCAATAACGGCTTCATATTTTTTAAGCCCGTGTTCCATTTGCTGGTTGGCAAACTCGACGATCAGGATACCGTTCTTGGTCACCAGGCCCACGAGTGTGATCATACCGATCTCGCTGAAGATGTTCAGCGTCTGGTTGAACAGCCACAACGAAATAAAGGCACCGGCTATAGCCAGTGGAACGGTGAGCATCACGATGAACGGATCTACAAAGCTTTCGAACTGGGCCGCCAGTACAAGGTAGATCAGCAGCAATGCAAACCCGAAGGCAAAGATGAGGCTCGAACCGCTTTCGGCGGCGTCGCGCGAAGCGCCGTTCAATGAGGTGCTGAAGGTCTCGTCAAGCAGCTGTTTGGCGATGCGGTTCATTTCCGTGATACCATCGCCCACTGTGTGCCCTGGCGCAAGCCCGCACTGTATAGTAGCCGATTTGTAACGGTTAAAGTGATAAATGGCTGGCGGCGTAGCGTCTTCCGACACCTTCACCACGTTATCCAATTGTACAAGACCGCCTTTTGAATTGCGCACGTATATTGATTTCAGGTCAAGCGGCTGATCGCGGTTGGCGCGGTCAACCTGCGCAATTACCTGGTATTGTTTTCCGTTGATGAGGAAATAAGCCAAACGACCATTACTATAATTGAATTGCAGCGCGGTGGCGATGTCCGAAACCGAAACACCCAGATCCCGCGCCCTGTCCCGGTCCGTCGTTATACGTAGTTCAGGCTTGGTAAACTTCAGATCGACGTCCGTTCCCTGAAACACGGGGCTTTTCGATACTTCGGCAAAGAATTCAGGCAACACCTTCCGTATTTTTTCAAAATCCTGGTTCTGAATAACGAACTGTATGGGCAGCGATGTTTTGGAACCGCTGCCGCCGCCGCTGATGGTTTGTTCCTGCACCACAATGGCGCGGGCATCAGGCATGGCGCTCAACTTTTTACTCAGGTAATCCGCAATCTGCTGTTGCGACCGCTCCCTTTTATCAGGATCTACAAGCCCTATGCGTCCGAAGCCGCTGTTGGCCGAGCCGCCGCCGCTTCCGGGCGAGATCACTTCAAGGTTTACATTTTGTTCCGGGATGGAATCGGCGACAAAGTCTGATACTTTGTCCATATACCTCGCCATAAATTCGTAGCTGGCCCCTTCCTGCCCGGTGACGGAATACCTTACCATGCTGCGGTCGTCAAGCGGCGCAAGCTCGTACGGCGTTGTAAAATACAATACACCTGTTATCACCAGCGATATCGCCAGAATGACAAATGACACCCACTTCACTTTCATAAACTTCACTAACGTCTCCCGGTAAGAGTTGGTCATGTTTACAAAAAATGGTTCTGTCTTTTCGTAAAACCTGGATTTCTTCGAGTTCTTGCGGATCAGCTTAACGTTCAGCATCGGGGTCAATGACAGCGAAACAAAGGCTGATATCAGCACCGCTCCGGCTACGACTACCGCAAACTCCCGGAACAGCCTGCCGGTAAAGCCCTGCATGAACACAATGGGCAGGAACACAGCCGCCAGCGTAACCGATGTGGATATAACCGCGAAAAGTATCTCGGCTGCGCCTGCAAATGCAGCCTTGCGAACAGGCATCCCGCCTTCCACCTTTTTATAAATATTTTCTGTCACTACGATGCCGTCGTCCACCACCAGCCCCGTCGCCAGTACGATTCCGAGCAGTGTAAGGATATTGATCGAGAAACCGAAGACATACATGATAAAGAATGCCCCGATCAGCGATACCGGAATATCGATCAGCGGCCGCAGCGCGATCAGCCAATCACGGAAGAAAAGGTAGATAATGATCACCACGAGTACAAACGCTACGATAAGCGTTTCCTCAACCTCGCTGATGGAACGCTTGATGAATACGGTATTGTCGGTGATCACCTTTACCTGTATGTCAGGCGGCAGGTCTTTTTTGATCTGTTCCAAGCGTGTGTAAAAGTCTTTGGCAATCTGGACGTAATTGGCGCCGGGCTGCGGGATAATGGCAAGGCCGATCATCGGTACACCCGCTTCCTTCAATGCTGTTTCCTCGTTGGCCGATCCCAGCACGGCATATCCCACATCGCTTAAATGCACTACCCGGTTGCTGTCTGCCCGGATGATCAGGTTATTGAAGTCCTTTTCTGTCGATAGCTTGCCGATCGCTCTTACTACCACCTCGGTATTGTTGCCTTCTATCTTACCCGCCGGAAGTTCTACGTTTTCGGCGTTAAGCGCATCGCGGATATCGGTGGCGGTCAGTCCCAGTGCCGCGAGTTTGTTCGGGTCTATCCATAAACGCATCGCATATTGCCGCTGCCCGAAGATGTGTATCTCGCTCACCCCAGGGATGGTTTGCAGGCCCTCCTGCAATACATTCTCGGCATAATCATCCACCTGATTGATGTTGCGTGTATTACTGCTGCAGGTAACGGTAAGTATATTGTCCGCATTGGCATCGGCTTTGGTCACCACCGGTGGAGCGTCTATGTCCTGTGGTAACTGGCGCTGTGCCTGACCAACCTTGTCGCGTACGTCATTGGCAGCGGTTTCAAGGTCAGCATCGAGGTTAAATTCCACCGTGATACGACTTGAGCCCACCGAACTGGTAGATGATATATTCCGGATACCAGGTACACCGTTTATGCTTTTTTCGAGCGGCTCAGTGATCTGCGACTCGATAACCTCCGCATTCGCTCCCGAATAATTGGTGGTCACCGTAATGATAGGCGGATCAACGGAGGGAAAGTCGCGCACCCCGAGAAATTTATAACCCATGATACCGAACACCACGATAACGATGGACATTACCGTGGCCAGTACAGGTCTTTTTATGCTTACCGACGCTAAACTCATGAGCTCTGGTTTACTTAATTACTTTTAATATTTTCAATGGCACTTTATCGCGTATCTGGATCAGTCCGGATACGATCAGGCTGTCGCCAGCTTTCAATCCATCGGTGATCTCAATGCGGGTATCCGTACGCAAACCGGTTTTCACCAACTGCGATTCGGCTATGCCGTTATGATATAAAAACACCTTGTTATCCTTCAAATCCGGGATCACACACTGGGTAGGCACCATGATCGTTTTCGGTATCTGGTCCAGTTTCAGGTTGATCTTGGCGAATGCACCTGCCTTCAGCAGGTTGCCCGGGTTAGCTGCTCTGGCTCGTACCGTTATGGTGCGCGAACTCAGATTAATGGCGGGTTCAATCGCATAAACCGTTGCAGCGAATGTTTTTCTTGAACTTTCAACGGAGAAACTGATTTTTGTTCCGGGGCTGATCATCGTCAGGTAGCGCTCCGGTACGGAAAAAGTAACTTTAGCCGGGTCGATATTAACTAATGTCGCTATCGATGTCGAAGGCGAAAGATAGCCGCCGGGGCTGATATTACGTAGGCCGATCGTTCCGGAAAAGGGCGCCCGTATTTCTGTTTTGGCGATCTGTGCTCTCAGCATATCGCTTTGCGCCTTCAGTGTGTTCAGCGATGTAAGGGAGGTATCGTATTCCTGCTGACTGATGGCTTCCTTTTCCAGCAGTATCTTATTGCGGTATTCGTTCTGTTTGGCCAGCGCAACCTGGTAATCGTTTTGTTTCAGCGCGGCAACCAGGTCCTGGTTATACACTTTAACTAACAGCTGCCCTTTTTTTACATAGCTGCCTTCATTAAAATAGATCCCGGTGATGTTTCCTGCCGTCTCGCTCACCAGGTTCACCTGTTCGTTGGCGTCAATGGTTCCGGTAATGTCAATGGTGTTGTCAACGGTGGTATCCTTAACAATCATCAGGTTTACCGGCACAGGTCCGTTGCGTCGTTTTTTGCCTTTGCTTGCGTGCTGTGCCATGGCTTCGCGGCCCTTCGTGCTGAAAAACTTGTTATAGATCAAAAAGCCGATAAGCAATGCCAGTGCGATGTATATAATATACCTTGTTCTCATATATATGCTAATTGTTAAGGTTTTGTCCCGTCATTCATTTCGGCTGCCATAAACGGCTGCATGTTTTGCTCCATTTTTTTCAGCACGATGTTAAAAATTTCAAGTTCCTCGGTACTGATATTTTGTGTTATGCTTTTGTTAATTGCCTCGAATGCCCCGATAATGTGCGGTATAGCTTTTTTGCCTTTTTCGGTAACCTTAAGCAGGTGTTCGCGCCGGTCGGCGGGGTTGATCTCCCGGTAAACGAACCCCTGTTCGGCAAGCGTGTCAATCACCGTTACGATCAGTGATTTATCCTTTCCTAACTCGCTGGCAAGCGCCTTTTGCGTCAGCTCTCCGTCGTGATATCCTATGTAAGCAAGGGCGTAGTAGTACCTGCTGATGCCCAGCGGTTCAACCTGTTTTGCCAACCGGCCCAAATATGCCCTACCTAAATGATTTAGCTTGCGCGAAATAGGCTCAATCAAATTTGCTTCCATAATCCGGGGCTAAAATTATTGGTTAAAACACTCGATAGTTGTATGTATCAACCATTTTACAAGTAACAAATCTGTAACATGTTTCAAAAAAATATAAATTGCGGCCTTTATAAACTAACTATCAATCAATACATTATAGTAACTGATAAATTATTTCCTGTAATACCTTTTTTTGGATGAAAACGATTAAGCTGACAGCGCTCTTTTTTTTAATATTGCTTTTTATGAACGCCCAGACAACTAAAGCAGCAGGCGCTGTTAAAATTTCCTACACGATTACCTTTCCCGAAGCTCAGGCGCATTATGCCGATGTGGAAATGCAGGTAACCGGCCTGAACCAGAATACCACCGATTTTAAGATGCCGGTATGGACACCCGGCTCCTACCTGGTCAGGGAATTCTCCAAAAATGTGGAATCATTCAGCGCCTGGGCTAATGGTAAAGAGATAGCTGCCCCGAAGATCAGCAAGAATACCTGGCACATCAAAACGGCCGGTATCAGTGCGCTTACACTGAAATACCGGGTATATTGTTTCGAGATATCGGTGCGTACCAGCTTTGTGGATGCATCGCATGGATTTTTGTCGCCGACAGGCATTTTTATCTACCCGGATAAAATGCTCCATCAGCCTTCAACGGTAAAGATCGTTCCGTACAAGGGCTGGACGACGGTTTCTACCAGTCTTGATATGGTGAACAATGACCCTTTTATTCGTAAGGCTCCGGATTTCGATATCCTGTTCGACTCACCTATCGAAGTTGGAACGCAGGACGTATTTGGTTTTGATGCGGCTGGAGTTAAATACGAAGTGTGCATGGTCGGCGGCGGGAATTACGATAAGGAAAAATTAAAGGTGGACATGGCAAAGATCGTAGAGCAGGAGACAGCCGTTTTTGGCGAAAATCCAAATAAACACTATGTTTTTATCGTCCATAACTACCAGCGCGGCGGCGGCGGCCTGGAACATCTTAGTTCAACAACTTTAGGCGCTTCCCGCGATAATTACGCCAATCCCGGTGGTTACCGTAATTTTTTAAGCCTGGTTGCGCATGAGCATTTTCATCTCTGGAATGTAAAAAGATTGCGCCCCATAGTTTTGGGTCCTTTCGATTATGACAATGAAAATTATACTACCGATCTGTGGATCGCTGAAGGCTTTACCGCATATTATCAGAACCTGATCCTGCGCCATGCACAGATCATAACACCCGATATCTTTCTTAGTTCGGTCGGCGGAGAGATCAACATGATTGAAAATACGCCCGGGGCCCGTGTGCAAACACTGGCGGAGGCAAGTTTCGACGCATGGATAAAAGCCTATCGTCCCAACGAAAACTCATCCAACACGACCATTTCCTATTACGTGAAGGGCGCTGCTGTGGCCATGCTGCTCGATCTGGAGATCATAAACGATAGCAAGGGCAGGTATTCGCTGGACGATGCGATGAAATACATGTACGACACCTATTACAAACAGAAGAAACGCGGCTATACCGACACCGAGTTTAAACTCGGCCTTGAGAAGTTTGCCGGAAAGAAGCTGGACGATTTCTACAGTAATTACATTTACGGGCTTACCCCGCTTGATTATGATAAATACCTGGCGTATGCAGGGTATAAGCTGGCGACTGAGGGCGCACCTGCTGATGAACCAAGCCTGGGCATCACGACTACCGATGTGAACGGCAAAAAGTTTGTGACCAGCGTACTTCGCGATGGTTCCGGCTGGGTTGACGGCATAAATGTGAATGATGAGATCCTGACCGTTGACGGTTCTCCTGTTACCGATATGGCAGCGATAATCAACGGCAAGCATACCGGCGATAAGGTCGTTGTTGGTGTACTGCGCGACGGCCTGCATCTTAATCTTCCTATCACCCTGTTGCATAACAGCCGCACCGTCAGCCGGATCGAGGAATTGCCTTCGGTAACTCCTCAGCAGTTGTTGGTAAGGAAAAAGTGGATGAATCTTGACTAACAGCCGCCCGGATAAGAAGAGCTTTTTTATTTTGAAAAAACATTTTGCCTTCGTTTTGCATTTATTAAGTAACTGTAAAATTTATTAACTAAAACAAGGCAAACCATGAACTCTTTATTATATATCATTGCCGTTATACTGATAATCGGCTGGGCAATCGGATTCTTTTTTACCTCTGTCGGAGGTTTGATACACATACTGCTGGTTATAGCGGTGATCAGCCTGGTGCTGGGCCTGCTACGCAGACCGACTGCCGTTTAAATGAGACTCAAAAGACACAACAATTGAAATAAGCCGGGTATCACCTGGCTTTTTTTATGATTATATAAGTATGGGATGGATACCTGTAGCTATTTTGGGCGCATTCTATGCCCCCTTCCGGGAGCTCAGGCTTTGCATCAGCTGATCGTACAGGTCGTCACCGGTCGTCTTCTTGGGTTTAAGTTTCTTAACGGTGGCCCGTTTTCCTTTCGCTTTGGCCTGGATGATCTTTAACAGTTCATCGTGATAGTCGTCCTTAAATTTTGAAACATCGAATTTTTCGGCGTACTGGTTGATCAGTGCCAGACCCATATCAAGTTCCTTTTTGCTGACGTTAACCTTCTCCGGCAGCTTCAGATCTTCGGCACTGCGTATCTGCTGTGCAAAACGGATACGGGTCACCACCAGCACATGCTCCACCGGGTGAATGATGCAAAGCGACTCGGTGCTACGCAAAACAAACCGTGCTAAACCTGCTTTTTTTGATTTCTTCAGTGCATCTATCAGCAGAGCGTACGCCTTGTTGGTTTTGGAATCAGGTTCCGTGTAGTAGGAAGTTTCAAAATACATCGGGTTCACATCATCAATATCCACAAAGCTCTCAATCTCTATCACCTTGCTTTTTTCGGGGGCGGCATCCTCAAAATCGCGGTCTTCCACAACAATGTATTCATCATTTATTTTGTAGCCCTTCACGATCTTGTCATACGGCACCTCTTTATGCGTATGCTCGTTAACGCGCTGATAACGTATGCGGGAATGGTCGCGGCTGTCAAGCATATCCAGATCAAGCGAGCTGGTTTGTACTGCCGAATATAATTTTACGGGGATGCTTACCAGCCCGAAGCCGAGTGTGCCTTTCCAGATCGATCTCATAACCAAACTGATTTTAGTGAATTGATATAACCGATGAACACGGAAAGGGTTTTGCGCAAGCAGTTTCTATCAGAGTTATTGCCCGTCCCTGACAGTAGGAACGGGCAGAATACTTATTTCATTTTGGTCTGTATTTTTTGGATAGCGTCAAGGTGTTTACGCAGTACCGGCAGGTTCGAGCTGATAAAATCCTGCAATTCCGGATAGGTCACTTTTTTGGCGGCTTCTTCAAACGCTGATATGTCTTCTTTGTGGTCTTTTACCATTTCGTCCACATAGGCCTTATCAAAATCGGCGCCTGATTTTGCAGCCAGGTCGGTTTCCATTTTTTTAACATCGCTGCCGACCGAATCCGGTAGGGTGATATTCTTTGCTGCAGCGATCTTTTTCATCTGGCCGTTGATCTTGGAATGATCGGCTACCATCATCGCGCCAAAAGCTTCAACGTCGGCATTGGTTGCCTTTTGTTCAGCAAGCCGGCCCAGTTCCACTTCGCCCATACCGCCATTGGCAGCTTCTACGGCGAAATCCGCATCGGGGCCGCTGACGGCCATCTTGTTATTAGGCTGAACTTTTGAAAGCGAATCAACCGAGTTGTTCGCGCTGTCGGCTTTTTCCTTGGCGTCCTTTTGCGCGCCGCCGCATCCGGCCAGTATAAGTCCTGCCATGCCGGTTGCAGCTACGAGTGTCCATAACTTTTTCATAGGTGTGTGTTTCTTATCGTTAATGAATGTTTATCAGTTCTTAACAAATGCTTTCAAGGCATGGTTTTAACTTTTAATTTAAAAATTATAATTCCCGGTTTGGCGGGAATAGGGGATATATTTTACCTGCAAAAAAAAAAGACCTGCTGTCGGGCAGATCTTTCTATCAGAAAAATTCAGAATCTCTTAGCTCAGACCACTGCGGCTTCGGTTTCCTTTACCACAATTTCACTGTCTGGTTTTGACACATCGGTAAGCGCCACCTGTCCGCGGTCCTTTCTCAGGATACGGCTGAAAAGCGAAATCTCTTTATCGAATAAAAAACGGAAAAACAGCTTCGTCCATGAAGTATGGTAATGCAGGGTATCATAATATTCCGGTGCCGTTTTACGTATCTGCGGCAACCTGTTCCAGGGGATAGAAGGGAAATCGTGGTGCTCGTTATGAAAGCCAACATTAAAGGCCACGGTATTTAAAACGCCGTAATAGCTGTAGGTTTCCTGCTCCTCGCTGATGGTGAGATAGTGTTCTTGTATCCACCGTGCCCCCAGCGGATGCAGGCCGATAGAGAACATAAAGCTCAAAAACAAGAAGGCAACGGCATGAAAGCCCATAAAATACCAGATGGCGGCGGTAAAAACAGCCTGTATAGTAAAGTTGGTAATGATCCAGCCATCAACCGGGGCGATTTCTTTTAAACGCGAGACCCTTGTTATTTGAAAGACCGGGAAAAACAGCAGCCAAAGGGCTTTGCCAAAAAACGAATTGTTTATCAGTTTGGCCTCCCATTTGTTTGGCAGGTCGGCGTCAAGCTCATGTATGCCCTGAAACGAATGATGTTTGATATGATATTTTTCGAATGAAATAGCGCTCGGAAATATCTGCGGCATATTGGCCAGCATGGACGCCCAGCGGTTAGCATTGGCATTTTTAAACAGAAGCTTGTGTGTACATTCATGGATCATCACAAATAACGCATGATCGGCAAAAGCTCCCAAAAGATAAGCTGCGCCGAATACCCACCACCATGATTGATCGCGTACAAGCCAGGCAATAATTACCTGAAATGCAACCAGGCCGATAATGGCATAAATGGTTTTTGGATTTTTCCCGATAAGATTGCGGAGATGCGGGAATTGCTTTAGAATTTTCTTTGTCCTGATACGGTGTGGTTCAGATTCCTGCGAATAAACAAAATCAGTTTTCTTTGTCATTTAGATTTATTTGATGGGCCTCACGGGTAAAGATAGCATTATGATGTTAATTATAATCTTAATGTCAATTTTAATTCAGATAAAAATAATAAAAAAGCCATCACTGAAAAATAAAAACTCAACTTTTTGGTAAAATATTATCTTAAAACGAAAAATTATTTTGGTTTATAGACCAGAACCTTAAATGAACCCGGTACTGACTTCCGGGTGCCCGGTTCAAATTCAGCAACGCTCAGGTAAATTTTATGCGTGCTTTCGTCAAGCGTCATCGTGCGTGCGCGTACCTGGGTTTTAAGCGTCTGCAATACGCTATAACTGTCTGCGCTGTGCTGTTTGATGATGGTAACGGTTCCGTCTCCGCAGGAACAGAAGATCAGTTTGGTTTCCGGGTCATAGGCAACGGCGTCAACTCCGGCGCCGATAGGCAGGGTAGTAATAACTTTACCTGAACTTGCATCAACTACGCTCATGCCTTTGTTTTCGCGGCAAACGGTAAACAGCCGCTGATTCGCTTTGTCAAGTGCCAGCCCGGTTGGTCCGCCGCACGGATCGAGCGGAGTGGTCCTTTTAACTTTCAAAGTTCTGGTGTCTATCACGTCCAGGCTGCTTTTGTCCTCCAGGTTGTTATAGATCAGTCCCTTTCCATCAGGCACCGCAAATTCCGGGGCGCCCCCCAACGCTACGGTGCCGACCTGTTTAAGCGTGTTGGGATCCACAACGGATGAGTTGCTGCTTTCGCCGTTAAAGGCGAATACACGGTCGGAAAACGGATCATAGGTTATCGCATCCGGACCGTTGCCGTCGATGGGTATTACCGCTAATGTTTTTAAAGTTTTCAAGTCAAACGCTACCACTGCATTTGAGCGTCCGTCGCTGATGAAACCCCGGTTCGCCTTATTGTCAATGGCAATGCCGTGAACGCCCTTCATCTCTGCGATAACGCCTGCAGGCAGTCCTGTTTCAAGATCAACTACGTTTACAGTCGTGCTATGCGATACATAAAGACGCCGGTTAACCTTATCGATGGAAAGGTAATCATAACCGCCCTCGCCCGGCAGGGAAATAGATTTTTCAAATACATAATTCTGTGCGCGTAAAAGCGGGGCCGCGAAAACACAGCACAGCACCGCGAGTAATATCTTTTTCATGTCTTATAAGTTTTGATTGACAACTAAATATGGAGTATGATTCTGTAGAAATTTAGAGAAAAGTTAGCCTGTGATTGATTGAGTTGCCCGGGTTTATATTGAGCCCTGCTTAGGGAGACAAAAAAGATGTACGCCAGTGTGCAGTCGGCGTACGCCTGCGAACACTTTTAATCCTTATGAAAAACTATATATTTGATAATGAGGTGTTTATAAATTGGGTATCAAAATTGGCATAGGGGTATCAAAGCAATTAAAATAAAAACATACAAAAATGAAAACAATATTTTTATCAGCAGCAATCTTACTGGCAACAGTAACCGGCATACTGACATCGGCAAAGGCAGCCGTGAATAATGCCGGAGAAACCTATACCACCCTTGCCGAAACAGGCCCTGTCACCGGCATTGAGGTATATGGAAATGTAGAACTTTACCTTTCGAACGGCAATACCGGCAAGGTGAAGGTTTACAACGATTATTATAAGGATAATGCCGTGGTGTTAAACCATAATGGCACGCTGCGTATCTCATCCTATAAAAAGGACAAACTGGTAGTTTGGGTAACCGTTAATGATCTGCGCAGCATCGTGGCATACAACAATGCCGTTATCAAGTCGTTCGGTAAAATTTCGGCTATCAACCTTACTGTTAAACTGTTCGATCAGGCATCTGCGAAACTTAACATCGATGCTTATCAGGCCGATTTTACCCTGAATGGCAATGCAGCAGCTAATCTTGCAGGAAACATCAACAATTGTGCGTTGAAATATGACCTGGAAGCAAATATCAATACCCGAGACCTTTCATGGGCAAGCCTCGTAATGAAAGATGCGCGCGGCGATATGATGAAGCAGCACATTGCTGACTTTGCAGCATTATAACTCCTTCAGCATAGATGAAAGGCCGGTCCCTGTAGAGATGATCTTCGGGACCGGCTTTGTTTTATGATGAGTGATGACCGCTGTCGTCTGTCGTCAAATGAGCGGAATCGTGAAAAATACCGTTTCGGTATAACAGCCGCATCGCGCTTGGCAATACGATCAGTAGCATGGGCAGCGCGACGATAAACCCACCGATAACTGCAATAGCCAGCGGCTGATGCAATTGGGCGCCCGCACCGATCCCCAGCGCGAGCGGCATCAGCGCAATGATAGCGCCGAGGGCCGTCATCAGTTTTGGCCTTAAACGGGTGGAAATGGAGAACACGATAGCCTCATCAATGGCATTCTCTTTTTCTTTATCCTGGTTTTCAATTGCCCTCTGTTTAAACTGAAGAAAGGTAAATATGGCGTTTTCGCCAATGATCCCGACGATCATGATAAGGCCGGTGTAGCTGCCTACGTTCAGCGGCGTATGGGTGATAAATAAGGCCAGCAAACTACCGGAGATACCCAATACTGCAATTATCAGTATCAGGAGGGCTATCCTGAATTGTTTGAACAGGAAAAGGATCACGGCAAACACCAGCAGGCAGGAAGTGATCAGGATGGTCAGCAGTTCTTTAAACGATTGTTGCTGCTCGGCATAAGCGCCGCCGTATTCAATATGATATCCCGAAGGAAGGCTGATGGACGCTACGCTTTTTTTAATGGCAGGTACCACGCTGCCCAGATCGCTGCCTTCCAGCCGGGCGCTGATCACGCCCATCGATTGCAGATTTTCCCGGTTGACCTCCGCTTCGCCTTCGCTGAGGGTAACTTTGGCGACCTCGCTGATCGGTATAAGTTTTCCCGAAGGTGTGAATATGGTCTGGTTTTTTATACCGCTCACGTTCAGGCTGCGGTTACCGGGATAAACCATCCGGATGGGTGAAAGCTGTTCCGCTTCCAGCATATCGCCGATCACATTGCCTTCAAGCGCTGTCTGGGCCTGGAACTGCAGGCTGGCGGGCGTTACGCCATATTGGGCCAGTTTGCCATAATCAGGATCGATGCTTACGGAAGGCCCGGCGATGATCACACCGTCATTCACATCTGCCGTCCCCTTAACTTTTTCAACCGACTGCGCAATTTGCCCTGACAGGCTTTGCAGTTTTTTATTATCATCCCCAAAAACCTTTATCTCTATCGGCTGAACGGAACTCATCAGGTCGCCGAGCATATCGCCGATCACCTGGCCGAAATCGATTTGCAGGGCGGGCTGGTTTGCAGCGATCTTTTCACGCAGTTCGCTGATCACCTCGTCGGTGCTTTTCTTCCGGTCTTTTTTAAGCTGGATGAGATAATCCCCTTTGTTGGGTTCGGTAATAAAAAAGCCCATCTCTGTACCCGTCCGGCGCGAATAAGCCGCTACTTCCGGCTGTTTAATGATGATCTTTTCCAGCTGGCGCAGCATCCGGTCGGTTTCATCTAACGAGGTTCCCGGCGGCGAACGGTAATCGAACACAATGCTGCCCTCATCCATTTCGGGCAGGAAGCCGGTCTCCAGCAACGGCGGCACGATAACGATCGCAATGATTGCCGCTCCCGCGATAATAAGGCTGAGGTATGGCCGTAAGATGAACCAGCTTACCCATCGCTGTTTTTTGACGGTATGAACTTCCCCTTGTCCGGGCTTCTGCGAAGGGGCTGCCTTATGCCGTGTTAGCAGCATATAAATTACGGGCAAACCTATCCAGGTAACAAAAAATGAACTTACCAGGGTGATAATCATAGTGTTGGTAAGCACATGAAAGTAAGCGCCGGCCACGCCGGTCATCAGCAGGAACGGAATAAATATGACAATGGTGCTGACCGACGAACCCAGCATCGCCGGAAACAGGTAATCAATGGCTGTTTTGATCAGTTTGCGCGGGCGTTCACGCGGGTGCTCTTCCTGTGTCCGGTGTATCTGTTCAACCACCACAATAGCATCGTCGATGATGAGGCCTAACGCAGCGGCAATAGCGCCAAGCGTCATGATATTCAGCGAATAGCCTATGCCGTAAAGCACGATAAGCGTAAGGCAAAGTGTCACCGGGATGGTGATCAGGATAACGGCGCTGGCTTTTACAGAACGCAAAAACACAATGGCGACGATGATCGCCAGCAGCAGGCCGATCCATAAACTGTCGCTGACACTTTTTATCGATTCTTTTACAAAATCGGCCTGAACATAATAAGGTTTTATGCTGACATCTTTTGGCAATATCTTGCTGAGTTCGGCCACCTTACTTTGCATATCGGACGACAGGGAGATAAGGTTTGCATTCGGCTGTTTGATGACTGCAACCAATACCCCGCTGTGACCGTTGGCGTTTATGCGGGTATAGGCAATGCCTTCCTGTACAGACACATCCGCGAAGTCCTTTAACCGGATAACCCTTTTACGATCATTGCTGACCACCACTTCAGCCAGTTGGTCTTTATTGGTGATGGTGGCATCCGTAACCGTCAGATACATCCGGTTATAATCCGCCAGATAACCTTCTGATTTGACGAAGTTCGAGTTATTAAGCGCAGTACTGACGGCTTCGGGTGTTAAACCCAGCGTGCTCATCTTTTGCTTGTTGAGCGTCAGCCAGTACTCTTTTACCTTCCCGCCGATAATCCTGATCGCCGAAACGCCGTCAACCTGCGAAAGAAAGGGTTTTACGGTATAAGTGGCGATCTGCCGTAATGCAATAGGGGAGCGGCTGTGGCTCTCCAGCGTATAACCGCTTACCGGCAGAATAGAGGGGTTCATCTTCTCGACGGTGATGTTTACATCTGGCGGCAGGTCGTTTTTTATCTGGTCGATGCGGCTTTGAATTTTTTGCAGACTCAGGTCAATGTCCGCATTCCATGACATAAAGGCCGATATTTCGCAACTGCCGCGGCTGGTTGTGCTGCGGACGGTTTTAAGGTCGGGCACCTGTTTAATGGCGTTTTCTAACGGTTTGGTAACCGTTACCATCATTTTATTGACAGGCTGTAAACCTTCATCGGCTATCACCTTTATTTTGGGGAAGGTCACTTCGGGGAACAGCGAGGTCTGCAATTTGGTATAAGCAAACAGGCCGCCCAATATAATAATAGCCAGCACCAGGCTGATCGGTTTTCGTTGTGCGATAAATAGATCTTTGACAGGGGTCATGGCTTCACAATTTTAACGGTCGCTGTATCTGGCAAGCCGTAATTTCCGGTAACGATTATCCTGTCATTTGGGGAGAACGTAGGCGCTAATATCTCAACGCGTCCGTCCGACTGAATACCTTCTTTTACGGGTACTTTTATGGCCGTCGAGTCATTGATCATTTTCATTACCCAGAACTCCGTTTGTGTTTCGTTCGTTAATACTGCTGCCTTCGGCAGGCTGCCCGCATTTGTTTTGGCGGATTTGACAATGCGCGCCTTTGCAACAAGGTTTTCCGGTATCTGCGACATATCCTTTACTTTAATCACCACCCCCTGTGTTTGCGCTGCGGTATCTACGGTAGGCATAAATGAGCTTATGGAACCGCTCATTTTGACGCCTCCGGGAAGCGTTAGCTCTACAGGTTGACCGGCTTTTACATATTGCCGCTGCTCATAAGGCAGCTGCATTAAAAATACCAGGCTGCTGCGGTCGCTGATAACCGCAAGCGCCTCACCGTCCTGCACATAGTCGCCTTTCTGATGACTTAGTTCCGAGATATAGCCCGGCATGGACGCCCTGATCCTGTTGACCCCCGAGAACTTGAAGGTGGTATCCAGCACATTGATGCTGTTGCCGATAGCCTGTGCCTCTTTGGTTTTGACGGTAAAAAGAACCTGCCCCTTATGTACGTTCTGCCCTAACTGCGCATTGATCTGTTCGATATAGCCGTTGGTGTTGGATTTTACATAGTTTCTTTGCAGCACGGTCGAGATGGCATTCAGTTCAAGGTAATCGGTAAGCGTGGTGTCTCCTACGCTGGTTACGGTAACCGGCGTTTGCGATTTTACATCCGTACCCTCGTCATTTGCGCCGGAATTGCTGTTATGACATGACAACAGCGCGACGGCAAGCGCGAGTATGATATATTTTGCGGCGTTTTGTTTCATGGTTATCTGTTCCAGTAATTCAGTTGGTTAACTAACTGAAGTTTGTTGATTTCGGTTGTTGTACGCAGATTTTTTATAGTAAAATAATTGCTGACGGCAAGGATCAGGTCTGCTATATGCAGGTCCCCGGTTTGCAGCAGGCGTGTATCCGCCTTGATCAGGCTTTCAGAATATTTCAGCTGCTCGTCAACCTTATTAAGCAGGTCATCCGCATCATGGATCTGTTGTTGCAGCTGGGCTATCTGCTGGCGGTATTGCGCATTAAAAAAGGCCTTATAATTCTGCCGGGTCTCCTCCTGAAGCGATAGTTTCCGGTATTGCAGTTTTCGCTGCCCGCCGTCGTAGATGGGCATGGTCAGGCTGATGCCTGCACTGACGCCGAAATTTTTATATGCCTGCGACATAAAATCAGAATTATAGCCGCCGTCGGCCAGCAGGTTCAGCTTGGGCCGGTAGCTATAATCGATCAGCTTTTTGCTGTTAACCAGGTTAAGACTGTCTAACTTGTATTGCATAAAGAAAATACTGTTGGCGGCATCCGGTAAAATATGTCGCTCAATAGCAGGTTCGGCCAGGTCGTGGGTGGTGGTATCTGCAACTCCTGTCAGGTAATTCAGCGTGCCGTAATCAGCCTTATATTGCTGCTCCGATTGCAGCAGCGATAGCTCCTGCTGTTTTAGCGTCACTAAAAAAGTCAGATAATCGCTTTGGCGGTACACGTTCGTCCGCGTCAGCTTTTTCAGCAATTCTTCCTCCTGATCCAGCAGATTTACCAGTTCGCGGTTAAACTTCAGTTGCTGAAGGCTTCCGTAAGCCGTGATGTATTGTGCAGTAATGGTTTTCTTCAGGTCCTGCTCGGATATTTTTGCCGAGTTTGCCACTGATTGCGACTGTAGTGTGATGGCCTGCAATTGCGCATCGATGTTGCTTTTGCCGATAATTTGCTGGTTTACACCCACCAGTGCATTGAGGGTATGCTCGTTGGTAATGGCGGCAGCATAACCATAACCATCTTTAACCGGGGCATACAGGCCGCTGCTGTTCAGGTTTACCTGTGGTTTCAGTCCTGCGCGCAGCCGGATGCTGTCAATCTTGTTTGAAGCTACCTGGTTGCGAAGGTCTTTAAGCAGGGGGCTGTTATTTTTGGCCGTCTCCAGGAAATATTGCAGCGTGTGCGTTTGCCCCCTCGCTGCATTGATGATAAACAGGCTGAAAATTATGCTTAGGTGTAACTTCATTACATGTCAGGTATAATTTATTCAACGGCGAATTACCGCCTTAATTCTGGTTTAATTTAGGACGCAATTGACCCTGAATTTACGGATAGCAAGGGTAATCATCCAAAAGATACTTTAAATGCATGATAACCTTCGTCAAATACATAACTCAGGCCGAAGCCGAAATTGTCGCATATCTGCTTGGAGATGGCAAGCCCCAGTCCGCTGCCCTCGGAACCGGACGACTTATGAAAACGAGTAAAAACCATATCGGCCGGTAGGGGTTCCGCAACGCCGGTATTCCTGATGATCAGCTCCGCAGCATCAAGCCGGATATTTATTTCCCCGCCATCGTAATTATGCCGGATCGCATTACTGATCAGGTTGCTTAACAATATTTCAGCAAGATAACGGCTGGCATGAATCTCCTTGTCGCCCAGCTGGCAGCTTACTTTTATATTTTTATCTGCAAATATTTCCTCAAACTGACTGACCATCTCTTCGGTAATTTCGCGGAGGTTCAGGTGTTGTTTGTCGTGCAGCAGGCGGTTTTCAATTTTTACTAACAGCAGCAGCGACTGATTAAGCCTGTTCAACCTCGAAACTGCGGTGTAAAGATCAGTCAGCAACTTACTTTGGTGGTCGCTGAAGTTTTCGGTCTGGATAAGCGTATCCAGTTTCGAATTGATGACCGCTATGGGCGTCAGCAACTCGTGCGAAGCATTTTCGGTAAACAGTTTCAGGTCGCGGTAATCGTGTTTCGCTCTTGAAGACATCTCCGTTACCGCGCCGTTCAGTTCCCGGAACTCGTCTATAGTTGTTTTCAGGTCCGGTACGGCTTGGTTATCGGCGATGTTGAACAGTTTTAGTTCATGCAGAATATTGTAAAAAGGCTGCCACAGGCGACTGAATACCCAGCGGTTTATGCTGTAAAGCACCAGCAGCAGCAATAAAATAACGCCGATGGTAATCGAGAAGATAAGCCGGATAAGGTCCTCCGTTTCAACCTTTGATACGATGATTACGATCTTATAGTATCGCCCCCCTGCAGTAACGGAACTGATCAGTCCGCGGCCCGATTCGTATTCTCCTGCTTTTCCACCCCTTTGGTGGCCATACTTTTTAAAATAGCTGGTGTCGATAAACCTGCGCTCAACGCTGCCGTCGCCTGCGGGGCTAAAAGTGATCTGCTGGTCGTTTGATTCAAAGATTTGCGGTAGCTGGTCGTTCCGCTTTACATAATCAAATATTTCGTTTTCCTCGACCAGCAGGTCTTTATCCTTTTGCCACACCAGTATGTAACTGATCGCCTGGTAATATATGATCCCGGTGATCAGCATCACCGTTACGGCGGTAATAAGGTTTACCCGGTTGTATTTTGCGGCAAGCTTCATTTATCGGTGAATTTATAACCCATGCCATAGGCCGCCTGGATATAGTCATTTCCACCAGCTTCAATAAGTTTTTTACGGATGTTCTTGATATGGGAATATATAAAATCGAAATTATTGGCAATATCTATACTGTCGCCCCATAGGTGTTCGGCAATGGCATTTTTGGAAACCACCTTGCCTTTATTCGCAATAAAATAAAGCAGCAGCGCATATTCTTTACGGGTGAACTTAACCACCGAATCGCCGATCTTTACCTCTTTGGCCAGCAGGTCTATCGAAAGCTCGTTAAAAACAAGCAGGTTGCTGCCGTTAAAGCTTTTACGGCGGATAATAGCCGAAACCCTTGCCTTCAGCTCCGACAGATGGAAAGGCTTTACCAGGTAATCGTCGGCGCCTATGTTTAATCCTGCCAGCCGGTCATCCAGCGAGTTTTTAGCCGATATGATCAGCACGCCGTCAGGGTAATTGTTTTCTTTCAGGCATTTCAGAATATCCAGACCGTTCCCACCGGGCAGGGTAATGTCCAGCAAGATGCAGTCGTAGCGGTACAGGTTAATTTTTGCCAGCGCGTTGCTATAGCTCACCGCGGTTTCGCATACGTTGCCTGCTTCGGTAAAATATTCCTCTATACTTTCCCGCAGACCTTCCTCGTCTTCAACTATCAGTATTTTCAAGCTTTTTTTTGATAAAGATAGCCCTTGATTTTGGATGATTACTGGATTTGAAGGATTTTTTGTCCATGCAATTTTTATCCAGTTTTATCCTGTAGCTTTATTTTTTAAATAGCGCAGTTACTTAAAACTTAATTTATGTGGTGGATATATGCATTGCTTTCGGCTCTTTTCGCGGCGCTGACCGCGATTTTTGCAAAAATAGGTATCAAGGGTGTGGACACCGATCTGGCTACAGCCATCCGCACGGTTGTCATCCTTTTTATCGCCTGGGCGATCGTCTTTGTAAGAGGGACGGCAGGCACGATGGGCAGTCTTACTAAAACGAACCTGATCTTTCTTGGGCTGTCGGGCTGCGCTACCGGCCTTTCATGGATCTGTTATTTCAGGGCCTTACAATTTGGCAAGGTGTCGCAGGTTGCGCCGGTTGATAAGCTCAGCGTAGCGCTGGCCATTGTGCTTGCCGTCGTGTTTTTAAAGGAATCGGTCAGCGTTAAGCAGCTCATCGGTGCGGCAATGATTATCGGCGGGAGCATTATTCTGATATTTTAACCATAACCTGAGCCTTGCAATTTGCCTGCAGTCTCAAATAAATCTGCAATTTGTTTACACTTTTTTGACAAAAATTAGGCGCTCCAAAATTATTCCTTTAAATTGCTTCAGTAAAATGAGGCAGAAATTACTAACCCTGATTACCCTTTTATGCCTGTTTGCTGTTTCGGCAGGCTTTGGCTATGCACGCAAGGCTCATCGGTTGCGTCATAAAACCATCTCCCGTAAATCTGTTAATTATACTATCCAGCCTGTTAACCGTAGTTTACAACCGGATAGCGTATCGGCTGATTCCATTCTTGAATTTGCCGAAAGTCTGATAGGCACGCGTTACCGCCCCGCGACCGCCGACCCGGAACGGGGTTTTGATTGTTCCGGTTTTGTCAATTACGTCTTCAAAAACTTTGATTTCGACGTTCCGCGGTCATCACGGGAGTTTATCAACGTTGGCGAAAAAGTAAGTTATGAAGACGCCCTTCCCGGCGACATTATTTTGTTTACAAGCCCCACTAACAGGCATCGTATCGGTCATGTAGGGATTGTGGTAAGTAATAGCGACGAAGGTATGAAGTTTATCCATTCCACATCGGGAAAAGAATACGGCGTGACCATTACCGAAATGGATGCCAATTACAAACGCCGTTTTGTACAGATCATCCGTGTGATTCCTCAAAACAATGACACCGAACTGGCAAGTCGGTAGCTGTTCTTGTTACCGTTTTTTGTTGCGGTCAAACTCGTAACTTAGCAGGCAGATTATCCAAGTGCACGAAAAACCTACCGACATAAGATCACCCCGGCAATTGCGGATCGCTTGTGCCGTTTTTTATTTTATTTCCGGGTTTGGTTATTCAACCTGGGCTTCACGTATCCCCGCCATTAAACATACGCTGAATTTAAACGAAGCGCAGCTGGGCTCCGTATTGTTTGCTATGCCTATCGGCCTGATGCTTACCATGCCCCTGACGAACGAATTGCTCAGACGTTATACCAGCCGTGCGGTCATGTTGTTTGGTTCGCTTTTCTTTTGCGTTATCATCCTCATCATCGGTTATCTCAACAATGTTTGGCAGTTGGTGGCCATGCTTTTTTGCTTTGGTTCCGCCCGCAACCTCATGACGTTATCTATCAATACGCAGGGTGTGGCTGTTCAGGCGCTTTATAGCAGGTCTATCATGGCCACCTTTCACGGAATATGGAGCCTGGCGGGTTTTGCAGGGGCCGCTGTCGGCTACCTGATGGTTTATTTTAATATTGCTTTACAGTATCACTTTCTTTTTGTCAGTATCGGGCTTTTTGTGCTGACGCTTTATTTCATCAACGACACACTAAATCAGCAGCCGGTTCAGCATGCCCGTAAACCCGTATTTTCCCTGCCTGATAAATTTCTCCTCAAATTTTCGCTGATCTGTTTTGGAAGTATGGCCTGCGAGAACGCCATGTATGACTGGAGTGCGATCTATTTTCAGAAAACTATTCATTCCGAAAAAGCAACAGCAACGGCAGCTTTTGTGCTGTATATGGTGGCCATGACCACCGGGCGTTTCGTAGGAGATAAATTGGTGACCCGTTTTGGCATCAAGGCAGTATTGAAATACAGCGGCATATTTATATTTGGCGGTCTGATGCTTGCCGTCGCATTACCTTTTGCTGCTACCGTGATGGCCGGGTTTGTATTAACCGGGTTCGGGGTGTCCTGCGTTGTGCCGATGATCTTTAGTCTGGCGGGTAAATCAAAGAACATGAGCAGCTCTTCGGCACTCGCCTCTATATCTACCATAGGTTATACAGGTTTTCTGGTGGTGCCGCCATTTGTAGGGTACATTGCGCATGTTTCAAGCATCCGGCTGTCATTCGGCATTATTGCTTTTTTCGGGGTGATGATCGTATGGCTGGTATCCAAACTAAGGACGGAAGACAGTCATTCAGCAGCTGAAACCGGGGTATTGCCTGAAGAATAATTTTTCGTCGGCATAAGTTATTCAGGATGATTGCGTTAAAACCCGTATGCGCGCTTTTAAACTTATCGCAAGGTTTTACAGAGGGATATTTCCGGCCAACTTTGCCATTACAGTCAGTTGCCTTTGGCTGATCAGTTCCTATGGTGAAAAGGCTACCAAACTGATCGGAGTGTTATTCTGGTATAAAATCATCACCATCACGATCGTCTTTTTCGGCTGGCTGTATTATCACCACCGTCAGCTGTATTATTATCAGAACCTTGGTATCTCAAAATTAAAACTTGCCATAACCACTACCGCCGCCGACTTTTTGATCTGGACGGGCGCGATGTTTATAGCTTTCAGATTAATCAGCCATTAAATGATCCACACCCTCGAAGCAGACGGAATCCAGCTTGATTTTGGTCTAAGACGTATTCTCAGCGACGTTTATATCAAGTGCGAAACGGGCCGGATTACCGGCCTGCTTGGTCGTAACGGTCAGGGAAAGACCTGCCTGATGAATATCATACTCGGAACCCTGAAAGCATCAACGCAATCTGTCCGGTTTGACGGTCTGATGGTCAGGAACGCAGCGAGGCGGTCTGACCTGCTGTTGTACCTTCCGCAGTTTAATTTTATCCCCAAAGAGCTTACTGTGAAACAGGTTATTACCGACTTCAGGTTGGATGTTTCAGCTTTTATAAGCCGTTTCCCGGAGTTTGACGGACGGCTCAGCTTAAAGGTGAAACAGCTTTCGGGAGGGCAGTGGCGTATGCTGGAATTGTATATCGTGGTGAAAACACCCTCATGGTTTGCCATGCTCGACGAACCGTTTACCCATCTTAACCCGATACAGATCGAAAACGTGAAAGCATTTCTGACGGAAGAAAAAGCTGATAAAGGCCTTCTAATAACTGATCACATGTACACGCATCTATTAGATATCAGTGATCCGGTGTATGTGCTGAAAGAGGGGAGAACAAGTCTCGCCCGGTCGGTTACAGATCTTGAAGAATTGGGATACGTGCATTTGGGATAAGTTTCCTTTTTTGTACGCTGATTTTCAATTGTAAGCCGGGTTAATTAAATTTGGTTACTGCTGAAAATTTTAACTGATCGACCGACTGCCCCGATACGAATAGTTACGGTAATTTTTAAAGTTGTTATCCCTTTGTTTGATTCTGCTCGGATTTAATAAATTTGATTATGCGCAAAACGCTGATGCTGATTCTTTTTCTTCTCCCTGTTGCCGCCATTAGCCAGGTAACGGTTACCGGTGTTGTGAAGAACGGCGTCAACGGCAAACCCGTATCAGGAGCGCTTGTCTTTTTAAGTAACACCACGATCAGTGCGCGCACTACCGCTAAAGGAGGCTTTTCCCTGAAGAATATAAACCCCGGTACCTATGATTTAGTGATTTGGCGCGATGGATTTTCGGTGTATAGCCGTCCGGTTGTTGTTGATAGTGCTGCATTGGTATTGCCCGCCGCCACCATTTCGGAAAGCAAACACCCGGTAACGCCTTTAACAGAGGAGGATAAGCTTACACGAAAAAAATATCTGAAACTTTTAAAAACGGAGTTTTTAGGTTCCACGGCCATAGCCGGAGAGAGCAGGTTTACGAACGATACCACTTTAAGGCTCACTTACGACGGTCGTACCAGCACACTTACCGCTTCGTCCGACGGTTTTTTGACGATCGAAAATGACGCCCTGGGCTATTCTATAAAATACTTTTTAAAGAATTTTAAACTTACTACCGGACTGGAACGTATCGCTGAATATTCAGGTTTCGCGCTTTTTGACAAACTCAAAGGAACAAGCGTTCAGGAACGAGCCTGGCAGACTGATCGTCAGGAAGCTTATGAGGGTTCCGAAATGCATTTTCTGCGGTCAGCGGTAAAAGGCGATCTTTGGGGGCAGGGGTTCAAAGTGCTGAGTCTCCCCGAAAATACCGAACGCCCGTCCGATAGTTTAATCAACGAAAAGTTAAAAAAGTTCATTGCGTTAAGTAACGACAAAAACTACAGGGACTCGCTGGCCTATTGGGTAAAAAAGAAAAATCTGCCCAAAACGCCGGGCAAGGTGCTGCCCGTGGCGCTAACCGCAGGGGATTTTGTGGCCGCATCCGGCGAGAACGGCATGTTCAGGCTGTTTTGCAATAATTGCGATCTGTACGTCAATTACAATAAATACCATGAAGTTGATACCGTAGCACTCGACAAATTGCTGTTTGCGTCCAATCAAAGTAATATCCTGATAAGCTTTAAACGGTCGGGCGTGTTGTTTGACCGGAACGGACAGTTGGCAGATCCCGGAGATTTGCAGCTTCGTGGTGTATGGTCAAGAAAACGCGTTGGGGATATGCTGCCGCTGGACTTCACGCCTGGAAACAGCAAGGCAATTGAGCCGGACAGTGTATTGGCCAATGAATTAATGGGGAAATTGAAAGGCTACCGGTCCGCCGGTACGGAAAAAGCTTATCTGCATTTTGATAAACCTTATTATGCGGCAGGCGATACCATCTATTTCAAGGCCTATGTTACCGACGGTGCAAAACATGAATTGTCTGTCAGTAGCGGTGTTTTGAATGTGGAATTGATTAGCCAGGAAAATAAGATCGTCAGATGGATAAAATTACAACTGATCAACGGCCTGGCCTGGGGTGATTTTGCCCTGCCCGATACGCTCACTGCCGGAAATTATCGCGTGCGTGCCTACACCAACTTGATGCGCAACTCGGGAAGCGATTATTTTTTTAGCCGGTCAATCCCCATAGGGAGCATTGCTGCCATAAAAATTCCCGAAAGCGGTGGCGTTGGGTTTGCTCCGGCGGGCTCCGGCGATATTCAGCTAAATACATCAGATGTGCAGTTTTTTCCGGAGGGAGGCGCAATGCTTGCAGGTGTGAAAACAAAAATTGCTTTTAAAGCCGTATCCCCGGCCGGAACCGGTACAGAGGTAACCGGAATGATTACTGATGACAAAAATTTGGTCGTAGCGAAATTTGCCAGCAGCTACCTGGGGATGGGCGCATTTGATTTTACCCCGTTGTCAGGCGGACACTACAAGGCAGCTATCAGTTTCGCCGATGGTTCGGTAAAAGAGGTCGGACTGCCTGCGGTTTCAGATACAGGCTGTCAGCTTAATATCGATAATTCCGACGCAGATGTGATACATATACGCATAACATCAGTTGGTAAGGACGGACCTGCTAACGTCAGCCTGATAGGTCAGGCCGGTGGGGTGATTTATTTTTCGGCGAAAACAGATGGTAACGCCCCTTTTACAGCAACCGTGTCGAAAAAGAAGTTTCCCACCGGGATCGTACAATTTACGCTTTTTAGCCATTCGGGCTTGCCTTTAAATGAGCGGTTGGTTTTTGTTGATAATAAAGATCAACTGAAGCTGAATGTCTCCACACCGCAAACTGCATACGCCCGCAGGCACCAGGCTACCGTTACCATCGAAGCAAAAACTAAGGACGGGCGACCATCCGTAGGTAATTTTTCGGTAGCTGTTACTGATGAAACAAAAGTGCATGCTGATGATGTTAACGGACAAACTATTCTGTCCAATCTCTTGCTGACCTCAGATCTGAGGGGGTATGTGGAGCATCCCGGTTATTATTTCAATAATACCAGCGAAAAGACGAACGCTGATCTTGATCTGTTGATGCTGACGCAGGGTTATCATCGGTTTGAGTGGAAAAAGATTCTGACAGATAGTGCTGCATGGCGAAATTATCCGGCTGAGATGGCCCTAAGTATTTCAGGAACGTTAAAAAAGGGCAGAAAAGCGCTTGCAAATCAGAAGGTGACCATTTTTGCCAAGGCTGGAGGAAGCTTTTTTAAGGACACCATCACAGATGCCGACGGCAGGTTTGTTTTTAATAATATGATATTCGCCGACAGCACCAAGTTTGTGGTGCAGGCGAAGGTATCACGCGGGCAGGATAATGTTACCCTTACGATTGACACTCCGCGCGTTCCCCCTGTTGGCAGTGCGGTAAAAACTTCGGGGGCTGGCATTAAATCAATGAATAATATTTCCGCCGAAATCGATATGTCGGATTATATTCAGAATGCAAGAGAAATGATGTTGGAGCAACAGAAATTCGGCATAAACAGGCATCCATTATTGTTGAAGGAGGTGGTAATAAACGATAAGAAAAAAAAGAACGATTTTGACGATTCCCAAAACCTTAACGGGAAGGGGCACGCCGATCAGGTACTGACTGCAAAAGAGCTGGAAACGCTTGCCTGTGGCCGTTTGGTGGACTGCCTTGCCACAAAGCTTACCAATATTGTTTTTAAGAACGGATATATGTATGTCCGAAAGCTCAGTGCGCTTGATGCTACTTCGGTTATCCAATTTAAGGATCCAATGAAAATAATTATTGATGGTACCATGCAGCAAAGTGAACCCGACCTGCTGGATAATATCAGCCCGGCGGATGTTGAAAGCGTGGAAGTACTGGATAATATGCACAGTACAGCGATCTATGGTTCTCAGGGTTCAGCCGGTTTGATCGTGGTCACGTTGAAAAAAGGCCGAAAGGCAAACGATCATTATAAATATGCGCCGGGCGTGGTAACTATTATGCCCGTCGGCTTTTATCCCGCCAGGACTTTTTATTCGCCGGAGTACAATTATCGGAAAAGCTATGAAAAAATGGCGGACTTGCGCAGCACGATCTACTGGAATCCGACTGTAGTGACCGGGGCTGATGGCAAAGCGTCTCTCAGTTTTTATAATGCAGACACCAAAGGCAGCTATCGTGTGATAGTTGAGGGGATCGATGCCGAGGGTAGGCTTGGCCGACAGGTGTACCAATACAGCGTGGACTAATTACCTGGGTTTGTAACATGATTGATACAAATAAATGATTGCATAACCATTTCTGTCTCTTTTTTTTCTCCAACGAAAATTATAGTTTTAAGGCTTAATAATACCTGACCTTATGCTCTCACTAAAAAAAGTCCCCAATCCGGACGCCGTTGTAATCAGATTGCTAAAATTATCCGGCGCCAACGTTGATCCTGAAAAAGTTATTGCTGACCTGGAGAAACACCCTGATTATCCCAGTCTCCTGGCCATCAGCGATGTACTGGATTATTTTAAAATCAAAAATGCCGCTTACCGTATTGACAGCGCTAATTTGGCTGACGTACCCTGTCCGTTTATAGTGCATACTACCGTTAACGGGGGTGATTTTTTGGTCGTAGAGGAAATGAAAGACAATAGCCTGGTTGTTTCCAATGAAAGTTGGAAAAGATACAGGATGACCATGGAAGAATTTAAAAAGATGTTCAAAGGCGTAGTGTTAACCGCCGAACACTCCTCAGATCCGGCCGCCGCGGGAGCATTTCCGGCAGTTGCAGCATCGGTAAAAACACCGCTGATTGCAGCTGGCTTATTGATATTGCTTGCTGCTGCGCTTTCGCTTAATGGATTTTTTACCGGCTTATCACGGTCGTTTGCGCTATTGGCAGTGATTAAAACCACCGGACTTGCGACTTCTATATTGTTGTTGGTGCAATCGATCGACAGCAACAACCCTTTGGTGCAAAAATTATGTCAAAGCAGCAGCAAAACAAACTGTAACGCCATATTATCATCAAAGGCAGCAAAGGTATTTGAAGGATTAACCTGGAGCGAAGTGGGTTTCTTTTATTTCGCCGGGACATGGCTGTTATTACTTTTTGCCGGAAGGTCGGCGGCAGTATGGGAGATATTGGCAATTTTGAATATAGTAAGTCTGCCTTACACCATTTATTCTATTTACTATCAGGCAAGGGTGGCCAGGCAGTGGTGCGTATTGTGTTGTACCATTCAGGCGCTGTTGTGGCTGGAGTTTGGAACGCTTTTATCGGGCAGAACTTTTAACGGTTTCAGTAATATTGGAATTAGCTCCACTATGATTGAAGCGCTGCTGATTTGCATGGCGGCTCCGGTACTGTTGTGGTTGTTGTTAAAACCGTTGCTGCTGGATCAGCAACAGCTAAATCCATTGAAGCGGCAGCTCCGCAAGTTTAAGTACAATACAGAGCTGTTCAATACGATAGTTGCCGCTCAGCCGAAGTATGCGCAACCCGAGGACGAATGGAGTATAGTTTTAGGTAATGTTGAAGCTAATAGCATTATTACCATGGTGAGTAATCCATATTGCCAGCCCTGCGCTAAAATGCACAAAGCGTTGCACGAGTTATTACAGCTGAATGGCAATGTGCAGGCGCGTATAATTTTCACTGCAGATAATACGGACGCAGACAGGAAAACAGCGGTTGCCCGCCACATGATGGCATTGAATGAGTTGCCTGATAAAACAATAGTAATAAAAGCCCTCAACGATTGGTACGAACAAAAGCAGAAGGATTACGCAGCATGGGCTAAGGTTTACCCGGTACAATTAAGAGAGGCAAATTTTTATAAGCTGGAAAAACAGCACGACTGGTGTAAAATGGCGGAAATTACCGCCACGCCGACAATGTTGCTGAATGGTCACCGTTTACCTGATCTGTATCAGCTCCCTGATTTAAAATATATGCTGGAATAGCATACAAGATACTTTTCGCGAAAGTAAAGGAGCATGCACTTTAAACATACATGCCGCTTAAATACCGGGGCGTGGAGCCGGTAAGTAAAAATTGATTTAATAAATTATTTATGTCAGAATTTAAAAAACTCAGCAGAACTGAAATGAGAAATGTAACAGGGGGAGATTTACCTGCTCAATGCGTAGTTAAATGTTATAATGTTTATGGAAATGCACCATATGGCACATATTATGGATTCATGGACGAGCCGAATTGTGATTTTGATTATACAAGTTCGTGTAAATATCACTACGGATGGGAAGAAAGTAATTATGCGACGTGTACTTGTTCCGGCCCACCGGCTTAGCTTTAAAGAAAATAGACTATCTGTGAGAATACAGATAGTCTATAATTTTATCAAATAACAAACTTTAAGAAATAAAATAGGCTATTATTTAAGATGCGAAATTTTTTTGTTCTACTCCTTTTATTTTTTTTCCCCTTTGTTGTTTTGTCACAGGTAAGGATAACGGGTCGCGTGATCGGGCAGACGGACACACGACCGGTAGCGGATGCAAGCGTGTTTATCAGCAATGCCACGATAGGGGATAAAACTGGGACCGACGGGAAGTTTACGCTGACAGGCGTCAAGCCGGGGAAATACGAACTGGTGATATCGATCGTAGGCTTTGACAAATACACGCAGGTGATCAATGTGGAGCATGCCGACATCAACCTGCTGGACATCACGCTCTTCCCGCGCACGATCGGTTTGAGCGGGGTGGTCGTCAAGCCCAAAAAAGACCCGGAACGCAATCGGAACTACGAATGGTTTAAGGAAGAGTTTCTGGGGAAGTCGGATATCGCCAGGGACTGTAAGATACTGAACCCGGAGCTGCTGGATATGAGCTATGATGGGCAGACGGGAGTACTGACGGCCTCTTCGGCAGATTTTCTGATCATCGAGAACAAGGCGCTGGGCTACCGTTTAAAATACCTGCTGCAGGACTTCAGGCTGAATAATTACGACGAGAACAACCGGAGTTTTTCCTATTCCGGTTCGGTGTTTTTTGAGCCGTTGCATGGAACGGCGCAGGAGGAATCACAGTGGCAGCAAAAAAGGCAGGAAGTATATGCGAACTCGCCGCTTCATTTTTTACGGGCGGCGCTGAACAACCGGATAGCAGAAGAAGGTTTCCGGGTACTTCGTTATGCCATCACAATGAATCCGGATCGTCCGTCCGACAGGCTGATCAATGAAAAGATCA